>CAVYIO010000001.1:0-12853 GCA_963768565.1 Rhodothermales bacterium
TCTGTCTGACGCTGGTTCAGACGCCGTATTGCTAGCAGGGCGCCCGCGACGCCCCCGACCAGCGCGGTCACTGCCGCAACTCCGAGGGCTTCACCGAAACTGATGCCACAGAAGAAGTCCCACGTCGAAGGATCGCACTCTTCCATCCACGCTACTCCTGTCGCAAAGCCCAGCATCCCGCCGACTGCACCACCATAGATCAGGCCGATCTGAGCGCCCTTGTTGTGGTCCCGTCCGGAACGTGCAGTGACCGAACCGAGGTCGCTCAAACTGAGATTGCGGTTGGTCGACTCCGACCACAGCAAAGAATCACCACGAACGGTCCACGCGCCCGTAAACGTCATTGGCCTCCCCGGCTTCCGCGTCTCCTTGCCTTCGGAATAAGCCAGCCTCGTCTGAGGCACCTCCACGGTGCCGGCTCCACTCCGCCCGATGTCGTTTATTTGTTGCCGGATCGAATCATCGCTCCAGCTCCCTTCTATGACCTGAGTGCTCGTTCCGCAGCCTGCCAGGAGCAAAACGACCAACGCAATTCCGGAATACCGCATGGCTACACCCCCCGAGGTTCGTTCTCGCCATGCAGCCTACGAACCTCCGGCCCTGACAAACCGGACAAATGTCACGACAAACGCGATCGGATCGGCGGCGGAGACTTGCCGGAGTTCCAATTAGTCGCCAACACCTGTAACACCGGAAGATATCCGGCCGTTCTTGAGAGGCGGAATTGATAGCGGGTGCCTTTGCAGGGATTCCATGACAGCGAAGAACCCCGACCTGCAATTGCAAGCCGGGGTCCAATTAAATCGCCAATGAAGCCTCTTCACACGGCAGCCAGCTTCTTCACGTGACCGTCTCGCTAGAATCCTCGGAGAATGCGCTCACGGCGGCTTTCGTCCGTCAAGAACGTCACGTTCAGGCAGACGTGAACGACAAATCGAACGATCATTCCGAGGTACGCTGACTCACCGCTGACGCAGAGCGTTGTCTATTTCCGGGCAAATACGAACTGGATCGCTTCCGAGTCGATATTGCCGGACAGAACGAAGGCCGTCGCGGTAAGCGTCGTAACGGCCAGCTCCGTCCGATCATCCGGGTCAGGCTCGTCCGCATCGAAAATGAACGTCTGGCCCTGAATCGCGAATACGCCACCGCTCGTGCAGGCTGTGGCAAGGTCGCAGAAGAGATCCTGGGGCGCGTTGGCTACGGTGAACGAATAGTTGTTGTCGGCCGTGAACGTGATTTCAAACGATGTGCCCTGGGCCACCAGATCCGAACCGGCCACCATCAGGGACGTCGCGACCCACGTACCGACGAGGTCGGCAGGTACGTCACCCGATTCAACATCTGACGAGTCGGAGCTGTCGCACGCGACAATGAAAGCAAGCGCGGAGATAGCGAATACACGAAGCAGGCGCATAGGAAAGTCTCGATAGTTTGGATAACAGTGAATCACCATGATCGTGGGATAACAGTGATCGCCATGATAGTGCGGATCACACTGGATCACAGTGAATCACCATGATCGCGTCTCACCTGAGAAACTTAAACGCGTGAACATCAGAACAAGACGAGGGTCGACCGAAATCACGAGAGTCTGCACGAGTTCTACAACGACCATCCTTAACGTTCACTGGTCGTCTCGGTCCTGGACCGATTGGCCCCGACTATCGCGCCGCCGTCGCAGGTCCGAATCGACCGCCGATGGATCGACCATCATCACTCCGGATCCGCGCAGCACCGGAAACCGGTCGAGTAGTCGTGATAGGTGAGACTGTGGGCGGTGGTGCGATACAGGCAACCTGCCCCGTTGATCTCTGCATCTACGTAGAAACCACCACGGAACGTCCCGTCCGGATCGGCCACCCACTCGTGCAGATTGCCGTGCAGATCGAACACCCCCTCGGCCGACACGCAGGCCGGATTGGTCCCCGTCGAGTCCAGCGAGTTGGGAAGCTGGTTCAGGCGCGAATCGTTCATCTGCGTACTCGACCAGTTCACATTGCCGCCGAAGAGTTCGACGACCGGGTGCGAGTCACGCCCCTCATTGCAAGCGCCCGGCTTATAAACGTCACCGTACGGGTATGTCGTGTTCGCCGGACCGCGACATGTGCGCAGCCACTCGTCGCTTGTGCACAGTCGTTTCCCCGCCCGCCGACATGCCGCGTCGGCCACATTGCCGCTGATGTATCCCTGGGGTACGACGCCCTGCGCCGTGGCGGCGACGCCGTCAACCGGAACGTCATATGACGACCGGCCCTGGAGATGAGCCTCCCATTTGTCGACGCAGAAACCGTCGATCTGCTCCATGCCCGCCGGACACGAACCACCGTCCGTCACGTCGTCATCGACAAGAGACGTCGACCGCACGTCCGTGCAGCTTCCACAGGCAAGCAGGACCGCGCAAGAAAATAAATGCGTAAGAGATCTCAAGAATAAAACTCCCTTCAGTGCATGTGCGGAAATCGATCGGTCGTCTTGTCACAGCTGTTCTGTTGTGACAGCCCGCACCTGTGAAACGTGTGATGGGCATTTCTGATTCACTTCGTGTTCGGGATCTGTGATTCAAACGCGCAGGAGCTTTATCAGGGTCTTACCCCGAGATCCCGAACAGTATCGTTACGAAAACGAACGCAGGCGTCAGAAATGCCGGGATCGATATCCGCGCGGTATATTCCGATGCCGGACGTATGACAGGCTCGATACACGATGATCGACTCAGCCGTGGTCTATCTCACCCGGACAAACCACCAAATTGCAGGATAAATGGGTAACGCCGATCAGCACGCCGACACACGGTGCTTTCCTCGCCCGTCCGGAGGCGGCCGCCACCCTGCATGGTGAAGCAACGCAAAACGCATTTTGCCTGTCATCGGCTGGCGCGAGTGGGTCGGGCTGCCTGAGTTCGGAATCAAGTCGATCAAGGCAAAGGTCGACACCGGCGCGCGCTCGTCGTCGCTGCACGCCTTCGATCTCGAATACTTCGATCGAGATGGCACGACGTGGGTGCGATTCCAGGTTCATCCGGTTCAGCGAAACAGCAGCAGAACCGTTGAAGTCGAGGCACGGGTACTGGAGTATCGGTCCGTCCGATCATCGAGCGGGAAGGCCACAATGCGGCCCGTGATCGTGACCGACGTATCCCTGCTCGGCATCACGTGGCCGGTTGAATTGACACTCGCCAGTCGCGACGAGATGGGCTTCCGGATGCTGCTCGGCCGCGAGGCTTTCCGGCAACGATTCCTCGTCGACGCGGGGAAATCCTACTACGGCGGCAAGCCGAAACGGAAGAAGAAGACTAAAACTAACAAGACTCCGAAGCGGGAGAAGCACACATGAAACTTGCCATTCTGTCCTGCAGCGCCAGATGCTACAGCACGCGGCGCCTTCGCGAAGCCGCCGAGCAGCGAGGACACAAAGTCAAGGTTCTGAACACGCTCAAGTTCGCGATCGATCTCGACCAGGGGGAGCCGGATCTTTACTTCCGCCAGAAACAGCTCTCGCACTACGATGCCGTGCTTCCGCGAATCGGCGCTTCGATCACCTACTTCGGTACAGCCGTCGTACGACAGTTTGAGCAGATGGATGTCTTCTGCGCCAATTCGTCGGCGGGTATCGCCAATTCGCGTGACAAGCTGCGCAGCCTGCAGATTCTCAGCCGACACCACATCGGCATTCCGGAGACGACGTTCGTGCGCGACAAGAAGGACGTGCTGCCGGCGATCGAACGTGTCGGCGGCGCGCCGGTCATCATCAAACTGCTTGAAGGCACGCAGGGGATCGGCGTGCTGCTGGCCGAGACGGTGAAGTCGGCGGAGGCCATCATCGAACTGCTGCAAAGCCAGAAGCAGAACGTGCTGATCCAGAAGTTCGTTGCCGAAAGCAAAGGGCGCGATATCCGGGCCTTTGTCGTCGGCGATCAGGTGGTCGGCGCCATGCGCCGCGTAGCTCAGGGCCAGGAATTCCGCAGCAATGTCCATCGCGGCGGACTCACCGAGCCGGTTACGCTGGACGAGGTCTACTCGCGAAACCGCCGTGCGGGCCGCGCAGATCATGGGCCTTCGAGTCGCAGGCGTAGATCTGCTCGAGGGCAAGGACGGGCCGCAAATCGTGGAAGTGAACTCGTCGCCAGGACTGGAAGGAATCGAGGGCTGCACGCAACTCGACATCGCCGGCGCCATCATCGACTATATCGCGGCGCAGGTTGATTTTCCGGAAATCGATCTGCGTCAGCGACTGACCGTGAGCCGCGGTTACGGCGTCACGGAGATTCACATCCCCGAGGGATCCGAATACGTCGGCAAGTCGATACAGGAATCCGGATTGCGCGAGAAGGATATCAATGTGCTGACGCTCTATCGGGCCACGACGGTCATCCCCAATCCGCGACCACATCGGCAGCTTGAGGCCGGCGATCGTCTGCTGTGCTTCGGCAAACTCGAGTTGATGCGCGACCTGATCCCGGCGAAGACGCGTCGCACGCGACGTCCGCTGGTCGAGCACCTGCCGGATTTGCCTGTCGCCGATGAAGTCCTCAAGATGCCGGCAGTCCCCGGTCGCCATCGCGTCCTCGACAGACAAAGACTGACAGGTCATGACCAGACGACGCAAGCAAAAACCGGTCAGCCCATGGTTCGGGGAAGATATTCCGGCGGGTGAGTCACGCGACGTAACACTCGCGGTCAGCGAAAGCTACAGCAGCATGACCGTGCAGATTCCCATTCACATCCGTCGCGCGAAGGAAGACGGACCTGTCGTATTCGTGACGGCCGCGCTGCACGGCGATGAGATCAACGGCACCGGCGCGGTTCGCCAGCTGATTCAGGACGAAGACTTCCGATTGCTCAGAGGCTCCGTCATTCTCGTTCCGGTGCTGAACCTGCTTGCCTTCGATCGGCACTCCCGGTATCTGCCGGATCGTCGCGACTTGAACCGCTCCTTTCCGGGATCCGCACGCGGCAGTCTCGCGAGCCGGATGGCACGAATCATCTTCGATGAGATCGTATTGAGATCGGACTACGGCATTGACCTTCACACAGCTGCCGTCCATCGCACGAACTACCCGAATGTCCGCGGCGACTTGAACGATCCTGACGTTCGTCGCCTCGCTGAATCATTCGGCTCAGAAATCATCATCAACGGCAAGGGACCGAAAGGAGCGTTCCGGCCGGAAGCGTCCGCGAGGGGCTGCCCGACCATCATCATGGAGGGTGGTGAGGTCTGGAAAGTGGAGCCGGCCATCGTAGAATCGGCGACCCGCGGAATCCGCAACGTCCTTCGCGGTCTGCAGATGCTGGATGGATCATCTGAAAGCCCTCCCTATCAGGTCGTCATCCAGAAATCAAAATGGATACGGGCGGATCGAGGCGGGTTCATGCAGTTCCACATACAGCCGGGCGACATCGTCGAGAAGGGCCAGCCTCTTGCGACAAACACGACCCTGCTGGGACGCGAGCAGAACACCGTTCACGCACCATTTGACGGTGTCGTCATCGGCATGACCAGTTTGCCGGCGATCAGTCCCGGCGAGCCCATCTGCAATCTCGGGAAGCTGCCGGATGGACAGACGCCGGACGGACTTCGGCGCAAGCGATCACGGGAAGACGGCCTCGAACTACGTCTGTCCGAAGAACTCGCGTCAAATATGCTGGTGGTGGAACCTCCCGACGAATCCGACGAGAGTCGATAGTCGGAAGGCGAGAGCCATGTCGCCTCGTGATATCAAAACGTTTCGATATATTCGAATCGTCCAATATCACATCTCGGGGCGTTGAAGCAAATGAGGCGCTTTCGTCGGCGACATCAATCCAGGGCGTCGGGCGCTAGGTATGTTCGATGGTCTCTTCTACTCGCAGCTCTCCTCCCCATGGTCTCTGCGGGCCAGAACACGGAGAGCGGCCCCGATGGTTTGGAGAGCCGTTTTGACAAAGGGTTCGGGCAGCTGCAGGTGGGCGGGCCGTATGCCGGCATCGAATTCCATCACAGCCGCCCACTGCCGTCGCGCGTCAGTTTGTTCTACCCGGTCGCGAACAGCATCGACCTGAGCACCGACTACTGGCGCCGCGACGAGTCGATGCCTTTTTCCGTCACACTGTCGGTCGACGGAACGAGCACGTCCATCGGCGATACGCCCTATCCGTACTCGGCGACGCCGTCGCGAGTCGTCTTCGAACATGAAACTGCGTCGTATGGCGCCCGACTGGATTACCGTTTCGGAGCGTCGCTACCTGTCATGGTGCTGGAGCTTACGATAACGAACCACGCGACGGAATCGAGCGAGATCGAAGTCACGACGCGCATGAATCCTACCCTGCGAACGTCGCACGCGTACGACTTCAAGACACCGACCTGGTCCGGCTACCTTGACGACCACAGCGTGTTTCGCGCCGACTACGATGACATCGCTGCTGATTCCGTGACTCTGTTCGTTCTCAATGCAGATGCCGCCCCCGTGCATCCAGCCATTGACCGCGATAGCGCCGATAGTACAGACGGCCACCGACGCGCGCTTCTCCTATCGTGCCAACCTGGACCCGGGTGAAAATCTGGTGATCACACAGGTGATCGGATCGTGCCGCAAGTCGGAGTTCCACGAGGTCACGCAACACGCTCGCGAAGATTGGCGCGAGGACGTTGAGACGTACGAAAGTCGTGTCGCAGATTATGCGTTACGCGAGCATGCGTTTGACGTCGACGACGCCGAGCTGGTTCGGACCGAACGCTGGTCGAAGGCCCTCCTTGCAGCCGACATGCACTACCTCGATGGGAAGGTAGTGCCCATGCCAACCCCGGCGCAGTACAACTTCTTCTTCACCCACGATCTACTGCTGACCGATCTCGGCGCGGTCCACTTCGACACCGCGCGCGTGGCGCAGGACCTGCGATATCTCGCAGGTCTGGCGTACCCGGACAGCCTGCTTCCGCATGCCTACTACTGGCGAAATGACGAGTACGTGACCGAATACGCGGGTTCGGACAACTGGAACCATCTATGGTTCATCTTGCTCTCGAGTTCGTATCTGAAGCACAGCGGAGACCAGAAAACCATTCGATCCCTTATTCCTATGCTCCGCAACAGTTTGCGGCTGATGCTGCAGAATGAGCGCGACGGACTTATGTACTCGGAGAGGCCCGACTGGTGGGATATCGGACACGTCTACGGGGCGCGCGCCTACCTGACGACCCTCATGATTCGGGCACTTCGATCCTACGTCTATCTGTCACTCGAACTGGGATACGACGACGGTCTGGGACGATACCTTGATCTGGCCGACAAGATGCGTGGTCAGCTGGTCGAGAAGCTGTGGGATGAGGATGCCGGTTATCTCCTGAATATGCTTGACTCGACGGCGGTCGACCGGCATTACTATTCCGGCTCACTGCTGGCCGCAGCATTTGATCTTCTCGACCCCGAAATGGAGAACCGCTTGCTGGAATCGGCGCGGGACGTACTACTTGACGAAAAGATCGGCATTCGCAACGCGATGCCGCCGGACTTCCTCGACCATATCGACCGGTATCATTTCAATGGCCCCGAGGTCGGAGCCCCGTATCAGTACATGAACGGCGGCGTCTGGCCGCAGGGTATAGCGTGGTACGCCATGGGTATGCTGGCTGCCGATCGTCCGGACGACGCCAGAGACGTCCTGAAGCGGTTTCTGACGCTCGATGGCATCGAGAGGAGTCCCAACGGACAGCCGGCGCTCTTCGAGTACCGAAACGCGGATTGGTCTGCGCCGGGGTACGGAAGGATCGACAAGACGGCGTTCCTGTGGGCCGGTGGATGGTATCTCCATGTGCTTTATCAGCTGGCGGGCGTACGGGAAAACGAATGGAATCTGTGGTTCGACCCGAATCTCCCGAGCGGATTCGATAACGTTGCATACGATCTCGTGATGCACGGTGAGCGGAGCCATGTTACATGGTCGGGAAATGGCCCGTTCTTCAGAAGCATCACGGCTGATGGTAGACGTATCTATTCGGCCATCGCGACGGCGCCCGCCGCTCAGATTACTCTCGAGCGCGGCCTTCCCGACGATCCGTACCTCGCCCGCGCCACAGGAATCGTGGACAGCGTCGAATACGAGGCGTCCGAAGAACGCCTCAACGTGCACGTACGGGGACTTCGAGGCCAGTCGCTGGAAGTGGTTGTCGTCTCCCCGAAGACGCCGCGATTCGTCTTCGTAAACGGTCGCGAGATTGCCGACCAGGCTGACACAAGGTTCGTTCGGGGCGCCTACGTCACTTCCCTCACGTGGACACTCGATCGTGCAATAACGGCTGTCGGATTCGGATTCTGACCAGAATCGAGGAAAGATCCGTTCCCTATTGACCTGTTGCCGACTCGATCATATTATTATCGAAACGTTTCGATAAATATATCGAAAGAAGTGTCTCAAACGAAGTCAGGTCGGACAACGATCAAGGACGTCGCAGAGGAGGCTGGCGTCTCCATTTCGACGGTATCCCTCGCTCTCAACGGGAAGGGATACGTCAGTCCGGACACCCGAGCCCGTATCCAGGGCGCAGCGAAGCATCTCGGCTACGTGGCCCGTCCTGCTGCGCGGCAACTGGCTAAGCAGGAGACCGGCAACATCGGATTCGTACTTCGGGCGGATCACTTCGCCCGCAGCGAGCCATTCTACACACACGTTTTTCTCGGGACCGAGTTTGAGGCCGATCGGCATGACCTCTATGTACTGCTCGCGACGATTTCGGAAGACTATACTCCCGGCGAACAGACCCCCCGCTTCCTCCGTCAGCGAAACGTAGACGGAGTTCTCGTCGCTGGCAAAGTTGACCTGGCATTTCTCAACGAGGTGGAGGCGGCCGACCTCCCGATGGTCCTCATCGATTTCGAGAACGATCGTCATCCGTCGGTCGCTATCGATAACCAGTCTGGCGCGCGAAGCGCGGTCGAACACCTGCTCGACCTCGAACACAAGAGCATCGCGTTCCTCGGGGCAGACATGCAGCACCCCGGCTTGCAGGGGCGGTTGGACGGCTACCGGCTGGCGTTGACTGCCGCCGGGCTTCGAGTAGACCCGTCCCTCATCATCACAGAAACTGACGGGAATCCTGACCGGGAAACGGGCAAGATTCTCGGGGCACGCCTGATCGCGATGGACCCCAGACCGACAGCGGTGTTCTGCGTCAATGATGCGCTGGCACTTGGCATGCTCGATGCCGCACTGAACAGTGGCATCGCCGTGCCCGAATCACTGTCGATTGTCGGCTTTGATGATGTCGCCGGGTCACGCATCACTGTCCCTTCCCTCACGACGGTTCGTGTTTTCAAGGAGCAACTGGGCGAACTCGCGCTCCGGTATTTGACCGAGCTGATGGGAGAATCAGTAGACACCAGCGACCGCTATCGTCGCGGCTCGCACAATATCAAGGTGCCAACCGAACTGGTCGTTCGAGACTCAAGTGCCCGGCCGGCGAGTGACCAACAATGACGAAGGGCATCACAATAGCCGGTTATTCGAAGGCAGCCATTCGCCCTGTCAGCCTGTTGGTCCTGGCGGTTGCCGGCGTTTCCGCATCCCATGCCCAACAGATACAGATCTCCCGTGTCGAGCAGATGCCAAACCTCCCATCTCCGTACGAAATGAGAGATTGGAGGCAGGTGGCCACTGGATATGACACGTTTGTCTTCGACTTCAATCTGGTGGGCACGTACCTGCCTCTCGGCTGGATCGTTAACAACACGACCAATTATCCCCAGCACAACAGTTTCGGCCTGACGACAGTTGTGGGCACGCCGCGCCAGAATTCGGCGGAAGCCATCAACGTCCTCCCGGCGCTTGTTGGCGCAAGTCTGGTGGACATCGACAAGAGTGACCAGGCGGGAACGAACTGGATACTCATGGCCGAGGAGTTCTTCAACCGCCGTGCCGAGGAGAATATCTACCTCAACCTGCCGGTTACCCAGAGCGGTGACGACTGGTGGTATGAGACCATGCCGAATGTCTTCTTCTACCAGCTCTACGATCTCTATCCGAATACCGGCGACTTTGCGCATCAGTTCACCACGGTCGCCGACCAGTGGCTCCGTGCGACGAAGGCCATGGGCGGCAGCACGACGCCGTGGAAGATGCCGAACATGAACTACCGCGCGTGGTCCTTCTCGACCATGAGGCCTCTGGCAAGCGGTGTCCGCGAGCCGGAGGCTGCCGGCGCCATCGGATGGCTCCTGTACAACGCCTTCGTCGAGACCGGAGAAGAGAAATATCGCGTCGGAGCCGAATGGGCCCTCGAGTTTCTCAACAGCCGAACGTCAAACCCGTCCTACGAGCTGCAGCTGCCATACGGCGTGTACGCCGCAGCACGCATGAACGCGGAGATGGGATCTCGATACGACGTCGAGAAGATGCTCAACTGGTGCTTCAATGTCGGGCCGCTTCGCAACTGGGGAACTCTGATCGGGACCTGGGGCGGCTACGACGTGCACGGCTTGATTGGAGAGGACTCGTTCAACGACTACGCGTTCATGATGAACGGCTTCCAGCAAGCCGGCGCACTCGTTCCGATGACGCGCTACGATGATCGCTTCGCGCGAGCCATTGGCAAGTGGATGCTCAACCTGGCCAACGCGTCTCGACTCTTCTATCCGAACTATCTACCCGCGAACCTTCAGGACAGTGAGGACTGGGCCTTCGCGAACGATCCTGCCTCGTACATCGGCCACGAAGCGCTACGCCAGGAGAAGTTTGGTCTTAGTCCCTACGCGACCGGCGATGCTGTCGACGGCGGGTGGGGATACACCAACCTGGTCCTGTACGGCTCTTCGCACGTCGGAATCCTCGGTGGCATCGTGGATACGACCGACGTTTCCGGAATCCTTCAACTCGATCTGCTGAAGACCGACTACTTCGGGCCCACTGCGTACCCCAGCTACCTCTACTATAACCCGTATCTGGAGGAAAAGGCAGTCTCCATCGACCTCGGTGTCGATTCCTACGATCTGTATGACATTGTGTCCGAACGCTTTATCGCAACCGGCGCCAGCGGCATCACCCTCGTTACGCTTCCGGCAGATGAAGCAACCATACTGGTTCTGGCCCCGCCCGGAGGAGCCATTACGTACGACCCCGGGCACATGCTCATTGACGGCGTAGTCGTTGACTACGCGTCGGGCGCGGCCCCGGCAAACTACCCGCCCCGTATCAAGAGTCTCGACGCGAGTCCGGAAGACGTGTTCATCGGCGGAAGCACAACTGTGTATTGCTCCGCCGAGGACCGCAACGACGAATCGCTCACGTATGAGTGGTCGACGTCGGGCGGACAAGTCTCCGGTGAGGGTACCGCGGTGACGTGGGAGCCCCCGGCGGAGATCGGCAGTTTCGATGTAACGTGCAAGGTGAATGACGGACAGGGTGGTTCCGACACCGAGGTCATTGCGCTGTCGGTCTTCGACAACCACATCCCCGTAATTGAGCAGCTTTCGGCCGATCCCCAAATAATCGACACGGGAGGCTCGACGACAGTTCTGTGCCAGGCATCAGACGTCGATGCGGACACGCTGGCGTTCACATGGTACTCGGCCGCAGGCATCCTGACCGGCGACGGTAGCACGATCACCTGGGATGCTCCTGCAAACCCCGGTTACTATGTGGTCCGGTGCACGGTCGACGACGGCCGCGGCGCGCAGGCAGTCGACAGCGTCGGTGTCGTTGCAGGGAGGCTGGTTGCCGACTTCCCGTTCACTGGAACGGGCAACGACGAGAGCGGCTTCGGTAATCACGCTGCTATTGTCGGGGCCACGCTTGTGGCCGACCGGACGGGCAGTCCCGATGGGGCGTACGCCTTCGACGGCGTGGACGATCATCTCAGGGTGGCCGTACACCCATCTCTGGATTTCCGGGATGAGGCAACCGTCAGCTTCTGGATGAAGGCGTATGAACTCTTCGAGCGCGAGGCTTTTCTCGTCTCACACGGGAGTTGGCAGAATCGCTGGAAGGTCTCCATCATTCCGGAGCGCCGGCTACGATGGACGGTAAATACCGACACGGGCATACGGGATCTGGATTCGGAGACCGTGCTCATAGCAGACTCGCTTTACCATGTTGCGGTCACCTTCGGCGGCGGCACCCTCGGCATCTATGTGAACGGTCAGGAAGACGTCACGGGGACCTTCGGCGGGCGTCTCAATACGACCGATATCGACCTCACCATCGCGCAGATGGTCCCAGGAGATACTCAGTGGAATTTCAAAGGAGAGATCGACGACGTCAAGATCTACAACCGATCGCTAACCGACATCGAGATCGAGGCGCTGTACGGAGGTTCTACACCTGTCGACGACCCGTCGGGATTCCAGACCGTCACCGCCACCAACCTGCTCCCAAACTACCCGAACCCGTTCTACCGCTCGACGACAATACCATATGAAATCGCGGAGCCGGGTCGCGTGACCGTGAAGGTTATTGATGTCGTCGGCCGGCACGTCCGTACCCTGTACTCGGGAGCGGCGGCGGCAGGTTCGCACCGTCTAGTCTGGGACGGCCTGGATGATGCGGCTCGAAGGCTTTCCAGCGGCGTCTACTTCGTTCAGTTGGAGACCGCCAGTCGGATACACTACCGCCAGCTGGTGCGACTGAATGTCGAATAGTATGGAGATGAATCAGACACAGCGAAATCAAATATTGAACCTGCAGCCGGTACTGCCCGGACGGTTCAGTGAAATAAAGCAGGACTATCAACCAAACGAGGTTAGTAAGATGGATCAACAGCGACTGAGGATCGGATCCGGAGTGGTCGCCATCGTGGCTGCGTTCCTTTGGCTTGGAGCGTGGGCGCCTCCAGCCTCTGGGCAGAATGCCTTGATGGATGGACTCACGGCCGATTCTCCAAT
>CAVYIO010000002.1:0-7954 GCA_963768565.1 Rhodothermales bacterium
ATGATGTCGCGATCGTGAACCTGGGTGGCACGGTTCTCACGGGCACGGGCGTTGAGGATGAAGATGACGACGATGTCGTGCCGACGTCGTTCTCGCTGCATCAGAACTACCCGAACCCGTTCAATCCTTCGACCACGATCGCGTTTGACCTGCCAGAGAGCGGCGGTGTCTCGTTGACCGTATACAACGTTCTCGGACAGCGGGTAGCGGCACTGATCCATAATCAGGTGCTACCGGCCGGAACGATGTCGGTGGAATTCGATGCGTCGAGTTTGCCGAGCGGCATGTACGTGTACGTGCTTTCAAGCGCGGGTCGACAGGAGTCACGCTCAATGGTGCTTATGAAATAGGCACTCGCTAATTGTCTTGTGGGGTCGCCGCCGCAACTCGGCGGCGGCGGCTCCAGCAAGACGTTACTCTTCAACTGCGAATCCGGATGGATGCTCTGGCACGGATGAAAACGGTTCTATTGCTTCTTGTCTTGTTTGGCGCGAGCGCAATACCGCATGCGTCCGCTCAAACGACCGGGAAGATCGACGGTGTCGTAATAGACGCCACCTCCGGCGAGACGCTGCCCGGCGTCAATGTCATCATCGACGGGACGATGCAGGGTAGTACGACGGATACCGACGGCTACTACTTCATCTTGAACGTCAGGCCCGGCACCTACGCCGTCCGCGCTTCATTCGTCGGGTTTGCACCGCTAACAACGGAAAATGTGCGCGTGATGATCGGCAAGACAACCACTATCGATTTCACCATTCGCGAAGAAGTGATTGAGGGCGAAGAAGTCATCATTACGGCCGACAGGCCACTGGTCCAGCGCGACCTGACATCCACTGCAACAGCGGTCTCAGCCGAGAGACTCGATGAACTCCCGGTCCTGAATTTTTCCGATGTCATCAATCTGCAGGCCGGCGTCGTAGAAGGACACTTTCGAGGAGGGCGGCAGGGTGAGGTCGCCTACATGGTCGACGGCGTGCCCATCAACGACGTATTTGATCAGTCATTTGCATTCGAGGTCGAGAACAACGCCATTCAGGAAGTCGAAATCGTCACCGGGACCTTTAACGCAGAATTCGGCCAGGCACAGTCGGGCGTCGTCAACATCGTGACGAAAGACGGTGGCGACCACTACGAGGGTTCGTTCAGTGCATACGTCGGTGACTATCTCACATCCGACTCGGATCTGTTTCCGCGGCTCGACAATATCAGGCCTACAGCCAGCAGCGATGTGCAAGGTAGCCTGGGTGGCCCGATTCCGGGACTTGGGAAACGTGTGACGTTCTTCGCGTCTGGCCGTTTCGCCCGCAACGACGGCTATCTCTACGGCCGCCGGATCGTGCAGCCGATCAGTGCCGAAGAAGGCGAAGGAACCATAGTCGAGTTCGACGGACGCCAGGTATTCGTTCCCGCCTTTGGCGACAGCTCCTTTACGTCAATGAACTGGAGCGAGCAGATCACCGGCCAGTTCAAGTTGACGGCACGACTGTTCGGAAGTAGCAGACTGAGCCTCGGGTTTTTGATTCAGGATGACGAAGGACAGAATTACGACCACCTGTTCCGTTACAACCCCGACGGCATTCCGACCAACTACGGAAACTCCCAATCTCTTACCGCGACCTACACTCAGGTGTTCGGTGCGCGAAGCTTCATGGATCTCAAGGGCGCCTACTTCCGAAACGCGTCGGACTCCTACCTTTACGAGGATCCGCTCGACGCACGCTACCCCAGTGACGACGCGCTTCGATCACTCGGCGGCAATTTCTCCTTCTATCGAGGCGGTGCACGCCTGGACTATTTCCAGCGGGAAACCACAACCTTCGTGGGCCGCCTGGACTTTACCAGCCAGATTACACGTCAACATCTGACCAAAGCCGGCATCGAATACAAGAGCCACGAGCTCCTGCTCAACAGCTTCGACATACTGAACAATCCCTCGACGAATTTCGAGCCGGCGATACCCGCCGCGGGAACACCGGACCACGTCGAATATCTGCGGAAACCGAGAGAGGCCGCTGCATACATCCAGGACAAGATGGAGTTCGACATCCTGGTGGTCAATGCCGGTGTTCGGGTGGACTACTTCGATGCCAACGGTGAGGTGTTGGATGATTTCGGTCGACCACGATCATCGACAAGATCGAGTTCGTCCGTCAAGTGGCAGCTGTCGCCCCGGTTCGGTCTGGCCTATCCCCTCTCCGAACGCGGCGTCCTGCATATTTCTTACGGCCATTTCTTTCAGATGCCACCGTTTGAGTACCTGTTCGCGAATCCAGACTATATCTACGATCCCGAGGAGGGAGTGGGTCGTGCGTTTGGCTTCGCCGACCTCAAACCGCAACAAACGGTTGCCTACGAGATCGGCCTGCAGCAGGCGTTCACGGACCTTATTGGCGTGACTCTCACGACCTACTACAAGGACATCCGAAACCTGCTTGGTTCTCGCATCGAAGTGATCAAGGCGGGCTTCGACGAACCGTTCCCTCTGGAGAAATACGGTCGCTTCATCAACCGTGACTACGGCCAGGTCAAAGGCTTCACGGTGGCGTTCGAGAAGCGGATGAGCAGCGGATTCGCTCTCGACGTTGACTACACGTTCCAGATAGCGCGCGGAAACGCGAGCGATCCCAGATCCGTGTTGCTCGACGAGCAGGCCGGCATCGAGTCGGAGAAACAGTTAGTGCCGCTTGAGTGGGATCGTCGACACCAACTCAATACAAGTCTCACGGTCGGGAAACCGGGCAACTGGATCGCAACACTGATCGGGCGCCTGGGCTCCGGTTTGCCGTACACGCCGTCTCTTGCAGACGAGCGGATCGGCCTCGAGAATTCTGCAAGACGACCGGGAACAGCCACGCTCGATCTGTATGCGACGAAGAGCTTGAGTTTCGCCGGATTCCCGATCTCCGTCTTCACACGTGTCTTCAACCTCCTCGACACCCGCAACGAGATCAACGTATACACAGACACAGGACGGGCCTTCCCGAATCTCAGATTCCTGCCGGGAGAACCGCAGGGACTCAACACAAAGGACGAATTCATCACCCGACCCGATTTCTATTCGGCACCGCGGCTGGTGACGGTCGGATTGTCCATCAAGTTCTAGCGATCATGACGCCGAGATACTCACACGATACACTGGCACCTGACCGACCGCTCGCGATCGGAGAAGGCCGTTTCGAGCGGGACGCCCCTGGAGATGGTCATGTTGTCCGCGCACTACCGGCATCCCCGCGGAGTGGTCGTCATCTTCGCGCGCTCGTGATCGCCCTGCTTGCGATTTCGATTGTGGCGATTACGCAGGAGAGTCTGGCGCAGCGCGAGCCGGATCCGAACAAAGGAACCGCACGCCTGACGCAGTGGGGAGTTCTTGACGGAAATCGGGTCAGGACCCTGTTCGCAAATCATGGGGAAATCGCCCGCTGGCCGGATCAGCCGTCCGGTGAGTGGCCGAAAGGCAGCGGCCACTCGTACGTCGACGGCGTTGCGTTCATCGTCTCAGCCAAGACGACGGACGCCAACGGTCGCGTTATCACACCGATGAGTACCAACTATCGCGAGTTCATCGACCGCGATCCCGTTACCAAAGAGCCCTGGGGATTCTCGCCCATCCCGGGCTATTCCAATCCGTTCCAGGATTCACCGGCACGCAGTGACGATCCGAAGACCTGGCCATCCGAGTGGCCGGACCGCCCGATCGACTGGGCCGGGCAATGGAATGGCTTCTTCGGGAAAGGCGTCGAAAACGCAGATGTGGAAACGTACTTCGTGTTCGATGACAGTCCCGATCGAGAGTGGATTCAGTCTCCGTCGCAATTCTATCCCTGTCCCGACGATCCCGCGCGAGGTGGACTGGGCATGGAGGTTGCGACCCGAGGCTTTCAGTGGAATCACCCCCTCGCGCAGGACGTCATTTTCTGGCTGTACGAGATCACGAACGAGTGCGAAGTGGACTACGATCAAGTCTACTTCACCCAGTATATCGATTGGGGCGTTGGCGGCACCGACGACTCAGGAGACGACGAGGGCGCCTACAACACCAAACTCGACCTGGCGTACGCGTGGGACTACGACGGCATCGGTACGCCCGGGCAGTGGGGCCCGGTGGGAGCGGCTGGATACGCGTTCCTGGAGTCGCCGGGCATTTCCACGGACAACATCGACAACGATGAGGACGGCATTATCGACGAACGCCGTGAGAGCGGCCCGGGGCAACTGATCGTCGGACAGGACAACATCCGAGCGTACGTCGAGGCCAACTACAATCTCGCGAATTTCGAAGACTTCTATCTTGTCCTGGACCGAATGCCAGCCTTCTTGAGAGGACAATGGTGGACGGGCGATGAAGAGATGGACTGGGTGGGATTCCTTGACCTGAACGAGAACGGAGAGTGGGACCTTGAGGAGCCACTCGGTAACGATGTAGGCAAGGACGGACTTGGTACCGACGGCTCCCAACTACCCCGGCCGGGACGAGGGCGAAGGTGACGGCCAACCCACCGCGGGTGAGCCCAACTTCGATGCGCTTGACAAAGACGAGTCGGACCAGATCGGCCTGACCGGCTTCGCCGTCTTCAACGTACACGACTACGAACTGATCAACGACGACGAAAACTTCGGCGTGTTTGCACGTGCCCTCCCACCAATCGCCGACATCATCCTCGAGGGTGGGCGAAACCTGGGTATGTTCTTCTCGGCCGGCCCGTTTCCGCTGATGGCCGGACAGACCGAGCGGTTCTCCATGGCGCTGATCTTCGCGGAGAAGGACTTCGGCAGCCCGGCCACGGTAGGAAACTCCTCTCTTGCCCGTAAGAAGCAGACGGTGCAGCAGATCTACAACGCCGACTATCGATTTGCAAGACCCCCGGACAAGTCCGGACTGACAGCAATAACCGGTGATGGGCAGGTGACACTTCTCTGGGATGACACGGCCGAGAAGTCATTCGACCCGTTTCTTGAGGAGTTCGACTTCGAAGGTTATCTCATCTATCGATCAACCGAACCAAACTTCGAAGAGAATTTGACCATTACGGATGCGTTCGGAAATCGCATCTTCCAGAAGCCTATCGCTCAGTTCGACCTGAAGAATGGACTTACCGGTCCTCATCCGGTCTCTGTAAACGGAGTGCAGTTCAACCTGGGAACGGATAATGGTCTCCGCCACGCGTTCATCGATCGCGACGTCGTCAATGGACAAACCTACTACTACGGCATAGTTGCTTACGATCGTGGTCTCGTGGCGCGGAATCCCGACGGAACCGTCGACGCAAACCCCGACGGCTCTGCACGCGGTATTGCACCCAGCCTTACGACCGCGGTGATCAAGAACGATGTAGCCGGTAATATCGTCACAGACATTAACACGGCCGTCGTCGTTCCGCGTGCGCCCGCCGCCGGATACACCTCGCCGAAACTGGACGGCGTGCTGCGACAATTCGTCGGAACGGGAACCGTGAGTGTCGAGATGGTAGCACCGAGCCTCGTCCAGGGCGAGGGCGAATACGTACTCGACTTTACGAATCCAGCACTCTGGCAAAACCAGCGGGAAATCGAGTATCGGCTCTCCAACACCACAACAAATACAGTCCTCGCAGAGGGATCGTTTGCCGAAGGTCAGTTGGAGATACCTCCGATCGAGGGTTTTCTGGTCGAAGTGTTGAGTCCGGTGTCGGTGGCTGTTATCGACACCACCGTTCGTCTGTCCGACGGCAACTCGACATTCATGCCGTCGGTACGCCCCGCATCAGCCATCCCGCTGGTCGTGAATCGGTTCATTCCTGTCCCGTCTGACTACGAGGTGCGTTTCACCGACACGATCGCGGATACCTCCCTCGTGCTGGGTTTCGGCATGCTCCCGATACCGACACCGTTCTACGTTGACAATGTTACGACCGGTGAGCGGGAGCACTTCGTCGTCATCGAAGATGACCCCGACCTCAGGAACGGCCAGTACGATCACGGGGAACTGGTCATCCTTGCGATCGGGCTGGAGCCGGGCCTGGCTCCCGTGCGTGCGAATGGAGCGTGGCGCGCGTCATGGGTGTTCCGAGTGGCGCCGCCAGACACCACATTGTTACCCGGCATCAGCATCACGCCACCCGCAGCCGGATCAACGCTGCGGTTCCGAACGACCAAGCCGTTCCAGACCGGAGATCGAGTGTCGTTCGATGTGACGCCATCGTCCTTCAGTGAACAGGACGCACTGAACGACCTCGACAACATTTACGTCGTCCCGAACCCGTATGTCGCGACGAGTGCTTTCGAACCCCCTAATACGTTCCGCGCGGGGCGAGGTGAACGGCGGATATACTTCATGAATCTGCCGCCGGAATGCACGATCCGCATCTATACGATCACCGGCCAGCTCGTACAGACACTGCAACACAATAGTACCATTGATGACGGTCAGCTCGCCTGGGACCTGGTGACAAGGGACGGAATGAACATCGCATTCGGGGTCTATATTTTCCACGTTGACGCTCCAGGCATCGGTGAGCACGTCGGCCGTTTCGCCGTAATCAAGTGAGTGTGTCTATGCTTCCTGCAGCATTCATCACGAGACAACTTCGGGCAACGCGAATCCGCAACAGCCGCTGGTGCTAGACGCCGAAGATTGCTCCGGGGCGTTGCCATCGTCTTCCTCGGAGCCTTCCTGTCCGCCGACGGCATGGCGCAGAACGTTTCGAAAGTCGGTACCACGGCGGCGGAGTTCCTTCAGATCGGTGTCGGCCCACGGGCCATGGCTCTTGGCGGCTCGTTCGTAGGGATGGCAGATGACGCTTCCTCTCTCTACTGGAACCCGGCCGGACTGGCCCGAATGACGAAGAGCGAGGTGATCGCTACTCACAGCGAGTGGCTGGCTGACATAAACTTCGACTACGTGGGCGTCGGACTCAATCTCGGAACCACAGGGACTATTGGAATCTCACTCACGATGCTCAGCGTCCCCGACATGGTGGTGCGCACCGAGGATCGCCAGGAAGGAACGGGTGAGACGTTCGACGCGGCGGATATGGCGCTCGGCCTCACGTACGGCCGGCGGGTTACTGACCGATTCACCGTCGGCGTAACAGCCAAGTTCATTCAGCAGCGAATCTGGCACGCTTCGGCCACCGGCTTCGCCATTGATCTTGGTACGCAGTTCAGGACGGATTTCTTTGGCGGACTCACGATCGGAGCGGTTCTCTACAACTTCGGCAGCGACATGAAACTGGGCGGTCGAGATCTGCGGACGTTCGTCGATCCGGACCCACGGCAATTGGGGAATAACGATCGCATACCGGTCAACTACGAGCTTGACTCGTTCGACCTGCCGCTGAATTTCCAGTTCGGGATCACGAGTACGCCCTTGAATACTCGAATGCACCAGATCACGATTAACGCCGATGCCCTTCATCCAAGCTCGAACCACGAGAGCGTAAATGTCGGGGTCGAATATGGCTTTCAACACCGAATATTCCTCCGGGCCGGCTACCAGGCTCTGTTCCTCGAAGACTCTGAAGGGGGCTTGTCCGGGGGTCTTGCGGTGCATCAGACCCTGTTTGGCGGAACTCTCGCGAAACTGGAATATGCTTACCGCAGCGCAGGGCGTCTCGGCGGTGTGCATGTAATCGGGCTTGGCCTCGCGTTTTGATGCGTCTCCCGCCCGACTTTCGAAGCGGCCGCCGTGGCGTTCCCGTGGCGCTGCTGTTGATGCTCGCCATTGTCTGCGGCTGCAACCGTGAACCCGCTTCGGATTCGGCATCGAACGGTCCGACGAAGCTCACATACTGGAGTGCCCAAAACCCGCAGGAGCAAACACTGGCTCGATACCTCGTCTCCGCCTGGAATTCCGAACATCCGGAAACGCAGGTGACGGTCCAGCCGCTGCCTGCAGGCCAGTCCAGCGAAGAGGTACTGCTCGCAGCGATCGTCGCCGGCACCACACCCGATATCTGCTCAAACATCTGGC
>CAVYIO010000003.1:0-8972 GCA_963768565.1 Rhodothermales bacterium
AGCTCCCTCAGCGCCTCCACATACCGCTCCGCCGTGACCTCCCAGCCAAACGTCTCGGCGGTGTACATGAGCGCGCGGCGCGACGCCAGCATCAGTCCCTCGGGCTTTCGATGGTACGCCATGATCGCTGCAGCAAAACCCTCCGCGTCGCCCGCCTCGGCGAAATACCCGTTGCGCCCCTCGGCGATCACGTCCTGGATTCCTTCGAGCCGTGACGCCACCGTCGGCAACCCGCAGGCGCCGGCCTCCAGCATCACGACACCGAATCCTTCCATGTCGCCCGGCACCGGGATGTTCGGCATCACGAACAGGTCGGCACCCCGGTACAGTCGCATCAGGTCTTCTTCGGGAATCTTCCCGAGCAGCCGTACGCGCCCACCAAGACCTCGCGCCGAAATTGCCGCCCGAATGTTCTCCGTGTCGGGTCCCGGCTCGCCGGCAACCCAGTAATGCACGTCGTCCGGTATGCGCGGCATCACCTGATCGATGAACCACGCAATTCCCTTTCGCTTCACCTGGCGACCCACACTGCACAGAAGCATGGCGGAATCCGGGAGCGGACTCCTGGGATCATGACGTGCTTCGCTCAACTCCCGCCGCACCGCACGCCTCGACTCCGGCGCCGAGAACCGGTCCAGTCGGATCCCGTTCGGCACAACGCGCATCTTGTTTCTGGGTAGTCCGCGATCGAGACACGCCTCGCCGGTCGCCTGACTCACCGGCAGAACCATGTCCATCTGCTCGAATACTTTCGGGACCTGGCGCTGGTACATATCTATGTCTTTCGTGACGTCGAGGCCGTGAGCAATCGTCGCAAGCTTCACGCGCGAACGATCGAAACGCTTTTTGAGCGGCAGCGCAAGAGCAGCCGTGATCACCGACGAAAACAGTACGACGTCGGTATTTTCCCGTCGCGTCAATTTCGGCAGGAAGACTGTCGCCGCCAGGGCAAATGGCCACACCTTCCAGTGAATGGCTCGCCACGTGCTCCGAAGTACAAACGCGCGGTACTCCACGTCGTCTCTCGAGCCCAGTGCCTCATGCAGGTCGAGCGCTACCCGCTGCATCCCTCCGACATTGGAGAACTCGGACCCAACGGGTGGAAGCGAGTGTGAAACGAAAAGCAGGCGCACGGCAGTGTTCTTCTGGTGAGTCCACGGGGAAACTACGACTCGCTTTTGCGAAGATCCTGCGTCACCTACGACGATCCCCGGCGCGCCGCAACCACATCCTCATACATCAGAAAGAGACGTTCGAACGACGATTCCCAGCTGAAGCTCGCTGCAACGTGTTGCCGGGCAGCAGCACCCATCTGAGACCAGTCCGGGCGTGACACGATACGCACGATGGCCTCCGCCATGGAGCCGGAATCATTCGGCTCGCACAGTTCTCCGATCTCGGGCAGCACCCGGTCCAGAAGAGCTCCGGATCGAACGCCGACGACCGGCAGTCCACACGCCTGCGCCTCCACAACGGCCAAGCCCGAACGTCTCCGCCGGGTTACCGGCGAGATACAGATCCGCCGAAGCCATCACGCGGGCGAGTTGTGACTTGTCTCGCTCGTAAGGAAGCACGCGCAGGCGACTCGACTTCGCAGCCAGCGACCTCATTTCTTGCTCCAGAGGTCCCTGGCCCACCAGAACAAGTACCGGATCCAGTTCATCCGGAAGGCGCTCGACGGCCTCGCAAAGAACACGCACCTTCTTTTCGACGTCGATCCGGCCGGAAGAGATCAAGACAAGTGAGTTCTCGTTGATGCCGAGCTCCTGCCGCACCCCTGCATCGCGACATCGCGGGTGCCACATGTCGAGATCAACACCCAGTTGCACGTGCTCGACGCGGCCGACGCCGAGGTCCTTCAGCTTCGTAACGAGCTCTCCCGATGCAGCCAGCGCGACATCGTATCCGCTCAAGACCCGCTTCACATAACTGACAACCACATCGGAGGCCCAGTTACCGATTGTCGTCACCGGCAATTCGTCGCGCCACCGGCCGAACATAGCCGTCGGGCAGGTCCGTGTGGTAGAATCCGAAAAGCGAAACCGGATGCTTCCGCCGGTACCTGAACGCGGTCCACGGCGCAACAAACAGGCTGCCCACTTCGATAGCATCCGGAGCGGCGTCGGTAAGCGCTGCCACAATCTTACCGGGCCGGACGAAGAACCGGTACGGCGCAGATCCCGGCATGATCGGTGACGCGATCCTGATCGTACGGGTTCGCTCAGACTTCTCGTCTCCGTCTTCCTCACCGGGGACGATGAGCACGTGGGTCCAGTCCGTGTGATCCAGGATGTATTTGCGGCGCGCGTCGATGTACGTGCGTATTCCGCCGCTCACTTCGTTGTACGTATATGTGAGATCGGCAAAAATCACGCGCGCTACTTGTCCACCAGGAGGATGTGCTTCGGCGCCGGCAACTCAGCTCCGGCACCGGTCATCGCACAAGGTACGATGGATGAGAGGGCTGAGAAACGGCGAGGGGAATCGTCGGTCGGCAGGCCCGCGTCAGCGTGCCGCGGGTAAAATGTGGCTCGTGATGATGTCGAGGACCGCAGCTTCAAGTTGGTTTGCACCGCCAGCTTCCTGGTTGAGCCCCCGCCAGTATGTCGTCGTCACGATCACGAGATCTTTGTCCGGCACGACCATGATATACTGGCCGCCGTAGCCCCAGGCCAGATACACGTATTCGTTCTGTCCCTCTTCGGTCCACCAGAGGTACCCGTAGCACAGTCCACTGAGCGGCCCGAAGTCGGATCGCCACTCGAACTTGGGCTGCGTTGCGTCCTCCACCCAGCCGCGCGGCAGTATGCGATCCTTGCCTGACCATCCATCCTGTAAATACAGCTGCCCCAGCCGGGCAAGATCGCGTGTACGCAGATCGATCCCCGCGCCACCGTTTACGTAGCCGTCGCTCAGCTTCTCCCACTCCCGCTGCTCAACGCCGATGCCGATGCGGCCGAACAGGTACTGATCCGCGAACTGCTCGAGCGGTACACCAACTGCTTCTTCAACGAGAACGCCGAGCAGGTGTACGGCGCCCGAGTTGTACGTGAAGTCCGAACCCGGCGCGCTCCCCAGGGGCCGGGACAATACGTGACCAATGTGATCACCCGACTGGATCCACTCGCTGTATGCAGGTCCTCCGATTTCGGGCCACACAAAGCCACTGCTCATCGTGAGCAGGTGGCGGATGGAGATTGATCGGCGCACCGAATCCAGTGGTGCAATCGCAGGCGGGAAATGGTCGCCAAGTGTCTCGTCGAGGCTGCCGATAAACCCTTCCTTCAATGCGATCGCGGTGAGAGTCGCGACGACGCTCTTTGTGACGGATCGGACATCGTTCAGAGTCTCGCGATCGTTGCCGTGAAAGTACTCCTCGAGGATGATCCGGCCGTCGCGAACGACGAGAAGACTTTGCACTCTCGGAAGCGCCCCGGCCTCCGTTGCCGCTGCCTCAAGTCCTGCCGCGTCCACACGGGCGTCGGAGGGAGACGATGTCTGCCAGGGCTGGGTGAGATCGAGCCTGCCCGAGTCGGAATCATTTCCAAACCAGTCGCAACCCGCTATCGGAAGGAGTGTGATCGCGACGACGACCGACAGTATGATCGATCGGGCCCGAGCTCCCGAGCTCGTACGTTGCTGCAACTCCATCACGTTCAATTGATGTGGATGAGTGTCTTAGAATAGTGACGCAAGGCGATTTGGCCGGATTGTGTGCACGTCGACGTTCTTCCTGTGCGGGTGCGCGACGGAGAAGGTCACGCCTTCCAGAAGCATATACCGGTTTTGACGCCAGAAACTACAGAGGGGCGGTGGCTTTATTGCTGTGGGCAATTGCCCGGCACGAGGCTCGTAACGTCTTCTGGAAGACGAATAGGGCGGGGTGGATCAGGGTGCTCCTGGGATCGGCACGCACGAAACTCAAGCCGGGGCAACGCGACATCTTGTCAACGGTCCGGCCGGACAATCGGCCTCCGCTACGGCACCCGGCGCTCGAGCTCCGAGAACCAGTCAACCACGATGTTGAGTCGCAACTGTGGGGCCGGCTGCTCATTCTGGACCACCAGGAGTCTCCCATCAGCCGCGACATCGATGTTTCTGCCGTAGACGAGGTTTGGTTCAAACTCGCCGGCGAACGCGATCTCTGCCCGCCCGGGCTGGACCGTGGGCTCCGTTTCCCATGCCACAGAGAGAATCTGACCCTTGCCGTCAAGCATGGCCCGCTCCTCGTAGAACAGTCGCTTTCCGTCCAATGACCACATCGGGCTAACGCCACCGCTGTTCGAAATCTGCCACCGCCTCGACATACCCGGGTATTCCATAACAAACACTTCACTTCCGTAGCCCTCGGTAACGCCACTCGACGCATACGCCAGCCACTCTCCGTCCGGAGAAATCGCCGGGTTGAACTCGTTTGCTAACGTGGCGAGAATCGGGCGCGCACTAGTTGAATCATCAATCGCCATGGTCCACAGGTCCCATCCTGTATCACCCCATTCCTGTTTCTGATAAAAGAGGTGTGACCCGTCCGACGAAAATGAGTACGGTATCTCAACGCGGTTGGGAGTGCCAACAACGAGGCGTGCCTCACGACTACCATCCGCACGAATCGCAAAAATATCGGTGTCGTTCGCCGGAGTTAGCCATGGATTTAGAATATCGAGTCCGTCGGGTGTCCAGACGGGCCACCAGTTTTGACCCCCGGACGTGAGCTGCGTGAACGTATCGCGGCGGATATCATAGACCCACACCTGCATGATCTCAAGATTGTCCGGCATTCTGAATGCAACGCGCGTCTGTTCGGGTGACATGCGAACACCTCCAAGAGGTCGCGGTGCTTTCAGGACGATCTCTTCCTCAGCGTTCTCGCCCACCAGAACCACAGCGTTTTCCGGCTCCCTGCCCGCCTCACCCGGCAAGTACACGAGGGTGCCTGTCTCGGAGACGGCGTAGTGTGCAATAGCCGGCTCGTACAGAAATCCCATCATCAGTCCCTCGGCCACGCCTACCGGCTCGCCCAAGACATCCATGGTTTCCGGGTCCAGCCGCACCGCCCACAGGGAACCATTTCTGGGATACAACAGGTGTCCGGACGAAAGGAATCGGGGATTACCTCCCTCAACCAGGAAGCGCCTCTCTCCTGTGTCCAGCGATAGGACCCAGAGTTTCGGGCCGCCGCCAGTTCCATCCAGGGAAACGAAGAGTATTTCCCGTCGCCCCGGAATGATCTCCGGATAGACGTGAAACCATTCGTCTACAAGATCGACCGCCGTAATGAACTTGGGGGTGCCGCCTGAAGACGCGACGGACTGTATGATCAGGTCGCCACTTTTGGAAGACGCTGAAAAGAAGATTTCGCCGGTCCGGCTCCACGAGCCGCTGTGAAACTCATCGGCGGCGCAGAGTGTGACGGGCACTCCTCCGCTCGTCGATATCTTCTTGAGCACGCCGTCGGCTGCAAAGCCGAGCCACTGGCCATCGGGAGAGAAGAAAGCGCCGCTGGCGTCCAGTGTCCCGGGGATGGGGTTCGCCAGGTACGACCCGACTTCGCGAATGAACAGCTGCTGAACACCCTGGCGGACTGCCGAATAGACGATTCGCGACCCGTCTGGCGAGATGCTCACCACGGACGCCACCGGGTGGCTCCCGAGCACAAGTGTGTCCGTCGCGATCGTGAAGCGTTGTGACTCTGGAGGCGATTCTGGCGGCTCTCGCGTCAGTACAAATACGACAATGGCACACGCGAGAACGGCGACCACCCACGGCAGCGCGCCCTTGAGTGTTGGTCGCGGACTCACCCGTTTGCGCTCTCGAGTCTCAGGCACAATCACGGTGCGCGACTTTCCACGTGCCAGGCGATCAAGGTCAATCTTCAGTTCACTTGCATGCTGATAGCGATCTTTGCGATCCTTTTCCAGTGCCTTGGAGACGACGATCTCCATCTCCATCGGAACGCCAGTTCGGATAGCGGTCAGTGGCTCCGGATCCTCATTGAGAATGGAATACATGATCGCCTGGTCGTACGAACCCTGAAACGGCTTTCGTCCGGCAACCATCTCGTAGAGGAGAACGCCAAGCGACCAGATGTCCGTCCGGCCGTCTACCGCCTCGCCGCGGGTCTGCTCGGGACTCATGTAGGCGATGGTCCCCAGCGTCGTGCCGTCCTCCGTAATCGTGGTGGCTGACGTCGACCGCGCGATGCCGAAGTCGAGGACCTTTGCCGTTCCATCACCTTTTACGATGATATTGGCTCCCTTGATATCCCGATGGACGATCCCGTTTCGGTGCGCCTCGTCAAGGGCATGAGCTATCTGCGCACCAATCCGTGCTGCGCGATCGATGGGGAGGGGCGCCCTGGCAATCTCGTCCGAAAGGGATTCGCCTTCGATGTACTCCATCGCGATGAATGGAGCTGCCGCACCGGACGCATCCGCCGCTTCATCGATCTCGTAAACGGTCGCGATGTTCGGATGACTCAGCGCAGCCGCGTTGCGAGCCTCCCGGTAGAATCGTTCTCTCTCAAGATCTGAATCCAGTGCTCGCGCCGGCAGCACTTTCAGCGCAACGGTTCGACCCAGGCGCGAGTCGCGGGCCCTGTACACGATGCCCATCCCGCCACGACCCAACTCTTCCTCGATCTCGTAGTGAGAAATAGTGACAGGTATGCCGCTCATGAAAAGAGAGAGAGGACTAATGCAAACGGGTGTGATCCGGACGTGTATTCTAGGTGGACGACCGCGCACTATTTGTGGGGGAAAACCTGATAGCGCGTCAGGCCTCTTGAAGCCGCGCGACTTCTTCGTCGATGCTCGTCGGCATCACACAGGCGATCCAGCCCTTTTCGTATGGGTCTGCAGAAACCAGCGTTGGCTCGTTCTCAAGTCGACCGTTCGACTGCTGAATCCGGCCACCCATGGCACACCAGGCTCGATGCTCGTGCCCGTCATTCGCCAGCACCCGCGTCAGTTCGCCACCCTGACGAAGCATGGTGTTGGGAGCCGGCACCTCCACCGACTTAATAGGTCCCACGGTCTCGAGAAACGTCTCGACCAGGCCAAGCGTGACCGTGCCATCATCTTCCCGCCGAGCCCACGTGTGGCCATCCAAAACCAGGTAACCCTTCGGGACCTCAGAGTCCTCGGAGGCCACCTTGCTCCCAACCAGTCTGCTGGCACGCACGAGCGTGCTCAGCATCTCCTCAACGGTGAACGGTTTCGGCAAGAAGTCTACTGCGCCACTTTCCAGACACAGAAGAACATGCTCGGCGTTCGCGTAGCCGGTCATGCACACCGATACCACCTCCGGAAATCGCTCCCTGCACGCCGCCACGAGATCAATACCGGACTGGCCCGGCAGCTTGATGTCCGCAAGCAAAATCTTTGGCGCCTTTCGGGCGATTTCTACCAGCGCCTCCTCCGCAGAGTGAACCACCCAGTGCTCCACGGAATGTGCTGACAGGATGCGCCGTACCGCCCCGAGCACGACGTCTTCGTCGTCAACAACAAGTACATCGGATGGTGAAATCACAAGCCTGCGTGTCCAGGATCTTTCGTCTTCATGCGGGTGTCCCGGCAGTCGCCAACTCAGATTCCTTCGCCGGGAGCCTGATCGTGAACCGGGTGCCTTCGTCGGGGACACTCGACACCTGCACGTCCCCTCCATGGTCCTCCACGATGCCCCACACGATCGCGAGCCCAAGTCCCGTACCCTCGGTACCCTTTGTCGTGAAGAACGGATCGAAGATCTTGTCCATGTGCTCCGGGCTGATGCCGCTCCCGGTATCGCTGACGTCGAGACGTACCGTCGACGCTGCGCCGCCCGATCCATCCGACCGGCTTGCCGGAGCCGTCGATCCCGTGACCGTCCCGCCTTCCTTTGACATGGCGTCGGCAGCGTTTACGAGCAGATTGACGAGCACCTGCTCCATCTGGCCGGAATCGATGTTCACGGGAGGGAGATCCTGGTGCAGATCCAGCACCAGTCGCGTCTTCTGGAGCGCAAAGTGGTGTCGCACCATACCCGATGCCACGTGGACCACCTCGTTGATGTCTGTCCAGCGAGGAGCAGCCGGCGTCTGCCTGGAGAAATCCAGCAAACCCGCAACGATGTCGCGGCACCGTTTCGTCTCCCTCACAATCACTTCCAGGTCCTTCTTGAGCTCGGGTTCCTCTACCTGGCTCAGCAGGAAGCTGCCGTAGGTCAGAACCCCGGTCAAGGGATTGTTGAGCTCATGCGCGACGCCCGCTGCAAGACGCCCCACAGAGGCAAGCTTGGACGACTGGAAGATCTGCCGCTGCGCTTCAGCCAGGCGGTGCGTCATATCGTTGAACGATGTACCAAGCTGTCCGATTTCGTCCTGACTTCGAACGGGTACGGAAGTCGACAGGTCACCGGCCGCCACGCGCTGTGTGGCTTCAACAAGAAGCTCAACCGGACGAAGGACCAGGCGACGAACCATCACGAAGATGATCAGGCTGATTGCGATCATGACCACAAATGAAAGCCCAATGACCATCAATGTGGCCGAGCGTCGTTGCTGATCGACCTCCTCCAGCGGCAGGGTGAGATCGAGCACACCCAGGACCTTCTGTTCTTCCGCATGTGCGTGGCAGCTTGACTGCCAGCACGACGGTTCGTTGTAGATGGGACTGATGATTCCCATCAGCCTGGAATCTCCGTTGATACTGAACGTCCGTGTGCGATCGGAAATCGGAAGACTCTCCAGCGGGCGGTCTGCCGTGTGACACGCATAACACGCCTCGGCCCGCATATCTACGAGATGGCCGATGTCCGTCGAGTCGCTCGAATAAATGACCTCGCCATCTTTGTTGTAGACACGCACCCGATCGATCGCCTGTTGCCGACCGATCGTGTTGATGATCTCGTGCACCGACGACCGCTGATTCAAGAGCATGTCGTACCGGGTGCTGCTCTTGACGGTCTCGCTCAGCTGCTCGGCGTAGTCCTCGAGA
>CAVYIO010000004.1:0-18577 GCA_963768565.1 Rhodothermales bacterium
AGCAATTGTCGCATCCCGGCACAACCTCAGCCCGGATCGACTGACCGAACTGCTCGTCACATCAAGACCACCGGAATTAAATTCGGCCGGCGACGGACTGCTCTTCAAAGGGCACAATGTCTCGATTGAGGATATCAAGCAGACACGGGAGACACTGGCCGTTTCATTCGGCAGCTGCAGCTTCGATGACCCCAGGAACGACCTGCTTCGTCTCGGACTCGTACGACTCACACCCTAACATCAGCCACCCATGCCCGACAAGCCACTTGCCGAAAGAACATCGTTCGTAGAGGTGGAGAATGACTCGCACTTCCCCATTCAGAATCTTCCGTATGGTGTCTTCCGGCGGTTGGGAGATTCGGAACGTCACATCGGCGTCGCGATCGGCGACTACGTGTTTGACTGCAGCCTTGCAGAACAGTCGGGACTCCTGTCAGGTGACCTCGTCAAGGCGACGTCTCCCTTTCAAACACACTCACTTAACCGATTCATGTCACTCGGAAAGAACCGATGGGCAGAGATCCGGTCTCAGTTGATGGATTTGCTGGACAGTGTAAATCCCGCACTGCGCGACGACGCGGCGCTTCGAGAAAAAGTGATCGTCCCTCAGGACTCGGTGACGATGGAGTTGCCCGTCGAGATCGGGGACTACACGGACTTCTACTCGTCTCGAGAACATGCCACCAACGTCGGAACCATGTTTCGCGGGAAAGAGAATGCTCTTCAACCGAACTGGCTGCACCTGCCCGTCGGCTACCACGGCCGGGCAAGCAGCGTCGTCGTCAGCGGTACGGATATCGTGCGCCCTCAAGGGCAACTCAAGCCCGACGACGGCCCCCCGACATACGGTCCATCCCGGTTGCTCGACTACGAGCTGGAGATGGGTTTCTTCGTGGGTACCGGTAATCCGCTCGGAACGCAGATCCCTGTGTCGCGCGCCTCGGATCACATCTTCGGCATGGTGATCATCAACGACTGGAGTGCACGCGATATCCAGAAGTGGGAGTACGTTCCGCTGGGACCATTCCTCGGAAAGAGCTTTGGCACAACGATTTCGCCCTGGGTTGTCACGCTTGAGGCCCTTGAGCCGTTTCGGCGGCAAGGGCCCGTGCAAGACCCGGTGCCACTGCCCTACCTGCAGTCGCCCGGCCGGTACGCCTACGACGTCGACCTGGAGGTGACCCTGCAGACGGGTGACGGACAGTCCATGGTGGTCACACGCTCCAACTCCCGCTATCTGTACTGGGACATCGTTCAGCAGCTCGCCCATCATACCGTGAACGGCTGCAACACCAGGCCGGGGATCTCATGGGCTCAGGCACCATAAGCGGACCGACGGAAGAGAGTTTTGGAAGCCTGCTGGAACGCACGTGGAGAGGAAGCAAGCCGCTCACCCTCCCGGACGGCCAGACGCGAACGTTCATTCAGGATGGCGACTCCGTTATCATGACGGGTTGGGCCCGGGGAGACGGCTACCGCATCGGCTTCGGCAAGGCCGAAGGCAAGGTTCTCCCGGCCACGACGGACGAGTAGACGCTACGCCATACTGACGTTTCGGGTACGTCCCGTCCGTCAAGATCGTCACACGCCGTGTCAAATCTGCGGGGCGGACCGCCACTTCTGCACGCCACGCCGCCGGAGCGCGGACGATCTGGCACAGAAAGCGGCTTGGCACATCGATTGATAGTCCGTCCACTCGAGATTCGGCCGAAAAGAGCGCGAAACTCCGGCTACAAACTGAACCCATTTATGGAGGATAAAGACATGACAAGCCTTATTCGTTTCTCCCCCACCACTGAGGTCCGTTCGCTGCAGCGCGAGATCGACAGAATGTTCGACAGCTTCCTTCCGAAGTCGAACGGCGATTCCGAGCAGGCTGTGTGGACGCCACGTGTGGACCTCGCGGAATCAGAGAACGCCTATCTGGTTCACCTCGATGTGCCGGGCATGAAGAAGGAAGACCTCGAGGTGAATTTCCAGGACGGCTCGGTTACTGTCAGCGGTACCCGCAACGAGCAGGAGATCGGCGAAGACGCCAACTTCGTCCGGGTCGAGCGACGGTTCGGTCGATTCTATCGATCGTTTGATCTGCCGAAGACCGTCGACTCCACGAAGATCGAAGCGAAGTACGAAGACGGCGTCCTTGCGATCAGGATTCCGAAAGCAGAGGAAAGCAAACCGAAGACTGTCACGATCAAGTGACGGGAATCGCGATGTCGAGTGGAGCCCGGCGGAGACCTTCTGCCGGGCTCTCTTTATGTTGGCCGATCAGGTTGTAGGGCCGCGGTCGATCGGTAGAACGAAACGGAATGTCGTACCCGATCCTGTCTCGCTGAACACCGTGAGCTTCCCGCCGTGCGCTTCTGCGATGGCGCGACTGATGGCAAGCCCAAGACCCGTACCCTCACCCGTTCGCGTTCTCGCAGTGTTTCCCTGATAGTAACGATCGAAGAGATGCTCGATCGCGTCGCTGTCTATACCGGGTCCGTTGTCGGTGACCGACACGTCCACGGCACGATCCTGAAATCGGGCCGTCATCAAAACGCGCCCGCCTGCCGGGGCATGCTTTCTCGCATTATCGAGCAGGTTTTGTAACAACCTCAACAACCTCGTCCCGTCCGCCTCCACCACCGGCAGACCCGGTTGAATCTCGACCTCGAATCGAGTGTCGTCACTCGCGAAAAGATTGCGCTGCCCGTCTGCGGCTTGCTGAACGAGCTCACCCATCGGGACAGGCTCGAGTCGAAGCGGTGGCACGTCACTATCAAGGAGCGACAGCTCGAACAGATCCTCAACCAGACGCGTGACATATCCGACCTGGCGGTCGGCTGAGTCCAGAGATGTGCGACTTGCCTCGACGTCGCCCGAATGCAGGTGACGGCGCGCCTCTTCAATATGTCCCAGGATGCCACCCAGTGGCGTCCGCAAGTCATGACCGATGTTGGCCACGAGATCACGTCGAAGGCGGTCGGTAGCGACGAGTGAACTGAAGCTCTCTTCGACCTTTTCGGCCATTATGTTGATCGACTGCGACAGCCGACCGAACTCGTCGTCACGCGCACCGTCGAGACGCGCCGCATACTCCCCCAGCCCGATCCGCTCGACACTCGACGTCATGAGCCGGATGGGCCGGATGATCGCCCACGTCAGAACTCCCCCTATCATTATGGCGACCAGTCCCGCCAATAGCGCCACCGCGAGCGCGGCGCGCCGCAGTGCACTGACGGTCTCTTCGAGTTCGCGGTCTACCGAGCGATCGAGAGGAATGACGACCACTCCACCGACCCGAAACCCGGCAGCATCGAACAGCGGCGCCACTCCGTAGGAATTGCCCTTCGGCGGACTGATCTGTATCACAACATCGCCGGACTCGAGATCCGATGCGAGATCCGCGGGAAGCGGTGCGTCGCCAGAAATCGCGCCGCCGCCGAACACCCGCGGGTCGGGTCGAATCGTGCGGATGAGTGTTCCTTCCTGATCCACCAGTACGATGGGATCGGGAAACCGCGTGGCAAGATCGTTCACGAGCGGAAGAGGCAGAGACGTGGCGCCGGCAGTCAGGTCAGGTACGCGTCGCTCGATTTCCTCTGCAAGACCGTCGAGTCGCAGGCGGAGGCTGTTCTCTACCAGGTCGAGGCTCTCTTCGTAGGCAAAATAGGCGCTCAGCCCGACGGCCAGAACACCTATAAGTACTTGCACGCCAACAAGAAACGCGGCCACCTTCCAGAAGACGGTTTTGCGCCACCATCGAGCGCCGGATTCGGTCTGGTGCGAAGCTGCCACCGCTATTCTTCTTCCTGAAACTTGTATCCCACACCCCAGACGGTCCGAATGAATCTAGGGTTTCCCGGGTCCGGCTCTATCTTGGATCGCAGTCGCTGAACGTGCGAGTCGACAGTGCGATCATAGCCTTCGTACTGGATGTCCCATACTCGATCCAGCAGTTGCATTCGTGTGAACGGGCGCCCCGAATTCTGCGCCAGAAATTGCAGGAGGTCGTACTCGCGAACCGTCAAGTGCAGTTTCTCTCCGTCAACGAACACCTCTCGACGAAGCTGGTCGATACGCAGCGCACCAAGATCGAGAAGTTCGAGGCCATCTTCGTCGGAAGCCGGCTGCTCCCGGGTTAGTCGAATGCGTCGAAGAGCGGAACGGACACGCGCAACAAGCTCGTCCAGGCTGAACGGCTTCGTCACGTAATCGTCTGCCCCCACCTCGAGACCGACAACACGATCGATTTCCTGCGCGCGCGCCGTGAGCATGATGATGTAAAGAAGTGGATGATCCGCACGAAGGCGCCGGCACACTTCGAGGCCATCCAGCTCCGGAATCATGATATCCAGCAGCACCAGATCCGGAACACGCGAAGCGACCTGTTCGAGGGCTTCCAATCCGGATATTGCCGATCGCACTTCGTATCCGGATTCGGTCAGTCTGTTCGAGACAAGGGCACGAAGTTCTTCATCGTCCTCGACAAGCAGAATGTGGGGAGTTTCCATGTTAACGCTCGGAAGATGTCGTGGCCGGACCTGTATCTTATCGGCCGGATTCGCTGTCGTACTAGTCAAATGGATGGTCGGCAATCGTCCCGTCGAATTCAAGGGCAGCCTGGTCCCGGATGCGCTTCAATCAACAAATCAGACAATTCCGACACACTTCTGTGACAACCATGGACGATCCTTCCCTGTAGAACGGGGATGAGAAGAAAGGACGATCGATGATGCGCACGTACACAACATTGCTGCTCCTGCTCGGTTTTGCACTCGGATCGGGTACTGTGCGAGCCCAGGACGATCCGTCGCGGCCGGGCTACTACCGGCAGTGGCTCCGAACGCAAGTTCAACAGTGGGATCAGGTCGCACGCGTTGATCTTCGGGAAACGACGAACCGAAAGCTGGACGGACCTTCCGGCAGCCAGTCAGTCACGCTGTCTGCTGAACGTCACGATCTACCCCCGGGAGCAAGACATGGACCGCCGGGTCGTCGCTGCGGAGCTCAACGGCCGACGAGTACCCGACGACCGACTGGAGGAGCTGACCAATCGCTGGTCCAATTTCACGCGTGATCTTGGGCAGGAGTCGACAGCGTTCGCGGATCTGCGACAACGTATGCTGCAGCGGACGCGCCCTACGGGAAAGCCGACGCTGGAGAGACACGCCGGCAAAGATATGTACCGGGTCGACCTGCTCTCTACCGTTCCGAGACTTCGGATCGATCGTATGACGTTGTGGTTCGATGCGGCGGATGGTCGCCTCGTCCGAAGTCGTACGATATTTCGCCCGCGTGCGCAGCGTACGTCGCTCATCGTCGAAAACGAGTATCGGCGCATCGGGCAACTCGACGTGCCCGTCCGACGATCAATCGAGGCCACGGTGCAGCAGAAGCGGCGACTCCGTCACTTCACCACCATCATATCGCTGCAGAGTTCGTTCGAGGACTTCAAGATCGAACGAGTTCGGTAGCGCCGTAATCATCCGCCGGAACTCGACCCGCGAGTGACGGTAGCGACGAGATGCCGCAACGGAATATCGATCAGATCGCAGAAAGACTGAGCCGCAGACTGACCGGGACGTTGCCCGGACTTCAGGCCCAGCTTGGAATGGCGCCGGCGCATCGAGAAGAACTGCTCCGGGAGTTCGCACCGACTGACGGGAGCCGGGAGGCTGCGGTGCTTATTGCCGTTACGGATCATTCACGACCGGCGATCGTGTTGACCGAGAGGCGGTCAAATCTCAAACACCACCCGGGCCAGATCTCTTTTCCTGGTGGCCGAAGAGAGCCCGAAGAGGATCTGCAGGATACTGCACTACGGGAGGCGAGCGAGGAAATCGGATTGTCGTCGAACTACGTCCGGATACTTGGCGCTCTTACACCACTGTACGTTCCCCCTTCGCGATACCACGTGTATCCGTTCGTGGGGGTCGTCAGCCACGCGGCATCACTCGCGCCGTCCGACGACGAGGTCAGCCAGATCATACTGGCCGATGTGGATCAACTTTGTGATCCGGCCACGCGTTCTACCGAGATTCGTACGCTGCGTGGCCAGTCGGTAGACATCCCGTTCTTCGATCTTGACGGTCACAAGATCTGGGGCGCCACGGCGATGATGATTGCAGAACTGGTTGAGGCGCTCGCGGACTGACCCGCGACACCGAACTCACTTCGCGCCCAGGCCGGCCGGCCTTTGAACATAAACCAAACTTTCGACGACGGAGTAGCTACCGAAAATGCCTGTTCCGCCGTCAACATGATCGATAATATTGGGGATTTCGCCCGGCGCAAATGTCGACCCACCCTGCTGCACCGACTGGGATCGAATGAAGTCGTACAGGTTGTCGTCCAACGCGTTGCTTCTCAATAGATTCCGACCGTAGAACGCGAACGCAAGCCAGGGCACCTTGACCTTCAGGACGTCCTCTGAAATCGCCTCGTAGCCCTCTTCGTTAAGCAGCGGCGATTCGTTGATCAGGTAGTCCTCCAGTTCTTCCTCGTCGAAGTCGTCGTCAGGATCGACAACGTCCCGGTAGAACGGGGTCAGATTTTCAACAGACGGATCCAGGGCTTCTGTGGAAAACACGAAGATGGCCGGTCTTCCCGGATATACACTGCGACTGACCGTCACTTCAGGAGGCTGGAGACTCTGATACACGACGGTGTCGGGCCCGGCATCCAAAATGGTGTAGGCGCCCGGAACCGTGGTTCGCGAAGAGACCTGTTCTCCGGTCGAGGAAACACTGACCAGGAGTTCGTACACGCTGAGAGGCAGAACCGACTCTACGCCCTCTGCGATGTACACACCGGGCTGATCGGGATCCTCGGAATACCGTACCGCCTCTTCCACTTCTCCGGACGCCCCCATTCGGCGCACCTGAACGTCGGCGCCACGTATGGCAAACGGCGTGTACTCGTAGCGATTCTCCACTGGCTGCGTGCGACTCAAACGGATCTGTCCGAACTGCCGGTTGGCCACGAGGTAGCCTTCGACCACGATTTCATTGTCGCGGTCAAATGAGACGGCCGAGTCACAGCCGCCGCTGACCGCAAGAAGCAGTAAGCCCACAACAATCGCCGGACGCATCTTCATGGAATCAAAAGGACAGGGTGAATGAGATATTCGGAATGGGCACCGGAATCATGGGCACCTCCTCTCGCTTGACCGTGTCATCATCCTCGAAATCGAAGAAGTAGAACCACACGTTCCGCCGGTTATATACGTTCAGCACCTGGAGCTGCAACTCATAGTCGGCAATCCTGAAGAATCGGCCGAACAAACTCGCGCCTATGTCTAGGCGCTGGTAGGACGGAAGCCTGTCCGCGTTGAACGGACTGACGAGAGCATTCTTGACCTGCGAGCCCAGGGGATTGTCAATGATTCGATACTGCGTTCGAGGTCTGGTGTAGGCCTGGCCCGTCGCCATGCTCCAGACGCCCGTAAGACTCCACCGTTTTGAGAGTCTATACGTTGCAACAGCGTTGACATCGTGAGTTCGGTCATACTTCGGGGGGTAATAGTCGAATTGACCGGGGTCGGGGAAGTCCGGAAACCGCCGGCGCGTGATTCCGAATGTATAGCCGACGTAGCCGTTCAGCCGACCGGCCCGTTTCTCCACAAAGACCTCCGCACCATACGCGTAGCCCTGGCCGAAACGGAACAGCTCGTCATAGTCCAGACCAGAAACGTCGGGGATCCGCGGATCCAGCTCAAAGAGATCCTGCATGGTGCGGTAGTAGATCTCGAAGTCGACGTTCAGACCGGGCAGCACATTCGACTTGAGTCCGGCCACATACTGGTCGCCGTAGGCCGGTGGCACACCTTCTGCCGTCGTCAGCCAGATGTCCGATCCGGTGAACAGCTCGTTCGTGATCAATGTCAGAAACTGGTAATACCGACCGTATCCAACCTGCAGACGAAGGGCGCGATTGATCTGGTGCTCGAGGCCGATGCGCGGTTCCAGACGAAGGTAGTTTCCCTCTGCGAAGTAGTTACCCCTGACTCCACCCGTGATCTTCCAGGCCGGGGTAGGTCTGAAGATGTCTTCGACGTAAAAGGCACTGTAAGGCGATTGAATTCTCTTGAACAGCGACTCCTCCCCGTCAAACTCGTCCCGCAGCCTGAACGTAAATATGCCGCTCCAGAACCCTGCCCTTATTTGATGCCGATCGTTTGCCATGTACTCAACATCGGCCTTCAGCGACTGATCGTACACGTTGTTGGATCGTGTAATGGGTGTGCCTGCGATCTCGAATTCGGGGCGGCTGAAATATCGCGACGAGGTCAGCGTGAAGTTGGAGAAAAGCCGCTCGGAAAAGATGTGCGTCCAGTTGGCGCTGAGCGTCCGATTGCCATAGCTGAGATCGATGCTCGCGTCGTCGAGGAATGGCAGTAGCAGCTTGTCTTCTCCAGCATAAAACGCCAGCGACAGTCGATCGTCGCCCGAAATGTCGACATTGAACTTGCCGTTCGCATCAATGAAATGAAACTTGTCGGGGATGCCATCAATGTTCTGGTTCTGCAGCACGGACAGAAGCGGTTCCAGGGTAGATCGACGCACCGCGAGCATCCACGAGCCGCGTCGGTACGGTCCCTCGACGATGGCACGAGACGCGAGCAGTCCCAGACTCACTCTTCCCTGGGTCTGATTCCGGTTACCGTCCTTGTTATAGATGTCTACGACGGCGCCTAGTCGCCCACCGTATTCGGCCGGATATCCGCCTTTGTAGAGCCGAACGTCCTTGACGGCATCTGGATTGAACGTGGAGAAGAAGCCGAAGAAGTGGCTCGGGTTGTAGACGGTGGTACGGTCCAGGAGAATGAGGGTCTGGTCGGGACTGCCGCCACGGACGTAGAGTCCGCTCGAATAGTCAGAGGCCGCCTTGACGCCCGGAAGCAGCTGCAAAGACCTGAACACGTCAGCCTCAAGGATGGCCGGGATTGCGCGGACAAGATCCGTCTTCATCTGTGCTACGCCGAGCGATCGTACCTCCTCATCTGTTTGCCGGCGCGCTGTGACGACCACCTCCCCGACGACGAATTCTTCCGGATAGAGATCAATGTCGAGGCGGCGGCGATCACCCGGAGCCAGCGTCACGTCGAGCGTGGAATCCCGATAGCCGATGTACGAGAATCGCAGCGTGTACTCGCCGGGAATCAAGCCAGTGAGCGTATAGTAACCGGACGTATTGGTTGCGGTACCAATTGAGGTGCCCGGGACAACCATGTTGGCGAGAAGAAGGGTCTCGCCCGTGGCGGCATCGCGAATGAATCCGCTCAGAGAGGCAGTCTCCTGTGCGACCGCGGCATGCGGAGTCGCCCAAAGTGCGGACGCTGCGAGAAGGAACGGTAGGAACCGCATTGATCGGTGTTTGACTTGAGATCGGTCACTGGGTCTCTGAAGCGTCCCACTCCCGATCTGACCCATTGTTGCGAGAAGAAGGAGTCAAGACACGAACTCAATAGGGGTTGCATCCGGCCATGTCATCCCCCGCTTGACGGGGGGATCCACGCGAGTCCGAGGGCGCCTCATGCTACCATGGATTGCCGCCTTCGCGGCAATGACGGCCGACAGTCGTCTTCGCGAGGAGGCCGCAGGCCGACGTGGCGATCCGGGCGGCCAGGTAACCCTCATCGTCTCGGATTGCCGCGCGCACTGCGTGCGCTCGCAATGACGAAGGGGTGGGTGCGCGACAGTGACGAAGGGGTTGGTGCGCGGCAATGACAGGCGACAGGTCGTCTTCGCGAGGAGGCCGCAGGCCGACGTGGCGATCCGGGCGGCCAGGTAACCCGCATCGTCTCGGATTGCCGCGCCCTGCGCGCTCGCAATGACGAGGGCGGTGGATGCGCGACGGTGACGAGGGGTGGTGCGCGGCAATGACAGGCGACAGTCGTCTTCGCGAGGAGGCCGCAGGCCGACGTGGCGATCCGGGCGGCCAGGTAACCCTCATCGTCTCGGATTGCCGCGCCCGTTGACACGGGCTCGCAATGACGAACGGAGCGTGGCAATGACGAAGCTCGCGCGTCGACGCGGACGCGACACGGCGTCTCAAAACAAGAAAGCCCGACCCCCTCGGGGCCGGGCTTTCCATCCCTCTCCACCATTACGACTTCTACTTGATCAGCAGAATCGTACGTTCAAACGCTCGATCGGGCGTGTCGAACCGGACCACATAGAGACCACTCGACATGCTCTGTGCATTGAGTGTTACTGTATGCTTTCCGGCGGGCAGCGACCCGTTAACCAGCGTACGTACCTGACGACCCAGGAGGTCGAAGACAGCGACACTGACATCGCTTGTCTGTGGCACGTCGAAGGCGATCGTCGTCGACGGATTGAACGGGTTCGGATAGTTCTGATACAGCTCGAAAGCGATCGGAATTTCTCCTGTTCCATCCACACCGACACCGACAGCACCCATCACTTCGTCAGAGAACTCGCCCTGATTGCCGGAGAAGTCGAACGCGGCCGATCGGTAGTAGTACGTCGAGTTATACGTGACTTCCATGTCATCGTAGACGTCTTCCGCCGTGGTTGCGAACGGCTCCATGCCGACAGGATCAAAGCCAGACTCCGTGCTCCGGTAGATCGCGAAGTAGTTGAAGTCGGTGTTTCTGTACTCTTCTCTGTCGAGTTCAAACACCAGTTCGACTTTCCTCTTCGTTCCGGCTGCGGACATCATCGGCGCCATCGGTACGAGGTTGTCGACCGAGTAGCCCATCATCGGTTCGGTGATGATGGTCATGTCCGGAGCACCTGCCACGTGGCCGGATACTACGAACGTGGACCACAGGGTATCGGTCGCCGTGGCATCACCCAGCGTCGGAACAACCGCGCTGTACATCGGGAATGCCGCAGCAGGCTGATGACCCACTGCCGTCCACAGATGACCATCCAGCATGACCGACATCGAACTGAGGTCGACTTCGCTATCCTCGGTCACGACCGGCACTTCGCTGAACGACTGGTAGGCTGTCTTGGCGCCGTTAACGCTTTCAACGGCTCTCCAGACGTAGTAGTCATCGATCGGTGTGTCGCTGGCACCATCACCGCCAAAGCGGCTCCATGCGACGCCGACCTGGCGACCCTGATCATTCGGTACATCCTCGATGCCCATGATCATACCTGCGTCCAGCACACCGAACTCAAGTGCCTGCGCTGTCAGTTTCAGCACAGCAACCGAGTACTGGTAGTTGTGGACGCCGAAGCTTCCTTCCTCCTCCATCATGAGGTAGTTCCAGAAGGCTTTGCGGTACAACAGGTTCTCGGGAGCGGCCCAGAACGGATCGTTTCCAGGAAGGATGTCCGTGGATCCCTCGGGCGGCAGCAACATCGCTACGTTCTCGAGAAGACCATGAATCTCTTCCTGGATCGGTTCGACGTCGCCGTCGCCATCGTCATCTGCGCGCGACATGAACTCGGCAAACGAGTCGAACACGCCGTGGCAGTTCACGCACGCCGCGGTGTTGTCCACCCGATCGCCATTCTCTGCAACGTATGTCACGCCAAACGTGTGGTCACCCACCTTGTCGCGGCCAAGACCATCAGCAGGCGTCGGGTACATGTGGCAAGACACGCACGCGTCTGCCAGAGCATCCTTATGGGTCGAGTTCGGTAGCACGCGACCGAAGGTGTGCGCGTTCTGACCAAAGATCACATCCGTCTGCACGCTGTGATGCGCGCCGCGGAAGGTGCCGCCCGAGAAGCTCGTCACGTAATCAAACGCTTCTCTTCTCGCCTGGTGGCAGGCCATGCAAAGCTTGCCGTTTCCACCCTTCGTCACGGTTACACCATTAACGAGCGTGAAGTCCGCGATCGTTCTCAGCTGATGATCGCCTTCGACCGTCGACATATGCGGATCGTGGCAAGCTGCACAGGAGACAGCCTCAAGAGGCAGACCTGCCTCCCAGAACTTGCCACCGGTGCTCTTGTCCTGAAATCGGTCGATGAAGCCCCAGCCGTTGTGGCACGGAGCACACGATGAGGAGCTTACACCGCGTGCGAAGCTTCCGATCCCGTCGCGTGCGCAGACTCCTTCCACTGGATATTGCGACGGTGGTACGGCTCTTCCTCATGGCATCGTCCGCACACACCTTCATCCAGAGACACGCCCAGCCGGGCGTTTCCGTCCGGATTGAACGGGCTGTGCTGGCTCGCCGGTCCGTGGCACGCCTCGCACTGGATGTTCGCCTTTGCTGCCAGAGCCGGATAGTTCGCCACCATGTCGGCCCAGTTATCACCCGGGATGACGTTCCCCGCTGTGTCGGCCGGGAAGACCCAGCCCAGATCGGCCTGGACGTCATCGAAGCCACCGTTGACTGCCGTCGGATCGGTGTTGTAGCCGACGGTGTGGCATTCGATGCAGTTCTCGTTGTAGTGACTGCTCTTGAGCCCGTCGATGGCCAGCGTGAACATATCGGCGTGACCGGTCTGCTCCCACGTGTTCTTCGTGTTGAAGTGACACGTTCCGCACTGACCTGCCTCAATACCCGCGTACGTCGCGGCGGTAATCAAGACACTGGCATCACTTGAACCGGACGCCGTCGTAACAGTCAGATTGATTGTGTAGTCACCCTGAACATCGGGACGGAATGTGTTCCACATTGTCCCCGCACTGTCCAGCGTCGCTGAAGAGGCCGGCGCCGGCGTAATGGACCACACGTAGGACGTGACGTCCTCGCCTTCCAGATCCGCGCCGGACAGGTAAACAAGTTCACCAACTCCGACGACCTTCAGCCCCGTCGACGGTGCCTGTCGTCCACCCGAGTTCGTGTAGTTCAAAGTGACTGAGTGCCTCGACCGTGATCTCGGCCTCAGGTTGAAGGTTAAGTATGATTTGTGTGCCAGCCACCAGGAAGATGGTCGACACCATAAGTACCAATCCTTTCATATATCGCTCCTCCAGGCAATTCGCTGCGACTTCCTCTTTCGTTGCCAGTCGCTCTGGAACGCCACTTTCGGTGCTTTACTGGATTGACCGTGGAGTCCTTGGTCGTCACGGCGCAACATGAGGTGGTGCGTGACCCGGGCTCCCGATCGCTCTTTCCTCCGCATCAGGCAAAGACCTTCAAAGAACGTCCCCAACCACCATGTTCGCGCCAATCGTGCGCGAACTCCACCTACTCCAAATCGAAGCATCAAACGCCTTTTGCGATGCCGTAGAATAGCAAACAGACCGACAAAATCCTAGGCCTTAGCCGCATGGAATTGTAGGGGTATCTCCTACGCGTTATGACCGGAACTACCTCGCGGGATCTGGTGAGATCCAGGCGCTGAAAAACGGTCAAAACGACCGCAACAACGTCGTTTTTGACACGCCGGTCTTAACGCGTTGTCCTGCACTCGGGAACGGCGTCGCTACTTCAGCAGAACGAACTTCTTCAGGTCAACGAAGCTGCCCGCGGAGAGCCTGTAGAGGTAGACACCATTCGAAAGACCCTGGCCATCAAACACGACCCGATGCATCCCCCGCGCCTGGTCCTCATCAACAAGCGTCATCACAACCCGCCCGAGTGCATCGAAGACCGTGAGATTGACTCGCGTGTCCGCCGGCAACGTGTAGGAGATGGTCGTCGTCGGGTTGAAAGGATTCGGGTAATTCTGATTCAAGGCGAAGTGTTCGGGAGTCTCTTCGACCGACAGCATCACCGTCGCCCGATCCGACCCTCCCCGGCCATCGGATACCGTGTACGAGAAGCTATCCTTACCCACGTATCCGGAATCCGGCGTGTAAACGAATGCACCGCCGTCCAGCTCTGCGACAGAGCCGTGGCCCGGAAGTTCGTGCGATATCACGCTCAATGTGTCACCGTCGAGATCGACATCATTCAGCAGCACGTGGATCGTAACGCTTTCTCCCGAGAACGCTGCCACATGATCGTCGGCAGCCTTCGGCGCCTCGTTCCCGCTGAGCGACAGAACGAACGCTCGCGCCTCACCCTGGTACAATCCATAGCCCACAATCCTGCCGCTGCTGTTGACGTCACGAGCCTCAACCAGCGTCCAGCCAGATTCCGCCGGAATCAGGGCATTGAGGTCCAGGAGTGATTCGCCAATCCACAGCGACGCTCTCAGATCCATGGCCGACGTCTTGGCAGGATCGACAAGGATTTCCATCGACTTCCCGAAGCGCATCGCCGTCGACCCCTCGTTCAGAAGATCCGCCAGGATATCATTGGAACGCACTGATGTGGCCTCGGACTTACCGGCAGCGACCGATGGCGAATACGCACCGACGATCCATCCCGAATCGTTGATCCCGTATGCCTCTGCGAACACCGAACCGGTGACGTCAAAAGTGAATTCGCTTCCGTCAGCATCCCAACGCGTCGCAGTGACGACCCCCGCGGTTTCCTTGCTGCCGACAGCCACTCCGAGACCATTTACGGCATAGGCCCGGGTATCGTCACTCCCGATTCTCTCCACCTGTTGTACCGTACCGCGAATGGCGGACTCGGTACCACCCTGACTGACCGTCATTCCAACCAGTTGACCACTTTCGTTGATGGACTCTGCCTGTCCCGAGCTCACACCATCGACCGATATCTCACTCATTATGCCGCCGGTCCAGACTACCGGGCGGAAATCTCCAGTCACCGAGCGACGTACCAACGACCTGGCCGGCGTTGTTCACGTCGAACGCTACACTGAACGCACCGTCAAGAGTCGGGAGAAGAGTGCTCTCTGTCTTCTCCGGTCCGAGCTGCCAGACGGCCGCAGTAATCTCGCCATCCTGTTCTATGGCCCCGACCACCTGCCCGACGTCGTTGACCCCAAACGCCTGACTGTAGCGCGTCTCGTCCGAATCGATCTCTAGAATGGAATTGTCGGTCCAGATGAAGGCCTTTACGACGCCAGCAGTCGACAGTGACGTGCCTACGACCACACCATCGTCATTGATTGCAAACGCGCGACTTCCTCGACCACCAAGAGTCCCCGTCTCTTCAATCGTGAACCGCAGAGAGGTTACTGTTACACGTACTGTGCCGACGTCCTCGCCGCCGTTTCCGTCGCTGACCGTATACACGAACTCGTCCTCACCAAGGAATCCTGCTTCCGGCGAGTACCTGACGGTCCCGGCAGCGGAACCGATTTCCGAGACTCCACGCGTCGCGTCTCCCACGGCCGTCACGGTCAGAGCGTCACCGTCAGGGTCGTAGTCGTTGTCAAGAACCCGGATGACGACCGGAGCTGAATCACCCGTGGTTGCAGCGTCGTCTGTAGCAACAGGCGCATCGTTCACTGCGTCGATCGTGATGCGAACTGTTGCCGTGTCGGATACGGCTTCCTTGTCATCAACGATCGTGTACTTGAATGAATCTGTACCATTGAAGTCAGCCGATGGGGTATAGACCACGATCGAGTCGTTCTTCATTGTCACGGTTCCGCGGGCGGGCGACGTGATGCTGTTGATTCGAAGCGCGTCGTCCTCGGCGTCCGTGTCGTTCAGGAGAATATTCAGACTCGACGCAACATCCTCCGCGACGGTGAACATATCGTCGACAGCGACCGGGGTGTCGTTGACGGGAATGACACGGAAGTTGACGGTTGCATCGGCCGACTCGTCGATGCCATCGGATGCTCTATAGACGAACTGATCGGACTCCGTCTCGGAGCCGTCATGAACGTACGTAAACGACCCGTTCGCCTGGAGTGTCAGAGACCCGTGCGACACGTCTGTCACCAGAATCGCTGACAGGGCGTCGCCGTCTTCGTCAGTGTCATTATCGAGAACGCCGCGGGGCACGCGGCCGGCGATGGCGTTGAGTCGCCCGCCTTCATCCAGAGGATAATCGTCATTGTTTGCAACGGGGACACTGTTTCCGTTGTCCACGGCGATCGTAAAGCGCTGCTCTGCGCTTTCGGTGCCATCTGACGCCAGCAACACTATCTCGTGGTCACCTATGTCTGCGGCGGCAGGCGTTCCGATGAGACTCGCCGTGCCGTCTCCGTTGTCCACCAGCGACAACCAGTCTGCGATGACGGATGCAGAAATCGTGACCGTGTCTCCATCAGGATCCTGCACGGTAATCGCGTACGAATACAGAATCTCCTGTATCGCCGAGATAACCGGTTCGCTCGTGAATTGTGGCGGATCGTTTACGTCGTCGACCGTGATTGTGAAGCTCTGCTGGTCGCCCTCAATACCATCCGAGATCGCGATCACGATGTCGTGATCACCTACGTCGGATGCGGCAGGCGTTCCCGAGAGCACGGCCGTTCCGTCCCCGTTGTCGATCAGACTGATCCACGACGGGCCAACCTCCAGCGTAAACAATATAGTATCGTCATCCGGGTCGATCGCCGAGACGTCGTACCGGTACTCCTGGTTCTGTACGGCTCCAGTCAGAGGCGTACTTGTGAATAGAGGTGAATCATTCGTATTGCCAACATCAATGGAGAACGACTGTTGATCGAACGCTTCTCCGTCGCCGACGGTGATCACCACCGGATGCACGCCGACGTCACTGTTCTGCGGAGTACCTGCAAGTACACCGGTGCCGTCGCCATTGTCCATAAACGTGAGCCACGAGGGAAGCGTGCTTGCTGTAAGACTTATCGACGGTCCATCCGGATCTGCGGTTGTGATCACGTAACGGTATTCGACTTCCTGGCTGGCCGACTGAACAGGCGTGCTTGTTATTCTCGGTGGATCGTTAACCGGTACGATCTGAATCCGGACAGTGGCCGTGTTGGACACGAAGATGCCGTCGTTCGCGATGTAGTCAAACTCATCCAGAGTGGTCTCGGACCCGTCGTGTTCATACGCAAAAGAGCCGTCGAGGTCGAACTGGAATGAGCCGTGATCAACGCCCGAAATGAGTGTAGCCGAAAGGGCGTCCCCATCCGGATCGTCGTCGTTGTCGAGTACGCCAGCCGGATCTCCTCCGGCAGTAGTGACCAAAACGCCTCCTTCCAGGACTGAATAGACATCGGCCACCGCGACGGGAACGTCGTTAGTGTTTCGGACGGAGATGACGAACGTCTGGTCAGCGAACTCGCCAAGTGCATCAGCAACGCGGAGCACGACTGGATTATCGCCGACATTCGTGTTCAACGGAGTCCCGGCCAGCGTCCCCGTGCCGTCACCATTGTCAGTGAGTATCAGCCACGCTGGAACCTGCCCCGTGAGCGTAAGGATGTCTCCCCCATCGTCGTCGACAGCCTGAATGGTGTAGGAGTAGGGCTGATCCTGCAGCGCACCGGTGACCGGAGGACTGACAAAGCGCGGCGGATCGTTCGTATTCACAACGACAATGGTGAAGTTCTGCGGTGCAGAGTCAATACCGTCGCTAACACGCAAGCGCGACAGGATTATTGCCGACGTGCTCGTTTTCGGGCGTGCCAGCCAGCAGCGCAGTCCCGTCTCCGTTATCCGTAAACACGAGCCAGTCGGGTAGCGTCTGAGCGGTCAGTATCAGGGTCGTGCCCGGATCGGCGTCCGAGGCAGACACGACGTACTGATATTCCAGGTCTTCGGTCGCAGTTGTGACAGGTGTGCTCGTGAAGATCGGAACGTCGTTCGTGTTCGCAACCGTCACGGAGAAACTTTGCTGAATCGTCTCGACTCCATCCGACACCGAGAGTACGACAGGATGGACGCCCACGTCTCTGTTGCGCGGGTTGCCGGAAAGCACTCCTGTTCCGTCACCGTTATCTATGAACGATAGCCAGGTTGGTATCGTGACCGCACTCAGTGTGATGGAGTCATCGTCCGGATCGCTGGCGGTGACATTGTAGGTATACGGAGTATCCTCGGTCGCTTCTGTAAGAGGCACGCTAGTGAAGGCCGGTGCATCGTTCGTATTGGCGACACTGATCGAGAATGACTGCGTGGCGGTGAGGTTACCGTCGGATACCTGAAGCTGGACGGGATTGATACCGACATCACCATTGAGCGGTGTACCGGTGAGACTTGCCGTCCCGTCACCGAAATTCGTCAGCGTGAGCCACGACGGAAGCGTTGGTGCCGTAAAGACGAGCGTCGTTCCGGCGTCCAGATCCGAGGCTGTGACGGTGTACGTGTAGACCTGATCTTCTATAGCTCCGGTTACCGGCGCCGATGTGAAGAACGGCGGATCGTTCTTGTCGGAAATCGTGATGGTGAAGGACTGGGTGGTCTGGACGGTTCCGTCGGTGGCGCTCAGGACGACATTGTGAACGCCGATGTCGCTGTTTGAGGGCGTGCCCGACAGTGTTGCGGTTCCATCGCCCGAGTCGGACAAGCTCAGCCACGAAGGGAGAGTCGGTGCTGTAATTGCGATCGCATCACCGTCTGGATCCGTGACCACGACGTTATAGAGATAGGCGGCGTCCTGGGAGCCCGTCGTGACAGGCGTGCTCGTGTAGATCGGAGCGTCGTTCGTGTTCGAGACGGAAATGGTGAACGACTGCTCGTCGGTCAGGCTGCCGTCACTCACACGTATTACGACCGAATTGGCCCCAACGTGCTGATTACGGGGCGTTCCCGTCAGCGTCGCCGTTCCGTCGCCGTTGTCGAGGAGCGCCAGCCACGTTGGAAGCGTCGTGGCAGAATAGGATAGCGTTGTGCCGACATCCGGGTCGGAGGCCGTTGCCGTGTAGGT
>CAVYIO010000005.1:0-9126 GCA_963768565.1 Rhodothermales bacterium
CGGACACGGCGTTGTCTGAGTCGATCGCGTTGGAAATCGCGATCCGTCGCGGGGCTGCCGCGGTCGTGTCGGGCGACATCCAGCCGGCAGGTGCGGGATTTGTGCTGACCGCTCGCGTGAGTTCTGCTGAGGGCAATGAGCTCGTCGCATCTACGTGAGAATGCGGCAGACGACGCATCCATTCTCTCCGCGATTGACAAACTGTCCGGACGCCTTCGCGAAGACATTGGTGAGTCTCTGGTCTCCATCCGTGCGAACGAGCCGCTGGAGGATGTGACGACGGCTTCGCTGGAAGCGCTCCGCGAGTACTCGCAAGGAGAAAATGACGCCAGCGCCGCGCGGATTCGCGAGGCGATCCAGCATATGCAGCGCGCTATCGAGCTGGACACGACGTTCGCCATGGCGTATCGGAAGCTGGCGGTACTCCACGGTAATGCCGGCGACCCGATTAGTCTACAGCTGAGTGCTTCCGAAAAGGCCTTCACTCTCAGAGAGAATCTTCCGGTGCGTGAGCGCCTGCTGACGGAGGCCTACTACTACAGCACCGTACTGGGCGACGACGAACAGCAGCGAGTCGCTTACGAGACGCTGCTGGATCGTTACCCGAACGACGTCACAGCACTCAACAATCTCGCCATCGTGTACAATCAGCGTGGCCGATACGCTGACGCCGTCGGACTTCTTCGGCGAGCCCTTCGTGCCGCGGAGGGATTTACGTTCAGGTCCAACCTGATCGAAAATCTCGTGGCGGAGGAGAAGTGGGACGATGTGGAGGAGGAGTTGGTCGCTTTCGACGTGGCGTTGCCCGGCAATGCGTACGTCCCGGCGTCCCGTGTCGGGATTGCCTATCTGAATGATGACTTTGAGGCTGCCGCCGCATGGGCAGACTCCGTCACGGCGCGTTCAGACGCCGACTTCTGGCAGCGGAGGTCTCTGGGCGCGAAGGCCGCGCTTTCGGCGGGTCAGGGTAGGATGACCGATTACGAGCGACTGAGTGCATCGGTCCGCGAGCGAAGACTCGCAGCGGGAGACACAGTCGGTGCGATGTTTGAAGAGCTGAGGCAGCTTTCTGCCGTACTCGAGCTTACGGCGTCTGACACGGAGATTCGCGCCGAGCTGGATCGCATTGTGGCAGCGTATCCGTGGGAGTCATGGCCGGCGCAAGTCAGGCCCTACCCGTTCGTGGCGGCCGTAAGCGCCTGGATTGGAGATGTCGACGTGGCGCGCGATTGGATGACGAGGTACAGGACCGAGATTCCGGCTGCCCTGCAGCGCAATGATCAGGCTGCGAACATCATCGATGCATTTGTCCTGGCGCGAGAGGGCAATCTGGAGACCGCCATTCCAAAGATGGAATCGGCGTACAGGGACGCCGGGTGTCAACGCTGTTTTCAGGATCTAATGGGAACGGTCTACATGGCGGCAGGACAGAACGAGAAGGCGGCAGCCGCTTTTGAGCGCTTCACGAGCGCTCCTGAAATGTGGGGCGGACTTATCGGCAATCCGGCGATGGTTGGACCGGTGCTGGAATGGCGGGCCCAGCTGTACGAGCAGGAGGGAGAGACCGACAAGGCGATTGAGACGCTCACGAGATTCGTCAAGCGGTGGGAGAGAGCGGATCCCGAACTACAACCGCGCGTGCAGGCAGCGAAGAAGCGTATCGACGAGCTGCTGCTTGAGAAAGCAAGAGAGCCCGCCGCAACAGGCTAGACGAATAGTTGGCGTTAGACCGGGGCCATCTCTTCATCCGCGGCCGCAGTGAACTAGTCCTTCGATTCGACCGGCAGGTATTTCTCCGGGAGCAAGATCCCTGCTCCGGCCTGTTCCGCCTGCCACGCAAGATTGGCGATCCACCACCGGCCGTCCTTGAACAGCACCTGAATGCTATTGACGCCACGAACGAACGGCGTCTCCAGGTCGTCTGCGCGAAAACCTTCGTACGTGCTGAAGGCGTGCACCAGATTGCCGAACCGTTCTTCGACCCGCGCAATCTCGGATTCAAAGAACCCCATCTCCACCAGACGGACGCCTGACCGTTCGATGTAGTCCTCAGGGGTCATCTCGAGTACGTCGACTCTGCCTTCCTGATTGCTGAAGATGGGTACGAGATTGGCGGTCGGCAGGAAGAGCGATCTGAATCGGTTCCAGTCCCGTTCCTCGCCGGCGGGCCCCGAAATGACATCGTACACTGCAGCGATGATTGCATCTACTGATTCAACATCGGCAGCCGCGGCGGCCGGTCTCGTCGCGTCATCGTCTTGCGCGAACGAGGGAAGTGGTGCAACGAGAACGAAAGTCGCTACGACGATACAGATTCGAATTCTTCGAGACATGATTCTCGTGCGTCGGAGTTCGATGGATCGAATAGAGCACGAAAACGTAGTTGCTGCTGAAGAGTTGCAGTCGAAGTCGCAGGCCGCGTATCCATGAGATTGTCCGCAAAGGACAGTCGAGTACGTCGACCATTGCGTTGCGTATTTTGGAGTCATGCCCTCGTAGCTCAGGGGATAGAGCACCGGTTTCCTAAACCGGGTGTCGCAGGTTCGAATCCTGCCGAGGGCGCATAGTTCTGTTTTACCTCGATCGATCCCGTTTCCCACGATCTGCCTTCATCGCTGCTACGACGTCTTACTTTGCCGTGATCTTCTTTAGCAGGTGAAAATGCTCCTGCGCTTCCGCGCTGTCAAGGTTGAAACACAGCCAACCTCTGCAAGCCCCGTTATCTCCCGGGAGCTTCGACTCATCCCCCACAGGACGACACTCCTTTCCCGCACCCGTATTGCGCTCCGGATTGAGCTAATTACCCACTTGGTCGTATTTCAACGCGACAAGCCATGCGTAAGCTCAACCGACGGGTCGAATGTCTGCTGCTAGCACTAGCTCTGATTCCGCTCGCCCCCTCGCCCACTCTCTCTCAGCCGGTCCGTGTCCAATTCATACACGCATCGCCGTATTTCGAAGCGGACACCATCGACGTCTATCGGAATGGCCGCATCTGGCTTGACGACTTCGCCTACTACGAGGCGACCCCTTTCACTAATTGGCCGAACGGGGACCTCTTCCGTCTCGACTTCACGTGGGCCGACGCTGCGGACAACTCAGATCCTTTCTATTCAGAAACCCTGGCACTCAGGCCCGGCGAACGGTACTACGTTATCGCTGCGGGCGATCCGCTGCACAAGCGTGGCCAGCCTGCGTTTGAGCTTTTCCTGAGGGGCGGGGCCATCGAAGAGTCGGGTGTCTCACCGATGGTTGCGTACGAGGGCTTCCAGGGAAGTCCGGATGTGATCCCGACAACCATTCACATCCGCAATTGGGACAGTCGGGCCGGTGACGAACGGCTCGCCTCAAGTCCGTATATGGGATATGGCTCGTTCCAGGGCAGTTACGACCTGAGTCCGCCGTGGGCGTTTGAGGTGGACTTGCGAACACGAGAGGGAAGGATCGTCCGATCCGCGATCGATAACCGCTTCCGCCTCCACGAGCAGTCTATCATCATTGTATCGACGGGCTTCCTTGACCCCCAGCGAGAGGGAGATGCTCCTTTCGACGCCGGCAGGCAGGTGCTCACCGATGGAACCGTGGTGCCGTACATGCCGAATCAATCGGAGGTCCAGTTCGTCCATGCGTCCCCGTTTCAGGAGTCCGACACAGTTGACATCATAGTCACCCGGCTTGACACGTATGGACCAGATGAGGTCGTGCTTCACCTCGACGACCTGAGCTACGCCGAAGCGTCTCCATTCATCGCACTTCCGTCGGGTCTCTTTGTGACAGGAGCACGAACCTCAGCTCCCGAACTGGCTATTGACGTCACAACGGCCGACGGGAGCGACACACTGGCCACTCGGCGCGTTCGCCTGTCGACTGGACGAACACACCTGGTCGCTCTAGCCGGCGATCCGCTGAACCGGTTCGATCAGCAGCCAATGGACCTGTTCATCTTCGACGGTATCAGGGACAGCGTGGCGGTGCCGGACTCGAAGGAGCTCGTTTTCTTTAATGGTACGGGAGACGTGGTGACGCTTGCTATCGGTGATGAAGAAGGCGGCCTTCCGCTCGCACCAGCGCTGCCCTTCGGCTCGTTCACGTCCTACGTACCGTTCTCGTCTACACGTGATACACTCTACGTCGCGAACGCCGAGACCCGCAAAACACTTGCCTTTTTTGATGTCTCACTGGAGTCGATGGGGGATTCCACTCCTGTAGTGGTGGCGACCGGATTCAGCAACCGATCGGAGGCGCTAGCTGCGGAAGGCAGCGAGCTTGTGCTCGCGACGGCCGCCCACAACGGAGGCCCTCTCGTGACCTTCCAGAAGAGGAAGCCCCCTGCCTGGTGGCAGAAGCCGTGGGTGTATGCACTCGGTCTTCTGGTATTCTCTGCAGTGGGCCTGATCTTTTTCCAATTGCGGATCATGCGACTTAGAGCAAGGGAACGACAACTCACGGTGCTCGTCGACGAGCGCACGCGAGAACTAGTCGCAGAGAAAGAAAAAACGGAAGAACAGGCCCGTCGCCTGGGCCAACTTGACGAGGCCAAGAACCGGTTCTTTACGAACATCAGCCACGAATTCCGCACCCCGCTGACCCTGATACTCGGACCCCTCCAGGATGCACTCGACGGCCTGTACAAAGACAACCCGGCGCGCCTCGAAAAACAGCATCGGCTCATGCACCGGAGTGCGCGTCGACTCCTTCGGCTGATCAACCAACTGCTGGATCTTTCCCGGCTGGAGGAGGGAAGAATGACGCTGCAGCCGGAGCCGGGAGACCTGGCTGACTTTGCGCGGACTCTGACCCGCAGCTTCGTCCCGCTGGCCGAACGCCGGCGGATTACACTTGCGTTTGATTCGGAGGTTGAGCGACTTCCGCTCGAGTTCGATCCAGATGCACTGGAGAAGGTGCTGTCAAACCTGATAGGGAACGCACTGAAGTTCACCCCTGAAAATGGAAGCGTGCGCGTCGGTTTGACCACATCGGACCAGGCAGACTCGCGCTCGCGTCACGCTAGTCTTGCGGTGCAAGACACCGGTCCAGGAATCAGCAAGGAAGACCTGGAGCACATATTCGACAGGTTCCAGCAGGGAGACACTTCAATCCGTCGGCGCTTCGAGGGGTCCGGGATCGGACTGGCGCTAGCGAAAGAACTCGCTGAACTCCACGGAGGGGAGCTTCTCGTGGAGAGTGAGCTCGGCCGAGGAAGTTCGTTTACGGTACGCGTGCCGCTGCCTGAAAAGCCGCCTGTACTGAGCAACGAGGTGAGCATAGATAGCTCGACTGAAGCAGTCGGACTTGTAGACGCGGTACTCGGTGCATCGTCAACCGGATCGGGTGCTCGTGAAGCCGCCGGCGGAGAGCAGCCCCTGATCCTGATTGTCGAAGACAATATTGACGTACGCGGTTATGTGCGCACGCACCTGGAAAGTGATTATCGAATCATCGAGGCCGCCGACGGCGAAGAGGGACATGAGTCAACGCTGACTCACAGACCGGACCTTATTCTGGCTGATGTTATGATGCCAATCATGGACGGCTACGAAATGTGCCGGCTGATCAGGGCCAACGAGGAGCTTCGCCACATCCCCGTTGTGATGCTGACCGCGAAGGCCGCCGAACAAGACACTCTCGAGGGACTGCAGAGCGGGGCAGATGACTATCTGGCCAAACCCTTCAGCGTACCCGAGTTGAAAGCGCGTATATCCAACCTCATCGGAAGTCGTCGCAATTTGCGCGAACGATTCAGTCGAGAGATCATTGTTCGTCCCGCGGACATAACAATCACACCTGACGATGAGGTGTTTCTCGACCGGGTGTTAGCGGCGGTCAGCCATCATATCGGTGACACCAACCTGACGATGGACTGGCTTGCGGACGAGATCGGCCTCAGCCGCCGTCAGTTGGAGAGACGGCTCGAGTCGGTTACGGGCGAATCACCTGCAGCTCTGGTTAGACGGCTGCGACTCGAACGCTCCTCACAACTTCTCCGTGCAGGCGCCGGCACGATATCAGAGATCGCCTACGCAGTGGGATTCAAGTCGCGCGCCCACTTCTCACGCGCGTTCAAGGAGGTCTACGGTACGTCGCCTTCCGCGCACATGCATTTGCAGGACTAGGCAGGTAGTATGTTCGCTCGAGCCGACTGCCGGCCAGTCCTACGTCAAGCGACGTGAGTGCGCTCGCGTTGTAGGAACGATGTCGACTCTCCGGGTTGGAGCTCCCTACAACGATGGACTCCGTTCCCCGTCACGGGATTCGTCTGCCACTCCGGTTCTTTCTGTTGGAAACGTGCGGTGGATGTGTTCAATGTCAAGAACGAGGCCAACCATGCAACGTCCCGTCGACACCTCGTGCGTCGCTCCGATTCTTGCTATTGCACTTCTCTTCCTGGGCACGACGGCGCAGGGTCAGACATCTGTCCTGTCCGGCAAAGTGACTACCGCGGACGGCGTGCCGCTCGTCGGAGCCGAGGTTGTTCTGCTTGAGCCAGGCACAATGGTGGCCATCGCCCGAGACGCCGCAGATCTCGAAGGGCGCTACCTCTTTCCCAACACCCGTCGTGGATCCTATGAACTGGTCGCAAGATTCCTCGGGTTCTCGGAAGGACGCTTGGCGGTGACTGTCCTGCCAGGTTCTGCCACGGTCGCAAACGTGCAGATGGAGCAGTCCAACATGCTGCTGGACCCCATCGTCATCACGGCATCCAGAAGCCCCGAGAAGGTTCTTGACGCGCCCTCGTCCGTTACCGTGCTATCAACGAGGGACCTTCAGCGCGATGCAGTCCCCAGCGTAACAGCTTCACTTCGAAATGTCCCTGGAGTCGATGTCCAACAACACGGTATCAACCACAGCTACATGTCCTTTCGCGGCTTCAATGACAACTATACGGCGAAGGTTCATCCGCTGCTGGACTACCGCGACATGCACGGGCCTGCACTCAGTGAGGCGTTCTACCTGCTGATGCCCATCCAGGCCCTTGACCTCGCACGTATTGAGGTCGTCAGAGGACCGGGGTCCGCCCTTTATGGTGCGGGCGTCGACCAGGGTGTCGTTCACTTCATCACCAAGGACCCTTTCGCCTATCCGGGCACGAGCCTTCTGCTCGAAGCTGGCCAACAGAAAATCATGCGTGGATCCTTCCGCCACGCAGGTGTATACGGCGGCAGACTCGGATACAAGCTCGTCGGCACCTACTTCAGAGGTGAGGACTGGAAATTCGACCCGGACAATGCCCACGACGCGGACATGCTGAATGCGGTCGCCGATAACCTTGTTAATTCAGATGGCCAGATCGTCGGACCGCTGGGCAGGCGCATCTACGAAACGTATATGTGGTACCTCGGAGGGGAGGCGCGCTACCGCATGGGCGAACGCACCATACTCACCGGCAACGCCTCCTATTCGACCGTCAAGAACAGCTTTAATGCCAGCGGAGAATGGCAGTGGAATCCATCACAGAATGCCTTCGCGCAAATCCGGCTGAGATCCGGCCGCTTGTTTGCTCAGACGTTCTTCGCAGCATCACTGGCTAACGAAGACTACTTCAACTATCGAACCGGACGTATAGGCATCAACAAGTCGTCCGAATGGGGGTGGCAGGTTCAGTACGGTATCGACCTTTTCGATGGCCGTCAGGATTTCGTTGCCGGTCTTGACTTGCAGCGGGCTGTTCCGAGAACGGGAGGAAGCCTTACGGGGAGGAACGAGCAGAACGACGACTTCTCCTTTCTCGGAGCGTACCTACAGTCCGAGTCGCATCTGACGAGCACGATTGACGTAACGCTCTCCGGCCGCTTCGACTACTTCAGCGCAACGGAGCGTCTCGGGTTTTCTCCGCGGGGAGCTGTACTGTTCAAGCTCGCTCCCGAGCATCGCGTTCGCGTAACATACAATCGAGCCCTGGGACTGGTCCGCGGTCTAGCCTACTACATGGACCTGGTCAGTGACGACGCTGGTGCGTTCATTGTGCGCCTCCGGGGAGCAGCCACCCCGTTCACATTCCCCGACGCGCCTCATACCTCGAGCTTCATCGGGTTGCCGAGTCTTCCCACACAGGATGCCGGCGTAGGCATCGAACTTCGTCGGGCATACCTCGCGGCGACGGCTGGACTAACCGCGGACGGAGCACCACTGGCTGACTCACCTGCGGACCTTGTCGCCCTTCTCATGAGTCGGGCTGGCCAGATTACCGGTTTCTCGAGTGGTAGTCTGCTACTGAACGGTGAGATCGTCGGTCAGCCGACCGACCGGGACCAAATCAAACCCTCAATCACGAATACTTTCGAGGTCGGATACCAGGGGGTCTTGCTGGACCGCGTCTACATGGGACTGGACGTGTACTACACCAGAAAGGAACGATTCCTTGGCTTCCAGATGATCACCCCTCTGGTGCTGGTTCCCGGTCTACCGACAGATCTTGGCACAGCCATCAGCCGGGCGTTTTCTGACGCGGAACTGTCTGAATTCGGTCTCGACGTGGCCACACTTGAAGAGTACTATACCTCAGCCGGAGCCGACATCGCCGCAAACCCCGTTGGTGTGATTGAACCGATCGAGAACTTTGATCCGCGGACTCGGCCTGAACTCCTACTCGTCAATGGAAACTTTGGTGAGATCGACTTTTTCGGTGTCGATTTCTGGCTTGAGGCCAATCTTACTGACCGCATGTCCGCGTTCTTCAACACGTCCTGGGTCAGCGAGAACTACTTCGACGACGAAGCACTAAGCGAGCCGGGCACCGGCTCGCGGGTTTCCATGAATGCGCCAAAAACCAAGCTGAAGCTTGGACTGGCGTACACGAACCCGAGAGGATTCAATGCTCACGGCAGTCTACGTTTCGTACCAAGTTTCGACGTTTTGGACGGTTTCTATGCCGGAACAGTTGATTCCTACACGGTCCTTGATGTGGGAGCCGGCTATGACCTTTCGCGGACTGTGTCTGGTCTACGTATCGACCTGAGCGCCTTGAACGCGCTGGACAATCGACACCGTGAGTATCTCGGTGTCCCAGCCGTAGGAAGACTTGTAACGGCGAGACTGACCTACTCGTTCTAGACGTGGCCCGCGCTCAGCATTCCTCCGCGTAATCCACCGAGTTCCATCTCGACCACGTGACTGCCGAAGCCCCGG
>CAVYIO010000006.1:0-90879 GCA_963768565.1 Rhodothermales bacterium
CGATCGGTCGGTCTATCTGCGGAATTTTGCGGAGTTCGGCGTGCAGACTCTTGAGCTGTTTCGTAGTGAATCCGGTGCCGACTTTTCCGCGGTACAGCAACTCACCGTCTTCGAAAAATCCGATCTGAAGGGCACCGAAATAGGATTCCCGATCACCCTTTCCGGCCGTAAAGCCAAGGATGACGCAATCGTCAGACTGTCGGACCTTCACCTTGAGCCACGTGCGTGAGCGTCGTCCGGGATAATAGAGGCCGCCGGCTTCTTTCGCGACAATCCCCTCGAGGCCCATCTGCTGTACAGCATTGAACAGGGCATGACCATCATCGAGCGATTCGTTTACCCGGTAGGGTGAGTCGCGACGAACGGAATCCGCCAGCCAGTCGCGTCGTCTCTCGATCGGGTCGTTGACAAGTGTTCGGCCATCGAGGAAAAGACAATCAAACAAGTAGCAGTGTGCGGGGTGCTTCTGCGACGCGCTCTTGATGCTCGATTCGCCCGAGCGGTGCAGTCTGTTAATCACATCCCGGAAACTCGGCCTGCCCTCATCGTCAAGACACACAATCTCTCCATCGAAGACGCCCGAGGAATTTCGAAACGCTTCCTCGGACACGGTCGAGCTCGGGAAACCTGGACGTGATATCTCGATGGTTGCGACTCAGAATTCGGACCTCGCCCTCGTCGATGACAATCATCGCCCGAATGCCATCCCACTTCAATTCGTATGTGTATTCACCCTCCGGTACCTCCGTCACCCGTTCCGCAAACATGAAGTCCTTCGGGTCTTTGAGCCAGTTGGTTTGCGGGTTGTCGAGCCGCTCCAGCAACCACTGCTTGTTGCTCGTCTCGTACATGCGGTACTCGGCCGTGATCTCCGTGCTGCTCAGCCGAAAGTAGAATCCATCTTTCTTGACCTTCGTCTTCTCGTACTTGCCGCGCGCATAGATCCACATGGACCCGGCGCCATACTGGCCTTTCGGAATCGCCCCCTCGAAGTTGAGGTACTCGAGAGGGTGATCTTCCGTGGCTACGGCGAGTCGCTTCAGCGATGGATACGGAGGCATGCCGCGGGGTACGGCCCACGACTTCAATGTGCCGTCTTCCTCGAGCCGCAGATCATAGTGCAGATGTGACGCGTGATGCCGGTGGATCACGAAGGCATTACCCTGACCGAGTGCCTCGAGCGGCTCCGGTTCGGGTGTCTTGCTGAACTTTCGTTTCTTTGCATAGGCCGCCAACTGGTCGGGCGTTTTGTGCTTGCGCGATGCTCCGGTGGACTTTCGCTGCGTGACGGCCTTGTCCGAATGGAGCCCTGTCGCGTAGGCTCCGATGGCTTCCCACGCGTCGCCCGAAGACAGTACGTGCTCCGGCGCGGTATCGATGTTGAACACGGCCGGAGACTCCAGTCCGGCGACCTGATCCCACGAGAGTGGCATGGACACGGGTGCCCCCGGGGCGCCGCGCAAGCTGTACGGCGATACGATGGATTGCGCGGGACGATTTCGATAGATGTCGATGAGCACACGTCCCTTGCGTGACTCCTTCTTGATGTGCAGCGTCGTTTCGGCGCTGTTGGCCCGAACGAAGACTTCCGCGACCTTCTTTGCGGCTTCAAATGCCTCGCCGAAACTGTACCGGGGCTCGATCGGCGTGACAACATGGAGCCCTTTTCGGCCGGTCGTTTTCACGAACGGGTTGTAGCCGTAGTTCTGAAGGTGTTCACGCAGACGGCGGGCGAGGTCGACAACCGCACCGAAGTCGTATTCCTCGGGAGGGTCGAGGTCGTAAACGATGTAGTCGGGCCGATCGTGATGCGGACTTCTTGAATGAAGCTGATGGAGCTCAAGACAAGCCAGGTTGGCGAGCCAGACAAGCGTTGCTTCCTCCGTAGCAACGATGTACTCCAGTTTCTTTTCGTCACCAAGCGTCGTGAATTCTACCCAGTCCGGTGCCCAGCCGGGTCGGTTCTTCTGGTAGAACGTCTCACCGTCGATGCCGTCCGGAAACCGTATCAGCGTAAGCGCGCGTCCGCGTATGTGGCGCAGTATGGTCGGGGCGATCGACAGATAGTACTGGACGACCTCCGCTTTCACGAACCCGTCGGCCGGGAAGAGCACTTTCGTCAGATTCGAAAGTTCGACTTTCCGCTTGCCGACGCTCGCCATCTGAGATGTGCGTGCCATGGGTGCGCGATCGTGCCCCGATCAGTGAAGGAGGTTAGGTGACCAACGGCGTGGGAGGCTCCCACGCGTCGCAGGTGTGACGGGGTCGACCCATCCGTCGTTCCGAGGCTCGGGGCAGAAACCCGGCGGACGGGCGGGAACGAAGACCAGATCAGGCCCTGGGATCCTCGACATCATCCAGCCGAAGCACCATGACCGAGCAGTTCGCGAAGAGCGATACCTGATGGCTGATGGTCATCCACGACGACGGCGGGTCGCCAGGTTCGATCTGGTGGGACGTGATGACGACAAGGTCGATGTCGTGGTCAATGACATGGTCCAGGATGGCGCGTACTCGCCTGCCGTACGTCGTCTCGTACCGGAGTTCCGGTCCTCGTCCCGACGCCAGCTTGCCAAGTTGCCGGAGTTTTCGGCGGGCCTTGGTCGCAAGCTGTTTATAGAAATCCTCGATCTCCTCGAAAGGCAGATCGAGCGTCTCAATGACGTGCAGCAGAGTGATTGTCGTCCCTTTGCCGGCAGCGAGTCGAAGAGCTTCCTCGACAGCAGCTGCGTTCTTGTCCGAAAGGTCGACGGGTACGAGGATGTTCTTGTACATGGATCCTGTGGCTATGGGCCGTTCGTCAATATGGGTAGATGCAGGGAATTTGTGCAACGGCTTCCACCCACATGTACTGGCGGGTCATTCCTTACAGCGCTGCTTGCTACCCGATCATGGGTTTTCAGGTAGAATCTGGGGCTCAGTTTCTGCAAAACTTGTCCACATGGACTTACCAGATCGGAGCCGATCCGCTACATTCTCAACGCAGCACATCGGGGTGCCTGGCTCAGACCGAAAACCGGGTTTTCTTGCGTTCCTATGAGCAGGGGAGAACTTGATTCGGATTCAGCCTTCCGGCGGCATATGGGCAGTTCTGGGTCGCATTCAAATCATTGCGACCACAGCCGACGGTGAATTCGGGTTATTCCCGAGTGTGTAAGATCGACCAGGCACGGACACGTTGGCCGTTACAAACAAAAGAAGCTCCTCATCTCGAGGCCCGTTTCGACGATTTCTCACAGTCGTCCTCGTGGCTTTATGGATGCCCGCGGCCGCTCTCGCTGGCGGCGTGCAGGATACGTTGTTGGTGAGTGATTCGGTGGATGTTGCGGGCTCACGCCTCGTGCACCTCGCGGACGACGTGGTTTCGAGTGAGCAGTCAGGTGTTCGCGCGTTGCCGATGGCTGCTTTTTCGTGGCTCCGGCCGGTGCCGGACGCGTTAGAGGAACTGGCCGGAGGGCTCGCTCCACAGTCAGGCCGACTTACCGGTTCTCCGCTTGTTCGGGGCATGAACGCGAAGCGCGTCGCAGTCACGTTTGACGGAATTCCGCTTGGACATTCGGGTCTTCGGGAAGGGCCCTCTCTGATTCCGCTCGGCGTCATTGATCCGTCCTCGGTGGCCAGCATGGTGGTTACGCGCGGGCCGGGTATTGCGAGTCAGTCTGCGGACGGTCTGGCAGGCGTCATAGACATTCGCCCGTCGATTGACGCGCCGGTCGGAAGCCCTTTGGCAGGCCGCGGTTCGTCGATTTTGATTAATCAACGGCTCAGCAGCGCAGATCGCGGGTGGTCGGGCGGCGTGTCAGCGTCCGGAGAGACTGCCGGCGTTCGATACCGAATCGGCGGGGCGGGGAGTCTGCTCGGCGACTTGAGGATGGGGTCGCGCGGAACGTCCGACGCGGTTGTGCAGCCTAATACATCTCTGCGAGAATCGACGGTCCATGGGCTGTTTGCGTATGACGTACGTCCGCGTTGGGCGCTGCGGGGCGGCGTTCTTGCAAGTTGGCGACAGGGTCAATCTGTCGTGAATGATCTTCGAGAGCCTTCAGCTTTCCCCAATGCCGGACGCCGTGTCCGTCATCGATCCCAGGCACTTCTCGTTCGCGTACCTGACCTCTCGCGCAACGGATCTGGGTATCGTTCAGGAGCTGAAGTCGACCATCTGGTACAATGGGCATCGCGAGGCGAGGACGTTCCGAAGAATCGGCTGGGAACGCACTGTCTTTGATGACGATCGACTTTCGGCAACGGGTCTGCGCATCGCGGCGACGATGTTGCCATTTCGCAATCATACGTTGTCGGTCAATGCGGATGCGCAGGCGGAAGGAGTGGACTCGAAGCGTTGGGAAGTACGCGACGATAACTCGATATGGTGGCAGCGGGGTCGTTTTCCGGTGGGAACGAGATCGCGGCTGCTTGCCCTTACTCTGTCCGATTCGTGGGATCTCGCAGAGTCTCTGACATGGACGGGTGACGTGCGATTCACGGCGAGGAAGATCCATGCGGCGTACGGTCCTTCTGTGTTCGGTCTTTCCGGTCTGGTAGGCCTGGTAGATCGCTGGTACTCAGGGTTTTCGTGGGACACCGGCCTGACGAAGCGTTTTGAATCTGGATGGAGCCTTTCGGGTTCGGTGTCGAGTGGCTTTCGAGCTCCGGGGTTGGACGATGTGGTGGCGAATGCATCCTGGCGGGACGGCAGGGACATACCCAATCCCGATCTCGGGCCGGAGAGGGCGACCCAGGTTGAAGTCGGCGCGCGGTACGCAACCGGGCGCAATATTTTTGGTGGGGCCGTCTTTCATACGAGATATCGTGATCTGATACGGCGCGATTGGTTCGAGCCGGGTCCCGATGGTGTGGTGGCAACGGATGAAGATCTGTACCAGTTCACGAACCTGGAGTCGGCGACCGTCAGAGGGGGAGAGGTCGATCTATCCACCGGGTTCTCCGCGCCATGGGACGTTGACGTGGTCGTGTCCGGACGCGTCGTGATGCACTGGTGGGATTCGGCAGAGACCGGCGTGCCGCGGTATCTGCCGCCGGTTGTGGCCCGGATAGGCTCGAGATTCAGTCGAGGATCGTTGTGGATTGAGCCTTACGCAGGGTTGTCGTCACGGACTTCGGCTGTGGAGTACACGTTTGCAGGCGTCGTGTCGGATGCATCTTCAGGATGGGTGACCCTGAATGTGCGTGGTGGTGCGCGTGCCGCCGATCGGCTGGCGTTTGCGGCAGCCATCGAGAACATCGGGGATGTACGCTATCTCGAGCACGGCTCGTACATCCAGTCGCCCGGTCGGAATCTGGTTCTGAGCATCTCGTACGGATTCTAGGTCGCGCGGTGAGGCCTCCCGGCGGAGGTCGATCAGATTTCCATAAGCGGTTGGCTTGCATAGGATTGCACGGCCGACGCACTTGTCTTGATGCGTAGTTGCCGGAAGGTGCTATCTCCGCGGGCCGCGAATCACGACTGGGTCCGCGCCGATTCCAGCCATCGACCCGTCCTTGCGAGCGACTGCCCGGGGCTGGCGATTCGATACCATCTGCCGGTCATTGCGGGCGCCCGAAGGGTGCGCGGCGATTCCACTCGTCGTTGCGAGTACCCGAAGGATGCGCGGCAATCTGAGGCGTCACGGTCTAGGTCCACGACTCGGATCGCCATCGACCCGTCATTGTGAGTGCCTGAGTGAGCGCGGCGATTCCACCCGTCGTTGCGAGCACCCGAAGGGTGCGCGGCAATCTGAGACATCACGGTCTAGATCCGCGACTCGGATCGCCATCGACCGGTGGCCTGATGGAGAAGATCGTTGGAGCCCGACCGATCTTCGGAGCCTGTCGAAGAAACTCTGTTGACCGTCTGCATCAACACAGCACAGGCCCCTCGACGGGCTCGGGGTGACGATAGGACGTGGCCTCATCGCGCCGACAGGGCTAACTGTGTGATCGATCCCGCATACCTACTCATCATTCCGAGCGCCCGCGGGGAGCGCGGCGATTCCACCCGTCATTGCGAGCGCCCGAAGGGTGCGCGGCGATTGGATGCCACGTAATCGTCATTGCGAGCACCCGAAGGGTGCGCGGCAATCTGAGGCGTCACGGTCTAGGTCCACGATTCGGATCGCCATCGGCCGGTGGCTTGATGGAGAAGATCGTTGGAGCCCGACCGATCTTCGGAGCCTGTCGAAGAAACTCTGTTGACCGTCTGCATCAACACAGCACAGGCCCCTCGACGGGCTCGGGGTGACGATAGGACGTGGCCTCATCGCGCCGAAAGGGATCGATCCCGCATACCTACTCGTCATTACGAGCGCCCGCGGGGAGCGCGGCGATTCCACCCGTCGTTGCGAGCACCCGAAGGGTGCGCGGCAATCCGAGACGCCACGGTCTATCTCCAGGCGACGTTCCGGCGCCGTGCTGATGTCCGAATTCAACACCGTGGACGGATTGCACAGTTCTGTTCGCAACTTTTCCAACCTGGGAGGTGCCGACCGGTACTTCATCCAGAGAGCCATCGCCTACTGTTCACAGTGATCTACATTTCTCGGCAGATGGCTCCCGAGTCAGGAATGTCAAAGTGATGTGTGGCTTCCTGGGAGGCGGGACAGAGCAGTCTGTTCCGCCTCTTACGTTTTGCCCAAACGAGAACCGCCGGCACCCAGGGGGCGCCGGCGGACTCAATCGACAGTCTATCAACTCGAGACGTCAGTCCATCGTCGCGACCGTTGTCGTCGGAGTCTCTTCCGGCGTCACGAGCACATCCCGCTGGGATGCCACGACCACTCTGGTCGACTGCTCGATCGCCGCTATCTTCCGTCCGACTTTCGCGATTGCCTCGCCCGAGTACCGGATCTGTGCAGACCCACTCATGGAGAATGCCAGTTCGCTACTGGCGCCGCCACCGAAGCCACATCCCGCATCGCTGCGGAGCATGGAGACCAACACTACAAGGTCCTGGAAGTCGTACGCTGCACTGGTGCTGTTACTCGTTCCCAGTTCGAACAGGTAGATCGACTGATTCTGTTCGAGCGATATGCGATTGCTCAAGGGGTCGATGAACTGGCCTACAAAACTCTGCGACGGAACCCTGATCGAGGTAGCCGTCGATGTCCGGCACCGGATCGCCGTCCCGCAGCACCTTGAGTTGAGTGCCACTGGCCTGCGAATCCTGCTCCATGTGCTTGGTCCAGTCCTCGTTGACCGTGCCGTCACCGCTGGTACGGGTCCATGACGTTCCACTCACGGTGATGTCAGTTCCGCCAGGAATCGGATCGGCAGGCTCGTACGTGAAGGTTCCGTCTCGATTGACGTTTCCGGACAGCGCCTGCGTGTAGGTGCCCCACGGATCGTTTGTTGTGCCACCCGTATGCACCCGGGACGTGACCGGCATATCATATGAACCTCCTGAGCTGATGGCCGCACCCAGGACTTCGGTCTTCAGCAGGAAGGGTACGGTTGGTACCGTGCTCACGCCGTCGATCGTGAATGGAACGTCCTTGCATGTCGAGGCAGAGAATCCGCCCGGAGCATCGAAGACCGCCATTCCGCCATAGATCACGGAGGTGCCGTTCATTTCAACAGCGCGGTCGGCAGCCACAGAGCGTCTTACGAGCACGAGGCCCTCCCACGAGAAGTCGTTTCCTACGATGAAGTCTCCATCCTGCACGACGAGAACGCCACGACCGGTGAACGGACCGCTCGGCTGGAAATCACCGACGACGGTTACCACGGCCGGGTCGTTGATAGTGCCGAACGTGCCGAAGTACGGGGCCGTCGGTACAACTTTGTCTGAGCGACTCATCGCCTGAACGAAGATTGTCTCGTACGTGGACGGGTCAACGCCGTGTGAGACGCTGCCGTCACCACCTTCACCGTTGATGCTGGAGGCCGTAATCGTGCCCTCAATCTCGAAGCGAGATGCGGGTGTGTCCGTCATGATACCCTTCACCGAGCGCAGGTATCCGGATCCCGTCTTGACGCTGGGCATTCGCGCATCCATGCCCGAGATCAGGTAGGTGCCGCTTGAATCCACATCCAGGCCTTCGCCGGTCAGCACGAGAGCCGCATCGATCGGGCTCTCGAAGATCACGTTCGACTGGATCTCGTGACGCATCTGCCCCACGGTGCCCTTCGATGTCAGAGCCAGATCCCCGTAGTAGTTCTCTGAGATCGCGACATCGTACGTTCCACCCGAAACCGGCCGGTCGCCAAATGAGCGATCCACATCCATCAACTCAAGCTTGATGGCGCTGAGGCCGCGATCCAGCCCGGACAGGGCGATGTCACGTGCCACCACCTGCCGTTCGTAGCGGTGCTGCTCATCGTTCATTTCGAACTGCGAGCGTACTCCGATGTATGCGACGCTGGCGGCTCCAAGCACACCGGCCATCACAACAAGTAATATTCCTCGTCCCATTTTCTCTTTTCCGTCTAGTGATAAACTGTCGAATTAAACTGTCGTGGCTCTAGCTCTGGAAGGTCTGCATTGCAAGTCCCTTCGGGCTTAGCGTGATTCCCCATCTGAGTTTGTTCAGGTACAGGCCGCGGTCGCTGCCGTCTCCATCAATCATCCTCTGGCTCACTACCGCGTTCTCGAATCTCACACGCAATCTGCGCGCGTCCACCCGGTTGATCACACCGTTGTTGCCGCTGTCGAGGAGGTCAATCCGGAAATCAGAAAGTGTCGACATGCTCGCGCCAGCTGGCTTCCACGTGCCTGCAATGAGTTCGTACCGATCCATGCGATACAGCTGTGTGTCTTCGTCGTCGATTCGTGTGACGATCGTCGGCTCAAGCAGGTATCGAACCCGCGTGCGATTGCCTGTCTTGTCGGAGCCCCAGAATTCAAGAGAGTCCGTCAGCACCCTGGTGCCGCTCGTTACATTGGAATGACTCAGGATTCCCGCGTCTCCAGGTACCGAGAGGTAGCCTGCGTTCGAGAGGTCGCGCTCAAGCACCTCGGCGAAATTCAGAGTATGCTTCTTCGCGCCGTACATGATGGTGCTTTCCACCGTGTTGCTCTGGATGCGGGTCTGGATCGTAAACAGCATCAGAATGACGACGCCGCCTACTACCGTTGCCGAGAGTCTGTCGAAAATGAGGTACATGTGTGTTCGGGCTACTTGTTAGCTGAGATGTGCTGTTCTACCACTGCGGCGAAAACTGACGCTTGAGGCGGAGGGGATGATTGAGAATCGGTATACCCTTCACGGAAGTGGAATTGGACACGTGGATCGTCACTTCCTTCACCCAGGTCGGGCTCGCCGAGACGTTGCCCGCGTCGTCGACGTATTGAACTTCAATAGACACATCGAAGTCCATCTCCTTTCCCGGCTCGACCTCGAAGGGTCGGCTGAATGAGGGGATCGCATGGAAGTCGTCGATGTCATTGCAGTTCTCGAACACGACGCACGATCCGAAGGCGGACTGGCTCGTGAGGAGATCGGTATTCCGGTTGTAGCGGTCGACCGTGTTGTCGGCGGTCCGGGCGTCGAACGGCTTGGATGCCACGTAATTCATCACGTCGGAAGCGACGGCGTTGGCCATTACTTCCATCTCGCTGTTGATGGCCGTCTGTTGAGACCGGATCGTAGCCCGGTGATAGTTCAACGAGAACGTCATCACAGCCATGATTGCGAGAAAAGCGCCGAGAGTTTGCGGCATCGGAAAGCCTGTTTGAGTCGATTGATTTGATTTGATCGACAGATTACAAGCGCTGTGCCACGCAGGCGTGCTTTCGCGGTCGGATGTGATTCGTATCCGAAAGCACCGTTTTTGGGCCGTTTTTGACTCCAGGGAGCGTCAAGCCCGAAATCAGAACGATGATTCAGATTAGATTTTCGTGAGACAAATCTCGTTTTGATACGTGCCCGCAGTAAGGCAAACGAGGCCCTCTCACCCCTCCATTTTGATGTGTGGTGCCCGCCGCCGTATCTCCGTCCGTCACGCAACTCTTCACCCAGGGAGGCAGGTTATGTCGAATCGAACGTGGCGCGGAGTCGCCATCTGTTGGCTGGTGGTCCTGGTTATCCCCTCGCCGGCGTCCGCCCAGGATGCCGAACCGACGTATCTGGTCATCGACTGCATGAAGTCCACGAGCTCGCAGTATGCCGACATTGAAACGGACATCTGGAAGCCGATGCATCAGGAAATGGTGAATCAGGGCAAGAAGGTGTCCTGGGGTTTCTACTGGGTGCTCTATGGGGATCGCTCAGCGTGTGACTACTACACCGTCAATACTGTCACCGCGTCGCAATTGAACTCCATGGACGGAACCATGCGCGATGTCTTCGAGAAGGTTCACCCCGGGAAGGACTTCGATAAGATGATGGCCGAGACCGCAGCAGCGCGCGAAATGGGGCGGACCGAACTATGGCAGATGATTGACGTCATCCAGCCCGAGGACTTCACTTACGTCCAGGTCAACCAGATGTCGGCCGACGACGAATCGGCGTACGTCGAAATGGAGCGGGAAGTATACAAGCCCGTGCACGAGGCCATGGTCGAAGACGGCACGACGGCCGGGTGGGGTCTGTACAGGCTTGTGTCACCCCATGGTAGCGCCGTCGGCTACAACTTCGGAACCGCAGACTTTCTGCATACCCTTGGCAGCGTTGAGTGGGATTCCTGGCTTCGAAAGGTTCATCCTGACAGGGATCCAGACGAAATCGGTGCTCAACTAGACGACGCTCGCGATTTCCTCAAGGGTGACGTGTGGCTGCTCATGGATCGAACGGCGCCAGCCGAGTAATCGCAAATCAGATCCGAAATGAATCAGGGGTCGCCCGCGAGGGTGGCCCCTTTCTTGTTTGTCCTGTCAGGTGCTGCTCGAAGAAAGGCGTGTAACACCCGGGCGACTCTGCCGTATTTCATGGTGACTCACGAATGTCGTGTTGACAGGGGCATTCGTGTCACGCGCACCACAACTGCGATGTGCGTCTTTAGTACCCTGCTCCAGAATCCGTAGCGCCTCATGAAGAAGATCGCCACCATGGTCGTCCTGCTCACAACGATTGCAGCGACCCAGGTTTTCGCCCAGTCGAGTGTTCACCCCAAGGATCTGAAAGGCGTGTGGCACATGACGTTCGACCTCACTGACGAGGCAGAAACAGAAGCAGAACGTATCGCTCTCGGAGCGGTCGAGGGCCTGCTGGACTGGATTGATATCCGCCTCGAGTTTCTCCCGGACAACCGTCTGAAAGTGATGGTCCACGTGTTCGGCGAAGACGACGTTGAATACGCGGAGTGGCAGGTGAACGATCGCCGCGAACTTGTACTCGGCAAGACCGACCACTTCGATTCCGAGGACACCGTCTGGCTGTTCAACAACGGCAAGCTGACCGCCTACGAATACTCGAACGGTGAACGAGTCCGGTCGTCCGACGCCGTGTATCTGGAAATGGAATCGTAGGCTCGATCAGTCGCGGCTGTTCGAGGTTGGGCCGAGCTCGTCCCAGATTGCGGGGTCTTCGTGCCCGAGTACCCACACCGAGAAGCCTCGCAAACCGTTCTTGCGGACGACTTCGAGCTTGCGTGCAAATGAGCGGGCGTCCTCAAGAAAGATCCACTCGAACAGGCCCCCGTTCTCAAAGAACGTGTACGGCACGCCCTGATCCTCCAGCCAACTGACGTCGGCTCCGAATCGATCGGCGAGAGCGAGCGCCTCCCGATGTTTGAGGGATTTACTCCATGAGCGTGCGTTCACGAGATACAGATCGTCGTCCTGCTCGGTCGTCCAGTGCTGCGACACGACCGGAATCCCAAGCGAGAGCTTGCTCGCGGGCACGTGCTTCAGGAAGTACGCGACGTTGTCGTTGACCCACGGGATGCCTGCGTTGGGACCCGGCGGCGTTCGTCGGGTGTGTTGCGAGTAGGTCATGACGGAGATGAAATCACCCGCATCGGCGAGCGCCTTCAGGTCGTACCCGGCCCGCCAGTTCTTGTGCAGCCACTTGAAGTATTTCGTGGGACCGGGATACTCGCCGGGTCGATGCACAACGGCAATGCTTAGTTGATAACCGGCTTCATGCAGGGCGCTTGCCGTCTCGCGGTAGAACCGCGTGAAATGATCCCGGTCGTTGATGTGCAGATTCTCGAAGTCAAACTGAATGCCGAGATAGCCGTGCCTCCGGCATTCGTTCACCAGTGTTTGGATGGCACGGGCGCGCGCAGCATCGCTCGTCAACAGCCCCGTCAACATCTCCTGGTTAAACTTCGGATTGTGGATGAGCGGCATGACCGGCACGCCGTGGCGCTTCGCCAGCTCGAGTACTCGCGGATCGACTCCACCCCAGACCACGCCGTCCTCGTCTACGTTGTAGGCAACGGGCGCGACGATGCTGATCTGGTCGATGTGTTCCACCAGTGCATTGTAGCTGGACTCACTGTCGACAACGTAGAACAGCCGCTGGAGCGGTTGCTGGGCAGCGGACGTCCATGAAAAGACGAACAGAAAGAGGAGAGGGATAACTGGCAGGGTCGCTTTTCGCATCCGGATACCTCGAGAGATTGCGCGATCGTGACTGGGTCCGGGTGCAGAATAGGGACTGGCATCTATCGAAGAAACGATGTTCTGCTTCAAGCGGAGCGCAGCGGGAATTCCCTACGATCCTGTAGGGTGCCGTCACCTGGTCGTCATGCTGTCTCCGTGCCCGCTTGCGCGACACAGGCAGCTCACCGCTCTGTTCGCATGCGCCATCGTCATAGAGCAGATCGAACGGGCACATGGTCCAACTTCACTTTTCAGAGCAGGGGTGTGGGTGTGCTGTAGATTCCGGCGCGGCGCCGGACCCTCGGGACAGGAGCGATATCGCCCCGTGATTCGTTTTGAGAACAGGAACTCCTGTCCGGTGCTGTGTGCCGCAACCTGTCCAGACCCACGCGACGTCTGTCGGGCCGCGACCCGCCGATGTTGACCTGGCGGTTTGGGCTGTGTGTACGCCCCGTTCGTCCACCGACACTGGCGATTAGCGGACTCTACATCTCAATCGTGTACGATCGTGGTGGCTGCGGGCGTGCAGGCTTCGTGCGCCGGGTGCGGACCCACCTGCTGAACTTCCACCTCAATGTCCCATTGTTCGGCAGGAAGATCGGGAAGCTCATAGATGTAGCCCTGGTCTGTGACCGTCTCGACGAAGCACCCTGCCGACTCCGGTGACCCATCGGTAAGCCGTCCACGTGACCCGGAACGTTCCATGTCGAGTAAAGGAGTCCTGGTCCGGGCGGTTCTTCGTCTCGGGCGAAAGGAAGATGCGGTTGCCAGACGTGAACTGCTCAATCTCAACTTCGAGGCCGTAGCCCGGCCAGCGGTCGCTGCCCTGACATGGATTGTATTGCTGCGGAATTCTCCGGACTGTCGGCGTCCTGTAGCGGACGCCGTGGTATTGATCCTCCAGATCGGCTCGTTGTTCCCGGTTGTACTGCGTCCACAGGTGGTCTCGAAGTTCGCGTACCACATCGGGGATGTTCCAGATGCTCGGTGCCGACTCCGTTGACAGGATCTGCGGCGTGTAGAACACCCAGTCAATCAACATGTCCTTTCTTTCGGGAAGCGTCTGGACGCCGTTGGCCATGACGTTGAGATCAAAAAGCACGCGCATCAATCGGGGCGGAGCGAACTGTCGCACCTCGTCAAGAGTCGTCATCTGGAAGTAATCGAAATCATCGTAGAAACCGTCCGACCCGGGCGTGGGCCGTCGTGGTACACATCCTCATCCCGGGCAAGGATATAGTACTTGATGTCGCCCGTTGTGACCACGATGTAAACCGTGATGAAGAGGGGACCATGGGTCTTGCCCGAAAGGATTTCGAAGCACTCCCTCGTCGATGTCTCCAGCCGCCCACCGGCCTCGCCCGCATCGTTTCGGACATAGCAGGCTCCTTCTCTTTCCGAGGCACCTGTTCGCGGATTCTGCGAGCTGTTGACCAGTACGTGTTGGCCCAGGTGATGCCCGTCGAGATCGATTTGTCGCCCTCGCTGCCGTCCGGATTGTACCAGTTGTTGAATTCGAAGTTGGCCTCCGACCACGAATCGTGGGCCTGTGATGGATCCGAGAGGTCCTCGGCTCGGGGTAACATCGGCTCGCGCTCTTCGAGGAAGTACTCGGAGCTCTGAAGCCAGAAGGCGGGGACGAAGGAGATGTCCGCAGCCGATCCGTCGACTCGATCGTGGTGTCGAAGCCCGTCAAAGTCGGGCAGGAGGATTCGTGCTACCCACGTGCCGGTCTGGGCGACGAACCCGGACGAGATGCGTAGGCTGGCGATACGGTCGCTGAAGGCTCCTTTCTCTGCTCTGAAGAGCACGAAGTTGGGATCGAACGCCCGGGCGCCGGTGCTGAGTTCGCGCAGCTTGCCGTGCCGTTCATGATGGTCTCGAGGTCGCCCGACAGGTAGACTCCGGCGGGGTCAAACCACGACCTGTCACCCGGCGGATTGTCGATATCCCCATATGTGGCCATCACCCGGGTACTCCAGCCAGTCGTGCTCGTACCATCGCCCGTGTGCGCTCAATGGTCAGACCCAGGTTTGGCCCGTGGCGGTGAGCCAGAGATTGTCGCCGAACAGACTCCTGTCGGGATGTCGAAATACGAAAGGATCCGACGGGGATCTCGGCGTCACGCCGTCCGCCGGGTAGTCGAAGTCGTCGAAGAAGAAGGGGAAGTCGACGTCCGGGACAGGCGGGATCGAATCCTGCGCCTGGCGCGTTGTGCGGCGAATGGGAACGCCATCAGCGAGAATGCGACGCGGAGAAACTGGGCGAAGGTGCGGATTTGTAGGGAGCATTACTACCTCTCGGAGCCAGTTGAATAGCGACCACACGGGCCAAAGTTACCTTGCGGGGGGCAATGATGGTGCCTTTGTGCACGGGACTGCATTACGCGGCGTTCGGTCGGTCAATCGCCGGATCTTGCGTAGGTCCTTGGGGAGCGAATGGCCGCTACTATCTGACAAAGAAAGACGTTTGGCCGCCTCGTGCTCAGTGCGGCTTCGGGAAAGTGACAAGGCGACAATCGTGAACAGCTAGGGAACGTATTCCGGGTCAATCTCCGCAAAGACCGAGTCGGGATTCGAGGCTCTGAGAGAAGGGTGAGCTCGCAAGTCGGACCGGACTCTGTCGCCGGTCAGGCTGTGAAACGCAGGTCTCCTCCGGTAGTGGCGGATTGGCTCTCCGTGAGGAGTCACTCGTTCGATGCACCAACTGTAGACTCCGCGGTCTCCCGACTCCGATCGTCACGTCGGCCAGGGAGGACTCATTCGCCGTGCCCCTGATCGTGATCTTGCTTCGAGTGGTCTCCGTCGTGGTCCATCGAGCCATACCCGCGCAGTCGCGTGTATGTCGCCACCTGGTCGGGAGTGAGCACCTCAACCATCTTCAGGTGCGCTGCCAGGTGTGTGTAGCGGATCCGGCCGGTAAGCTGGCTGGTAATCTCCGACAATTCCCTGACCGCTGTTTCGGTTGGCTGGCCATCGCTGAACAGTCGGTCCAGTTGCTTCTCCGTCTCGACCAGTTGTGCACCCAGTTCTTGCGCCTCCCGCTTCATCGAGCGAAAGCTCTCCTCGACCGCAACTCGTTGCTCAGCAGTCAGGGCCAGTGAATCAGCCAGGTCCAGAACGTGACGGGGACCGGGGTATCCGTTCAACTCTGCCACTTTCGCGAACCCGAGTCCGGCGCCATCAAGGTAGCCCTGCACATCGTCGTTCGAGAGCGCCTTGATTTCCCGGCCCTCTTCGCCCACGTACGGCGAGTGCTCGGACCTGACGTGTGACTCCTCACCGTGCTGGCAGCCGGCTGTTGCAAGTGCAATCATCAAGACAAAAGTTCTCATGCATCTTTTCGGTTTGGATATCGGGATTCAAGCCTGGGGTCGGCGCGGTGACATTCGTCTGTTGTCTCACGACTGACTATTTCGGCCACCAGCGACGCACCGACTTGCGATACTCGTCGTACTCGTCTCCAAACATCCGCTTCAGGGTCGGTTCCTCGTACAGCACAACGAAGAGGTGCGTGATGACGAAGAAGGCGGCCGTGTAGCCGAATACTTGCACCGACTCAAAGTAAAAGGTGACACCTGCAAGAGCCAGGCCCGCTCCGATGTACATCGGATTGCGTACGCGCCGGTACGGCCCGCGAATCACGAGTTGACGGGGTGGATCGAATGGTGCCGGAGTGCCTTTGCCCACGATGGCGAACGCGAGCACGCACCACACCGCGAGTGCAGCCCCGGACGCCGTTACGATCATCCCGGCCACCTGCAATGTTCCGATCATGGCGGGCGCAGCGATTCCGGACGCGGACAGGATTCGTGCCGGCACGAATACAAGGACAAGTCCGATGAAGACTGTCGCGTACGTTACGCCGCGGACCAGGGCAAACATATTATTACTCTCCTGCGACGGCAGCAGTCAGCAATGGCGCGCTGCCTTCCGCCATCAGTACGTTGGCGTCGGCAAAATGCGGGTTCCGACGCAGAGACGCAAAGAAGATTCACGAATCCGCCACCAGGCGTCGATTCTCACGGATGTGTCACTACATTCTCGTCACTCGCATCCCAGGGACAGCGCTGGGGCAGCCGGATTTGGAAGGACCTGAACACGGTCGAAACGGCGGGCAGGATAGGCAAACGACGGCAAGGCTACGGACCGATGGCTTCTGCAGGGCCATGTACTTCGATCTTCCATCACCATGAACCGGCGTACTTGATCTCGTACGGATCCAGCTCCTGGCTGGCGTACAGCCACTGAAGCCGCACGATCTGACGCTGTGAAGCATGTCATGCGTTATCCACGAGGCGAACATGTCACCCGCCGTCATCGGACCCCACGGCATCTGATATACGGCATCCCAATTCGGGGACTGCAGAGTGCCCAGCCACCTGAGAGATTCCCGTCTCTCGTCCATGAACTTTAGCAGGGACGCGTCAAGGCCACGCTGGTTGTATTGTCTTTCGTTGACCCATCCAACGGGATCGATCTTTTGCAGGGGCTGGTTCGGGTTGTGGAGAATGAGATCCAGCCGCGGACGAAAGTCTTCACGTTCTTCGTCATGGAGATGATTGATGACCTCCAGGATGGACCAAGAGTCTGGTGCCGGCTTCCATTGCGCCTGCTCGTACGAGATGCCTCGAACCATGTACTGGATAGTATCCGCGTTACGCTTCATGCGTGCGATGTGACGGTGGATGTGCATCGGCATACTAGAAAGCGTCCTCGGCTAAGGACGCCGTACTGAATTATTCCCTGTCCAGTGTGAAGCGGCAGTCGCAATCACGTGGCGGCAAATCGCGATCGCCTACCTAACCACGACCAGGCGCTTCGTATTGACGAAGTCGCCCGTCTCCAGGCGGTACGGATAGACGCCGGACGGAAGGGTAGAGGCGTCGAACGTCACTTCGTTGTGGCCCGCCGGGTTCGTCCCCGATACGAGCACCGTCACCTCTCTGCCGAGGATGTCGAACACCGTCAGTGTCACGACGTCGGCCCGCGGGATAGCGTAGGAGATGGTGGTCGTCGGATTGAACGGGTTGGGGTAGTTCTGCGCCAACGAGGGAGTCGATGGCAACTCATCCGGACCCTCGTCCACGGAAGTCGAAGTGACCTCGTGGCGAAACACGCCCTGATTGGTTGCGAGGAACAAGTCGCCCTTGCTGTTGACCGCGAGAGCCTGACTGTCGACCAATCAGGGGGCTGACAGGCAACCCGGAATTTACATCCGACCAGTTTGCACCGCGGTTGGTCGACACCAGAACCCCCGACTGCTGAACCGCTGCGTACACGTCGCCCTTGCTGTCACACGATTGAGCGGATCTCCGCGAATGGTGGCACACCGGTATTGATTTCTGTCCAGTTAGCTCCCCTGTCGACAGACCGGTAGATCCCGCTGAAGCTCAGACCCGCGTAGACGTCGCCGTTGCTGCTGATATCCAACGCCTGAACATTTGATCTGGCGTCGCCAAAGCCTGCGATAATAGTCCCACGTATCGCCGTTGTCATCGGACGATGCAAAAATCCTGGATACGTAGGTGCGGCTGGCGGCAAAGATTCTTCCAGTGGTCGGATCGATCGCGATCGCGATACGGCTGATCCGCTGCCTTCAACGACCAGAGCCCAGTTATCACCGCCGTCGGTTGATCGATACAACCCGCCTTGCGTGCCCGCAAGAATGTCCCCGGGGCTACTGAACTCGAGCGTGTTCACGCCGAGATTTCCAAGGCCGTTGTTTACCTCGGTCCAGTTGGCGCCGCTGTCGGTCGATCGGAAGATGCCGCCAAAGTCCGTTCCGGCGTAAACATGGCCGGTGCTACTGACAGCGATGGCTCGGCCCAACAGATTGGTGATACCATTATTGACCTGCGTCCAGTTGTCGCCGTTGTCTGTAGATCGGTAAAAGCCCTGGTCGAACGTTGCGGCATAGATATCGTCGTTAGCTCCGATGTAGAGGGCCTGCGCGTCCAGCGCATCGGCACCGGCCGCTTCCCAGAAGTCCGTCTGCGCCAACGCTACGTCGGTCAACATGAATGCGGCGCAGCTCAGGATAATGGCAGCTATTGTGGTTCTCATTGATCAACCCCCTGGTCAGGTGAAGCTAGAAGCGTGGATCAAATAGGCACAATTACCGCACATCGTTTGTGGGGAAATCCCTGAAAGCGAAGACCTCGACCAGCGATGGGGGCCGGCTATGAGCGTTTGATGACGCTCAAACTTTGGCCGGCAGGCGTCAGAGAGGGCATGAGGAGACCAGGACGACTCAGTCTGCCCGTTGCTTTTCACCACGCGACCAATCTACCTGTCACTCACTCTATCCAGAAGTTGCTCGACTCGCGGATCGCTCCGAATCGGAACGAGAAGCGGATCTCCAGCGAGAGTTTCAGGTCCGAAACGGCCGTCTTTGACGGCGCATGTCAGTGCTTCGATCGCGGCATCAACGTGAGACAGCTGGGCTTCGGCGCGTGCGAGCTGCAAACATGTGGAAGGAGCACCCGGACGGATGGCCAGTGCGATACGTAGCACCCCGGCGGCACGTTCAAAATCCTCCTCGGCGATGTAGCGCCGAGCTTCGTAGAACGAGAATGCACTGAACGCGGATGCCAACATGCGACGGGCCGCCGCGGAGGCGTCGGGATCGGACTCGTCGGCTGCCTCCTGCGCAAGGTCGGCGAGCCGCAGTTGCTCGACCGCCTCTGCCTGCGACGGACGATCTTCGGAGTCGCGATACGTGTCGGCGAACGACTTTGCCTCAAGCGTGTACAGCAATGCACGTCGTGAGAGCTGCTCGCGCCTGGTCATCTGATGGCGAAGATCTGCCTTCAGAGAGAGAAGACCCAGATGCATCCGCATTGACTTCACATCCGCGAGTCCCTGGTAGTCAGCTGCGATTTCCCGGTATCGTCTTGCGGCGTCGGCGAGGAGTCCGGCGGTTTCCATCTCTCTCGCCGCTCGACTGTCGGTGGCGAACAGCGAATCGACGAATGAGTTATCGACCGGAATAAGTCCACTCCGCATGGCCCGGAGGTGTAGCCAGCTCAGCGCCACGTCGGCAAGATCTCGCGGTGGCCAAGTATGCCCGCCGTCGAATGTTGCGAATCGATGCCCGACGGCTGTCGTGTCCAGCGCAAGGTCTCGCATCCGCGCACCATCATAGTTGAAGCCCTCGACCCCGGCGGTACCGAAGTAGACCGGTGGCCGCGTCATGCGCAGCGTCGCCAGAACCTCGGGCTCGCGAATTGACAGGCCGTCTCCGGCGCCGATGATTCCGGCGACGTGACCATCGAGTTGGGCAGCGATCGCCCATGAATAGTGGGCGGTTCCCGAGAATCCCGCGAGGTAGAGCCGTGCAGGGTCAACGGCAAACCGAACCTGGGCATCGACCAGCATGGCCGACAGTGCATCGTCGTTCACTACGTACGCCGAGTCGGCATCGCTGAGCGTGTCGTAGGAGCTCATCAGAACGTAGCCGAGTCGCTCCGCGGTTTCACGAAACAGCTCGAGCGGACGCAACGCCCGTCCTCTTGGGTCCATCAGGAAGACGACCGGATGGTTGCCCGACTTCGCGTAACCCTTCGGAAGGTAGACAGCGTAGTGTCGTGACGAATTCGTCCCGGAAGCAACGTGCTCGGTCACTTCGCCGACACGAAAAAACAGCGAGTCATCGTCGGATTGCTGCGCCGTCGAACTGGCGACGATCGACGACAGCGTCAGAATCAACACAGCGATTCGCATTCGCATAGTGAATGCAGAGATGGATGGGGAGTCACTGCTGTCATGATGCGACGGATCGGTGCGAACAAGCAAGTCACAATGTAGGACCCGACCTGCGCCAGGGATGACGAGCGGGAGACAAGTCAGTAGAGTGGTACTCGGGGAGAATCGTCGGTCTCGCATTTAGCAGACCGTGCCTCGTGCGTGTCTCCAAGGACTGACGCATCTGCACGATAGAATCCGCCAGGTCACGCGTCGACGGCGCGGGCAGTCTGACATAAGTAGTGTATTGTCGGCCAACAGATTACGGAAGAACCCCGGCATCATCTATCGGCCTGATTCAGTATCGACCTCTCGACGACACCTTCCTTTGTTCGATGTCGAGCCGTCGTGTCATCGTGAGGGCAGGTTGGGCCGTCATCAGCTTTTGAATGTCACTGTTTTGCGAGGTACTTCATGAAAACCACTTGCTCTTTGTCAGTCCTGCTGCTTGTCGTGGCTCTGATAGGCTGCGAGGCGCCGTCCGAGGCTCAACTCGACCTTACCGATCCTCGATCACATCCAGGCCCAGGCGGACTTCACCTCCAAGCACCGCAACCCGTTTGTCGCTTCCTGGAGAATCGAGAGTGCCATCGTGGGCGACGTCGATCTCGACGTCCGTAAGACCCTGGTCATCTTCACGTTCTCGGACGACGGAGACTACTCTGTATCCGTTTCCAAGGATGTCGACCACCTGGTGTGCGGAGCGCCGCAGATCGACTGCGCCTGGAGCGGTACATATTCGTATACGCGCACCGAGGTAACGACCGTCGACGTTGACGGCCCGGATAGTAGTTCCTACACTTTCTCCTGTGGTAGGCTGATCCTTATGGACAACGATATGAAGATCACCCTGCGTGAGACCGGTCGCGCCTGACCGCTACCGCTGTGGTCCGCCTGCGGAGGCATAGTCGAGCGCGACGGTGTATTCATTCCTGATCACCTGAATATCTATCAGTGCGTGTAGCAGGGCCTCGGGCCTTGGCGGGCAGCCTGGGATGTACACATCAACAGGAAGAAAATTGTCGATGCCCTGGACGACGCCGTAGCAGCGATGCATTCCGCCCGATGATGCACACGCTCCCATGGCGATGCACCACTTGGGGTCAGCCATCTGATCCCAGATGCGACGGAGGACGTGCGACATCTTGTAGGAGCACCAGCCGGCAACAAAAAGCAGATCCGCCTGACGCGGCGAGAAGCGAAACGACTCACTCCCGAACCGGCCCATGTCGTAGCCGGGGCAAAAAGACGACATCATTTCGATGCCGCAACAGGAGAGTCCCATCGGCAGGGGCATAAGCGAGTTCGATCGAGCCCAGTTGAACACGACATCCACGCGCGTCGTGAGGACCGAAGTCTCACCCAACAATCGATATAAGCCTGTTCTCACTGGCCTGATATCTCTGGAGAACAGATCGAGTCTCAGGTAACCGACTCCAGCGGCGAATGGCTGCAGGGGAATCCCTGAAATGCCCCAAACCCGACCTGCATCGCAAGCCGGGCTTGAGTCGCTGCATGCGAACTAGGCGTCTTCGCCCCTCAGCCGCCCGATCTCGCGAGACGATGAACGGTCCGCCTCAGGTCTTCGCCGGTCGATAGATTCCGCTCGACTAATTGCGAAAACCGTATTCAAGCGTGAAGAACCGAGGATTCAGCTCTGCCAGCGGCCCTCGGAGTTTCGCCAACTCGCCGTCAGGACCGTGAACTTCCAAACGGCTTATTTCTGAGATCTCGAGCGCCTCACCAATGAGCGTTCCAACATTGTCGAGATGGGCCAGGAGACCATCGGCATCTGCGTAAGCCTCCCGGCAATGCACTTCGTCGCCCTCGAAGCTGAACCCATAATAAAGACACGCTGATTCAGAGCCGGTCTTTGCCACGAACCGCTCGCAGATCGCTCGGAACGCGTCGAGTTGACCATCCTGAACCTTGAAGTACGGTACGATGCTACAACACCTGTCTTGAGTCGCCATATGCCCTCTTGGAATTGACCATGATTGCTGCGCCGATTGAAGCGCAACGTGCTCGCGGCACCCTACACGATTTGACGGGGATTACCTGACACTACGGATTTGATGCCGGGTTGTCAACGAGTCCCGTCAGGCGACCCCGATACACCGCTCAGTCGTCCGACCTGCAGGGCGACTCGCCTCGTGGATCGCTGTCCCTGGATGAGATCGAAGAGCGGTATGAACGGGAGGCATGGGAGTACAGTATGAACCGAGGTGCGGGAGGAAGAGTGCCAGGCAGGCCAGGAGTATCATTTCACTGGATGGCCCCCTTGCCTCTTTCCCGATTTCAGGGTATTTCTGTAAGTCTCGCTCAACTCACATCTCTGTCGCGCACTTCCATGTCCAGCGATGTCGAGCGCCGTATTGTTTGCACCAACCAGCTGAAGAGGAGTATAGCCATGGCAACACTTATCGCATTTCACGAAGTGAACGATGGACAGACCTGGGCCAGTGCCTGGCGACACGGGCCGGGGAGTCGGCACGAGATGTTTGGGAAGATTGGTGTGAAGGCTCGGACCTTTCGCGATCCGAACAACCACGAAGTGACTGGCGTTCTGATAGAAGCACCAGATATTGAACGTTTCGAAGCGTTCATGGCTACTGAAGAAGTGAAGAAGGCGATGGAGGAGGACGGACTCAAGGTCGAGACGATCCGCATCCTGGGCGAGTTCTCGCCGTAGGTGGTCCCTCTCCCTCTCCCGCTCCCGTTTTCGGGCGCTAGTCGCGTACTGGGAGTGGACGCCGTGAGAGCCCGCAGAGCGCCCGATCCATCTCGTGGGTAAGGCGGTGTCCACAAGAACCTTGAGATTCTCAGAAAGCACTTCGCTCCAAGATGACGAACGCCGTGGAGGGCCGGATCACATGGGAGGAGGATTGGGAGTATCTGCGGGCGTTGGAGGAGGGGCAGGTTCGTCTTGCGTATTCAACGCGTTTGTACTCTCGATCCCCCTTTCACAGGGCGTGAGGTGCAGGTCGGTCTATCGGCGTTCATTGCCGTCGCCACGCCATAGTTCCAACGGTAGAACATGAGAAACACGATCCTGTCAGTGTCGATTGCAGCCTTCGCCTTCGTCCCCTTCGCGGTCTATGCGCAGAACACGAGCGCTCAGACGTCACAGACCGAGGAGCAGCGTGTTCTGGCTATCGAGGACGAGTACGTTGCGGCAGAGGTGAACCGGGATGAAGCCACGCTGCGTCGAATCGTCGATGAACGATTCTTGTTCAACTTGAACACAGGCACGACCAATGGCAAAGAGGATTTCATTCAGTCGGTGCTGAAGATGTCCATGGTCGGCCAGACGATTAGCGAACGGTCTGCTGTCATTGAGGGTGACATTGCTCTCGTCTTCGGCACGGCGGAGCTACGATTCGCTGTGCCTGGCAAGGATGAGTCCGTCTCCGTGCTGCGATATACGTCCACCTACGTGAAGCGAGAAGGAGAGTGGCGCCTGCTTGCGCTGCAGATGCAGAGGAGGGTACCCGACTAGTGCCGATCAGTATCTCTCGGTTTCCGACTTCCATCGACCTGACCGAAATGCCGTGCTACGACCGCCAGACGCGGGGGTGGAGGGTGAGAAAAGAGGCAGGAGCCGAATCGGCATTCCCCCCTTGCGCGTTTCCTGTCACTTGACTAACAAAGGAGAGGGCGCAGTCTATCCTCCGTAGAGGTCGGCATGACGACAGCTCAAGCGACTGTGGCGTATCGGCTATTGGATACAGAACTGGAACGATCCGTACCACCTGGCACCACAGGAGTTTGTCGGCCGCTACAGTGCAGACACGAAGCGAAGGCTCGTTGACCATCTCCGGTCCGGCCATCGCCTTGATCAAATTCTGCGGGTCCTCCTGGTGCCGTTTCCCGCAATGCGATGCCCCACATAACGGCGCAGTCGAATTGTGCGTCGGACATTGGACATGGCCGTCCGGACTTGCACATTATGTGGATCGCCACGATGTCCTGCTGCCCGCCGCCTTCGTAGATCAGGTGCTAAGCGGAGTCCAGTCAGCGCCGGAGATCGAACACAGAGAATGGGAGTTCAACGTGGACACAACGTGGTGGATAGAGTGGTGCAGGTCCAATGGATCGGGCGTTGTCCGCAGGATTATGGAGGACTTGAATCCGAGAGCGCAGCGCGAGGCATTGGAAGCTATAGTGAAGGTGCGGGGTGATGTGGGATTCCCTCTGATAAAAAAGGCAGAAGATCTTTCAACTTCGGTTTGCATCTACCAGCATTGCCAGCGCCCTTCACTTGGCGGACTAACCTGTGAACTCCGGTGTGCCGAGCACGCGTCGGATCGGGAGGCTGGAGCAAGCCACTTTGAATCGGAAGCACGGGACGTTTACAGCCGCCACCTGGATCTCGCGCTTCGGCGGGCTACGCGTGAGATCGAGGAGGGGAAACATGGACGCGCCGAGGTGGACAAGATCTCATAGAGCGTTGACTTACGAGCGGCAGGCGGTGGCGCTGATCGAGAGTCGGCTCAGTGGGTCGTGGGCTGCAGTCGCCGGTGTGGAAATCAGAACGGTTCGAGACTTTACCTGAACTCTATGAATGCGGAAAGTCGCTAATGCATTGTGCACCAGCGACTTATCTCTAGTTCGTGTACCCGGGGTGGGACTCGAACCCACACGTCCAAAGGACATACGATTTTGAGTCGCATGCGTCTACCAGTTCCGCCACCCGGGCATCAACACCTCTAACGAGGATGTCGATCTGTAGTTTTCACCGACGATCCAGGCCCGATTCCGCTAGGCCACTCTCTCGCCGAAGATCTTCATGAACCGGATCGAAGTCTCGATTCCCTGACGGAACCGCTCCAGTCCGAAGCACTCGTTCGGAGAATGGATCGCATCCGAGTTCAACCCGAATCCCATCAACACCGTGTCGATTCCGAGGATCTCTTTGAAGTCGGCTACGATCGGGATTGAACCACCTTCGCGCGTGAAGAACGGCTTTCGGCCAAACACGCCTTCCATCGCTTCCGCAGTCGCCTGCATCGCCGGGATCGTCGTGTCCACCAGCACAGCCTTCCCACCGTGCAGATACTTGAAGTCCAGCTTCATCGTATCCGGCGTGTGCTCCTTGAAGTAGCGCTCCAGCTGCTCGGCCGCCTTGTCGGATGTCTGGTTCGGCACGAGGCGCATCGAGATCTTGGCATTCGCCGTCGAAGGCAATACCGTTTTTGCTCCCGGCTCGATGTAGCCGCCCCAGATTCCGTTGCAGTCGAGCGTCGGCCTTCCGGTCGAGGCCTCGTGTGGCGAGTACCCCTTCTCGGTCTTTGCTACCGGAGCGCCGGCATCCGCAATGAACGCCTTCTCGTCGAAGGGAAGAGCCTTGTAGGTCGCGCGCTCCTCATCCGACAGTGGTCGCACGGAATCATAAAAGCCCGGCAGCGTCACGCGATGGTCCTCGTCGTGGAGTCCGGCAATGAGCTTCGCAAGCGCGTTGATCGGATTCTCAATGGCGCCACCGTACACACCGGAGTGCAGGTCGCGATCGGGTCCCGTCAGTTTCACCTCGACATACGCCATCCCTCTCAGGCCGTACGTGATGGACGGTACTCCTTCATCAAACATGGCCGTGTCCGAGACGACGACCACGTCGGCTTTCATGCGCTCTTTGTTCTTGCGCACAAACGGTACGATGTGCTCCGAACCGGTCTCCTCCTCGCCCTCGAACACCATCTTCAGATTCAGCGGCAGCGCATCGCCCGACTGGAGATAGGCCTCGGCTGCCTTGACGTGCATGAATAGCTGTCCCTTGTCGTCGCACGTGCCGCGGCCGTAGAGGACGCCGTTCTTACGAGTAGGCTCGAACGGAGGAGACGTCCACAGGTCCAGTGGGTCGGGCGGCTGGACATCGTAGTGTCCGTAAACGAGAATCGTCGGTTTTGCGTCGTCGACGAGGTGCTCCGCATAGACGATCGGGTGCCCCGCGGTCTCGTGGACTTCCACCGTCTTGACGCCGATGCGGCGGAGTTCGTCGGCCAGCCAGTTCGCCGCTCTCTTGACTTCACCCGCGCTATCCGCATTCGTGCTGATTGACGGTATGCGCAGGAAATCCTCGAGTCCGGCTACAGAGTCTTCAAAGTGCTCCTGAGCGTAGGAGAGTGCCTTTTCCATGATGATCCGCTCGGTATTGTCGAAGTGCAGTTATGCTCGAAGTATACGGACTGAAGGGGATGGGCTTGATGAAGGATTCCGGATTTTGGCGCCACCTTCACGTGCGCAGTTGGCACTCGCATCAATATCTCAGAATTCGCTCTCGTCGCGCCACCGCACGAGCTTCCAGGATACGGTCGTGTCGGGTCGAAGCATGGAGAAATTGACGTTGCCATCTCCCCTGAAGACTTCACCGCTCTCCAGCGAAATCGTGAGATTGAACGAGCGCACGATACGCTCACTCAATCCTCGCTCGAATTCGTCACGCGAGATGATCTGATTCCACTGCAGGCGGATCAGGTTCGAGTTGTCGAAGAGCCGGCGTGTACTTTCAAGGTCCTGACCGAATCCCCACTCCCGCTCCACCTGCTCGTCGAAATCGTAGTAACTGAAGACGAAAGAGGAGTCGAGCAGCGGCTCGTACAGCGAGATGTCGCGCAGCTCGTACGCGTTTCGAAAGTTCGTGAAGAAGCCTTCGACGGTGGTCGGATCCCCCAGAAAATCGCCAAACGGATCACCCTCCTCGAGCGCGGGAGCGAAAGGATTGCAGCCGGTCACGACGACCAGAGCAGCGAGGAGGGCCGGGATGATGACGCCTGTCTTCAACGCGAGTGGGCTGGTTGAATGGCAAGGTACGGCCGATTACAACGCTTTTCTTCGGGCAAGTGGTCCGCAAATCGGACCACGGGAGACCAGAAGACAAACCCGCACGTGTCGCGAAATGTCGGGGTCTCAGTCGACGAATTCGGCCTTGAGGTCGCTCCATGACGAAGCGCTGCTCACCTCCCGGTCGGTCCAGGCCGCTAGCCGCCAGAGGCCGTCCGTTCCCTGTTCGATCTCCCAGCGAAGCTGGCCCTCCACCGACGTCGGGATCTCGGGGCGACTGTGGTTGACCGTCAACTCGTAGTTGGAATCGACAATGCTCAACCGGTCCGACACCGGCGTCGGGCTCTCGTCAGTGAGCAGGAGCCGATGATTTGATCCGAAACGTCCGGCTGCGGCGAGAGCGCTGAAATACTGCTCCTCGTTTGTGACCCCCCATCCGTTCCAGATCGGACTGCTGGCTTCCGCCGACGCGGTCGGCTGAAAAACGAATTCGTCGGAGAACGACCGCCGATAATTGAGGGTATTCAATTCCCCGACCGCGGAGATCAGGTTTGCTACCACCTGTTCGGGCGTATCGGGCTGAAGGTAGGTCCCGCCCACGACGATGGGCGGCTCCGGGTCGCGTGTATCAAAGAGGGCACAGCCGGCCATCAGACCGGCGGCCACCACGGTCGCGACGATTCCGGCATATCGCGTGGTCGCCCGATTCATTCTCCACCACTCTTGATCGAGTGCATGATCATGCGGGGGCTGGCCGGGCCGTAAGCCCCTCCTTCGTAGTCTCCAAAGACGTCGACGAAACGGAGCCCCGCTCGGTCGTACATCGACTTGAAGTCGTCGAGTTCGAGCAGCCGTACGGACTCCTGGAAGCTGTGGCTCCGGCCGTCCTTTGTGAGCGTGATCTTTTTTCGGATCCGGCCATCGACGACGGTTCGTTGCTGCATGATTTCGATACCGTCTTCTGTTCTCCGATCTTCCGGTACGAGTGTTTCACGCACAAAAGTCGGGTTCAGAAAATCCTGCACGAACCAGCCGCCGGGTTTGAGGGAATCTGCAACAGCGTTGACCGCTTTCTGATGTTCGTCCTCAATCTCAAAGTACCCGAAGGCCGTGAACAGGTTTACGGCGCCGTCGTAGCATGCGTCGCACAGAGCAGTGCGCATATCACCGACGACAAATTCCACTTCAAGACCATCACTCGCAGCCCGCTCGCGCGCCTCATCAATTGACCGTTCACTCAAGTCGAGGCCGGTAACGCGATAGCCATGGCGGGCAAGGCGAATCGCGTGACGTCCGCGTCCGCACCCGATATCCACAATCGAGTCACCGCTACCAACACCGGTGATGCGTTCCAGTAGATCGATCAATTTTCTCGCTTCCTCGTCGTTGCGATGACGGTAGACGATCGCGTACTCATCACGGTCAAACCATGCCTCGTACCACCTGGGCCGTTTCTGTTGCATAGGATGCCGCGCTCTCAGGCCGTCGCCTCGGCGAATGGAGACAGAGCTTCATCCACGCTCCGGGCTCCGGGAAACCACTCTAGCAGCCTGGTGATGACCTCGTCGAGCAACGAGTCCGGGCAGGATGCGCCGGCCGTCAGCACTACGGTCACGGGCTCATGTGCCGGCAACCAGTTCTCGGTCTCGACCTGCTCTTTCTCTTCCAGATCGAAATGACGAATGATATTTCTCGACAGGATTTCGGTGGCGTCCTGAATGAAGTACGTCGGCATCGCCTGGCTGCACAATTCTACGAGATGGCTCGTATTGGATGAGTTGTGCCCTCCCACGACGATCGCCAGATCAGCCGGCTGGCGCATGAGCGCGTGTGTCGCGTTCTGATTCTCGTTTGTCGCGTAGCAAAGCGTGTCGCTCGTATCGGCGAAATGTTCTCCAATATTCTCGGCACCGTACCGACTGATCATCGCGCGGCGCAGCAGATCGGCAATGGCCTGCGTCTCCGTGGCGAGCATCGTAGTCTGGTTTACGACACCGATTCGCTGCAGGTGTGTCTCCGGATCGAACCCGGGCGAATGCCGGCCATCGAACTCGTCAAAAAATGTCCCGGGTTCGGCGTCCCCTGTGATAACGGCTGCCAGGAGTTCCGCCTCAAAAAGATCAAGCAGCACAACAACGTGTGCATCCTTTTCGGCGTGAGAGAATGTCGCGCGCGTCTCCTCGTGATTGTGCTTTCCGTGAATCACCACGGTGTAGTCCTGCGTACCGATCTGACTGCTCCGTTTCCACACCTTCTCGACGAACGGACACGTGGTGTTGTAAGCGTAGGTGTCTACGCCGTACTGCTGAAGTTCTTTCGTGATCTCGATCGTGGATCCGAATGCAGGAATGATTACAACATCGTCCGGAGTCAGCTCGTCGAACGGTATGAGCTGTCGGCCTTGCGTCGTTCTCAGGAATCGAATGCCGCGGCTCTCCAGATCTCCGTTTACTCTCGGATTATGGATCATTTCCGACAGCAGGAAGACACGTTTGTCCGGGTTCTCGTCGAGCGCCCGGTACGCTATTTCGACGGCATTCTCCACACCGTAGCAGAAACCGAAATGGCGTGCAATCCGGAAGCGAATCGGCCCGAAATCTATGAGGGAGGGGGACAGGTCCTTCTTGCGAGGGTCGGTCACGCGCCTCGCTTCCTTCACCGTCGATATAACGGAGCTGCGGTAGAAATCCGGAACGTTGAACTGTCTGGCCATGAGTCTCGAAAAGTCTCGAGTGAATATCGACGTATACGCGATCGGAAGAGGCGAGGTTCGTACGGCTACAGACGCTGACTCAGGCGCTCGGCGGTCGCCTGCCACCAGCCATCGAATGTGCCGGCCACAATTCGACTCCGGGACTCATTCATCAGCCACGAATAGAGCGACAGGTTCTGGAGGGTTGCAAGCTGCGGTCCGAGCATTTCGTTCGACTGAAACAGGTGCCTCAGATAGGCCTTCGAATAACTGGAGGAGGCGTACGAGTCCAGTCCGGCGTCTATCGGCGAGAAATCTTCTTTCCATTTCTCGTTCCGAACATTGAGAAACCCGTCGGTCGTGTACAACCGGCCGTTGCGTGCATTGCGGGTCGGCATCACGCAATCAAACATATCGATACCGCGTGCGATGTTCTCGAGCAGATTGGCCGGGGTCCCGACGCCCATCAGGTAGCGGGGTTTTTCGGGCGGAAGCAGTGGCGCGACGACGTCGACCATTTCATACATCAGGTCGGTCGGTTCGCCGACGGACAGCCCCCCGATGGCGTAGCCGGGGAAATCCAGATCGACGAGGCGTCTGGCCGATTCGCTCCGGACGTCCGCATAAACAACACCCTGGACAATGCCGAACAGGGCCTGGTCGTGACCGTATCGAGATCGTGTTTCGTTGAATCGGACCAGGCTGCGCTCCGCCCACCGAATGGTCAGTTCGTTCGACTCTCTTGCATAACTCGCAGATACGTCCCCCGGCGGGCACTCGTCGAGAACCATCATGATGTCCGCGCCGATGAGACGCTGCGTGTCGACAACCGACTCCGGCGTAAAGAGATGTTCGGAGCCGTCAAGATGGCTGCGAAATCGAACGCCATCCTCGGAGATGGATCGTTTGTCGGAGAGAGAGAATACCTGGTAGCCACCCGAGTCGGTCAGCACCGCACGGTCCCAGTTCATGAAAGGATGAAGACCACCGGCACCTTCCAGCACACCGGTACCCGGTCGCAAGTAGAGGTGGTACGTATTCGCCAGTATGATCTGCGCATCGATGTCCGAGCGCAACGCTCGCTGCGGAATGCTCTTTACCGTTCCAAGCGTGCCGACCGGCATGAAGACCGGCGTCTCGACGGTACCGTGCTGTGTGTGCATACGTCCACGGCGCGCAGCGGAGGAGGGGTCGGTATGCAGAAGTTCGAAATGCATTGAAGCGGCCGAAGGGAACACTCGTTCCTTGCTACTGCGCGACCCGCAAGAGGGGGATCGTGTTTGGCAGTTCTTCCTGTCGGAGCAGACTGAGAAACTCATCCTGCTGCGGACCCGTGAGTCCCAGCACCAGAGTTTGGTCCGCTGTCTTGAGCAACAGATAGTTCTGTTGCGATCTGCCGGAGAATTCGGAAAGGTTCGCGAATCGTCGATAGTGCCTCGGCAGCGTCGACCCCGGGACGATCTCGATGTTCTTGATGTCGCGTGTCCTGAGTATCATCGATCTACTGCCTTGCGTGACGTCGATCATTCCTCGCGACAGTGTGATGACGGTGCGTGGTCTGAATCCGAGGACACATGTCAGGACGACCATACCGACCGAAAGCAACTGGCCGACGTAAAACCAGAGCGCAGCCGTTCCCTGTGGTTCGGCCACGATCCGGTCCTTGAGCAGGGCCCAGATGATCAGACCTGTCAGAAGAAGAAGTACACTTCCTGTGACAGCGAACAGGTAGAAGCGTGCCTCACCCCGCAACCGATCCGAGTCCTTGCGCAGCCACCTGCCAAGGATGGAGTGCGTCGGATCAAATATGCGTCGTATGACGAATCGTCTGTTCAATACGCTGTGAGGTGCTGTGACCCGGCTCCGGTGGACGTGTTTTTGTACGCCGCTCAGCGCGTGCGGGTGTTGGACTGGTGTGAATAATGCGCTACTGATTCAACCCGACTGCCACTGTGTTCAACGACGTGCGCTGCCGTTACTCTGCACGGGCATTTTGCGATATCATCAATCAGTCGCCGCACTCATGTAGTTCGAGATTTCGAACTGCAGCTCCTGGTGCCATGCCCGATAGGCGGCGACGATCAGTGCGGTGACGGGGACCGCGATAAACAATCCCAAAAGGCCCATGAAAGCTCCAAAAACGAAAAGCGACAGCACGATGAGCACCGGATGCAGTCCCACCTGGTGACTCAGGATTTGCGGACTCAAGACACTTGATTCGAGTATCGCTTCGCCCAGAAGAACTACGAAGACGACGAGTGCCTTCGCCAGCCAGGGGTCACCGAACACGATCGCGATCGTTACTCCGATGATGTTTGTGATGATCGCTCCGACATTCGGGATCATGTTGAGCAGTCCACCCAGCAGCCCGATCAGGAGTGCGAACGGTACATCGAAGATGAGGAGCAACACCGAAACGTTGACGGCCGCAATGGCGCTGATCATCAACTGGCCACGCAGATAGTTTCCCACTACGCCACCGGCCTTTATCAGATACTCTCTCCGTCCCCCGAACGTCGGGAAGAGCTGCATCACCTTGTCGGTGATGAGAGAAAAGTCTTTGACCATGTAGAATACGAGGACCGGCATGATGGCCACGACCGTAACAAGTCCGAGAATCGATCCGAGTCCCTTCGCGAGTTTCTGGGCAGCCTCGGGCACACCGCTGGCAAGAACTCCCGCCTGCTCCTGGACGGCCGCAATGATCTGGGCAATGAAGTCCTGTTTCTCAACGATGCCGGCGTCCTGCAGTCGGTCAAGCAGCGTCGATTCGGCCAGCCATTCACTCAGGCCGCTCACACTCTCGAAGATCCGCGTTCCGAGGACTTCAAGCTGGTTGATGATGCTCGGAATCAAGAGGAACGCGAACGAAGCCATCAGGCCTATGATCAGTCCGGTTACGACCAGAGACGAGGCCCATCGCGGCACTTTGAATCGTTGATTCAGGAAATCCACGACGGGATTGAAGAGGTAGGCCAGCAGGTACGCGACACCGAAAGGGAGGAGGACCGTGCTCAACCGATCGAAGAACCAGAGGATGAGGAGGAACGCTCCCGACACCAGCAGCGCACGCACTGCGCGGTTCGAACGCAGCGGCCAGAGGAGTATGACGCCTGCCGCACCGACGAGCAACGGGTTCAGAAACTCCCGCATGGTGTAGAGGAGCACCAGGAAAAGCGCAATGCCGCCGGCGATCAGCGCCGCGTCCAGGGATCGGGGGCGTGAGTTGCCCTCTTCGTCGCTCGTCACGGCTGGATTTGCATCATCCATTACGGGCGGAGTTCTGGGTCGGTAGATGCAGGACCGCCTGCACCGCTGGTTTCCGTAGAAGCTGCCGGAGTCGGCATGCCGACATCGGCCCCGGCGCGTCGCAATCGTTCCTCCCAGTCAAGCAGATCGCGTTCCCGCTGCGTCAGTCGCCTGAAACTCTCTTCAATGGCTCGTTCTCGCACTTCGAACGGAGCCAGCTCCATGTGACCTCGTTCCTCGAAATACCGCTTGAATAACCAGTTATGCTTCGCCGCTTCCATCAACTCGGCGAACCTGTACGCTCCCAGCGCCCCCCAGTTTGACGTGTGCTCCAGATTGGCCAGAACGACACGAACGTCGTTCATGATGGTGTAGAGCGTGTCGGCCGAGGACAGGAACTGCTCGTAGAGTTCCGGATCGTTGATCAGCCTCGCGACGGTGCCTTCTCCGTGCTCGATCTTGTCCAGCAGGGTCTTCACGCCCTGCGTGGCTTCGTCCGCCAGAGCGACGAGGCTCTCCGCGTTGTCCGCCATGCTGTTCATCACGCTCTGCGTCTCGTTGGCTGTCCTGACAAACGTGATGTAAAGCGTCGAGTCGTAGATAATCTTTCCGAGGGTACCTTCGCCGTTCCGAACATCCTGCATGATCTCATCGAACGTCGTTGCAGCCTTTTCAAAATTCTGCACCGACTGCAGCGCCCGGTCTGTAATCTCGAACAGATCAAAGGGGTCGATGCCGGGGACGACATCTCCGTCGGCAATGGGATCGCCCACGTCTTCCGAGGGCGTGACAAGCACAACGATCTGCTCGCCCACGATGCCGGCGCTCTTGATCTGCGCCTGGGTCTTCTTCGTCAACACGCGACGCGCGTTCTCGCTGATCGCCATGATGACGACGATCTTCTGTCCAGGCTCATCCGGAAGACGTACGGCGTCGACACGACCTACACTGACGCCCTGGTACTGAACGGCTGCACCGCTCGTCAGTCCGGCCACCGACGTGAATCGAGACTCTACAACGAATGTATCCCCGAACAGGAACGCCCGGTTGGCGATCGCGAAGAGCGCGAAGATGAAGAGGGACGCGCCCACAACGACAAGAATACCTGTTCGTGTTTGCCGGGTCATAAGCAGAGTAGGAAAGACGCGCCCGATTGAGCCAGTTTTCTAAAACCGTCAGGAACCGAAGAAGTTGCGAATCTCGGGGTGCGCCTCCTCGCGCATGTGTTCGAGGTCACCGGAAGCGACAAGGCAGCCGTCGGACAGAAAGTGAGCGGTATCGGCGATGATCTCTGCACACAGCAGATCGTGCGTGATCGCTATCGATGTAATGCCGCGTTCGTCGCGCAGGCGCACGATCAAATCGGATACCGTACGAACGGAAATCGGATCGAGGCCGGTTGTTGGCTCGTCGTAGAGCATCAAGTCGGGTTTCAGTATGATAGCGCGGGCCAAACCGACGCGCTTCTTCTGCCCGCCCGAGAGTTCCGATGGATACTGCCGGCCCTTCTCGGGCATTCGGACCCACTCCAGAACCTCGGCGATCCGATCGTTGCGCTCGGCGCGAGTAAACGTAGAGTGTCGCTCCAGAATGAAACCAAGATTCTCGTTGACGGTCATGGAGTCGAAGAGCGCTCCCCCCTGAAATACGTAGCCGGTCGACAGCCGCAACGCGTCGAGCTCGTCACCGTCAAGAAGATCTACGCGCTTGCCGAGTGCCCACACTTCGCCGGCGTCTGGACGCAACAGCCCCACGATGTGCTTGACGAGAACGCTCTTTCCGGTCCCGGAACCGCCCATGACGACGGCAGATTCGCCGTCTGCTACAGTGAGGTTGATCCCCTTGAGGACGTCCTTGCCATCGAATCCTTTCGAGAGCCCGCGGATGTCAACCACGATATTCGCCGGAGGTGGCCGTGACTCTACGGTTGGGGGATATGAATCGGTCTCCGTGGTCATGGGTCAGCCGGATATATCCCCGAAGATGAGGAGTGACATCCTGACCACGACGACGTCCGCGATGAAGATGAGCAGTGCGGACACGACCACCGCTTGCATGGCGGCCTGTCCCACCTCGCGGGTACCGCCGCGTACGTTGTAACCCATATAGCAACTGACGATCGCAACGATGAAGCCGAAGATGGAAGTCTTCATCGTGTCCACAACAAGGTCCGAGATACGTATGGACTCGAAGGCGGTGTTGAAAAAGATTCTGTAGTCCATCTCGGTAGAGAGGACGGATTCGAGGTAGCCGCCGATCATCGCCAGTGTATCGGTGCAGATCGTCAGAACGGGGAAGACGATAATGCAGGCGACGACGCGGGTGATGACGAGGTAGTGGAAAGGCTTGAGAGCAGCCACTTCGAGCGCGTCAATCTGTTCGGTGACGCGCATGGATCCGATTTCGGCGCCGATGCCGGCCCCGAGTCGACCTGCCAGCACCAGCGATGTGATCACGGGCCCGATCTCTTTGAAGACGGACAGGGCCAGCATGTTCGGCAGAACAGCCTCTGCTCCAAAACGAATGAGCGTACCGCGGCTCTGCATCGCGAGGACAATACCGATCGAAAACCCCGTGACAGAGGTCAGCAGCAGGCTCTTGGTTCCGACCTCGTCCATCTGGTTGATCAGCTCGCGTACCTCGAACGGCCTTCTCCAGACGCGCTTGAAGAATTCAGCCGCGAAAAGTGCCAGATCGCCGGCTCGCATCATGAAGCCGAAGAAAATGCTGGATCGTTCGCGGGCTATCGTTTCGGAGTTGGCCAAACTTTGGTTTCCAGGTATTCGGCGGTCGTGCAGATCGGCGCGCCGGTTGACATGCGACTGTCGCGCAGAGAGCCGATCGAGCAGCAGGTGACAATCTCGGCGTTCGGTGTACTCAGGTGTACTGGAACAGAATACCGAGCAAATAAACAATGATGATTACAATGACGACGACCATTATGGCACCCACAACCAGGGCACCCTTGTACAGACGTCCCAGCGACTCCTGACGACCGACCGCTTTCTTCTGCAGTTCGAGAGCGTGATTGGCGACTCGCCGATATTCCTCGATCTGTTCTCGTTGTCCGTCGCGGATCTCCACCAGGAGTTGCCGAATTCCGTCGTCTGATTCCATTTCCTTTGTGATTGATTTCTCGGGGCAGCGAGAGCAATCAACGGCATGCGCATCGGACTCGCAACCGTTCTCCTATATCACTTTGATTTGCGTTCCGTCCTCGCCTTTCGTGAGAACAAGTCGATCTCGACTCTGCGCTGATGTCAATACGCATATTGCCAGAGCAGGTTGACGCTGATACTTCCTCTCTTGGTCAGAAGGCGCAGCAGCAGACTCTCAATCAGTTCGAACTCGGCGGTGATTTCTCTCTTGTTTCCGAACGTGCTGCCCGAGGTGGAGCCGCCCAACGAGATGGGCTGAGAGATCGACAGGTACAACTTGCTGTGGACGTACTTTCCGGCAGTCAGTCGCGTGTCCAGACCCTGCTGCTCAATCTCGACGACGTCGAGCCCGAGGCCCGATCCGGCGACGCCCTCGATGAGACCCGCGACCTGGCCCAGTGCAATGTCCGTCGCGAGGGCCCCACCACCGCCCGCTCCTCCGAGATGTAGCGACTCGCTGGCAGGCCTGCCGAATGCGATGTACGAGACAATGTCCGTCAATTCCATGGTCGGGTCGGAGCTGAGTTCGACATCCAGGTCGTCGAGCTTACCGGTTGCCGCGAGCGTGATCGTAACCTCGTTCTCCGGATTTCGCCACGCTCGAATCGCGTATGCCGCCTCGATGTCGAGCACGGGATCTTCCATTGACCCGTTATACGTCAGGTTGCCCTTCTTCAGGGCGAAGGATTTGCCAAACTGCACGATCCGGCTTCGCTCCGGCAGCACCTCGATCGATCCGAACGCCTGTTCGTCCTGGTTCGGTCTTTTTGAGACCTCCAGGTTGCCAGTAAACTGGATATCCATCGTCGGATTTTTCTTTGACCGAATCCAGGTGTCCCTGCTGATCTTTACCGTGAGGTCCATCGACAGCGCCCTGTAGAAGTCAAACGTGGTCGTGTCACGTTCGGTAAGGCGGATCCCAAAGCGCTGCTCGACCGTCAGCAGATCCTGCATCGACAATTCGACGGGCTCAAATTCTTCTATTTCCTTGACGAAGTAGATGTCGGCGCTGGCTACGTCGACGGTGCCGGTGAGTGTTGGACGGCGCGTGCTTCCGGCCAGGACGAGCTTCGCTCCCGCGACTGCGCGGTATTCCCGGTTCTCGACCGCAAGAAAGTCCTCGGTGGAAATATTGATGTCGAAATCGCCGAGAGTAAGTTCTTTCAGGCTGATCGACCCGGTCGCGAGCAGGGAGCCACGTCCGGACGTTGCCGTGACGCGATCAAGGTAGATCAGATCGTCTTCGAATCTGGATTCGACCTGGATATCGGCGTACGTCACACCGAACTGGGTGAGTCGCAGCAGGCCTTTCGATATGGATGCGGACCCGTTCAGCGTTGGATCTGCAAAGGTCCCGCCTATGTCTACGCGGCCGGTCAGTCGACCTCCGATGTTTGAGAACAGCGTCGGATCGAGGAACGGCTTGACCCAGCCGATGGCAAAGCCATCGGCCTGAATTGTCAGCGCCGATTCTCCCAGCGCCCTGAGCTTGCTCGTTCCGGCTGCGATCCGCCCGGCCTCGTCCGTCTGGACCGACAACCGAAGATCGATCGGTACATAGCCATCGAGTGCGAGGGTCTTGCCGTCATCGTCTCGAAGCAGGGCGTTGACCTGCATGCGAAGATCCGAGTAGTCGAGATCAATGGAGAGGTCTCCCACGCGTTTGCGGAGCGCCGTGACGTCAGCCGTAAGTGACCCCCGGACCTGCGGCGCGTCCGCCCTGCCCGTGAGGTCGATGAATCCGCTTATGCGTCCGCCGAGACCTTGATAGCCGAAAAGATCGGTGACGGCCCCTAGTCGAAACGACTCGATACTGACGATGAGGCTCTGCTCACCATCCAGATCCACATACCCATCCACGGCAACCTGTTGATCGCCCGCATACATCAGGAAATTGCTGATCCGGTATTCGTCACCCAGCGTCACCGTGCTGGTGGTGAGCAATTCCCAGCGCTGATTCGCCGGACCGAGGCGGAGCGACTCCAGCGTCAACACGGGCGCATCTGTTCCCAGTGAGACCCGGCCCGCCAGCCTTGCATCCGTCTTGTCGTCGATGACGGCGAGGCCCTCGAAGCGCAACTCGTCGTCTCGATATGCGACGTCAACCCGGGCAGTTCGGGCCGCGACGTTGGGTAGTGAAGCCTGTACGGCCTCGAGGCGCCCCTCTGCGTCAACAAAGCGCAGGTCCGACTCGAGTCGCCCGACAAGTCGCGCGCGAATCTCGCCAACCCGGAGGTTTCCGTACGCGACGCGATGGAGTTGACCGTCGACCCGCACGCGTGTCTCACCTGCAGCGCCGCTGACCGTGATATCCACATCCCCGTCCGCCAGGACTTGATTCACGTCGGGAAGAAGCGATTGAAGTGGGCTCAGGTCTGTCACCACAGCGCGGAGCCTCAGGTCAGAACCGGGCGACGTGGAGTCGCCGTCGACGACCAATAGTCCGCCACCGGATACGGTCGCGACATTGGACTGTATCGAAAGCGTATCCAGGTTGAGGACGCCTGCCTGGAGCGAGAATACCGATATCGCCTCATCGACCGATACGTCGCCGATTCTGGATCTTCCGACCTCCAGGCGACCTTTGCCGGTGGGCCTGGGCCCCGCCAGATCGCTGCCGGAAAATGCAAACTCCATACTCACGTCCGACTCGAGCGAATCCATTCCCGCCAGCCGCGTCGGACTCATGCCAGCTATCGATCCTTCGACCTCAAATATGCGATCTCCAGCCACCTCGATCGAGCCGCTTACCAGCGCCTGTCCGCGCACCAGCTCGACCGCCGACTGAACGTTGACCTTCCCGGAATCTGCCGCGAATACCACCGTGCCAACCCGGATGGTATCGCTATTGATGATCGACTCTTCAACGTCGAGTTGGCCCGTCGCCATCATCGATGCTATTTCGAAGTTTCGCAGTTGCGCATTGAACGAACCATTCAGGTTCGTATGCAGAGACGACGTCCCCAGAATCCTCGACAACTCTATGCCTGCGAACCGTCCGTCCGATATCGATATGTTCGGTATCTCGTCCAACGGACGTCCCGTCGCGTTGAGAGACACAAGTCCATCCGGCGTCAACGCTTCGAGAGTGACGCTCATTAAACCTGCGGTGAGCGTGGCCTTGATATCTGCCGACTCGACGACCTGTTCATTGACGAGCGAAGTATCAAGTTGCACGGCCGCTTGTCCCGTTGCGCTGCCTCCAGCGAACGTCGCGCGCCCGGATATCGTCCCGGACAGATTCGTCTGCCACGCGTCGGTGCCCGTCAACGCCGCATAGTTGACCGAATCGAATCGCGCGCGTGTTATCTGGTACGTTCGGCTGCGTCCAAACGGCCGCACGGTGCCCTCAAGTTCGATCGAACCGCCGCTCATATTGAGTGCTGCGGTCCCATTCACCTGACCACTCGCCATCCGGAGCGACGTGGCTCCGGATATCACTTTGTAGGCGCCGTAAGAAGTAGTGTCGAGGCTCAACGTGATGGCACCACGCGCCGTGGCGAGATCTCGTCCTTCCAACGTGCCGCGCAGGATGCCGCTCACCGATGACGCAGTGGTGTCCGAGGACAGGGCGGCGAAATCGATCTTCTGCACGGCGAGCCTGTCGATGACAACCGTGATTGGTGGGTCCATCGCGATCCGTCCGGTTCCGTCGAATCGCCCGTCGCCCACTGAGCCCGCAGTGGCGAAACGGATCTCGCCGTCGCGGATTGTCGCGTTGGTCGCGGCGATGACACCGGCACGGAATTCCAGGTCGAGGGGAGTAATGTCAACCGGGCTGCCCCGTTCATCGACGTCAGATCCTGACCCTGCAAGTCCAGTGTCACTCGTCCGTTCAGATCCGATTTGTCTCGGGCACTCCCGAACCGCGCTACGTTCAGGCCAGATACCGTGACTGAAGCCCAATAGGCGGGGGCGTCATCCAGGGGTCGGCCCGAGCCGTTCACCGAGAGCCTCGACCCGTTGACCGTGCCGGCCGCTTGCAGGTCCAGCTCGCCGCGTACCAGTTTGGCGTCAACAATTGCCGGGGATATCTCAAAGGTGCCGTACCGAAACGGCTCCATGTCCATACGGATGTACCCGGACAGATCGTCTTTTGATGTGCCGGTGAGGTCAACATCCACATCGGCGGTCAGGCGTGATTGCGCCGGCTCCTTCGAACGCAGGACGTAGTTCGGATCGACGGCGTCAACACGGGCTGTGAACCGATATGCAAGAGCGGAGGCCGAGGGCGGTGACGCGTTTCCGCGCAGCACCACCGTCGCACCATCTCCGAACGTGAAATCGCCGGATATATCAAGCAAATCGGAGGACCCATCGATCTGCAGATCGGCATTCAGATTCGCATCCGGATTGAGTACGGGCACGAAGGCCTGAATGTCGCGAAAACCCAGTGGTGCGGCCGCCAGGGAAAAATCCAGATCCTGGAAATCCTGGTCCTGGCCGGTAAAGGCCACTCGGCCGCTCGCCTTCAGATCGCTCACGGACGACGTCAATTCAAGCCGCACCAGATCAAGAGCGCGATCCTTCAGCGTGCCGCTCAGAAAGGCTCTTACGGTATCAGAGGCGCCCGGAGGACTAAACCGAACACGCGCGGAGTCAATGTCAAAGGATGTCGCCGGTGACCGCAGATTCCGAAGAACAAGGTTCAGGTCGTGAACTCGCAGCGTTGAGTCGCGATCACGGTTGTAGAAAGATGCACGGGCAGTTCCCGACAGCAGCGTCAGTCCCCGGATTGAAAGTGGCGTCGATTCGTCTGTGGTATCAGCCGGCAGGACATTGATCAGGTTCCACGAACTGTCAGGGAGTTGCGTCATGACAATCCGGGGTCGCTCGATGTCAACGTCCGAGAGGGCGACTTCACCTCTGAGCAGGCGCCACAGTCCGATCTTGCCGGACAGTTGTGCCACCGACACCAGCGTGTCGCCGGAGTCGTCATAGAGAGATACGTCGCGCATCTGCAGGCCCGACAGTACACCGCCCGACGCCTCACGGAAATCCAGTTCAGCATTCACGAACGGGTTGTACTTCCGCAGCGCCCACCGTCCTCCGCTGTCCACCACCGCGTCGACTTCCAGAAGAAGGAGCATCAGGACGATGATGGTCAGGACGGCCAGGGTCAGGCGAAGAACGGCTCGTGCAAGTCTTCGTGTCCACGGGCGGGATTTCGCGTCGGGCAGGAGTCCCGCGTCTTCGGTGCTGTTATGTTGTATGTCGCGTTTCGGCATTAACAGCTAGAACGTCTGACCGATGCTGAGGTGGAGGTTGAATCGCCGCGAGAATTTCTCGTTATCGATGCCGTTGTAGGCGTCCTCCGGCGATAGCAGGTCCTTCGTGGAAGGATTGAGTTTGAACGCGAGGTCGAGCCGTACCAGGCCGACAGGCGTCCGGTATCGGACACCCGTTCCGACCGCGTAGAACATGTTGTTCAGCCGGATGCGACCGTCGTCAACGATTACGGACGATCCGTCCGAGAGGGTCACCTCGCGCGACGAAACCTGACCGGCATCCGCGAAACTGGCGAGCTGCCACTTCCTGCCATATCCAGGAAGTGTGTACTTCAGTTCCATGTTGATGGCAAGCCGCGTGCGTCCTCCGGCCGCTTCGTACACAATTCGAGTATCCTCCTGACCGGCCTGTCGCGCCGTCTTGGCGCCGAGCAATCCGGTGTTCCAGCCGCGCACATCTACAGCTCCACCGGCATAGAAAAGAATCGGATCGAATCGGTCTTCGAACAGCGGGTCTCCGCTGTCAAGTCGCTCCAGAGTTGATGCGAGTGGCCAGAGTCGGCCGATTTGAATTCTTGTTCCGATCGACCACCGCTTCGTGATGGGTACAAAGGCCTGCGCCTCCGTGCCGAGCTTGATGTACTCAATAGCGGATCCGAGCAGCGCCTCGGCGCTCTCGACATAGGGTTGAAACAGGTACCCCTCTGCTCGGACTCAGGTAGTTGTCGAGCTTCCCGAACGTCCCTGAAAGAGACAGGACGCTCTTGTTGAACACGTCCTTCTGTTCGATGGTCACGTCGTCGCGCTGAGATGTGTATTGAAGCGATCGAACGAACGTGTAGCCGAGCGAGATTGGTCTGAACGTGTACTTCTGATATACGACGGATGTCACGAAGCCGACGTCCCGACGATTGATACCAAGTGTGCGCCCGCTCTCCCTGAGATTCGGGTCACGCTCGAATTGTATGAATGGTGAAAGACTGCCCGACAAACTGCGTGAAAACAGATAGGGCTGACCGATGCTCACCGAGAAGTTGAACAGCCGCGGAGTCACATTGTCGCCTGCCGCTGCAAGCCATCCGGTTTGTGCGATTGTGCTCACGGCGAAGTTGCGCGCGGCGCCCAGGAAATTGCGGTGGCGCCATTCACCTTGCAGTGCCACCCCGTCTTCTCGCGAGTAGCCCGACTGACCTGTAAGAAACCGGAGTTTTGCCTCTCTCACGCGGTATCGCACCGTGACCGTACTATCGACGGACTGATCCGGAATATCCGACAGGGCCACGCGGAACAGCCGGAGTCCGAAGATGTCCTGCTGCCCTTGCGAGACTTTCTTGTTCGAGTAGATCTCTCCGCTCCGGAAAGGAAGTTCTCGAATCAGAATGCGGTCCTCTACGGACGTGTTGCCCTCGATAACGACGTCAGCGAAACGGGTGACGGGCCCGGGTTCGATCACATACTGGACGTCGGCCGTACTGAATACTGAATCGACTCGGGCCGAGGCGGTAACCCGTGCAAAGGCAAACCCGCGTTCCTTCATCCAGTTCAGCACCTGGTCCTGGATACGGATGCGCTCGGCATCGGTGTAGCGCTGACCCACCTGCAGCGAGAGTTGATCGCGAAAGCGAACCCAGTCACGTTGCAGTCTGGTCGGGAGGGCGTCGAGTGTATAGTTTCCGGCGGAGTCGTAGAAACCGAAATCCTGCAGGATAAGAGGCGGGCCCTCTACAATCGAAAAGATGACGTGGATCGTGTTGTGCGTCGTGTCGAGTTGGCTCGCCGGATAGTCAACCTCCGCAAAGAGAAATCCATGCTCTCGATAGTGTCGACGAAGTCTGACGACATCTTTCTGAAGAACGACTGGATCGAACCGATGTCGAGTGGGCGAAACGAACGGAATGTATCGTTTCATGCGGTCGACGGTTGTCGGTGACGTCGTGACGATCTTCTTCTTCAGCTCGTCGGCTTCGAGTGTACGGTGATCCACGTACTTGAAGGAGATCTTCCGGACGAGCGTGCCGTCGTTTGCGTAGAATAGCGGTGCCTGGGCGTGTGTCGCCACGGGCATCAAGAATGCGGACAGTGCCGCGATGGTCCACAATAGGACGGACGCTGTTCGTATGCGGCGGGCCTCCATCATGGCTATGGGCCATAACCGATTCGTCGTTCTCAAGCTATGCAGAGACCGCTGAGCCACCGTCGAGACGATCATGGTTATCGGCGGGGCAAAACGCGCTGCGCCCACCGGTTCAATTCAGAGAATCGGCCGGAGTGCTTGACGACGGGACCGGCTCTGTCGCCGGGATAAGGGAGTCTGGCAGCACCTGAGCGCCCTGTTCTTCCGGCATGGCCGCTTCAACAGCCTCTGCAGGCGTCACGGCAGGGGCAACATACGCACTTACGCGGACCGATCCGTGCTGCGTCGCGAGGGAGATCTGGCCTGCACCCTGTCCAAGTCGTCCGCGAAATCGGGCGCCTGCATCCGCAGGAGAATACGATTCCGAAACGAAGTCGATTGAGTCGGTGCTGACCGCACCGGCCGAGGTCGTTAGCCTCAATGTTTCCGGAAGCAAGACGCGATACGTGTGCCGTGACATCGCCGTTGGCGGTGAGAAGGGCCACATCGAACGTCTTCGTGGTTGACGTAAGGGTGGCCGCTGCCGATCCGTTTCGGGTCCGTAGACGTACCGTCGAACTCGGGCCGAAGTAGCCTACGTCTCCGTGCTGGTTCTGGACTTCCACTTTTTCTGAAAGGCCGTCGATCGTGATGTTTCCAGCAACCCACTGAATGGTGATGGGCGTGCCCGCGGGCACCGTGCCCGTCACATCGAATCGGCTCAACGCATTCTGCGACGCCGTGAAGTTGTAGCGATAGGTCAGTTCGTCGCCGACCTCCTCGATATCAAGGTTGCGCAGTTGGCTCTGAGCTTCTGCCGGCGAGTCGCCCCGCGCGGTGCGCGTGATCGTAAAACGGGCAACATCCGAGTCGCTTCCTACGAGATTAATGGATCCGGCGAATCCGTTGAGCACAACCGTTCGCTGTCCGGGAGAAATGACCCGCTCAACGACGTCCGAAGACTCGTCGGAGCCCAGGAAAATAACACCCTCCTCCGAACGATTGATGGTCGGTTCCTGGCAGGCGCTGAAGATGGCAAGCAGGGCGATACTGGTTGCCAGCGAGATGTACTGACCCTTCATGACCGAAGCACACGAGTTGTTGGACTTGTCGTCGAGGGATTAAGCATGCGCCGGCGGAATGGTTCCGTATGCGGCAGTTCCTGCGAGGCTAATCTCTTGCAATTCATATGCCGTGTGGCCGGTCCGGTCCTTGCGGCGGCGTCTCGACAGTATCCGGATTTCGTGACTGGTGGATCAGCACAACGAAGGCGCCCAGGATGAATATCAGCCCGGAATAGTACGCCCAGAAGACGAAGGCGATAACCACTCCGAACACATCTCCAAGCCCGGTGCTGCCGGACTCCGTGTAGCGCGTGAGCAGCCCTGCGCGCGAAGCATAGGTTGCAAACGCCACCTTGGCCATTTCGGTCAGCACGGCGGCGAAGACGGCCCCGGCGAGTGCGCTTCGTTTCCGCGGTCTCTGCTGCGGAACGAAATAGTAGAGTTGAAAGAACACCGCGCCGGAGAGTATGGCGGGTACGGCAAGTCCGGATATCTGTAGTGCGCGGCGCCAACCGGTCTGGATCCACAATCGGTCAAGGCCGATGTGTGACAGAAAGCTCAGGTCCGAAATGTTCACTGCCTGAAGAGCGAACGAGATGGCCAGTGAGAGCGAAAAGAACAGGCCGATCTGAACCGTCATGCGAAGATCCGACAGATACCCGAAAAGTATGCCGAGGCCCCCGCGATCTGATTCCTGAAACACGCCGGCCAGGACCGATCGCACGGTGGAGAAGAGCGTGACGGCAACGAACAGGAGGCCCGCAGCACCGAAAAAGGTGAGTGAATTGCTCGACTGATTGAGGCTCTCAAGGAACTGGGTCAGCCAGTCCTGCTGAACATTTGGAACCAGGTCACGGACGAGTTGAGGCAGTGCGGAGCCCAGCAGGCCCATGAGAATCGCGGCAACCGGGATGATCGCGACAAGCGACTTGAAAGCGATCGCTTGCGCCCACAGAAAGACTGGCCTCGTATTAAGGAAGGTCCACAGTGCCGACGTATACGATCGGACGCTTCCCGTACCCTGTAGCTTGTCAGCCATGACCTGTCCAATGCGTGAGAGCGCGGGAAGAACGAAGAGGCGATAACAGCGCCGGTCTTGCAGATCCGAACATCAGTTGTGCAGGCCCGTGCATCAGACAGTGTACACGTTCACCGGCGCTTCTCGTCAGGCCGACGCCTTTCGTTTCTCAAGAACCGGTCGCTCGTTCGATTCAACTGTCGACAATGTAATACGACAGGATTGGATGTCGGGATGCGCGTGGATGTCGAACATGACCTCGAGCATCGTGTCCTCCATGACGGCTCGGAGACCGCGTGCGCCCGTACCGAGTTTGCGGGCTTTCTCAACGACCGCATTCAGCGCGTCCTCATCGAAAATCAGCTCGATGCCGTCCATGGCGAAGAGCTTCTGGTACTGCTTGATGAGTGCGTTCTTCGGCCTGGTCAGAATGCTCTTCATCGCTTCGTCCGACAGACCACTCAACGCTGCGCTCACGGGCAGGCGTCCAATCAGTTCTGGTATCAGCCCGAATCGTAGAAGATCATCAGGTTCGACGTGGTGAAAGATGCCGGGGTCGCGCCGGTCCATCTTTGTCTGAGAGTCCGTAAGGAAGCCGATGCTGCTCGTGGACATACGGTGCGAGATCAACTCATCGAGACCATCGAATGCTCCGCCGCAGATGAAGAGGATGTTGCTCGTATCGATGTTGATCAGACTCTGTTCGGGGTGTTTGCGTCCGCCCTTGGGGGGGACACCCGCGACCGTTCCCTCCAGAATCTTGAGAAGGGCCTGCTGTACTCCTTCGCCCGAGACGTCGCGTGTTATGGATGCGTTGTCGCTCTTCCGGGCAATCTTGTCGATTTCGTCGATATAGATGATGCCGCGCTCTGCACGCTCAACGTTGAAATCGGCAGCATGGAGGAGATGGGCCAGAATGCTTTCCACATCTTCGCCTACATAGCCGGCCTCCGTCAGGGCCGTGGCGTCGGAAATGGAGAACGGTACATCAAGAATGCGAGCCAGCGTCCGCGCGAGCAAGGTCTTGCCCGTTCCGGTCGGGCCGATAAGCATGATGTTGGACTTCTCCAGCTCGACGTCTTCGTACTCGTGGAGATAGTCGTCGGAGTCTACGCGCTTGTAGTGGTTGTACACCGCGACTGCGAGCGCCTTCTTGGCCTGGTCCTGACCAATGACGTACTCGTCGAGTGCGGCCTTTATCTCGTACGGAGTGAGGCGGCGTTTTGCAGAGCCACGACGAGTCGACCCTTTCGAACTTCCGACCGTGCTCTGATACGAAGCGATGTCACTACGCACGATACCGGCTGCATCGTTGATGCACCGGTCGCAGATGTACACATCGGGGCCAGCGACCATCGAGGTAACCTCGTGCGCTGTTCTCCCGCAGAAGGAGCAGCGTATGACCTCGTCGCTTCGGCTGTTGCTCATGGAGAAAATCTGATTTGCTGCTCAGGATATGCCGGCTCGTACGACAGGACTAATGAACAGCTGCTCACTTGTCCTTGTATCGAGCGTTTCTGCACCTTACTTAAACATTATTACGCTGTGCAGATTCCTCGCGAAAGATACCACAAAGTTGCCTAACCTTGGTGTCTCACTTACGGCATCAAAGTTGCAACACCCGTCGTGACGCCAGTACCTCATTCTGACTCTCTGCCACCGGCCGGCGCAGCCGAAAATGGGTCCATGAAGGCTCTGGAAGCCCTCCCGGAAGCCTTTCTGGAGCGTTTTGAGCGGATCATACCTGCCACGGATCTCAGGCGCGCGCTCCGTTCTTTCGTCACAGACAAGCGAACTGCGTTTCGTGTCAACACCCTCGTCACAGACGTCGTTTCAGTGATCGTATCCCTCGACAGGGAGGGCCTTCATGCCGAACCTGTTCCGTGGAGTCTGGACGGTTTCTCCGTGGCATCCGACCGTCGAGACGCGCTGCTGTCCAGCGCTGCCTATCATCGTCACGAAATCTACATTCAGAATCCATCAAGCATGGTGCCGCCGCTGGTACTGGCGCCCATGCCGGATGAAGAGGTCCTCGACCTGACGGCAGCCCCCGGAAGCAAGACGCACCAGATGGCATGTATGATGGGCAATACCGGACGGATCACAGCCGTCGAATCTGCCCGGCCGCGCTACTACAAACTGCGTGAGAACATGCGGCTGCATGCCGCGGAGAATGTGCGGCCATTCTTTCAGGACGGAACAACCACGTGGCGCCATCGCCCCGAGTACTTTGATCGCGTCCTGCTCGATGCTCCGTGCTCAAGTGAGGGCCGATTCCGGGCCGACAATCCTGAGACCACACGCTACTGGAGTCCGAAGAAGATTCGTGACGCCTCCCGCAAGCAACGCCGACTCCTGTATTCAGGTATTCAATGTCTCAAGCCAGGGGGGAGGTTGGTCTACTCCACCTGTTCGTTCGCTCCCGAAGAAAATGAGGTCGTGGTCAACAAGCTCATGAAGAAATTCCCGCAAGCACTGCGGATCGTTCCGATCACGATGGATATTGCGGCTCTGCGTGCGGGTCTGACCGAATGGGAAGGACGGGTTTTTTCGGCTGATCTGAGTCTGGCCGGCCGCATCGTGCCCGACGAACTCATGGACGGGTTCTTCGTCTGCTGCATCGAGAAGACGGAATCGACCGTGACTCATTGAGTGGGTCCGTCTAGGTCCTTCGATCGACCACGTGCTCGCCGTACTTGTTCACGAGAAACCGCCGCCGGAACGAATAATAGGCGGTGTCGCACACTTTGCTTGTGTAATACGCATTGTAACCGCCTCCGATTACTGCACCGGTAACGGGTGCCAACTGAGCGAGTTTGGCGCGCGTCAGATTGAGTCCGATGGAGCGTGCGATACGAGTCACGGCCTTGCTGACGGCGATCTGCTCTATCACTTCGAGCGCCTGCATCCTCGCGAGGCGATTCGTGATCTTGATGATCGGCGACATGGCGATGTCCTTCGCCTTCGTACTGGGTCTGGCCGCGTGATCGAGCAGCGATAACGCGTACAAGCGCTCGACGTCGCTCGAAATATCGAACCCGTAATGGATCGCAAACTCTCCTGCGGCGCGTAGATTCATCGCAACAAGAGCGACAATATCCGTTGGTATGCCGGCAGCCCCGGCGAGTCCTGCTACCGCGCCCTCGGCTGCGGCGAGATTTCGATAGCGTGCCGCCAGTCCGCCGACCGCATCGTCGATCTCCTGAAGGTCGAGTGCGCGGATGTCATGCACGTCGCGTATCGAATGACCGGCCGCTCGATACTTGTCAAGGATGGACTGGGACGGTAACCAGTCCTGGGTGATCTCGTTGATGAGCCGGATCAGGCCCGAAATCACATTCTCGATCGTCCAGTCGACGCCCGGGATTCTGCGGACCTGATCGGCGGTGAAATTATAGGCGTCGTTCAGGTGTTGTTTGAAGGTCCCGAACCAGGAATCGTCGGGCCGGCTCCACTCGTGGATTTCACGGATGGCCTGCAGCTCGTAAGCCGAGGGTGAAGGAGCCAGTTGAGTGCCGGTCATGAAGCGAGGAGTGTTGTGCCTGTGTTGTCGCGCCTACGTATCGAATCGGCATTTGCTACACCGACGTCCTTCGATCAGTTCTGGATCGGCCAGAATACACCAAATCGAATTCGCTTCTCGGCGAGTGGATACACCGGCACCAGCAGATTTCCGGGCAGGAATGACGTTCCTGACAGGAAATTCTCGTATGCCAGGAACAGCGTGGCGGTTCTCACGCCTCCGGTAACAACCAGATCGAGTGTCGCCGACGATTCGACCGGCCGAGCGCCTTCGACCGGGACAACAAGAAGGCCGCTCTGCGGATGAAAGGCGCGGCCCGCGAACTCGCTCCAGAACCGACCCCGGATGGAGATGTCGAGATCGAGGTCACGCTGGAAGATCAGGTAGCGCATTCCGAGACTCGCCACGGCGTAGAAATCCGGGACCGTTGAACGATACAGCTCCTGCAAAGCGTCTTCGGTTTTCGATACGCCGAAGATCGTAGGTTGAGCCGTGAAGTAGAATCCGCGTTGCGCTTGACGACGATATCCGAAATCGAGACCAGCGGACACGACTCGCAGCGTTCCCGTTCCCACCGCGCGCGCGTACGGAATCCGGATCTTCCGTTGCGAAATAGTCGGTCCAGGTCGCGTTGCCCGTCAGCGTTCCGAGCACGGTGAGGTCGAGGGGTCCGGCGGCGACGGACAGGGTCGTTCGCACGAGTCGATTCGGGCCGATGGGTACTTCCTCGATCGGTGCCAGAAACGGGCCGAGTCCGGTTCGATCGATCTGGCTGACCGGTTGCGCAGTCTGCGACGCTTCCAGGCGAAAGACGGCCGGGCCGAACGACTGCCGCACAGCAGCTTTTGCCACCAGCTGCGTACCATCGCTTCTGGTCTCAAGCCCCAGTTTCGCCAGAGCGTGCAGCGCTCCGAAACGTATCTCTTCGGTGGCTGTGGCAAGGAGCCGCGAATCTGTTTCGTCCGCAAACACCAGGTCGTCGGATCGGGGACTTGTCGTATTCGAGGATCCGCTTACGTCAAACGTCAGGCGGTGTCTCGTCCGCGCGAGAGCGTGCGAGAGTCGAAAGAAGAGAGCGGTCGATCGAACCGTCAGTGTGTCGGCCTGTCGCCGGTACTCGAAACGCTGACTGGAGTAGCCTGCGGTTGCAGACGTCACATTTCTTCCGGCACTCCCGCGATCACGTCGGAATGTCGCGAACACGTCATTGCGTTTTGTCGCCCTGCGGGCGTCCGAATCGATCACGGTGGCCCCGAGTCTCTGGTAGATCGATTCAACATCGTTGGTGATGCGCGGGACCACCCCTCCGTGGGCGCCGACCGATCGTTTGTTGTAGAGATCGCCGAGTTCCAGGCTCCATCCCGGCCGCAGGTACTTGACGCGGCTGTAGATCTGCCGTCCCTGAGCGAGGCGACTTCCCGGATACTCGCCGTCCGCGCTCTCGCCCCCGTACGAGAATAACAGGTTCAGCACCCCGTCACGCCCGCCTACCGCAAGCCGTCGATTCTGCGTGTGGAGGCCCGAGACCTTCTGCAGGCCGCTGCCGGTCTGGTAGCGAAGCTCTGTCAGCGGGTCGGCGGTTTTCTCGTAGTCGACGAGTGTGCTGACACGGAGGCCTGCGGGACTTCCGTCGTCCGGCGCAAACTCAATATCAGGCGTCCCTGCTGAAGCCAGCGGCGAGCAGATCGTAGAGCGGGCGGCCTGTGAAAAGGTCCTGAAGTGGAATGCCGCTCCACACGAGTCCGACATGCTGCGGCGAAAGCCCCGCCGGACTCCAGCCATGCGGCCAACCGTACGAGCCAAGGTCGTACAGCATGGACGTCGGCTCGTCGCGCAACATGTCGGTCAACTCGAACGAAAGCGTGCGTGCCGGGATGCGGGCGGCGATCGGAATCCGGAAGATCTCCGGCCACACCGAGCGGGCCGAATCCGGTACCGCCAGGGGAGAGGCGGGCTTGTCCGGCGCCGGTGCCAATATCGTCGCGTTCGTATCGGGAGGGGCCAACGTCACGGAGTCGGCGGGGGCCGCCTCCTGTGCTTGCGTGGGCGACAAGGAGGCGAATGCGATCAGAATCGCCAGGAAAGCAACCCGCACGAAGAGGTCGCGGCGCGGCCGGGGGTCCAGGTCGGATCGAATCAAAGGGTTTGCTTCGGGGCAGATTCCGGGAAAAGGCCAAACAGGCGGCCCTCAATTTGGCCGAGGACTTCTCGGCGATGTTCGTCTTCGTTGACGAAATCAACCGTGTCGACGTCGATGACCAGTTTCGGTCCGAGATCGTACCTCTCAATCCAGTTCTCGTAATGAACGTTGAGTTTCTTCAGGTACTCGATTCGGATGGTGGATTCAAATTCGCGCCCGCGCGACTCGATGTGCTTCACCAGCGTCGGCACGGACGCTCGCAGGTACACCAGCAAATCCGGAGGGCTCAGATATGACGTCATAGTCGCGAACAGGTCCTGGTAGTTGGAAAAGTCGCGCTCCGTCATAAAGTCCATCTCGTACAGATTGCGAGCAAAGATCTCGGCATCCTCGTAGATGGACCTGTCCTGGACCACCGAATGCGGTGCGAGCTCGATCTTCCGCTGATGATTGAAGCGACTGGAGAGAAAGAAGACCTGCAGGTTGAATGACCATCGCGCCATGTCGTCGTAAAAGTCCGACAGATACGGATTGTCGTCGACGCGCTCGTAGAGAGCATCCCACTGAAAGTATTCGCTGATGAAACCGGTCAGCGTACTTTTGCCGGCCCCGATGTTGCCCGCAATAGCTACAAATTTCTTGTTGTTACCGCTCACGCGTCGAGGAGTTAAGTGGTCAGGATACGGAGCCGGAAGTTTCGTGACCTTCGAAGCGGACATCCATTCCCGGGATTCCGAACGAGGTGCCGACTGCGAGCGCAGCGGCCACCATCGGTGTGTCCATTGGAACTGTTCTGGTCTTGTTTGCCACCTCTTCGAGGGGAACGGAAGTTAATTGATTCCCCTGAAGAGCGACCATGCGGCCAAATCGCCCGTCGATCACCATCGAGGCGGCAAACGATCCGTACGCGGTGGCGAGATTTCGATCGTACGCCGTCGGTGTTCCTCCGCGCTGTATGTGTCCGAGTACCGACGTGCGCACCTCGCTGCGAATAAGTCCGCGCAGCTGGTCGCCGAGAACATACCCGATCCCTCCGAGGCGCACCGGGTCCGGACTGTCTGCGATGACACGCTTGACCGTCATTTCACCACCGACCGGCTTGGCGCCCTCGGCGATCGCAATGATCGTGAAATTCTGCCCCCCCATCTCTCGCTCCCGGCAGATACGTGCGACCGATTCAATGTCGTAGTCGAGTTCGGGCATCAGGATGATGTCCGCGCCACCGGCTGTGCCTGCATAAAGCGCGATCCATCCGGCGTAGCGCCCCATCGTCTCAATGATCATCACGCGGTTGTGACTCTGCGCGGTCGTGTGGAGACGGTCAATGGCTTCGGTGGCGATCGATACAGCGGTGTCGAATCCGAAGGTCCGCTCGGTACCCACGAGATCGTTGTCAATCGTCTTGGGCACACCGACGACGTTTATTCCCATCTCGTTCAGGCGATGGGAGATCGACATGGTTCCGTCACCCCCTATGGTAATCAACGCGCGCAGCCCGAGCTCCTCGTAATTCCTCGCCACCTGGGCCGAGACGTCTGCACCGCCACGCTCGTGGTAGTTGAACGGGTTCGCCTTGTTGCTCGTGCCCAGTATGGTCCCCCCGCGGGTGAGAATCCCGCTCACGTCCGAGTACGACAGCGGCCGGATCCGCCGCTCGATCAAGCCAAGGAAACCGTCCTCGAAGCCAATGACCTGCGCATTGTGCTGGAGTATGAGGCTTTTCGTCACAGCGCGAATGACGGCATTCAAACCCGGGCAGTCACCGCCGCCCGTGAGTAGACCGACGCGAAAACGTTGGGACATAGTCTTGATTACGCTTCCAATTTGTCAATAATCCTGCACCAAACCCGCCTGGTTCCTGCATTATAAACCGCTCGAAGTGGGGTCTCAAGCGCCGGTCAACGAGCCGTCAGGCATAGGGTAAACATCTTCGAATTGAGTGTTTTATGAAGATACGAAAGCCAGTGCCTGCCGGTATTCATTTGACAGAAGTCGATTCGGAGGTCTATCATTCAGACCGACTACCACTGTCTATCAGCCGATCATCGACAGTTCGGGACGCAGGTTGTTCTATCGACACGGCATTCGCCGTTTTCTGCTTTGGTCCCTTCAGGCATATCACTTCTACGGCCTGCGCGTCTCTGGCTCTCGTTGAGCCTGGCGCTCGCGTGCGGCCTGGGTGCGAATCCGGCTCTCGGTCAACTGCGCCTGACGGATGCGAGACCCGTCTTTGCGGAGGGCGACCAGGGCAATATCTATGTCGAGTGGGACGGCTCCGAAACGCTCACGGGAGGGGCACTTCGGCTTCCCGGAGGGTGGAAGCTTGTTGATGTGGCGGTTGTCCGAGCCGGTCGTCGACATCCTGCCTCGTGGTCGCTGGATGCCGACGACGCGGTGTATCGTATCACGTCCGAGGATCCCGAAACGGGTCCGCAGTCTATCGTGCTCAAGCTCTCTGCACCGAAGTACGCAAGCAGAGGGATGCTGAGTCTTACACCGAGTGTAACAGCTGTCGCTGGTGAAGAGCCGAAGGCGGAGTTGGCCCTCGCGCTTCAAGAGGCGCTGAGTACGGAGCCCTCGCACGTCGACGAGTCGAACATGATGGCCGTGTTCGGTGGCAGCAGCCGAATCGAACTACGAGGTCGTCGCCTTCCTGTGTTCACGGGAGATCGCTCCTATACGGCCGAGTTCTGGCTCAAGACCACGGGTCTCGACCAGGTCATCATGTCCACGTGGGATGGAGATGAGGAAGCAGGCTATCCGATCGAAATTGAGATTGCGCCCGACGGACGATTGCAGTACTACAGGGGCGAGCCCGGTCGACACCTTTCCATGTCGAGTGGCCGGCCGGTCGCAGATGGACAGTGGCATCACATGGCGGTTGTCCACGATGAAGTGCGCGGATGGACGCGCTTGCTGATCGACGGCGCGCCGGCAGACTCGTTGTTCGGACACACGGATCCAACCGCGACAAGATCGAATGCCACGTTGTGTCTCGGAGGTCGTTGTGTCAGGGAATCGGATACGTCCGGGCCTCGAAGTTCGGGATTCGTTGGAAACCTGGATTTCGTTCGATTCTGGCCCACGGCCAGAACGATCAGGCAGATTTCCGCCAGTCTCGGCGAAAATATTCCGCAGGTTGCGGGAATGGTCGCGCTCGGTTTCGAGGAGTCGATGTCGCGCGATCTGGTACTGAGCGGCGCGCAGATACCGCGCAAACCGTCCGACTTCCTTTTCTACGACCCCGTCGAAAACCTGTCGGCGTCGATGGACGGCGGAACGGTGTTGGTCAAGTGGGAATCGAGTAATCGAAACACCGCTTCATTCGTTGTCGAACGATCCAGTGATGGCTTTGAATTCCTGGAGATCGGGAAGACGGTCCCGGACCGATCCGTCACGTCCTTTGATTACGCCGACGACGAGGCCCCGGAAGGCGTAATCTATTATCGTATCAAGCAGATCCTGTCCAATGGTGCAATTCGAAGCTCGGGGACGCTCAAGGCCGGTCTCGGCGGCGAAGAACTTCCGTCGGCCACAAGCACGCTGATCGCGAATTTCCCCAACCCGTTCAGCGGACAGACAACGATTCGCTACGAGGTGGTAGAGCCCGAGTACCTGAGCGTGTCAGTCTGGGACCTGTCCGGACAGCGGGTGGCTCTGCTTGCCGAGGGCGTCGCATCTCCCGGGATTCATGAAGTGCTGTTCGTCGCCGGCGACCTCCCGAGCGGTATGTATTTCGTACGACTGCAGACCGACGAAGTGGTCCGGACGAAAACGCTTACCCTGACGCGTTAGCCCGCCACCGTCGGGCGACCCTGATCTGCAGGTAAGGGTGATCCTCACGTCTCCTGCGACGAGCCTGATCGGCCGCTATCTTCGGTTCTGACTCAAGCGAAAGGCGTTACTCTACAGACATAGCGCACAATCATGAAAATCAGGTACTTCGGTCATTCTGCTTTCGAGATCATATCGTCGGGAGCGACCATCCTTGTGGATCCGTTCATTACGGGTAATCCCCATGCCGAGGGTGTGGTGCTGCCCGGCGACTTGAACCCCGACGTCATTCTGCTCACTCACGCCCACGGCGATCACTGGGGAGACACCCTGACGATTGCGAAGCGTACTGGCGCCATCGTCGTCGCCAATTTCGAGATCATCTCGTATGTGCAGGCGAACGGACACAGTGTCGTACAACCCATGAATACGGGAGGCGAGTGGCGCTTCGATTGGGGCAAGGTGATCCAGACGTACGCCAGGCACTCCTCGTCATTTCCGGATGGCACATATGGAGGCAATCCCAACGGCTACATCGTTCATGCAGATGACAAGTGCGTTTACGCGCTTGGCGATACGTGTCCGTTTGCAGAAATGGAGTGGGTCGGAGCCGATCACGACGTTGATGTCGCATTGATTCCGATCGGCGACTGCTTCACCATGGGGCCGAAGGAGTCACTTCGGGCGATACGCATGATCAAGCCCAATGTCTCGGTGCCGGTACACTACGGTACGTTCCCGCTGATCGAGGTCGACACTGCTGCGTGGGCGGACAGCGTGGCAGCGGAAGGCTACGTTGCACGCGTGTTGGATCCGGGAGCCACGATGGAGTTTTAGGTCGGTCGAGAAATCATACTGGAGGATCGATGTATGTCTGTCATAGTGAACAAGATGGGTACCCAGGCCTGGATGGTCTGGCTCGCGATACCGTTTCTGCTGTACCCCGCGAGTGGGCAGTCGCAAGATCTCGTCGCGCCGATGGCAGACGTGCACCCAACGTCTCTCGAAGAGCATGGAAATGTTCGCGTGGACGAGTACTACTGGCTGAAGGAGAGGGACAATCCCGCCACCATCAAATACCTGGAAGCCGAGAATGCCTATCTCGATCAGGTCATGTCGCACACGAAAGATCTGCAGCAGACGATCTTCGACGAGATCAAGGGCCGGATAAAGCAGGACGATTCGACCGTTCCTTATCGCAACGGGGAATACTACTACTACGTTCGATACGAGGACGGGAAGGAGTATCCGATCTACTGCAGAAAGCCGGGGTCTCTTGACGCCGCGGAACAGGTGATTCTCGATGTAAATATCCTGGCCGAGGGGAAAGGGTATTTGCAGGTCGGGCAGACGGCGGCGACGGAAGACCAGAAGCATTCTTGCTTTCGCTGCGGACACCGTCGGTCGACGCTTCTACACGCTCCGTTTCAGAGACCTGACGACAGGAGACTATCTTGAGGATGCGATCCCGGACGTGACCGGCAACATCGCATGGGCAAATGATAGTCGGACGATCTTCTATTCAAAACAGGACCCGGAGACTCTACGCTGGCACCGGATATTCCGCCATCGCCTGGGTACCGATCCGTCCGAGGATGTCCTCGTCTACGAGGAGTTGGACGAGACCTTCTCCAGTTTCGTCTACAAGTCAAAATCAAAGCGATACATACTGATCGGGTCGAGTCAGACGCTCAGTGACGAATATCGTTTTGTTGATGCCAGCACTCCGGATGCAGAGTTCGCCGTTGTTCAGCCGAGAGAACGGGACCTCGAATACTCCGTCGGCCACCTCGGCGATTACTTCTACATCCGCACCAATCTCGGCGCCGAGAATTTCCGTCTCATGCGCGCCCCGGTTTCCAACCCGTCAAAAGAACACTGGGACGAAGTGATCGAACATCGTCCATCGGTCTATCTGGCCGACTTCGATTTGTTTGATGACTTTCTGGTCCTGAGTGAACGGAAGGATGGGCTCATGAATATCCGCGTGATGAGCTGGGACGGGACGGATGACCACTATTTGAATTTTGGCGAATCAGCCTATCTCGCCTACGTGAGTACGAATCCCGAGACGGACAGCAAGATCTTGCGCTACGGATATATGTCGATGACAACACCCAATTCCGTGTATGACTACGACATGGTTTCGCGCGAGAAGGTGCTCCGGAAGCGGGATGAGGTACTCGGCGGATTTGACTCGTCCGACTACGTAACCGTGCGGCTGTACGCCCGCGCCCGGGACGGTGTGGCTGTGCCCATATCCCTTGTGCACCATAAGGATACGCCGATTGATGGAACTGCACCTGCGTTGCTGTACGGGTACGGCTCGTACGGAGCGTCGATGGATCCGTACTTCAGTGCTTCGAGGCTGAGTCTTCTGGATCGCGGCTTCGTGTATGCCATCGCACATATTCGAGGGGGCCAGGAACTGGGCCGGCAGTGGTACGAGGACGGCAAGCTGCTCAAGAAGAAGAACACGTTCACCGATTTCATTGACAGCGCGGACTACCTCGTTGCCGCGCGCTACGCGGATCCGAATCGGGTTTACGCGATGGGTGGTAGTGCGGGCGGTTTGCTCATGGGTGCGGTAGCCAACATGCGTCCCGACCGCTTTCATGGAATCGTCGCTCAGGTGCCGTTCGTGGACGTCGTGACTACGATGCTGGATGAGACGATCCCGCTGACGACGAGCGAGTACGACGAATGGGGTAATCCGAACGAGAAGGAGTACTACGACTACATGCTGTCGTATTCGCCGTATGACAACGTTGAAGGCGAAAGACTATCCTAACATCCTGGTGACGACTGGACTCCACGACTCTCAGGTGCAGTACTGGGAGCCGGCCAAGTGGGTCGCGCGGCTGAGGGCGAAGAAGACGGACTCAAACCGGTTGTTGCTGAAGACGAACATGGAGGCCGGTCATGGCGGGGCCTCGGGTCGCTATCGACGCTACCGGGAGATTGCACTCGACTTCGCGTTCATCCTGGATCTGGCGGGGGTCGTTGAGGTTACTTCCCCAGAAGGCTAGCGGAGGGACAACAAACGCCCATGAGATGGACAAACGCCATCCTGATTCTCTGCGGCGTCGCACTCGGGTCGGTCGCGCACGCGGTCGCTCAACAGGCTCCTACACCCAGCGACGACGACGTGTACTGGGACGATCGGTTCTTTTCGCCCGTTCCGCCGAAGATCGCTAACATGGTGATAGGCCAGGACGGTACGTTGTACGTGGTCGGCTCATTCAACCAGATCGGTGGAGTATTGGCAGATGGGCTGGCTGCCTGGGATGGAGACGCCTGGTACGCTCTGCCGCGCGCCTCCAGCAGCTATGCAGGGCGAGTTTTTACTGTTGACGGCCGTGATCATCTGTACGCCGACATTGCGGATGGCTTTGCCCACTGGGACGGCAGCGACTGGACGCTTCGCGGCGGTTTGGGAGGGCATCCGAACACGATTGCCGTGGCACAGGACGGGATAGTCTATGCTGGAGGAGGCGGGACTAGATGTCGTGCTACTTTTCCGTATAACTGTTCACGGTACGGGTTCGGCGTCAAGAAATGGACCGGTAGTGAATGGGCGACGCTTGACGGAGATCTTCTGATTGTCGACCGTCTGGCGGTTGGTCCGTCGGACGAGCTGTATGCGGTCGCGGCGACGGAGGTGGAGGGGTCGCGCCTCGAGGTATGGCGGTGGGACGACCATGGTTCGTCGTGGTTCAGGTTGGGCGATTTGACGTCCGGTCTGCTTAACATCAGCGGACTCACCGCAGGCAGCTCGGGGACATTATTCGTTGCCGGTCGAACCGTGAATCAGGGGATATTAGGTTGGGCTGTCGAGTTTTGGGATGGCGATTCGTGGACTCGTATCAGGCGCGGGATGTACCCACATTCCATTACACTGGACAACGACGGTCGACTCCTCCTGGCCTCGCTTGATGGAGATGTCGTGCATCGCCCTCGATTTCGCGTTCATCCTGGATCTGGCGGGTTCGCCCGAGATTGTCTCTCCGGAAGGGTAGCTGCGGACGCCGGGACAAGGGCTGAACAGGCAGCACGCTAGCCTGGGAGCATGAGTGTACGGTGTGTATTTACGTACACGAATTAGCAGGCAAGCTGTCACTGTTTCTTCTGAGGGACGTCGCTCGAAATAGTGGCTTGCTGGGCAAACACGATCAACAGTTCTCCGTTGACACCCATGCCTGGCCGGCCGGACTGTACATTGTGTCGGCGACGGGTGAAGAAGGAAGCGCTCGGCGCCCACTCGTTCACGTGCGGTAACGGGAGGCGTCACCCGGAATCAGTATCACGTGTCAATCCACCGAGACATCATTCAGCCTGCACCACCACATGCTGATCGGCATCATATCGGACACCCACAGTTTCTTGCACCCGGCCGTGCACAATGACTTCGCCGGCGTCGACCTGATACTCCACGCAGGCGATGCAGGGACCGTGGCCGTGATCGACGAGCTCGCGACCATCGCCCCGGTGCGGGGGGTGTACGGCAACGTGGACGGAATGGACGTGCGCCAGATCTGGCCGGAGCACGAGCGGCTTGAGCTGGAAGGTCTCCAGTTCTGGATGACGCACATCGGGGGACGACCCGGCACGGTACGATTCGCGGGTGTCGGCGGAGCTTCGAGAGGATCCGCCGGACGTGTTCATTTGCGGTCACAGCCACATTCTCCGCATCGAGCGTGATGACAAACTCGACAGAATGTTATTTATTAACCCCGGCGCGGCCGGACGGCAAGGACTGCACCGCGTCAAGACGTGCGTCCGACTCCATGTCGAAAGTGGCGTCGTACAGCAGGCAGAAGTGATTCACCTCGACCAGGAACAGTAGGGGCTCAAATCTTAGAATATGGCCGAAATCGACGCTCAGGCAGATAGAACACGACGCTTTGATCTAAGGGCACTGTACGAGTCGAGCCAGCTCCTCAGTGGCTCGCTCGACCTCGACTTCATACTCAGCAATCTCCTCCTGACGATGATGAGCAAGCTGTTCGTCACGCGGGGATGCGTGCTGATTCAGCGAGCTGCGGAGGAGCCACATACCGTAGCCGCGGGCAAGGGCTGTGCATCGCTCAAGTTGGACAATGAGATTCACCTCGACGGCTTTTCACCGGACGACCTCGTGCTGGCAGACGAAATACCGGACGTCCTCAAGGATCACAAAATCGCATTGGTGGCCCCGATTCGGTTTGGCGGGACGGAAATCGGTCTTGCCGCGGTGGGCAAGAAGGCTACCGGAGAGGATTACACCAAGCACGAGTTGGAGTTCGTCAAGTCGCTCGTGAACATGTCGTCCTCGGCCATCAACAACTCGATGGTCGTCGAGGAACTGCGTCATACGAATCGGAGCCTGGACGACAAGATCCAGCAGGTGAACACGCTATTTGATATTTCGAAGGAGTTTAACGCCACGGTTGATCGCGATCGACTTGTCAAGCTTCTGTCGTTTGCGCTGATGGGCCAGATGATGGTGCGGAGGCACCTGTTCGTACTTCGTCGCAAAGTTGAGGAGGCGAGCGAGACGGGGGATGGCTACGACATTCAGGTTGTTTCGGCTGCGGGCGCCAGCGGCGACGTGCCGGAAGATTTCCTCCACCAGCTGTGCGCGATTGAAGCCAACATCGTGATCGACGACACGTCGGAGAATTCGCACTGGTTGAAGGATCGTGGTTACGCGCTTGCGCTTCCGATCAAGCACCAGGGCGAGACCTGCGGGATGCTGTGTCTTGGGCCCAAGTTGAAGGGTGCGTATCTGCCCGGCGAGATCGAATTTCTCACGGCTCTCGCAAACCTCGCGTTCGTCTCGATCCAGAACTCTTTCCTCGTGGACGAGCAGATCGAAAAGGAGCGGCTGGAAGAGGAAATGCGTCTCGCTCGCGTGATTCAGGAAGGCCTTCAGCCGAGTGAACTGCCGACGGCCCCCGGCATCGAGATCGCGATGCTCGCGCTGCCAAGTCGACACGTGGCCGGCGACTACACCGACGTGATCCGTCTGGACGACAACCGGCTGTTGCTGGCAATCGGCGACGTGACCGGCAAGGGGATGCCGGCATCGCTGCTCATGTCAAATCTCCAGGCCGCCCTTCGCACGCTCGTGCCGCTCGAAATCCCGCTCGCCGAAATCACCGGGCACATCAACCGCGTGATCTGCGACAATACCGGATTCGACAAGTTCATAACCTACTTCCACGGTATCTACACGGCCGACGATCACTCGTTCATGTATGTGAACGCCGGTCACAACCCGCCGATGCTGATCCATGCGGACGGCGAGATGGAGGAACTCGAAGCCGGAGGACTGCTGCTCGGGGTGATGCGGGGCATGCCATACGAACGCGGCGACGTGTTCTTGAAAACCGGAGACGTACTGGCGATGTTCACGGATGGCGTCACCGAGGCGATGAGTCCGGAGGAAGTGGAGTTCGAGGAGTTCCGACTCGAGGCGCTACTTCGAGAGCATCGCCACCTCGACGCTCAGGGGGTGCTGGATGCCGTGCGCTCCGCCATCATCGCATGGACAGGAAGTGCGACGGCCCTTAGCGACGACCTCACAATGCTTGTCGTCAAGGTCGTCTCGTAGCGAAATGCGGCGGCGGTTTGTTGACGTCCAGGAGCCGGTTGAACCCGCCTGACCACTCCCGCAGTTCGCTGCGATTACCGCAGAATGCCCCGGTCTCGATCAGATTCTGTCGCCTCGTGCACCGACGTCAACAAGTCCCTCATCGCTGCGGATAGATCTTTATTGCGACGCTGTATGACGGTTTCCGCTACCCGCAGCGCCTTGTCGAGCCGATACGTCACGTATCCACCGTGAGGACTTCCCCATAAGAACGACGGAATGTGGCGTGGCTGATAACCGGAACCGAACAGATTGCACGACACGCCCACCACCGTACCTGTATTGAACATCGAATCGATCCCGCACTTGGAGTGGTCGCCCATGCAGAGACCGGCGAATATCGAGTCGGTCTTCTCCATCTCTCCGAGGGCCTCGTTGAACGCCGATACGATCCCGTAGTCGTTTTTCAAGTTCGATGTGTTCGTGTGCGCTCCGAGATTGACCCAGCTTCCCAGGTACGATTGACCCATAAAGCCCGCGTGTGACTTGTTGCTGAATGAGTGAATGACCGAGTCGTGTACCTCTCCGGCGACTTTGCTCCATGGACCGATGACGCAGCTTTCCAGAAAGGCGCCGACCTTCACCGTCGCATGTTCACCAATCGAAACCGGACCGTGGATCACCGCATGTTCCATCACGCGAGCACTGCGATCGATGATGATGGGTCCGTCTGATGCGTCGAGGACCGCGCCGGAGCGCACCTCCGCGCCCGGGGCAATGAAGATCTGCTCGCCGTTCACAAGGTCGGCGCGATCGGAGATCCGCGTGTCGGGTCGCTCGAATACGTTTGCGCCCTGCGTCAGAACCTGGAAGTCCGTCTTGATCGTCGCTTCGATGTGAGCAAGCAGATCCCAGATTCTGCTGACCAGCGCCACTCCTGCAAGTGTTTCGACGCGAAAATCCGGAAATGCCTCCAGGTTGATCGACTCCCGATTGACCATTCGTCCGGGGTCGGCTGCTGCGGGCACCCACGCGGCGATGACCTCCTCGCCATCGACAAATACGGTCGGGGTCGACGATCGGCTTGCCTCCAGGACGGGAGCAAGCTGGTCGATGGAATGCAGCACGATCCGGCCGTTGACGAACAGTACGTCTACACCGGCTGCGATCCGATTTACGAGCCTGCCCGTTTCCTCGCGAACCACGTCCGCGAGCTCAGCACGACAGTGAACGACGATCCCGGTCGCGTCGATAGTCTCCGCGATCGTGTCAAGAATGGTTCGCCGGCCCATTCGAAGGCTGTACACGGCTCTCGTTCGGGTGAGCGGGAAGAAGTGCTCAACACGATCGTCCTCGAAGATGCAAACGAGCATGAATGTGTGGGTAAATGTGGCCTGGTGGTGCCAGCCAATTTATCGACAGGAGAAACGTATGCTAAATCGTGGTTGTTTAGAGAACCGTTCATCGGACGGCCGTAACTTAGGCCCTCCTACCGACTCCCGCACTTATCCCGCCAGACCACATGAAGTTTTTCATCGATACGGCCGACCTTGACGAAATCCGCGAAGCGAACGCGATGGGCGTTCTGGACGGTGTTACGACAAATCCTTCGCTCATGAAGAAGGTGGGCGGCTCCGATTTTCACACGCATATTTTGCGGATCTGCGAAATCGTGGACGGTGACGTGTCGGCGGAAGTGGTCGCCACGGATTACGACGGCATCATGAGGGAAGGTCGTGTGCTCGCCGCCATACATGAAAACGTCGTCGTCAAAGTCCCGCTGATCATGGACGGGATCAAGGCGCTCAAGTCGTTCAAGGAGGAGGGCATTCGCACGAATTGTACCCTGTGTTTCTCCCCGACGCAGGCATTGATCGCTGCCAAGGCCGGCGCCACGTACATCAGTCCGTTCATGGGTCGGCTCGACGATGTTTCCACCGATGGCCTGACGCTTATCGAGGAGATCGTGCAGATCTACCAGAACTACGGCTACGCAACCCAGGTGCTCGCGGCATCCATCCGGAGTCCCATGCACGTCGTAAGATGTGCCCAGATAGGTGCCGACGTTGCCACCATACCGTTCGACGTGATCAAGAAACTGATCAAACACCCACTCACTGACCTGGGGCTCGAGAAATTTCTCTCGGACTGGGCCGATTACCAGGCGGTGGCTCAGTAGGTGAACCGATACCGCCCGGTGCCGCGCATCGTCGATCCCACCAACCGGCATGCGAGACCATGAAATTCACCTCTCTGGGTGCATCTGACTCCATCGGAGCAAGCTGCCACCTGATAGAAGCCTCGGGCACCGGTGTCATGCTCGATGCAGGGGTCGACCCGAATGAGGACGGCCCCGCGGGCTTGCCTCGATTCGACCTGGTGAAAAAAAGCACGTCGGCTTTTGTCGATCATGTGATTGTTACGCATGCGCACCACGATCACATCGGAGGATTGCCGATTCTGATACGGGAATTCCCGCACGCCCAGGTGCACATGACGCGGCCGACGCGAGATCTTGCCGAGTTTGTTTTGCCGGCTTCGGCCCGACTCCAGAAACGACGGCTCAGAGAGGGTTCGTCAACTCACGCTCCTATGTTCGACGAGAAGGAACTGGAGATGCAGAGCTTCCTGTACCAGACGCACGAGCTCGGCGAAGCGTTCAGTCTGTCGGGAGTCAAGAACGGAGAGCATGTGTCAGCGACGCTGCACCACTCGGGGCATATTCTGGGCGCTGCCGGGGTAGAGTTGGAATTTCCGGACAACGGCGAATCCCGGCGAGTGTTTTACACGGGCGATACCAACCTGCGCTCGCAGACAATTCTACCGGCGGGAAGTTATCCGGAGTCACCTGTCGACGTGCTGATCCTCGAATCGACGCTGGGCGGTGATGCGGAGGCCGAGCTGACGACACGCCGGCTGGAGGAAGACCGATTCGGGAAGGCGTTGCGCGAGGTGTGGGATCGTGGAGGGTCGTCGCTCGTCCCCGTATTTGCGATCGGACGAGCGCAGGAAGTGCTGGCGCTTATCGACCGCTTCAAGAAGCGGGGCATACTGCCGGCGGAGGTCCCCGTCTATACCGCCGGATCCATGCGCGCCGTCGCCGAGCTTTACGACCGGACACGGCTTGTATCGCCTCGCTTGAACGAGGATTTCATGGTGGAGGGAGTGGAGCAGCTTCGCCTCCCGCGCGGTCGGGCCGGCAAGGAAAGAGTTCTCACGCAGCCAGCCATTCACGTCGTTTCGAGTGGAATGATGTTCGAGCGCACGTTGTCGAACAAGCTGGCGCAGCGACTGATCGGAGATGCTCGGAACGCCGTGATGGTGGTCGGTTTTGCGACCGAGGAGTCGCCGGCATCGCGGCTGCTGGTGGCGGCTGCCAGGGAAGGGGATGAGCCGGTGGACGTTGTGCTCGAGACCTCCAAAGGAGCTCAGCCGCTCCGCTGTGACGTGCACCGGTTTCGGCTTAGCGGCCATAGCCACCGGCGCGATCTCATTCGTCTGGTTGAATATCTTTCTCCCAGAACCGTTGTGCTCGTCCACGGAGAATCGGCTGCACGCGAATGGATGGCGGATAACATCAACTTTTTCTATCCGGAAGTCGATATTATTCTATCCGAGACGGGCAAGCAGATCGAGTTGTAGAAGACTATTTATCACGGGCCGATAGCACGGTAGAGCGGAGTCATGGACTACACGCACTTCTTCGAGGGTCTGCGGAAGCAATTGGATGGGGAGTTGCTTCTGGACGAAATGTCGCGGGTACTCTACAGTACGGATGCCTCGAACTATCGCATTGAGCCGCTGGGCGTACTGCTGCCGCGGTCGGCGAGGGACGTGCAAATAGCGGTCAGTCGAGCGTCGCAGTTTGGCGTGCCCGTTCTCGCGCGAGGCGGCGGCTCCTCACTTGCCGGCCAGACCGTTGGTGCAGCACTCGTGATCGACTGCTCGCGGCACATGAACCGTATCGTGGAGATCGACGCACCGGGCCGTCGTGCGCGAGTGGAACCGGGCGTAGTGCTGGACAGCCTCAACCGGGAAGCGGCCAAACATGGCCTGATGGTTGGCCCGGATCCCGCGAGCGGAAACCGTGCGACACTGGGCGGCATGGTGGCGAACAATGCCACCGGAACCCATTCGATTCTGTATGGCAACATGATCGATCATGTGGTCGCGGCGGACGTCGTCCTGTCGGACGGAACGCCTGCGAGGTTTGCAAAGACCGATCGATCGGAATGGATTGGACGCAAGAAGGCGCCGGGGCTCGAAGGCGCGATCTACAGTGCGCTGGACACATTTATTGCGACGAACGCGGAAACGATTCGGAGTGACACGCCGAAGCACTGGCGACGGAATAGCGGATATCGACTGGAGACGCTGCTTGACGAGTCGCGAAATCTCGCGCGGCTTCTGTGTGGCAGCGAGGGCACGCTTGCCGTGATGACCGAGATCGAGATCGCGCTCGTCCCGCGACCGACGGAAACGGCACTGGCCATCGTTCATTTCAAGACGCGCCGTGAGGCCCTTGAAGCGGTCACTACGATTCTGGAGACGACCCCGTCGGCTGTCGAGTTGATGGACGGCGTGGCGATCAAGCAGGCGCGCCGGTCGGCTGGTTTCGCAGATCAGATGGGATTCATCGAGGGTGACCCAGGCGCGGTCCTCATCACGGAATACTATGGAGAGTCCGGGGACGATCTGGATGCATCGTTGTCCGAGCTTGCAAAAGCGCTTCACTACGCGGGACAGGGTTACAAGACCCGCAAGATCGTGGACAAGACCGACATCCGGGCCGTGTGGAATGTTCGGAAGGAGATGCTTGGTCTGGTGATGGGCGTCACCGGCGATTACAAGCCTGTGCCGTTCATCGAGGACGCGTCCGTTCCTGTCGAACACCTCGCATCTTACATCGAAGAACTCGACGCCTACATCACGGGGTGCGGCACGCGTGTGGCCTACTACGCGCATGCGTCCGCCGGCTGCCTTCACGTCCGACCCTTTTTGAATCTCAAGGACGGTCGCGAAGTGCAGAAGATGCAGGACATTAGTCTGGCGTCGATGGAACTGGTGCGGCGCTTCGGTGGATCAGTAGCTTCCGAGCATGGAGACGGCCTGGCACGGAGCTGGCTCAACCAGCACTTCCTCGGGGAGGATCTTTACGGAGCGTGTGTCGAACTCAAGAAGATCTTTGATGCTACGGGCATCCTGAACCCGGGCAAGATCGTCGAGGCGCCGGAGATGACCAGGGATCTGCGTTATGGCGCCGATTACGCCACGATGCCGGTGGAAACGATCATGGACTTCAGCGAGTTCGGTGGCTTTGCCGCGACGCTGGAGCTGTGTAACGGAAACGGAGCCTGCCGCAAGCTCGACTCGGGAACCATGTGTCCCAGCTTCATGGCGACCCGTGATGAGGAGCATTCAACGAGGGGCAGGGCAAATGCGCTGGCGGCGTCACTGTCGGGTGTGCTGGGTCCCGGCTCCCTGACGAGCCGGAGAATGTACGAGGTGATGGAGCTCTGCATTCAGTGCAAAGGATGCAAGACGGAGTGCCCGTCGAATGTGGACCTCGCGCGCTTGAAGACAGAGTGGTTGGCCAGATACTGGCAGGACAACAACGTCCCGCTGCGGACGCAGATGTTCGCCACCCTCCCGGAGCTTGCGCGAAGCCTGACACCCGGCCGAGCACGCGTTGTAAACTGGGTCAACCAGCGCAAATCGTCTCGCTGGTTCATGGACAAGTTCATGGCGATCAGTCGTGAGCGCGCGTTCCCGCCGTTCGCAGAGCGGTCGTTCGTATCGTCATTCTCCTCCATGACGAATTCGGATGATCGTCCGGAGGTCGTGCTCTTTCCGGACACGTTCAATAACTATCTGGAGCCGCACGTGGCGATGTCGGCTGCGGCGGTCCTCGAACGAGTGGGCTATCACGTTATCGTGCCGGAGCAATCGGTCTGTTGTGGTCGCACCTACCTGTCAAAGGGCTTCGTGTCGGATGCTCAACGTCTGGCGATCGAGACCGTAGATATTCTGTATCCATACGCCGAACGGGGTCTCGCGATTGTCGGTCTTGAACCGAGCTGCATCCTGACACTCCGCGACGAGTTTCTTGTGTTGTTGCCCGGCGAGGCGCGCGCGAGAAAGGTGGCCGAACGGGCGATGACGTTCGAGGAATTTGTAGACGAAGATGACGAGCATCTGTTTGAGAAAGGTCTGTGGCATGACAGGAGCGAAACGCCGGTACTGATTCACGGGCACTGCCATCAGAAGGCACTCTCCAAAACCGATTCCTCAGTCCGATGCATGCAGACGAGTGGCTACCAGAATGTGGAGGTCGCAGACTCAGGTTGCTGCGGCATGGCAGGATCGTTCGGATACGAGAGGGAGCACGTGGCCGTGTCGAAGAAGATGGCCGAACTGCGGCTCGTTCCAGCGGTGAATGCACTGCCACCCGACGCCGTCATTGCGGCGGCGGGAACGTCGTGTCGCGCGCAGATTCGCGACCTGACCGGGCGTCAGCCGCTTCATCCCGCCGAGATCATGCTGCGTGCCCTTCAGCACGGATTGTCGCCTTCGAGCCAGGGTGACAGAGAACGGGAGGGACGCAAGCGTGCGAAGCGCGCTGCTCACCGGCGTTGCGGTGTGGGCACCACGAACGGACTGAAGTGTGGCCCAGTTGTACGACGGGGCGTGGAAGTACCTGCTCATCCATGCTCGATCCCGGAGCATGATGTGCGCCTCGAACCGACCATCGACTAGCGGCCCGGCGCGCCCGGCAATGCTGACGCCTCGTCCCAGAACGCACGGGCAAACGTGATGTCCGGATCTACCTTGCTCACGATCGAGAACCAGATTCGAGGTCCAAACAAGGACTGCCCGATTCGAGCTGTCAGAAGTGTGCTTATCCGGCTGCGGGCGAGCGCAATGTCTGCGGCGGCGTACCGACCCCACACGGTTCCGGCCTCGCGCGCCGCATAGGCGACAAACTCCTGCCATGTCTCATCATCGATTCGGAACTCGTCGACGAACCTGTCTTCCTCCTGCGACCATGCCTGACGTACGGAAGCTTCCCTTGTGTCAAACCAGCGCCGGCTGAATCCCAGATCCAGTCCGGAACGAAAGACCAGTTCGAATACACTCACCATCGAGTCTGAAGGAGGAATGTGATCCGGGTAGATGCCTTTACCGCCAAGGAGTATTCGGCCGTGCAACGTCCTGAATTGTAGCAGCGAGTCTGCGGGGTCGCTGTCGTTCTGCGCAAGGACCGTATCCGCTCTGGCATGGACAGGCACGTTTCGATCAAGATCGTTCTGGATGGCGCGGCCGGCCGGCGTGTAATAACGCGCTACCGTCAGATGCAGGGCACTGCCATCGCCAAACACAAACTGTCGCTGAACCAGGCCTTTGCCGAACGTCGGCTGTCCGATAACGAGCCCCCTGTCGTTATCCTGTATCGCACCGGCCAGAATCTCGCTCGCCGAGGCTGAGTTCGAATTCACGAGGATGATTACGGGTGTATCCTCAACCATCCCTCCGGCGGATGACGCATACACCTCGCGCTTCTCCATGCCCCGGCCTTCCGTACTGACGATATCGACTCCGTCCGAAAGTAATTCGTCCGAAACGCGCACCGCGGCCTCGAGTATGCCACCAGGGTTGTTTCTGACATCGATCAACAATCCACGCAGCGGACCAGCGCTCCGTAGATCAGATACCGCTTTCCGAAATTCCTCGGCCGTACCGGACGTAAAGCGGCTGAGCCGGACATACGCTGTCTCGTCGTCGAGTCGGAAGGCAGCCTCCACGGATCGTATGGGAATCACCGCGCGCTCAACAGGCACAGTCAGTTTCTGACTCAATACCGGTCGGTAGATCGTCAGGCGAACAACCTCGCCCCGGGGCCCCCGGATTCGACTCTGGATCGACCGCGACGGCTCGCCAACGCACGAAGAGTCGTCAACGGCGACGATTCGATCTCCCGCGAGAACACCTGCATGCTCACTGGGTCCCCCCGGAATCACAGACACGACGCGCGCAGAGTCCGACACCATCTCAAACCAGATGCCCACACCACCGAACTCTCCCTCCAACTCGTCCTGGACGGGTCCAAGAGTACGCGCATCAATGTAGGTGCTGTACGGGTCCAGGCGTTCGACCATCCCCTGAATGGCAGCCTCCGCCAGCTCGTCGTCGGAGAGCACATCGACGTAGCGCTTCCGGATAAGGGTGAGCGCATCTTCGATCTTCCGTGACTGGGAATCGCCAAATCCCGGCACTTCCACACGATTCAGAAACACTCCGACGAGTGCACCTACCAGGAATATCGCCGTGATGCCGAGCACCGCTTCGGGTCTACGCATTCTCTATTTGCCTGTCGCTGGATGTGAACCGTGGTTGGTCACGCAGATGCCGAACGTATACAGGTCCAGCGTGGCCGTGACGTCCGGATGGGTACGGATGGATCGCCATGCCTCGCGCATGTCACGCGACCATCGAATGTCGTCGAACACCATGACGGCATATGGCGCTGCGTGTTGCAGAATCATCTCAAAGTACGTCCTGGTGGCTGCCCCGTCGTGGTGACCGTCGATGTATGCCATGTCAACGGGAGCGATCTCGGGCAGCAGTTCGGGGAGCATTTCATCAAAACGGCCGGTGACAAATCGCGTATTCCGAAGGCCGAGTCGTGAGAAGTTGATACTCGCCACCCGCGAAAGATCTTTGCCTCCGTCGAGCGTCGTCAGCGATCCGTGCTCGTTCAGATCCAGCGCAGACGCGACATAGGCCGACGATATGCCAAGGCATGTTCCGAGTTCGAGACAGTTGCGGGGGCGTAGCTCACGCACCAGTGCATGCAGTGCAACACCCTCGTGGGGCGGTACCGAGTATGCCTGGACTTCGGAGATACTGCGCGTGACGGTCCTGTCCGGATTGGACTCCGGCGGGCCGACTCCGTAGTCGGCATATGTGAGAGTCGTTTCGTCGCGCTGCATCTTCTGGCGCAGCATCTCAATGCTCTCCTGCCAGAAAGTCTCTGCGGGGTCGAGATCGTTCTTCAGTGCTCTCGCCACAGCCACGTGGACATGCGTTTCCGCCTCGCTTTGCGGCTGCCTTCTTCGCAACGCCAAACGTCCCGCCAACTGGTAGCTGAGTCTGTGGGGAAGGTGTCTGAGGGTCGTCATGCCTTGTGGATCGAACGAAAGTCGCCCAAAGTTAACGTCCCTCGTCGGCTCTTCAAGCTTATCTCGATGCAGATCGTATGCATCTGTAACCTTTTCGAGACCGTATGCGTCTTTGACGGCGACAGAGGATGAAGCCGCCTTCATGCATCTGATGACGGAGGCGTTTTGACGGCAAGAGAATTTGAACGAGTGGTAGGCGAATCGCGCGACCGGCTGTTCGGTTACGCGCTCTACTTCCTTGGGATCAGGGAAGAAGCGGAAGACGTGGTGCAGGACGTGTATTTGAGGCTCTGGCAACATCGGCAGGAAATCGACGGCTCGCGGGTCAATGGATGGCTCGTCAGCGTCTCGAGAAACCTGTGTCGAGACCGGCTTCGGCGCCGGAAGGTGCGGTCGTCCGTCAACGTTGACACGGAGGCCCTTTCGGAGATAGCCGGTGACGGTCAGCAGCCGGATGCCGGTGCGTCGGCGGCCTTGTTTGACGAGGCGCTGAAGGGTGCACTCTCGCGACTTCCTGATCCGCAGAAGAGCATCGTGATCCTCCGGGAAATCCAGGGAATGAGCTATCGGGAAATTGGTGATGCGCTCGAGCTGCCAATGACATCGGTCAAGGTGTATCTACACCGGGGACGCCGGGCGCTTCGAAATGAACTCACGAAGGTGCTGCAACGTGAAGCAGTCTGACAATCACATAGACAGGACGTGGGCCGAGGAACGAATAGAGGCTTACGCGGACGGCGTCCTCTCCAGAAAGGAGAAGAAGGCGTTCGAGAGACTCATGCATGCGGACGACGATCTGGCGCAGCAGGTGGATGTTGCGCGGCAGGTGCGAACGGGACTTGGGGATCTTCCTTCGCCTCAGTGCCCGCCCGCAGCGTATGAACATGTACTCAATCTTGCGCGACGGCAAGCATCGGCAGGGAATGAGGTGAAACGGTCTGGGTGGCTCAGCCGGGTGATGCAGCCGCGACGCAGACCAGCCCTCGCAATCGTTGTCGCGTCAGCTCTTGTCGCCGCCGTGATGACCACGATAGTCGTGTACCGCGGCGCTGATTCCCAACAGAACGCTGGCGAAGTGGACGCGGCACTTCGCGACGTGAAACTGGCTCTGTCCTATGTCTCGCTTGCCGGCCGCGAAACGGGCAGTGCCATCAGGCTCCAGGCCGTCGATCAGACCATGGTCGTCCCGATCCGCAGGGCCCTGATGCAGGGCGCAATCGGGCGTGTCGAGAATTTGGAAACCGAAACAGGCGCGGCCGACCGGGATCGTGCAAAACGAGGAGAATCATGAAACGGAAGATGTTGATCGCTGGAATCGTCAGCCTTGTGATGGCGTCTGCCGCGAGCGGGCAGACGAACCTTCGCAGCGAACCGGGCTACGTTGACCTCGATGCGATGGAATCGTGGTTCGGCGAGGAGCCCTATCTGTTCGTCAATGTGAAAGGTGCCTTGCTGAACCTGGTAGCCGAGGCGTCGAGATTTGAGGATCCGGATCTGGCGGACCTGCTGCACCGGCTCAAAGCCGTACAGGTTCGCGGTTACAAGAGCGACCGTTCGGATGCCAAGGCCGTGCGTGCCCGGGCGTCGAACTTCGCCAGGGAACTTGAAAAGAAGGGATGGGAGACGGCCGTTCGCGTTCGTGATGACGATGAGCATGTGGATCTATTCTTGAAATCCGACGGCGACGTCATTGCCGGTCTCATGATCGTCGTGGCAAAGGATGACGACGACGAGACCGTCTTTGTTAACATCGTTGGCGACATCGACCCAGCACAGATCGGTCGACTGGGACGCAAATTTGACATCGACGAACTGGAACGAGACTGGTAAAGCGTTGTGACTGCTGAGCACGGATTGTCCAGGCTGTTTCCACTGCTGCTTATCGTGAGTCTCGTGGGGTCGGGCTGCATCTTCTCGAGGGAGATTGCCCACACCCGGGGGATCATCGAGGAGGAGATTCCGGGCAGCGAGTTTGATCGGAAGTTGGTTTTCAGCGTCGGGTCGCGCACGCTTCAGGCGGCCGGTTGGCTGACTTCACTTGTGCCGGACGAGGATTTGGAGGACGTGTGGCGGTACGTCGATGATATCGAGCGGGTGAAGGTCGGGATCTACGAAACGAAAGCGCTGCCGGAGTCCGGGAGTTCGGGAGTTCCTGTGCTCTCGTCTATGCTCGATAGAGGATGGGAGGTGGCGGTACAGGCGCGCGACGATCAGGATCGAATCTGGTTCATGTATCGGTCCAGTCGCGGCAGGATCCGAGCCCTCTATGTGATTGTTCTCAACGAAGAGCACCTCATCATAGCGCGCGTTGAGGGACACCTGGACCGTATCGTCCAGCGAGCGATGGAAGACTACCGGCCGTTCAGTCGCCTGGCCGCTCGACCCTAGTTTTTGGGGAAGATTCCGCGGTTTCTGCTCCAGGTTGAACGGCGGACCGCAGCTCGTCTCCGCCAGGACGTGGACGTGCTGGAGAAGTGAGCAACATCGGTCGTACCAGCGGGCTCACTGAGTCAGATCCTCCGTGTCGTGTTGCTGCTCTCGACATGATCGGATTTAGCATTTTCGAGCAAAGAGAAACCCCGTCCGTTACCTTACGTATGGGCGATCGACCCATAGCCACTATTGATCAGTTTCCGGGTAGACAGTTATGCGAAGTAAGGGCACGATCACGCTTGTGATCATCGTCATTCTTGTTGGTTTTGCGGGTTGTGCGAGCTGCGGCACGTACAACGGGCTCGTTACGCTTGACGAGGGCGTAGAGCGATCGTGGGCGGATGTCGAGACGCAGTATCAGCGGCGTGCCGATCTCATTCCCAATCTTGTCAATACCGTCAAGGGTGCGGCGAATTTTGAGCGCGAGACGCTTGAGTCGGTTACGGCCGCAAGAGCGCGCGCCACTTCCATCACCATCACCGCGGACGACCTGGGCAACCCGGAGAAGATGGAGCAGTACATGGCCGCTCAGCAGCAGCTCGGGCAGTCACTGGGACGTTTGCTGGCCGTCGCGGAGAACTATCCCCAGCTTCGTGCCACGGAGGCGTTTCGAGATCTGCAAGCTCAGCTCGAGGGGACAGAGAATCGTATCACTGTCGCCAGGCGGGATTACAACGGTTCCGTGCAGAGCTTCAACACCGCCGTCAGGCGCTTTCCGGCGAATCTCCTTGCCGGCGTGTTTGGCTTTGACCGCCGGACTCCGTTTGAGGCCGAGGCAGGAGCGCAAAATGCCCCCGAAGTCAATTTCGACTCGTGACGTTTAAAGGTTTTCGGATCCTGAGATCGATTGTCGGCCTGTTCGTGGTCGCGCTGATTGCCGGACTGTCAGTTTCCTGGCACGCAGCCGGCCAGTCGCTGCAGGTCATTCCCCCTAGCGGGAAATGGGTCACCGATCAGGGGGCGTTCCTGTCGGATACGGAAGAGCGGTCGCTGAGTATGCGGCTTGCGACATACGCGGACACGACGTCGACACAGATCATTATCGTCACACTCCAGACGCTGAATGGCGTGCCGGTTTCGGAGTATGCCGTCGCGCTCGGACGGGCGTGGCGTGTGGGCCAGGCGGGGTACAATAACGGCGTCGTCATTCTGGCGTCGAAAGACGATCGGCAGATGTTCATTGCGACGGGGTACGGCCTCGAGGGCGCGATTCCCGATGCCGTGGCGAGTCGTATTTATCGAAACATTCTGGTACCGAATTTTCGTCAGGGCCGGTTTTATGACGGCCTGTCGCAGGCGGTCGATGCGCTGGTGCTGGCAGCGACCGGCGAGTTCGACGCGGCGCCGGCTGACCGGGACGGCGGTGGCCTCAACGTCGCACTGGTGGTGGTGCTACTGATCCTGATCGTCTTCATCATCATTGCTCTGCGCGACGCACGCCGCGACAATGACGGCAACGGCTTTGCGCCACCTAAGCGAAGGAGCCGGTACGGCGACTCGCCGGTCATTATCTGGGGAGGTCACGGTTCCGGTCGCAGGGGCGGCGGAATGTCCGGTGGAGGCTTTGGCGGTCTCGGCGGCGGTGGCTTCGGCGGATTCGGTGGGGGCGGAGGCAGCTTTGGCGGCGGTGGCGCCGGTGGTGGCTGGTAAGCTCCGGCTTCGCGGTCAGAACGTATAGCGGTGCCGCAGGCGGACGAAACGCTCCGTGTACTGGTTCGTCTCGTTGTCGTCTTCGCTGTAGTCGTTGTAGCCGGCCTGCAATTCGATGCGCATGTTCGGCTGCAGATTCAGAGACGACGTCAGCATCAGACCAAAGCGGTCAGAGGCAGAGCTCAGACTGGTTGCTCCGGCACGCGTGTTCCGGATCGTCAGGGAGATCTCTGCGTCGTTATGGTGGAATCGATATCCGACCGTGGCCGCACCTGTCGTCCAGCGTTGACGCCCGAGCTGACCCGCGTAGTTGACGACGAGATGCGTGATCTGCAGATCAGATCGCACCGAACGGGAGTACGATTCGCCGGCGCCCACGGTGAAGGCGTGCGTCGTGTTATCGAACAGACTGTTGACGTCATCGCGGCGAGCGGTCCGGGTATAGTGGACACGCGCTGCATGCCGCACCGTACCGGTTTGGAAGGACTGCGTGCCACCCAACATGATGGTCGAGACCCGCATATCGGCGGCCAGGGCTCCTTCCGTTCCGTCGCCCCTCTTCCGCCACTGCATTCTCAGGCCAGTCGTGATCCGGGGTAGGTCTGGACGCAGCGAGAGATTGACCCGCCCTTCAGCCAGGTTGGATCTGAGTTCCAGACGTTTTCCGCCATCCGGAAGCGACTGATAGTTTTGATACCGAACAAGGCCGCTCACCTTGCCCTGCTCCACACGAAACCGGTCCGAAATCGTAATCGTGCGCCGGTCGGACTGCAGGAATGGATTCGCGGCCGAAAAGTAGGCACTTCCCACGGTCCGAAACTCAGCCGCGATGGAGTGTCCGGGCACGGTGACGCGTGTGTTTGCGTACCACGCCGTCGAGGTCAGTTTGTCGGGGCGTAGCGGGACCGTCGATGGATTTAACGTAATCAGCCAATCCAGATCGGCGGGATCAATAGGCAGATTAGTGTCGAACAGCGAATCGATTTCCGCCTTTGTGGAAACGCCACGCGATATGTCGTTCGTCGTGAGACTGATCGCGGCACCACTTTCGAATCGAAGTCGACCCTTCAGAAATCGTGTCGTCAGGTCACCGCCGAGCACGACATTTTCGAGGGGATTATATCCAAAACCGATCGACGACGTATCGTCTCTTGCCTTGAGCCCGGAGATCTCAAACAGCACCGAACTGGGCCGGCCGAATCCGAGCTTCACCGCCGTGACGTTGCGCTCAAACGTACCGGGCAATTGCAGGATCGGCTCGTTGGGCGGGAGCTCTACGTTTCGCGACTCGAGCCCACGCCGAAGTCGTCCAATGGCAGTCTCGACGTGAAAGGTGCTCGCATGAAACTCGCCGTGAAATCCCCGCGTGCGGGCTCCATTGAGAATCAACGGAGCGATACGTGGATTTCGATCACCGGCATAAAGGGCAAACATGGGCCCTTCCACACCGATCGACATACGGTTGCGCGGTTGCTGCAAGGCTGACTCATCTGTTGTCAGGTACAGCTTTACGGGGAATCGGAAGGCGCCATACTGGCCTTCGGCATCGGCCCGGACGGCATAGCTTCGGACCGGCTCCTGCCGCAGGTCGCGCAGGCCGGAGATATCGGAATTGCGGGTATCGATGAGTGTCTTGCCCTTGAAGTCAGCGCGCCTGCGCCGGGCAGTGGAGGCTGCGACTCCGCCGTCGTCACCTTCGACAATGAAATGCCACGCCAGGTCGGGCAGTCTCTGTCCAGACAGGAGGCGACCCGATAGGAGGATTTCGTGGCGACCCGACCCCAGCCGGGCGGAATGCAATAGCCGTACAGATTCGGTCGAGATCTTCGCACTGCGTGTCAGGTCCTGACCATCGACGAACACCTCGACAGTATTCTCGTCGAGTGCCGACGCACCCTCCATCGCAACGTATACGAACAACTGCCCGTCGCTGATCACCTGGGCGGGAGTGGGACTCTGGACGTACCAGCCCGCATCCTGCGCCCGGGCAGTCTGCAGACTCAGCGCGAACAGCAGCGTCGCGACAGGTACAAAATATCTTATGAGTGGAGTATGCAACTTCCGGGTGGACAGGCGGGGTACCTGCGAGAAGTTCTAGGAGTACGTGTTCAGTTCAGTCGGCTTGTGAGAATCCCGAATAGGTTAAGTATAGCGTTCGCCCGTCTACTAGTCGGCCACCAGCAGAGACTGCTGGCTCACCGGACTTACGCCGCCCGCGCGACCGATCCGGCTTATGAGGATATCGTATCTGGAGCGCGGAGCAAATTGTGATACGTCGACCACCCACTTGTTTTCGGTGAGTTCGACCGTTTCTAAAACCTGATCGCCCTGAGCGTCGAATATTTCGATGCGATACACAGAGTTCGTGAGCTTCGTTTCGCCTGGCCACGTGAACTCAAGATTGCCTGCACCGGACGGGAGCATGATCACGGGCCGAGTATCAAGTTGCGGTGGCTGCCCATCCACACTGCTGCGGACTTTGTCATCGAAGCTCTCTTGAACCGGTGAGAAACCTGGAAGCGGAATGACGGTGCGCGACGATGGCAGAAATGTCAGCATCACGAAGACGCCCGCGGCGAAGGCCACTGCCGGCTGGGTCCATCGCATGCCGGCCACATTCTGTAGCGACTCAAGGATTCGTTGTCCGAGATGTGCCACTCCCAGAGCCTCCGAATGACTCGGAAGGGGCTTCTTCATCGCCTCCATTACGGAAACAGGTGTACTCAGTGCCTGCGGTACCGTCCCGGCAAGCTCCTTCTCCAGCGATGAGAACCGATCGTAGCAGTCGTAGCACGATGCGATGTGCTCTGTAACCTGGTTGCGCTGGCCGCCGGTCAATCCGTTGTCGATGTACGCGGCCAGTACGACTTCCTGGACGTGCCCATCGTCGTCGGTCCGGTCATCATCGTCATCGGCGTCAGCCAGGTTCGAAATCATCATATGCCGGCCGGCGCTGCGCAACGACTTGACGCGGTCAAGTTCTTCGCGACACGCATTGCAATAGACAATGTGTGCGGCGACTGCCTTGCGGACTGCAGGCTCGAAGCCTCCCTGCAAGTAGCGCGAGACGTCCCCGAACGACATCTGTGATATCGGACAGGCGGAGTCCTGTTGTGTTTGTTGCATACCCATGTTGTTACCCATGCGCGAGGCGAGATGCGCTCTCAGAATTGCGCGAGATGCCCATGTTCTTAAGTAGTGCCTTGAGCCCCTTCGAGGAAACCGTGTTGTCTGCGGCGTCGTCATCCAGCCAGTCGTGCGCGTCGTTCAGAATATCGCGATGACGTGACTGGAGTTGGTCTCCAAGTTCCTTCAGGATGTAGTCGACGGACTGATAGATCGTATGGATCGTGACCTTGCCGGATCGGGGCGAGACCGGAAGGTCAAGCTTGAGTTTGTTTACTCGGGCCAGAATGACCTTTGCGTCAAGCTCTTTGTCGAAGACCATGTCCAGAAGAATTTTGTTTGGTTCTGGCTGTTCGCTGATCAGGTCGCACACCGCTTCCCAGATGCGTTCGACGGCCTGTTGCAGCGGTATCGCGCGCGGCGCCATTGGATCGTCTCCGTGTCCCAGTTCCTCGAGTGAACTCTCGACCTTCCGAAGAATGAGATGAAGATTGCCGTTGGCCATCAGTGCATGTGTGATTCGTTCTTGCGCCATCGCAACGTCGTCCGGACTTACGCCCGTGTTCCGCGAGATTGTTTCTGTCGGACGCTGCATGACCATTTGTCGATAGACACGTTGATCCACTTTTGAAAGACGCTTGAGCTCGTCCGGTAGCGTGATCTGGTCCACCCTCAACTTACGTTTGTGGCGGATCCAGTCGGTCCGGAGGTTGCCGTGCAACACGGAGGCGACGAACGTCTCCATTTGCGCGCGGCCGTCGAAGTGCTTCAGCTTGCCCGTTTCCTTTTTAGCATTGTAGAAGTACTCAAAGATGAACGCGTAGATCTCAAGCCCGTCGTCGCATCCAGGCCGGTCATCGGAACTCGGCTTGACGGATTCGGCGGCAAGGGCATGAAACACGCAGAACACGCTTCCCTTGTTATGCGGGCAGGCTTCATTACATAGCTGCCACGACCTTCGCCAGATTCTGTCAGAGAACGCCTGCACAAACCGATTCCACGCGTGCGCGTCACCGCCAAAAATGCGCTGGACCCACTTGAGATCCTCTGCATGAGGTTTACGACTGGTGGACATCGATCAGTTCAGTAGCCTTAATAGGACGGATAGGCGGTTCTCTTTCAGCAGATTACTCCCGTGTCGGGCGTTGACTATTGCGTAATGGCCTCCACGAGGGCGTCCATGTCAATCTGACCCCACCCAAAACGAGCATTCTTGCCCGGTGTGCCGTCCGGCTGGACTGCAAACCGTCTCAGGTAGTTGTAGGCCTCCTCAACGCTCCATCCGGGGTGACGCGATACAATCAGGGCCATGGCGGCCGCTACTCTGGGCGCGGCAAATGAGGTACCGCGGATGCGGCCTTCACCGAATTCGACGGTTCCGTCGGCCGAGAAATCCGGCCGGATCCTGCCGTCGTTCGTTGGTCCCTGTGAGCTGTGAGTCAAATCGTTGGCGCCCACAGGAATAACAGATCTTGAGTCTGTCGTGGCCAGCCCGCTGGCGAGACTGCTCAAGGCCACGGGGCCCGGAGTCGACCCTTCCGGGGGCGGGGAGACGTACAGCTCGAACTCCGTTCCGCGGGCGGCCGGATCGGGTGTCCCTCGCTTGCGGAACACCTTTACATAGTAGGATCGCGTTCCGGGGTAGATGGGCCGAAAGGCTCGTACGCGCTCTACAGGCTGTGCATACTCGGTCGGTCCCTGAACGCTTCGAGAAGCGTACGGACGGCCTCGTCGATCGAGCAAAAGCTCGCCGGCGGCATTGTACAGCTCGATATCGAGGTCGACACGCGGGTCTCCGCCCCAGTCGTTCCAGCTTAACAGGAAGTTGTAGTAGCGGCCGTTGACCAGCTTCACCTCAAGCATTTCCGCAAATGGATCGAAGTCATGGATGCCGTCCGAATCGCTGTCACCATACTGGGCCTGCCAGTGGCTCTCCGCGAAGTTGCCGGCTGCCGCCACCAGTGGCGTGGTCGTACCGAGCAGCTGAGCAATGCGTCGGGAGAAGTAGGATGAACCGTCGTAGTGGTCGTACGCGTTCGCCCAGGAGACCGAACACGTAATCACACTCACGCCGAGTTCGTGAACGACGTAATCCAGTGCGTGATGGAATTCCGGCTCCGTGTCGAAATTGACAAGATGTATGGTCGCGTTCGGGGGAAGGTGCTCACCCAGGGCCTTTACCACGGCCGAGGCGTGGCGTGAATCTGCCGTGCCCGAACCCTCGATGCGTTCGTCGGCGCGGAAAGAGTAGAAGCGGAGGTTGGCTTCCGGAAGCAGTTCCTGGATCGCTGCTGGGTCAAATCCGAATTCGAAAACGGCAACGTCGACCGGTGCAAATCGGGAATCACCGGCGGCAATGCCCTTGACCGGCGACAACATCAGGGGACGTTCGCCCAACGCCAATTCAGGTGCCGCAAGATATGCGTGCGGTGAAGGCAGCGTCACGAGATCAACGAGGTCCAGATCGGCGAGCGCCGACAGATTCGAGTACGCGATAGAAATTTGAATCCAGGGACCTTCGACCAACTCGAGTGTCGCGCCAATTCCCTCCAGTGCGTCCAGCAGTGTCGGGTCGATGAAATCGGTACCGGCCTGAATTAGCACACGAACCAACGTCGAATCCCGGTTCTCTGCCCGCGCCGATTCTAACTCACCCTGGAGCTCGTACGAGAGCTTGTCCTCGCGCTCGAGTGTGAACGCGACCGGCTTCGACACGGCGACCGGTGTTTTCGTGGAATCCAGGGCAGCCACGCGGACGAAGTAGGTGGCATCCGTGCCAAGGAGCTCCTCATCGGGTGGATAAGGCGCTGATGAACCAGCTAGTTCGTTCTCCCAGATGGGGATAGAGGTTTCGAAGCTGTCGCCGCCCATGCGAACGCTCAGCAAGAAGGATGACACGGATGACGAATCAGGTCCGCTGAACAGCCAGGCGAAAGTCGGCTCGGGTTCGAGAATGATCTGTCCGTCCACAGGCGAAAGAACCTGGATGTCGGGTTCGTCAGCTACTGCTCGATCACCATCTCCGGCGCGGTCTAGAATCTCGACGGATGCATAGTCTTCCGAGTCGCCTATGGTGGCCACTACGGCTGCGACGCCGCTCTGTGGCCCCGCGGTAAAGACGCCGTTCTCGTCAATGGATCCCATGTGATCGGGAACGACGGTCCACACAGGCACTCGATCGTAAACAGGGATGTCGTTCATGTCCTGCACCGACGCCTCAAAGAACGTCGTCTCACTCGTGGCGACGATCGCCTCCTGCGGCTCGACTTGCAATCGAACGCTCGGCAACTCTGTGCCATCGTCTTCCTCGCTCAGCGGGTTGTCGATGTCTTCGACGACGAACCATCGCATTTCACTCGGAAAGCGTTCGTCTCCGGAGGATGTCGTACTGATGGCATCGATCTGCCACGCGTAGCGTCGCCCCGTCACGAGTTCTTCGGCTGCGTTCGGATATACAAACGTCCCGGGAGCGACGTTGCTCTGCTCGAACACGGGCAGGCTCGCCACGATATCCTCCGCGGAGGACTGACCTGGCTGAACTTCGTACAGCGAGAAGTTGAAGCGCGATGCGCCGGAGAACCACTGAAATATGGGATACGGAGTCGGGAATCAGATCAGGCTCCTGATCCAACGGCGTACCCGGTCCGACCAACTCGATCTGTGTACCCGAATTCGTTGTCGTGATTACTCCTGTGTCCGTGCCAACCTCTCCACCTGTCTCAAGGTCGATAACACGGAGAATGAAATAGTAGTCGTCGGGCGGCAGGAGCCCTCGCTCGGTCGCCAGTTCGATGACCATGTTTCCGGCGTCACCGAGCTCGTAGGTGTCAAAGTCCTGATTCGTCAACATCACCGTCTGAGCGGCACTTACCGCACCCAGATCGAGGGAGGCTGTGCCCAGGAATCCGAACGATTCCGATTCGACGTCGACCTCGATTCTGAGAGGCCTCGTTTGCGCCCCTGCGGTCAGGAAGACACGAAAGACGACCGGTGATGCTGCGGGCCGCACGGGGTCGAAATCGGCGAGTCGCAGCGTTTCAATGGGTTGAACCTCGATTCGCACAACGAGGTCACCGGATTGCGCGTACGCATCCGTGGACAGGCCCGACAGGCAGTAAACGGCCAGTAGAGCTCCAAATACGGCTTTTCGGAGCAGCATAGAAATCACGGCGTTCTGAAGAGGTGACGGCATACCGACATTGATCCCTATTATCGACTGTTGGCGATCCATGTTTAGGATCGAAGGCCGCAAAGGCACGTTTGAGGCAACCCGAATCCGCGGCTCCGGCGCCCTTCTACGGTGTGCGCAGCGGTCGGGCGAAACGCGATCTCGTGTTCGAAGTTTACGAAAGGCCCCCATGCAACTACAAAACAGTGAGACTGTGGACCGACTGAGTCTCCTCCTCGAGTACCTGAAGGAAGATCCGGGTGATGCGTTTACACGATTCGCACTTGCCATGGAGTATTTGAAGACGGGAAATGAAGATCGCGCTCTGGAGACATTCGAAGCGCTGGTTGGCGATCAGCCCGATTATGTCGGCACCTACTATCATCTGGCAGCGCTCTATTTGAGGCAAGGCCTGACGGACGAAGCCCTGGAGACGTACCGGGCCGGCATCCGCGTCGCCGACCGGCAGCGAGATACACATGCACGTGCGGAATTGCAGTCAGCGCTGCTGGAGGCGGAGGGATTTGGCTTCGATGATGAATAAGAAGGCGCTCAGCGTAAGGCTGCTGGTTGCGTTCGTTTCGATTCTCGCGATCGTGCCGACCATCCGGCCATCCCTCGGCCAGGACAATGGACAGCCCGTTGAGTATGTCGTTCGCAGCGGAGACACGCTCTTCAACATCGCGCGTCGCTTCGAGATTACGGTCGGTACACTGAAGGAGGCTAACGCGCTTTCGGGAGATCAAATACGCGTCGGACAGGTGCTGACCATTCCGTCTCGTACCGAACGACTGGCTAGACCTGACACGACGGGCGACGGGTACGTGGCCACCGACGCGCCTGCAGCGGCTGATGTCGTAGCACCAGTGGACGCCGCACCCGACCGTCTTCCCTCGGAGACACTGGTGGACGCCGCTGATTCGGTGAACGTACCGTCCGACCCTGTGGCGGATTCGGCGGAAGTCGCGCGGGTTGACCCGGTGGCCGACGGACCGGGTGCGCAGCTCGGATTACTTACCGTCCAGACCGGCCAATCGCTATATGACATCGCGCTCGCGACAGGCCTGTCAGTCGACAGCCTGCTATTGCTAAATCCCTGGGTGGCAACCTTTTTGCCCGAAGGTGCCAGACTGGGAGTTCCGGTCGAGTACGCCTCCGTGACCCATACGGTAAAGAGGGGTGACACGCTCTTCAAGATCGCGCGCGAGACCGGCACGACGATTGGAGCGATCCGGACTGCAAATCAACTGGACGGCGATGTCATTCACGTCGGGCAGGTACTGGTTGTGCCGTCCACGAAAGTCAGCACACGTTCGTCCGTGTTCGCGACGTTACCGGTCATCGGGAACGGTGAGGCGCGGGTATATTCGGAGCGCTTTGTCGGGCGACTCACGGCCGCAGGCCGTCCGTACAATCCGGATGATTTCACGATTTCCCACAGTGACTTACCGATCGGCAGCATTGTGTTGCTCTCCAGCCCGGAGACCGATCGGCAGACGTTTGCGGAAGTAACGGATCGTCTGCCGACTTCCGCCGGCTACCTCGTCGACGTGTCCCGGGCGGTGAGCCGCGTGTTCGAGCCTTTCGCGGCAGGTAACCTTCAGGTCGAACTTCGCGTAGTGCGGTATGGACCGTCGGTCTACTAGAAACATCGCGGCGTAATCTTCGGCCCTGCTTGATGGACTACTTCAAAGCGACCAGAACGGCTACCTACGGCTTCCTGAGCGCAATTCCGCTGTTCCTGATCTATGAGATCTCGATCCTGCTGGTAAATCATGGCAGCCCGGCAGGTGTACGCGTCGGGGCCGACGTCTGGATGAAGCAGATCCTCACGACGATTGGAGCTCCGGGGATGATCGCAGTGGGCGTTGCGGTGCTGGCCATCGGTGTGGCGATTTTCGTCAAGGATCGTGGGCGCAAGATCCCTGTTCGCGCTTCCTACCTTGCGGGCGTCGTCGGAGAGAGTGCGCTCTATGCTGTTGTTGTCGCTCTTCTCGTTTCGTCTACGGTCAGCGTATTGCTCGCGATGGTACCGCAGTCGAATCCGGGCGAAATCGGTTTCTTTGCGAAGCTGTCCCTGTCCGTGGGTGCGGGTCTTTACGAGGAACTCGTGTTTCGCGTGATACTGGTCGGGGGGATGTTCTGGTTACTTCAACGGCTGAGCGATTCACGACGTGCCACCTATGTTGTGGCGGCTGTGACTGGCGCGCTCCTGTTCAGTGCCGTGCACTACATCGGTGTCTTCGGCGACCCGTTCACGATCGGGTCGTTCCTGTTCCGATTCTTGTTCGGGCTTGCCATGAACGTCATCTTTCTAGTTCGGGGCTTCGGCGTGGCCGCCTGGACGCATGCCCTGTACGACGTGATGGTGGTCACCCACCTGCTCGGGTAGACCGGGGCATGAATCCGATGACCGGGCCCCGCCGTATACACCTGGTTCGATTCCGTGAATATGCTGAGGTATTGACATAAATGACGAATGGATTGCGCACAGCCGCGCTGATGGCTGTAATGATGGTCCTGTTTGTGCTGATCGGCGACGCGATGGGCGGCCGGAGCGGGATGATCATGGCCTTCGGCTTTGCCCTGCTCGTGAACTTCGGCAGCTACTGGTTCAGTGACAAGATTGTCCTGAAGATGTATCGTGCGACGGAGGTGGGTCGGGACGAGTCGCCGGAGTTGTACGATATGGTTGACCGACTCCGCCAGCGGGCACAGCTTCCCATGCCCAGGGTGTACGTGGTTCCGTCCGATCAGCCAAATGCGTTTGCCACGGGTCGGAATCCGAAGCATGCCGCTGTGGCAGTGACGAACGGAATCGTCCGATTGCTGGACAAGGACGAACTGGAGGGTGTGATTGCGCACGAGCTTGCGCACGTCAAGAACCGTGACATTCTGACGTCGTCGGTGGCGGCGGGCATCGCGACGGGCATCACGATGGTGGCGCGCTTCGGGTTCTTCATGGGCGGCAATCGCGATCGTGGCGGTGCGCTTGGAGGGATCTTGATGTTGATCCTGGCGCCGATTGCCGCGATGCTTATCCAGATGACTATCTCCCGGCACCCGCGAGTTTGCAGCCGACCGGGACGGTGCTGCGATCTGTGAGAAACCACGTGCCCTTGCGTCCGCGCTGGAGCAGCTTCAGGCTGGCGCACAGCGTGTTCAGATGAACGGGTCGCAGGCCACCGCCCACATGTTCATCGTGAATCCATTCTCCGGCGCGATGGCTGGTTTCGCCAAACTCTTCTCAACGCATCCGCCGACAAGTGAGCGGATCGCGAGACTGATGGAGATGGATCAAAGGGGTGTGCTGGCTGGCACATGATATCGTTGAAGCGTGCTGCGGGTTGACCTCGTCAAGCCGCGCGCCAGGCACTTTGTAATCGTTCTCCGGTTCGACTAACTTTGCGCGGGCCTTTCCCGGCCCGGCTCGAGTATCTGTAATCCCACCAACAATCCCATCAGTGATTCAATGTCCAAACCACGTATTCTAGTTGCCGCCGTCGGCCTCTCGTTTCTGCTGTCTGTTCCATCTGTCGGTCAAGGCACCACCATCGACATTGGCCCCCGCCTTGGAGCCGACGTTCTCGGAGATGTGGAAGAGGTCTTTCTTGGCCTTGACGTGCGTCTGGGCCTTCCTGCCCTGCCCGTCACAGTAAATCCGACGTTTGACTACTACCTGACAGATAGCGGTTTTGATTTTTATCAGTTGAGTGTAAACGCACTGCTGAATATCAACACGCCTGGCATGCCGACCATCTCACCGTACGTCGGTGCGGGTCTCGGTATTGCGAGGACGTCTGTCGACATTGATCTGGGTGGTTTCGGAAGTGTCAGCGGTGACGACACGGACATCGGGATCAATTTGATCGGCGGCGGTTCGATCGACGCCGGCTCGTTCCATCCGTTCGCGCAGGTTCAGATCACGTTGCTGGGCGACATCAACCTCATCAGCGCCACCGTCGGCGCGTTGTTCCGCATCAAGGGCTAGGCATAGGCCGTCCCTGCATTGTACCCGGTCGTCGCGGCGAGCCCGGCGCAGCGATTTCTTCGCACGCTGATGCTCGCCGCTTCGCCGTCCGGGGTGAGGCAAGCCGCACTTTCGCTGACAGTCCGCCGTCGCATGCCGGGGTGAGCCTCGAGGATGGGTCATCCGATTTCTTCGGATCTGGCTAGCTCGCTGCGGCGCGGGGCCCGTATCGTCCGGTCGCAGTGATCCCGTTTCAAAGATCAGCGACAGTCAGCCCCGGTGATCCTCCGTGGCGTCTCACGCTGTTGGGGCCTCGCTCGCTCTCATTGCGACCGCCCACGCCGCTCCGGGACGCGACGTCTGTTCGGCGATCTTCTGTGCCTCGCACGCTGCCGGAGCTCGCGGTGGCGGATCACTTCGTCTTTGCCTGGCCGGCAGTGATCCCGGATTCACGTCCCTTTGGCGCCGCTTTTTCGTCGCTCCGCCAGGTCGCCTCCTTTTTAGAAGATTCAGAGTCTGCATTGCGAATTTGGTTCGAGTTTCGTTCCTGCGGCCCGCAAAACGGTACCCTTTACGAACTCTAGCGGTAATATTTACGGCTGGTGTACGGATTCAAGTATTCCAGCGCACGGGTCCCGTTCTGGTCACGACGACATGGTTCGGTGTTCAAGGGCCACGTGAATACAGCAAATTGCGAGGACAGCATGCTTAGAGGACTTCAGCGGACGGCTACAATTGCGACCGCCCTGACCATGATACTCATCGGACTCATCCAGGTCGATGTCGCGAATGCACAGGAGGAGATGGTGCAGGCGGGCACGTACGACAATGGCAAGATGTGGACGTTCGACTATCCACCAGCCGAGTTCTTCAGGACCGAGTACGGTATCGAAGCCAGCGACGACTGGTTTGAGAAGGCGCGTTTGAGCGCATTGAGACTTCCAAACTGCACGGCATCGTTTGTGTCGCCGACAGGGCTTGTGATGACGAACCACCACTGTGCCCGAGGCGCGCTTGCCCAGGTTTCACAGGAGGGAGAGCATCTGCTGGACAAAGGCTTCTACGCACGCTCGCTTGAAGAAGAACGTCCGGCACCCATGCTCTGGTTGGACCAACTCGTTGCCATCGATGACGTCACCGATGAGGTGTACGCTGCGCTTGAAGGTGCGGAGACGATTGCCGAGAGATCCAGTGCGCGGACGGACGCGATCAACGCGATACAGGAACGCAAGCTGAACGAGGTGGGCGGTGAGGACAGCGGTCATGTGGTTCAGGTCGTCTCACTCTACAGTGGAGGCCGCTATTCGGCGTACACGTTCCGTCGGTACTCGGATGTCCGCATCGTGATGGCTCCCGAGATTGCGATGGGTCACTTCGGTGGCGACTATGACAACTTCACGTTCCCGCGCTACGCGCTCGACATGTCGTTCCTTCGTGTCTATGTGAACGGCGAGCCCTTTCGCACCGACAACTATTTCAAGTGGAGCGTCGACGGGGCGGAAGAGGGTGATCCGGTGTTTGTGATTGGCAACCCGGGCGCCACGAACCGGCTCGAATCGGTTGCACAACTCGAGTATCGAAGAGACTATCGCGACAAGCTTCTGCTTGAGTTCTTCCAGGATCGGCTCTGGGCACTGAGGGATGCCTATGAGGCAACGAGCGATGACCGTGTTCGTACCACCATGCTCAGCGCAAGCAACGTAGAGAAGCTTTACGGCGGGCGTGTAAGGGGACTGAACGACGCCAACATCATGGCTCGTCGCGCCGACTCGGAGCGCCAGTTCCTCCAGGCGATCGCCGCCGATCCGGCGCTTCAGGCTGAGTACGGAACGCTGATCGATGACCTTGCAGCTCTTCAGCCGCCCAAGGCGGAGTACGCGGCCGAGTTCATCACCTTTCTTGCCATGGCTCCGGGCTCTGCTTGGACCTCAGTAACCTTGCAGCGCGCGTTGATGGCTCAGCGGATGTTGAAACAACAGGCCGACGGAGCGTCCGATGAGGCGATCGAGAATATGAAGAGCGGACTGCTCGGGATTTCTGACGGCGCCCAGGTGCTCGACCGGAACTACTTGATGGGTCGGATTGCCATGGCTCAGAAGTATCTGGGAAGTGACGCGGCTGTCGCCCTGTACATGGACGGCCGTTCGGCAGAGGACGTGGCTCAGCATATTCTCGATGAGAGCGTCCTGACGACCGCGGAGGCCACTGCTGCAGCCGTGGAAGCCGGAACGCTGACGACGGATGATCCGGCGGTGATGTTTGTTGAATCCTGGGCGCAGCGCCTGGCAGATTACCAGAGCGGATTCGCAGGCCTCGCGGCTCAGGAGGGTGAACTGGGCAGCAAGCGCGGCCGCGCGCAATACGACGTCTACGGCCTCTCAATCCCTCCGGACGCCACGTTCTCACTACGGATCGCTGACGGCGTGGTACAGGGATATGACTACAACGGGACCGAAGCGCCTCCGTACACGACCTTCTACGGTTTGTACGACCACTACCATTCTTACCGCGGTTCGGAAATTGCGCACGAATGGGACTTGCCCGAGCGCTGGCTTAACCCACCGGCAGAGTTCGACCTCTCGACACCGATGAATATCGTTTCAACAAACGACATCATCGGTGGTAACTCGGGCTCGCCGATGGTCAGCAAGGATCTTGAAGTGGTCGGGCTCGTCTTCGACGGGAATATCGAGAGCCTGCCCAGTGCGTACATCTTCACGACGGATGTGAACAGAACCGTGTCCGTTGATGCCCGCGGTATTCTGGAATCGCTCGATTCGATGTTCGATATGGACCGAATCGTACTTGAACTCACGACGGGTCAACTCGTCGGGACGGAGGCCGAAGCGGATGCAGTCCGCATGGTCCGGTAATCCGTCACACATGTGATGAGTCGCAAAGGGCCCGGCATTTGTCGGGCCCTCTGTGTTTCTGCAGGCACGGGTCCCGGACGGCAACTGTCAAAGTGCCGGACCTGGTAGTAATTACGCGGTAGCACCCGGACGCGATCGCAGCCGTGGGCCTCCCGTTGCATGGTGGCCTGCGAACGTCTGCCGTATTTGGCACTCCTTCCGTCCGGTAGTCCTGGTCTCAGCCGCGGGCACTCCTTCCGGCCAGGTAGCATCCTGGTCTCAGCCGCGGGCACTCCTTCCGTCCGGTAGACGCGGGCACTCCTCCCGTCCGGTAGTCCTGGCCTCAGCCGCGGGCGCTCCTTCCGGCCAGCGCCAGCAGTCCTGGTTTCAGCCGGGGGCACTCGTTCCGGCCGGTAGTCCTGGTCTCAGCCGCGGGCACGCTCGAGCGCCGCGATCGCCTGCTCTGCAGCTTCGCGCGCTGCCTGTGCGGCGTCCGTCGCCTTTCTTGCAGCGTCCTTGGCCACAAGTGCGGCTTCACGGGCGTCGGCTGTAGCGTCTCGTACGGCCTCCTCGCAGGTCTTCTCTGCCGCCTTCCGTGCGGCGCGAACCGCCCTGTCGGCGGTTTCAAGAGCCGCTTGCCTTGATGCCCACTCCGCCGACTCCCGCGCGAGTCGCTGTGATGCCTGATCCATGCCCTCTCGCAGAGTGCGGGCGGAGGCCTCTTCCGCAGCGTCGCCGAGGAGGCGCCGGGATGTTGCTTCGGCTACTTCCCGGGCCGCTTGTCGCGAGACACGCTCCTCCACTTCACGCGTCGCCTGCTGCGCGGCCCGCTCACCAGCCGCGCGCGCCGCTTCTCTCGCTTCGCGCTCCGCCACGTCCCATGCTGCTCCGATTGATGCTCTGGTGGTCGCCGGCTTTCTCAATGAGTCGCTCTCGCTATCTATTTCGTACTTCCGCGTCATTGGTTTCTCCAATCGTTAACGTCTACCCGCTGGGGCGGCAGACCAGATCACCTCGACCTGTGTCCGTCGCGCATGCGACGGGACGCAGTATGTGGGCGGCGCCTGGCGTGCATCAATTACTCCAGCGTCGGTCCAATTCTTCAGTATGCATCCCAGTGTATGGTGGGACTCGATTCCCGAATGACGGTCAAACCTTGCAGGGGATGTAGGCATAGTTTGGTAGTGACAAGTATCGTCGCGCTCTGCGTGCGACTGAACAGTATCAAAAGAGAAATCCGCTTCATCGAGCGCCGCGGTTGCCACGCCGGGGGCGAACCATGATGGTGCGCCAGAACGAGAATGCGGCGACTCCGCCCGACTCAACCGGGAGCCCGGAATGGGTGTTGCCACCCATGAACTGCGCCCCCACGTTTGTGATCTCCTACGCGGTTTTAGCCGCTAAAGGGACCGATAAGGGACACAAGTACCGCCCGACCGGACCATGTTGGAGACCGGGGCATACAATAACATGAGGAATATCAATCTCTTGACAACAAGAGATTTACAAGACACAAGAACGGAGGGGTCATGGCGCTGCCAGAATTGAAGTCCGCAGAACTGGGAGGAATCGAGGGAACCGGATACGCCTTTACGAAAAGTACATTTGACGGAGATGCGATACAGGGCATCTTCTTTGCCGATGAAGCCACTGATGGCAAGGCCGAGGCTCTCGTTGAAAGTGAGGCCGTCCCGTTTAGCGGAGTGCTCTACAAGCGAAACCGATCGGGTTCAGTCACGCAGAAGAAGGTGGATCTTGATGTGGACGTGACCAAGATGAGTAGCGTGGCATTCGGCGATCGTCTGGACTTTGTTGTTGTGGAGGAGTCGGACTGACGACAGAGACGCGCAGGATCACTGCGCATCCTGTCCCATGATGAAGTGCTCACCCAGTACTTCGGCGAGGCGGCTCGTCAGCACGGTGACGTCGTCTTCGTTGAACACCATCGGCGGCTTGATCTTC
>CAVYIO010000007.1:0-153095 GCA_963768565.1 Rhodothermales bacterium
CAAGCAGGCGTGGGACTTCGGAGAGCGCGTACGGGCTCCGCTCGCCTGGGTTCACCGTGCGGGTCATCCGCGAAGAGCACGACGAACGCCTCGATGGCCTTCATCGGCGACTCGGTCGGCAACGGCGTCACGAATTCGTCCGGCGAGTTCCGTCAGGTCACCGACGGCACGTACGCCTCGCAGATCTTCGATGCGACCGACAGTCGGTGCACGACCCGCGAGTCGTGCACTGGCAGCACGGGCGTGGCCGCGGCGAACGCCCTGCCGACCGGTCTCGACCTGGCCATCGTGCAGCTCGGGTACAACGACAACCCGTCGACGATGGCCGCCGACATCGACGCGATGATGACGGCGCTCACCCAGCGGGTCAAACGCGTCATCTGGGTCAACATGGCCGAGATCCGCACGACGGGCGGCGGAGGGTCGTTCTACCGGCCGCCAACGCGGCGCTGCGGCGGCTCCTAGTCGTTGGGCCAATCTGGCCATGCTCGACTGGAACGCCGCGAGTGCCACCCCGGAACGGGCTCGCTGGATCAGCTCCGACGGCGTCCATCTCACCGCGACCGGTCAGGCGGAGTTCTCGCTGTGGCTGCGAGACCAACTCCTCGGGCTCACGCCGACGCACTACCTCGCGCCCGCCGAAGCGGATCGAACTGCCGGTCGTCGGCGCTCGATGTCGTCGGCGTCCGGGGCGATTGCGTGACGATCCCGTCGGAGGCCAGCGGTGTCTCGCTCAACGTCACCATGGTCCGGCCGAGCGGCCGCGGTTACGCGTCCGTGTGGCCCTGCCAGGACGACCGCCCGGTCGTGTCGAGCCTCAACGCGGCAGGCCGGGGAGGTCATCGCGAACAACGTGATCGCTCCGATCAGCGACGAGGGGACGGTCTGCTTCTACTCGTCGGTCGGGACCGACTTCGTCGTCGACGTCACCGGTTGGTTCGTCGGTGCCGACGGCCGGACGACGTCGAGCCGTTCGTCGGGCTCCTGCCCGAGCGCCGCGTCGACACCCGCAACGGTCTCGGCGGCCGGTCGACCAAGGTCACGCCGTCGTGCCGCTGACGATCCCGGTCGCCGGCGTCGCCGCGCAGCTTCCGACGGCACGTCCGTGACCGTGCCCGCCGACGCCGCGGCCGTCGCCGTCAACGTGACCGTCACGCAAGCGTCGACCAAGGGCTTCGCCACGGTCTGGCCGTGTGGACGACCCGACCGCTCGCGTCGAACGTGAACTTCACGGCACGACGCCGACCGGCAACGGCGTGGTCACCCCCGTCGGCGACGACGGAACGATCTGCGTCCACACGAGCACGTCGGCCGACGTCATCGTCGACCTCGCCGGGTACTTCGGCGGGCGGACGTCCGACGGCTGCCGACGGCCCCGTTCACCCGGCCACGCCGACCCGACTCGTCGACACCCGCGACGGCGTCGGCGCCGCCCGCGCGCAGGTGCAGCCGGCCACCCCGTTGCGGATCCAGGTGCGTGGCGCCGAACTCGGCAACCCCGACGATCCCGGACGCGCCGCTCGTCGTTCCCGCCGATGCCGAGGCCGTCGCGATGAACCTGACGATCGTCCGCCCGAGCGGGACGGGCTATCGCGACCGTGTGGCCGTGCGGCGCCGAGCGTCCGCTCGCGTCGAACGTGAACTTCGTGAGCGGCGTCAACCGCGCGAACTCGGTGGTGGCGCCGATCGGTGCCGACGGCACCGTCTGCGTGTACGTCAATCGGGCCAGCCACATCGTGGTCGACGTCGCCGGATGGTTCCGTGGCGGCGACGATCCGAGCTTCTTCGGTGACGATTCCGGAACGCCTCGTCGACACCCGCTACGCCGTCGGTCCGATGCCGAGCTGACCTGGCTCGCGGACGATTGCACGCGCGCAGCCGTCCGCGATCTAGCGTCTGGCCCCATGGACATCAATGGAGCAAGTGCAATCGTCACGGGTGGAGCCTCCGGCATCGGAGCCGCGTCGGCCCGCATGCTCGCCGAGCCGCGGCGCGAAGGTCGTCATCGCCGACCTGCAACGAGGAGGCGGGCAACGCACTCGCCGACGAGATCGGCGGTGCGTTCGCCAAGGTCGACGTCACCAACACCGACGACCTCGTCAACGCCGTCGAGATGGCGAAGTCGATGGGCCCGGTGCGGGTGCTCGTCAACTCCGCCGGCATCGGCTGGGCGCAGCGCACGATCGGCCGTGACGGCACGCTCGAGTCGGCCGCCAACCTCGACGCCTTCAAGAAGGTCGTCGCGATCAACCTGATCGGCACGTTCGACTGCATCCGCGATCGCCGCCACGGCGATGAGCACCACCGAGCCGCATGGAACACGGCGAGCGCGGCGCGATCGTCAACATCGCGTCCGTCGCCGCCTTCGACGGCCAGATCGGCCAGGCCAGCTACTCCGCGTCGAAGGGCGGCGTCGTCGGCATGACCCTGCCGATCGCCCGCGACCTCTCGGCGGTCGGCATCCGGGTCAACACGGTCGCCCCCGGCCTCATCGACACGCCGATCTACGGCGAGGGCGAAGCGAGCGAGCAGTTCAAGGAGAACCTCCAGAAGGGCGTGCTCTTCCCGAAGCGCCTCGGCGACCCCGAGCAGCTCGCGTCGATGGTGATCGAGTGCATCACGAACAGCTACATGAACGCCGAGATCGATCCGCGTCGACGGCGGCATCCGCATGCCGCCGAAGTGACTCAGCGGCGCCAGATCGCCCGATCGGGTCAGCCGTTGAGCGGAAAGCGATTCGATCGTGCAGCGGACCGGGCTCGTCTGACGGGTTCGGCTGTTGCGTTTTCGCACGCTTCGGGAACACGGCAGCGGTGTCGGTGGTTCCATGTCGCATGAAAGCTGTGTTCAACGGTCAGGTCATCGCGGAGTCCGACGAGACGGTGGTGGTCGAGGGCAACCACTACTTCCCGCCGCAGTCGGTCAAGTCGGAGTTCTTCTCCGACCCGACGGGCAAGTCGACGCACTGCCCGTGGAAGGGTGATGCCAACTACCGCGACGTCGTCGTGAACGGTGAGACGGCGTCGAACGCCGCGTGGTACTACCCGAGCCGAAGGAGAAGGCTGCGGAGATCAAGGACCACATCGCGTTCTACCCCGCCGTCACCGTCAGCTGACCGAGGCAGTCCGGTGGGTGCAAGCGCACGATCGCGCCCCGGCCGTAGCACCGCGTCGTCTCGATGACCCAATCGGAACGTGATCCCGTGCCGACGTAGAGACCGTCCGCCGATGGGCGACCAGTCGTCGTCCACGACCACTGCCAACTCGTGCGAGGAACTCGGTCGTTGTCCTTCGAGGACGCGGTGTCGGTCGAGAACGAAGCGATGAAGCAGTCGCGGTCAGTTCCGAGGCCGTGGACCAACTCGTGGTCGATGGCGGGCGTGCCGCGGACGAGCGCCGACGCCACCACCTCGCGCAGCGCCTCCTCGTCCTCAGCGGTCACGTCGTCCGTCGGGGTGTTCGGGAACGTCGCCACGGAAGTGATCAGGGTTTCGTCCGGCGGCGTGACGGACTCGCAGTCGCCGGCCCACACGAAGTACTCCGCGCCGGAAGACCAGACACCCTCACCGACGTCCAGGCGTACCTCGTGGCCGTCCCGAGTCGCCCGGAACGACCATCCCCTGAAGCCGAAGACGGATTGGCTGCGTCGCACATCGCTTGCGACGAACCGAGTCACGTCCCAACCCGCATCCTCGAACTCCGTCGCGTCCGAAACGACGAGGTCGAGGAGTCGCGACTCGGCGCCCGGCGTCCAGGTCGGCCCCGGAGGACCGCACGGCGGCACGGCGGATCGGCGTCACTGGACTTGCGGCTCAGTTCGCTGCGCGTCAACGTCGAGATGCCGATCACCTCGGAAACGGCGTCGTCGAGGGCCCGTTCGTCGGTGCGCACGACGAATGCGATGGTGCCGAGGACGGCGAGCGCCACACCGAGCACGATCGGAGTCCGCCAGGTCCCGTCGCGGTGCGGGTGCACAGCGAGGTACAGCGACTTGACGAATCCCCAGACCAGGATGGCCACGACGATCAGTCCGACCACGAAGAGGAGGGCGAACAGCAGGAACACCCATCCGGGAACTGCGGGGACGATCACACGATGTGGTATCGGCACCTCGTCGCCGTGACTTGTGTGATTGCTCAGCGCTGTGTGGTTCAGGTCGTGTAGTCGGCGTTGAAGCGGACGTATTCGTCGCTCAGGTCGCAGCCGTACACGGTCGCCTCGGCGTCGCCGGTGTGGAGCGACACGTGGATCGTCACGTGGTCGGATCGCATGTAGTTCGCGACAGCTCGCGCGAGTCCGTCGTCGTCGAGCACGTCGGGGTACACCTCGGTGCTGCCGAATCTGATCACGACCCGTTCCTGGTCGATGTCGGTGTCGTCGGAGCACTTGCCGATCGCCATCGCGACGCGACCCCAGTTCGGGTCGCCGCCGTGGACCGCGGTCTTGACGAGCGGCGAGTTCACGATCGTCTTGGCGACCCGCGGGCCTGGGCGACGTCGGCCGGCGGCGTCGACGTGGACCTCGATCAGCGAGTTCGCGCCCTCACCGTCGCGGGCGATCTGTTTGGTCAGGTCGAGACACATCGTTTCGAGTGCCGCCTCGAACGCGTCGAGCTCGACCGGGCCGGCGTCGCCCGACGCCAGGATGACGTCGAGTCGCTCGTCGAGGTGTCGGTGTCGATGCTCACGCAGTTGAACGTGCGGTCGACCACGCGGCGGAACACCGCGTCGAGGTGATCGGACGAGACCGTCGGCGTCGGTGAACACGAGCGAGATGTGCGTCGCCATGTCGGGCTCGATCATGCCGACGCCCTTGGCCATCCCGACCACGCGGGCGTCGCTGCCGGCCACCGTCGCCTCGGCCACCTTTGCGACCGTGTCGGTCGTCATCATCCCGGTCGGCGGCGGCGACGGCATCGGTGCCGGCCGGTCGCGCGGGGAGCGCATCGATGCCGGCTCGGACCCGATCGATCGGGTAGCGGCGCCCGATCACGCCGGTCGACGTGACCACCACATCACTGCGGATCGGCACCGAGCCGCGTGGCCGACGCGTGGTCGCGACCTCGACGGCGTCGTCGTGGCCCGCCGGGCCGGTTGCCACGTTCGCGTTCTTCGAGATGACGACGACGGCCTGGGCCAGCCCGTTCGGCCACGTGGGCGCGGCTGATGACGCACGCTCGGCCCGGCGAAGCGGCTCTTCGTGAACAGCGCCGCGCACGGGACGGGTCGTTCGGCGGCGACCACGACGAAGTCGTCGGTGTCGTCCTTGATGCCGATGTTGGCGACGTGGTGCGTGAAGCCGCGAGGGAGTGTCGTCATCGGAGGCGGGCTCAGGCGACGTCGCTGGTCGAGCTCTCGGCGGCAGCGAGCCCGGCCGAGATCGCGTCGAAGATCGACGCCATCGCGTCGACCTGCTCGGACGTCGAGGTGGTCGAAGATGTGGCGGCGCACGCTGTGCCACGTGATGGGGTGCGGTGCTGCTGAGCAGGCCGCGCCCGGCCTCGGTGAGCACCGCCATCATCACCCGCCCGTCGTGCGGTGGAGGGCTCGACGCATCACGTGTTCGCTGCTCGACCAGACCGTCGAGCCGACGGGTCAGCCCGCTCGGGGACAGCTGGAGCACATCGGCGAGATCGCACATGCGCATCGAGTCGTCGTCGGCCTCGGACAGGTAGACGAACACCTGATAGTCGCCGAGGGTGAGGCCGTGTTCGGCCAGGTCACGTTCGAGCGCGGCGAGAGATCGCCGTAGGTCTCGATGTACGAGCGCCACGCCGCCATCTCGCGGTCGTTCAGCCAGCTGGACTCCATACCTCAAGAGTATCCGGGTGATGGAGGTCGGGCGAACGGCTGAGGTCACTGATCGGTCAGGTGCCGCTGGCCGTCGACGAGTGGCCGCGAGTCGATCGAGCGTCTTCTCGATCGACGTCGGCGTTCTTCGCCGGGTAGCCCATCAGCTTGAGGAACGGCGGCGCCTTGAGGTGCGCCAGTCGAACTCCTCGGTGATCCTCGTTCCGCCCGTCGACCTCCTCGAGCCGGTAGCGCCAGATGTGGCCGCCGAGGTGGCGCCACGCGATCGTCGTCGTTCTCGACGAACTCGACGACCTCGTTGGTCATCCGGTACGGGACGACGAGCTTCATCTCCATGCCGAACTTCGCGCCCTCGCGAGAGACGCTCCGGCGCCGAGTCGTGGCTGGCCTGCACCGTGCCCGACCCGTCGAACTCGTGGTGCCGTGACGGGTCTGGCGAGCGAGGTCGAAGATCCGTCGCGGACGCGGCATCGACGACGATGCTGCGTCGCTCGACACGGTCGGGCGCATCGTCGACGGAGACGGTGTGGCGGGCTGCTGATGGATCGGACATGGAGTGGTCGCTTTCGTGGGGGTCGATGACGATGTCGTCAGTGAGTCGGGAGCCGCAGGTCGAGTCGCGGCGACGGCCTCGGCGCACCGACGGCCGGAGTAGAGCGCCCCCTGGATCGACGCGGTGTCGCGGTGGTCGCCGCACACGAATCGGCCGTCGGCGAGGCGTACCGGCCTGCTTCGGGGCGAACGGCGGGCGCCTGCCGCGGCTGGCCGTGGGGGATCCGATACGTGGCCAGGTGGTCCCAGCGGTCGACCTGGGCGCCCCACCAGCCCCGGAGTTGGGTGCGGGCAGCGTCTTCGAGGTCGCCGTCCGCCAGACCGGGGAGCGCGGCGGCGATCAGGTGGCGGCCGGCGGGGGCGTAGGTCGGTGCGACGTTGCTCATGACGGCGACGTTGAGCACCGGGCCCGGCACCGGTTCCGTCGAGCACCACACACTTCGTGTCGGTCGGTGCGGCGTCGAGCCGCGAAGTAGACACAGCCGGCCGACTTTCGACTCGACCGGCGTCGATGCCGAGCAGATCGCTTGCGGTCGGCCCGTCGGTGGCGACGACGACGGCCGAGGCCGGGATCTCGTCGCCGCCGGCGAGCCGGATCGACGTGGAGGTGGTTGCCGTCACACGCTGCTCGAGGTGGATGGTGCCATCGGGGAGGCGCGCCGCGAGTTGATCGGGGATGGCCTGCATGCCCGCCGCCGGAACGACCGAGTCGCCGTCGGCGAGCATCCGGAAGATGATGTCGAACATGCGGCGGCTGTCGGTGCAGCTCGGGATCGAGTTGGATGCCACCGACGAGCGGCCGGAAGAAGCGGTCGATCATCGTCGACGAGAAGCCGTCGGCGTCGAGTGCGGCGGCCGTGGTGATGTCGTCGCCGGCGAGGAGACGGGCGGGGTGCACGCGACGCAGCCGCGCTCGCAGCAGCGCGATGCGCGCCTTGTCGAAGAGGTTGCCGATCGGGGCGGTCGCGGTGGAGACGAGGCGGGTCGGCCGGCGGAACGGGTCGGACACGACCGAACCCTTGCCGTTCCGCCACACGAGCGCGCCCGGTTCGAACGCCTGGAGGTCGAGCGCGTCCATGTCGAGCTGGCGGTGCATCTCGGGGTAGGCGGTGAGGGCGACCTGGAAGCCACGGTCGAGGGTGAAGCCGTCGACGACGTCGCTGCGGACGCGGCCGCCGACGCCGTCGGATGCTTCGTACACCTCGACCCGATGTCCGGCGTCGTGGAGGTGGACGGCGCACGACAGCCCGGCGAGGCCTGCTCCGACGATGACGACGGGTGCGTCCTCGTTCGTCGTCTCGCTCACTTCTTCAGCAGGTCGCGGCAGCGCGCCGTCGAGCGTCGGGTGGGCGAACGTGAAGCCGTCGGCTCGAGGACCGCGGGGCACCACCTTCTGCCCGCTGAACAGCAGGTTGTCGGCGAGTTCGCCACCGAGCACCAGCTTCGGGCCGAACTTCGGAATCGGGAGGAACGTGGGGCGGCCCGAGGACGTCGCCGAGCGTCTTGGTGAACTCGGCGTTGGTGACCGGGTTCGGCGCGGTCAGGTTGACCGGGCCCTCGATGTCGGCGGTGAGGAGGTGCACGATCGCAGCGACCTCGTCGTCGATGTGGATCCAGCTCTGCCACTGGTTGCCCGAGCCCATCTTGCCGCCGAGTCCGAACTTGAACAGCGGCAGCTGCTTCTTGAGCGCGCCGCCCTCGGCCGACAGCACGATGCCGGTGCGCAGGAGAGCGACGCGGGCGCCGGTCCCCGGTCGGCGGGCGCGGCGAGCTGCCTCCCAGGCGTCGCAGACGTCGGCGAGGAATCCGGTGCCGGCCGGCGACGTCTCGTCGAACGTGCGTGGTCGGGCTGGCGCCGTAGTAGCCGATCGCCGACCCCGAGAGCAGCACCTTGGGTCCGTTGGTGGCCGCGGTGATCGCGTTCGGCGACGAGGGCGGTTCCGACCGTCCGGCTCTCCAGGATCTCGCGCTTGTAGTCGTCGGTCCAGCGGTGGTCGCCGATGCCGGCGCCGGCGAGGTGGACCACGGCGTCGATGCCGTCGAAGGCGCCGTCGTCGATGCGGTTGTCCGCCACCGACCAACCGATCTCGTTGTCGCCGGGGGCGCGACGAACGACGGGAACCACGTCGTGACCGTCGTCGTTCAACCGACGAGAGAGTGCTGTTCCGATGAGGCCGGACGCCCCGGTGATCGCAATGCGCATGTGTCCAGAGTACGACCGATTCCGGCAACCCGAGCCACGCAGCCCGGTGGAGTTTCGACAGATCTCGCCTGCTGAACCCGCGGCGTGGCGGATCTGCGACCAACCGGCCGGGTCCATGTGCCCAACGCGCGACCCAGCGGAGACACAGCCGACCATCGTCTGACAGAAGTATGCGAGGCTGCGGGAATGCTGTCGAACGGTGTCCACGACCACTATCGACAGGACGGGCTGACGGAGCGAATCGGCGTGCAGCTGATGAGCGCCGGCTACGACCTCGACGACTTGTCTCCCGATGACCTGGCGGGGGTCGACGAGTTTCACCTCGGTGGACGAACCGCCACCATGGCGATGCTGGGAGCACTCGAGCTGTCCGATGACGCGCAGGTCCTCGACGTGGGATGTGGGATCGGCGGCGCTGCCCGGACGATTGCGGCAGCCACTGGTTGCGCGGTCACCGGAGTCGACCTCACCGTCGAGTTCGTCGAAACGGCGGCGGAGCTCAGCACATTGGTCGGCTTGAGCGAACACACGAGGTTCGAGGTCGGCGACGCACCTGCGTTGCCGTTCGCGGACAGCGAATTCGATGCGGTGACGATGTTCCACGTCGGCATGAACATCTCGGACAAACCCGCGCTGTTCTCCGAACTCGCCCGAGTCATGCGCCCCGGTGGGACCCTGGTCCTGTACGACGTCATGCGAGTTGGTGACGGCGAGATCTCGTACCCCGTTCCATGGTCGACCGATCGATCGACCAGTTTCGTCAGCACCCCCGATGGCTACCTGAATGCGATCGTTGGCGCTGGTCTCGCCCCTGACGCCCCTGTCGATGCGCTTGCGATGGTCCGCAGCGCTCTTGAATCGGTCTCGAAGAATCCGCCTCCCGTCGATCTGTCGCACCTGATGGGACCGAGCTGATCAGCGATGTTCGCCAACTTGACCGCCGCGCTCGTCGACGGTGTCGTGTCCCCGACGCAGATCGTGGCTCGACTCGGGCGCTGAGCACCTGAGGTTGCCGCCTGCGTCAGGGTGGGTCGCCGCTGCCAGCGCATGCCCGAGCGGCGGCAAGCGTCGACTTCCGGCGCCGCTCCTGCCGTCGATGGTCACGAACACCGAGCCGCTGCTCACAAGCGACGAGAACGTCGACGAGCGGTCGTGCGATCCGCACCGGAGACCGTCTCAGTCCGTTTGCTGGTCACCGACCATCGCGGCGAGCCGGGCGACTTCTTGCTCGATCTCGGTGGAGAGTGGTTGGGCCATGCGGCGCTCGATCCATCGGAACGGCGACCGGAACGTGAACTCGTAGGCGTGAGTGACCCGTGTTGTGTCGTCGTCGAGCGGGGTGCACTCGAACGTCCCGACGAAGTCGAACAGGAGGCGGCCTGGCTGGCGCGGCGCGCCGACGAACGTGAGGTGGCTCCAGCGATCAAGCGTGAAGTCCTGACGGTCGGGTGCGAGCGGAAGCCCGGGGAGCCGACCCCACAGCCGGACCGATCCCCGCCCCGCTTCATCGGGACCGGTGACCGAGGAGACGCGGGCGATCTTGTGGTCGGCATGCCGGTACCGCTCGAGGTCGAGCACGAACTCGAGCACCGCCTGGGGCGGCGCGGTGATGTCAGCGCTCGCGGACACCGTCAACGACATGACCAGACCGTACTTCGCGACGAAACGCGGGACCGTTCGACGCGGGTCAGGACACCTCGCTGCGGCCGGTGAGGCCGCGGTTCCGGTTGAACGACGGGCGACGAGCAGTGGCATCCTAGGATGTACGGCATTGGGGGAGTGCGGGCGGATTTCTCGATCGGCGTTGTCGATTCGGGGTGGTCTGGCGCGTCGTATCGGTGTCGACGATGGTCGTCGGCTGGAGGAGACGAGAAGGAGTTGACCGTGAAGTACTTCGTGTTACTCGCCGGCTACGGCGAGATGGCGTCGTGGGATGAGCTGACCCCCGACGAGCAGGAGGCCGGGATGGCCGAGCATGTCGCGTTCGACGAGGCGTGTGCAGCCCGACCGGACGTGGAGCTGGTGGGCGGGGAGGCGTTGGGCGACGGCTCGATGGCCACCACGTTGCGCACTCGCGGTGGCGAGATGACCGTCACCGACGGCCCGTTCGCCGAGGCGGCCGAGCAGATCGGCGGGTACTACGTGCTCGAAGCCCCCGACCTCGACACCGTGATCGAGCTGTGCAGGATCCTGCCCGCGTATGACATCGACATCCGACCGGTCCTCGACACGCCCTGACCGCACGATCGAGGACATCTACCGGGCGGAGTGGGGTCGGCTGTTGTCGCTGCTGGTGTCTCGGACCCGTCGCCTCGATCTGGCCGAAGACGCGCTGAGTGAGGCCTTCGCACGAGCGGCGGTCCGGTGGCCCGCCGACGGAGTGCCGGCCAGTCCTGTCGGCTGGCTGTACACCACGGCCCATCGCCACGTGATCGGGCGACTCCGAGCGGAGGCGATCGCCGGACGCAAGGCGCCACTGCTCGCGGTCAGACCCGGATGGGAACCACACGGTGACGCGGGCGAGGAGGTGGTCGACGATCGCCTGCACCTCATCTTGTTGTGCTGCCACCCAGCCCTCCCGCCAGCATCGCGATCGGCGCTCGCGCTCCGCCTGGTCATCGGGACACCGACCGACCAGATCGCCCGCCTGTTCCTGGTGTCGCCGTCGACGATGGCGGCGCGCCTGACGCGAGCGAAGAAGAAGATCCTCCTCGCCGGCATTCCGATCGGCGACCCGATCGAGGACGAACTTCGATCGCGTCTCGACGAGGTCTGCCGGACGATCTACCTGGCCTTCACCGCTGGGTACGCACCCGGGGGTGGGTCCGATCTGCTGCGGGCCGACCTCGCCGGCGACGCTGTGCGACTCGCGACCGTGTTGCACGATCTGATGCCCACCGTGACCCAGGTGCGGGCCATGCTCGCACTCCTTCTGCTCCAACACTCGCGTCGCGATTCGCGAGTGAGCGGCGACCTGCTCGTCGCGCTCGCCGACCAGGACCGCTCGATGTGGCACCACGAAGAGATCCGCACCGGGCTGGCGCTGCTCGAGGGGCTCCAGCCAACCGACGGATACGCAGAAGAGCTCCGACTCCAGGCCCTCGTCGCAGCGGAGCACACCCGAGCACCCACCGCCGAAGCGACGGACTGGACCACGATCGCCGGCTACTACGCCGTCCTCGAAGCACGGACCGGATCAGCGATCGTGCGCCTCAACCGCTCGGTCGCGGTCGCCGAGGCGCAGGGTCCCCGTGCCGGCCTCGCCCTGCTGAGCGGGCTCGAGGATCTCCTGCCCGGGAACCACCGAGTCGCCGCCGTCCGCGCCGAACTGGCTCAGCGGGCGGGCGACGTCAACCTCGCCCGAACGTCGTACCATTCTGCGCTCGATCTGTGCGGCAACGATGTCGAAGCCGCTCACCTGCGGGCACGGTTGAATGCGCTCCAAGCCCCCGCTCGGTGAGCAACGGAGGGCCGAGCCACCGCAGCGGCCGGGCGCTCAGACAGATTCGGAGATGATCTGGTCGAGAAGGCTCTCGTCGACGGCGCCGGCGACGGTTTCCATGCTGCCGTCGACCTTCACGATGACGAGGGCGGGTTGGAAGGCGACGTCGAAGCGGGCGAAGACCTCACCCGGGTCATCGTTGATCTGCGGAAACGTCAGGGCGTGCTTGTCGATGAACCCCTGGTACGAGTCCTCCGAGCCGGTCCACGCCACGCCTACGAAGTTGACCTGGTCCTGGTACTTGATGCTTGCCGCCTCGACCGAGGGGGCTTCACGGTTGCAGGTGCTTCAAGTGGGAGACCAGAACCAGAATGCCGTCGGTTTGTCGGACAGCTCGGCAGCGTTGAGCTCGCCACCGCCCACGAGGCTGCTCGTGAACTGCAGGATCTCGGGTGCACCGCCGACGACCGCCGGCTCGGCGGTCGTCTCGCCGGCGCCGGCGTCGGGATCGGCAACGGAGTCGGTCGCCACGGGTGCGGCAGTGGTGGCGTCGTCCGCACTGTCGGAGCTTCCGCAGGCGACCACGGCGAAGCCGGCCGCGAGCACGAAGGCAGCGGTGGGGAGAGGTCGACGCCAGTTCATGCCTCCAGGGTATCGACCGCAGGGTTCGCCGGGTGCCCGCCCGGCGACGGTTTCGGGCCTGTTCATCGTCCGTAGGCTGAGGTGGGATGAAGACCCGCACGCTGCTGCTCCTGTCGGTCGGAACCGCATTGATGATCCTGATGGCCGGAGGCGTACTGCTGTTCCAGCTGTCGGGTCAGGAGGTGGTCAGCCGGGCGACGCCGTTCGGCGAGGAAGCGACGGTCGGTGACGCTCGGGTGACCGTCCTCGATGTTGAGGTGTTCGGCGACACGATGGTCGTCTCGGTGGAGATCGGCGGAGTGGACGATGTGGATGGGATCGACAGTTTTCGGCTGGTCACCGGTGATCGGCAACTGTCGCCGCTCGCATCGGCCGATGGTGATCGTTGTGACGGCATCAGCGAGGCGTCGCGGGCGTGCGTCGTCGAGTTCGACGTCGCCGAGGCGGCGGGGACGAGCCGTGTGCTGATCATGCGCCGCGGCGACGAACAGGCCACCTGGCGACTCGCCTGAGCGCGATCGCCGCTCGAGAGCCACCACCGGTACCGACCGTGTGCGGCCGGATGTGATCGGGTCATGGTGCTCCGGATACCGGTTACCGATCGGTCACTTGCAGGCCCACGGTTCCGACGGGCTGGTGGAGCGCTACGGTGATCCACCGTGAGCTCATGCATCCGACCACTTCGATCTCGTCGTCATCGGCGGAGGACCCGGCGGGTACTCCGCCGCTCTGTACGGCGCATCCGCCGGCTTGAACGTCGCCCTCGTCGAGAAGGACGCCCTGGGCGGCACCTGCCTCAACCGCGGGTGCATCCCGGCCAAGGCGTTCCTCGAGACGGCAGCGGTCAAGCGCCACGTCGATCACGCTGCCGATTTCGGTATCGAGACCGGTGGCGATGTCGTCCGTTGCATTCGCCACGACGCAGGAACGCAAGCAGGGCATCGTGAAGGGCCTGGTCGGCGGAATCGCGGCGATGTGCAAGGGCCGCAAGGTCGAGGTGTTCAACGGCGTCGGTTCGCTCCGGGCCGGGCGCACGGTCGACGTCGCCTTGGGCGACGGTGGCTCCGCCACGATCACGGGCGACTTCGTCATGCTCGCCTCCGGCTCGGTGCCCCGCCTGATTCCCGGCTTCGAGCGTGGTGGGCCGATCATGACCAGCGACGAGGTGCTCGATCTCGACACGCTCCCGGCACGCGTCGCCGTCATCGGTGGTGGCGCGATCGGCTGCGAGTTCGCGTCGACGTTCGCCGATCTCGGTTCCGAGGTGACCATTCTCGAGGGATTGCCGAAGATCCTGCCCGGCCTCGACAAGGACGTCGCGAAGGTCGTCGAGAAGTCGTTCAAGAAGAAGAAGATCGCGATCAAGACCGGCGTCATGGTCAATGGCCACACGCCGAACGACTCCGGCGGCACGGTCGTGGCGTACGGCGACGGCGAGTCGGTCGAAGTCGACGTCGTCGTCGTGTCGGTCGGCCGCCGACCCTTCGCCGACCAGCTCGGCCTCGACGGCACCGCCGTGGTCGTCGACGAGCGCGGCTTCGTCGTCGTCGACGAGTACTGCCGCACCGGCGAGGCCGGCGTCTACGCGGTCGGCGACCTGATCAACACACCGCAGCTCGCGCACGTCGGCGTACGCCGAGGCGATCCTCGTCATCAAGCACCTGCTCGGCGAGGACCCGATGCCGGTGATGTACGACCGGGTGCCGTGGGCGATCTACTGCCATCCCGAGGTCGCATGGGCCGGGCCCGACGAGCAGCAGGCGAAGGACGCCGGACACGACGTCGTCGTCGGCAAGCACCCGTTCAAGTTCAACAGCCGGGCGATGATCCTCGGCGAGACCGAAGGCCTGGTGAAGGTCATCGCCAAGAAGCGTGCCGACGGCACCGCGGGTCAGATCCTCGGCGTGCACATGGTCGGCCCGTGGGTCACCGAGCAGCTGTCGGGCGGCTACCTCGCGGTCAACTGGGAGGCCTCCGTCGACGAAGTCGCGGAATTCATCCAGCCCCATCCGAGTTTGAGTGAGTTGTTCGGTGAGACCGTGCTCTCGCTCACCGGTCGCAGCTTCAACGGCTGATCGCCCGATCCGACCACATCTTCGCAGCACCCAGATCTCAGGACAAAGGACACGAATCATGGCAGACGTCACCCTCCCGCAGCTCGGTGAAACCGTCACCGAAGGCACGATCACCCAGTGGTTCAAGGCCGTGGGCGACGAGGTCGCCGAAGACGAGCCGTTGTTCGAGGTCTCGACCGACAAGGTCGACACCGAAGTGCCGTCACCCGTGTCGGGAACGCTTACTGGAGATCCGCGCCGAGGAGGGCGAGACGGTCGAGGTCGGCACGGTCATCGCCGTCGTCGGCGATGGCGGATCGGCGGCACCGGCGGCAGCAGCTCCGGCCGCTCGCGCCCGAGCCGGCGCCCGAACCCGAGCCGAGCTCCGCCGGCCGCTCCCGACGCCCGAGCCCGAACCTGCTCCGCCGGCTGCTCCTGCGCCCTCAGCGACCCCGGCTCCCGCCGCTGACACGACGGCGCAGGCAGGCGACAACCGCCTGCTCTCACCGGTCGTGCGCCGCTTGGTCAACGAACACGGCCTCGACCCCGACGCGATCACCGGGTCCGGTCCGGGAGGTCGGATCACTCGCGATGACGTCCTCGACCACATCGATGCCACGGGAGCGAAGCCCCTGGCCGCACCGCCAGCGGCGGCGCAGGCCCCTGCTGCGGCACCCAGTGCCCCGACAGCTCCGGCCGCTGCTGCTCCAGCTGCGCCTCCAGCCGTCCGCGCCAGCTGCACCGGCTCCACAGGTCAGTGCCGGCCGAACGCGACTCCGCGGTGCGCCTGTCGAAGATCCGTCAGCTCACCGGCGACCACATGGTGATGAGCAAGGCGGTCAGCCCGCACGCGTTCAGCGTGGTCGAGGTCGACTTCGCCAACGTCGACGTCGTCCGCACGGCGAAGAAGAACGAATGGAAGGCGCAGCACGGATTCAGCCTCACCTATTTGCCGTTCATCGCCCGGGCGATCATCGACGGGCTCGCCGAGTTCCCACACCTCAACGCGAGTGTGTCCGACGGCGAGCTGATCGTGCACAACTTCATCGACCTCGGGATCGCCGTCGACCTCGACTACGAGGGGTTGCTGGCACCGGTCGTCCGCGACGCCGACACCAAGCGTCTCGGCGCGATTGCCAGCGAGATCTCCGACCTCGCCGACCGTGCCCGCAACCGCAAGCTGACCCCCGACGAGATCTCGGGCGGCACCTTCACCATCTCGAACAACGGCTCGGCCGGGTCCGTGCTCACGATGCCGATCATCAACCAGCCGCAGGTCGGGATCATCTCGACCGACGCGATCATCCGCAAGCCGGTTGTCACGACCGGCCCCGACGGTGGCGAGGCCATTGCGATCCACCCGGTCGGCAACCTCGCCATGAGCTGGGACCACCGTGCGTTCGACGGCGCCTATGCCGCGGGCTTCCTCAAGAAGGTCAAGCAGATTCTCGAGACGAAGGATTGGAACACCGAGCTGTAGGCGCGGCGTCTCAGGGCGGCGTGGACGAGATGGTGTTGGTGCGGCGCTTCAACATCGGCCCGGCGATCTGAGCTGTCGTTCAACCGGGATCGAGGATGAAGTCGTCGAGGTGATCCGCGAGTTCGTCGGCGACCAGCCGTGCGGGTGATCTGTCGGGTTCGTTCGGTCGCAAGAGTGCGTTCCACTCGAGGGGGAGGCCTGCTTCGCCACACCGAACTTCCACGATCCGCCCCGCATCGATCACCGGCGCCAACGCCCACCGGCTCAAGATGCTGATGCCCGCATCAGCAGCGACGAGTTCGGCAATCGCATTCGTCTGTTCAACGATGGTGACGGTACGTGGGTACCTCTGCGCAGGCCCGATGAACCGGTCGAACTCAAAGCCCGGAGCGGGGCGCGGGTTGTACGTCAGGTATGACTCGTCAGCCAAGTCCGCAGCCTCGACCCACTTGCGATCGGCAAGACGGTGCCCCGGCGCGACGCACAGGACGAGTTCATCGTGGAAGAGCAGTCGCGTGTCGAAGATGCCCTCGGCGGTGCCGGGTGCGATGACGAGGTCGGCAGCACCGGAGGCGAGGTGTGCCGACGGTTGATCGTCGATGACGACAAGTTGCAGATCGATCGTCGGATGATTGGCGCGAACATCGTGAAGAAACCCCGGATACCAGTGGTAACAGTCGTACGAGCCGACAGCGATCCGGACCGATGCGACAATCGTGCGGTCCTCGCTGATGAGCAGGTGTTCGCTTCGTTCGAGGTCAGCGAGCGCCCGACTTGCCGTCTGATGCACCATGAGTCCTGCACGGGTGGGGAGCAGGCGGCGACGCGGTCCGCGATCGAACAGTCTGGTCCCGAGACGGCGTTCGGCCTCGGCGAGACGATGGCTGAGCGCTGACTGCGACGAGTGCAGACGCTCGGCTGCCGCGGTCATCGTGCCCAACTCCGTGATCGCGACGACGGTCTCGTAGTGACGGAGGTCGAGCTGCAGCGGCACCACTCGATCATACATGAATGTGATTCATGTGAAAGTGGCCCATTGATTTGTTGGACTCATCGCAGGCTTCTCTGGCTGACTGGACATCGGGGCCGGTGCACGAAGCGGACGAGGCATCGGACGGAACCGGAACGGACACTCGATGACACTTCTCGAACAGCTTGCGAATCCCGAGGCGGGTGACCTCTCTGATGTCATCGACCTGAATCGGTATCCCATTCACCAGCCGGGCTCGTACGCCTGGCAGGTCATGATCGACGAGGCGCGACAACACATCACGAGTGACGGATGCCTGGTGCTGCCGGACTTTCTGTTGCCAGCCGCGCTCGAACTGGCGGCCGAGGAAATTGCAGCGATGGCGACGCACGTCTCGATCCGGGAGCACACGTCGACGGTGTACGCCCGTCGGGATCTCGAAGCATCGTTACCCGCCGACGACCCACGCGTGCAGCGGTTGACGTGGCATGCGGGCCATGTCACGCGCGACATGATTCCGCCGTACTCGATCGCCCATCGGGTCTACGCATCGTCGTACTTCAAGGCGTTCATCGCCGCGTGCACCGATCGTGAGCGGGTGTTCGAGTACGCCGATCCGTTGGCCGGCTTGGTGGCGACCGTCCTGCCGCCGACTGGCGCGTATCCGTGGCACTACGACACCAACGAGTTCGTCATCACGATCATGACGCGTCAGCCCGATCACGGGGGTGAGTTCCAGTACTGCAGCAACCTTCGTCGTCCGGGCGATGAGAACCTTGCGGGACTCGCCGACGTGCTGTCTGGCGAGCATCCCGAGATGATTCGCACGGTCGATCTCCAACCTGGCGACATGCAACTCTTCCTTGGTCGCTACTCGCTCCACCAGGTGACGCGGACAACCGGCGCGACGGATCGACACGTGATGGTGTTCAGCTACAGCGATCGGCCAGGCGTGATCGGGCCCGTCGATCGGACGCGAGCGGTGTACGGCCGGGTGACCGAAGCGCATCTGGTTGCAGAAGCGGCGCGGTCGGCGGCAACCGATGGCTTGATCCTGTGAGCGACCGGCTCGCGACCGGCTCATCAATCGCAACGACGCTCGATCACCGTGCTCTTGACAGCGGACGGCTGGCCCGACTGCGCGCCTCACTCGAAACGGCGGGTTGCGACGCCGGACTCTTCTACGACCCGATCAACATCCGCTACGCAACCGGCACGTCGAACATGCAGGTCTATTCGCTGCACAACCCATGTCGGTACGTCTACGTCCCCGTCGCGGGTGCCGTGGTGCTGTTCGAATTCAAGGGGTGCGAACATCTCTCGATCGGACACCCAATGGTCGACGAGGTGCGCACCGCAGTCAGCTGGTACCACTTCATCGCAGGATCACGCGTCGACGAGTTCGCGAAGATGTGGGCAGAGGAGATCGCTGCACTCCTGGGTGCGGATGCCCGAGACCTCGCCGTCGACCGCTGCGATCCGGTCGGCGCCGCCGCGCTGGGTGAGCACGGCATTCGGCTGCACGACGGACAGGAGGCGGCGAATCGAGCGCGCATGATCAAGACCCCTGACGAGATGAGTCTCATTCGACAGGCCATCAGTGGTTGCGAGAGGGGCGTCGCCGAGATGCGCGCATCGATGCGGCCAGGACAGACCGAGCAGGAATTGTGGGCGCAATTGCACGCGGCAAACATCGCGGCCGGTGGCGAGTGGCTCGAAACGCGGCTGCTCACATCAGGGCAGCGCACCAACCCCTGGTACCAGGAATGCTCGGACAAGGTGATCGACGCAGGCGACCTCGTCGCGTTCGACACCGACTTGATCGGCATCGGTGGCTACTCGGTCGACATCTCGCGGACCTGGACCGCCGACGCTGGGGCCCCGACGTCGAACCAGCAACGACTGTTCGACGCCGCACACGAGCAACTCGAGCACAACATCGAGCTGTTCACCCCGGGAGCGTCATTCGCGGAAATCTCACAACACGGCCATCTGCCGCCTGGCGACATCCACTCGGTCACGAACGCAGCGATCGGTCACGGCATCGGATTGTGTAACGAGTACCCGCTCATCTTGAACCGTGATCACTTCGACGGCGGTGGCTACGACGGAACGATCGAACCGGGCATGGTGATCTGCGTCGAAGCACTCGCTGCACCTCCAGGTGGCACCGAGTCGGTGAAGCTCGAAGAGCAGATTCTCATCACCGACACCGGCATCGACCGGCTCTCGAAGTTTCCCCTCGGACTGGCCTGAGCCAGCATTCATGGTTCGCCGGTGTCGTTTTCGGGCGGCTCCGTGATCGCCCCGGTCGAGCATGCGACGACCCGAGCGTTCGGGGTGGTCCCATGAGCCCGCCGAGCACGGGAGGCGTAGGCTCGACGTGTGAGTCCTGCGACCACCCCCGGCACACCAACACCCCTTCGTGTCCGATGGCTCGGGTCGGTGCCGTACCGGGAGGCGCTGGCGGTCCAGCAGGCGCTGTTCGACCACGGGACCGGACAGCATCTGCTGCTGCTCGAGCATCCGCACGTTTTCACGTACGGTCGGACGGCTGATCTCGCGACGAACCTGAAGTCCGAACCAGCGGCGGTCGGGGCCGAGCTCGTCGCCGTCAAACGCGGTGGCGACATCACGTATCACGGCCCCGGTCAGCTCGTCGGCTACCCGATCCTCAACGTCGCGAACTCCATCGGAGCGACCGACCACGTGTGCGGCGTCGAGGGGCTGATCATCGACACCCTCGGTGAACTCGGACGTGACGAACGCCGGACGCCTCCCCGGATTCGCCGGCGTGTGGCTCGACCCCGGGACCGCACGCGAACGCAAGATCTGTGCGATCGGCGTTCGCCTCCGTCGGGGCCGGACCATGCACGGCTTCGCACTCAACGTCACGACCGACCTCACGTACATGCGCGAGCACATCGTCCCGTGCGGCATCGGCGACAAGCCGGTCACCTCGCTCGCCGAGGAGGGCGTCGACGTCACGATGGAGCAGGTCGCCGACGTGATCGCTCGGCTCGCCGCCGAGCGGTGGTCCGAGGTCGGGCTCGAACGGCAGGACGTCGCCTGGGCTCATGCCGCCGACGGCCGCGACCTGTCGGCGTTCTCACGTGGCGAGGGCCCCGGCGAACAGGTGAAGCTCGTGTCGTCACGCTCGGCGGCACGGATGGAAGCCGCCGGGGTGACCGGACGGGTCTGTCGATCGAGACGCGCAAGCCCGACTGGCTGCGCCCCAAGGTCGAGATGGGCCCGGAGGTGATGGAGCTCAAGAAGACGATCCGCTCGCTCGATCTCGTCACCGTCTGCGAGGACGCCGGCTGTCCGAACCTCTCCGACTGCTGGTCGGACGGTACGGCGACGTTCATGGTGCTCGGCGAACGGTGCACGCGCGCCTGTGGCTTCTGCCTCGTCGACACCCGCAAGCCGCTCGAGCCCGCAGTCGACGAGCCCGATCGTGTCGCCGAGGCGATCGATCGGATGGCGCTCGACCACGCGGTGCTGACGATGGTCGCCCGCGACGACCTCGCCGACGGCGGCATGGCGCACGTCGCTGCCTGCGTCGAGGCGATCCGGCTTCGTCGGCCGCAGGCTCGTGTCGAGACGTTGATCTCCGATGCCAAGGGCGACGACGCATCGCTCGATCTGCTGTTCGCGGCTCGCCCCGACGTGATGAACCACAACGTCGAGACCGTCGCTCGGCTCCAGCGGGCGGTCAGGCCCTCGGCCGGCTACGCCCGCTCGCTCGGTGTGCTCGCCCGCGCGAAGGCTGCCGGGCTGACGACCAAGACGGGGTTCATGGCAGGGCTCGGTGAGACCGACGACGAGATCGTCGGGTTGCTCGCGGACGTCGCCGATCTCGGTGTCGACATCGTGACGATCGGGCAGTATCTGCGTCCGACGTCGCACCACCTGCCGATCGCCCGGTATGCCGAGCCGGCCGAATTCGAGCGGTGGAAGCGGATCGGCGAATCGCTCGGCATCGGACACGTCGAGGCGAGCCCGCTCACCCGCTCGAGCTATCACGCCAAGTCCGCCGCCGACGCCGTCACCCCAGTCCGCGTTACGTGACGGGTCTGACCCATCACGTAACGCGTTACGTGACGGGTCAGACCCGTCACGTAACGCTCAGTCGGGGGTGACGAGGTCGGCCACGACGGCGAGGTGATCGCTGGCCCACGGGTCGCCGGTGCCGCCGTGCCCGACCGTCCATGCACGGATCGGGTTGCCGACCGGCTTCGGGCGCGGCCACGACACGAGCAGGTAGTCGAGCCGCCGATCGGGCCAGGCCGTGTCCGCCGAATACGGGCAGGCCCGGAGCCAGGTGTGGCCGGGTCCATCGCCCACCTGCTCCCAGACGTCGGAGAACACGATCCCGTCGACGCCCGCCGTGCGTGCCGGTCGCGACGCGTACCTCGTCGGTGTCGGGGACGGCGTTGAGGTCGGCGCCGACGATCAGCGGCAGGTCGGTTGTCGGGTCGCCGCCGCCAGTCACGAGCGAGTTCCATGAGTCGCGCGCACCTGCGCCTGGCGATCGGCTGATCGATCGAAGCGGTGGTCGAGGTGCGTCGACGCGATCGGCCACGGCCCGAACGGCGAGTCGACGACGGCGGCCACGACGCGCCGATGGCTGGTCGATCCGTCGGCGAGCGGGAGTCGTTCGTCGGCGATCCGCTCGATGGCCACCGGGACAGCACGGCGTTGCCGAACGACTGGCCGGAGTAGAACACCGGGTCGGTCCGGGCGACGTCGAACCCGAGCGTCGCAGCGAGCTCGTCCAGCTGGTCGCTCGACTCGTCGGACCAGACCTCCTGCACGCACAGGACGTCCGGAGCGGCATCGCGAATCGCGTCGACGATCAGCGGTTGTCGTGTCTCCCACGGGCCGAAGTGCCACCACAGATTCCATGTCATGACCCGCAGCGCCATTCGGTCATCCTCCCAGACCGATCGAGGGTGTTGGGGCACCCGCCGTGTCCCGTAGCGTCGACGGAGATGGTGTGGTCGGTCGAACAGGTCGAAGCGGTGGCGCCGTCCCCGGCTGCGATCACGGCGGCGCAGCCGCTCGCGACCCCGACTCGCTGGGTTGACGCAGGTGCCGACGACCGGGTGGTCTGGGGATCGTTCCAGGGGAGCGGCGCCGAACCGTACGACACCGCCGTCGACCACGTCGGCGTCGGGTTCCGGTGTACGTGCCCCAGTCGGAAGGTGCCGTGCAAGCACGCGCTCGCGCTCGCTGCTGATGTGGGCACGTGACCAGGTGCCGATCGGGGTGCCCGCCGCGACAGGTCGAGGCGTGGATCCAGCGTCGCACGGCCGGCGCTGCGCGGGAGCATGCGGCGCACGCAGCAGTCGGCTGAGGACAGCGCGACGCGACACGGGCGGCCGCCGGGCACGACACCGGCGGCCGCGACCGACCGCTTCGGCGACGGTCGACGACGAACCCGCGGCCACTCCACCCACCCGACGACGAGCGCGACACGGCCCGTGACGAGCGGGTCGAGCGGATGCTCGCCGGACTGACCGAACTCGATCGGTGGCTCGACGACCGGATGCGGACCGGGCTCGCCGACCCGGCGCTCGCCCGGTACGGCACCTGGGACGACCTCGCCGCGCGCCTCGTCGATGCCCAGGCCGGCAGCCTCGCCAACCGCATCCGGCGCCTCGCCGGGCTCGTCGGAGCGTCGGCCACCTGGCACGACGACGTGCTCGCAGAACTCGGCCTGCTGCATCTGCTCTCCCAGGCCGGGCCGACGCCTGCGCTCGCTTCCCGGTCCGCTCGCCGACGCGGTGGCCACGACCGTGGGTGGCAGGTCCGCCGCGCCGACGTGCTCGGCGGCGTGCCCGACACCGACCACTGGGTCGTCGCCGGGCGCAGCGACCAGCGCGAGGACCGCATCGAGGTGCGCCGCCACTGGCTCCGTGGCACCGAGAGCGGTCGCTGGGCGCTCGTGCTGTCGTTCGCGGCGTATCAGCAGAGCCTCGACACGTCACTCGAGGTCGGCACCGACGGTGCACGCCGACCTGCACCGGTACCCCGGCCCGGCGCTGCGGGCGCTCGTCGGACACGCGTCACGTCGATCCGGCGGCGTCGATCTTCCCGGACGAACCCCGCCCTGGCCCGCCGCCCGGGCGGCCGCCGGGACAGACGGTCGCCGACGCCACCGACGAGATCGGGCGGATGCTGGTCGCCGAGCCGTGGCTCGATCGCGTTGCCACCTCGGTCACCGCTGCGGTCGTCCGCTCGGGCGAGCCTGGTTCGTCGGCGACGACACGGGAGCGTTGCCGATCCTCGCCGCCGACGGCCGCGATGGGCGTGGGCGATCGTCGCACTCCCCGTGCCGCTTCCGACCCGGTCACCATGCTGCTCGCCCTCTCGGGTGGTCGTCCGGTCGACCTCACGCTTGGAGTGGACGCCACACGGCGTGGTCCCGCTCGCGGTACACCTCGACAGCGGACCGTCGACATCGGTCCCCGCGCCGACCAGTCGTTCGTCGGAGCGGCATGACGGTCGACGAGTTGTGGACCGAACTGGTGACGACCTCTCTGCTCGGGACCGACCGCCGCGACCCTCCCGAGCCCGGCGGGATGATCGGAGACCTCGTCGCCGACACCGCTCGGACCGATCCGTCGGCGCGGATGCTCGCCGCGGTCGCAGCCTGCACGGCGGTTCGTCGGGCCGGCGTGCGACCAGCCGATCCGATCGACCCGCTGGCGCCGCCACCCATCGACGATCGGCCCGAGTGCGTTCCGGCGGCGACGGACCGTTGGTACCACATCACGACGTCGTGGCCGGTGCTCGAGGACGAGTGGATGTTCACGCTCGTCGACCACGGCTGGCGCCTCGCCGCCGAGCTCGTCCCGCCCGCACTCCACCGCCATCGACGTGACCCGATCCGTCGGGCACGGGTCATGGTCGCGGCCGGACCGCTCGCCGACTGGTTGCTCGATCACGTGCCCGATCTGGCGCCGCGCCGACGCGGCGCCCACTGTCACCGATCGAGATACGAGCGGCTTGGGCAGCTCCCGGATCTGCCGGTTCCGCCCGAGCTGGCGCCGTTGCTCACCGGAACGCGGTGCCGAGGTCGGGGGAGTGATCGCCGTCGGACTCGAGGATCGGCACGCTGGCCGAGGCGCATCGCGCCGTCCTGGTGAACGTGATCGCCCGATGCGTCCCCGAAGGTCTGCCCGACATCGCCGAGGTGTTGGAAGCTGTCGACACCCGTTCGTCGGGACACGGGCTCGCCTCGGTCCTCGCCGACCTCGCGCTCACTCGACAGCGGATGCTCGACGAACTCGCCGAACCGTATGTCTCGGAGCGTTGACACTCGTTTCTGCCATGATCGGGTCCGTGCCCGACGACATCGACAGCCCGGCCCGTCCGGGTCGCCTCCGTCGATGACGTTCGAGATCGACGGGTTCACGCCCGCCGGAGTGCTCGGCCGTGGCGGGTTCGGGACGGTCTATCGAGCGGCCGACGACGCACACGGTCGCGAGGTCGCGATCAAGGTGCTCGGACGGATCGACGGCGACGCTGCCCGCCGCCGCTTCGACCGGGAGCGGCGGGCGATGGGGACGCTCTCGGGTCATCCCAAACATCGGCGTCGTGTACACCTCCGGGTTCACGGCGAACGAGGAGCCCTACATCGTCATGGAGATGATCCGGGGTGGATCGCTGGCCGACCGCCTCGAGCGGGAGGGCCCGCTCCCCGCCGCCGACGTGATCGAACTCGGGATCACGCTCGCCGACGCGCTCGAGCACGCACACCAGGGCGGCGTCCTGCACCTCGACCTCAAGCCCGAGAACATCCTGATGTCGCGGTTCGGACGGCCGAAGATCGTCGACTTCGGCATCGCTGCGCTCGTCCACGAGGAGTCGTCGACGTCGGCGATCCGGGCGACGCCGTCGTATGCCGACCCGGACGTCCTCGACGGGCACCACGGCACCGCCCGATCCGACGTGTACGGGCTCGCGGCGACACTGTTCACCCTGCTCTCGGGGAGTCCTCCCTACTCGGACGGTCCGAGTGGGCTGTACCAGGTCATGCGACGGGTCGCGCTCGACCCGGTGCCGACCGTCGAGCGCGACGACGTCCCGCGGGGCCTGGCGACGGTGCTCCATCGGGCGATGGCCAAGGACCCGAACGAACGACCGGCGTCGATGGAGGAGTTCGCCGCCGAGTTGCGCGGGATCGGCACCGAACCGATCACCGAACGACGTCCTCGCCGCGCACCGGCACCGGCCGAGCGTCGCGACCACGAACCGGCGATGCCACGCGATCCCAACCGCGGGTTGCCGATCACCCCGCCTCCGCGGCCACTGGCGGATCGGACGCGCCGTCGAACCCGACCCCGCGGCCGGTTCGCCGCCCCGCCGCCAGCCGCCGTGGCGTCGGCGTGGAGCGAGTGGCGAACACCCACATGTCCAATCGCCGCCGTCACCGCGGCCGTACCAGCACGACCAGCATCCTCTCCTCGGACCGTCGTCGGGTGCCGCACCGACGCCGTGGTCCGGTACGCCCGTGCTGCAGCGCTCGGTTCGCCGACCGCAGACGGCCCTGATCGCAACGCTGTCGGGTGTCGCCGCGATTCTGGCCATCCTGATCGTGGTGGTCATCGTCGTGCAGCGGCAGGACAATGGCGACGACCGCGCACGATCCCGGTCCGGACCGTGCCCGGCACGGCGGCCACCGCGCGATGTCGACGTCACGATCGCCGCGGTCACCGACGGCGCAGGTTCCGAACGTGGTCGGCGCCAGCACCGCCGACGCCCGCACGGCGACTCGAGGCCCACGACTACGTCGTCGTCACCGACCCGCACTGCTTCGACGTGGTGGCCGGCCAGGAGCCCGGCAGGCGGGACCGCGCTCGACGACGGTGGCCGAGTCGAGTTGGTGTTCGACCCGTGCGTGGTGCCCGACTTCGTCGGACTCCGGCTGGCGTCGGCGATCTGCGATCGTCGACGAGCGAGTTCGTCACCGGCCTCCTGATCTCGTGGCCGGAGCACTGCGACGACGTGATCCTCGGGCAGAGCATCGCGCCGGGCGTCACCGTCGAGCCCGGCACCAACGTCGAGCTCGACACTGCGCACGGACTGCGGTTAGCGGGGCCCGGTAGCGTCGGCGACGATGAGCGAAGCCGCTGCGCCCACCGTCCTGCGTCCGCACGCCGAGCAGGAGTACGCCGGCGAGCTCGCGGCGCTCGCGGATGCCGACGATCGTCCCCGCCCGCCGGGCTGGAAGCTGTCGCCGTGGGCCGTCGTCCGCTACCTGATGGGCGGTCCGATCGGCGGCTCGTCGGACGTCGTCATCACGCCGAAGTACGTCGGCTCGCAGCGCCTGATCGAGATCGCCACCGCCACGCTGGCGACCGACCGGGCGCTGCTGCTGCTCGGCGTGCCCGGCACCGCCAAGACCTGGGTGGGCGAACACCTCGCCGCGGCGATCAGCGGCGACTCGACGCTGCTCGTCCAGGGCACCGCCGGCACGACCGAGGAGACGCTGCGCTACGGCTGGAACTACGCCCGGCTGCTCGCCGAGGGTCCGAGCGAGGCCGCCTCGTCCCCAGCCCGATCTATCGCGGCATGTCCCGCGGCGCGATCGTGCGCGTCGAGGAACTGACCCGGATGCCGCCCGAGGTCCAGGACGCGCTCGTCACCGTGCTGTCGGAGAAGGTGCTGCCGATCCCCGAACTCGACACCGAGCTCTCGGCCGTCCGCGGGTTCAACGTGATCGCCACCGCCAACGACCGTGACCGCGGCGTCAACGACATCTCGTCGGCGCTGCGGCGCCGGTTCAACACGGTCGTGCTGCCGTTGCCGGCGACGGTCGAGGAGGAGATCGCGATCGTCATCGCAGCGCGTCGACGAACTCGGTCGTGGCGCTGGCGCTGCCCGAGGTGCCGTCGGCCGCCGACGAGATCCGGCGGGTCGTCACGATCTTCCGCGAGCTGCGGAGCGGAACCACCGTCGACGAACGGACGTCGCTCAAGGTGCCGAGCGGGACGCTGTCGACCGCCGAGGCGATCTCGGTGATCACGAACGGCACGGCGCTGGCCGCGCACTTCGGCGACGGCGACGCTCTCGGCGACCGACGTGGCCGCCGGCATCGTCGGCGCGGTGGTCAGCGACCCGATCCACGACGCGGTCGCGTGGCGGGAGTATCTCGAGGGCGTGGTTCGCGAACGTCCCGACTGGGGCGAGTTCTACGAGGCGTGCCGCGCCCTCGACTCGTGAGGTCGGCGGCCTGAGACGAGCGTCCACCTCCTCGGCATCCGCCATCACGGCCCGGGATCCGCGCGCTCGGTCGTGCGGGCGCTCGACGAGATCGATCCCGACGTCGTGCTCGTCGAGGCGCCGGCCGATGTCGAGTCGAGCCTGCGGCTGGGTCGGCGACCCGGGCCTCGTTCCGCCCGTCGCGCTGCTCGGCTACGTCGCCAACGAGCCGGCACGTGCGATCTTCGCGCCGTTCGCCTCGTTCAGCCCCGAGTGGCAGGCGATCGCGCTGGGCGAACGAACGGGCGCGACCGGTCGTCGCGATCGACCTGCCGATGGCGGTCACGTTCGCCGAGCGAGGCGGACGACGAACTCGTCGCCGACTCGGCGCCGCCCGACCCGCTCCGCGAGTTGGCCGCCGCTGCGGGCGACGCCGATCCCGAGCGTTGGTGGGAGGACGTCATCGAGCATCGGGGCGACGGCACGCCGGCCTTCGATGCCGTCGCCGAAGCGATGGCGGCAGCACGGGACGGGACGATCACGTCGGCGCGCGAGGAACGGCGCGAGGCGCACATGCGACGGGCGATCCGACGGGCGCTGAAGGACGGGCACGACACCGTCGCGGTCGTGTGCGGGGCCTGGCACGTTCCGGCGCTCGATCTCGACGCGTCGGCCGGCATCGGTCGACAACGCCACGCTGCGCGGGCTCCCGAGGGTGAAGGTCGCGTCGGCGTGGGTGCCGTGGACGCATCGACGACTGACCACGTCGTCCGGCTACGGCGCCGGTGTCGACAGTCCCGGGCTGGTACCGCCACGTGTTCGACCATCCCGGGCCCGACGGCGTCGCACGATTCCTCGTCGACGCGGCGCAGCTGCTCCGCGCGCGCGGCCAGTCGGCGTCGCCCGACCATCTGATCGCCGGCGACCCGGCTCGCCGAGACGCTCGCCACGATGCGGGGTCGACCACGGCCCGGACTGGTCGAGGTGCTCGATGCGGCCGACGCCGTGATGGGCGGGCTCGATCTCGTGCGGTCGCGAACTCGTCGTCGGCGATGCACTCGGGCAGGTCCCCGATGGTGCCCCGCAGGTGCCGCTCGCGCGCGATCTCGCCAAGGCGCAGAAGTCGGCACGGCTCGCACCGAGCGCCACGCCGAAGACGGTCGAGGTCGACCTGCGGACGCCGACCGGTCTGCGCAAGTCGCATCTGCTGCATCGCCTGCTGGCGCTCGGGGTCCCGTGGGGTGTCCCGGAGGAGGGACGTGGCTCGTCGGGCACGTTCCGCGAGACGTGGCGGGTCGCGTGGGAGCCCGAACTGTCGGTGCGTCTCGTCGAGCGGTCGGGCTACGGCAGCACGGTCGAGTCGGCGGCGACGGCCCGGCTCGTCGAACGAGCGGCTGCGGCAACCGGCCTCGCCGAGCTCGTCGGCGCGCTCGAGCTCGCGCTGTTCGCCGACCTCCGCGACGCCGTCGGCCGAGCGTGCGCCGACTCGCCGACCGGGCTGCCACCGACCCGGATGTCGGACGGCTGATGGACGTCGTCGTCCCGCTCGCCAACGCGCTGCGCTACGGCGACGTGCGCGGTACCGACGGCGGCGCGCTGCGCGACGTGTTCGACGGCATCGTCGTGCGCATTCTCGCCGGGCTCGTGCCGGCGTGCTCCTCGCTCGACGACGACGCCGCCGCGCGGACGGTCGAACGGCTCACCGGCCACGCAGACGGCGCTCGCGATGCTCGACCACGACGCTCGCCGCACGCGCGTTCCCGTCCGTCCTCGCGCAACTCGCCGATCGGCACGCCATGCGGCACGGGCTGATCAGCGGCCGCGCGACGCGACTGCTCCACGACGCCGGACAGTGGGACGCGATCCGCGTCGAGCACCGGTTGTCGCAGGCGCTCAGTCGGCCGGCACGCCACCCGACGTCGGGGCGGCGTTCGTCGAAGGATTTCTCGCCGGGTCGGGCACCGTGCTCGTTCACGACGCCGACCTGCTCGGCGTGGTCGATCGCTGGCTGTCGTCGCTTGCGACCCGAGTGCGTTCGACGCCGTCGTCGCACTGCTGCGGCGCACGTTCGGGGCGTTCGAACCGGCCGAACGCCGTCAGATCATGTCGCTGCTGCTCGGCGGCGAGATCGCGCGCGCCGTCGGGCTTCGGTCGCTGACGTCGATGCCGATCGGGCCGCCGCGGTGCTCGACACGGTGCGACAGCTGCTCGGGTCCTCGCTCGTCGACGCCGGTGGCCGCCGTCGACGCCGAGGCGGCGCGATGACCGCCCGAGCGATCCCGGCCGATGCCGCAGGTGTCCGACGCCGAGCGGCGACGACGGTGGCGGCTGGTGCTCGGCGGTGCCGCGGAACGAGGGCTCGGACGACGGGTCCGACGCTGCCGACCGAAGCGGCGGCCGCCGATGCCGGCGACGACGCCGGTGACGGTGACGGCTCGGCCGGTGCGCCGAGCCGCGGGCTGACGGACACGGTCTGACCGGCGACGACGCCCGGATCGATGCAGCGCTCGGAGCGCTGTACGACCGTGAGCGATCCGACCGCGGTCGTCGGGGCGCGGCCGGGCGGGCCGGTGGGCTCGGTCGGTCGAAGCCCGGCGTCGTGCGGTGGCTCGGCGACATCCGCACGTACTTCCCGACGCCGGTCGTGCAGATCCTGCAGCGTGACGCCGTCGAACGTCTCGATCTGCGCCAGCTGCTGCTCGAACCGGAGCTGCTGCAGGCGGTCGAACCCGACATCCATCTGGTCACGATGCTCGTCGAGTTGAACAAGCTGCTGCCCGACGAGACCCGCGCCACCGCACGCCAGGTGATCGCGCAGGTGCTCGCCGACATCGAGCAGCGGCTGACCGACCAGACCCGCCAGGCGGTGCGCGGGGCGCTCGCCCGTGCCGCCCGGACCCGGCGTCCGCGGCCCGGCGACATCGACTGGCCGCACACGATCGAGGCCAACCTGCGTCACTGGATCCCCGAGCACCGCACGCTCGTGCCCGAGCAACTGATCGGTCACGGACGACGCCAGCAGAGCCTCGCCCGGGACGTGGTGATCGCCGTCGACCAGTCGGGTTCGATGGCCGACAGCGGTCGTCTACGCCTCGCTGTTCGCCGGCGTGCTCGCCCAGCTTGCCGACGCTGCGCACCCGGTTCGTCGCGTTCGACACGTCGGTCACCGACCTCACGCCGTTCCTCCACGATCCGGTCGAGGTGCTGTTCGGCGTGCAGCTCGGCGGCGGCACCGACATCGCCAAGGCCCTCGGCTACTGCATCCGCTAGATCGACCGGCCGCGGCGCAGCGTGCTGTTCCTCATCTCGGACCTGTTCGAGGGCGGCAACGGCGAGCTGATGCGGCGCCGAGTCGGCGAGCTCGTCGCCGTCGGGGGTCACCGTCGTGGTGTTGCTCGCGCTCAGCGACGAGGGAACCCCGGCGCACGACCACGAGCATGCCGCGGCGCTCGCGGCGCTCGGCGCGACGGTCATGTCGACGACGCCGGACGGCTTTCCCGACGTGCTCGCCGACGCGCTCGCTGGCACGGTGACGTCGTCGGACGCCGCAGCCGAGCTGGGTGTCGACCGTCGATCGCAGTAGCCTGTGGCACGCATGGGTCAGCTGGTCGCCGTCACCGAGAAGCCGAGTGCGACGCCGGGCGTCGTCCGCTTCGAGCTCAATCGCACGCTGTCGGGCAAGGGCCACGAGCGGTTCCGTTCGGTGCTCGACGCCTACGGGACGTCACCGTCCGACGAGTTGGCCCGGCTGCTGTTCGCCACGGGCCAGGTCGCCGGCGTGCACGTGTACGCCAACATCATCACCGTCGATCTCGAGAAGGGGTACGACTCCGACGGGTTGGCCGACATCGTGCGCGACATGTACCAGTACTGGAAGGCCGGGCGTCGAGCCGCCGACCTTCGAGGACCTCGCAGCCCGAAGAACCCGCCGCAGGGTGCGGACGATGCGCGCTGCGGCCGGTGGCGACGCGGCGCTCACCGAGGCAGCGAAGAAGGTGCCGATGCATCTGCTCGTTCGCGCTCGCGAAGCGCGCGAGCGCTGGACCGCCAAGACGGGCTGACCGCTCCGCGCCACGCCGGTGCTCGGGCAGCTGCGTCGGCTGGTCGGTGAATGCGATCAGGGTTGGGCGCAGCGCCGCTCGCTGCGGTTTAGCCTTGCCGCCTGATCGACCATGAGTGCCACGTTCACGCTCCAGGAAGCCGCCGACGAACTCGGCGTGCACTACATGACGGCGTACCGGTACGTGCGTCTGGGGCTGCTCGACGCAGCCAAGGTCGGCGGGGCCTGGCAGGTCACCGGCTCTGCACTCGACGATGTTCCGTGACGGCTCGGCGGCCGGACCGGTCGAGGCCGGGTCGGATGCACCGTGGGCCGAGCGCGCTCGAAGTCGAGGCTGGTCGACGGCGATGCACAGGGTGCGTGGGGAGTGGTCGAGGCGGCGATGACCTCCGGGAGCCGACGTCCGCTCGGTCTATCTCGACTGATCGGCGCCGTCGATGATCCGCATCGGTGAACGTTGGGCCGCGGGTGAGTTCGATGTGGCGGTCGAGCATCAGGCCACCGGCATCGTGATGCGGATCATCGGCCGGCTCGGGTCGCGTTGTGTCCGCCGGGGCCGGTCGCGTGGCGGGCTCGTGATCGGGGCGCCGATCGGGGAGTACCACGCGCTCCCGACGGCGATGCTCGGCGACCTGATGCGGTTGCACGGATGGGACGTGACCGACCTCGGAGCGAACACGCCGTCGGCCTCGTTCCTCCACGCGGCGCATCGGACCCCCGAGCCTTGTTGCGGTCGGATTCTCGGTCACCCACGTCGACCATCTCGCGCGCGGTTCACGAGTGCTGCTCGGTGATTCGACCAGGAGCTCCCCGACGTGCGGGTGGTGCTCGGTGGTCAGGCGGTGCGCAGCGAGGAGCACGCACGGGCGCTCGGTGCCGACATGCCTCGCATCGAGTGCCGACCAGTTCCACGAGTTGCTCGTGAGTGGCCAGCGATCCCGTGCCGGAGGCGTCGCCACCGATCGGTGAGGTCGCTCGCGACGTGAGCGACCGGTCGTGACCGTCTGCAGTCGATCATCGACCTTGCCATCTCGAACATGTGTTCGATATGGTTCGAGAGATGGAAATCGCTGTCGACCACCGTACGCCAATGCGTCGCATCTCCACCAGTCCGGTCCTATCGGGTCGGACGCCCGCCGTGGCACTCCGGCCCGTGACGAGGCATTGCGTGATGTTCTCGCTGAGCTGGGAGAACGCGTCAAGCCGGTCGCACTTGCCCGGGAACGGACGCTGCCGGTCGCCGCGCCCTTCGATCAGCTCCTCCCCGACGGTCTGGTCCGTGGCCAGGTCGTGTCGTGCCGAGGTGCCGCCGCACGCTCGATGGCGTTCGGGCTGGTACGCGACGCACTGGTCGAAGGTGGCTGGATGGCGGTGGTCGACGTCCCGACGCTCGGGACGGACGCCGTTGCGGAGTTCGGTGTCCCACTCGAACGGGTGGTCCGCGTCGACACCGGCGTGCAACGAGTCGTCAGGGACCGATCTCGACTGGATCGACGTGATGGGTGCCGCCGTCGACGGATTCGACCTGGTCCTGACCCGGGTTCCGGTCGGGTTGCGCAGCGAACGCCGCCCCGCAGCAGTCCGCAAGCTCGGGTCGCGGTTGCAGCAGAAGGGCGCCGTCGTCGTCACCCTCGGTGCGCCCGGTGCGCTCGGCGGCGACATCGAGCTGACGACGCAGCGCACGGTGTGGTCGGGGTTGGGCGACGGATCGGGCCATCTGCGTCGTCGGGTCGTCGATGTGGAGGCTGCCGGTCGACGGCTGCCGGGTCGGCGATCCTGTTCGATCGAACTGATCGGGGAGGGGACCCGTCTCGGATTCGGGCCGGTGCTCGACGGTGGTCCGCAGGCCGATCGTGATCCGCAGGCGGAACTCCTGGCGGAGATGGCCGACACGATGGCCGCCACGGTGACCGTCACCGACCTGAACGACCGCCAACTCGCAGTGTGATGGATCCGGGTACGACGAACGGCGGTGTGTCGGGCGACGACCACGTGGATCCGATCCGGATGGTCACCGTCTGGTGTCCCGACTGGCCGGTCGTCGCCGCCGGCTGTCGCCCCGACGTTCCGGCGGCGGTGATGCGTGCACATCGGGTCGTGGCCCGTACGCCCGCAGCAGCAGACGAAGGGGTCGTGATCGGACAGCGCCGGCGTCAGGCGCAACAGCGCTGTCCGCACATCCGACTGCTCGACGACGATCCGGCGCGTGACGCCCGCGAGTTCGAACCGATCGTGCGCGCCGTCGCCGAGGTCGCACCTCGGGTCGACCTGGTCGAGCCGGGTTGGCTGAGCATCGCCGCTCGTGGTCCGTCGCGCTACTTCGGTGGTGACGAAGCGATGGCCGAGCATCTGCGTCGCGTGGTGCTCGACGTGGTCACGGCGCAGCCGAACTCGGACGATGGTGTCGAGATCGCTGCGCGAGGTGGGTGTGGGAGTGGCCGACGGCCGGTTCGCAGCGAGCGTCGCCGCCCGCCTCGGTGTCCGCCGGCGGGAGCCGGTCGTCGTGGTGCTCGGGTGGGTCCGAGGCGTTCTGTGCGCCACTTCCCATCGGGTGGTTGCAGACGCTCGACGAAGTCGACGCCGAGCTGGTCGACCTGTTCGGTCGACTGGGGCTGCGTCGTCTCGGGGATCTCGCCGACCTCGATCCCGCCGATGTCCTCGGCCGATTCGGGCCCTGGGGATGCACGCACATCGTCTGGCTTCGGGCGTCGACATCCGCCCGGCGAGCACCACCGACCCTGCGCCCGAACGCCGCCTCGCCCGGGTGCTCGACGATCCGGCGGCGCAGACCGACGCGGTGGTGTTCGTCGCCAAGCAACTGGCCGACGAACTCGCCGGCCAGCTCGGCGCCGACGGTCGGGTCTGCACGCGGCTGGTCGTTCTGCTCGAGACCGAGCACGGTGAACGGTCCGAACGGTCCTGGTACCGGTCGGCCGGGATGTCGGCCGCGGCGATGGTCGAACGGGTCCGCTGGCAGCTCGACGCCTGGGTGAACCTGCCGCGCGGAAGCGAGCACGAGATCACCGGTGGCGTCGCCCTGGTCCGACTCGGCCCTGAAGAGGTCCGAGCCGATGACGGGGTGCAGCTCGGGCTGTGGGGCGGACAGTCCGATGCCGACCGGCGGGCGATCCGTGCGATCGCCCGACTCACGACACTCACGTCGGAGGCGTCGGTCACGGTGCCCGTCTGGAACGGGGGGCGACTCCCGGCGGACCGCTACCGCTGGATGCCGGCCACCCTGGTCGATCTCGACCAACGCGAACGGGCGGTGTCGCGTACGGCCACCGGAGCCGATGGCCGCTCGGGTCCCTGGCCGGGGTGTCTGCCGGCACCGTCACCGGCGACCGTCTTCGACGAGCCGCTGCCGCTCGACGTGCTCGACGTGCAGGGCCAGGTGGTGCGGGTGAGCGGCCGGGGGATGGTGTCGGCCGATCCAGCGGGAATCGAAAAGGTACGTGGACCGGCTTGCAAAATCGGCGAGATGCTCGTCATAGACCTTCAGTGTTGTGTCGGTGATACCGGCAACAAGGAAGAGAAGCGCCAGCATAGCGGCTGGATGGTCTGCTACTGTTCGGCGATTTCGGTCTGCCGGCGCAAGGGCCATCAGGCCAAATGCGCCGACGGCCACGACCATGCCGGGGAGTTGAAGCGTCGTCGGCAACTCGTGCCAGATCACCCAGGAAGCAACGAACGGAATAAGTACCGAAATCCTCATGGTGGCCGCCGACAGAGCGAGACCCACCCGATCAATCGCTGCGGCATACAGTCCGAAGCCCACCACGAACAGCACGCCGTTGAGGAGCCCTACCGAAATCAGCAGGGTTATGTCAGACGCACGACCGTCGAGAGCGACGTCGGGGCCGATGCCGAGTGCCAGCAGCATCGCCACGAAGTAGTTTACCGTGAGCAACCCGAGCCGGTCTATGCCGACGCGCCGTGCGAGCTTGAAGATCACACCGATGGCGAGGCTGCAGACGACGGCGAGCGCCAGGTAGACCATGGGAGGCTCGCCGCCCGAAGGAACTCGTCGAGTCCCGGGCGTGCTAGTTGTTTACGAGGTAGTTGAAGTAGCGCAGCGACGTCGGCGACCATTGCACGTCGCGCAGCGTGAGATTTGCTGGAGGATGCAGATGGGGTTTCACTCTTCCCGTCGTATCCGCCCGAATCTCATCATATTGGACCGTCGCAAAGAAATCCGGAGCACGCTTAGACTCATTGAAGTCCGACAGTAGAACACGATATCGCACCGTGAGGTGCGAGGGTTCCAGCGTTACAATCTTCTCATTCGACGGGGCGCCTTCGATGATCACCTCCACTTCACGTGTGCCACCCGTGAACTCCCGCGAGACGGCAATCGCGGTCGTCCGATCAAGTTCTCGATCCAGAAGTTGACTGAGGGAATCGATCAATGCGACGGATACTGCAACAGAGTCTGTCAGATTTGAGGCACGAAAAACTTCCGTTGGCCATTCGGTCAGATTCTCGACAATGGATCTTGCACCCGAGACACGAACAGAATCGGGCACAGCGCGTGGAGGATTGAGCAGGCTGTGATTGTCCGGGGTGGTCACGTCGAATCTGAGCCGCACCGGAATCTTCCTCGTAATTCGATCTTCGGTTCGCGCCGCGAACGTTCGTGGCGAAACGGTCTCGATGCGAAGGTTCTTTGGCAGTTCAGGCGGAGTCGACTCCAGATCCACGACCCCTTGCGAGGCGTCCAGCGGATATGCGGGACGATTATAGTAGAGTTGAAACAACGACAGGCCTTCCCCCTGCACCTGAACGCGGACGGTTTGGGGCGGAACCTGCGTGAGTGCCCGGTCGATCGGAAGATTTACGACGACAGCGGGCAGGTCCACCACCAGACTGTAGTTCTTCTGCATCGAGAAAACGAACCAGAGCAGAGCCGACACGAGAACGCTGACGGCTATGGCAATCCCGCGATGACTTGTCGAGAATTGATCGTAGCCCTGATGCTTTGGATTGCGTTCGACCATTGAACGCAATCGCCCCCAGAACACAGGGCCTGAGGTACTATCGTCGGAGTTGGGCACGCTCTTTCCGATCGTCCTTTGGTTGTGGGTCTAACCGTATCAGAAGAATGCCGGTGACGACCTTTTGTTCGGTGTGGACAGTTCAGCCAAGGCTCCTGAACGCGTCGAGAAGCTGTTTCTTGTTTGCTCTGGCTATCTCGCGACCATGAATCGGGAATCCGCGTGTTTGCCGCGCGAGTTGGCGCAGTTCGCGCACTGTCATGGACTCGAGGTCTTTCGTATCGGCTGAAGCGGACCGATCGGAGGCTCGTTGCGACCGGACTGTGCGAGCGGCAGGTTTACGGCCGGCGCCACCTCTCGGCCTCGCCGGCGTCACAAACGACTCGCTGTCAACGACGGAATACGTTTCTTCAGCAGGACGCGGGATGACGTGGGCGGAGATCAGGTCGCCGACTCGCGAGGCCGCGGCTGCTCCCGCGTCGACCGCCGCCTGGACGGCCGCAGTCTCACCAACGACATGGACCGTCATCAGCGCCGCGACGGTTTGTTCGATCCCGAGTATGGTCACTTCTGCTGCCTTGACCATCGCGTCAGCGGCTTCGATAGCCGCAACGAGACCACGGGTCTCGACCATACCAAGTGCTTTGTCTGCGTAGTCTAGCATTCACTGACGACCAAAGACTTGTGTTCACCCGACGCCTTCTCCCGGATTCATATCATGAACCCGGTTACGTTGCGCCGTGCCACGCGTTGCCCAGGTCGAGGTCAATCCGCCCGGGTCGGCAGGATCATCTCGACATCTGAGTGGGGCCGTGGAATGACGTGTACGGAAATCAGCTCGCCGACTCGTTCGGCAGCTGCCGCCCCTGCGTCGGTTGCGGCTTTGACCGCGCCCACGTCACCGCGGACCATAACGGTCACATAGCCACCCCCAATCTTCTCCTTGCCCACCAGTCGAACACGCGCAGCCTTGACCATAGCGTCAGCCGCCTCGATGGCTCCAACCAGGCCGCGGGTTTCTACCATACCGAGGGCGATTCCGTAATCTTCTGCCATTTGAAGAGGGATCGATTTGAGTGAAGAACCAGTGAGCGCTTTTCAGGGAAACTCGACTGGCCGCAGAGCCCGCTAAGGGCGTGCTCCCGCGTGCTACATCGTCGAATATAGACGGGGGTTTTGCGATTGTCAACCAGAGCGGGAGCAACTCACGTACCATCCATACGACCACCCGGGCGCAGGAATCGCAGTCCGCGAGCGAAGTCCTCCATTCGGAACGTACGCGTGAGCAGAATCAGCGGGAAGTACAGGCCGATAAGGAGCAGGCGGACGGAGAGACGAATCACAACAGATGCCGAATCCAACTGAGCACTGGCCGCCCAGAGCACGATCACAGAAATTGCTACCGCAGCAATGATTCGGAGATCAAAATCGATGGAACTGAGCCGTTCGGACACCCGCAGAGTCCAGAATGCCAGTGCCGCAAACGAGACGGTCGTTGCCAGCGCCGCCCCCAGTGCTCCGAACCGGGGAATCAGTATCAGGTTGAGCACCAGATTGAAGATCGCGGCGCCCAGCACGTACCGGGCAATCATGCGCGTACGGTTCAGGCCGTACAGCACATTGACGGCCACGTAGTACATGCCATAGAACCAGAACCCGGCCGCCACCGGCAACACCACCTGGTCGATACCGAGATAGAAACGGTCCACACCTAACGACTGAACCAGAATGAGCATGGCGTCGTCGGCCAGGATCGAAAGTGCAAGAACGAACCAACCCGTCCACACGGCATAGTGCCGCAGGGCCGCACGGTGCATATCGAATCGCCCCTCGTCAAATTGCCGGAGGCCGATCACAGCAAACGCCAGCTGAAAACTCTGCACAAACACGAGATTTACGATGCCGCCGACGCGCGATCCGAAATCATACAGCCCAACCGTCGCGGTTTCACTGAGCCATTTCAGCATGTACCGGTCGCCGACGTTCAGCAGCCAGGCCGACAGACTCGCCACGACAAGTGGTGCACCGAACCGGACGAGAGGTCGAACTACGGACGGGTCCAGGCGGAGGCTGATCCGCGGAAGCATCATCAGCGCCGATGCTGTGGCGGAGAACGCCCCGGCCACGACATACGCCAGGACAGCGCCCCGCAGCCCCATACCCTTCTCCACCATGAACAGATATGCCGCTCCAAAGAGAACCAGCATTTCACCGACGATCAGCGCCGCGTACTGTCCCGGCCGATCCGTGACCCGGAGATGCATGAACGATACGCTGCCAATCACCTTCAGCGTGGCATAAACGAGGATCCAGCCGATCAATGGACGAGACGACTCCGAGTCGAGCAGGAATCGACCCAGCCAGTCCCCCCACAGCAGGTACACAACCGACGCGAATGCAACCGCCAGTGCGGCCGAAGCCACGAGTGCGGTAAACGGTAGTCGCGACCGGCTGCCCTCATACGCCGGATCGGAATGGAATCGAAGAAGCCCCGTCGAGATACCGATACCGAACGTGAGGATGCACAACTGGGCGGTCACCAGAAGAAGCGCCAGATAGCCATACTCCGACAGGGACAGATACGTCGGATTCAGCAGAATCGGAGCCAGCAGCAGACCGGCCGCCTTGACCGCAACGTTCCCGATCGAATAGATGCTGCTCTGGCGCACGAGATCGCGTGCCGCGTCACTCATTGCGGCCACCTCGTGGAGTGAAGCAGTTCCGTGGCGGGATCGAGTCTGCCTCGCAAAGGCGAACGACCACGGCCGACTTCGGATGCTCGGACGGGTCCTGAGCTATATTACGATTAGGGGCCACAGAGGAAGTTGATTGATTGATTCTATGAACGGTGACGAGAGACAGCGCGTAGTCCACGTCAGCACTATGCATAGGCCGCTTGACAACCGGATTTTCGTAAAGGAATGTCGGACTCTCGCAAGGAACGGCTATGACGTGTCTTTCGTGGTCCCGCACAATGGCAACGAGGAGGTTGACGGCGTCAAACTCCTTGCCACGACCGAGTATGCGAGTGGGACAAGGAAGCTCACCTCCAGCGCGCTCGACGTGCTCCGCGTCGTCCGTGGTCTCAGCCGCGATACTATCATTCATTTTCATGATCCGGAGCTTCTACCGATTGCATTTTGGACGAAGCTCACTGGGTACACGGTGGTCTATGACGCTCACGAAGATACGCCGAGACAAGTCTTTCATCTCCACTGGATTCCCCTCCTTCTGAAACCACTCCTCTCGGTATTCGCCTACTGCATGGAGAAACTGGCGGCGTGGACATTTGATGGGATCGTTGTCGCGAATGCAATCAGCCTGGCTCGATATCCACAGCGAAAGACGGTCTTGGTGCAGAACTACCCGATTGTAGATGAACTGGTCACAGCATTGGGCATCGACCATTCAGAGCGTGCCCCGAACGTCGCGTACGTAGGAAGTATTACTGAATCCCGAGGTATACGACAGTTGCTTGAAGCCCTGGTGCTTGTCAACCTCGTTCGGCCCGCTCGACTACTGCTCGGTGGTTCATTCCATCCGGCCGATCTCGAAATTGATCTGTCTGCCGACCCAGGCTGGAAGTATGTGGATTTTGAGGGTTGGCTTAGCCGGCAGGAGGTAAAAGAGGTACTCGAACGGTGCCGTGTCGGAATTGCTACGCTGCTGCCCGAGAAGCAATACGTGAGATGTCTACCTACAAAGCTCTTTGAGTATGCCGCAGCGGGACTTCCTGTCGTCGCCTCAGATTTTCACATAATCAGAGCTTTCGTCGAGGACGCGGCATGCGGAGTAGTCGTCGATCCGACTCGCCCTGTAGAAATCGCCAGGGCGATCCGAGAGTTACTGGACGATCCTGCCTACGCTCAGAGAATCGGAGAGCTGGGCCGTGAAGCAGTCCAGGAGAAATACAACTGGGCAACAGAAGCAGCCAGTCTGTTGAACCTATATGGTCGCCTCACCAAGGCCCGCTTTGCCGTTGGATTTGACCACGGTTGAGATCCTCGCTATTACTTGCGAACGGCCTCGACGGCGTAGTAGCGTGGAGTGAGGCGCCGCAAGATCGGCCTGACGCCTACCTCTCGAGTGGGGCTGGTCCACTTCGCAGTCCGCTCAATCTTCCATCCGGCTTTCTCAAGCAGCCAGTCGAACTGCCAATCCTCGAATTCGTGGAAGTGGCGATCCCACTGATCGGCTTCATTGCGATATGCTTTCGCAAACCACAGACGGAGTGGTACCGTCACCACCAAGCGGTCAGCTCCGATTCGACTAAGTACCGAAAACGGAGACACGAGGTGCTCAAGTATTTCAAAGGCAGTAACGACATCAACGTCGATGCGGCGTACAACCTCCGGGTTCAGATCCAGATCGCCCTCCGTGTTGAACACTTGGTAGCCAGCCTGTCGCATCTGTTCTGCAAATGGATTGTCTGTCCCGAGGTCCAACACACGACCGCCACCGGGGACGCATTCCTTCAGAAATGCCATCGTGAGTTCATACCGCCGCGCCGTCAGGTAGTTCGCTTTCATTTGATCCGAATTAAGGGTCTAGTCCCATGCGCACGCGAACCGTCTCGGCAATGTACTGTGCCGCCTTTCCATCACCGTACGGTGAGGGCGGTTCCGTCACGGGCGTGGTGGCGAGTGCTTCAGACACAATACTCAAGTCATTGCCCGCCAATACATTCCATCCACCTTCGAGCGTTTCCACCCACTCGGTTTCATTGCGAAGCGTGACACATGGTGTGCGCGACCAGAGCGCCTCCTTCTGCAGGCCGCCGGAGTCTGTGAGCACCGCCAAAGCACCATCAAGTAGCGACAACATAGCAAGGTATCCGCACGGATCGATCGGCAGAATGTTAGCGCCCGGGGCCAATCCGTATTGCTTCATGAGCACAGCCGCCCGCGGATGTACCGGCCAGACAACCGGACGGTTCACTTTGTCAAAGACGTTGAGGATTTGTGCGAGGCGTTCGCGGTCGTTTGTGTTCTCCGCCCGATGAACAGTGGCAAGATAGTACTCGCCCTTCCGAAACGGGATCACATCGGAGATCGGATGATTTGCCAGCGCCATTGGACGAAATCTCAACAGCACATCGTACATCACGTCGCCCGTCTTAACGACTCCGTCGATAATTCCTTCGTTCGTCAGGTTCTCGACTGCATTATGCGAGGGACAGAACAGCAATGACGACAATCGGTCGGTCGCGATCCGGTTGATTTCTTCCGGCATCAATCGATTGAAAGACCGGAGGCCCGCCTCCACATGCACGATCGGCACGTGGAGTTTCGCTGCGACGAGGGCGGCAGCAAGTGTGCTGTTCGTATCGCCGTAGACCAGCAGCGCGTCGTACGGCTTTGCGTTTACGAGATACTCCTCAAGCCGCACCATTATATCGCCCGTCTGGCGTGCATGCGTTCCGGAACCTGCACCAAGATTCACGATCGGTTCGGGGATTCCCATCTCCTCGAAAAAGATCTCGCTCAAGCGCACATCGTAGTGCTGCCCGGTGTGCACGACGTCCTCATACACACCGAATTCGGAGAGTGCGGCGCTAACCACGGATGCCTTGACGAATTGTGGTCGGGCGCCGACTACTGTGCAGATTCTATTCAATCGTGCCTCTCCGTCGAGACACGATGCAGCAAATTCGCCAGCGCAGATGCCTGCGCAGGACGGGCATACAGCTGAACTCCCGCTCGGTCCGCTCCGGGATTCGCCTCTCCCCGCCTGAACGCGCCATACTGCTCGGCGAGGTATGCATGCACGCCCTCCGAATCGCCGTGAGCAAATATGCGACCTCCGCTGCAGTCGCGAAGAATCGCTCCGGCATCTCCGTCCGGCGGGCCGATCGCAAGTGTCGGCCGACCTGACGCCAGGTATTCGAACAACTTGCCGGTGACGATCTCGTGCGAAGAAGCTCCGTCGGGAATTACGAGAAGCAATAGAGACGAGTCTTGCATGAGTGCGACGGCACGATCATGATCCACGTACGGCAGTATTCGCACGATGTCATCGAGTCCGTGCTCGCGAATCGACATACTGATCTCGGCATCAACATGGCCGATCAACTCGACCGCCACGTCCCCGGGGCTCTTCGAGACAAGTAGCTGAAGTTGGCGCCAGAGGCGCTTCGGGTTCTGTGTGCGTGAGAGCGTGCCGATATGCCGGATGACAAATCGCTTGTTTGCCGGAGCCGGCACGTCCCGAAAGTCGTCCGGATCATAGCCGTTCGGCAGATACGTGTATTCGCGACTTACGCGCTTACTCAGGTTCGTCACCATGCTGCGGCTCACGACGGTGACTGCGTCCGCCTCCGTCAGAACGGATTTTTCGAAGCGCTGGTCGCGAGCGGCCGCCAGCCTCGTCATCGGCAGCTGTGGATAGTAGTGGATGCCGGTCCACGGATCCCGCATGTCCGCCACCCAGGGCACACCCCACTTGCGCGCCAGAGTGCGCGACCCACGAGATGGGTCGAGTGCGGCGGACCCGTCGTCAGCACCGCATCGAACGGATCCTCACGATGGAGCTGGATTGCCTCCCGCGCGCAAACGGAACCCAACCGATCGAGCGTCCGGAACGTAAACGATTGGCACGAATCCAGAGCCCCGCTCGCTGGCGAAGCCCGGCCGACTCCTCCCTGACGAAGGCCACACCGACCGTGTCATCCTTGGGACGTCCGAGCAGTCGAGCGTATGACCCGTACGGATCCCACGAGCGGGTCTTGATCACGACCAGGGAATCAGGTACGTCTGCCGCGAGCGTGTCGTCCAGGTCGGGGTACGATGCGTACTGCGGATCCACCGTGAGTACCGTGGGTGCCCAGCCATTCTCCGGCAGGTATTTCACAAACTTGAGGGTCCGCTGAACGCCCGGGCCTCCCGACGGAGGAAAATAGTAGCTGACAAAAAGCAACCGCTTCACGAAGTCGACTCCCCGGCCACCGGGTCGGCCGTAACGTCATCAAAATCAGCAGGCCGTCGTCGAATGTGAATCCAGCCCAGAACTAGAAGCAGCCCGTACGTCACGAGTGTCGAAGCCGCCGATATCCAGATTCCGATTCGATGACTGGCCGGCTCGAACGCGAACAGGACTTCGTGTTCGCCGGGCGGGACCGTCACGCCACGCAGGAGGTAGTTCACGCGATGGATGTGCGTCACGTCGCCGTCAATCGTGGCTGTCCAGCCCGCCGGATAGTAGACCTCGCTGAGCACAAGCAGTCGCTTTCGTTGCGTATTGACACGGACGGCGATCCTGCGCGGGCCATACGATTCGACAACGGCCGTGGGGACATCGGCGGAGTCCGGGCGACCTGCCGGTATGTCCAGCGCCTCCTCGACCAACGCAACTCTCGCCGGTTCGAAATCCGGTGCATTCAATGCGCTCCAGGCGTCATCCGCCAGCGGCGTAACGGCCAGCGAGTCAACGAAATACGCCCGCGGCAGCAGCGTCGCTTAACTCGTAAACCGAAAACCCGGTCTGTTGCATCTTCGAACACTGCGGCGGAAGCACCGATTGGACTGCGGGAGACCACAAACCGAGTGTTCATCATCCGAAGTGCCGCAACGTTCAGCCTGCCCTCCGGCGTGATAAGGATGTTCTCCAGAAAATCCTGATACAGACGGAGCTTGGCCCCGTGGTAGCCGCTCAGCGATTCGTAGAAATAGGACGGGCGTGCGGTCTGCGACGGCGCGCCCTCGAGGGAAAGCACGCGAAACCGGTCGGACGACGCATCGGCCCTCTGTTCGATGTAACGATCAAACGCGAATTCCGGTATCGACTCCACGACGTCGGAACTTCCTGTCATTCGATCCGAATTGAAATAGCGACGATCGACGGTCCACAGATCGACCAGGACGAGTAACGTGACTGCAATCTGCAAGACGGGCGCACCGAACCGACCGTTTCTGAAGAGCAGATAAAGGCCACCGGCCAGGAGCAAAAAGATGAAGGTGCGCCAGGCGTCGGTCGCCAGTCTCTCCTGACGTCCAGTGCGGGCCTCGTCCAGCACCTGTTCGGCCGCCTGGCCGACACGCGGATCGCTTTCGGGCACGTTATTGGATCGAGCGATCTGCTGAGCGATATTCGCACGTTCTCCGGGTCTCTCGAAACTGAGGACGGCATTGCCGGCCAGACCCAGAATCAGCACACCGCCTATGAACGCCAGATACCCGATCGCTATGGGCGATCGAAGGTTGACCGACTTGAGCGGATCGCGGACGATGGAGTCGACTCCCGCTCCGGCCAGAACGGCGACAACAAGCGCGACCGCCGCAAGCCAGGTCTCCGGGACACGAAACGCGGAGAACAGGGGAAAGAAATTGAACATCGCCCGGTTCAGAATGGCAAAATTGGATCCGAGCGAGAAGAAGATCATGACCACCGCGGCCACACCCAGCGATCGCACCCACACTTCGCGGCGACGCACTACCGCTACGGCCGCCAGAAAGAGGATGATTCCCGTCACGTAATGTGGCCCACTGGTAAACGTCTTCGGTCCCCAGTACAGTTCGGAACCGCCGAAGGCGTCGGCAACAGCCAGCGTGAGTAATTCCGCCACACCCTGGCTCCAACCCATCGCGTAGTCCCACGAGAGGCCACCGGCCGCACCACCCGGAGCGGAGCCGCGGATCGTGTATGCCTTGTATTCGAACTGCGCGAGGTAGGGCTGGGCAACCATGAGGCCGGCAAATACGCCGCCCAAAACCAGAGACGCCGACACCCGGCCGAACTGCGACAGGTGGCCGCTTTTGTAGGCCGCGACGCCCTCGGCAATCCACCAGATCAGGACGACGAACAGCACGTAGTACGTAATCTGAGAATGACCGGCTCGAAGGTTGACGGCCAACGCCACGGCGAACAATGCGGAAGCGAGGACACCCGGTCGCCTGAGTGCGAACGCAAACGCCAGAAGGAGCCACGGAGCGAAGCACAACGAAACGAATTTTGAATTGTGGCCCGTGGCCAGGAGGATGGGCAAATACGTTGTGAGCCCGAACGCAACGGCCGACAGCACTCCGGCAAGGCGATTCCTCGTCAGGAAGAATACGAGCAGGTACATCCCCGAGAGCAGCACGATGAAATGCGAGCTTGGCCACACGACCCGTCGCGCGAACCCGATCAGGGTGTCGATCTGAGGGACCGCGGCAACGTAGCGGATCATGTAGGCCGGCATCCCTCCGAACACGTTGGTTGCCCAGAGTGCGGCTTCGCCGGTGGCCTCCTCGTACTCGATTACCGAGTTGGCGGTGGCACGCCAGTTGACCGTGTCGGAGCCCGCAAGGGACTTCCCGCCAAAATGCAGCGACGAGAAGAACGACAGTGAAACGAGCACGAGGAGCCCGAGGCACAGGGCATGTTGAGCTCGCCCGGAAAGCCGGTCCCAGCCCGACGGCGGAGTTTCAACTTGCACCTTTCGCTCTCGACTCGGGCGGTTCTTTCGCCGACTCATCCTTGCTGCCTGTCCGCTTTTGTTGGGAAGACCGACATCAGTCGATCACTTTGGGAACACGAAAGAACTCCGAGTCCGCGTCCGGCGCATTTGACAGGGCGACGCTCCGCGTAATTCGCGTCGTCGCCACGTCCGGCCTGACCACGTTAAAGAGGTCCAACACGTGTGACATCGGCTCGACGTCCGATACGTCGAGTTCTTCGAGCTTTTCCACGTAGTCCAGAATCCTTGTGAGCTGAAGCGCCATTTCCTGCTCTTCATCCAGCGAGAACTCGAGTCGCGCCAGCGAAGCTATGTGTCGGACTTGCTCGAGGGAAACTTTCACAGTTGGATCGGTTTCGATGGGGGCTCAAGATAAGGCCCCGTCGTCTGAGATTTCACAGGGGCGACACCGCCCGGCGCCGCTGCTCAGCCATCTCATGCCGGCAGTTCCGATGCGATGGCCGCACTGACCGTCTCGATAAACGGCGTGAGTTCGGCTCGCGTCTGTCCCACCACGTTTACTGGCGGATGGACAACGATACGGACTCGACCAGGCCGTGACGCAATTCTGGTCTCGTTCATGAGCCGATATGCATCAACGATTGTGATCGGTACCATCGGCACTCCCGCCTCCGCGGCGAGCGAGAACGCACTCTTCTTGAGGGGATGCAGTATGGGCCCGTAGGTACGTAGTCCTTCCGGAAAAATGATTACGGAGCGCCCCTCTCGAATCTGGCGACCTGCGCGCTTCAGGCTCTCATGAGAACGACGGGTATCCCTTCCGCCAACGAACACGGAGGGGGACATCCGTAGAGCGGTTCCAAGAAAAGGAATCGGCTCAAGCTCCGCCTTCGCCACAAAACCGAAGGGCAGCGGCAGAATACTCGCCAGGATGGCTATATCAAGCAGATTCTGGTGGTTTGCGGCAAAAACGTACGATCGCTCCAGGTCGAGCGTCGTGCGCCACTCTGTTGTTACCCGAACGCCGAATCCGAGCAGAAGGGACCGGCCCCACCAGCCTGCCCAGAAGCCGAAAACATCCTGGTTCCGGGTCACGACCTGCGCAATTCCATACGCAAACGCGAAGAAGACGGTCATCAGCACCGCCCACAGGTAACCAAGAACGAACCAGAGACGATTTAAAACCGACCGAGCAGGTTCGATTGCTTCTTCCGCAGCAAGCACGATATCCTTAGAAGTGTATGACTCGGACGACAGCGGCATCTTTCCCGGTTTTAGGTGAGATCATACTCACGAGGCGTTTTCATGCGATGTTACCTGGCCTGTCTCGCGGCCACATTGATTCTGGTTCTGTTTTCTCCTGCCCCGGCGGCCGGACAGACCATCGAGCCCGGAATACACGTCGGATTGGCTGCTGCGACCTTCAGCGGTAAAGCAAATACGGATTTCGGCTTTCGAGGGTCCTTCGGTGCGGGCATATCGGTCGGACTCGACTTCGGTAACGGATTCCTGGTGCAGCCGGAAGTACGTTACGTGGCAAAGGGCGGCAAGAGCGACGAAGCTTTTGTTGAGGGTTCTCCTGGAGCACTCAACGTAAAGTCTACGATTTCGTACCTGGAGTTTCCGGTACTGCTGGCATACCGCTTCGAGACGCGGGGAACCGTTCACCCGAAGGTGTTTCTCGGACCTTTCGTTGCTCGAAAACTCGACTCGACCATCGAGTGGCAACTGGCCAGCGGAGGTACAAAGTTGCGTGACTCCGACGATTCCATTGTCTCGACGGACTACGGGTTCGTGGTCGGTGCCGGGCTTGAGATCGACGTCATGGGAGAAAGGCTCGTCGCGGCTACCAGGGCCACGTTCGGCAGAAAGGATGTTCGCGACCTGGCCGAGGCGCCGTTGCATAACACCGGGCTCGAGTTCTCCCTTGGACTTGTGCTTCGATAGGCGGTCGCTCTTCCTGTCGCGACACATCACCGTTCAGTCCGGCAGCTGACGCTGCTGAGTCAGGTCTTCCTCCTCCGCCATCAGTTCGCTGGCGAGATTAATGTAGAGCCGCGACGCAAGTTCGGCTGCTGTCTCTACAGCCACGTCCATGTACGCACCGGCCGAGACCGACGGTTTGATCGGACGTCGGCCGGGCGGCACACGCGGATCAAACGGGCGCAGGATCACGGTGTCCGGGAGGCCTGGCGGGCGACGGGAAAGAACCGGAAGAACCGGAACGTGGCCGCCATCGGCCTTTTCCGTGGGTAGTTCGCCATCGACGCTGTTGCCGGCATACACCAGCGATCGAATCTTCCGTCCATCCCAGAGAGGAGCCGCCAGGAGTGCCCTGAGCCCTGAAGCATCTACCGTTCCCCCCGATACAAATGCGACGATGAGCGTCCTTTCAGGAATTCCGGCGTAACGCGAGAACTGACTGAGTTGCCGAACGACCTCAAGCGCGGCGACCACCTCCACGCCGATATTTCGTACATCGAGCGCCCGCACGCCGGCGAAGCTCCCCACCGCATCGAGAGGTGTGCACAGGATGACCGCCTCGGCCGAAAGCTCCGGGTGCTTGCCGGGGACGTAACCAATGATGTTTATTCCTGCTGCCATTCTGCTCCAGGCAGACACGATTTCAACGCGAACGGATCGACTCAACAGGCGGTGTGTCGGAGCGTCGGGATCCGGTAGACTACCTCGCAGGAGCGTCCGTACGACTCGGGGCGTGACCTGAAGCATTCCATGGCCTTCCCACTGCTTGCTCGACGGCCCGGGCTCCAGCCGACGCTGGAAGATCAACAGATCAATACTCGACGAGCGCAGCGTCGCCTCAGTTTCGGGTGTGACATCGCCAATCCAGAGCAGCGCTGAACCAGGCTCACGGGATGCCCCCTCCGCGTCGTTGATCCACAACGAACGTATCACGCCGTTGAACGGCGCCGACCGCCCGTCCGGCAGCACGTCAAGACCCGTGATGAAGTCCAGGCTGTCGGAACCCTCGAAACGCAGCCGCGCCCCGGAAACGACGTTTCGAGGTGAGTTGTGTATGATGCGGAATCCGCTCTCGAGTGCCGGCTGAAGTCGATACTCACGAAGCCGTCGGGCGACGTAGGCCGCGGCAACGTTGTACCCCACGGACATGTCCGCCCGGCCCCGAACAGCCTCACTGTTCAGGAAGGAGAGATCTTCCGCCATTGTATTCCGGCTCCACACAGGGCTGCCGGGAGTCGACGCCGGCCGCGCGTCCGGCACCGTCAGCGCGGAGCATGCGCCGGACGACAACAACAGTAGCAGTATGATCGCTACCGGAACCGGGTGCCATGAACGAGGAATCACTTCCGAGGAGCAAGCTTGATGTGATGCGGAATCACAAGATATCAACCGTCAGGTGGTAAACGCAGAACGGAGTGAAATCACTGCGCAACAAAACGGTCAAGACATCCGCCGTAGGCACAAAAAAAGGGGGCGACCCATGGCCGCCCCCTTTCTCCGGAGTAGTGTGGTCGGGCTACTGATCCACTTCTCTGAATCGTGTTGGCTGATCCGTAGATGCGCCCACGTTTCGATTGAAGCGCTGCAGCATCTCTTCCTTCTTGCGACGAGTCTGCTCGAGCAAGTCGACCTGTCCGCGACGGCGCGAACGTGTATCCAGCGGATCGACCAGTTCGGCCTGCAATACGATCAGAAGTTCCTTCTGGTTGGTCGAGCGCTGTGTCTTTCCGAACAGGTAGCGCAGTCCGAAGAACCACGGCGGCAGATCCTTGAGGAACGGTACACCGGCCCGGGAGCGAGTCTCCTCGGTTGAGTAGAGACCACCGATAACGGTCTGCTCTCCATCCAGCAGGAGGACCTGCGTATTGGCCGTGTTCCGGTCGATGATCAGTCCCGCAAGTGACGGACGGCTGCCTGACTTTTCGACTTTCACATCGAGATGAACGAACTCAAGCATGGGAGAGCCCGCCGTATCCGCAACCGCTTCCTTGATGAGAGTCGGGGTTACATCGATGATGATACCGGTCGAGAAGAACTGTGTGACCGTGTTGCCTGCAAAATCGCGGACCTGTACCGGCACGTCGGAACCGATCTGGATCGTTCCCTTCTCTCCGCTCTGAACGGTGACCTGGGGCTGGGCGATCGTCTCACCGACTCCTTCGGTCTCTGCAAACTGCAGGAACTGCTTGAGGTCGGAGAACGCGATCTCTTCCGGTGCGCGGATAATGTCCTCGACGCCGTCAAAGATATCTGCCGTTTTCATGAAGAACTCGACGCGCGAACCACTCTGCTGTCCACCACTGGACCCACCTCCACTCCCGCCGGTGCTGCCGCCGCGACTGCCCACAAAGACGCTCCAGTTCAAACCCGTGTCACGCACTTTCGAGTGGTTAAGCTCGAAGAGGACAGCGTTGATCTGAATCTCTCGGGTGTTCTTGTTCGCGGGAAGAAGCTCGCCGCGACCCTGAAGGGCGGGTGTCCCTGCCCCCACGGCTCCGATTTCACCTACAGGAGCCTGCTCCACGATGAAGAAGCGATCCGTCTCACGATAGATCAGACCGTTGAACTGGAGAACGAGTTCGAATGCATCCAGAAAGTGCATGCTCGCAATGGAGACCCCGATGGGGTTCGAACGACCTTCCGGATCAACAACCTGCTTGCCGGTTACTCGCTGGAAGATCGGATCGACGAATTCCAGGAATCGATCAAACGGAGTTGATGGAAGGAACGAAACGAGTTGATCCGGTGGGATGTAGGCGCGGATCTGCCGCTGGGGCGGACGATCCTGTGCACCGGCAAGCTGCGGAAGGCCGGCCGACAGCGCAACTACAACCATGCTCAGCATGGTCAACTTCATTTGAGCTGAGGCGATCTTAAACTTCATGGTACTTACTCCAGAACGCACTTGATGGATGGTTTACTACTGGGATTCGATGGGTGAAAGACGGACGTCGCCCGCTGCCTGACGGTAGCGTTCGCCGGTCTGAAGAAGCATTTCTACTTCGTCGATGATTCCGCCACGATTCAGCCGCGCAAGGACCCGACCCTCTGTAGGATCGATCAGTGTGATCTGCCCGAGGTAGACAGGATCTCCACGTCCAAGTGTGACATAATCTCCACCTTCGACAAAAACGGCTTTGTCTTCGCCGACGATAGAGACAAGGACAGCATTCTCAACTTCAAGCAAATCGTACGTGTTCGGCGGGATCGCGTTGAGAATAAGAGGATAGAACGGGTTCGAAATCGGCTTCATCTCGGGCAGGACGTACGACGGTACCGGAGGCCGCTCTGCACCATCCGCCTGCGTGATCGGCAGACCGTCAGACTCAAACAAGCCCACGATACCTTCATCGCCTGCACTTAGTCCCGTGACTCCGCCATAATAGGCATCGACGTCCATCTTGAACGAAACGAGGACTTCAAGCTCGTTCTTGCCGGTATCCTTGTTCTCGGAGACGAGATCGATCTGATCGAGTGCAAGGTTGCGGACGCGATAGAAATTCCTGTTGTTCTCGACTTCCCAGATAAACCTGTAGAGACTCGTATAGTAGCCTCGCCCGGACGCCTTGAACGTGTAGGTCCCGAAATCCTGGCCGCGCTGGTTACCGGCAAACTTCACGTCGAAGTTTTTGAAACCCACTGCCGTGAGACGGTTCAGGTAGCCGACGATATCGGGTGTCTTGAGCGCGTCGGGGATGATCTTGTAGCGTGCCTTCCACTTCGTAATGATCTGCTGTGCCATCTCCGCAGACGACGATTCTTCGGCTAGCAGGGCCGTGACCTCGGCCTGGCGCAAACGCGCGAGCTTCTCGGCTTTCTCGAGCCGCTCCACCTCCTTAGGCTGCTCAAAGTACGTGACGTACACCCCGGCTCCCGTGACCAAAAGCCAGCAGGTCGCCAGGATAATGATGTTGTATCCAAGATTTGACATCGCTTAGTAGCTCGTAGAGTTCGGAGGGGAAATCACTAGTTGGATGACGCGACCGAGGTCGGCGTGGAATTGGCTTCCGCGTTCTCCCGGGCCACCTGCTCACGCAGGTACCTGGCCGCTTCGGGCAACTCGACCTTGAGAGGTACCCTCATCTCGAAGGTGTATACCGGCGCCTCGCGGATCTCTGAAAACGTAAGTTCATTGATCTGTCCGTCAAGTCGCTCCGCAAGCGAAACGATTCGGTCCCTGGACGTGGCATTGCCGGTGAGGATCACCACATTGCCTTCCGACGGACGCCACCGATCAACCCAGATGCCCTTGACAACTGCGGCCTCACGATTTGTCATCTCGAGGGAACGGCTCCACGTGTCGCTGCCGATCAGCAGTGAGTCCAGAACCAGGAGTGCTCGACGGTAGCCCTTGGTGATCGCGTTGATACTGTCGACGCGAGCCTGAAGGACGAGAGGATCTGCAAACGCCACATCTTCTGCAAACTGCTCGACATTGTACCGCTTCGCCTTTATGTCACTCTCGATCGTAAAGTACCTTCCGACGAAGAACACAACGGTGACAAAGAGTGCGCCATACAGTGCGAACACGTGCCACGTGACAGGCAGCTTGATACGACGTCGGAGTAATTTCTTCGGAAGAAGATTGACGTCCTCGAACGCTCCCTGGTACAGCTCGTCGTTGACAAGACGAAGTGCGACGGCAACGGCCAGAGCAGCATTGCTCGGGCTCGCCGACTCCTGGTCGTCGGATTCGAACTTGGGCAGATACTTACGGATCGATTCGACCCGCGTATCGGAGAAGAACATCTTGAAGCTCTCGACGATAGCGTCCTCGCGATCGTCAGACAGCAGCAGCACGTGTTGGACGTCTCCGACACCATACTCGTCCTGAAGCAGCAACACACGGCTGCAAATCGTTTCCGGCGCGTCGTACGTGGTGATGGAGCGGAGACTCTCGTAGTGCAGGAGTTCATCGTCCTGCAAGAACATGACGAGCGTATCCTCGCTTCCGGCCCTCACGACAAGCGTCTTCCGGGGACCCATGTCCATCGGAGCAACTGCGGGTGCATACGATGCATCTTCAGCATCATCCTCGAGCGCCATGCCGGCTTCGGCCGACGAGAGATAGTACGCGGCACGAGCCATGCCGAAATAGACAGACACTTCGGAGTCCATCAAACGAACGGCGGGCATCCGCACCTTACGATCGCGCATCGCGATGAGCGTACCGGCCACGGGGTCCGCGTTCTTCGCCAGAATCGCCAGACGCCTGCGCATGCCGGCATCCGATCGGGTCATGGGCAGGAAGGCAACACGCTCGTGATCTATCGACGTATCCAGTTGTGCCGAAAGGAGTTCGATCAGCACGTCCGAATCAATCTTTCCGTCTTCCGCCTCCTCCTTCTTCTTCGAACCTGCTTCCTGGGCGATCTGGAGCTCAACACACGTTACGTGGGCCGACGAAACACAGAATGAAACAAAAGGGTCGGGGAATCCCGACTCGGCGCACTCGCTCAGGATTTCGGCCACTTCGATGTCGAAGGTCTCGAGCGTGGCGTTCACCGTTCCGCCGCCATCGTCGTCACTGGTCGCACCCTCAACGCCCTGAAATTCGGAACTCAGAAACAGGTCGGATGACGACGAATTACCGCCGCCAAACTCAATTGTAAAATCTCCAACAGGACTATCGTCGTCAATCGACTCATTCGCCGAACCGGGAAGTTCAACGCTCGAACCGATCGACGAAGACGACAGCTGACGTGCAAAGCGTCGAAGGACTTCCGGTCCGTCCGGACCATCCTGAACCAGTACGGCGTGCAGAGATCGACCCGATATCGTTACGCCCAGAATACTGTCTTTGGGTCGGGAGATTTTCATGGCTTAAGGATTGTGTCGTTATTCTGGCGAGGTAGACGTAGCCGGGGGTTCAACCGAGCAACTGTTTGAGACGACGCTTGTTGTTGGCGTAGTCCATAGCTGTTTCGGCGCTAATGAGACCCTGCTTAAGAAGCTTGGCGAGATCCTGCTCGAGTGTAGTCTGACCGTGACCGTTGCTCTCCCACATCATCTGGTAGATCTCGCCCTGGTTGTTGTTCTTTATCGCAGCTGCCGCCGATGGCGTCATCCACAGCACTTCTTTTGCAAGGACTCGGCCGCCGCCGATCTTGGGAGGCAGTTTCTGAGAAATAATGCATCGCAGCACGTCCGCGAGACGGTTTCGGATACGATCCTGTTCGTCCGGCGGATACTCGCCAATGATTCTGTCAATGCTTTCGACAGCGGATGACGTGTGAAGCGTGGTAAAAACCTTGTGACCGGAGTCCGTGATTTCGAGAGCCGAGGATATCGTCGCAGGATCGCGGATCTCACCGATGACGACGATGTCCGGGTCCTGACGAAGCGATTGCACGATCCCCTCCTTGAAGGACGGGACGTCCTTGCCGACTTCCCGGTGACGCACAATGCACTTCTTCGATACGTGCATGAACTCGATCGGCTTACTGACGATGACGATGTGGCCGGCAGTGTCTTTGTTGTTCTCGTCAATGATGGCGTCCAGTGTCGTGCTCTTTCCGGAACCGGTTACACCCGTCACCAGGGTTAGGCCATCGCGAACGTGCCGGAACATGAGGCCGCGTTCGATGAGAGGATGAAACTTGAGACTCTTCAACGGACGCAGCGTGTCCTGAATGGCACGCATGTTCAAACCAAGATCATCCAGATCGAAGTACAGGGTTGCGCGGAAGCGCCGGCGTCGGCCGTCCTTTCCTTCGATGGGAAGCTGGTACGAGAAATCAAGCGATCTCTTCTCAAGCAACGTCTCGGTCTGGCGACGACTGAGCACGTTGAGAAGTAGAACGTTGGACTCGTTGATGGTGTAGCGACCCATGCCTTCGTCGGGACGCTTTTCGCCGTCCACGCGATACCAGATCAGGTTGTTGCTTGCAGGACCTCCCATGTCGATATCAGATGCGTTGATATCGATCATGTGCTTTAGCATATGCTCGATGTGGATGCGCATTGCGGTGCGCTCCTTGTCGCCCAGAGACCGGACCTGATCCATTAGAAATTCGATCCGCTCATCGCCCATTTTCGAGTAGGGCACCGAATCAGCAACTTCCTTTGCGACCTTTGGAAGCGGCGGAATGAGGGTCGGTCGTGACGATACGGTCGGACCTGCAGATTCCGGTGTCCTGGCGGCGAGGCCTGAGATCGGCCCGCGATCCGCAACCGGGGACGACTTCGGCGACGCCTCAACTTCGGTCTTGCCGGCAGCCTGCCGGGCAAGTATTTCCTTCAGGGTCGGATTCATATGATGGTGTGTTCCTTATGGAGTCGCAGGCCGGGCTCAACGATGCGTTAGCGGCACGTCAGACGGTGGATGCGACAGTTGCACGACTTCAAGGAAGGCTGATGGAAGCCCCATTTTCGTATCGGCCAATGCCCCCTGCCCTTAAGCATCTCGATACGGTCAAAATCGGCCGCACGGCACGAATTGAGGCTACTGTGAGCATGATTGGTCGGCGGGAAGGCGCCCCTACGGATCGCCAAAGAAAAAGCGGCTCCCGCCCGTGGCAGAAGCCGCTCTGTTACGGCCAGAATCGGTGAGAGCGTGGCGGTCTGTTGCTACCTCTCGAAGAAGTTGGTCATGTGCACGGTGATTCCACCGGGCGTCCCGTTCCAGATGGTCGTGAGTGCCGGGGAGGCTTCTCGGTAGTGAAACTCGGGGTTACCGTGGAGCCTGGCCTCACTCCGGGTCGTCACGGAGCCATAGAGATCAGCACCGCCACCCATGTCAAAGTCTCCCTCACTGTACAGCTGGGCCCAGACTTCTGTGTTTCCGGTCATGTCGATGTCGCCGCCGGCGTAGAAAGCGATGCTGCTTTCGTCGCTCGCACTGTAGCCGCTCGATCCGACTCGTGCGTTGCCGTTGATTTCGATGTCACCGGTCACCAGGAAGGCCACATATCCGTCGATCGATACGTTGCCGACATTCAGATCGCCATTCACGAGAACGACCTTCGGCTCCTTGCGTGTACCACCTTCGAACGATCCGGAGAGAGCCATCGAGCTGCTGGAGGTTGTGGCGAAGCGGGTGTAATCGGACACGTTAAACGGTGAAATGGGAACCGCCGCGACCCGTGAGCGGTGGGCGGATCGCCGAGCTCGTATTGGCCGGGCTGGAACTTCGTGTCGCGGTGCTTCCCGCTCGCCGAGCCCGCGTAGGTTCCAAAACCGTGGATGCGCTCGTTGCCTTTGCCGTTGACTTCGAGATCACCGTTCGTGTGGAAATTCGCATTCAGGTCGCCACCCGACGTGGACGGTGCGGATCCTGCGTTGCCGCTCATGCGAAGATCGTCCTCACTCATGAGTGCGTACGCCATGAACGGGGGAACCTCGTCCGCCATCTGGGCAGCTAGCGTCTCGCGAAGGAACTCTCCGCGGAGGCGATAGCTCGCGTCATCTCCGGAAGCGTTCGGAACGTCACCGACAGATACCACAACTGCGCGATTGCCGGAGACGGAGATCTCGACGCCGTATGTGGCACGATCGAACCTCCCTGTGAATGTGCGCGAGGCGAACGACTCAGAGAGTGCCTGCTTCGCCAGGTTGAATCCGTTGACGGCCGCACTGCGGGCAATCGTCTCATACTGGAGATTGGCGACGCGTTCGGATGCGCGAAGCATTCCCGTCTTGCTGCTGTTGGAATAAACTGTGCTCATCGCGCCGAATGCTGCGATAGCGATCAATGCGGCTTTACCCATTGTCTATGCGGATTGCGGGTCGCTTGTGTTTCCTCGGCGCGGAGTTCCTCCTTCTTCCCGAAGCGACGCTGTTGAACAAACTTCTCAAGTAGCTGACCCCTGCCGGCTGATTTGAGTTGCCGGCAATGTGAATTGCTAACGAAGGTATCGGCGGGCGTTGGTCGGGTTTTAAGAGAGACGGCGCACGAAGTGAGGGACCTGTGCAATCGGGTTGGCAGACGGGGCACAAAGGCCCCTCGACGGGCTCGGGGTGACACTGCGTAGTCGAACGACAAGTCGCTGCCCTACGTCATTGCGAGCGCAGCGAAGCAATCTGAGACGCCCAGGGAATCCAGTCGACATCATGGGTTGCGCCAATCGTCACCGAAGCTCGCCCCGCGTCATCCCGAACGAAAGAGAGGGACCTGTGCTACCGGTTGGCAAATCCTCCACAAAGGCCCCTCGACTGGCTCGGGGTGACACTGCGTAGTCGAACGACAGCGTCGCTGCCAACGTCATTGCGAGCGCAGCGAAGCAATCTGAGACGCCCAGGGAATCCAGTCGACATCATGGGTTGCGCCAATCATCACCGAAGCTCACGTCCCCACGTCATCCCGAACGAAAGAGAGGGACCTGTGCTATCCGGTTGGCAAATCCTCCACAAAGGCCCCTCGACTGGCTCGGGGTGACGCTGCGTAGTCGAACGCCAAGTCGCTGCCCTCGTCATTGCGAGCGCAGCGAAGCAATCTGAGACGCTCAGGGAATCCACTCGACGTCCTGGATTGCGTCTATCGTCAAACCGCCTTATTCCCCACGTCATCCCGAACGAAGTGAGGGACCTGTGCCGTCGGGTTGGCAGGTCCGTGAGAGAGATTGCTCGACTAGCTCGCGATGACATGACGGTCCGAACGAAGTCGAAGAAAGGGACCACAAAAAAGGGGTGCCTTCGGCTCGCCCTTCCGAAGACACCCCGAGCGCGTTGAGTGCGCCATGGGTTTCAAATTCGCACGAGCCTACTGCTCGTTGTAGCCGGTCACGTGATACGAGAACTTGAAGTCGTTCTGCCAGAACTGCGTAAGGCCCGATGATGCCGACTTGAACAGGATGTTCGGCGTACCGGCCAGGATAAGCTTCCCTTTCGCCGCAAGGCTGCCTCGCAGCGTCGGTGTGCCTTTCCCTGTACTGAGGTCGCCGCCAGCAAACATCTGCGCGTCAACCGTGCGATCACCCGAAAGTTTGATATTACCCTTGCTGGTGACACCAATACTGCTCTCGGTACCGCCATCGTAACCGGAGTCCCCGGCGACCAGGTCACCTTTCAGTTCAACGTTGCCGTCCACGACGAAGTGCACGTAGCCGTCAATCTGTGTGTCGCCGGTGATTTTCAGGTCGCCGTCGATGTGCCACACGTATGGATCCTCACGCGTTCCACCGAAGTCGTATGAACCCGCCAGTTCGGTTGTACCGCTGGTCGAATTGTCGACCATAGGATTCCCAAACGCGTCGACCGCGCTCAGGTAGTCCACATCAGTGAATTCGGGTATCGGTATTGGGTCCGAGTCGTAATGTGTCGGAAGGCTCGTCGGGTTGTAGTTCGGATCAAACGTAGTGTCGAGATGAATGCCGCTGGCGCCGCCAGCGTACGAACCGAAACCGTTGATGTCTACGGAGCTTCCAGCGATCGTCAGTTCTCCGTTCGTATGAACATTAGCATTCATGTCAGCGGCAACGTCGCTCGCGATCACAACATCCACGTTACCCTTGAACTCGATATCGCTGTCGGTAGCGATAGCATACTGCATGAACTTCGGCGGGTTGTCGGGGAGCTGCAGTCGCCGCTCCATCAGCACTCGAATAGCGTAGTTCTCACTCATGCGGCCAGCATTACGAATTGTCCCGACCGACTCGATAGTGGCGCGTTTTGCGCCATGAACTGTGACGGAGGTCGTGTAGTCACCATCCTGATGCCGACCCCTGACGTTCTTGCCAGACCAGACGGATGCGGAAATCTGCTGCTTGACGACATTGAGGCCAGCGAGGGCTGCGTTGCGAGCGAGCGTTTCGTATTGACCGTTTGAGACTCGTCTACGTGTCTCGATCTCAGAAGCGCTCCTCTGGGCCCCGTAATACGTCCCGAGAGAAATGAAGGCAACTGCAGCGAGGGCAAGTGCTTTTCCCATGATGACACCTAATGGTATGGTCGCGCTTCAAAGCGCGGGTCATCCCCGAAAAGCCACGCCCGCGTAGATGTGGTCGTATGATCGTGCCACGCAGAAAACCGAACCATTCGCAGTGCCTTGCGGCGACTGTCTGCGCGTACGCGGGCCGATACACGGAAGTGCTTGCGTATCGACCGGGCACAATTTGTACTCTGCGTATCGGCGATGCGAGGATACATCTTAAATATATACACGTGAAGGATTCATGAAGGCGTTGCCGATGGAGCAATCGTAAACACGTACCCCGCCCCCGGATCGTTCGGGGAACGAAGACGTCGCTGGATGTCGACGCGAACGGAGTAGTCGGCGACTCGCAGACCCTCCGATTCCACGACGACCCAGCGAGTTGATCGCTCCGCGGTCCCGTCGGACGATAGCCATCGCACGGTACGTACCGCCTCCGTGTACGCCATTGCACCGATGATCCGTCCAGCGGTCAGCCAACTCCTTCTTGGCGAGGTTCGCCCCCACGAGAGCCGCACTCCGGGCAACCCTCCTGGATTCACCCTCCGCCGTCGTCCCCTCCACTGCACTGCGAGCGTGGCTGTAGTAGGAACCGAGTAGGACAAATGTTAGCATTGCGACGATCAGTGATCGAATCATGGGGGCAGTCGCCGGATGGCGGCGACGGTTGGTCCACGTTGAAACTATCGGCGAGATACCCGTGCTCTCAAGTCGAATCCCGGAAACCCAACAGATCTTCAGAACAAAAACGGGCGCCGCAGCGCCCGTCCTGTTCGATCGTTTGTGTTCCTAACGCTCGTAGTACCCGACCAGGTCGATCAAAAGGCCCAGGTCCTGCCACGGCGTCGTGAGCGAAGAGGATGGGGGACGGTACACGATGTTGGGCGTACCCTTCAGGTCAACTATCGTCTTCGTGACGATCCCGCCCGTGATCGTCGGCGTGCCGGCCGACGTCGTGACGTCACCGCCGGCAAAGATCTGTGCGTCTATGTTGACGTTGCCGCGGACGGATACGTTGCCCGACGCGTAGACTGCCATCGCGCTCTCTTCCGCGCCCGAGTATCCTGAGTCCGTATTCGTAAAGCTGCCCCCGAAGTCTACGTCTCCGTCAACGATGATCATCACATAGCCCGTAAGGCTGGAGTTGGCCGTAACATCAAGTCACCCTGCACGTGAATAACGTACGGGTTATCACGCGTGCCACCGTAGTTGTAGCTTCCCGAAAGAGACATCGATGAAGTCTCAACCTGATCGACTAGCGGAGCACCATCAGGGCCTACTGCCGACAGAATCTGTGACATGTCGAAGTCGGGAATCTCGACATAGGGTGTCTAGCCGGATGGCCGTCAAGGCTCGTTGGATTATAGTTCGGATCGAAGGCGTTATCAACGTGGCTAGGATTTCCACTCACCCCTTCAAAGTAGGTCCCGAAGCCCTTCACGTCGACCGAATTTCCAGTCACCGTCAGCGTGCCGTTCGTGTGGATATCGGCATTCAGTTCGCTGCTGTTCGTTCCCGTGACAACAATGGCATCGATGTCGCCTTTCAGAGTCAGGTCTCCTTCGCTGATCACAGCGTACTCCATCCACGACGGACCCTTGGGCGGTAGCACGACCCTCCGAACCACCTCCGTGACTACCTCATATTGCGAAGGATTCCCACTTGCATCGGTCGCCTGGCCGGTGGACTTGATCGTGGCGCGGTTGCCGCTAACCGTGATGGACGTTGTAAACGTGGCTCCCGGGCTCTCTCCGTTGAACGTCGTGGGCACATAGGAATCGGCAAGAGACTGTCGCCCGAGCGACGTGCCGTCGAGCGCCGCCTCACGTGCCAGCACCTCGTACTGATGGTCAGACACCCGTGCCGACGTTGCCAGCGTCTGCTGGTTACGATTCAGCGTGTAGTACGCGCCTGAGAGGCTGAACGCCACAAAGGCGATGACCGCGACCTTACCCATGGTGGTGCACTCGTTACAGTTAGTGGACTGGAGATTCGACAGATTCGAATTAGAGCGAGGAATCTCGAAGCATTCTTGGCCTGAACGTCGACTGCCAGCGCGTATCGCGCACGGTTACGCCGTCTCGCACGTTCACATCAACCGGAGACGCCGCCTCAAGACTGATACGAATCTGACTCGCGTCGCCCACGGTACCCGCCGGATTCCCTTCCTCATTCAAGACCGGATGTCCCAGGCCGTGATCGTTCCGATCGAACCACCGGTGACGGCGCCGGCGACAAGCCGCTCAATCTGAAAGTAGTCGCGTGTACCGACGTCCTTCCGATACCGCGACTCAACCTTCTTGCGCCGATAGGTTACCAACCTTTTGGTCGTATCCGTCGGGCTGACCTGAGCCCTGAAGCTGAAGGTGCTGTCGGACTTCTCCGTCAGGTCATTGACCGAGCTCACGTTCTGCATGTCGCGCTGAAGACTTGAAGTGAAATCGAGCACCTGCTGCTGAAGCATGTAGAAACTCGTTGCCTCGGCCGACGCCAGCTGGTTGCGATGATGTGTCGCGACCATCATGAGCAGAACCGTTGCTCCGACGATCGAGGCGACTATGTTGTCCATTAAGAATTGCATGTCCGTACTCGTCTAAGGCGTATTGAATCGCCGGTTTACAACTACCGCAACCGTTACCATCCGCACCGACTTCCACAGGCGTATAGCTGTGTCAGGTAGATGGTATCCGGGCGCGCGATGTTCGTCGAATACACCTTGATCGTCACCTTCTTGAGCTTCGTGGGGTAATCGACCTCGCTCGTATTGTCGATCGGGTCGATATAGCTGACCACCGACTCTGCCCGGAAGCCGATATCATTCCCCTTCAATTCCCTGTGACGCTCGATAATCGCCCCGTTGAAGTCGTCTATGTCGTTTGCTCCGCCCGACTCGACACTGCCCTCGCCGAGGTTCTCAAGATTCATATTGTGGATGTCAAGCCGTTGGACGGAAGTGAGCTCGCTGGAAGAACTGATCGTCTTGTCACGCGTCGCCTCGTCAAACGACATGGAGCCGATTTCCTCCAGGAGGTCGACGGCCACGCCGGTCGATCGAATCGCCATATCCTCGCGAACCATGTTCAGTCTTGTTCCCAGAACGTTTCGATGCTGGTTGAACGAAAAAAGCGTTGTGACCACCATGGCAAGGACCGCTAGCATTGTCTGTGGCATTGTTAAACGACCGTTTTACGCTGATTTGAAGCCTTTTTGAATTGATGAAGGCCAGATATGAATAGACCTATCAGTCGCGGGTATCGGACGATTTTCTTAATTCTTAAGCCAGCGATGGCCGCTCGACGGAAGTGCCGGAGAAAGAGCGACCACTCTCCTACCCCTCTAATCGACAATTGGGAGAAATAAAAAAGGGGCGCGGCAGCCTGTGCCCGCGCCCCCTCTCCTGCAGCAGCAATTTGTTTGGGTCTAGTCGGCCTGACCAGCGAAGTACAGGTCGACCTTGTCCTCCGGAATCCGGTCCCGTGCCTCGTGATACGAGAGGAGACGAAATCGCTCGGGATCGTCGTCGTTCCAGATGTCGGTCAGAGCCGGAGAAGCCTGAACGTAGCTCAGATTCGGAGTTCCGGTTAAACTCGCCGAGCCACCCGTCGTTACCGTTCCGTAGACGGATGGAGTTCCTTTGACTTCGAAATTGCCGTTGGCAAAGAACTGGCCATAGATGTCAACCGTGCCGGTGAACGAGATGCTGCCGCTGGAATAGAAGGCCATCGTGCTTTCACCCTGGTCGAGCGTCGACATCCCCGCCTGCATGTTTCCTGAGATGTCGATGTCCCCGTTGACCAGAAACATCACGTAACCGTCGATGGTGGTCCCGCCCGTCGCATCCAGATTCCCGTCAATGTACCAGACGAAAGGATCTTCTCGCGTCCCACCCAGATCGTATGCACCGCTTAGCGTGATATCGCCCGCACTCATCTGGTCTACACCTGCGGTCGCGATGTAGGCGGAGGCGTCGAAGACCGGTATGGTAATTTCCGCAACCTGGTGCACCGACTCTCGCTCGAGTTCATTTTCTACGGGGTTGAATGAGGTTGCAAGTGCGTCCGCGGGGTTCGACGTCGCTCCCTCCACGAACGTCCCGAAACCGCCCACGTTTACATTGTTTCCAGTGATCTTGAGCGTACTGTTGGTGTGAATGTTCGCGTTCTGAGCGTCTCCGTACGCCGCGAGTTGAACGTCCGGCGAACCGGTCAACTCAAGCTCATTCTTTGCGACAAGTGCATACTCCATGAAAGGCGGTACGGTCGTCGGAGTACTCTTTGGCAGTCTCTCGAACTCTGCATAAATCTTCCACACCACCGGCATCGCACGAGTGTCATTGAGACGACCCTGCGACTCGATGCGGAATCGTGTCCCTGCAGACGAGAGAACGGATCGGTAAGTACCGTCTGTGAGGTCCGCGGTCATAACCGTCGATTCGATACCCATCGACATGGCCTGGCGGGCACGCGAAAACCCCGTCTTGGCTGCGTCACGCGCAAGCGTCTGATACTGATAGTCGGCCGCCTGACCCTGAACCTCGACCATCGAACGAAATCGCGACGAGCTGTAGAATGCGAAGGAGATGCCGAAAGCGGCAATCATGATGAGAAGTCCCTTACCAGCCATGTCTTTTGAATCTTTTTAAAGGAATGGATACTGTGAGGCCCGCGATCTGACTTACCACTGACACAGATCGCCACACGCTACGACCTCGGAAACGCGGATTGTGTCAGCCATGGTAAGTTCAAGCGGCACCGCTTCCACCGACACTTTCTTGAGGCGCGTCATGTAGCCGACGGGGGTTGATCCGTCCAGCTCCGACACATAGGAGACGCGCGTGATAGTCTTGAATCGTAATGTCTTCCCGCTGGCCGTGCGTTCCATTTCCACGACGCTGCCGTCGTAGTCATCGACATCGTTGAAATCTGCCGACTCTCCGAGCTGTCCCGCTCCCGAAACGAAACTGGTAAGCGAAACCGCAGAGTGGACGGCAGTGGTGAGCACTGCTTCGTCAAATGCCGTGGCCGTAACTTCCTCGAGACGATCGGAAGCCGCAGCAGTTGACTCCACAGCTACCTGAGAGCGAACAGAGACCATCCGCTGCATGAGTACGCTTCGGTGCTGCTGGAATGTGACCAGAGAGGCGAGGGCCATTGCGACGACGGCAACCAGTGAGTGAGGCATGATGTGCTATGCGGATGAGTCTGGAGTTGAATTGAAGACAGCTCACCCATCTTCAATCGCCGTACCAGATTTCTGCGCACAGGTGTGGCGAACACGTGCGTGGCCACCTCAGACCTGCAATTCCGCCGCCTAACGAAGATTTTCGGGAATTTGGGGATTTGGTGACGACGATGTCACCATCGGTGCATAGCGAACATCTGATCACCAGAATGAGACGGCCGTGTCTCAACCGGAAACAGACAAGTCGACGGGCATTGCCCTACGAACTGAACCCACGCCCGCTGACCCATCCTGTAAGACGGACTCCTGCCAGCGCGCAAAGGATTCCCCGTCACACGCTGTAGGTACACCGGCGTATGCTCTCGGCCAAAGGAAGTCCGACCCGCCAAACAACGTCCAATCCGAGCCCTTTCGGACGACCACGAACGTCGACAACAACGAGGATAATCCATTGACCGAAGCCGTCGATCGCCTCTGGCCTGAACTCGCGTGGATTCAGGATGACACCCTCCGGGAAAACACGAGGCTGACCTGGAAGGTTGCTCTCGACCGGAGTCCCCTGTCTCCGGAAGATCTGGAGCGCATCCCGTTCACGTTGCTGGTCCCCAACTGCCCGGCAACTTTCATGGAGCACAAGCGATGTGTCGTCCACATCGCCCGCCGCTCCGCCGAGGCCATGCAGGAGTTTCTCGGTAAGGGTCTCCCCATTGACATGGATACCGTAATCGCCGGAGCTATTCTCGCCGACGTGGGAAAACTACTCGAGTACGAAATCGTCGACGGCCAGGCCCGACAGAGTCCGCGCGGCAAAGCGCTCCGGCACCCGTTTACAGGTGTCGCCGTCGCGATGGAGTGCGGAATTCCTGACGCGGTCTGCCACATCATCGCCGCACACGCTGCGGAGGGCGATCTCGTGAAACGTTCCACGGAAGCGATCATCGTGCATCACGCCGACTTCATGAGCTACCTGCCCTTTAAGAATCTCGCGGGCTAATCCACATCGAACAACACTTTTAGAGGAAGTCCAGCTATGTCCGGTACGATAACAGAAACTATGTCCCGTTGGGCCGCCGACCTGGAGTTTGAAGACATTGGTCAACAGGCAATCGTCGAGGCGAGGCGCTACCTGCTCGATTCGCTCGGCTGCGCACTTGGGGGTCTCCAGCAGGAGGACGCCCATATCGCGCTTCGGGTGCTCACCAAAACTGGTGGCAACGGGAAGGCGACCGTCATCGGCACGGGGAAGAAGACGGATCCCGTGACGGCTTCGCTCGCCAACGCGCTGATGGTCCGCCTGATGGATTATAACGACATCTACTGGCAGCAGGACCCGTCGCATCCGTCCGATATCATCCCGGCCGCGATGGCGTGTGGAGAACGAGCCAAAGGCGACGGCAAGGACCTCATCGTCGGTATCGTGCTCGGTCACGAATTCGAAATGCGTCTGTGTGAGGCCGCTTTCCCCGGTATTCGTGAACGAGGATGGCACCACGCGACCCTTACGGCCTTCGTATCTCCCATCGTCGCCGGCAGAATGCTCGGCATGCCGTGGGACAAAATCCAGCATGCGATCGGCATTTCGGCATCCCGCCACGCGACGCTCGGCGCCGTCACCGCCGGGAAGCTCACGATGATGAAGAATACCGTCGATCCGATGGCGACGCAGAGCGGAGTTCTGGCAGCGTTGCTGGCGGAGGAAGGTTATACCGGTCCGGAACATGTCATCGACGGCAAAGAGGGGCTGGTCCACTGCTTCGGTCCCGAGTGGAAACTGAATATCCTGGTCGACGGACTGGGTGACTCGTGGCGGATCGAACGGTGTGGCATGAAGGCCTTCCCCACCGAAGCGCTCACGCATACACCGATCTCAGCTGTGCTTGACCTTGTTATTGACAATGATCTCGCACCCGATGACATCGAAACCGTCACCATTCATTCACTCGCCCGCGCCGCGGACATCCTCGCCGACCCATCCAAGTATGACCCGAGAAGTAAGGAAACAGCCGACCACAGCCTGCCCTACGTCATTGCGGCTGCCATCGTCGACCGGCAGGTCACACCTGCGCAGTTCACACAGGAGCGGATTCTCGCAGAAGACATCCGCGCTCAACTCAACAAGGTCAAAGTTGTAGCGGATGAGGAAATCGAAAAGGTGTTTCCGGCCCTGCAACGTGTGGTCGTGAACATACTTACGACGGATGGTCGCGAATTCACGAAGACGCTCGACTATCCGAAGGGTGACCCGCGTAACCCGTTGACTGACAAAGAAATCGAAGACAAGTTTGACGCGCTGGCATCACCCGTGATGTCGACAGAAGCACGGGCTCGTCTCAAAGAAGCCGTCTGGTCTCTGGAAGACATTCCGTCGATCTCCGACCTCATGGACCTCTGCAAAGCCGATACCTGGGGGAAATGAACGATGGGACAGACCATCGCCGAGAAGATTGCCAACGCCCACATGACGGAAGGTCCGTCGAGAGCGTTGCGAACCGGAGACGTGGTGTCGCTCCGCCCGCGACACGTGATGACGCATGACAACACGGCGGCCGTCATCAACAAGTTCACCGCGATAGGCGCAGATCGCATTTTCGATCCGCGTCAACCCGTCTTCGCGATCGACCACGACATCCAGAACGTTTCTGAAAAGAATCTTCAGAAGTACCGCAACATCGAGTCGTTCGCTCGAGCGCACGGTGTCGATTTCTATCCGGCCGGCACAGGTATCAGCCATCAGGTGATGGTCTCTCACGGGTACGTATTGCCCGGGTCACTGGTGGTGGGCTCGGATTCTCATTCGAACATGTATGGCGCGCTCGGCGCGCTCGGTACTCCCGTCGTGAGAACAGATGCGGCGGCGATCTGGGCGACCGGTGAGTTCTGGTGGCAGATCCCGAGGACGATCCAGGTCGTCCTGACCGGAGAGCTTCGGGATGGAGCCGCGGGGAAGGATGTCATTATCACTCTTTGCGGGCTGTACAACCAGGGCGAAGTACTGAATGCGGTGGTGGAGTTTACAGGGCCAGGCATCGCAAGCCTGTCGATCGATGAACGGATGACGATCTCCAACATGACGACAGAATGGGGTGCACTGGCCGGCTGGTTTCCGGTGGACGATATCACGATTGACTACTTGCGTGTTCGCAGCCGTGTTCTCCAAAAGAGAGGATCCGACCGGATCAGCGATGTTGACCTGAATCTGTGGATGACGAACCCGCCCGCTCCCGACGAGGACGCGGCGTACGCCGGAAAAATCGTTCTTGACCTGAGCGAGATTACACCGCATGTGTCCGGACCGGATACGGTTCAAGCGATGCGCTCGGTTGCGGACATCGAGATCGAGAAGATTCCCATCAACAAGGCCTACCTCGTCTCGTGTGTCAACAGTCGTTTGTCTGACCTCGAGGCGGCAGCTGCCGTCATCAGCGGCAAGCAGGTTGCTGCGGGCGTCGAGTTCTACATCGCGGCCGCCAGTCGCGAGATACAGGAGGAGTCCGAACAGTCAGGCGTCTGGAACACCCTCACCGATGCGGGTGCTATTCCGCTGCCGCCGGGATGCGGGCCATGCATCGGACTGGGTGCGGGAACGCTCGAGCCCGGCGAAGTTGGAATCTCTGCCACCAATCGAAACTTCAAGGGACGCATGGGCTCGCGGGACGCGAAAGCGTACCTGGCGAGTCCGCAGGTCGTGGCTGCGTCGGCGATCTCCGGCTACATCAGCGGGCCGCGTCCGGCGAACGGGCGCACTCCGACGAAATCCTTTGAGACCATCCCGCTGGCTCGAATCGATGAGACGGTAGACATCGTTGACGGTTTTCCGCGCACACGCTCCGGTCGACTCGTGTTCATTCCGAAGGATAATCTGAATACCGACGGCATCTACGCCGGCGACTACACCTACCGCGAGGACATGACGCGAGAGGACATGGCGCGCGTCGTGATGGAGAACTATGACCCCGATTTCGCCGGACGCACCGGATCAGGCGATATCCTGGTGAGCGGGCGGAATTTCGGTACCGGCTCCAGCCGCGAGCAGGCCGCCACGGCGCTTCAGGCGAAGGGCATCGCAATGGTCATCGCCGGCAGCTTCTCACAGACCTACCTGCGGAACGCGTACAACAACGGATTCATCTGCATCGAATGCCCCGATCTGGTTGATCATCTCAAAAGGGTATTGTCGGACGAGTCGCAGCAAAATCTGACGACTATCCCGGGCGATGAGTTAAACGTCGACTTCGCCAGCGGAAGTATTTCGTTTCGCGACAGTCGTTTTCGATTTTCGCCACTCGGAACGGTTCCGCAGTCGCTCGTGGTTTCCGGTGGCATTGAGAATACCGTGAGAGCCAGGCTCGCAGGCGAAGCGCAATAACATCAACAATCAGCAGAATAACATGCGACGAACTGTAGTAACGATGCCCGGCGACGGGATTGGAGCATCCGTGCTTCCTGAGGCGCTTCGCGTCCTCGACGCCGTAGGCTTTGAGGCCGACTATGTCCATGGCGACATCGGGTGGGAATTCTGGAGGACGGAGGGTAACCCGCTGCCCGATAGAACGATCAAGCTTCTGGAAGAGCACAAGCTCGGGCTCTTTGGAGCGATCACATCGAGGCCGAAGAAAGAGGCTGCGGCCGACCTGGCGCCACACCTGCGCGACAAGGGCTACGTCTACTTTAGCCCGATCGTTGGAATGCGACAGCGATTTGGGCTGGACGTTTGTATCCGACCCTGCAAGTCGTTCGCCGGCAATCCGCTGAATTTTATTCGACAGACCGCGGACGGGGGATTCGAGGAGCCGGCGGTCGACGTCGTCATCTTCCGACAGAACACGGAGGGACTCTACTGCGGTATCGAGTGGACCGATCCTCCGGAGGAAGTGCGCAAAGCACTGGCGCTGCACCCGAAGTTTGCAGCCTTTGCCGATGTCCCCTCGAAAGACCTGGCGATGTCGGTTCGTCTGTTCACGCGTCGCGCCTGTCGTCGTATTGTTGAGAGCGCATTCACGTATGCCGAAAAACACGGATACAAGTCCGTAACGGTTTGCGAGAAGCCCAACGTACTTCGCGAGACATCGGGCATGATGGAGGAGGTCGCGCGCGAAGTGCACGCGAATCATCCGGACATCCAGCTGTGGTCAACCAACATTGATGCACAAATGATGTGGCTGACCAAGAATCCGGAGGACTACGGTGTACTCGTTGCGGGCAATCTGTTCGGTGACATCGTCTCGGATGCATTCGCCGGCCTGGTCGGGGGTCTCGGCTTTGCGTGTTCCGGCAATATCGGTGACGACGTGGCGGTCTTCGAGCCAACACACGGATCAGCCCCGAAGTACGCGGATCTTGACCCGTCCATCGTCAATCCGATCGCGATGATCCTCAGCGCCGCGATGCTGCTCGACCATGTGGGAGAAGAGGAGCGCGGCCAGCGCGTCCGGCAGGCAGTGGCAGAGGTCGTTAGCGAAGGCCGGGTGCGACCGTACGACATGATGAAAATCCCGGGTGGTCCCGATTCGATTCGGCGAGGTGCCGCGACGACACGGGAAACGACCGATGCCATCCTGGAGAAACTCGGCCAACTGGAGCCCGCATGACGAATCAGACAGAAGCAAACGGCCCGGCCAGGGTGAACCGAAGTGAGGCCGGCCGTCGTGGAGATGGCGTACGTTCGGACGTGTTCGTATCTGTCGAACGTACCGACGGTGGCGGCCTGTCGCTCGATGTCACATCCAGGGCGGAGGCGCTGTACGGCGAATCTATCCGGGAAGATGTGGCGGGCATCGCGCAGGCCTTCGGGCTGGGTGATGCAACCGTAACGGTCGAGGACCAGGGTGCGCTGCCGTTCGTGCTTGCAGCCCGGGTTGAGACTGCATTGCGAAGGCTGGGTCTCAAGGGCGATGGACGGCCCGCTCGCCATCCGCATACGTATCCACGGACCGAGCGTGACCGGCTTCGTCGCTCGCGACTTTACCTGCCGGGCAACGAACCGAAGTTCATGATCAACGCGGCACTGCATGCGCCCGACGCAGTGATCCTCGATCTGGAAGACTCGGTTCACCCGCTCGAGAAAGACGCGGCGCGCATCGTGGTACGGAACGCGCTGCGATGCCTCGATTTCCGGGGCTGTGAGCGCATGGTACGAATCAACCAGCACGACGCGGGGCTCCTCGATCTCGATGCCGTAATTCCGGAGTCACCGGATCTCATCCTGATTCCGAAAGCCCAAACTGTTGACGATGTACGTCAGGTCGTGGAAAGGATCCGTGAGATACAGCGCGGTGCCGAACGGCCGGAGCCGATCTGGATCATGCCCATTCTGGAGTCGGCACTCGGAATCGAGAACGCATTCGACATCGCCCGCGCATCAGAAAATGTCGTCGCGCTGACCATCGGACTGGAGGATTACACCGCCGACCTGGGCGTGCGCAAAACCTTCGAGGGCGACGAATCTCTTTATGCGCGAATGCGACTGGTCAACGCATCGGTGGCAGCCGGTTTGCAGGCGATTGACTCCGTCTTTGGCGACGTCGGCGACATGGACGCCCTCAGAGCATGGGCCACACGATCAAAGGGGATGGGATTTGAAGGCATGGGCTGCATACATCCTCGTCAGATTCGGCCGATTCACGAATCGTTCGCCCCGTCAGAAGCAGAGATAGAAAAATCACTGACGATTGTTGCAGCCTTTGAGTCGGCTCAAGCCCGGGGACTGAGTGTCGTGAGCCTCGGCTCAAAAATGATCGATCCGCCGGTCGTGATCCGTGCCCAGCGTCTCGTCGAAACGGCACGAAGAGCCGGACTTATATCAGATGAATCCGACATTCCCAAAACCGCGGCAGACTCCTGACCCGATGATCAGCACAGCACTCGACTTTGTAGAAAACAGCCTGGGACGTCGCGTACCAACGGTCGCCAACGGTAAGGCACAGGTGCCGTTTCGTGGCGTCGGGGCGCTGGAGCCCGTCGGCCGAAAGCACGGCCCGCCGATCCGCTCGTGCAAGAACTATCCAGCGAGTGGCGACAAGCGTGTACCGGATCTGAAGACGGCGCTCGAGAGATGCGGGTTGCGCGACGGTATGGTGATTTCGAGCCATCATCACCTTCGCAACGGCGACCGCGTGGCACTCATGGCACTGCAGACGGCCGCCGAGATGGGGGTCAAAGACCTGATGTGGTTTCCGAGTGCCTCGTTCCCGTGCCAATCGCCGGTGATCGACCTGATGGACAGCGGCGTCGTTCACCATATCGAGGGAAGCATGAACGGTCCTCTCGGTGCGTACTGTTCCGAAGGACACATGAGGGGCCTGGGGGTCCTGAGGTCACATGGCGGGAGATGGCAGGCGATCCAGGATGGCGAAATCAAGATCGACATCGCCGTCATTGCGGCGCCGACGGCCGACGCGTTCGGAAACGCTGACGGCTCCCATGGTCCATCGGCGTGTGGCTCGCTGGGTTTTGCTCTGGCAGACTCGATCTACGCCGACCACGTCATCGTCGTGACGGACAATCTGGTGCCGTTTCCATGCGTGCCATGGCAGATCCAGGGCAACAATGTCGACTATGTAGTGGAGGTCGACTCGATCGGCGATCCGTCCAAGATCGTTTCGGGCACGACTCAACTCACAAAGAGTCCGGATCGGCTGTTGACGGCCGAGTATGTTGCCCGGTTTATGCGCGATGCGGGAATCATGCGCGACGGCTTTTCCTTCCAGGCGGGCGCCGGCGGCATCGCTCTCGCTTTTGTCGGATTCCTGAAAGACATGATGCGCGAAGCCGGAGTGAAGGCGCGGTTTGTCCGCGGCGGATCGTCGCAGTACCTGGTGGACCTGCTCAAGGACGGACTGACAGATTACATTCTCGACGGACAGACATTTGATCTGGCGGGCGTGGAGTCGATCGGCTCCGACCCACGGCACGTGGCCACTTCCCCGTTCACGTCGTACAACTTCCACGGAAAAGGCAACTTCGCCAGCATTGTGGATGCTGTGGTCCTGGGTGCCACCGAGGTGGATCTGTCCTTCAATGCTAACGTCGTCACGCATTCGGACGGCATGTTGCTGCACGGAATTGGAGGATGGCAGAACTGTCTCGCTTCGGGTTGTACGATTCTTGCCCTTCCCTCCTTCCGCGACAGGATCCCTGTGATCGTCGACGAGGTCACGACCATTACGGGTCCCGGAGAACTCATCGACGTTGTGGTATGCGAACGTGGGATTGCCATCAACCCCCGACGGCAGGATCTGCTCGATGCGGTGAAAGGCACTGACCTGCCGATCCGAAGTATCGAGGATCTCAAGAGTGAGGTGGAGTCGTTGGTCGGGACACCGGCGAAGGCCCGTGTAACCGATGAACCTGTCGCCATCATCAAATGGGTTGACGGCAGTGTGATCGACACGGTGTGGAAGGTGGCGCGGTAGTGGCGTTTCGTCGTGGTGAGCGGGCAGGAGGAGAGCAGGGCGGCTACACTTCGTCGTTGCGAGCGAGCGCGGCGGCTGACTTCGTCATTGCGAGCGAGCGTCAGCGAGCGCGGCGTTAGACCTCGTCGTTGCGAGCGAGCGTCAGCGAGCGCGGCGTTAGACCTCGTCGTTGCGAGCGAGCGTCAGCGAGCGCGGCGTTAGACCTCGTCGTTGCGAGCGAGCGTCAGCGAGCCGGCAATCTGAAACGTTTCGGATTGCTTCTTCGGCGCGGGCGCCTCATCGCAATGACGAGGGTGAGGGTCGGCCTTCGGCCTCCTCGTGACGTCATTGCGAGCAAGCGTCAGCGAGCGCGGCGTTAGACCTCGTCGTTGCGAGCGAGCGCAGCGAGCGCGGCTAGACTCGTCGTTGCGAGCGAGCGTCAGCGAGCGCGGCGTTAGACCTCGTCGTTGCGAGCGAGCGTCAGCGAGCGCGGCGTGACCTCGTCGTCGCGAGCGAGCGTCAGCGAGCGCGGCAATCGCGTGCCTCATGGTCCAGGATCACACGTCGGCCTTCGGCCTCCTCGTGACGTCGTTGCGAGCGAGCGTCAGCGAGCGCGGCAATCTGAAACGTTTCGGATTGCTTCTTCGGCGCAGGGCGCCTCATCGCAATGACGAGGGTGGGGTCGGCCTCGGCCTGCTCGTGTGTTGTTGCGCAGCGTTGCACCTCGTCGTTGCGAGCGAGCATCAGCGAGCGCGGCAATCGAAGCGATGGGAAAGCCTCGCGCCCTACTCGCTTGCCGTCACGCGGATCATTTCCTCAACGGTGGTCTCGCCCATCTTGACGATTTCGCGAGCCGAGTCCTGCAGCGTCAACATGCCTTCCGCCATAGCCAGCTCTCGAATGGCATCCTCGTCGATCGCCTCGCCTGCCTCTACAACTAGATGACGAATGGCCGGCGAAAAGTACAGCGTTTCACACAAAGCGCGACGTCCCTTGAACCCGATTCCCTTACACGTCCTGCATCCCTTGTCATACGACGCGGAATAGTAGGTCGTCTCATCCATGTCCGCCTCAGTGAAGCCCAGATTCTTCATCAAGATTCGATCCGGACTGTCGTTCACTTTCTTGCACGTGGGGCACACCGTTCGAATGAGCCGCTGAGCCACGATCAGATTAATGGCATAGGAGATCAAGAACGGCTCGATGCCCATCTTATAGAGCCGACTCACGGCGCTCGGTGCGTCGTTCGTGTGCAACGTCGAGAACGTGAGGTGACCCGTGTTGGCCAGCTTGATTGCCAGTTCAGCGGTCTCTTTGTCACGCATCTCACCAACCATGACGATGTCGGGGTCATGGCGCAGGATAGCGCGGAGCGCCTGCTCGAGATTCAACTTGTGGTTCAGCTTGATCTGACGAACACCTTTGATGATGTACTCGACAGGGTCCTCGACCGTCAGCACGTTGACATCGGGCGTTACCACCTGGTGGAGAGCGGCAACCAGGGTGGTGCTCTTACCCGAACCCGTAGGTCCGGTCAGGATCACCATGCCATGAGGTTGACGAATCGCCTTGTCGAAGCGCTCCAGTGCGACGTCCAGCATTCCGAGCTTGCGCAGATCTGTGAGCACCTTACGGTCGTCGAGCACACGAATTACGATGCTCTCGGCCCGCACATCCGCTCGCTCGGTCGCAATCGGCAGGACCGACACACGAAATCGGATGAGTGCGTCGTCGATGCGGCGCTGAACAAACCCGTCCTGTGCCGCGTCGCGCTCGAATCGATCAACGTTAACCGAGTTGTCCTTGACGACCGCCAGAAAAGCCTCGGGGTGTACTTTTTCCTCCGTGTGCCATTTTCGCAGGCGACCGTCTATACGGAAATGTATTTCAACCTGACGTCTGGCATTTGGATAGATATGAAGGTCCGACGCACCCTGGCGGACGGCTTCGATAAGTGATGCTTCAAAGAGATTGATCAGCGTCGATCTGGAGATCTCGGCTTCGAGGGCCTCCTCGTCAATCAGGTCGCCCTCAACCTCCTGGTAACTCGTTCCCAGGTCCACGGCAAACGGATCGTCCGTCAGTCGCTGCAGGTACTGATTCTCTTTCGGAAAGAGCTCCGCAATCTGAGCTGCGATGTGCGACTCAGGGGCATATCGAATCTCAACTCGCCCGACCTTTAGCTCCTGCAGGAGGCGCTGAAGGTCCGGTCGAGCCGGGTCGTGCGAGACAAATATGAGTCGGTGGTTTCCGCTTCGACCGACCTCGGCCTCGTATGGTATTACCTTCAGTTCGAGCAGCTGCGAACGCTTCTCCTCGGGGAAGGTGTTCATCACGAGGCGGACGAAATCCGGGTTCGGCTTGCCATCGCCGATAGGAGCTTCGGTAAACGCGTAGACGGCAGCCGCCGTTGCGAACACGGCATCCGTGTCCACTCCGGGTACCAGCGCCACTACTCGCCATAGAACTTCGCGCGGATAGTCCTTCGCGAGCTCTTTCGCTTTCTCCACGTGCTCGGACGTGATGACCCGCTTTCGGAGCATCATCGCGACCACCCGGTCGCGGGGGAACGCGCCCGGCAAAGCTTCTTCATCATGCGGGAGATGCGACTCTGCGACAGCCGACTCGTCGGACGCCGGAGCGGGGTGATCCGGCATCCCGGGCGAATCACCCCTGGCGTCCGTTGATGACGAGTAATCGTCATCGGTGCTCTCATCCTCTACGACGAACTCTTCCTCCCGGTGCTCAACAACGTCTGTGACGGTGGGGGGAGGTTCGTGGCGGTCGGTCGGCCCTACAACAGCGTCGACAAGCTCACCTGTTACCGCGTCCAGCTCGTCTTCGATGAACAGCTTTGGATCCTTGAGTATCAGATCCCAGAGATTGGACCCTCCGTCTTCCAGCGTCTCGCCCCCGAGCGAATCTTCGAGTTCTCCCAGCAGGGACAGGTCCGACTCGTCGAGGTCATCCAGGCTATCCAGGTCCAGCAACGGCCTCGTCGTCGCCGAGGGACGTCGTCGAGTTCCTGGTTATCGGCAGGGCGGTCGTCCGGCCTTTGCGGCGACCAGCGTCCGGCCTTTTCCTCCTTCGATTGGGATGCTTCCACGGTACTTCAGGACTTTCAGGGTGGGTGGAACGATTGATTGCTGGTTATCAGACGCCCATGATGTCTGTACTCGACGGCGAGATCAGCGCGATCTCGGACGAGATGACGGTCAGAAAACAAATGGCGACAGTGATAATGACGGCCACGATGGTCTGAATGCCCTCAACCGCTTCCTTAAGCTTGAGGGTCGTCTCGGCCTCGTAGTAGTCCGCCATCTGTTGTGCGGAGTTTCGCACATTACCGGTTTCGGCTCCACTGCGGAAGCGCGCCAGCGCCATCTGCGTAAAGACACCACTGGCCTCCATCGATCGGACCAGTTCGGCACCCTGGGCCACCATCATCGGGACCGTGATCGTCTTGACCCGGTGCTCCATGTAGGAGTTACCACAGGCTTCGGCAGCAATCTTGATGACACTGATATTGTCGCCGCTACCGGAGTAGAGAACCGAGAACACGCGACAGAAGATCTCGATGTTGAGCTTGTGCAGCAGAGTTCCGATTATCGGAATCCGGATAATCGACTTGTCGATCATGAACTTGCCTTTTTGAGATCTGGCAAACATGATTCCGCCGACTAGCATGGCCACGAGAAGACCAAGCACCCAGCCGTAGTTTTCGTCCAGCCAGTGTGAGAAGGCAAGCGTCTTCCTGCGTCATTGGCGGCAGCTCGATACCGAATCCTTCGAACAGACCGGCAGTCTCCGGGAAGATGTACCAGACGTACCAGATGAACGCAGCGATCAACACCGCGATGGTGATGGCCGGCGTGATCATGGCGCTGCGAACGCTCTTCTGGAATTCGTTCTGCCTCTCGAGAAACCGGGCAGTAGCCTCGTAGATCTCGGACATGTTACCGCTACGCGACGCGATCCCGAGCATATACGCCGTGAACTTGCCCATCATGTGCTGGTGCTTCATGAAGGCCTGCTGTGCCTCCATGCCGCTCTTGAGGTCACCGTTGAGATCGCGAATGACCTGCTTAAGACTGTTCGACGACACATCGTTGACGAGCAGGTTGAGCACTTCGTCAAACGGCAGCTTTTCCTTGAGAAGGTTGGCTGCCAGGCGGACGAACATGATCATGTCGCCACGCGGCGGCTTGCGCTGGATGTCAAAAAATTTCTTGTTGACCTTCAGTACTTCGAGGCCCATCTTGCCCAGGGCCGTCGAAATCTCCTCCTGCGAGAAGGCCTTCTGTTCGCCGTTGACGACTTTGCCGTTCGGATGGCGAACCTTGTAGAGGTAGACACTTCGTTCCTGCACGCCGCGCGTGCGGAAGCCGTGCTTTTCAGAGAGCGTGTTGACTTTCTGTTTGGCAGCGCGCTTGGATGGTGCGAAAACGGTGCCCTGTACGGGCTGCCCGTTATTTCCCTGCCCTGTGAACCTGTATTCTTTTACGGCCATCGATGGTGGGATGCTTGGGTGGAACTAGATCGGTTCAGTTGATGGTGATCGACCCGTCGTAGCGAACGGCGGTCGAATCAATGTCGTAGCCTGTCACAAACGTCCGCACACCTACCTCGGGATAGCTGGTGCTTACTGCCGTGATCTGAAGCTCGTCGGTCGTTGCGTGCGTAATCTTGAATGTGCCGTTGTGCGTCGACTCGCCCAGGAAGAGAGTTTGCATGCCGTCGGACGAAAGCCCGGCGTAGCTCGCGTTCCCACCACTGTAGGGATCTCTCTTTGTCTTCCAGAACACTGCTTCCGACGCGATAGTGAGATTTCGATTGATCAGGGTATCGACCTCACTTTGCTTTAGCTTAGTTTCGGCCGCTGAAAATCCGGCCATGATTGCGATTCCGACCAGGATCATCGAGATGACAAGAAGGAGGAGTTGCTGCTGTCCCATGGCGATCGGGGGATAAGGTCTCGATTAACAAAGTTGATCAGAATGACTCAGCGACATCCCCGCCGGGGCGTGGCCCGCAACAGAGATGCCGCTGAAGTCATCCGCGATTTACCGCGGTTGAACTGCCATCAGGCGTGTAGCCCTAAGCGTTCGTATCGACGGTTGTCGCGATTGCGGCAGGCGTGGTTCCGGTGACGAGGACAGTTACCTCGTTGCCGTTCGCCGTACTCGCGCCCAAGATCGTCAGCGTGACACCGCTGTTTGAGATCGTGAACTCACCGTTCAGGTTGGAGTATGTGCCGCTGGTTCCGGTCGCATAGCCGAGCTGCGAGAAGTCGGCTCCTGTCCAGGAACACGTCGTTGCACAGCTGTTGCCGCCGCCACCGAAGGCTTCTGGCTTCAGCATCCATGCCTGTGCGTCAGAAGCGATACGGATAGCATCGTTAACGAGCGCATCGGCGTTTGCCTTTTTCTGGTTCTCGCTGAAAGCCTGGATACCGACCACAACCGCCAGACCGACGATCACGATTCCAAGAACGAGAAGGAGAAGTTGCTGTTGACCCATTGTAGTCTCTCCCTAAGTATTTAGTTGTATGAAGACTGGTGTTGAAGTAGGTGATCTCGTCACCCGTAGTAGTCGGATTCAAGTATCGGCAAGTCAAAAAGACACTTAAACAAGCCCGTTAAGGGCGGAAACATCTTCCTGACGACTGAAAATCTTTCTCTCCGACCCCTCCGAATCGGCCACTACGGGCCCGCATTCAGCGGTGCGTGTAATGGATCAGGATTCATGCCGAAATGACATCGAGGGAAATCCCGACGAGAAACCAGTTGAGGGACGCTCCGTACAGATATGGAGCGGTCGCGATTATCGGGTCACCCCGCATTGCGACGGGACAGTGCACCTAAACAGATGGCCATTGACATGACAGATACAGACAAGCCCCGGATCTCTTTCGAAGAGGTGAAGGTGAAGGGCAACGAACTTGTCGACAAGGTCCGCGACATCATCGAGGAGGGTAATGCCCGCCGCATCATCATCAAGAAGGATGACAAGACCGTTATGGAGTTGCCGCTTTCGATTGGCGTTGGCGGTATGACGGCAGCGATCCTGTTCGCCCCCGTTCTGGCAGCGGTCGGTGCGTTCGCGGCTCTGGTGAGCGACGTTCGCGTCGTGGTTGAACGAGAGGCCCACGCCGAATTCGAGGAGATTGAGGACTCGGCGGGATCTGACGACGAGGCAGCCGGCTGAGTGGTTCTCCCCTTTCCTGTCGCAGACGGCGGCTGGATCCTGCTCCGGCCGCCGCTTTGCTTATATGGATCGTCACAATTCTATTCTCAGCATGCGCGATCCACAGCCAGACCATCCTCTGCCGGTAACGTTCGACGATGTCACAGCGGCCGCGGCCCGACTCGACGGCAACGCCAGCCGGACGCCTGTCATGACCTCACGCACGCTGGATGCGCGCGTATCTGGCTCCGCCTTCCTGAAATGCGAGAATTTCCAGCGGGCCGGTGCCTTCAAGTTCAGGGGCGCATTTAACGCCCTGAGCATGCTCAACGAGGATCAGCGGCGCACCGGTGTGCTGACCTATTCGTCCGGCAATCACGCTCAGGCGACCGCCCTGGCCGGCCGGCTTCTCGGTGTACCGGTTACGGTCATAATGCCAGACGATGCTCCCAGAGTCAAATTGCAGGCAACGAAGGGATATGGAGCTACGATCGTCACCTATTCGCGAGCGGAGACGACGCGTGAAGAACTCGCCGCTGCGATGTCGACCGAGCGCCGACTTCCTGTCATCCCGCCGTACGATCACCCGCATATCGTTGCCGGACAGGGAACGGCCGGCCTGGAGCTCCTCGAGGACGTAGAGAATCTCGACGTCTTGCTGGTCTGCTGCGGCGGCGGCGGACTCCTGTCGGGGTGCGCCATCGCAGCCCGCCAATTGAGACCCGCCATCCGCATCATCGGTGTGGAGCCTGCAACTGCGGACGATGCGACGCGCTCATTCTACAGCGGCAAGCTCGAGACCGTGAAGGATCCGGACACCATCGCCGACGGCGCACGCACTCCATCGCTCGGGAAAATCACGTTTCCCCTTGTGCGACATTACGTTGATGACATGGTGACCGTCACCGATGCAGAGTTGATTGACGCGATGCGGTTCCTCTGGGCACGCATGAAGCTGGTGGTGGAGCCGACAGGAGCACTCGCCGTAGCGGCTGCGCTCACCGGAACCGTGGATCTCCGCGGCGCGCGGACGGGCATCCTGATATCCGGCGGCAACGTCGACCTGACGTATGCCCTGAAACTGTTCGCCACGGCGTAATTACGGCAGAAATCTCGTGGTCGCGGCCTTGAGTAGACCGCTCGATGTCCGATATCTCAATCGAGCCGGCAGCACCCGAATAGCAGCTCCCCAGGCCGTTGTACGTGCCGCTCGATGTGCGAGACAGATCCCGCCAGCCCTTTTCCCGATGCCGAGAGACAGAAAGTTCGAACGAGGCACGACACCCGCCGCTGCCCGGACTCCCGACGTAACACGATTGGGCCTGCTCTTCGTGCCACTCATCCTGCAGATTGTCTTTCTGCGACTGCTGGAAACCACGATGCTTCGTCGCGGCGCCCTCGTACCGGTCGAAACACTGTTGTGGACCAGCGGCCCGCTTCCCTTCCTGATCGTGTATGCTGGGAGTCAGCGTGTATTGGGCCGCCCGCGTCCGGCTGAAACATCTGCCGGCCATCATTCCTGCGACAATCGCAACGGCAGCGACAGCCCTCACGACAGGACTGAGTTACAAGTTTGCACCCTGGTGGATAACGGAGTGGGTGACCCCGGCTACCCTGGAGGTCCTGCGCGCAGATATCCTGATGATACTCATACTGATCGGTGCCACCCTCCTTCTACTCAGTTTTGGAGGACGACGGATCGGCCGTGCGACAAACATCGCTGTCCATCTCCTGGTGCCGATCATCATGACGGTATCGCTGGCGGGGTTCGGCTACTTTCTTGCGACCGGAAGCCCGGCCGACTGGCCCATCCTCAAGTACTCCTTCTCGAATGTCGGCACCGTCCGGGAGCTGTTGGCCGACAGTATTACAAAGCAACATCTCGCACTGATGACCCTGCCGGGCCTATGGTCGGCTGTCGTCTGGGTCTCTCACAGACGAGAGCCCGCGGGCAGGCCGTAGCCACAGACGTCCGACCCTCGGCGGTGCTCACGTTGACGCCCCTCGTACTCATCCTGCTGCTAACTCCGCCCGTCGAGATGACATCCTCAGTCAACTCCGGCAGTCTTCATCGGATTGTAAGGGCGGCCGCTGTCGACATCGCAGGCGGCTCCGGCATCATTGACGTCGACACGGGGCCATCGACTGGTCGCGCCTTCGACGCTCTGGCGCTTAAAATGGAAAGGACAGATTCCACAATCACCCCGAACATCGTGATGATCCTGTTGGAGTCGATTCGGAGTCGGTCCACGACACCCTACAGTGCCGATCATAAGACGATGCCGTTCCTTGACTCGCTGGCACGGGCAGGGGCACTCGTCGAGAACATGTACGCGGTGGTCAGCTATACAAACAAGTCTCTCGTTCCGATTTACGCGGGAATCTATTCCCGCCCGGGACGTGATCTCGTGGAGGCGACGCCGGATGCGATTCCGGGCAAAGGGCTGCCGGCTCTTCTTGAGCCGCTCGGATATCGAAGCGCGTTCTTTACCTCCGCAACAATGGAGTTCGAGCGAAAGGACGTCATTCTCCAGAACCTTGGCTTCAGAGATATCGTCGGCTCCGACGACCTGGCACACGAAGGATTCCACAAGAAAGCGTACTTCGGGTACGAGGATCGGGCGGCACTGGAACCGGCCATCCGATGGGCCGAGACGACATCGCGAGATGGGCATCCGTTCTTCCTGAACTTCCTCACACTGACGAGTCACCACCCGTACGATGTGCCGGACAAGTTCGCCAGCCGCAACTACGAGACGCGAGATCCGGAACTCGGCAACTACTACAACGCCCTTCGATATACCGATGAGTTCCTGCGTGACTTCATGCGGCGGATGAACGAGCTCGGGCTTGATCGTAACACGGTTTTCATCATCGTGGGTGACCACGGTGAGGCGTTCGGAGAGCACATGGAGCGTACCCACGGCAATGTCGTCTGGGACGAAGCACTCCAGGTTCCGGCAGTACTCTTTGCTCCCGACTACATCCCGGCTGGCACGCGCATTTCGGGTATACGACAGCATCTCGACCTGCTTCCGACGATATCTGACCTGCTCAACACAGCGCTTGTCGGCGGCGAGCTACCAGGCTCGTCACTCCTCGGGACTGTCGCGAGAGACAGGACGCTGTATCACCACTCCGTTGACGACAGGAAGGTGATGGCATTGCGGCGGGACTCTCTCAAATTCATGTATTTTCACAAGCAGGCCCCGACGCGCGTGTTCAACTATGTCGTCGATCCGGACGAGCGGCGTGATCTCTCGGACCAGTTTTCTCCCGACGCCCTTTCGAATGTGGAACTTGAGCTCCTCTTGTGGCGAAGTCGCGTAGCCCGGGCGTATCCTGATCGCCGGAGGGTCCGGCTGTATCCCAAGACGATAGATAGTACGCACGTTGCAGGTCGATCCATTCAGTTCCGCTAACGCCGAACGCACACACCCGCGAAAGACGCGTGCGACAGCATGCATACGACGAGCGAGTTACCGCTGACGAGTTTCCTGAATACTCTCGTGCAGCGTTTTGAAGACCGCACCTATATCGAGGTCGATCCGATTGCCATACCGCACGGCTTCGACGATCCGCGCGATCAGGAGGTGATTGGCCTGTACGCTGCGCTCCTCGCCTGGGGTCGACGAAGCACGATTCTCAGTAAGATGGAAGACCTGTGCGAGCGTATGGATTATCAGCCCTATCGCTTTGTCAGGGACTTCCGGATCGAACGGGATTCCGGCGCACTGGCCGGTTTCAAACATCGAACGTTTAAGTCCGAGGATGCTCAGTGGCTCACGGCAAACCTCGGCGTGCTGGTCCGCCGATTCGGAAGCGTCGAACAGATGTTCGCTGCACACCTGGATCAAAATCAGGCGTCCACCGAGGCCGCAATCCAGGGGTTTTCGGAGTCTGTCATGTCGGCAAATCCATCAACCCCGAACAGGTTATCGAAACACCTGGCGAGGCCCCGCAGCGGCAGCGCCTGCAAGAGGTTGAACATGTACCTGCGTTGGATGGTCAGACCGGGCCCCTTCGATCTGGGAATCTGGCCGTCCATCCGGACGGAGCAGCTGATTCTTCCGCTTGACGTGCACAGTGGTCGTCAGGCGAGGCGACTGGGAATGCTGAAGCGCGCTACGAACGATTGGAAGGCGGCAGTGGAGCTCACGGAGGTCTGTCGAAGCATGGACCGTGCGGATCCCTGCCGCTACGATCTCGCGCTGTTCGGCATCGGAGCCCACAACATTGAGGTGCCGGTCGCTCTCATCGCAACGCCGGCGCGTACCTAGCCAATCGACTGATATCCGCGATCATGGTATATCAGGGGCCGGCCGGGCGCCTGTTCGTCTGCCGATCCGACAAGGCCGACAATGATCGCGTGGTCTCCCGTCTCGTGAATGGCATGAACGCTGCATGTTAGACGCGCCAGAGTGCCGTCCAGCATCGGGGACCCCTCTGCTGAAAGCGAGTATTCAATGCCATCAAACTGCTCATCTCCGGTCTGATCTGGAACTGCAAATCGTTCTGACACATCGTCCTGGGATGCCCTGAGAAAGTGCACGATGAACTCGCTGGAACGGCTCAGCAGGTCCAGCATGGGAGAATCGTTCGAGACGTTGAAACTGATGAGTGCCGGCTCAAGTGAGGTGCTCGTGAAAGACCCGATCGTGATCCCGCGTATCTCGCCATTGTGGCCGGCCGTGACTACGGTCACCGGCGACGGAAGCAGCCGCATAACTTCGCGAAGGCTCTCACCTGAAATTCCGGTCATCGCGGAGCGTCCTGTTTTTATCTGGATTTGTACCGGCCGCAGTGTCGACTATTCGGACCGGCCGTTGATTCGTCAACTGAATACGTCCTTCACCTTGCTGAAGAACGACTTCTGTCCTTCGAGCGACTCCGGCGCCGGGACGAACGAATCCGATTTGCCGAACTTCTTCAGGATTCTCTTCTCCTCGTCGCTGAGCTCCGTCGGGGTCCACACGTGCACCTTGACCATCTGGTCCCCTCTTCGGCCACCGGTCAAATCTGGCAGTCCCCGTTCTCTCATTCGGAGGATCTTTCCGGACTGGATGCCCCGATCAATCTGAAGCCGGGCTCGTCCTTTGAGGGTCGGCACCTCGGCCTCTGTTCCGAGCGCTGCATCCGGGAACGAGATATGAAGGTCATACCTGATATCGAGGCCTTCGCGCACAAAGTCGTCGTGAGCGATTTCTTCGATCTCAACTCGAAGGTCACCTCCCTCTCCGCCCCGAACTCCCGTGTTTCCGGCGCCACGCAATGTCAGGTAGTGTCCCTCAAGTACGCCTGGAGGCACGGTGATAGGAATGGTCTCCTCACCTTTCTGTCTTCCTTCACCCCCGCAGTCCGTACAGGCGTCCTTGATCACGCGGCCCTCGCCCTGGCAGGAAGGACACGCCTGAACGTTAACGAACTGCCCGAACACCGAGCGCGTCACCTGACGAACTTCGCCCGCGCCGCCACACGTGCTGCACGTTGAATAGCCTTCCGAGCCGGGCCGTGCACCGGTACCGGTACAGGTTTCACACGCGACCTGCTTCCGGACTTTGATCTTCTTCTCGGTGCCTTCGGCGATCTCTTCGAGCGTCAGGCGCAGCTTGATACGCAGGTCGCTGCCGGGCCGCCCCTGCCGCCTGGTTCTGCCACGCGTGCGACCGCCGCCTCCAAACACTTCATCGAAGATGCTGCCGCCGCCGCCAAAGATGTCGCTGAAGGCACTGAATATGTCGTTGATATCCTGGAAGCCGGCACCACCGCCCGCCCCGTTCCCGCGAACTCCGGCGTGTCCGAAGCGATCGTATCGCTGACGCTTGGCTGCGTCCGAAAGAACTTCGTAAGCCTCGGCAGCCTCCTTGAATTTCGTCTCTGCTTCCTTGTCACCCGGATTTCGATCGGGGTGATGCTCAAGGGCAAGCTTCCGATAGGCGCTCTTGAGCGTCTTCTCGTCCGTGTCCCGGCTTACGCCCAGTATTTCGTAATAGTCACGCATAATCAGAGCGTCCGCATCGCGGCTTCTATTCGTCAGCCAGAAACAACCACTTTGCTGTGCCGGAGGACCCGGCCGCCCATGCGGAATCCCTTTTGAATTTCGGCGAGCACGATACCCGGCGGAGTGCCATCCGGTGCCGGCTGTTGCATCATCGCTTCGTGCTCGTCTTCGCTGAACTCGTTCCCAACTGCTTCGATCGGCTCAACGCCGAATCTCTGTAGCTCGTCCGAGAACTTCTTGAAGACAAGTTCGACGCCGCCGATGAGCGAGCCGAATGCAGCTTCCGCGTCGACCTGCTCACCACGCGCAGTCTCCTCCGCGGCCTCAATCGAACGCCGTAGATCGTCGTACACGTCAAGCAACTGCTGAATGACAAGGCTCTGCCCGAACTTCACGTCGGACTGACGCTCCTGTTCAACCCGCCTGCGATAATTCTGAAACTCGGCCGCCTGGCGTAGCAGGCGGTCTTTCAATACGGATATCTCGTCCGAAGGCGCAAGCTCCTGCTGAACCTCTTCGGGTCTTGAAGGCGTCGGCACGGCTGCTTGTCCGTCCGCACCGCCGCTGTCATCAACACCGTCGCCAACACCCGGCTCTCCGGCATGGTCTTCGACCGTATCTACCTGCTCCTGCGCCGAAGCAGTATTCGGTTCCGCGCCTTGCACTTCAATCTTCTTCATTCGTCTCAACAAAACCGATTAGGTCAATGCTTCACTTCGGTCGAAAGGCCCGACATGAGCGCGGCCATTCCTTCCACGAGGCCCACAACGCGGGCGTAATCCATCCGCTTGGGTCCAAGAACACCGACGGTGCCGACGGTCTGACCCAGCATATATCGCGCCGTCACAAGCGAGTAGTCGCTAACCTCGGATTGGCCGCCTACGGCTGAACCGATCCGTATTTCCGCACGCCCGGAATCGTCTTCCTCGTTCACTGAACGTTCGAGCAAATTCGCCACCATATCCCTGTCCTCTATCAACTCGATGAGGCTGCGCATATCAGCGGGCGTCGAAAATTCCGGTTGCGCCATGACGTCTGTCGTGTCGCCGTACTGCAGTCGACTGCCATCCGGTTCTTCGCTAAACAGGTTGGCCTGCTGCTGCATCACAAGCTGGACGACACCCGTTACCTCGGCGTCGAGATCCTTGACGCGGTCAGAGCATGTCTTGCGAATTTCTTCGAGCTGCAAACCGGCCAGGCGCTCGTTGAGCATCGCCACGATTACGTCGAGATCGTGGCGCTTGAGATCGGAGTCGACCTGCAGTATGATGGTACGAATCAGTCCGCCTTTGACGCTGATCACGAACATCAGTCGCGTCGATGAGAGCGGGACGACCTCCAGTCTCTCGAGCACTCCAGCCGACAGTCGTGGGCTGAGCACAACCCCGAGCAGATTCGTCAGACGGCCCAGCAATTTCGAACTCTCACGCACAAGCTTTCTTGTGTCGCCTGCGATCGAATCGAGCTCGCGCTGGATCGCCTTCTTATCCAAAGTCGACAGTTCGGGCGACTCCATCAGCTCGTCTACAAACGTGCGATACCCCTTCTCGGTCGGAACTCGTCCGGCGGACGTGTACGGGTGTTCGAGCAACCCGAGTTCCTCGAGGTCACTCATGGTATTCCGAATCGAAGCCGGACTCAGCCCGAGGTTTGAGTTTCTGGAAACGTAGCGAGAGCCCACGGGGCCGGCTGTGGCCACGAAGCTCTGCACAACCACGCGTAAGATCTCTCGCTCCCGATCGGAAAGCGGAGGCGTGACCGACTCGGTTCGTACGTCGCTGGAATCTGTATTCATGTCAGGGAGATGACACCAAAAAGCCTGCCCGTTTCGGGCGCAAAACCAGGATCGCTCTTTGTGATGAAGCAGGCCATTTTGATACGGCCCTCACAACGATCGACAATCGGCTTTCCTGACATACTGGCACATTAGCGCTGCCGGTCAAGTTGGGTGTTCACCTCCACCGACGGGCGTGGGTTTCATCGCGAGAGCCCGCAGTACATGTGACGACCGTGGATTTTTGAAGAGAAGAAGGCGCCACCGGCAGAACCGGCGGCGCCTCTCAATGAATCAAGTGTTGAGGGCACCTAGTTCAGGCGATCGACAACCGTTGCGCGCTCGAGCCGGGCTTCGCCACCGTCAGATGTCTGGTAGCTATCCAGGTAATCGCGGCTCAGCTCGTAGTCACCGTCGTACTGCGGCTGGTCGTTGCCTCGAAAATCCCTGGACCATCCGGTCTCTCGTCCGCGGTCGTTGTAGCGATCACTCACGGGCTGCTGTCCATAGTCCCACAGTCGATCGTCATCGGGCAGCAGGGATATGGGAGCGTAGCCAACGAAGCGACCGTGGTCGAAGAAGCGACTCCGTCGCACCTTCTTGACCTTTCCATTTCTGAGGTCGACGCGCCCCACCTGGAACCCGTGCCTGTCATCATAGGCATTGTACAGATGATCCGTGTAGTACTTCGTGGCGATCAACTCGAAGCCGGTTCCCGCATCACCCATGATGAAGAGGTTCCGATCGAATTCGATTTGACCGTCTGCATGTATGACTGCACGCACCTTCTTGAGCGAGCCGGGGATCCGGTCAATGGTCGACAGGAATCTTCCATTCTGATACAGATCCACTGCGTCGATCTCGATCTCGACTTCGGAGTACCTGTCGTCGGCGTGGAGTATCCGGTGCCGGTAGTACGTATGCACCTCGACCTTGTTGTCGCGCCGGCGTCCACCCCAGCCTGTTTCGATGTATACCACCTGACGGTAACGGAACCTCGGCCTCCAGTCGTACCGGTGGCGGAAATTCCACGGCCAGGTCAGGCCCAGGTACACGTGCGAGCCGATGTTTATGTGCGCGTTGGCGTAGTGATGGTGACCCGCAGGATGGTACACGTTGCACCACGAGTACTGCGCGCGGTGGTTTCTCTTGTGGAAGTAGAAGCGGTCTCGGCGGTTGTACAGATGTCGTACCGACTTGTTACCGTTATACTTCGGTCCCGTGTATCGGGAGCGTGCTCCCTTTCGATCCTTGACGCGGCGGTCTGTCGTTCTGTTCGCGCGCCCTGTGCGATCGCGACCATCAACACGATCCGTCCTGGTGCGCTTGTCGGGCTGTCGAAGTCCCCGGTCGCCGGAGCGATCACTGTTTCGCCGCTCTACGCCCCGTGACTTCGTTTCACGATTCTTGTCGCGCGTTGCGACCGCGTCGCCCGAACGAGCCTTCGTGCGGGTGGCTCCGCGCCCTGCAACGTTGCGGTTCTTGTCTTGCTTCTGCTTGACGGTACGAGCGGCCACCTTGTTACGTGCGACCGTCCGTTTGCTCGCCACTGTGCCGCGTGATCCGGCCTTCTTGCGCTCGACTCGTACGTTGGAATCGTTGCGACCACTGTCGGCGCGCCCCCCTTGCGCCACGGCCTCCGGTGAGACCAGCGTCGCGATTAGAAGGATGCACATGCCCAGCACTCGAACGGCTGCTGCTCGGTATAATCCTGTTTTCATCTCGCTCACCTTGGTCAGTTCGTGATTTAAGGGGGACGTTATCGACGCCCGCTGACCAGGATGAATGCGATTGATGTGCCATCCGAGGCGATCGGCCGAAAACGACTCGGGAGGGACCCGAAACGGCGATTCGAGGCCCGGAAGGGGGTCCGGATGTGTCCCGAGTGTCCACTTTACTGTACGATGTGGCACCGATGTCGGCGGCATGAAGCCCCGCCCTATCGAGCCACGCCCCAGACCATCGTCGCGCCAACGTGTCCGGTGGCCGCAACGACCAGGGCGACCACCAGGAGGCACACGAAGGCCGTCAGCCTCATCGCAACGGGGTCAATGGCGTCGTCAGGTGCCGATCTGCCGAGGTATTCCAACACAAGCGCGCCCAGGGACAGAAGCACGGCGATCCACAGAGTGACGAGCGCCAGCGTCTCGTGCAGTTCGATCAGTTCGTCGACAACCGGAATGTCTTCCGACATCTCGTACATCGCCTCACCGGTGAAATAGGCGAACGCCGAACCCATCGCCCCGGCCAACAGCAGTACGGCCGTCGACCGCCGCCACAGCCGGCCGCCCGTGGCCAGCCAGATCGCGCAAACCACAAATGCCGCGATCAGTAGCGCAATCGGGAAGTGCACCGCGAGTGGGTGGAGGGCCGGAATCTCGTATTGAAGAACCGTTTCCATACTGTAGCCAGCATCCTGGATATCGAGAAGATTGAAGCTTGCGCGGAGGAGGGCCACGGGAGCCGACTCCACCTTAACTTAGGCCTGCAACAAAGACCGGGGCAACCGTAACGACTGCGGTCGAGGATGCTGTCGAACCAACTGAACGAACACCATGAAGTTTTTCTCAACGCTGGCTGCCAGCACACTCGGAACACTCATCGCTCTGGGTATAGCGGTGTTCTTCTTCTTCATGTTCATCTTCGCGCTCGCCGCATCTTCGGAAGATGTCCCACGCGTTCGGGAAGGGACGCTCCTCGTAGCCGAGTTGTCGGGCGGCATGCCCGAGCTCGTCTCTGGAGATCCCTTTGCGCAGCTACTCGCCAATGAGCCATCGCTGGATCTGCGCTCCGCAAAGCGGGCCTTCGAGAAGGCAGCGGTCGACGATCGCATTGTAGGTCTGTGGCTTCGCATGCGCAGCAGCTCGATTCCGTGGGCAGCAACTCAGGAGCTTCGGGCGGCTATTGCTGAATTCAAGTCGACCGGCAAGCCGGTGTATGCATCCAGTGACGATTTCATGACGATGGAGGGCGAGTACTTCCTCCTCAGTGTTGCGGACAGCGTATTCGCTGCTCCGGGCGGGCTGTTCGAGTTTAATGGCTTCGCCATCGTTGCCACATTCTACAAGGGCTTGCTGGACAAGCTGGGTATAGAGCCTCAGATCGTTCGGTCGGGCAAGTTCAAGTCGGCCGTGGAACCGTTCCAGCGAAGCAACATGTCTGAAGAGAACCGACAGCAGCTCAACGATCTGCTCGTTGCGCAGGAAGGAGTATACCTGCAGACCATCTCAGAAGCGCGCGGGTTGTCGGTCGAGGAGCTGCGGGAGCGCGCGTCCGACGATGCCATCCTGCGGGTAGAAGATGCTGTCGACATGGGTCTCGTCGACGAGCTGATTTACAACGACCAGGTGATCGCTCGATGGAAGGAGCGGCTTGCTGTGGAGCCGGATGGAAAACTCAAGACCATCTCCCTCGCGCGCTACGCGAAAGTGCCTGGCATCCTCGGCCGGCCTCAAGGAGGGAAAGGCAGGTCAGATTGCCATCGTGTATGCCGTGGGTACAATTGTCGGCGGCGCCAGCGATGAAGAAACACCGTTCTCGGCAGGAGTGATTGGTTCGGAGACCTTCGCGAAGGCGATCAAAGAGGCGCGTGAATCGGATGATGTAAAAGCCGTGGTTGTCCGAATCGACTCACCGGGCGGATTCGCCCCCGCTGCAGATGCCATGCTGCGCGAGGTCGAGCTTACCGCGGCGGAGAAACCTGTTGTCGTCTCGATGGCCAACGTCGCGGCGTCCGGTGGATACTGGATGGCGATGGCCGCGGATACGATCGTGGCCGAACCCCTTACCCTTACCGGATCGATTGGAGCCTTCAGCCTCTTCTTCAATACCGGCGCTTTCTTCGACGACAAGCTCGGAATCACCTTCGACCGTGTTCGTACGAGCCCGTACGCCGACATGTTATCAGGCGTACGCGCGCTGAGCGAGGCCGAGACCCGCCTTCTTCAGGACCTGACCGACGAGACGTATGCGAGATTTCTAGACATCGTCGCCGAAAACCGGGGAATGACGACCGACGATGTTCAAGAACTTGCCCAGGGACGAGTCTGGATGGGCATCCAGGCAAAGGATGTGGGACTCGTCGATGTGCTTGGCGGCCTCGGTGATGCCACTGAGATTGCAGCCGATCTCGCAGGTCTGGAGCCGGGATCGTATACAACTCGTTCCCTGCCGCGTCCGAAGACCTTTCTCGAGCGGATGACCAGGTCTCTCGAGGCCGAAGCCGTCAGCGCCTGGACGAATGTCACGACGTCGGCCGCCGAACGCGCTATGCGTGAGCAGATGAAGGCACTCGAGGAAGCGTTGCGGGATCACGCCACGGTGCAGGCCAGAATGGCGTACGACATACGGATCGACTAGACGCCCGAGTCGATATCAATCAGAACATCGCCCGTCATCTCGGCGGGGCGATCGATACCGAGAAGTGCCAGTATCGTCGGTGCGACGTCACCCAATTTCCCGGGACGAATCGGGCCGGCGAAGCCGTCGTGTATGATGACGTGAGGTACCAGCGCAGTGGTATGCGCCGTGTGTGGCGACCCGTCAGGATTCATCATCTTGTCCGCGTTGCCGTGATCCGCGATCATCTCCACCGAGTATCCACTCTCCAGCGCCGCCTCGACTACTTTGCGAGCCGCTGCATCCACTGCCTCCACCGCTGCGACGGCGGCCTCGAAGACTCCGGTATGACCAACCATGTCCGCGTTCGCGAAGTTGACTATGACGAGTTCATACTTCTTCTCCCGAAGCGCTGCTGCTACCCGATCCGCCAGCTCCGGCGCGCTCATCTCCGGCTGGAGGTCGTAGGTCGCTACCTTCGGTGACGGAACCAGGATTCTGTCCTCGCCCTCAAACTTTGCTTCACGACCACCGCTAAAGAAATACGTCACGTGCGGATACTTTTCGGTTTCCGCAGCTCGCAATTGCCTGAGCCCGCTGCGCGAGATGACTTCGCCGAGGGTTTTGACCAGATTGACTTTCGGGAATGCGATCGGAAGATCGAATGAGGCGTCGTACGGCGTGAACGTTACGTACATCAGGTCAAGTCGGGCCGCATCGAATCCGTCGAACGCGGGATCAGTCAGTGCACGCGTGAGCTGGCGTGCTCGGTCGGCGCGGAAATTGAAGAAGATGACGACGTCGCCCGTCTCGATGCGCGTGCTGGCTCCGTCGGATTCTTCCAGGCGCGCAGGCTTGATGAACTCGTCCGTGATTCCGTTTGCATAGCTCTCTTCAAACGCAGCAACGGGATCCGAGTACGTACTGCCCTCACCATACACCAGCAACCGATACGCGAGCTCCGTTCTCTCCCACCGGTTGTCCCGATCCATTGCGTAGTACCGGCCCACGATGCTCGCAAGAACACCAACGCCAATTCTCGCCGCTGCCTCAACAAATTCGCGCGCATATTCCTTCCCTCCTTCCGGATCGGTATCACGCCCATCCGTAAATGCGTGCAGGCAGACCTTGTCCCGTTCAAGACCATGCTCCTTTGCGAGCGTGAGCAGTGCCGTCAGATGACTTACGTGGGAATGCACGCCGCCGTCTGAAAACAGGCCCATGAGATGTAGCTTCGCCCCCGCATTCGACGCCTGCCGAACAGCCTGCAACAGGATCTCATTCTCGAAGAACGACCCGTCGGCGATGGCCTTGTCGATTCGCGTGATGTCCTGGTAGACAACGCGCCCGGAACCCAGATTCATATGCCCCACTTCAGAGTTCCCCATCTGCCCTTCCGGTAACCCTACGGCCAATCCGGAAGCCTCAAGGGTCGAGTTGGGGTACCGTGCAAACACGTCGTCAAGGAACGGTTTGCGTGCAGCGTCGATCGCACTGACGGAAACGTCCTCGGCAATTCCGTAGCCGTCGAGAATAATGAGAATATGTCTATCTGAAGGCTTCATGGTCGTACGATCTATGAATGTTCGTCAGGCAACTCGATAGTCCTGGACGCGCCTGGTGGTTACTCCGGTCCGCGACTCGTAGACGTTCATCGATCCGCATTTCGGGCATGCGATCTGTCGAGTTCCGTTACGGTCGACGCGCGAGTCGGGTCGGTCAAAATAGTGATCGCGGGTTCGGCAGTAGAACTTGCCCTTGCGAGGAGAAAGCCCGCTCAATGGCTCCGGCAGCTTCTGGAGCGAGCTGTAGTAGCCGCAGACTTTCGTGAGCGAACACACGTCGCACCGGGGAGATCTCGCGGTACACGTGTACCGTCCGTGGAGTATGAGCAGATGATGGCCCTCCGACCAGTCGGTCTCGGGGATCGCCTTCTTGAGCTGTTTCTCCACCGCCAGCGGAGTCCGGCCCTTCGAGGCAAGTCCAATCCGGTTGGCCACTCGGAACACATGTGTATCGACGGGCAAAGCATCAACATCGAACGCGACGGACGCCACCACCTGCGCCGTCTTGCGACCGACGCCCGGCAGAGTCATCAATTCCTTCAGCGTTCCGGGGATCTGCCCGTCATATTCGTCAATTACCTTTCGCGCCATGGCTGCGAGGTGTCGCGACTTGTTGTTCGGGTACGTGACTGATTTTATGAACGGCAGGATTTCAGTCGGGTCTGCCAGGGATAGCGCACGGATGTCCGGGAATCTCTCGAACAACTCAGGGGTAACCATATTGACACGTTCATCGGTGCACTGTGCCGACAGGATTACAGCGACGATCAACTCGTACGGATCCGTGTACTCGAGCTCCGTCTCTGGCCGCGGGATCGCTTTCCGCAGTTGGCGGATCACGAAACATGCCATCTCGCGTTTGTTCAAACTGACCCCGGACCGGTTTCTGGACGCATCACGATAGACGTATTTTAACGCGAGAAGGGGTATGTTCGTCCCGCGCCGCAGCAAAGTCTCCTAGAAGAATCCGGACCGACGCTTGAGCAGCAAAGCCGTCATCCTCGCGACCTTTCTGGTCTGTAGCGTCGGCTACCCGGCACTCACTCGTCTGGAGGCCTCGGCTCAGTCGGTCGCCGCGCTGTCTGATTCAGCTTCGATTTCGCTCATTACCGTTCTGCCTGGCGAAGCTGTCTATTCTCTTTTTGGCCACTCGGCACTGCGCGTCCGCGACCCCGATCAGAACATCGACTATTCCTTCAGCTACGGCACGTTCCACTTCGACGACCCTATGTTCGTCCCCAAATTCACTCGGGGAGATCTCGACTATTACCTGAGCGTGGCGTACTTCGATAACGCACTTCGGCTTTACCGGGATGTCGAGGGTCGTCCGGTTATTGAGCAGCGCCTCGCACTGTCCAGGGATCAGCAGAATCGACTGTTCGAGTTCCTGCAGGAGAATGCGAGAACCGAGAATCGGTACTACCGGTATGATTTTCTGTTTGACAACTGTTCGACACGGATTCGGGACGCGCTCGAGACCGCACTGGCGGGTGAGGTTTCGTTCGAGGATTCTGAGTCGGGCGCTGTATCCTTTCGCGAGCTTCTCGCGCCCTATCTGACAGAGAGATCGTTCCTTCGACTTGGAATCGGCCTTCTTCTCGGAGCCGGAGTGGATCGCCGTGCGTCTCCGCGCGAGACAACGTTCCTTCCGGATCATTTGTCGAGTCTGTTCGACAAGGGCGTATTGACGGATTCGATGGGCACGCGCCGGTCTCTGGTCTTGCGGCGTGACACCCTGCTCATTGTTCCATCGTACCGGCGTGCAGAGTCTGGAATCCCATGGGCCGGTCTGATGCTGGGGGCCATCTGCGTCTGGCTGGCGGTCATCACGTTGCTGGAGGCCCGGCGCGGTGAGGTCAATGAACGGGTCGACGTGGTCCTGTTTGGCCTGGTGGGTCTGATCGGGTGTTTTCTCCTGTTCATGTGGTTCGGCACGTCACACAACGTAACCGGCGCCAACTGGAATCTAGCGTGGGCGTGGCCGACTCACCTGGTGTACGCCGGGCTGCTTGCGAGGAAAGGGCTGAGTCCGCAGATGATTCGGTACGCGATGGTCAGCGCCGCGGCGATGGTAATCCTTGTCGCGGTGTGGGAGCTCATCCCTCAGGATCTTCCCGAGCCCGCCCTCGCCGTCGCACTGATGATTGCGATGCGAGGGGCCTGGACGGCGCTCTACGCCAGAAAGCAAAAGGCCGGTGAGACGCTGCTCACCGGCCCTGAAGACTAGTTGATTGCGAAGTTGACGAACAACGTCATCCGCGACTTGACCGGCAGACGATCCACGAGTCCCGGTGAGAATTTCGCTCGCTGAATGGCTCGCATAGCAGCGTCGTTGCAGCCCATCGGCAGCCCCTTGGCGATCTTCAGGTCTTGAGCTCGTCCGTTTTCGTCCACTACGAACTGGACATACACCCGGCCCTGAACGCCGGCATTGTATGCCTCCTCCGGATAATCGACGTGTGCATGCAACGCCTCGAGACCTCCAATCAGTTGAGGCGCGGCGTCGACAACCGTGTAGACACCGCTTTCGTCGACCGAAGGCATGGCGGACTCTGTCATCCCCTTTGCAGCCAGGCCGAGCTTGTTCTGAACCACTTCGGCGTCGGGACGGAACGTAAGGGCCTCGTTGTACTTTTCGATCGCTTCTGCATAGCGCGATTCCGAGAAGAGCTTATCGCCAGCCACGAGCGCTGCCGAAAAAGCGTGGTCCACGAGATCGACGTCGATGGGTGTCGTACGATCGGGTTGCACGTCGAGCGTCGAACTCCATTCCCCGTACCTCGGATGAACGAGACGAATCACGCGCTGGCCGGCGTCGACCATTTCGACACTTCCGACCTGCGTCGATCGCTGGACAAGTGTTCCATCCACGTACAGTTCAGCGCCGGCCGCCGAAAGGTATTCGATTCGCCCCTTCATGCGCGCGAGGACCGCGTGAAACGGCGTCTGAATGGACGGCATGACGTTCAGCTCGGTTTCGTACGGCACGTACCCCTCTCTTTGCATCGTCACACGCGCCTTTCCGATGACAATGTCTGTTATCGTCAGCGGCGTTTCGCCGACAGCCCGGTCATTCAAGAACACTGACGCTCCCGACGGCTCGGATGTCACTACAATGGCTCCCGTTGATTGCACATCCTCCTGGACCTCTTGAACTGGATTTGACCTGCGTTCGGGAGTCACGTCAGCGGTGGCCTCAGTGGCCTGAGATGACGTCTCGCGAGTACCATCTGTATTTCGATTTCTCGTAGTTGAACGATCGTCCGGTTCAACCGCTGCCACTGACGAGCGTGAGTCCTCCGGCACGTCGACCTCGTAGGCCAACTGCGCTGATGGATCGGCCTCAAGTTCGAAGTACAGACTGGGCGAACTGCCGATTTCCAACATGGTGTCGACCGACACGAAGTCTGACTTCTTGATCGAGACGGCCTGGAGTCCTTGAGCAACCGTGATACCCTGAAACGGCGTGACGCCGACTAGATCAGAATCAAGGTAGACCCGGGCCCCGGGCGGAAATGTCGACACCGAGAGGCTGGCCTCGCCGGCCGTGCCCATTGCGTCGGCCGATGCGTGCAGGTGCACGGAATCGGAATCGGCCTGCGAAGACGCGAGAGCCGCGGGATCCTCCGCGTCATCCGAGAACATTCGCGGAACGAAAAGAAGTCCGGCGATCGCGACAACAAATGCTGCAGCAACGCCGACGAAGGTGCCCAGACGCTCCTCAAACATGCCGGACCGATACGTGAGCAGCGGCACGAGTTTGTCGCGAATGCTCCGCTCGCGTTCGACGTCTGCCTCAAGTTCGTCTGGAGATGGCAACGTGACGGTTACGGCTGGCTTCCCTTTGGGCTTCTGATGATGCGTGCCGGTCAGGGCGGACTTCGCCCCCGTCATCATCGAATCGAATCCTACGAGTTTGGAGAATGGTGGAATGCGGTGCGGCAGTTGTGCGACGACCTCGTCATCTGAAACAGTCGCCATGTCCTGAAAGACGTCCAGTTCCTCCACAGCTTCCGAATCGGCCAGCTCCTCAGTTTGCTCAATGGTCGGCGGAACGAACTCCACAATGGGTGCTGCTACGGGTGACTCATCAGCGACTTCTTCCTCTGCGGTCGGCTCAGCGACAATTTCTTCTGCAAGATGCTCGTCTGGCTGCACGTGTTCGACGACCGTCCAGCGGTGCTCCATGTCCGCGGCCGACATAGGAAATGTAATATGATCAAGGGACGCGCTTTCTGCCGGAGAGTCCTCAACGGAATCGATTGGGGTTGCATCAATTCGGAATTCGGCCGGCTCCTCGTCCACCGACTCGGGGCGACCTGAATCCTGATCCAGCATATCGAAGCCCGGCAAGTCGACAGGCATGGAGGCATACACTGGATGCTGGTCTTCCAGATCACGCGGCGCGTGCTCGATCTCTGTATCCGGGCCAGGATCCTCTTCTACGCTGGACGCAGTATTGATGACTGGCGTGTCGGTCTGGATACCATCCTCTTCGCCGCTTGTCTGCGGTTCCTGTGCACGCTCGTCCTCCTGATCAACCTCCTCAAGGAGTCGATTGAATTTCTCAAGTTCCTTCTGGATATCTAGCATCGGTCCGGCTCTGGTTTGTTGTAGTTCGCTCGAATCGGCCGACACCGGCTTCTCACCCTCTGGCGTAGCGCAGGGGAGGCAGCGGAAACAGACGAACTGGTCAGGGCATGTCACTTCGATAATCGGCAACCCGGATCGATCCTAAAGGGTATTGCCGCACCGACTTAGTGGCCTCACAGCCTCGCAGGACACAAAAAAGCCCCGACAGCGAGGGCTGCCGGGGCTTGGTACCGCGTACGGGATTTGAACCCGTGTTACCGCCGTGAAAGGGCGGCGTCCTAGACCCCTAGACGAACGCGGCAAGCAGATGTCGAGCCGCGACTCTACGTCGGTCGGACCAGGGGTGACCGAGGGGAATTGAACCCCCGACCTCCAGGGCCACAACCTGGCGCTCTAACCGACTGAGCTACGGTCACCGTGTGCAAGCACATTTATAAAGTTAATGAATCTCTCGGATCCCCGTTCGAAGTGAACTTTCGGTGCACCCGGATCAGTTAATCACTGCGACCTTGCCGTAGGCCGTGCCCTCGCCGTTTTCGGCGACCGCCACAACCAGATACACCCCAGATGGGACCGGCTGACCACTCGCATCGCGAAGATCCCAGCGCGATTGGCCTCCTCGCGTCGTAAACGTCGCGACCACCTGGCCGATGGCTGACACGATGCTCACCTCGGTTCGGTCGATGAGGCCACTGACGATTACAAAGGGGTTAGCAGACTCGCCCAGCCGAACCGGGTTCGGATAGACAAAAAGATCATCAACCGATGCCGAGGGGCTCACGGCATCGATACCGACGCTCACCAGGCCGGCATCCGTCGCGAAATATACCTGGCCCTCGTCGGGCACCACTTCAATGGCCAGAACGGCGTCTGACAACAATGGAGATGAATCGGCCGTCAGCCGAAACACCTCTTCAAATCCATCCTCAACGCTCCGAACTACTCGAACACCGTCATTCGTGGCGATCCAGAGCCGATTGGCGGGGTCGACAGCCAGGTCATTCACCGGAAGGCCGAGAAAAAGAAATGTGCCCTCACTTCGATCCGCACGCTGCGGCCAGATCGCGACCGCTGATGGGTCCCTGGCCGTGACGCCTGTGTTCACGAAGTAGGCAAGTCCTTCCTGCGTTCCGATCCAGACGAGCCCATCTCTGTCTTCCACGATCGACGTTACGCTCTTCCCGGGCAGGCCCTGGCCTCCCCCTCCCTTTGTCCCGAAAAATCGAAATGAGTCGTCAGACGGATCGGTCGGATCTGCACCCGTGTCCAGAACGGCGAGTCCCTTGACGAGCCCGAACGATGACTCCTCGCGCAGAATCAACCACTTCTGACCGAAAGAATCGATAAAGACGTCGGCATATGCCGTTGCGCCCGATGTGAGTCCGCCACCGACGAGGGGCGGCAGACCGGTCCATGTTCCGTCCGGCGCCCGATAATGGAGTGGGGTCGAGGATCCCCGCGTGGTGGCCCACACTCCTCCACCGGCCTCTCCGGCAACTCCTCCAACCACGATGAAACCCGGGAAACCCGTGGCGGCCCGCAGGGTCGAGTTCGATTCGTCGAAAATCTCTACTGCTCCGTCCGGCAGGACATGTGCCAGGCCGCCCCCCTCCGATGCCGCCCAGCCCGTCCCCGCCGCATCAACAGCCACGCGCGTAAAGCTCCTCCTGCCTTCGAGGATGTCAAAGTAGTCACCGGTATAATCCGTCCACTTGCCATCGACGTTGAGCCGGTGGAACCCGGCGCCACCCACCACGCCTCCGGCCCATAACGTGCCGTCCGCCGATGCAGCCAGATCTGAAAAAATAGCCGAAAAAGGCCCCTCGGGCAGATACGCAACTTTGACGGCCTGTGGGTCCTGCGTACCCGGCGGAGGGACGTCAATTCGCACGAGGCCTGTGCCGGACGTGCCCACCCACAGCTCATTGCCTACCAGCTGGATATCGCTTGGAAATGCGGCATCGGCGATCGGAAACCGTGAGACCGTTTCGTTCTCGTCAATCACCAGAACCTGAAACTGCGTGAATCCCACCAGAAGTCCATCTGCGGCCTCGAGCCTCGGAATGGCGCCCGCATCCACACCGAGGTTCGCAAACACCGCCGCCGATTGCCGGACAAAGAGCCCGCCATCTGTTCCCACGTACAGCCTCCCGGCGAAGTACGCGAGCGACCGCACCACAGCAACCGGCAGCGCTTCCACTGTCCATGCCAACGGATCCTGGAGATTCACGGAATTCAGTGCCGCGATCGCGAGTCCGTCGTCCGTCGCCACCCAGATCGACTCAACGCCGCCACCGTCGGCAGCGAACGCGACGTCATTGACACCGGTGCCTGCGGGGACCGATCCGAGACGCGTATACGCGTCGCGCACCTCGCCCATCTCCGGATCAAAGACAACGACACCGAAGTCCGTGCACACGAAGAGTGAGTCGCCGCGGACAACAATTCGGTTGATCGCCCTTCGACTGAATCGAGTCGCGCGGGCGATGTCGAGAAACGACTCGATGGATCCGGTCTCGGTGTCGATTCTGTCCAGCACCCCGTCGGAGTACCCGACCCAGACGGACGACCTCGCGCTGTCAAACGTTATCGTGCGGGCCGATACGGCGTGCAGTCCATCAACAGCCGTCAGAGCGCCGATGCTGCCGGATGACCGTTCGACGTAGAACACTCCTCCTGCCGAAGATGCCCAGATCTGGTCAGCCGGCGGCAGCGACTCCCGTCACATCCTGCATCGATGTGTGCGCGGTCCAGTTGCCCAAGCTGCCCGAACGCGGACTGGCTAATGGTCACGCACGCAATGAGCGCGATCAGCTTGAACGAAATCTGCATGGGATGACGAGAGATGACGGACGCGCCTCGCAAACGAGCGGTCCCGAACGGCAGCAATCTTGTTCGTATCGATTACGTCAATAAGCGTGGAGAACGCCAGAGAGAGTTTTTAGATCTGCCGCAGCAGGTTGACCATCTCGATCGCTGCGGTGGCCGCGTCCACACCCTTGTTCCCGGCCTTCGTTCCTGCCCGCTCGATGGCCTGCTCGATCGTGTCGGTAGTGACGACCCCGAAAATCACCGGCACGTCGGTGTCCATCGAGACGGTGGAGACACCTCGAGCCACCGCACCACACACGAGGTCGTAGTGCGACGTCGCTCCTCGAATCACGGCGCCGAGACACACTACTGCATCATACGCCCCCGATGCGGCCAGCCTTCGGGCTACAAGTGGAATCTCAAACGCTCCCGGACACCACGCCACTGACACACGATCCATGTCTGCGCCGTGGCGACTGAACGCATCGAGCGCACCGCTCAACAATTTCTCGGTTATGAACGAGTTGAAACGCGACACGACGATCGCGAACGATGCGTCTGCGGCGTCCAGCTTCCCATGTACGATTTCCGGCATGATCTCGTCGTGCAAATATTAGTGATCTTCAGACGCGCCAGTCATTCGTTTGATTCAGCCGCCGGGCCCGAACCTGATCGAATTTGGAGGGCGCGCCTCCGGAGTTGATCGACGTTTTCACCGTTCACGTAATACGCTCCGGGTGAATTGGACCCACCACCCGAAACCGCATGAAAATCTGAACCGCCGGTGGCAAGGAGTTCGAACCGGTCTGCCAGCGACGTATAGTAGTCCGTCAGACGCTCGTCATGTGACGGGTGCACCGTCTCGATCGCATCAAGACCCATTCGGCCAAACGCTTCGATGATGCGCTCGTTGAGCCACTCGCCAGGATGAGCCAGCGATGCGCATCCGCCCGCGCCGTGAATGACGCCGATCGCGTGCTCGACCGAGATCGCAGCAGATGGAACGTAGGCACTACACCCCGGACCGAGATACAGCTCGAAAGCGCCGCGCACGGAGTTTACGTGACCGGATGCGACCATATACTCTGCGATATGAGAACGCGTCACGACTCCGCCGGCACGCCTGCGAATACCCTCGACATCGATGCTCACGCCCGATTCAGCCAGCAGGGTCACGATCTCGACGAGACGTCGATCCCGTCTGAGCTCCATGGTCTCGATGTAGTCGTCGAGTTCCGGGCACCCATCAACGAAGTAGCCAAGGATGTGGTACTCCTCACCGCCGTCAAGCGCACTGATCTCGATCCCCGGAACAAACTCGATTCCCTCTGCTTCGCACCGTTCCGCCGCCTCGGCGTTTCCCCTGGTCGTGTCGTGGTCGGTCAGTGCCAGCATCGAAAGCCCGGCACGTACGGCCAGCCGAACCACTTCGGCTGGTGCATGTTTGCCGTCCGACCATGTGGAATGGGTATGCAGATCGGCATTTCGTAAATTCACGGCAGCTGCCCGGGTCTTTGCAAGTCCTCGACTGCAGAACGATATAGTCCAGCCATAGCAGACAGTCAAGGTCGATACAGTCATGAAGAGGATGTGGAGTCCGTGGCGCTCCCAACATATCGAGCGTCTTGGGGCCGACGATGACGAGTACGGAGTGGACGTATTTCGGAGCATCGGGGCCGACAGTTCCAGAGACGAAGAGAATCTCGTTATCTGGAGGGGATCTCACGTTTTTGTGGTCCTGAACCTGTACCCGTATAACAACGGTCACCTGCTCATCGTACCTTATCGGCCGGTTGCTAACTTTTGCGACCTCACGGTCGATGAACAGGTCGAACTCGCCACCTCTATCGACCGGTGCATGCGGTGGCTCGACACAGCCTTGCGACCGGACGGGTATAACGTGGGAATGAATATCGGCAGCGCCGCAGGCGCAGGAATCCCTGGCCACATTCACACACATGTGATCCCGCGTTGGGCGGGCGACACCAACTTCATGCCGGTGGTGGCCGATATCAGAGTGGTTCCAGAGTCTATGGCGGACACGTTTCGGAAATTGAAGCTCGCTGTGCTTCAATCAGATTCAAAAAGTTAGCACACGCGCTCCGGTCCGTCCCGGTAGGATCGCACATGTGATCACGCATCGAAATTGTATGGCCCGAGCCTGACACTGAATGAGCGAACCAGACGCACTTACGGATACGGTCGTCGCGACTACGGGCGGAGCGCAACCGTTCCGCATCAGCTATCGGAATATCGTCCTGTCGGTCCTTCTGAGCCTGGCAGTCGTGGTCGCCGTGGGGGCTATTACGTACGAGCCTGAGGCCATCCGGCTGATCTGGGAGTCTTTTCATCCCTGGCTGATGGGGCTGGCGGCGATATCTGTGGTGGCCCGCATTCTCGTAGGTGGCTGGCGACTTCAGTATGTATCCAGCGGCCACCTGTCCTTCAGTTCGGCCGTACGGGGTCAGCTCGCCTGGGACTTCTTTTCCATCGTAACGCCGTCTGCGATCGGTGGCGGACCACTCGCCGCCGTATACCTCGCACGTGACGGCAAAGTGCAGGTGGGCGAGGCAACAGCTCTTCTGTTCTTTGCCATGTTGCTGGACCAGTTCTTTTTTGCGGCGACCGTGCCGCTGCTCGTGATCGCCACGTTCTTCATACCCGTGTTTCCTCCGGCGATCGGTACCGTCGGTACGACAACGTTCCTGCTCTATTTCGTCGGACTGCTGGGCTGGGTTACCATATTCGCATACGTCACCTTCTTCCGACCTCAAGTGCTCGAGAAGTGGTTGACCAAAATCTTCCGCATACGCTGGCTGAGGAAGTATCAGGATCGCGTGGCCTCAGAGATGTACTCCATGCAGACTCGCGCCAAGCTCCTTCGGTCGCAACCGGCCCGGTTCTTCGTCAACGGATCACTCCAGACCCTGGCCGCATGGGCTATTCGCTATTTCCTGGTGATCTTTATCATCTGGAGTGTCTACGAAGATCTGGATATACTCCTTGCACTTGTCAGAACAGCTGCGATGACGCTCGGATCTCTCATTCTGCCGACGCCCGGCGGATCCGGCGGTGTTGAGGGTCTGTATGCACTCTTCCTCGGACCACCGGTCATGCCGAAGTACATGGTGGCTCCGACACTACTCGTCTGGCGGATCCTCGGATACTACGTGTTCATCGCGCTGGGAGGCTACCTGACCATGCATCGCGTACGAGCCGAGATCCGGGCACGGAAGCAATCGAGTATTCGTCTTGAGACCTCTCCTGTTTCGACATCGCAAGGCGCCGTCGAGGGCCCGCACCCTTCGACCTAGCTTGCCATCGCTCTGTGGAATCTCTTTCTATCTCTCAGCGTCGGGCGCGAGCCGACTCATTCCTGTTCCGCGGTTTTCAGCCGCATGTAAGATTTGGAACAGCGAGTGACCGCTACGCCGGCTGGATCGGCCAGATCTACCCTGAGTCTTACAGCACGCGCGTCACGAGTCGTCGACGCAAGCTCGGCAAGAAGACGTACGAGGAGCGGACCGTACCGGTGGATTCGGCAGCGGACTACTTTGAGCACTTCGACGTGCTTGAAATCGATTTTACATTCTATCGTGCCCTTCTCGACGCCGACGGAAAGACCACCTCGAACTACGGCGCCCTCGAACGGTACGCGGAATGCGCCCCGGCCCATGCCCGCTTCTATCTGAAAGCACCTCAGGCGTGTTTTGCGAGGCGTATCAGGAGATTTGTTGACGGGAAAGCAACGTATCAGCGGAATCCGGATTTCCTGAATGCGACTGCGTACGAACGCACTTTCTTGCATCCCGCACTGGAAATACTTGGGGATCGCATCAAAGGCGTCATCTTCGAGCAGGAGTACCAGCGCGTGTCCGACTCACCCGATCCGGATGAGAACGTGAGGGAGCTCGACGGCTTCTTCCGATCCATTCCACGCCTCGTCCAGTCGCATCTCGAGATTCGCTCGTCCCATTTGCTCCACCCCCCTTACTTCGATTGGCTTGCAGACAGCGGACTTGGCTTCGTGTTCAGCCACTGGACCTGGCTTCCGCCGTTGCGAGCGCAATGGAAGCTGGGTGGAGAACGATTCACAGCGGCTGATCGAAACGCCGTGACGCGGCTCTTGACGCCTCTGGATATGCCGTACGCCCAGGCATACGGCAAGACGCATCCATTCGACGCCGTCGTACCGGAAATCGCAAACAGCGAACAGGCGCAGCGGATGATTCTGGACACGACCGCACTCGCCTTCCAGGCAGAAAGCCACGATGCGGTCCTCAACGTGATCGCCAACAATCGGGCGTGGGGAAATGCGCCGGCACTCGCTCGCGCAGTAGCAAACCGGATACTGGAGGAAGAGGAAAGGCGATCCGCCTCCGGTGATCAGTCGCGACCGTAGTCGTCTTCGAGACGCTCGATGTCGTCTTCAACACAAACGCCCATCTGCGTTTCGATGATCACGAGGAACTCGTCACCATCGTTCTGGACGCGGTGCACAGCACCCAGTGGAATGTGGAGCGCGTCACCCGGGCCGATCTCTCGTACGTTGCCGTCCAGCGTCAATTTGCCAACGCCCTGAACAATCGCCCAGTGTTCGGAGCGGAGCGCGTGCTTCTGCAGCGATAAGCGCTGTCCCGGGTTGACGACTATACGCTTGACACGATAACCGGGCTCGTTGAGATATTCTTCCCATCTACCCCATGGGCGTACATCGAATTCGATCATGATACCTCTTGAAATGCTGCTTCCTCTTCCGAAAAAATATCCGGGTCTTTTCCAAAGAAACGAAGACCGAGAAGCAGGATTGATGCACCGATAAGAAGCGAAGCCCACCATGGGAATCCGAAGCCTGTGGGCACGGTCCCGACCAGAATCGCCACGACCCCAACGGTCATGGCATACGGCAGCTGGGTACGTACGTGATCAATATGATCACACCCTGACGCCATGGATGAGAGAATAGTCGTATCCGAAATAGGCGAACAATGATCGCCCCAGACCGAGCCTGCGAGTACGCACGAAACCGTCGAGTACAGAATGTGGAAGTGAGCCGGGTCTGACATTCCGTTGACCACGAGGACGGCCCACGTCAGGGGGATTACGAGTGGCATCAGGATGCCCATGGTACCCCAGCTGGATCCGGTCGCAAATGCGGTCGCTGCGGAAAGAATAAACACGATCGCAGGAAGCAGCCCGGCCGGAACCGTATCTCCCAGTATCATCACCAGATACTCGGCCGTACCGAGTACTTCTGTGATTCCCGAGAGAGACCATGCCAGTACGAGGATGATCATCGCGAACAGCATGGACTTCAGGCCGGCGTACCACGCCTCGATCGTCTGTGCAACCGTGAGTATGCGCTGCCCGACGGACAGGAGATACGCAACGAGAACGCTGACCAGTGACGCCCACATGAGGGCCTTGTACGAATCCGCGGTGCCGATGATATCCCGAATGGTATCCCCTTCTCCGGTCGCATACAGACCACCGATCACCCCGAAGACGAGCACCACTACCGGGATAACCGCATTGAGCGCCCGCTGCGGCTTGCCTTCGATCGGAGCGGTGTGTTCTCCACCAGTTGCTTCGGGATCTATCGAGGCCCCGGGGCGCACAAGCTGACCCGTTCTGCGGGCCCTCGATTCGGCGGCATGCATCGGGCCGAAGTCGTTGCGCGACAACACGATGGCAAATACAAAGAAAATCGCCAGCAGTGGATAGAAGCTATAGGGTATCGACTCGAGAAAGACGGCGTAGGGGGAAACGTCCAGTCCGTCGATACTCTCGACGGCTGTGCCAATCAAACCAACCTCGTACCCGATCCACGTCGTCACGAGAGCAAGGCACGAGACGGGAGCAGCCGTGGAATCGACGATGTAGGCCAGTTTTTCGCGAGAGATCTTCAGGCGATCCGTGACCGGCCTCATCGTGTTGCCGACCACAAGCGTATTCGCATAGTCGTCGAAGAAGACGAGCAGACCCAGAACTCCGGTCGCCAGCTGCCCACGCCGAGCCGATGTCGCCCATGCGGCGATCTTGTTCACGACGCCGTTCATACCCCCGTTACGTGTGACGATTCCGACCATCCCTCCGATCATAAATGAGAAGAGGATGATCGAGGCATGGTCCTCGTTGGCGAGCGCCTTGAGGACAAACACCTGAAATGCATCGAGCAAACCCTGCAGCAGTCCGGGTGCAGAAAAACCGTAGACCGCCCATGCGCCGACCCAGATTCCGAGGAAGAGCGCCGGGATCACGCGCTTGAATGCCAGCGCCATCGCAATGGCCAGTAGCGGCGGCAGGATTGATATCCATCCAAAATGATCGCGATCGTCCGCAGATTCAACCGAGTGCTGCGCCGGCTGAGCCGTCGACGCCGACTCCTGGGTCACCATGCCCATGGTATCGTCCATCGCACTCGTGGCCTGGTCCTGCGCCAGCGCCGGGGCGACGATCATCAGACTGACCGTCGCGGCAACGAGCGTGGCGAACACGGCGATACGTTTCATGGACGGATCCGTTCAAAGTGTTCCGAAAATGCGATCACCGGCATCACCAAGACCCGGTCGGATGTACGCGTTCTCATCAAGCTCCCGGTCCATCGCAGCAGTGAGGATACGCACATCCGGATGTTGAGCCAGCAGAGTCCTGACCCCTTCCGGTGACGCGACCAGGCACACAAACGTGAATCGCGTACCGCCCTTGGCTTTCAGATGCGTGATCGCTCCTACGCCGCTGCCGCCGGTCGCAAGCATGGGATCGACAACAAACGTATGCGTCGAATTCAGTCCCTCCGGAATGCTCGAATAGTAGTCGACGGGCTGAAACGTCTTCTCGTCACGATACATTCCGAGATGACCGATGCGCGCCTCGGGCACATACCGGACGAACCCGTCCACCATTCCGAGTCCGGCCCGCAGAATGGGTACGACGACGACGTCCTCCTCTATCACACAGCCACTGGTGGATTCCAGCGGCGTCTCGATCTCGACTTCCCGCACAGCGAGGTGCCGCATCGATTCATATGCCATTATCGCCGCGGCATCCGAAAGTGTCTTTCGAAATAGACCGGGAGGTGTGTCCCTGCTCCGAAGAATCGTCAGATCCCTCTTGAGCAACGGATGGTCAACTATTGTGATTTCCGATACCATCAAACCTCGCCCCTGACGCCGACTCCGGACGTCACGATTCAGATTTGCGCTCGTCCTTGAGGCGACGATGCACTTCGGCATTTTCGAGCCACGGTTTGCGCTCGAAGTAGCTGCGCGTCATATCTCTCACCTTACCGGAGAGCAGAACAAGCGCCAACAGGTTGGGCAGAATAACAATTCCCAGCGCGACATCACCCAGCGTCCAGACGACCTGGAGAGACACCACGGCGCCGAAGAAGTGCATACCGACGAAAGCGATCTTGTAGGGAAGAATTGCCCTGGGTCCGAACAGGTAGTTGGCACAGCGATCGCCATAGTAGCTCCACGAGATCGCCGTCGAGATCGCGAACAGCAGCACGCTGATGAGCACAATGAAGCGACCCCACGTTCCAGGCAGGCCCCTTCTGAACCCGAGCATGGTGAGCGGAGCACCGCTTTCTACCGCACTGCCGTACAGTCTCGACATCTCTGCTCCGTCCTCGCCGACCGCAACACCGAGTTGCGGCTTGATGCGACCCGTAAACGGCTTCTGCCGATCAACGTCGACATAGAGCATTTCGACAGCCACTTCGTGCCACGCGAACCGCACGCTGGAGTTCTGCATGCCGGCTTCGATCGGTACCTCGGCCGGCGCGTCTGCGGCCGACATGCGCTCGATGTTGCCGTTCGCATCCTCTTCGAGATACGAAATGTCTCCGGCTGCGAGCGTGAACTCTGTCGGCACGGCTTCCTTCCATACGCCGGTCATGATGATCACGAGCCCGGTGATCGTGCAGATCACGATCGTGTCGATAAAGGGTTCGAGCAGTGCGACGACGCCTTCGGATACGGGTTCGTCGGTTCGAGCCGCGGCGTGCGCGATAGGCGCTGAGCCTTGACCGGCCTCATTCGAAAACAGACCGCGGCGCACGCCCCACATCATCGTCGTCAGAATAGCCCCGACGCCCGTACCTGCGACGCCCGCTGTGGGATTGAAGGCCTCCGCAAAGATCGTCGCGAACGCCGGCATGAGTGCATCGATGTTCGAAGCGATAATGATAAACCCGCCCAGTACGTAGACGGCCGCCATGACCGGCGCGACAATACTCGTCACACGTCCGATACGGCGGATGCCACCGAGCACGACAGCTGCCACGATGCCGGCCGTAAGCAATCCGGTCACCCATGCTGGTATTCCGAACTCGGTGTTCATTGTGTCGGCCACCGTGTTGGCCTGCACGGCGTTACCGGTGAGGAAGGCCGTGAAACCGAGCATGATCGCGAAGAACACCGCGAGAGGCTTCCAGTGGCGCCCCAGCCCGCGCTCGATGTAGTACATCGGCCCGCCGGAGACCGTGCCGACCAGACGGCCCGATTCGGTCTCAACCTCTCGGTAGTTCTGAGCCAGCGTGACCTCGCTGTACTTCGTCGCCATGCCGAGAAATGCCGTGATCCACATCCAGAACAAAGCACCCGGGCCGCCCCAGTGGATCGCGATCGCCACTCCGGCGATGTTGCCGATGCCGACCGTAGCCGACAGCGCGGTAGTCAGTGCCTGAAAATGCGAAACGTCTCCGGGCTCGTTCGGATCGTCATATTTGCCCGACGTAACGGCGAACCCGTGTCCCAGCCGGCGAAGCTGTATGAAGCCCAGTCGCAGAGTGAGAAATACGCCGGTGCCCAGCAGTGCGATGACGACATACGGTATTTCCTCGCCCGCAACAGGGATACCCAGATTCCAGATGAAATCCTCCAGCCACGAAACAATCGCTTCCAACCATTCCATGCGGACATCCCTCGGTTAGCTTCAGAAGTGGACTAGCAGACGCCTCAGCACCGGAAAGAGTGGCTACCGCGGCACTCAGGCGTTACAGGAGCGAAGACAGATCGACGCAAAATATACAGACCTGTCAAGGGGCTATCAAACGAAGCCCCTTATTGTGTGCCGAACCTAAAGCGTCGCGGGATCGACATCCACAAGCTGGCCCTTCATGAAAGCGAGCGTTCGGGCCGGGTAGGACTTGACCAGCCGGTAGTCGTGCGTTGCCATCAAAAGGGTCATTCCCTGTCGATGGAGACTGATCAAGAGCTTTAGCGTCTCATCCGCAACGGCCGGATCCAGGTTGCCCGTGGGCTCGTCCGCCAACAGGATCCATGGTTCGTTCGCGATTGCCCGCGCAATGACCACGCGCTGCTGTTCCCCACCCGACAACTCGTGCGGATAACGCCGCCGCTTGTGACTCAGGCCAACGCGCGACAACACCTGCAACACCCTGTTCTTCACGACAGCGCCACTCTTTCCCGTCGCATACAGTGCAAATGCAACGTTGTCGAACACATTTCGATCGGGCAGCAGCTGGAAATCCTGGAATACCACGCCGATCGACCGTCGCAGAAACGGAATCTCCTTCGGCTTTATCGAATCGCTCCGGTAGTCCCCAACCGACGTGACCCCGCTTTTGGGGACCAGGTCCATATAGAGCAATCGAAGCAGAGTTGTCTTTCCACTTCCGGTGGGACCGATGAGGTAGACCATCTCACCCCGTCCGATCTTGACGGACAGATTGGCAAAGACGGTTCGCGATCCACCCTGCGGGAGCGGGTAGGATACCGTGACGTTCTTGAAATCAATCACGAGATGGGGAACTGCGCTGGTGGGAAAACAACCTCCTCAATAGATCGAACAAAGTACCAACAATCATAAGAAGAAATGTCAGACCGCCTCCAGAATCCAGTGTACACGTTCGCTTGACCCGGTTGCAGGCTCCCGCGTGAAACCGTCAAGCGCAGCGATTACCAACCAGTCCGCGGGCGCGATCAGTGCACGCAACTCCTCCACAGCGTACGCCCTTTGCACGTGATGTTCGTGAAACTCACCGTTCCTCAGCGAAATGTCGAACGTTGTGTGATGAAGGTTCGTCTCTTCATCGAATCGGCTCTTTCTCGCGAAACAGCCTTCATCCGACTCGCCCGAGTCCTCAAAAGAGTCAACGTTGTTGAGTGAATTGGCCGGAGTACTTTGATCAAAGATGAACATGCCGCCTCGTCTCAGGTGGCGGCGTACACTCGAGAGCATTCTATTGATTTCGGCTCTGGCAACGAGGTAGTTGATACCGTCGTAAAGCAGCAGTGCGATATCGAACTGATCTTCGAGTGTGAGGTCACGGAAATCGGCCACCTGGCACTGAACCGGCGCACCGTGTTTGGTCATCTTGCGGCGGGCCACGTCGATCATCGCCGGTGAAGCGTCGGTGGCCATGTAGCGGTACGACGCCAGAGTAGTCAGTTCGACGGCCAGACTGCCGGTCCCGCAACCCAGTTCGAGCACATCTCGCGCATCGGGCCGATAGGTTCGGATCGAGTGAGAGGATATACTCCGCCCAGTGCACGTAGTCGACGTGCTCCATCACCGCGTCGTACACCGACGCGAGCGCCGCGTAGGGCTCAACATCGGCAGGTCTTGTAGACCCTTCCTCACTCATTGGCGGCAGGCGTGCCTGACGCGTGCGACCGCCGCCGCGCCACATCGGTCGCCACATACAGTGCCGTCCGGAGGCTGTCGGGCTGAGCCTTGCCCTTGCCGGCAATGTCAAATGCGGTTCCGTGATCCGGAGAAGTGCGGATGATCGGAAGACCCGCCGTGAAGTTCACGCCACTATTGAAGGTCAACGTCTTGAACGGGACAAGTCCTTGATCGTGATACATCGCAAGGACCGCGTCCGTCGACATGTACGCGCGAGTGCCGAAAAACCCGTCCGCCGCGTGGGGCCCGAAAACCAGATAGCCTTCCGCGATCGCCTTCTCGATGGCCGGAATGATCGTCTCCTTTTCCTCGCGTCCGAGAACTCCTCCCTCGCCGGCATGAGGATTCAGTCCCAGAATCGAAATCTTGGGCCGCTCCACACCAAAATCCACTTTCAGGCTCGCCGAAATGACTCGGATCTTCTCCAGAATCGACTCCTGTGTGATTTTTTCCGGTACATCTCCAACCGGGAGATGCGCCGTGACGAGACCGACCCGCAGATTGTCCGACACCATCATCATTGTGAAGCTCTCGGTACCGGTCAGGCTGGCGATGTATTCCGTGTGACCCGGAAAGCTGAAGCCAGCCAGATGGATCGCCTCCTTCGAGATCGGCGCCGTCACCATGGCGTCCGCTTCACCACCAAGGCAGAGACGTACCGCACGTTCGACAGACAGCATAGCCAGGCGGCCCGACGTCGCCGTGACCTTTCCAAACTCGACGGTCGGTTTCTCTTCCGGAACGACATCGAGAACAGTGATCCGCCCGCTGGTGTCGGGATGGATGGACAGACTGAAATCGCGGAGGCCCAGGCTGTCCATATGTTGTCGAACAACCGCTGCGGAGCCGACTACAAAGGCATCGATGTATCGGCCGAGTCGAGCATCGGAGAGCGAGCGAATGATGACCTCCGGCCCGATGCCGTTCGAGTCGCCCATCGTCACGGCGATCCGTGGTCGATCTGCCGGTTCAGCGCTGCTTTCTTTTCTCTTCAGCACGGCCAAATCTACTTCTGAGCCAGGGCCACAAACTCACGAAGGTACTCGACGATCAGCCGGACACCGAAGCCGGTACCTCCGACCGAATGATACCCTCGAGCCGACTTCAAGAACGAAGGTCCCGCGATATCAACGTGAATCCAGGGATAGTCGGTAAAGCGTTCCAGAAATTTGCCAGCCGTGATCGAACCTGCCTCTCTACCGCCAACATTCTTCATGTCGGCCACGTCGCTTTTGAGCTGCTCGGCATAGTGGTCGAACATGGGAAGCGGGTGTACCGGGTCCCCACAGCGCTCACCCGCGCGAACCATGGCGTCGGTTCTTTCCGGGGCGCCGTCATCCTGGTTCGTCATTACGGCGGCTACGCCACTACCCAGCGCCACGACGGCCGCACCTGTTAACGTGGCCAGATCAACGACGAGTCGCGGGTTATACGTCTTGGCGTACGACAGGGCGTCCGCGAGAATCATCCGTCCCTCGGCGTCCGTGTTCAAGACCTCAACCGTCAATCCTGAATGCATCTTGATGACGTCACCGGGAACGTACGCGTTCTCGCCCGGGCGGTTGTCCGTTGCGGGGATCATCGCGATAACGTACACGGGTAGGTCAAGCCGCGCAATGGCCTCCATCGCTGCGATAACCGCGGCCGCCCCGGCCATATCGGACTTCATCAGGTCCATCGAATCCTTCGTCGGCTTCAGCGACAGGCCTCCGGTATCAAAGACGACGCCTTTTCCTACCAGCACGATCGGCTTGGCGTTGACCGCATTTTCCGGCTGCCACTCCATGATCGTGAACGTGGGTGGTTCGATCGAGCCCAGGTTGACAGCCAGCAGCCCACCCATTCCCTCCTCGGTGATCAGCGCCTTGTCCCAGACCGACACCTCGAATCCGTGCTTCTTGCCGAGCCTCTCGATTTCCTTTGACAGCAGGGTCGGCGTCTTGTCATTCGGCGACAGGTTCACGAGATCTCGTGCCGTGGACACCGCCTCCGCAACAATCCGCCCGCGCTCCGCTCCACGGCGCGCCGGCTTGTCATTCGACTCCGCATGAACCACGAGCCGCTGTACCTCGTGACCATCATCGGCGGCAGTCTTGTACTTTCTGAAACGATACGAGCCCAGTACAAAACCTTCTACCAACGCCTGACTTGCCGCTTCGGTAGCCAGCTCCGTTTCCGGAAGTCCCACCGCCACCGTGTCAACCTTGAATCGCGAAGCAGCGGCTGCGCCCGCAGCCGATAGCTTGCGAAGCGACTCCAACGAAACGGCATCGGCGGAACCAAGTCCCAGAAACGTTACACGCCTGGACTGAAAACCGCTCAGGTAAACCGTAACCAATTCATCTTCGGCGCCCTTGAAATCTTCGGCCGCCAACAGGCCAGTCTCGTCGTCACCGACGACAGCCTCTACCACTCGGTCCCGATCATCCTCGGTAACGGGTAGCAGAATCAGATCCACATCGAGTTCGTGGAGATCTATGGTTGTGACAGAAACCTTCATCTATCGAGTATCCCTTGCTTTCTCTTCCATCAGAGTTGACAGGTAGGAGCGGTCCTCCGGGGTCAGATCATCCAGATCTGCGCCCTTTGAATCCCACCCCGCGAATCGTTCGGTCAGCGATACGACCTTCTTGATGGCGTGGTCCACATCCATGCGCACAAAGGCACCCGATGCCATGCGGTGACCGCCTCCACCCAGCGACCGCGCCCAGTCGTGTACATGGACCGTTCCCTTGGACCGGAAGCTGACCTTGGTGCCGGCTTCAGTCTCGAAGAACAGTAGCGCGACTTCCACGCCGTCGATTGAGAGGACGTAGTTGACAAGGCCTTCCGTGTCGTCGCGATCCGCCCCGGCCTCCTGCAACATATGTTTCGAGATGACCATGTACCCGAGGCGGCCGCCATAACGCAGCGTTGCCGTCGCCAGCGACGCGCTCAACAGTCGAAGCGAACCCAGCGTACGCGTATCGTACAGTCGCTGGTGAATGTCTTCCACCCTCAGGCCACCGGAATCAATCAGCGTCGCCGTCACCCGATGCACGGACGACGACATGTTGCTGAAGCGAAACGATCCGGTGTCCGTCATGATCGCCACGTACAGACTTGTCGCGAGCTCGGCATCCAGAAGCTCGACCTCTCTCTCCTCGATAATCTCAAATACAAGCTGCCCGGTGGATGACGCGGTCTCGCGCACGTACTCGTGGTCGAACCACGACTCCGCGTACGGGTGGTGGTCGATCAGCAATTTGATCGCCGGAGCGTTGCGAACAGGCTCGCCAAGCGTCCCGAGACGATCCTCCGTGTTCGTATCCACAACGGCAATCACGTCGGCCGCCATGATTTCCTCCCGTTGTGCGATACTGCCGTCGAAAATGACAATGTCGTCGGCTCCGGGAAGCCATTCGAGATTCCGCGCCGGCGAATCGGCGTTGATCATCAACACCTGCTTGCCAAGCTTCGTCAGCAATCGACCCAGCGCCAATTGCGATCCGATCGCATCCCCGTCGGGGCGAGTGTGCGTCGTGATCACAAACCGGTCGAACCGATCGATCAGTGCGTTGGTGGAATCAACCATTCGGAAGGAATTTTGGTGGAAGCCTTGCTAACGCCATTCCAGGTGCTAAGGTCCATTACCGACCTCCCCTTGATGCCAGACGGGGCCCCCGTCATCACCCGCAGCAGGAAGCACGACCCGCACTTATGAAGATCGCTTGGCGCCCTTCAGGCCCTTGATAGAGCCGGCCGACAACAGGTTGACGTCATATGAGCGAACACGGGCTTTCGTGTCCTTATGACGTGCGAGTGCCTGCTCGATCAGATGCGTCACCAGATCTGGAAAGGTCATTCCCTCGGGTTCCCAGAGATAGAACGCAAACGAACCGGGTATCGTGTTCACCTCGTTGAAGTAAACGCTGTCCGAGGCTTCGTCAATCAGAAAGTCGATTCGAACAACGCCGGAGCAATCGTGCAGCCTGAAGATCTTCTCGGCGAGCGTTCTGATCTCGGTTTCCATCGCCGCTGGAAGTGGCGCGGGTATGATCCGGTCCAGAGAAGCCATGCCCCGCGCGCCGGACTTGCTGCCGACCCGTTGCGGCCTTACCGCGTCCCCCACCTCGCTGGTACTTGTCGGCGAATGTCAGGAGCTCCTCGGGACTGGAGCGAACAGGTTGCTCCAGCGCACTTAGCCGAATGGAATCCGCAGATCCCAGCACCGAGCAGTTAATCTCTTTGAGTTGCTCGACGGCACGTTCGACGATCACTTTGGAGTCGTATCTGAACGCGTCCTCGATTGCGGAGTCAAGGGATGTACGGTCGCGTGCCATGGCGATCCCGATCGACGAACCAAGACGTGCGGGCTTGATCATCGCAGGAACCCCGATGTCCCGTACGATTCGATCAAGACATGCTTCCTCGTTCTCGGTCCACTCGTCCTCGCGCAAGCCGATGAACTCGACGACAGGAATCCCTGCGGCACGACTCAAAACTTTCGACAGAACCTTGTCCATCCCCAGTGACGATCCAAGTACGCCACTGCCTGCGTACGGCACCCCGAACATCTCGCACAGACCCTGCACTCCACCGTCTTCACCCGACCCGCCATGAAAAGCTGGAAGGACAACATCGATCAAGATGGACGGACCGGGCTTCGTGAACCATCCCGCTTTCCTGACAGGAACCAGTGCCAACCGTCCTCCACCCGCCGGATCGAGATGCACCCGTATCGCACGCGCGCGCAGGTCGTCCAGGTCCGAATAAGCATCAAGTTCGAGAACAACGGAACCGGTGAACCACGCACCGTCTTTCCCTACGTACACTCCGACCGGTTCGAATCGCCGCCGATCCATCGCGGCGATGGCCTGATGGGCCGAGATGACAGACACCTCGTGTTCGGGCGACACCCCACCAAAAAGAACGCCAACACGTATTCGGTCCAAAACTCGTAGATCTCTTGATTCAGGCTTCAGATTCCACAAAACGGCCACGGTTGTACACGGCCCACGCCTTGCCTACCAGCTCTGTGCCGACAAACGGCGTGTTGTGGCTCTTGGACTTTATGTGTCTATCCTCAAACCGCCATCTCGTCGAATCATCAAAGATCGTGAGATTCGCCGCCTCTCCCACAGAGACCGACGGTACGGGCAGACGCAGGATCTGGCGCGGCGCGACAATAATCTTCTGGAGTGCCGCTTCGAGCGACAGCACGCCACTGGCGACGAGCTCTCTCACGATAAGCCCCCAGGCGGTCTCGAGGCCTATGATCCCGAACGGAGCGGCGACAAACTCCACCTCCTTTTCAAACGATGCGTGAGGAGCATGATCGGTGCAGATGGCGTCGATCGTCCCGTCGCGCAACCCCTCCTTCATTGCCGCCACATCTTCGGCCGTACGCAGCGGCGGATGCATCTTGGTGTTCGTCGAATACTCGGTTGCATCGACACTCGAATCGGTCAGCGAAAAGTGATGCGTGCAGACCTCGGCGGTAACGTTCACCCCGTCGCGCTTGGCGCGGCGCACAAGTTCAACGGCCTTCGCAGTCGATATGTGCGCGACGTGCACCGAACCCCCCGTGAATTCGGCGATCAGTATGTCGCGCGCAATCATGACCTCCTCCGCCAGTCCGGGTATCCCGGTAACTCCAAGGCGCGTTGCCACCTCCCCTTCGTTCATGTGGCCATCCCGGTTGAGCGTCAGATCCTCCATATGGTTTATGACGGGCCTGTCGACCATAGAACTGTACTCCAGTGCGAGCCGCATCAGACCCGAATTCTGAACTGGAGAGCCATCATCGCTGAAGGCGACCGCGCCTCCGTCTACAAGGTCCGCCATCTCGGACAGCTGCTTACCCGCACGGTCCTTGGAGACACACGCGATCGGGTGCACATCCACGGCCAGATTCTCCGCCCGCTCTATGATAAACTCGACGACGTCGCGCGTGTGGATCGGAGGCTCCGTATTTGGCATGCAGGCCACCGCCGTAAAGCCACCGAAGGCCGCCGCAGCACATCCCGTCGCGATCGTCTCCTTGTACTCAAAACCCGGTTCGCGAAGATGAACATGCATGTCCATCCAGCCAGGCGAAATCAGTTTGTCTGTGCAATCGTATACGGGACTGCCGTTCGGATCCAGACCCCGACCAATCGTCGTGATTTTTCCCCCGCGGATCTCTACGTCGGCGTCCTTGCGTTCGCCAGACACTGGATCAATAACTGAGCCCCCTCTGAGCAAGAGGTCCGGAGCCTCGGTCATCGCTTCATCCTCCTACATTAATCGTTCGCAACACCGCCACTGACAGGCAAATCTAATGAGACACTCTCGTCGCCTGTGGCCGACATCCGATTGTTCTCTATGAATTCCGCGGGCGATGCCAGACCGAATACGGCCGCGCCAATCCGATTCAAGCAGGTTACGGCCATTCGCCCGGTGTGAAGCCATGTCGCTGGGCCGATCCGTGTGATCGGACTGCTGGCAGAGCGCCGTTGCCCTCTACAATAGCATCCCGGGCTCGCACGCCGGCCAGGAGTTTTCTGTAACTGCGGACAAGCGTGTATTTTAGAGCCGCGACCAACGAAGGCAAACGAACGGAAGATGCTTGTCCCGTGTTCTTCGTCCTTTTGACTCCACGTCAAGGTGCGACCCGACACGAATCCAACGCACCCACACCCTCAAATTCGAAGATACTTTGGACGACGCTGGCAATCTCGCGACGAATTCGTTGCCGCAGGACCTGTATCCCAATCGTGTTGAGATTGACCTCAACCGCATTCGGAACAACCTCGACGTGATGCGCCGTCACGCCGGCGGCAGACCGGTGATGGCCGTTGTGAAGGCCAATGCGTACGGACACGGGGCGATCCGCGTTGCCCGGGCGCTTGAATCGCACGGAGTGGAGTTCCTTGCCGTGGCCCAGGTGCAGGAGGCCGTAGAGCTTCGTCTTGCCGGTCTGGAGAGACCCATACTTGTGATGGGCGTCCCGCGCAAGCAGGACCTGCCCGTGCTGGCAGACATGCGACTGGACATACTCATCCATTCTCCGGAATGGGCTCGTACGGTCGCCGACTACGCGGGACGCACGCGCGAATTGTCGGTCCACCTCAAGGTCGACACCGGGATGCACCGGCTGGGCATGAGGCCGGAAGACGTCGGCGAGACCCTCTCGATTCTGGAGTCTGCCCCCGGAATACGACTTGCAGGACTTTGGACACATTTTGCGTCTGCCGACGATCCGGAAAGTTCATTTACTGCGAAGCAGTATGACGTCCTGCGCGGCATCATCCAGACGTTTGGGGACAGGTTCGATCACATCCATGTGGGTGCAAGCAATGCGGTTCATTACCATCGGGATATCGCTTCGTCAGGTGAAAGAAGCGTCATTCGGATCGGGATCAGCCTGTATGGATACCTTCACGATTCGCGTGCGGCCCGCGACATCGGCCTTGAGCCGACGATGCGAATGGTTTCGCGCGTGGCTCAGACAAGAGTGATTGAAGCCGGAGACGGTGTATCCTACAACCTGAAATGGACGGCGAAGAAACGAACGCAGATTGCCACCATATCGTGCGGATATGCTGACGGCTACTTCAGAGCGCTGTCGAACAAGGCAGAGATCGGCATTCAGGGCAAGCGATTTCCGGTGGTCGGGACGGTGTGCATGGATCTGACCATGGTCAACCTCGGCGAGCCAGGATCGATCGCAGTGCAGGAAGGCGATCCCGCCATTATGTTCGGCGACGGTGGACCCAGTGCGTATGAGGTGGCCCACTGGGCCGACACGATCGTGTACGAGGTGTGTACCAACGTCTCACGCAGGGTTCGCCGCGTGTATAGGGACTAGCGCCGGCGCACTCGGAATCCGCCGCAGGATACACCGTTCTTGATCTCGTGCATCTATCTCACAATTTGTATGAAGATGCCGTTCGGACACGTTATATTTGAGATCCAACCCGCCGAATCGCAATTCGGCGCCACGTCACCATTATCATTTCCGAGTCTCTAGAATGGCCGTTACATCCGAACCTTCCGATATCAATATTCTCGTCGTAGATGACGAAGAGGATGTTGCCGAAGTCGTTGGTCATTTCCTTTCTCAGGAAGGCTTCACTGTTCACAAGGCGTTCGATGGCGAGGAAGCGCTTCAGAAGGCCACGCCGGACGTCGACCTCATTGTTCTCGACATCATGCTCCCCGGCCTCGATGGCTATGAAGTATGTCGTCGGCTGCGTTCCCGGGTCGAAACAGAGACGATCCCAATCATATTCCTGAGCGCCAAAGTCGAAGAAGAGGATCAGATCAAGGGCCTCATGCTCGGTGGCGACGCGTACCTCACGAAGCCGGTATCTCCGTCGGTGATCCTTGCCAACGTCAAGGCTATCCTGCGGCGCAGCGGTGTGGAAGAAAGCCGGACGCTGCAAGTCGACGGCCTTACGATATACGAGGACGAATACCGGGCGAGCCTCGAGGACAAGGACCTTGGCCTCACGTTGACAGAGTTTGAGCTTCTACGGTATCTCGTTCGACATCCACGCAAGGCGTTCACCCGCCAGCAGCTCCTGGAGACCATCTGGAAGGATGCCATGATGGTGACGGAGCGAACCGTCGATGCACATATCAAAAACCTTCGCGAAAAGCTCGGGCCATTTGCTGAGCACATTCAGACCGTTCGTGGAGTCGGGTACCGTTTCGTTCGAGAGGCCAGCGCCGAGGCGTAGGTCGCGGTAAAAGCCTGATTCCGGTACTCCAAGTTCTCCATGCGGCTACCCTGGCGCTCGTCGATTCGTGGTCGAGCGTGGTTGCTACTCCCCAGGGCATCCACGCAACTTCTGATGATGCTCACGTTCGTCGTGTTCGTGGGCGTGGCGGCCGCCGCGATATGGTTGTACCTGGCCTTCGTTCTTCAGGGCGATATTGACAGCGTCCTGGACCGCACCATTCGAGAGCAGGCCGAGCGGGTCGCCGTCCTTCTGGATGACACGCCCGCAACCGAACTCCGCCTCGTGGCCCGTGATTTTGCCCAGATCGGAGAGATGCATATCACGGTGGTTCGTGGAAGCGAACTTGTCCTGGAGGAAATGCGACTCTCGCCGTCAAACAGCACAGTAGCTGCGAAGGTCGGTTTGCCGCGCGAACTCCAACCGGGGCAGCGCGAAATCACGCAACTCAAGTCTGACGCGGGGTCCCTCGTACACTACATGAGCGTGCGTCGCGCTGAGTCAGATTTAACCGTTCGCGTCGGGCAGGGCGAGCCGCGCCTCCTGGCGCTTGTCAACCGGATCAAGGCGGCTCTCGTCGTCGGAATGGTGCTGGCGCTGGTTCTTGCCGTGCTCGGTAGTTGGCTGGCGGCCCAGCGCGTGACCATCCCTCTTACTGAGATCCGCAACAGCGCCCGCCGAATCGCCGAAGGCGATCTCGATCGACAGATTCAAGTGCATTCCCGCGCATCTGAATTCATCGATCTTGAGGACAGTCTGAACCGGATGTCCGACAGCTTTCGGGAGAAGATCGTAAACCTGCAGCGCATGGCAGCCGTGCAGAACGAGTTTATCGGCAATGTGTCGCACGAGGTGCGGAATCCGATCTTCGCCGTCGGGGGCTACGTCGAGGCCCTTTCCTCTCCCGGTCTGACCGATGAACACCGGTCTTTGTATGGCGAAAAGGCGTTGTCGAACCTGCAGCGTCTTTCAAATCTGTTCAACGACCTGATCGAGATCGCGCGTCTTGAATATCGGGAGGACCTGATATCGACGGATGTCTTCGACATGTCGGAATTGGTACTCGAGGTGGGCGAATCCCTCCGCGCCAAACTTATGGACAAGGGGCTGAGCCTGGAGGTCGACAACCCGACCCTTCTCGTGTATGCGGACAGAAATCGAATGCGACAGGTGGTAATCAACCTTGTCGAGAACGCCATCGCGTATTCGGACGAGGGCTCGATTCGCTGCCGCGTTGCACGGAGGAAGGACAAGGTGAGAGTAGAGGTGATCGACACAGGTCGCGGAATCGACGAGGAGCACCTGGAGCGAGTATTTGAGCGATTTTACCGCGTCGATCCCGACCGATCGAGGAGAAGCGGCGGCACCGGCCTTGGCCTGAGTATTGTAAAACAGATCCTCCAGGCCCACGGACAGCAGATTCACGTCGAGAGTACACAGGGCCGCGGATCGCGCTTCTGGTTCGAATTGCCCTACTCGGCCGCTGCCGACCACATCGAAGCCTAGACGTCAAACATTTTGCCGTGTTGAGTCGTTAAACTTGTTTGGACTGCGCGTTCGATAGCCGATACTCACCTGATCGGGGACCTGGTTCGCCTCCCGGTTCCGATTTTCCGAGCGCCATCGAGCGGCAGTGAAGCAAGTGTCCAATTCTGGTGTCTATGTCTGATTCTCAAAAGCAATCGACCCGGCCGGGCTACGAACGACAGGACGCCGTCCGCACGAATGGCGGCGACAACGGCAACGGAGAGACGTCGGATCCGGGGTACGAGAGCGACATCCCGGTAAACATGCTGTCGGCCCGCGATTTCGAGGCCGATCAACTCGTGAGCGTCTATCGCACGATGTTGACGTCCCGGCGTCTCGATCAAAAGATGCTGACACTCCTCAAGCAGGGCAAGGGCTTCTTTCACATCGGGAGTTCAGGTCACGAGGCGGCCCAGGCCGCTGTTGCACTGTACGCCCGACCGGGATACGACTGGTTCAGCACGTACTACAGAGATTTGTGCACCGCGTTGTCACTGGGCATGACATCGAGAGAAACGCTGCTCGCGCATCTCGCCAAGGCGGACGATCCAAACTCCGGCGGTCGACAGATGGCCGAGCACTTCGGGTCGAGAGAAAAGCATGTCATGACCACGTCGTCGTCGGTCGGAGCACAGTTCCTGCCGGCACTGGGTTTTGGCATGTCGATCCTGCGAAGTGGAACTGACGCGTTCGTTTACTGCTCGTGCGGAGACGGAGCGACATCCCAGGGTGACTTTCACGAAGCCCTTAACTGGGCTGCGAGACTTCAAGCGCCGGTGCTCTTCTTCGTTCAGGATAACAAGTACGCGATCTCGGTCCCGTCACACGACCAGACGGCCGGCGGCACCGCATTCAAGCTGGCCCGAGGGTACGAGGGTATGGCGCGGGCACGCGTCGACGGCACGGATTTCTTCAAGACGGCCAGCGTCGCACAGGCGGCGATTCAACACATCCGGAATGGGAACGGCCCTTTCTGCCTCGTCGCCGATGTCGTCCGGCTGCTGCCGCATTCGTCGTCGGACGATCAAACAAAATACCGCAGCGAGGAAGAGCTCGAACGGGATTGGGGTGTCGATCCGATAGCCCGCATGGAAATGCATCTCACGGAGGCGGGCATACTTACGGAAGAGAAGATTCAAGACCTGCGCAAAGAGGTCTCCGTCCAGATCGACGCGGATACCAGATGGGCGGAAGCACAGCCAGACCCCGCGCCTGAGACTGCGACGCAACATGTGTTTTTCGAGGGGACTCTGGATCTCGACTTCGAGACATCCGACGAGAATTGGGCGGGCGAGCCGACGGTCATGGTAGATGCCATCAACCACGCGCTCGTTGAGGAGATGGAGCGCGACGAGAAAGTCATCGTGTATGGCGAAGATGTGGCCGGCAACAAGGGAGGCGTGTTCACCGCCACCCGGAATCTTACACAGCGATTCGGCGACGATCGCTGCTTTAACTCACCGCTTGCGGAGGCTTCCATCGTTGGGACGGCCGTAGGACTCGCAGCGTCGGGCCACACACCGGTCATCGAAATTCAGTTTGCCGACTACATCTGGCCGGCCATGCAACAGCTGCGCAATCAGGTGGGTCCGTTCCGTTACCGTTCCAACGGCGACTGGGAGTGCCCGATGGTTATCCGCGTTCCGTGCGGAGGGTACATCCACGGCGGTCTGTGCCACTCGCAGAACATCGAGGCGTTCTTCGGACACACACCCGGCTTCAAGGTCGCGATGCCATCGAACGCGGCCGACGCCAAGGGATTGCTGAAGGCAGCGATACGCATGCGTGATCCCGTCCTGTTCCTCGAGCACAAGGCGCTGTATCGCGCAGCCGCCGCTCGCTCTGCAGAACCGCATCCGGAGTACCTCCTGCCATTCGGCAAGGCCGCGATTGTCAGGGAAGGGACGGACCTGACCGTAGTTTCATACGGCATGATGTTACACAAGTCCGTCAACGCCGCGAAGATTCTCGAGAAGGAAGGGTATTCGGTTGAGGTCATCGACATACGGACGATGGTTCCGCTGGACTCGGACACTATACTCGCGTCGGTCCGAAAGACGAGCCGCGCACTGGTTGTGTACGAGGACCACGAATTCGCAGGGTTCGGTGCCGAGATCGTCTCGCAAATCGCCGACAAAGCATTCGATGTGCTTGATGCACCGGTGAAGAGACTCGCGGGCGCGTTCAGCTGGATACCATTCGCGGATCCGCTTGAGCGAGCCGTCCTCCCTCAGGATGAGGACGTTCTGAAGGCCATGCGGGATCTTCTGACGTACTAGAAGCAGTCGCGGGCCTGTTCGTATCAGGCCTGGACAGCGTCGAGGGCCTGATCCAGGTCTCCCAGAAGGTCCTCCACATCCTCCACGCCGACCGACGCACGAATCAGGGAGTCGCTCAGCCCCGCGGCGCGGCGCTCCTCGGCGGGCACAGACGCGTGTGTCATGGACGCCGGGTGTTCAATCAGGCTTTCAACACCGCCCAGGCTCTCAGCCAGTGAGAATATGCGCGTTGCGGACAGGAGCCTGCGCACCGCAGCGATACTGTCGTCCTTCAGTGTGAAAGAGAGCATGCCGCCGAAGTCGCTCATCTGGCGTTTTGCAATAGCATGACCAGGATGATCCGGCAAGCCCGGATACAGAACATCGGCCACGCGAGGATGATCGACCAGGTAGGTCGCAATGCGACGGGCGTTCGAGCAGTGTCGCTCCATGCGAAGATGCAGGGTCTTCGTGCCGCGAAGAGTCAGGAAGCAATCCATGGGACCCGGCACCGCTCCACACGACTTGATGTGGAATCTGAGCTTCTCCTCCCAGTCGTCACGATTCGTGCAGACGACGCCCCCGATGACATCAGAGTGACCACCCAGATACTTGGTAGTCGAGTGCAACACCAGATCGGCGCCCAGGTCGATGGGTTGTTGGAGATAGGGAGACGCAAACGTGTTGTCGACGGCCGTATCAATGCCTCGATCTTTCGCCAGACTGCAGATCGCCTCCAGATCGACAATGCGCATGAGCGGATTCGTCGGCGTCTCGATCCACAGCATGCGCACGTCCGGCTTGAGAGCCGCTTCGACATTCTCAATGGACGTCATGTCTACGAAGTCGAAGTGCAATCCGAACGGGGCAAATACTTCTCTGAAGAGCCGAAACGTACCACCGTACATGTCGTTGCTGCCGACCACGCGATCGCCCGGTCGAAGGCACTTGACAATGGCATCCATACCGGCGACACCCGACGCAAAACAGATTCCGTGGCGGGCGTTCTCGAGCGCTGCGAGATTCCCTTCGAGTGCCGTTCTTGTAGGATTGCTCACCCGCGCATATTCGTAGCCCAGATGCTCGGCGGGCGCGGACTGAACGTAGGTCGAACTCTGGAAGATCGGCGTCATGATCGCGCCGGTTGCCGGATCCGGCCGCTGGCCAGCGTGGATCGCAAGAGTACCGAACCTGAGTTTCGCGTCGCTTTTATTCATGTCAGTGTCGTTCCGGGCGTTTGAATGAATGATAGACGGGGTGCGCCTTCCCCGTCCGGGACCGCTAAACTGAAGAGCCCGGATTCCAACCTGAAATCCGGGCTCATCGCGTGATTCGTAGAACGAATTACATGTCCTCGTAGCCGGCGCAGGACTGAACCGACTTCGCCATGTCCTCCTGATCGGTCTGCACGTATGCGGAGAAAAGCGCCATGCAGATGGCGGTCAGATCCTCGCCCTTTGCCTCCGTCAACTCCTTGGCACGCTCGAGCGGACCGATAGCCTCGGCGAAACTGACGCGGCGCGTCTCGGCAAGCTCTTCCATGCGAGCTTCTCTGGCGCTGATGTCGGCAGCCGACATGTTATCGCGATTGCTTCTCAACTCGTCGTCGATGGTATTGATTTCCTCCGAAAACTCGACGGCCTGGTTGACGTAGGCGGCACCGAGGTTGTAGAACGCGTTTCCGTACTCGGGATCGAGCTCAACGGCGCGCGTCAGATTCTCAATGGCCTTGCCGAAGTCCTCCGCTTGAAGCAGCAGCGATCCGTAGTTGTATCGATACAGCTTGTTGTCGGGGTCGCTCGCGATCTGCTCCTCATACTTCGCCATCGCCCGATCAATCTGGCCGCTTGACTGGAAGGCATTCAGCAGCTGCGCCTGAATGTCGGTGTTGTCGGGAAACATCTCTGAGGCCTTCTCCAGGAGCGCGACCGCGTCATTCGAACGATCGGACTGGTTGTAGAGGTCTGCAAGAAACACATAGGTCTGAGCGTCCTTGTCACCCATCTGCACCGCCTTCTCGAACGGGGCAACCGCTTCCGTCAAGTTGCCCGAGTTGATCAGCGAATAGGCCATATTGACATACGGACCGGCCGAGTCCGGGTAAATCTTCGTCGCATTGCGGAAGAAGCCGGCTGCATCTGCGTAGGCGTCCTTGTTGTCGCGGCCGCGATTGAAGGCCTTGCCACCCAGGTCGAATTCCTTGTAGTACGCGAGGGCCATTTCTCTCGAAACGTCCAGGCCAAGCTCGGTTGCACGACCGTACGCCGTGATCATCTGATCAACCATACCTGAATGCTCGGCGATATCGGTCACGATAGCAGCCTTCTCCTGCAACACGTCTCCCTTCAGCTTGTGGGCTTCCGCGTTGTCCGGGTTAGTTGAAATCGCCGTTTCCAGATTCTCAAGCGCTCGATCGTAGTCCTTGTTTCTCAGGTCCAGCTTCGCACCCTCTACGTTTGGATCGCTGGAACAGCCGTCGGCGCCGGCCAGCATCACAAAGCCAACAAGCAGCGCGAGCACGAATGGCATCCTCTTCATGTTTTCCGCCTCGTTTCTATGTCCTATGTCGTTCAAACTCAGAATTGCTAGACAGGTGCAGCAAGACAATGCTGAAGTCGCCTTGCGTGCCCGGAAAAGCCACAGTCAATTGAAAGTAAGACCAGCATTCACTTGTTTCAAATATTTCGCCAAGAGTTCGAGACGCGACTCAGGTATGCCGAAACGAGCACGTGGAACGGCTCCCGGCATCCTATCTTGCACCAACAATGTCCAGGAAATCCAGATATATGCAAGTCGAACCCACCTCCGAACCGGTCAGGGCCCTGCTCGACCAATTGATCGACTACGCCGGACTTTTCCCACCGGCAAGCCTGGATTTCGACACGTCTGTCCGCTACTTCGGACAATATCTCACCGGGATCGACCGGTGGATGCTACGGTCGTTCGTGTGTCCGGTAAGCCGGCTTTCCGATCTGACGAAGTACGCAGATCTTTTTGAATCGTGCGGAGACGTTCGCATTTCTGTTCTGGGCCCGCCTCCCACGACCGAAGACGCATGGCGCACTGACTGTACCCACACCCTGCAGACGGCAGACGCGTTCAACCGGAGTATGGCCGGACTAGCCACAGCCGACACCTTTGAACTGAAACTCCCGGCGGATGTCGCTGCAACAGAAGCCTCCCTCGAGCGCAACCTCGGGTACCTGGTCGACGGCGCACTTGCTAGAAATACGGCCGAATATTTTGTGGAGCTCGTCCCGGCCGCCAGAAACCCACAGACGTCGGCGGAGGTCGTATCTGACCTCCGTCAAAAACACGATGACCTGCATCTCGGCCTGAAGATCAGGACCGGTGGCGTAACCCCGGATGCCGTGCCCGCAGCGCAGGATGTGGCACGCTTCGTCTGCGAGTGTCGTGATCATCAGGTTCCGTTCAAGGCCACGGCCGGACTGCACCATCCGCTCTACCACTTCAGCACGGACGTCGGCGCCGACATGCACGGTTTCCTGAATGTGTTCGTTGGAGCAATTGTCGCATCCCGACACAACCTCAGCCCGGATCGACTGACCGAACTGCTCGTCACATCAAGACCACCGGAAATAAATCCGGCCGGCGAAGGCCCTGAACTGAAATCCCCCTGATTTCGTCGCGCGACATCTTGAATACCTGCTCGCGCTGTACTGTCGAAGTCGAGTTGTACAGATGCATGATGGCACTGCGTGCACCTTTCAATGCCTCGAAACTGCGCGCAATTAACGGTTCCCTTGCCTGGGTCAATACCTGGATGGTGACATCATCGGGCACCAGGTTCTGTTCAATCAATTGACGCACGAAATCAAAGTCCGGTTGTGATGCGGCGGGGAATCCGACCTCGATTTCCTTGAATCCCACATCGACCAGCAGTTGAAACATGGAGAGCTTCTGGCTCGGTGTCATCGGTTCGATAAGCGCCTGGTTGCCGTCACGCAGATCGACACTACACCAGTCCGGTGCGTGCTCGATGACGCGATCAGGCCAACGCCGGTCTGTTTTCGCGATGGGTGGAAACGGGCGATATTTTTTATGATTAAACGGTGACACGGTTAATTCCTGCCAGATGCGGCTGTATTGAAATGATTGATTCAGACAGTGACTTTAGTCGATTTTCACTAGGTAACGATTGCGTATTTGCCTCTAATATTGAAATATAAATGCAACTAATAACTAAAAATATGTAGAAAATATAGGTATAGTAACTATATATACATAAATTTGGAGAGATCGTGAGTATTTCGCTGGATCGAATCGATAAGCACATATTGAAGCTCATGCAAACCAATGCGCGAATCAGTAACCTGGAACTGGCCGACCAGGTAGGGCTGTCTCCCACGCCCTGTTCACGCCGGGTCAAGCGGCTGGAGGAATCCGGTTTGATTGCCGGTCACGTCACCCTGTTGAACCCCGATGCACTGGGTCTCGATTTGACCGCAATTATCGGCATTTCGATGGATCGGCATACGCCGGATCGATTCGAGAATTTCGAGAAGGCGATTACGAGCATGCCGGAAGTTATCGAATGCAGTATTGTCACCGGCCAGACGGCCGATTTTCTGCTCAAGGCCGTGGTCAGGGATATGCATCACTATGAAAAATTTCTGCTCGGCCATTTGACCCGTATTACAGGAGTTACCGGCGTTCATTCCAGTTTCGTACTGAGGCACCTGGTCAAGAAAACAGAGCTGCCGGTCGAGTAAGGCTGCGAATGATTTTTTCTGGTTACCACGCTCCAGGTTGAGTGATTCTCGTAAAACTATCCGTACTGAAGCCACACCTGGCAGTTGTTGATCACAATTCGACAAACCAGAGCTTTTTCAGAAACCCCGATTGTTCGGCTATGGCAAACAATTCCTTAAATTCTGCAGGAGAGACAGTGGGAGAATTCTTCTTGCACTCGCCCACCGTAAATGGTCCGTCCTGACGCATAATCCATTGAAAAACACCTGCAATATCTTTTGATACCTCCCTTTTTACAGTGCCTGTTATCCCTGTTTCGCCAAGTTTCGGGTATTCGACCTGGTAAAAACCTTCGCCGGATGTTATTTGTGCTTCAATCCCTGGATTGCGCAGGTAACGACTATCTTTGTGAAAGATCCACAATGGTGAATCCGGGTTCTGGTAGCTTTTAGTCAGCTTGTAAATCTTATTGGGTAATTTGCCGTATAGTTTTGTATCGATGCTGCCCTTGTTTCCCAGCCCGTAACAGGGTGCGCGCCATGCCGCATCCTGCAATAGAGTGATCTTCAACTGGGACAGGAGATGGTCTACCTGGGTAGGCGGGTTCAACATGATACTCATCGACATCGAATCCTCTTCAGCCTCTGTATAGTGCCAGGTACCCCTGGGCATAAGTAAAATTGATCCCGGCAGCATGTCTACCTGTTCGAAGCTCTGATCTTGACAGCTGGGGTATCCATGGCTGATTTGTGGATAGAGTGCGGTAAATGGCAGGCCACCCTCACTGTATTGCCTGTCATACGGGAAGCGGATTTGTTGCAAAGGAGAGGTAAAAAACTTTTTACTGCCAACAAGCTGTATCGATATTACGTCGAGCGCGTCGTAATGTACCGGTGCTCCACTGCCGGCGGCTGAGATAAATATGCTCAATCTTGCACTACCTGGTTTGATACTTAATTCCTGCTCCAGGGCGTTTGCAAAAGCATCGGCATGGTTCAGTAATGGGGAAACATCGTCCAGGTACGCGGTGGCACCCCTTTTCATCACTTCGCTAGCGCTTCCATCCGCCGAACGATACATCTTGCTTTTATCCTTGCGTGGATCAAATTCGAGCAACCCACCCTGGTAAGAATCAGTGAGCGCAGTGATCGAGCCAAGAATGTCGTCAGAGAAAAGCTCAGGTAAGCGATTTAATGGCCCGTGTGCATTGAAACATTTGTCAGGCCAGGACTTTATCAATTGCGGTAAAAGTTCGTCCCCCAGCATTGATTGCAGAATGGGAAATTGCATTTTACTCAGACCCCACGAATATTAGGTTCAGGTGGCAGTTTAAAAGGAGTTGCGTCGATTTAATAGCGAACGATTGGGGGAGTCGGTGTCGCCATTGATCGATTACAGATGTCCGTAGTCGTTAACCCGGTAGTATTGGAGAGGGTCCTTGAAAGTGCCCGAGACTTACTTTTGGCGATTAGCTGGTCCCGTTCGCGGCCTTGGTCTTAGTTCCCGGAGGTGCTTTCTACCGTCATCATCTTCGACGTAAACTTCGCCTACCAGCTCGCCTTCGGGTTTCTGTTTTTGTACTGCGGCCGGTTTGGGTTCGGGTGCGACAACATTTGCGGGCACTTCAACCGGATCTGCGATATTGGGTTTTGTTACTTCAACTTCCTTACTATCAGTGCCAGGGGTGTCGCTGAAGATCACGTTGCCGTCAGCGTCAGTAGATTTGTATACCTGCGCCCATGCGGCACAGCTGAGGCCTAGCATTACCGGGAAAAGAACTAGTCGGAACTTAAGCATAGTGATCCTTATAGCAGAGTATGCCTCGTATTTTCACAAAACCATGATCGGCGCACAATAAAGTTTTATAAAACAGGTGGTTGCAAGAATTTGCGCCAAAAGTGCCTCGTCGAGTTGGTGCTGTGTCCTGGTTTATCAGGCTACCTGTGCCTGTCGTTGCCGCAGCTGCCAACCGAGCAGTACTATGATGCAGGCAGCAAAGCATACTAACGGGATGGTGTAGCGATTGAGCGTTTGCCAACCCAGGGTGTGATGTAAATAACCTGACGAAAGCGCGGTGAATGCGGTAGCGGAAAACACCATAAACTCGTTGATGCCCTGGATCACGCCTTTCTCGGCGGGCAAGTACACTTCGGTCAACAGCGTGGTGCCACCGATGTAGAGAAAATTCCAGCCGATCCCGAGTAGTACGAGACCGAAAAGGAAATGCGCATACAGTTGCCCGTTGAGCGCAACCAGGGCACAGCCAACTAACGCCAAGGCGCCGATGAACATGATTTTGAGCACGCCAAAGCGATGTATCAGGCTACCGGTAAAAAACGATGGCGCGAACATGCCGACGATATGCCATTGAATGACAATTGCGGTATCACCAAATGCCATGCCTCTATGATTCATCGCCAGCGGCGTCGCGGTCATTAACAGGTTCATCGTGCCGTAGGCAATCATTGCGCACAGTACGGCAACTAAAAAAACGGGTTGCGTCAACACGAACCCGAGCGGACGCTTGTGTCCTTCTTTTTCCTCGATGGAGGGCATCGGGATTCGTATAAAGAACTGAATAATAATGACGCCAGCACAGAATAGCGCGATAAACGCGTAGGAAGCGGAGAACAGGGCCCCTGGAATAAATTCGCGGGTCAAGCTTGCCGTGTTGGGACCAACGAACGCAGCCACCAGGCCACCTGCCAGTACCCATGAGATAGCCCGGCTCTTGTAGGATTCATCGACTATCTCGGCGGCGGCAAAACGATAGTACTGTGAAAATCCATTGGCGACACCAAACAGGGCGGAACCCGCGCAGAAAAGCGTGAAACTGCCAAGGTAAATACCCAGCGCCGAGGTTGAGCCGCCTATCAGGCCGGCAGTTCCTCCGAGTGCAAAACCAACGCGTCGACCATAGTGTTTCATCAGCAGCGATGCCGGGAACATGGTTATCATGATACAAAGATAGCCGAGACCGAGCGGCAGGGTGGCCAGCGTCGGGGTAGGCGCCAGTACCACGCCAACCAGGGCCGAGGTCGCCATGGTCAGTGACGTAGAGGACAGCATTAGTCCCTGGCAGGTTGCAAGCAGTAGCAGGTTTCGTTTAAACATGAGGCATTACAGTTATATCGGTCCTGGGTGACAGGCTGGAAGCAGCGGGATGCCGGTTGGTTGGTCCGTTTTCGGTAACGATCTACTGCGCGGCAGTCAGGGTATCAAGGTTTTGCGGCAATTAGCCCGCTGCTCACAAGCGCCCTGGTGGTCAACCGTATCTGTTTCTCGATGATTTCTTTGGGTTGCGCATCGGCCATCGTTTCTGATTGCATTGACCAGATCAATTCCCCTGACGCGGTATCGTACAAATCGCTTTCCAGCGTGAACAACCTGTGCTCGTCGGAATATTCCCTGTTTGTATTCCCCGGGATAATGTTGAAATAAAAGTAATCCCTGTCGCTATCCGGTATGCTGTTGGTTTCCGTTTCTCTCGCGCCCGCGACGCGCGTAATCAGTACGGCCCCCACTTGCTGTCCTTCAATCGCCTTCTCAACAATCTCTCGCCTCAGATTGATACTGGAGGTGAGCAGGTTACGGCTTGGTATGGCCCTGGTCTTGTTGGCCGCGAGGACTTCGACAAATGTATTTTCAAAAGTGTAGCGTCGTTCAGCATTCTCGCTGACCCCTATGATCAGGATATTATCTACCTTGCCGGTAAAGCTTTCGTTACGCCACTCGACGCTCGGTTTGCTGGTGGCGCAGGCGGTCAGGGCAAGCAGCAAGAGGGCGAGGATTATCGTGTACAGTGACTTTGTGGGCATCATTTATGGCTTCCGTGTTGTCCAGGCGACTAGGTTATGGCATTGTCGAGCGATGATCAACGCCCCTGAGTCCGCCAATCAACTTCTGACCGGTCAGGGATGAAGCCGCTGTTAGCGGTGGCGCAGATTTATTGTAATAACAGGTAGTGTTGATCCTGCATGCGGATGCCGACCCTGGTTAGTTGGAATGTAAAGTAATGAACCTGGAAGCAGAAAAACTAGTACGAATTTTCTTTATTGAAATGATGGGCGTACCCGGTAGTACCCTGTTGGCGAGCAGCAGCAAGCTGCCGATTGCTGCTCTCGATTTTGGGAATCATTGCTATACCACCCAGTTTCATTCCGAGGCCACCGAAGAGACCCTGGGAACCATATGGCAGCATAAGGCGCCCGTATTGATGCTTAACTATCATTCCCGGGACAATGGTGGCCAGCTGGTGGAGAACTTCCTCGGGCTGGTAAAGACCCTGTCTTCTTAACTACTAGATTCCGATACGTCGAACCCTTGCTTGCACGGGAATGACTAAGGTATAGGGTCATCCCCGCGCAAGCGGGGATCTTGTCGCGCCGCCATGATTCCGGGGTTCTGGCATACGCGGGACTGACTCTGGCTGGCCTAACGAACCACGAGTACCGAGCAGTTGGCGTGACGCACCACCTTGGCGGCAGTTGAGCCGAGGAAATAATCCTGCAAACCGGGGCGATGCGAGGCAATGATTATCAGGTCGGCGTTCTTTTCTTTGGCCACCTCGAGAATTGTGTTGTAAGAGTGGCCGGTGCGGACAATCACCTGCACTTTCATACCGGCGGCGTTGGCGATGGCTTTTAATTCGGCCTGAGAAGACTCAAGGGATTTGTCGAGCAAGTCGGCAGGTAGTTCGACCGCTGCCCAGTTAGGGATGTCTTCGACAACATTTAGCAGAATGATTTTTGCGCCTTCGGCGGCGTGTTGTGCGGCGAGATCGATGTTAGCCTTGCCTTCAGCCACATGTGCCATCTCGATCGGTACCAGGATTGTCTTGTACATATCGTTGCTCCCTGTTGAACGGTTAGTGTAACCAGTCTCAAAAAGAACTATATTAACCTTGATGCTTGCAGCTGGTCTATACCTTGATTCTTGTCAAGCAGTGCTAATTGTCGCTAATGCTTATTTTTACCGGTAAACCCGCCTCCAGCTTGCCGTCAGCTGCGAATTCAATACGCAATGTAACTGCCGGATAATTATTGTCGCCGATTGTTACCTGCTTGCTCGCGCCGATAACTTTACCCTGGTAGGTTTGCTGCTGAAAGGTGACTCTTGCCGGTTTACCCCTGATCGACTCTTTCCAGAGTTCCAGGGGTAGCAGCGATTGTACCGTCATCGACGAATTATCGACCACTGTAAGCAGGGTCTGATTGTTCACCGTGGTATTAATGTATTGTCCGGCGAAGGTTGCGATACTGAGCACGACACCATTAATGGGGGATCTAATGTCAGCCTGGGACAAACGGAACAGGGCTCGTGCCAGCCGCGCCTTTGCTCCCGCCAGGTTGGCCTGGGCAATCGCATAATTTTGTTCGGCGAGTTGCAGTTCAACCAGTGCAAGTGAGTCACGATCGAATAGTTCCTGCGCTTTCTCCAACTCGACCTGCATCCTGTCTACCGCTGGCGCCAGCGAATCTACCTGGGCCGCGGCGATGCCGGCGTTGGCTTCAAGGCCAGTCGGTACCAGGCTGAGGAGTACTTCGCCCGCAGCCACCTGCTGTCCCACCTCGACATTGATCACTCCAACCCTGCCGCTGATACTGCTGTTTAGCGCCAGTCGCTGGGCGAATTCGGTTTGTCCGTTGAGATCGATGGCCAGCAATCGCGTTGATCCAAGGCAGAGTAAAACGGCTAACAAAAAACGCATGTTGATCCCCATTTATTGAGATGTTGCGAACTGGCTTAAAAAATCGGTGCCGACCAGCGCAGTCAATCTTTGATAGGCTAACTCGAATGCATAAAGTGCTTGCAGGCGTTCGCTACTGCTGCGGGAATACAGAACCATCGAATCACCGAGATCGGTTTTGAATTCGAGTTCATATTCTGCGCGACTGCGATCCAGGTATTTGTCACGGTAGTCCTGTTCGATAGACCTGCCTTGAATGATTAGTTTCAGTTGCTGAATTTTTTGCCATAGCCCTAATACCTCGAGGCGCAGATGCGATTGCACTTGCTGCTGGTTGGCCAGCGCCTGCCTGTGTTTGGCCTTTGCCAGGTCGAGCCTGGCCGGAGAGGAACCCGAGTAAAGCGGGATCTCGAGGTAGAGACCAGCGCGCCAGTCATCGCGTAACCTGCTGTCTCTTTCATAACTGGAGACTTCAAGTTGCAAATCCAGGCTGGGGTTGTCGGTCGCCGCGGCGATCCCTATCGCGGCCTGGGCGGCCTGGCTGTTGGCCTGTGCCGCAAGCGCTTCAAGACTGTAAACAAGCGCCTGGCTGACCAGTGCATCGAAATCATCAGGCAGTATGCGATCAGGGTTGATCTCAGGCACTTCCAGCTCGGATGGCAGCGCTTCAGGATACCCCATGGCCTCGGCAAGCATTGCCCGGGTCAGGCGTTGCTGGTGTTCGGCGAGAAAGCGTTGCTGGCGAATAACTTCGTATTCCGCTTGCAGTCGCAGCACTTCGATCTCTGCTACCAGGCCTAGTTCCTGATCCTGTACGGCATTGTCATAATGAATAAATCCCATCGCCAGGGATTCGTTCTCACTGATGAAATGATTGTCCGCGTTCAGTACCGCAAAGTACTTTTCCATAATTTCCAGTCGGCGTTGCTCGATCAGCAGGCGTTTTTGATACTCGAGCGCCTGCAGTTGCAGCGCGAACTGGTTTTCGCGAGAATCCAGCAAGCCGAAATCGTATAGCGGCCTCGACAGAATCAGGCTTGCCGCATTGTCATTTCCGTTATCATCAACACCATCTTCGTCATCGATGGATCGCGCAACCTCGGACAGGCCCACCTGGCGGATACGCCCGATCAGGTCAAGACTGAAACCGTTGTCGCCCTGCTCGATGCCGAGCTCGGCCCTGACCGCCTGCAGCCGCTGATCGATTGCGACCAGGTCGTAATGGGTCTCATTCTGCGCGGTGCCTAGCGCGGCCGCCAGGGTCAGGGGTTCGGGCAGCGGGGCGGCCAGCGACACCAGCGGAAGCATGGCGAGCAGCCAAAAATATCGCGATCGAGCTAATGCCTGTAGTATCACGGTCTCGATTAAATTCCCGTTAAGTGGAACGCCGTATCAGGGCGCTGACTGCGTTTTAACATTAAATCTTTACAGTGTTTTATTCTTTTTCATTTTTTTGTAGCGAGCGAAACGGATATTACGCCCCGAAGCGTCTTTTTGCAGGTAAACCCGGTTCACAATATATTCGCCCATCCACATGAATTCCTGTACGCCTGAAGCTGCACCGGTGTATTTGAAGATTTGATTACCCTGTAGATCGTAAAACGCCATCATTGGCGTGGCGCGGACCCGGTTTTTGCGGGCAAATTCTTTCTGTGTGATCTCGTCACCGGCAAAATCCACGATTTCAATGTCGCCTTCGATATCCATCGACAGGGAATGAAAATACTGGCGGAAATATTCCTGGACTTCAGGTTGATTGAGAACGGTCTGTTTCATGCGATGGCAGAACGGGCATTCATCCATCTCGAAAAAAAGAAAAACACCTTGTTTGCCAGCTGCACGGGCAATTTCGAGCTCTTCGGTCAGGTCGCCCAGGGTCTGTTCGAAAAAGAACTGGTATGGATCCCGCGGGGATGAAGCGTGGAGCAGGGCGGGTAAAGCCCAGAGTATCAATGCGAATATGGGAAGCTGTTTTGCCATCGTTAAGTTAAATTCAGGTCAGGCGGCCGAGCTTCCCATTTTTACATTCACATTTCAATTATTTCATTACTACTGCTGTGCAGGTTGTTCCGGTTGTAGCCTGAGCCTGAGGCGCCATCATGCCGGTCCAGGCATTCGGGTCGAACCAGTTAAAGTTGGCGTTCGGTACGGTGTAGCCTGCAGTGGTGGCGGCAGTCATGTTGTAAGACGCTGGATTCATCCATTGCATATAGGTGTTAGGGTTCATAAACGCCTGGTAGCTGGCCGGGTTCATCCCCTGCATGTAAATAGCGGGATTCGTGAACTGCATGTATGCCATTGGATTCATCATCTGCATATAGCTGGCCGGGTTCATGTAGGCGCTGTATGCATTCGGGTTCATCCACGCCATCATGTTGTTTGGGTCGGCAAACTGCATGTAAAACTGTGGCGACATGAACTGTCCGTATGTAGCCGGGTTCATGAATTGACCATAGTTCATCGGATTCATGAATACCTGGTAGCCTTCCGGACGTGCCAGATTCATTTGCTGGGCATTGGGCACAGTCGTGTTCATCATGCCCATAAATGCCATCGGATTGAATGCTTCGGCTGGTTGAGTGGCTGTGGTAGCCGGTGTTTCGGTGGCAAAGGCGACGCCGCTGCCAAGGCCCAGAGCTAATACTAATGGAGCGATAATTTTTCTGATCATGGTTGGATTCCCCCTAAAAATGAGGCCTCATTATATTAGTGAAGCCTAATATACGAATATATCTTCCGGGATAGTTTGTGGGGGAATAAGGCATATATCGGCGTGGCAGCTTTTTTAAGTGCTTATGCTTGCAGCGCTCGTTTCAAGGCTTAATATGCAGGTTGAGACGAGAGACAATAGCGATGAATTCGATTATCGAAAAACCTTTTGGCCTGTTATTGATCGCCAGCAGCCTGTTAGGCGTCGAACTGTTTATGGTCTATCTACTGCTCGATTCGGGTTTGTTGCCAACGCTGCTCGCCGAGGACTACAGCTTTGTTTCGCGGGCTATTCTGTCAATTTATCTGTTTGCCAGCCTGCATGTAATGCTGGTGTCCTATCGTTTGTCAACTGAGATCAGGGATGTAAACATCGAGGTTTCCATGCAGCCATACAGCGGCCATGTGCAGCGGTATTTTTCGCTGCTGCGTAATCCTGCCAGTGACAGCGACAAGTCTCCCGAGTTACTGATCGAGGTTCTGGACGGGCGTTGTCGAGGACAGTTCCGTTTTGGTTATGTTATCGCTGACCTGATGCTGAAGCTCGGGTTGCTCGGTACCGTAATCGGTTTTATTTTCATGCTGGGTTCGCTGGTTGACCTGAACAGTATCGATATCAGCGTCATGCAGAGGTTGCTCGCTCAAATGAGTGGCGGGATGAAAGTAGCCTTGTTTACCACCCTGACCGGAATGAGTTGCGGGGTGTTGCTGAATATGAAATACCAGCTGCTTGACTGGAGTGTCGACAAGCTGCTCGATGACGTGCGCGAACTGACTTACGAGTACAGGGTAAAGTGAGACAGACCCGCCATAACCATCAATTGTCGGATCCTTTCACGGATCTGCTGTTCAATATTTTGCTCGGTTTCACGCTGTTGTTTTTCATTTCCATCATCTTCATGAATCCGATCGCCAAACTCGGCAATATCAATTACAAGGCGGAATACATAATTACCGTAAGCTGGCCCGAGGATCAACCTGACGACGTGGATCTGTGGGTACAGGATCCTTACCAGGAAACAGTTTCCTACCTGCGCAAGGAGGCCGGCTGGTTGAACCTGGATCGCGATGACCGCGGCGATCTGAATGACACGGTTATGATCAATGGCCAAAAGGTGGTGCATCCGATCAACCAGGAGGTGGTAACGATTCGCGGTATAATTTCCGGCGAATACATAGTCAACCTGCACTACTACCAGTCGCTGAGTAATACGCCGGTCAGGACCGTCGTCAAAATCGAGAAGGTCAATCCGGTGCTGCGGCTGGTGTTTATCGATCAACTGGTGCTGGATAAAGTGGACGATGAAAAGACGGTGCTACGTTTCGAACTCGACGGCAAAGGTGAAATCGTTTCCATGAACCAGCTACCCAGGATACTAACACCCTACCGGCTTGATCCCGAGCAACTCACGCGGGACTCGGAGCCGTCGTCGTGACCACGTCAATACTTTCGCTGGCACTGGCCTATGTCTTCCTGCTTTTCCTGTTATCGTTGGCGGTTCTCAAAAGCGATCTCGGCGCTGGCCTCAAATTCATTTTGGTGTCCTTGTGCCTGGGCTTTTACCTGTGGCACTACAATGCCTTGCAGGACTACCTCGGATGGCCTGCAACCAGTGGCATTCCCCAAAACTTCGAGTTAATCAGCAGCTTTACGGTAGAGCCGGATCTAAAGCATGACGAACCTGGCGGCATTTATATCTGGGTCAGGGACCTCGATAGTGATCTGTTGCTACCGCGATCCTTTCGCTTGCCTTATCAACCGCAACAGCATCGCCAGGTTATTGATACGCTGCAGCGCCAGCAGCAGGGTGAGCGCTTTGTTGGCAGGCCGCGAGCTGGTGGATCTGGCTACAGCACTGAAATCGAATTCGAAGCAGTTCAGCGAGATAGCATATTACACAAGGCGGCACCTGAGTAGGCCGGGGGAAGGGCGGATCCTGGCAAGCTAAAGCCGATGATTGTGCCGGCTCGTGTTTTTGGCCCGCAGCATGATAAAGCTGCCACAGAAGTAATTCGGCCGTTACTTTTTGGCAGTTACCACCAGGTCAACGCGGCGATTTATTGCCCGCCCTGCCTTCGTTTCATTGGTGGCAATGGGCCTGGACTCTCCATAACCGATATAGCCAATCTTATAACCACCAGCGAGAGACGCCAGGTAGTTGGCTACGGAGATTGCTCTCTTGGTCGAAAGTTTTTTGTTCAGATCAGCCGCTCCGACCGAATCGGTATGCCCTTCGACGGCGACTATTTCAGCGCCCACAAATCTTATGATGTCATTGACCTTCGACAGCAACGGTTTCGACGATGCCGGAATAGTCGAAGTCCCGGAGGCAAAATTCATTTTCTTGAGCCTGAAAATCAGTTTGTTGCCCTGCTGATAGACCGCCGCTTCATCATCGGAAAATTCTTGCACCGCCTGGTCCATCGCTTTCTGAAACCTGACCTGTGTGGAAGACGTCTCCAGCTCCTGGTTTTGTAAAAGCAGTGCACTTTCTGTTTCCTGCAAGTTTGAACGGGTCGACTCCAATTCCTGGTTTTGCTGTTTAAGTGCGCCTTCCTTCTCCATTAAACTTGACTGGGTCGACTTCAGATTTTGTTCCAGGCTGCCAACATTTTCAGAAAGTTTGGCTAACTCTCTATTCTGTTGAACTATTTTTAACGCAATGTCCTCGGGCGTTCCCTTCGCGTTTAGAATTACGTCCATTACGTCGGTCAGCAAAACCGAACTTTCGCTGGCCCAGGTTACACTGTCCTGATGAACCCTGGGGTCCCGAGGACTTTGAGCAATCAGATTCTCAGCTTCGCTAACGTCCAGCAAAGCCGTTCTCAGCGTTTCCGGAGCAAGGTCCTCTGCATCCTGACTGACGGCCTTCTGTATGGCTATTTTAACGGCATCGAGCTCCCTGAACTGGACCGCTTCAACCTCAAGCGCGAAATATTTCTTTTGAAATTCCGAGAACTCCTTCGGTTCGAGGGCTCGTTCAAAATCGTCTGTTTCATCCCTTAAATCTTCATCAACATCTGCCAGTGCCTCTGCTAAATCTGCATTGTCCTTCAAACCGGCATCGAGAGAAGATTTCCTGGCTTCGAGTATACGAAAAGCGTTAGCAGTTCGGGCCTCGGAATTTTTCAACGCTTGCTGAAATTGTGCCTTTCCCAGGGTTGCGGTTTCCTGGATGTAATCCGTTTCATAGTTGTCTGACAAGCCTCGTTGAGCTCTCGCCAGATAATCCGATCCTTTCACGTATTCATCGTAGGACAGCAGGTCGGCCTGAACTATATCGGCTTCTTTGAGTAATACGGTAACCTCTGCAACTGCTGCTTCCAGGTTATCGGTCGATACAGGTTCCTCCTTTTGGGCGCTGGCGCAACCTAAAAGCGTCAGCACGAGAAGGCCGTGGCAGATAACTAAGTTGGTTTTTTTCATGCCTTTTTTGTTCCGTAAGGTCTTATTACTGGTTACTTACAATTTGATTCTGTGAGTCAGGCCTCGCCATTTGGCGAATGAAGAAGCAAGCGGGCTGTTAAATTCGCTGCAATTTATCACAAGGCCTATTGCATTAGTAGGTGCACATCGTAGTTAGGACATCTTAACAATATTACCTGAACAGGAGTACGGTTGTTTTCATTTCCCCCACCCCTCCCAGGTTGACCTAAAGCGGATGCGAGATATAACCGTTCCTTAGCTTTGGTTATTTGAGCGTAACATGATGAAGCTGCCGTAGAAGTAGGGCGAATCGAGCATATCCCGTGACGCACGCTGCAGCATGGCGGCGGCACTGCGGCGCACAGTCGGATCTAATTCCGGGACTTCGAGTGCGACTTTAAGCCATAGCGTCATTGGTGAATACAACACTCTGTCGGGGATAATCCACTTACCCTGCGCTATCGGAATCAGGGGCTTTGCTTTTGCCTGCCAGCGGCCGTCTTTGAGGAACATGCGATAAGCGTTTTGGGTCAACAGGCGGGCGAATTCGATGGCGTCGTTACTGTCAAATTTTCGACCGTAGTTGAGAAAGGCCTCGGCTACCTGGGCATAGTCTTCGAACACTGCGTCGGCAACCGCTGCATTACCGGCGAATCGAACCAGCGAGCCGGCGCGATAAAAATTATCCTGCATGCTGCGGAACAGGCTGAGAGCCCTGTTGGCAAAACGGGAATCGATATCTGCCGCTGCGGTCAAAGCATTTAGCATCATCGCGTTCCAGCTGGCCAGGCGCTTGTCGTCGATGGGCATGCTCGCGCTGCCTCGCGACTGTAATTTTCGCAGCAGGATCGAATTCCTGGCTGGTTCGCCCGAGGCTCCCGGGCCAATCAATGGTCCGATCAGAAACTCACTGGATGCTGGTTGCGCGGGCCAGAGTTTTAGCAGGTAGTCCAGTTCATCTTTGTTTAGCAGGATTGCCAGTTGTTCACGGGTCCAGAAATAGGCCCCACCTTCCCTGTTATCCTTGTCAACCGCGGACAGACTCGCCATATATCCGCCACCTGGGTGCTTCAAATTAGCTTCGACAAAATCGAGCGTGCGCGTGGCGATCTCGGCATAACCCTGTGCGGGCCATAACTGCTGCGCTTTCAGGTAGAGCATCGCTAGCTGGGCGTTGTCGTAGAGCATTTTTTCGAAATGCGGGGTTTGCCAGTCGGGATCGGTGGTATAGCGGAAAAATCCGCCATTGACGTGATCTTGCAGGTTGTTCGACGCCATGGCTCGCAGGGTCAGATGGACGAAGTCGGTGACATCCGGATCAAGATTCCCGTTCTGGCTGATCGCGTCGAGTAATGCATCGATCTGGGGTACGTTGGGGAACTTGCTGCTATTGCCGATGCCGCCCTGCAGTTCGTCCGCTGCCAGCATGGTTTGTGAGACAAACGCATCGACCAGTTGTCCGCCCGGTATCTGCGGTGCATCAAAGGCCTGGTTTTCCAGATCCTGCATCCGGGTTTGGAAAAAATCACGCGCCGCGGCGGCGAGGGAGACATGATCTTGCTGCCATTGCTGGTCGAGTTGCAGCAACACGCGGGCAAAGTCATCACGTGGCAGATAGGTAAACCCGGTAACCGGGTAACCTTCCGGGGTCAGGAATACGTTCAATGGCCAGCCGGCCGCACCACGGGTTTTTTCGACGAAATCGATCAGGCGTCGGTCCAGGTCAGGGTCTAGTTCGCGGTCGACCTTGATCGAGATGTACTTTTCGTTGAGGATTTTTGCTATCCCTGCATCCTGGTAACTTTCCTGCTGCATGACATGACACCAGTGACAGGAGAAGTATCCCACCGAGACGAACACGAGTCGGTTGCCTGCCCTGGAATCATCGATAACGTCGGCTTGCCAGGGCTTCCAGTCGACGGGGTCCCCGGCGTGCAGGGCAAGATACGGTGACGGATGACCGGCAAGCTGATTTGCCGCGGTTGCTGTGGTGATCGCTACGATACCAATGGTCAGTGCCAGTAATTTTTGAAATATAGCGCGGTAATGCCGCATCAGTTGTCCGATATCAAAAACAAGTCAATACAAGCTCGAATAATACCTCTAAGGTGGTATTGAATCTATATTAGAAAATTCTAATATTCTATTGCCAAAATATGCCATAACAAAATCGGAAGTCCTGTATGCGATTTATGCTCAAGTTTATCTTTTTCAGTTTCGGCCTGGTGGTCGGCTCGGGTTACGCCGCTGCTCCTTTGGATAGCGTTACCTTGCAACCGGTACAGATGCCGTTGGAGTATAAAGTTGATGGTATCGTCGAGGCGCGTCAGCAGGCCACCCTGTCTGCCGAAGTCGCGGGTAAAATTGAAGAGGTAAATTTCGATGTCGATGACTTCGTGGAGCAGGGCGAGGTCGTTTTGCGAATCCGCGATCAGGAATACGTTGCACAGCAGCTAAAGGCCCGCGCCGCGGTCGACGAAGCTAATGCTAATCTACAGGACATGCAGCTTGAATTTAAGCGTAATCAGGGCTTGCGCAAGCAAAAGCTGATTTCACAGGCAGATTTTGACAAGTCCAGGGCCAACCTCAAGGCGGCCAGGGCGCGGGTGGCTTCGGCCGATGCCAATTTGACACAGGCCGACGAAATGCTGGGTCATACGGTAGTGCGGGCTCCGTATAGCGGGGTCGTGGTGGAGCGCCATGTAGAGGTGGGTGAAAGCGCCAGCCCGGGCCAGCCAATCATGACCGGTTACGGGTTAGGGCAGTTGCGTGTCACCGCCAATGTGCCGCAATCGGTGATCGCTGGATTACGCGGCAATCGGCTTGCGCGGGTGATCATGCTCGAAGATGGACATTCGGTAGAGGCTAGCAAAATAACGATTTATCCGTTTGCCAATCCACAGAATCATTCGTTTCCGGTCCGTCTGCAGCTACCGGAAATGGAGCGGCGTCTTTATCCCGGCATGCTGGTCAAGGTTGCGATATCAATTGGTAGTGCGCAGCGACTCCTGTTACCGCAGCAGGCACTGGTTTCACGTGCCGAAGTCAATGCGGTTTATGTACTCGATGATGGCGGTAAGATTTCATTCAGGCAGGTACGCCCCGGCAATCGCTATGGCGAACAGGTTGAAATTCTGGCCGGACTCGAAGCAGGCGAAACCATCGCGCTTGATCCGGTGCGCGCCGGGATTCTGCTTAAGCATCAGCTGGATGCTGTCGAATGAGTCCTCCTCTCGGTCCATCCGGGTGGGTGGCGAAGCGTTTCCTGCAATCTGAAATTACGCCGTTACTGGCGTTGATCGGCCTGCTGCTGGGGATCTTTGCGATAGTGATAACCCCGCGCGAAGAAGAGCCACAGATCAATGTCACTTTCGCCAATGTCTTTATTCCATTTCCCGGCGCGACTGCCTACGAGGTTGAGCAGGTCGTCAGTACCCCCGCGGAACAGGTGCTATCGGAAATCACCGGTATCGAGCATGTCTACTCGGTCTCGAAACCCGGGCTCTCGATCCTGACCGTTCAGTTCAAGGTTGGTGAAGACCGTTCGCAGGCCATCGTGCGGCTATACAACCAGGTTTTTTCCAATGCCGACTGGCTGCCAGCCAATATGGGAGTGGGCGAGCCAATCATTAAACCCCGGGGTATCGACGATGTGCCGATCGTGGCGCTGACCTTGTGGAGTGAAGATCCGCTGCGCAGTGGAGTCGATTTGTTGCAGGTTGCGCATTCACTCGAGGCCGAGTTGAAACGCGTCAACGGTACGCGTGACATCTACTCGCTGGGCGGTACCAGGCAGCGGGTGAGAATTCTGCTGGACCCGGTAAAGCTGGCGGGATTCAATATTGATCTGCAGCAGGTCAAGGCGGGCATCAGCGCCGCAAACCAGTCGCGCAACGCGGGCAACATGGTACGTGATAATCGCGAAATCACACTGCAGTCAGGCACTTTCTTAAGCAATCCAGGCGAAATTCAGGATTTAATCCTCGGTTTGTCGGATGGCGTGCCGATTTCGCTGGGCGACGTCGCCAGTATCGAGATCAGCCCGTCGCAGGCTGATCAATATGTATGGTTTGGCGCCGGCCCCGCGGCCGCCGACAAGGGTATCAATGCGAGCGGTCGCTACCCGGCAGTGACGTTGGCGATTGCGAAAAAGCCTGGCAGCAACGCGATCGAAGTAGCCGAGCAGGTAATCAATCGTATCGATCAGCTGCGTGGTATCGTTATTCCCGACGGCGTCGAGGTGACCGTAACCCGTAATTACGGGTTCACGGCCAACGAAAAGGCACTGACGCTGCTGCAGAAGCTGGTGTTCGCAACCGCGGTAGTGGTATTGCTGGTCGTCGTCGCCCTGGGCATCCGCGAAGCCGTTATTGTTGGCGTTGCAATCGTGGTTACGCTGGCGCTGACCCTGTTTGCTTCCTGGGCCTGGGGATTTACCCTGAACCGCGTATCGCTGTTCGCATTGATATTTTCAATCGGCATCCTGGTCGATGATGCAATTGTCGTCGTCGAGAATATTCATCGACATATGCAAGCCGGGCAGGCAAGCCTGCTCGACGCGATTCCACGTGCCGTCGATGAGGTCGGCGGACCTACAATCCTGGCTACTTTTGCGGTGGTGGCGGCGTTGTTGCCGATGGCCTTCGTGACTGGATTAATGGGGCCGTACATGAGCCCGATCCCGATCAATGCGAGTATCGGTATGCTGATTTCACTGGCGGTGGCGTTTGTGGTGACACCCTGGCTCAGCCTGAAAATGCTTGCGCGTAAGCCGCATGCTGTAAGCAATGAGGCTGATGCCGTACCGACCCTGGATTACTTTTTCAGGCGCCTGTTCGGTCCCCTGCTGGATGATGACAGCGGTAGACGTAATCGCTGGTTGCTGGTCCTGGCAGTCACATTGCTCATCCTCGCCTCGCTCAGCCTGGCAGGATTCAAGCTGGTGGTGCTGAAAATGTTGCCCTTCGACAACAAGTCCGAAATCCAGGTGATAGTCGATATGCCCGAAGGTGGCAGTCTTGAGCAGAATGCCCGCGTGATCGCTGAATTGAGTGACCTGATTGCCACCGTTCCCGAGGTGACTGATTACCAGGCATATATCGGCACCGCGGCGCCGATAAATTTCAATGGCCTGGTACGGCAGTATTACCTGCGCGCGGCGTCAAACTTGTCCGATATCCAGGTCAACCTGCGACACAAGTCCTTGCGCGAGCGTAAGAGTCATGCCATCGCGCTGGCATTGCGCGAACCGCTGCAGCAAATTGGTAATCGTTATGGGGCGAATGTCAAAATTGTCGAAGTGCCACCCGGGCCACCTGTGCAGGCGCCCGTGGTAGTGGAGATATACGGTATCGATTATGAAGGGCAGATGCAGGTTGCACGCGATATGCGTAAATCCCTGGAGCAAGTACCGGGCGTCGTGGATGTAGACGATAGCGTTGAAACCGAGTCTGCACGCTGGATTATTAAAATCGACCGGGAAAAGGCAACCCGGCTGGGCTTGAACCAGGCTGACATCGCAAACGCAGTCGCGACCCTGGTCGGTGGTGAGGATGTGGGTTACCTGCATCGTGATAATCAGAAGTATCCGCTGCCATTGCGCCTCGAACTGGCCGAGGGTGATAAGGCGGATATCAACAGTATCCTCTCGCTCAAGCTGCGTTCGTCAAACCGGGAACTGGTTCCGCTTTCCGAGGTAGTGACGCTGTTGGTAAGCAGTAACGAGAACAGTATTTATCATAAAGACCTGTTACCGGTGGTGTTTGTTACCGCTGATGTAGCCGGTGATCTCGATAGCCCGTTATACGGTATGTTTGCTGCGCTAACGCGTCTGGGAGATGAGATTTTTTCGCCGTTGCTGGATAAGCCGATCGAGCAGTACCTTATTAATCAGCCCGAAAATCCTTACCGATATAGCCTCAAATGGGATGGTGAATGGCAGATTACCTATGAAACCTTTCGCGATATGGGTCTCGCTTACTCGGTAGGTTTGCTGATGATTTACCTGCTGGTGGTCGCGCAGTTCAGATCTTACTCGGTACCACTGGTGATCATGGCGCCAATCCCGTTAACCGTAATCGGGGTATTACCCGGGCACGCACTACTCGGCGCACAATTTACCGCAACCTCCATGATTGGCATGATCGCGCTGGCGGGCATTATCGTGCGTAACTCTATCTTGCTGGTAGATTTCATTAATCAGCAGGTAAGTAGTGGTGTGGCATTCAAGGAAGCCGTAATCCAGGCGGCCGCGGTGCGTGCGCGGCCGATTATGCTGACTGCACTGGCTGCGATCATGGGCGCTTTCTTCATTCTCGATGATCCAATCTTCAGCGGACTGGCGATTGCGCTGATCTTCGGTATTCTGATTTCGACCTTGCTGACCCTGGTTGTTATTCCGGTACTTTATTACGCGCTCAAAAAGCGCGAGTTTACGTCGTAATAAAGCTGTCATCCCGCGGTCAAGTCGCGGTATGGCAGTTTGGAAGGGATCTGGGGCGCAGTAGCCAGTAAGCTAAATTTTTGCAGTACTTTTGAACGGGGCTCAGAGTTGCGGCAGGTAGTGCTTGCCGTTACGCGCGACGAAGTTCCATAGCGCCTGGGCCGAAGGCAGAAAGCGTTTGTGGGCATGTTTGACCACGAACCACTTTCGATTGATTGGTGTGCCTTTTACATCGAGTGCAACCAGTCGCTTTTCCTTTAGTTCGGCAGCCACGGTGTGGGCTGATATGACCGCAATACCCAGGCCGGCCATTACCGCCTGCTTGATGGTTTCGTTACTACCGAATTCGAGACCCGACCCAGGCAGGTTGCGGTTACGCGCGAAGAGTTTGTCGGTAACCGATCGCGTGCCGGAACCGGGTTCGCGTAGCAGGAAGGTTTCGTCCTGCAGTTCAGACAGCGAGATGCGCTGTTTTTGCGCAAGCGGGTGATCCGGCGGGGCAATGATGATTTGCGGGTGCTTGCTGATAAATTCCTTTTTTACGCCGAAATGATCGGGGGGCAGGCCGGTAATGGCAAAATCAAGTTCCATGCTTTCCAGTTTCTCCATCGTCGTTTCACGGTTTCCAACCAGTAACTGAATTTTCACCTGTGGGTAAATTTTCATGAACTCGGCTAACACGGTGGGAGCAAAATAACGTGCAGTACTGACCACGCCGACTGCAACCACGCCATGGTCCACGCCTTTCAAATCAGCGATAACTTCACCGAATCGAATCAGGGAATCCTGAATGCTGGTGCTGACTTCGAGTAGTTCCTGACCGGCAAGAGTCGTGATCAGTCCGGACTCGCTGCGTTCGAGCAATGGCAGTCCGATAGTACTTTCCAGGTCACGTAGCTGCAGTGATATTGCGGGTGGGGTCAGGTGCAGCTCCCTGGCCGCGGCCGAGACGCTGCCGGTATTAACCGCGGCGGTAAAACCCCGCATTTGTTTGAGGGTAATCTGGCGCAACCAGGGGTAAAGATTTTCTTTCATATTGGTAAAGTTTATTAAACTTTACTAAATAATCAAGTCTAATCAGAATGTCATCTTATTAATATTACATAGCGAATAGAAGCAGATGGCATCGCCCCGAACATTGGATCAATTTCTCAGTTCATCAGTGCAACGAGATCCGGCGCTCGAACAGCTTATGCCGATTGTGCAGGGCATTGCCAGCGCGGGCATTTCACTATCGAATTTGATTTCCCGCCATGGTTTGATCGATTATGTTGATAGTGCGGGTAGTGAAAATTCCGATGGTGACTTGCAGACGCCGCTGGATATGCTGGCGCACAATATTTTCGAGACGGCGCTGAGTCAATTGCCAGTTTCGTTTCTGGCCTCTGAAGAACGGGCCGATTTGCTGGAAATCGATTCCGGGGCAGCCTACGGCGTAGCGCTCGACCCGCTCGACGGTTCATCGAATATCGAAACCAACATGTCTATCGGGACAATTTTCTCGGTATTGTCGGGTAGTGCCGAAAATTTACTGGGGCAGGATCTGGGTGACAGGCAAAAGGCTGCCGGATTTCTGGTTTATGGCCCGCAGACCAGGCTGGTGCTGACCTGCGGAGCAGGCACATTCATTTTCCTGCTCGAACCCGACGCGCAACAATTCTACCAGGTTGGTGATGCAGTCACGGTGCCATCGAAGCAGCGAGAGTTTGCCATCAATACTTCGAACTATCGTTTCTGGGATGACAGTGTGCGGCAATTCATCGATGACTGTATTGCCGGCGAGAGTGGTCCACTGGGCGAAGATTTCAACATGCGCTGGAACGCATCACTGGTTGCCGAAGCCTACCGTATCCTGATGCGCGGCGGAGTTTTCCTTTATCCGGGTGATTCACGTCCCGGATATCAGAATGGCCGTTTACGCCTGTTATACGAGGCTTTACCGCTCGCCTTCGTGATCGAACAGGCGGGAGGCATGGCCAGCGATGGCAATCAGCGCATCCTGGAATCAAAGCTGATGTCATTGCATGAGCGTATTCCATTGATATTCGGTTCGAGTGACAGGATTCACGACGTGATCGACTACATCACCGGTGAAGCGGTTGAAAACACCCGGTTTCCACTCTTCGGAAATCGTGGCTTACTGAGAAATTAAGGGTCAGATTATGTCCAGAAAGAATCCGATTTTATCGATTACCGGTTCGTCAGGTGCTGGCACCTCGACCGTAAAAAGCACTTTTGAAAATATTTTTTTTCGCGAAAACATCAGTGCCTGTTATATCGAGGGAGATGCATTTCACCGTTTTACCCGGCGGGAAATGAAAGCGGCGATGGCGCATGCAGAGGAATCTGGTAACAAAAACTTCAGCCACTTCGGGCCCGAGGCCAACCTGTTTGAGGAACTGGAAGAGGTGTTCCGCCAATACGGCGAAACCGGTGGCGGCAAGACCCGGCATTACGTGCATAACGAGATTGAAAGCGAGCTCTACGGGGCCGCTCCGGGTGAGTTCAGCGAATGGGAATCCTTCCCGGAGAATACGGACTTGCTGTTTTACGAGGGGCTGCACGGTGCGATCAAGACCGAGCAGGCAAACGTGGCGCAATATGCAGATCTCAAGGTCGGGGTCGTTCCGGTCATCAATCTGGAGTGGATTCAAAAGATCCATCGCGACAAGGTTGCCCGGGGATATTCGGCGGAAGCGATCACCGATACTATTTTGCGGCGCATGCCGGATTACATCGAGTATATCTGCCCGCAATTTACCAATACCGATATCAATTTCCAGCGTGTACCGATTGTCGATACCTCGAACCCGTTTATCTCCCGCTGGATTCCGACTGCGGATGAGTCGATGGTAGTGATTCGATTCGCCAATCCGCGCGGCATCGATTTCCCTTATCTGTTAACCATGATTCACAACAGCTTCATGTCACGACCGAATGTCATCGTGATTCCGGGCGGCAAGATCGATCTTGCGATGCAACTCATATTTACCCCGCTGGTGATGCAGATGGTCGAGCGGAAACGTCGCGCGGCCTAGCGGTGAGCTGCTGACTCCAAATTCAATAGCGAGAGAATCTTTCAAAATGGCACGCATAACTTTAAGGCAACTACTCGACCACGCGGCAGAATACGGCTACGGCGTTCCCGCGTTCAATATCAACAACATGGAACAGGTACTGGCGATTATGAACGCAGCCAGTGCAGTAGACGCACCGGTAATACTTCAGGCCAGTCGCGGCGCGCGCAGCTATGCGGGCGATATCATGATTCGCAAGATGGTTGAAGCGGCCGAAGAAATGTATCCGCAAATCCCGATTTGCCTGCACCAGGATCACGGCAACAACCGCGCTACCTGCGTGTCGGCGATGCAGGCGAGTTTCACCTCGGTGATGATGGATGGCTCCCTCGAAGCCGATGCCAAAACACCCGCCAGCTATGAGTACAACCTCGATATCACCGCCGAGGTTACCCGCATTGCCCACGATATCGGGGTCTCGGTCGAGGGTGAGCTCGGTTGCCTCGGTTCGCTCGAAACCGGCGAAGGCGAGAAAGAGGATGGCCACGGCTTCGAAGGCAGTCTGAGCAAGGAGCAGTTGCTGACCGATCCCGACCAGGCGGTCGATTTCGTTACCCGCACCCGGGTGGATGCGCTCGCGATCGCGATGGGAACCTCGCACGGCGCCTACAAGTTCAGTCGCAAACCGGATGGTGAAATCCTGGCGATGAACGTGGTCAAGGAAATCAACCAGAAGCTGCCCGAGGTGCACCTGGTCATGCACGGTTCATCGTCGGTGCCGCAGGAATTGCAGGACGTCTTCAACCAGTTCGGCGGTGAAATGCCGCAAACCTGGGGAGTACCGATCGAGGAAATCGTGCGCGGTATCAAGCATGGCGTGCGCAAGGTCAATATCGATACCGATTGCCGACTCGCCATGAGCGGCGAATTCCGCCGTATCGGCGAGCAGGACAAGAGCCAGTTCGACCCGCGCAAATTCCTGACGCCGGCGTTGAAGGCGATGGAAGACCTCTGCCGCGACCGTTTCGAACAGTTCGAAACCGCGGGCAATGCCTCGAAGATCAAGCCGATCAGCGTCGCCGACATGGCAAAAGCATATGCCAGCGGTGCGCTCGATCCTAAAGTTGCCAGCAGCCAGAGCGCTGCCTGATTCACTATTTGGAGAACGACAAATGAGTTCCAATAAAACCTACGATGCGGGCGTAAAAGATTACCGCGAAACCTACTGGATGCCGGATTACACGCCGGCGGACACCGATATCCTCGCCTGTTTCAAGATCACGCCGCATCGTAGGTTTTATTGGAACTCATTTGTCGTTCTCCAAATAGTGAATCAGGCAGCGCTCTGGCTGCTGGCAACATTTAGGATCGAGCGCACCGCTGGGCATATGCTTTTGCCATGTCGGCGACACTGATCGGCTTGATCTTCGAGGCATTGCCCGCGGTTTCGAACTGTTCGAAACGGTCGCGGCAGAGGTCTTCCATCGCCTTCAACACCAGCATCAGGAATTTACGCGGGTCGAACTGGCTCCTGTCCTGCTCGCCGATACGGCGAATTCCGCCGCTCATGGCGAGTCGGCAATCAGGCCTATCGATATTGACCTTGCGCAGGCCATGCTTGATACCGCGCACGATTTCCTCCGATCGGTTCTCCCAGGTTTGCGGCATTTCACCGCCGAACTGGTTGAAGACGTCCTCGTCCTACAGCATGATGAACCGTGCATGACCAGGTGCACCTCGGGCAGCTTCTGGTTAATTTCCTTGACAACGTTCATCGCCAGGATTTCACCATCCGGTTTGCGACTGAACTTGTAGGCGCCGTGCCCGTTCATCGCGATCGCGAGCGCGTCCACCCGGGTGCGGGTAACGAAATCGACCGCCTGGTCGGGATCGGTCAGCAACTGCTCCTTGCTCAGACTGCCTTCGAAGCCGTGGCCATCTTCTTTCTCGCCTTCGCCGGTTTCGAGCGAACCGAGAGCAACCGGACTCACCCTCGACCGAGACCCCGATATCGTGGGCAATGCGGGTGAACCTCGGCGGTGATATCGAGGTTGTACTCATAGCTGGCGGTGTTGGCATCGGCTTCGAGAGAGCGATCCATCATCACCGAAGTGGAAACTCGCCTGCATCGCCGATGCGGTTGTTGCCATGATCCTGGTGCAGGCAAATCGGGGTTTGCGGATACATTTCTTCGGCCGCTTCAACCATCTTGCGATCGTCGCATCGCCCCCGCCGTAGCTGCGTGCGCCGCGACTGGCCTGAAGTATTACCGTGCGTGTCTTGCACTGCGCTCGTTCATCAGCACCAGTCCCTGTTCCATGTTGTTGATTGAATGCGGGAACACCATGGCCCATATTCTGCCGCGTGGTCGAGTAGTTGCCTTAAAGTTATGCGTGCCATTTTGAAAGATTCTCTCGCTACTGAATTTGGAGTCAGCAGCTCACCGCTAGGCCGCGCGACGGTCCGCTCGACCATCTGGCGGGTAGAATGTGGGTTCATCGCAAGATCGATCTTGCCACCTGGAATCACGATGACATTCGGTCGTGACATGAAGCTGTTGTGAATCATGGTAGACGGGAAATCGATGCCGCGCGGATTGGCGAATCGAATCGCTACCATCGACTCATCCGCAGTCGGAATCCAGCGGCGAGAAACGGGTTGCGAGTATCGACAATCGGTACACGCTGGAAATTGATATCGGTATTGGTGAATTGCGGGCATATGTACTCGATGTAATCCGGCATGCGCGAATAATATCGGTCATGGCTTCCGCCGAGTATCCCCGGGCAACCTTGTCGCGATGGATCTTTTGAATCCACTCAGATTGATGACCGGAACAACCCCCCAACCTTGGAGTCTCATATTGCGCCACGTTTGCCTGCTCAACTAATCACGCATTGCAGACCCCCTCGTAAAACAACAGGTCCGTATTCTCGGGAAGGATTCCCATTCGCTGAACTAGCCGGAGCGGCCAATTCGAAGAGCTCGCTTTCAATCTGGTTATGACATAATGCCGGGTCTTGCCGCCACCGGTTTCGCCGTATTGGCGGAACACCCTCTTCCAGTTCCTCAAACAGGTTGGCCTCGGGCCCGAAGTTGCTGAAGTTTTTGTTACCAGATTCCTCTGCATGCGCCATCGCCGTTTTCATTTCCCGCCAGGGTAAAACGGTGAAATGCATCTAGCTCGATGTAACAGGCACTGATGTTTTCACGAAGAAATTGCTTCAAAAGTACTCTTTACGGTCGAGGTGCCAGCACCTGACGAACCGGTAATCGATAAAATCGGATTCTTTCTGGACATAATCTGACCCTTAATCCTCAGTAAGCCACGATTTCCGAAGAGTGGAAACCGGGTGTTTTCAACCGCTTCACCGGTGATGTAGTGGATCACGTCGTGAATCCTGTCACTCGAACCGAATATCAATGGAATACGCTCATGCAATGACATCAGCTTTGATTCCAGGATGCGCTGATTGCCATCGCTGCGGCCTGCCTCCGCCTGTTCGATCACGAAGGCAAGCGGTAAAGCTCATTAGCAGCCGTAAACGGCCATTCTGATATCCGGGACGTGAATCACCCGGATAAAGGAAAACTCCGCCGCGCATCAGGATACAGTATTCGGCAAGATGTTGAAATCTTCACCCCATGGACCACTCTCGCCGCAAATGCATCATCGATGAATTGCCGCACACTGCTCGTCCAGAAACGATAGTTCGAAGTATTGATGGCAAACTCTCGCTGTTGTCGATCAGCACCGTGAGTGCATCACCAACCTGGTAGTTCTTGCGCGTCGGGCTCGAGCAGGAAAATGAATGTGCTGCACCAGCCTGGTCTGGGGGCCGTAAAACAGAAATCCGGCAGCCTTTTGCCTGTCACCCGAATCCTGCCCAGTAAATTTTCGGCATTACCCGACAATACCGAGAAAATTGTCCCGATAGACATGTTGGTTTCGATATTCGATGAACCGTCGAGCGGGTCGAGCGCTACGCCGTAGGCTGCCCCGGAATCGATTTCCGGCGAATCGGCCCGTTCTTCAGAGGCCAGAAACGAAACCGTAATTGACTCAGCGCCGTCTCGAAAATACTGTGCGCCAGCATATCCAGCGGCGTCTGCAAGTCACCATCGGAATTTTCACTACCCGCGCTATCCACCGTGATCAAACCATGGCGGGAAATCAAATTCGATAGTGAAATGCCAGCGCTGGCAATGCCCTGCACAATCGGCACTAACTGTTCGAGCGCCGGATCTCTTTGCACTGATGAACTGAGAAATTGATCCAATGTTCGGGGCGATGCCATCTGCTTCTATTCGCTATGTAATATTTATAAGATGGTATTCTGATTAGACTTGATTATTTAGTAAAGTTTAATAAACTTTACTAATATGAAAGAAAATCTTTACCCATGGTTACGCCAGATCACCCTAGAACAAATGCGAGGTTTTACCGC
>CAVYIO010000008.1:0-231333 GCA_963768565.1 Rhodothermales bacterium
CGTCGTGGTCAATGTCTATTCGCCTGACCTGGGCGGAGGCATCCTGTTCAGCGACCTGCTCGAAGGACTTGTCGAGCGAGGGGTCGACGTCACCGTAAGATGTGCATACCCGTACTACCCCGAGTGGACGGACAAGACGGGGCGCAACGGCCTCGCAATCCACCGCTACGAGGACCGTGGTGTCCACGTGGAGCGACTCGGGATCTTTATACCGGGCAATCCCAACTCTCTCGTGCAGCGCATGGTGTATGAGTCCTCGTTCTTCCTTTCTCTTCTACGGACGCTGCCCGGAAGTCGCCGGTTCGATCTCGTGATGGCGTATTGCCCGCTGGTGGTGGTGTGGCATTTGGAGCGGTACTTAAGCTGCTGTATCGCAAGAGACTGTGGCTCAATGTTCAGGACCTCTCAGCCGCAGCGGCGGCGGCCGGTGGAATCGCTTCGGGTGGCACCATCGGGAAAGTGCTGGAGTCCATCCAGTCGGTGCTATTCAACCGCGCAGAAGTGTGGAGCACCATCTCTCCCGTCATGCGCGAAAAGCTTCGCCCCATCGCCCGTCACGACCAGCCCGTGCTGCTTTTCCCAAACTGGATGCATCGATCGCTGGAACAGGCTGTGCAGCAGTTTCCCAGGGACCCCGATCACCGCCCCGCTTCGCCTGTCCGCCTGCTGTAATTCCGGAAATCTCGGCACGAAGCAGGACCTTCAGCGCCTGTGCGAAAGTCTTCGGTCGAGCGATGTGGATTTCATCTTCGAGATCCGCGCGGCCGGGAGTACCGCCCAGGCTCTGCACGAGTGGGCTGCCAGAGAACAGGACAATCGGTTTCAACTCTCGGGACTGTCCGACGAAGACGACCTTGCAAAGGCCCTTCAACAGGCTGACCTGTATGTGATTACGGAGAAGAGTGGATCAGGGGGATCATTCATTCCGAGCAAACTCGTGCCGGCTGCAGCCGCGGGTACACCGGTCCTCGCCATCAGTGACCGCGACAGCCCGCTCGGCGCCGAAGTGATCGAGAATCAAATCGGAATCCACCACACCTGGGAAGACGTGCACAGGGTCGCCGACACGCTCGCCGGCCTCCCTACGAATCCGATGTACTCCTCGTGGCAGAAAAACAGCCGGAGTCGGGCGTCTTACTACGCACGCGACGCGGTCATCGATCGTTATTACCGACACATCGTTGAGGTCGCAACGCACGGGTCGCCGTCTGCTGACGACCACGAGTGAGCCCGCCCATCGCGGTCAGGCAAGGCCACGATCTCCGCGAACCTTCATCGGGTTGATGTCGTCCGGCGGAAGGTCTGAATCACCCTCCTTGAGTCCGAGGTACCGTCGGACCTCCGTGAGCGGCAGATCCTCCCACGTCCCGTTGGCATAGAGCAGCCACACGATATCCTTGAAAATATCCAGCTTCTTGATCCGCCCTTCGCCCGTCGACGTATTCACGACGGTATCCACTCGGGGGAATCGCCGCAGCGTGCTCATGTACTGTTCGAGTTCGTAGTTCAGGCAACACTTTAGCCGCCCACATTGTCCGCTGAGTCGGATTGGATTGAGAGGCAGGTTCTGGGTCTTCGCGGCCTGGGTCGTGACCGGCTTGAATTCCTGCAGCCATGTGGAGCAGCAAAGCTCACGCCCGCAGGATCCGATCCCTCCGATTCGCGCGGCCTCATCTCGAGCACCGATCTGCCGCAACTCAACGCGAGCGTGAAAACGCCGGGCGAGATCCCGTACGAGCTCCCTGAAGTCGACTCGATTGTCCGCCGTGAAGTAGAACGTCACTTTCTTGTGATCGAACTGCCACTCCACATCGACGAGCTTCATCGGCAGATTGCGCCGCTCGATCGACTTCCTCCCCACCAGGAAGGAATCCGTCTCCTTGCTTTTGTTCTCTTCCCAGCGATCGACATCCGACGAGGTAGCCTTGCGAACGATGGTCGGAAGATCACTTTCTTCGTGGCCCCCTTTAGACTTGAACCGCAGCCGAACCAGCTCGCCCGACATGTGGACTGTCCCGAAGTCCAGACCCCGGTCGGCCTGCACCAGGACAAAGTCGCCCGTACGTACCTGCAGATCTCTCTGATTTCGGAAGAAGTTGCGTCGGCCTCCCTTGAACGAAACCTCGAAGACGTCGTAGTCGGCGGACTCGCCCGATGTGCTCACTTCATTCAGCCAGTCGAAGACGTGCATCGTCGAGCACCCGGACCCCGATGCACAGCCGCCCCGGCAGGCTCCGCCCGCCTGGCTCCCTCCGCCGGCTGAACAAGATCCGCAACCCATATATGCCCTCGCGTATCGTTCTCGCGACAAGATGAACTATTCGCACCGCCTCATGGAGCAGGCACCGACGCCTCAGCCTGAGTCCACTCGACGAGCGGTATGTACAACCGGTCGACCTCCTCTCCTCGCATGGCGCGCCGCAACTCATTATACAATCGGGAAACCAGCAGCGTGAGGTGAACGTTGCGCTGGATCAGTTCGAACGCCTCCTCGACCAGCCCGATCATGCCCGGCACGTTGGCCTCTGACAGGTTGTCCGCGAATTTCTGCACCTGCTCTGCCTGGTCGACATTAACGAGGAGGTCTACCTGACCGGTTGCGCGATACGTTACGATATCTCCCAGCCAGCCCAGCATCAGGCGCAGTAGATTCTTCAGGCGCTCTCGTCCGAGTCCGGCATGCTGGGCCACCATGTCGCTGAACATATCCAGGTCGTCGGGCTTTCCGCTCCCGTCAACCAACCATATCACGCGGAACAGCCCTACGACGCTCGCGCGCATCGCCATCAGGCCGGTGTCACCTGCAAGGTCGATCCCCCGGCTGAACGACCCGTCCGACATCTGGGCAACAACCGCCGCATCCTCGGGCGTGAGATCGGTCTCCTCGATCAGGCGCGACGCGATCTCGGCCGGCGGAAGCGGTGCAAAGACGACTCTCTGACAGCGCGAGAGGATCGTGGGAAGAATGTGGTCGATGCGGCTGGTCGTCAGCACAAAGACGGTGCGGGGCGACGGCTCTTCGAGCAGCTTGAGAAACGCGTTCGCCGATTGCCCACCCAGCAGGTGGGCGTCCGTGACGATACCGATCTTGTATGCCCCTTCGACGGGCTTGAAGCTGAACGCCCTGTGCAACTCCGAGTGCACCCTGTCGATGAGATATCCCGCCTGCTTGCTTGATACACGCTCGGGATCATCAAGCACGGGCCGGCGCGCGAAATCGACTGTGGCGTAGGGGTTCTGGAAGAGTCTGGATAGCCGGGCGGCTACGTCGGCCGGATCCGCATCCTTTGGCTGCGGGAGAAGAACGTGCAGATCGGGGTGCACACCGCGCGAGACTTTCTGGCACGGAATGCAGGCTTCGCACGCCACGCCCGATGCCTTCTCACACAGAAGGGCCTTCGCGAATTCCAGCGCGACGGCGCGTTTTCCGACCCCGTCCGGCCCGTGAAAGAGGTAGGCGTGGGCCACTCGCTCGTTGGCGATCGCGCTGCGAAGCGCCTCCCGGGCCCGATTCTGATTGATGGGGATGAAGGTCGACATGCTCCAAGATCGTCCGCGGCGACAAGAAAGTCTAAAGGTGCTGTATTCCGCACGGGTGTGCCCTGATCGTGACCGCGGCGGTCCGCGGAACTTTGGAGCGGCGCACCGTATTTTAGGGTTGCCTCGTACATACGAGGTGAACGCGGCGCGGTAGCTCAGGTGGTCAGAGCGACGGATTCATAACCCGTAGGTCGGCGGTTCAAGTCCGCCTCGCGCCACTGGATTCAGCACATGAGAACCCGGTTTCGTTTCGACGGAGCCGGGTTTTTTCTTGCGTGTTGCCCGACCGAACGCCCCATTCCTCTCTTGACAGACGCAACGAGGGCGGCATGCTGTGGCACACCGCCCTCGAAGACGTTCAGAACTTGCGAGTCTGCTGGTCGTCGCCTACGACTCGTTGTAGTGTCTCATACGCAGGTCGTAGCCGCCGCACTCGGTCACACTACCCTTCTTGGCCTTCTTGTCCTTGTCCTTGTCCTTGCCCTTGCCCTTGTCCTTGCCCCCGGCCTGGTACAGATCTATCAGGACAACCATATCCTGCAGATCAAATGCCGTGCTGGATGGATCCTTTGAACCCAGTTCGAACAGATAGATGGCCTGATTGTCGTTCAGTTTGATCTTACCGTTCTCGGTGAACGGTGCCAGCAATTCCCCGGCGGAGACCTGGCCGGACATACCCGCAACCTTCGGCACTTTGTCTCCGTCGCGTAACACGACCAGCTGATTGTCACCGGCACGGGAGTCCTGTTCCATGTAAACCTTCCATCCGCCGGGCCCACCCTTCATCCACGACTTCGCGCTGATGGAGATCGGGGTGTCGGCAGCAAAGGTCTCGTCGGGCATGAACGACGGGCGATTATCGACACCATGATTCTGCGAGTCGTATTTCCCGAACGGTTCGTACGACGCCCCACCGATATCAAGCCGCAAGGTTACGGGCATGCGGTAGGCGCCACCGTAGCTTATCTCCGAGCCGATCACCTTGGTCTCGACGCGGTATGGCCCCTCGGGGATTGTCTCCAGGTCGACGATCTTGAACGGAACGCCCCTGCGCAATCGTTCCATATGTGTGACCACCGTATAGCCGATTTCTTTGTCCTTCGCTCCCATGATCGAGCCGAACGAGGTGATCGTAGCAAAGTCCCCCGAAACGATGGTCTCCGCCATGAACCTGGCGCCGCCCGAGATGCCCTCGGTCAATCCTGATGCAAAACATTCCGAGAGCGACTGACGCGACCTGTTGACGCCCGTCAGGGCGCCGTTGCGCGCAATCGATTCGTACTGTGATCCCGAGACGCTTTTCCGTGTTTCAATTTCGCTTGCCTGACGCTGGCCACCGTAGTAGGTCCCGAGAACGATGAAGGCAAGCGATGCGAGTACGAGTGCTCTACCCATGATGATACCCTCTTTGAGTATCGCGCCTGGTGCGCGAGTCATCATTTGAAAGCCACGCCCGCGTAGATGTGGTCGTATGATCGTGCCACGCAGAAACCCGGAAACCGAGCGCCGTTTCAGGACGGCTGTCTGCGCGTACGCGGACCGGTACACTGAAATGTTCGTGTACCGACCGGGCACGAATCCTGAGAACGGTATCGGCCGATCCCGAAGGAAGTTTTAATAAGTATGATGAAGACATGATGAAGGCGCTTAAGGCCTGTCGAATGCGTCCAGTGCGGACCGCACCAGTCCAGATACGTTATCGGCCCGTTCGCAGGAATGTGAACGCTCTTGGAGGGTCCGAATATGGCGAGTTTCGGGATTTGTCCGTTATCGGAGGGCGGACAAGCGATCCGCGGAACGGTAGGGGGCAGAACGTAAGCCATCGCGCTGCGCAGACGGCTAATGATCTGGGACACAGGGCACAATTCCGCAGGTACGGGTCGGTAGTCCGACCGGCAAGGCTCTCGGCACGAATTCCTGACGTCGCGCAGGTCTGCGGTCTGGTGTTCAGGCGCGAGATCGCCGACTGGCGGAGCACGTCGAGGACGGTGAATTCCCTCCGTTCGAAACGGTCGGCTATTGCTTGCTCGGTCCGGGGGCCTCCCGCCTTTCCAAACTGACAGGCCGCACGGGTCCGTTTGAACGGCAGCCGGTCGATCCACGTCCGCCGCAGTTGCTGCACGAAGACCTACACCTTCACCCCGTTGAGCCAACTGAGCGGAACGGGTTCGCGCTTCTTGCTCATCCGATACGCACCGATCTTCTCGATCCTGTCAGGAAGGCGAGCGAGGTACTCCTGCTCTCGACCCGACTCTCCGTTGATACGAAGATCAGCCACGCCGAGCCTTTCATTGAAGTCCCTCAAGATGTCTGCATAGTCCATCGGCGTATAGACACCGACCTCCTGAGCTATGCTCGCGAAATTGTTGTACAGGTCCGGCGCCGGCGTCTCTCCGTCCGTCATGTAGAGAGCCGGCATGATGATGCCGTCCTTCATCAGAGCGTGCCACGACTTCAGTGCGCCTTCCGGATCTATCTCGAACAGGGCCTTCCCTGCCGCGAAGTAAAACCTCGCGTGGCGCGCTTCGTCGCCGGCAATGCTCCGGCACATCGTCGCCATCGTGTCGGCGTTTTCCGCCTTCGCAATCTTGCCTGTATTGACGTGCGAGACCATCGTGGCGACCTCCTGAAACATCGGATAGAGTACACCCTTGTACAGATCCGCATCCTGCTCGAAGCCTCCCTTCAACAGACCGAAGATCGTCTTGTCGACGGCTTCCATGTTGACGCGCCCCGTTAACATCAGATAGTCGTTGAGGACTCGCCCGTGCATGTCCTCCTCGGCTGTCCACCCCCGCGACCACTGGTTCCACGGACGCTCCACGATACCGGTGGGATCCGGGAAGAGTGTCGCCAGTCGCGCACCATAATTCGGCAAGGCTTCCTCGGTGATGGTGTTACCGACAATGCTCGCCAGAATGCCTGGGCCGAGCCCCTCCGCCTCCCGTCTCAATTCGGCAAGGGGTTCGTGATAGTCGGGGGTCTCCATCCATGAGAAGAAATCGGACGGCCACCATTTCTTAGCGTTCATGTCGACGAGCAGGTCGAGATTGGCTTCGACAATCGGCTCAATGGCGTTCAGAACTTCTCGTTTCGCGGGATCAAATGTTTCCACGTTGATTGAAGAGACTGGACTCCCTCAAGATTACTGTGATACAATAGTCCTCGGAGTACGTCGGACGTACTCCTGCAAGCACTTCGTGCGACCGTTCGTGAGAACGCGTTCGGACATACCTCACCATCGGTGCCGCATGCGACTTCATCAGATAGCGATGACCGTTCCGTATGGTCCTGCGCATTAAGGTGAAGGGACCATGCTCGGAACCATCGCTGTGTCCGACGAACAAGCCGAAAATAAAGGACTTGTACCGGGAACGCCAGTCGGACCGTATTCAAGTCCTGCCGGGAGGCAAAATCACCTGCCAAATGCGCGCCCGGAACCATGTCAGGTCTATGCAGCGACAAACGGTGGGCTCACCGGTGTCGTGACCGCGGGCACTGCGACGGTCTCACCAGACGACCGGCGACGGTGCCGGCAAACAGAGCCAGTGACCGGCGCGCCGGTCTGATCGATCCCACCCTGCTTCGTCATCGGCAGCCAGGACGCCGGAAGTGAAAACTCTTTAAACAGAAAAAGGCCCGGCCGTTGGGCCGAGCCTTTTTCGACAGAAAGCCTGCGGAGTCTAGTAGCGACTCTGCGAGCGCTGCTCGCGTGCTCTGGCCTCGTTGACCTTGAGCGTACGACCGCCAAGATCCTGACCGTTGAGCCCCTGGAGAGCGTTCTGTGCTTCGGCGTCATTGGGCATTTCGACGAAGCCGAAACCACGAGAATCTCCCGTGAACTTGTCCTTGATGACCGCGGCCGAACTAACGGACCCGTATTCCTCAAATGCTTCTCTGAGTTCGGATTCCGTGGTTGCGTGCGGCAGATTGCCTACGTAGATATTCATTAACCTAAACCTAATAAGATCGCATCGTGCTTACCGCCAAATGAAAAAGCTTCCAACCTACTTCGTGGACGCGTATGCATCCTGGTGGGCTGAAAGCTTGAGTCGGCCGCCGATACGAATAACGTGAGGGGATTGCACGAACCCCCGGCTGAAAGGTTCCGCGCTGAGCCGAAAACATTCAGGACGGGTCAAACGGGCAGGTTCTGAGCGGAGAACCGCACTCCGCACCAGGCCCACGTGGAGCCGGCGGTCCTCCGGATCTACTGCCTGATGATCCTCATAGTAGCGGCACCTGTCACCTCACCAGTACTACCGTCCTGACGTCCCGGAAGACCAGTCCCTTCGAGCCCGAAGCCCGCAGCTCGTAGAAGTAGACCCCGCTCGCAATGGACACCATGTTGATCCGGTGCTCGTACTTGCCGGGGTGCAGATCTCCGAGTTTGTACTGCCGAACCAGCCGTCCGATGACGTCGAACACCTTGATCTCGACCTCGGAAGACTCGGAGATGTCAAAGGGAATCGTCGTCGTTGGATTGAACGGGTTTGGATAGTTCTGATACAGCGCAAAGGATTCGGGAATCTCTCGACCTTGCTCCTCTTCATTCGAGACAACGACCTCCGCCGCGTCCTTGGCCGCCTCCACGTTGCCGGCATGGTCAGTCGCCACGGAGAAGAACCGATAGGTCCCGCCCGTATCGACCACGAATGGTACGGACGAACCGCCGATGGCGGTTTCCAGGGGTCGGAACGCCGAGTCTCCAACCGCCGAATAGAGAGCGAGGTCGCGTACGCCCGCGCCCCCGTCATCGTCCGCTGCGTCGAACAGCAGGTCAAATTGCCCCGGCGCAGCCTCGGTGGCACTCACAACGCGGCTCGTCGGCGATACCGCATCGAGCGTGTTGAATATCGCCGGCGTGTTGATCGGCTCGTTCACGTCGAAGACTATGCTCGCCTCCGCGTCGACCACGTCTCCAGTATCTGGCGTCAGGAAGAGGCTTGATCGTGTAGGTCACATAGCCCTCTCCGCTGCCAAGCGAATCGTTAATCGCGAGAAAACCCGCCAGCGGATCTGACGGAAGCTGCCCGGAGGTCGGATCCACGGACGTCAAGGTCCAGAACACACTGGAGTTCTCGGTATCGACACCGGCCGTCACGTCGACATAAATCCCGAGCGAGTCGCGCACGTCGAGACGTTTCGTGTACGCCGCGATGTTTCGCGGGACCGAAAAGTCCAACCCGGCGAAGCCGAACGCTCCGAGCCGGAAGGTTCGTGCGTCCACGTCCGGGTCCAGATCCTGTGTGATTCGCACCGTCTGAGCGGGCGCCGTGGCAAGCTCCGGATCGTTCTCGAAACGGATTGTATAGCCGAGCGGCGCGCTTGCAGCCACCCAACGGGGATCACCGTATCCGTTAGGCCCGAGAATGTCATTCGGATCGACCGAATCCAGCAGATCGTTGCATAGCAGTTCTTCCGCAAGACAGTTGAGCGCCGAGCCGATTCCCAGGCACCCAAGAGGCTTTGGCACATTGGGTTCGATGCATGCGGCAATCCCAAGACCACAAGCTGCCGCGCCGACGACGGTGATGACCTCGGGGATGCACTCAATAATTGTGATGACACACCCGAGACCCCGGAAGAAGTCGTTACATCCAGACAGCGCTACACCAGCGTCCAGCATGAGCGCGGCTCCACCACCCGTAAGTGCGTTTCGAAGCTCGGCCTGCTCCCCTAGCCGTTGGCCGGCCACCGCGACCGCATTGTCAACCTCATCGGACCCCAGCATCCCGACCTGCACGAGACCGCCGAGCAACTCGGCGATAAAGGCAGACTGATCCGCAGCCAGCTGTACCCACTCCACGGGGTAGTCCCCGGGGTTGGCGATCACATGAAGACGCAGAGCTTCGTATTTCGAGGTCTGGTCCGCCAGGAATGTCTCACGATCCATCAGCTTCCAGACCACGCGGATCGGAAATTCTCCACCCGGATCTTGCGCGGCCGTGATCGAGAGCTGTGCCTCGACCTCCTGCCCCGGACCCAGGCTGCGAGCCACGAGCGGTACGAACATCAGCCCACCCGAAACGAGAAAGTCTTCTGTGGATCCGACCGCCGCCGAATCAGCCGACAATAGATCGCTACGGGTCAGCAGCCCGTCTGCGGCCGTGACCCTCAGCGTTGCATCGGACGGTACTTCGATCTGAATGGCCGCATAATCGATATCCACATTCGACGCATTCCTGAATCGAAACACGTACGGATTCGGACGCTCCGGACGGATCTGGTCCGGCGTGTTGCGCACCATCTCCAGAGCCGGCGGCAGTGCCGTTACGACCTGAAAGCCCCCGGCCATCGTGGTCTCGCTTCCGTCGGCGTTGCGAACGACCACGTCGTACGTTCCGGTCGGTACGCTCGTGAGGTCCCATCGTACGGCCATCTCGGTCGTGTTGAGGAACCCCCGCATTTCTGCGACCACGTCGCTCCTGCCGGATCGCCGAAGCCGAACCTCACTGTCTGCACGAAATCCGGCGCCCTGCACCGAAGCCGTCACCCGACCCGGCGTACCGCCACGCGATGGACTGACGTCGGCGATCGAGAAAGCAAGCCCTTCGGCCAGGAGGCTGAAGCTGTCATCGGTTCCCGACGAACTGGACGACTGCGCGGTCGCCAACACATAGTATGTACCCTGCTGCGTCGACGGCACGAGGAGTTCGCGGTCCAGTTCCGAGAGATCCGTGTTGGCCAGATCGTACCGGGAGGGACTCGGCACGGCTTCGTACGAAACGAAGAGACCGTTGCCCCGGAAGCGTCCGGCCGTGAGCGTCAGGCGCAGGTCCACGCCTGCCTCCACGTCTACGCGATAGAGTTTGAAAGCACCCGCCGACCACGACCCGGCGACCGGGACGCCTAACACCAGCACCGGGACATCGACTACCGTTGCCGATGCCGCGACGCCGACGTTATTATCCTCCACGCTTTCCCGGATGTTGTTCTTCAGATCGGCACGGACAAGACCTCGGTAACTACCGGGCTTCACGCCAGGAAGTGCAGTCGTGATACTGCCGGTCGAGTCCGCAAACCCGGCTTCCGCGAGGGAGAACGTCGCCGTCATCTTCATCTGACCGCCAGGTGCAAGGTCAACCCGGGCGGTGTGCACCCCCAGAAACAGGTCCGCAAGCTGCCACTGCTCGTCCTCGGACATGTACACGCCCTGACTGAGATGACCGCTGACCGGGTTGGCACCAATATTTCGCAGTATCCACGAGACTGTCACGTCGTCTCCGACAATAGCACTCGGGTCCGCGACAACTTGCGAAACGACGAGGTCTGATGGGGGCGCCGAAACCGCCGTGATTGCCTTTCGCCCCGCGTTGTTCGACTCGAAGTCTTCCGGCACACTGTTGTAGCCGTCCGTCTCCACGATTACATACATGGCTCCGGAGACGTACAGAGGTATTTCCACATCCAACGACGCGGTGTAGCTCTGGTCAATCTCAAGGCCGCCGTCCCGTATCGCGGCGCCAAGCAAAACGTCACCCTCTCCGACGGTTGCATCCGCGGAAAGAAATACGCGGTCCGCCCATCTCGAACCTGACGCGGCGCTACCCGCGCCCTGGTTCTTGACCGTCCACGAGATGGCCAACGGTTGACCCGAAGTCACAGAATCCGGTGTTGCCACGGACAACACTGTGAGATCCGGTGCGACGTATGCCGCCACGGTCGTCGGGACTGCCGACACCGCAACGTTGTTTGAGCGAGTAGCGTCGGCCGTGACAGACGTCTGATCCACCGCTACGATTACGTAGTACTCGCCGGCAACATCAACCGGAACGGCCGCGTCAAGAGATCGCGTATAGCTGGCACCGACTGACAGGGGCTCTCTCCTGGGGGCCCACAGCAACAGGACGTCCGACCCGACATCCAGATTCTGGTCTGCAGACAAAAAGACCAGGTCAAGCCACCCGGACGTCTGCGTTGACCCCGGCCCTTCGTTTCGGACCGTCCAGCCAATAGTGGTCGTGTTCCCGGCCGACGCCGACGAAGGGGCCGACAGAGAGACTACGCTCAGGTCCGGCGAGGGCGGCGGCACGATACTCACGGGCCCTGACCGAACGATATTGTTGCCTTCGTCGGTGTGCTCGTAAACCTCGTTGGCGCCGTCGACCTTTACGTACACGTAGTAGTTTCCCGATATAGTTGCCGGCACACGCATCCGGCCGGTGTTGGCCCTTGAATTCCCGACACCGAGAGCCGACGATGAGAGCGTAGCGCCAACCGGGATTGCCGCCGAACGATTCCAGGATGCCGCCGTCGAGACAAAGAGGCTGTCCCGCCACGACGCGGCGGCAGATGCCGTACCAGAGTTGGACGTCCGCCAGAACGCTGTGGCTTCCTCGCCTGCTGTCAACACAGAGGCGACCGTTACGTCAGTCGCCAGCAAGTCGGGCCACGGGCTTAGATCCACCGTGAACGACGAGCTGGATGCCCGGTTGTTGTCTTCGAACGTGTGTTCGAACAGGTCGTTGCGCCAGTCGGCAACCACGTGGATGTAGCGCGGCCCGGTGATTCCGTCTGGTAAGCGCAGCAGTGCCTGCTTCGCGTACGTCTCGTCCGGATCGAGCTCAGTCGGCCGTACGACCGCCCCGACCACGACAGCCGTGGCCTCCTCGAAGGTTGACGACTCCGAGAGATACACACGATCCTGCCAGACACCCCTGGCACGACCGGCACCGGCATTTCGCACTGTCCACGAAATGTCAATGCTCTGACCCGACGCCCCCGACGTCGGCGGAGTCACGCCCTCAACCACCAGGTCCGGCGGCGGCGCGAGAATCACATTCAGCGCGCTCGATCGAGTGTTGTTCAATTCGAAGGCCTGCTCGAACACGCTATCTTCGATATCCGTAACGAAATGCAGGTAATACTGACCGGAGAATGCGTCCGGCAGCTCTACGCTTCTCGAAACCGTGTAACTGGAATCCGGAGCGAGAGCAGCGACTCTGTTGAAGGACCGGAGTCGTGTTGCGGACTCTGTGTCAAACGTGGACGACGTGCTCAGGTACACTCCGTCCTTCCAGTTGTCGACATCGGTGAATCCCACGCCACCGTTCTCGACCGTCCACTGAACCATTACAGTAGAGCCGGAGAACGCTTCCGACGGCGCCGAAAACGAGACAATCGTCAGATCCGGCGCCGGAGGCAGATCGATCTGGACCGCAGATGACCCTATGTTGTTTGTTTCGTCGATCTCGGTCTGGCGCCGGTAGTAGTCCGTAGCCACAAGAATGTAGAACGATCCGAAGATCCTCCTCGGCAACGTAGCATTTACGGTATTCGCGTAGCTCTCACCTGCACCCAGAAAACTCAGGTTAGGAACATCCGCAATCGTGATATCGCCCAGGCCAATCTCGAGATCGTCCGACACATAAACTCTGTCGTTCCAGGAAGCAGCGCTGGTGCCCACCTGCCCACCGTTCGCCACAGTCCATTGTATCTCGATGGTCTGGCCAGACTGCACCAACGGGGATACCTGAACAGCGGACACCGTCAGGTCGGCGGTATTGACGGTCGTGAATGACCACACCGGACCGACAGACTCGCCGCTCGCATTTCGCGCTACGAGCTGCCAGTTGTAGACGGTGTTGAACTCAAGACGAGCGGGCACGTCGAATCTGGGCACCGTCGGCACGGCCAGTGGAACCCCCGGCTTTGATTCACTCGACTTCCACACAAACAGATCGTATTCCCGTGCTGCGCGCACCGGTTCCCACGTGAGTGTGGGCATGCGATCAACCTGCAGGTCACCGTCCAGGGGTCGCGGTCCTGCCACGACTCCGGGTTGGGGTAGCACGACCCGGAGCGTCAGACCCGTGGTGACCTGCGCTCGATTGCCGGCAACGTCGTGTATATCAAGTTCCACATTGTACGTGCCATCCGGAACATCCACGTTGATCACGGCCTCCCAGACTCCACTGGCCGCGCTGCCACTCGACAGCGAAGCATCGGCACTTAACCACATAGTGGCTCCGCTCATGAGATGGGCAGTCACTGTGCGCACGCCCGAGCCCGAATCGGAAACGGGTATCGAGAGAGTGACCGTTCCAGGACCATCTGTAATGTCGATTTCGCTCGCAGAGATCGAGGCCGCACCAGCCACCTGTGGCGCTACCACATCACCGCCGGAAACGGCCAGAATTTGGCCCGTCCGGTCCGTGATCTCGTTCCCTGCCTGATCCCTCAATGTCACGACAAGTTGATAGTCACCGTCGAAAACCTTCTGCGGGATTGTCGATGTGGCTTCCCAACTCCCATCCTGCGCCGTTCCCGACACCTGGACAGCCGTTGCACTACCCACGTCTTCCAGATTCTGCTCGAAGCGTACCCGCACCGACTCCACGCCGGACCCGGCATCGGTGACCTGGAGCGACACCTGGACGGCACCTTCGCCCGTCGATACGTCGATCGAAGCCGGATCTATGGTTGGCGTGCCAGCAATCTGAGGGCCCTCCGTATCGGAACCGGTCACGTTGATTGTTACGCCACTGGGAATCTCCGCATTGTTAGAGGCCGAGTCCGAAGCCGAGATAACAATCTCCCACAAGCCGGACTCCATCCCCTGGAACAACTCCACGGGACCCTCCCACACTCCGTCCAGCGCGTCTCCGGAAATCAGCGACAGTTGCCCGCCAAACTCTTGCGCAAAGCCCTTCTGCAGAAACACCTCCACGTTAGAGACGCCAGATAGATTGTCGAGGACCGGAGCTGTGACCGTAACGGACCGGCTTCCTCCTGATACGTCGACCGATGAAGGATCTACCGACACGGTTCCGGCAAGCGTCGGTGCAGCGGCATCACTGTCCGTAACTTCGAGCGTCACACCGGTTGCAAGCTCGACCGTGTTGAACGCGGCATCGTCGGCCACAATAATCGTCTCCCACGATCCGACTGGCGCGGCCTGAGGAATCGTGGTGGTAGCCTCCCAGACACCGCTGAAGGCGTCACCGGACACAAGTGTGGCGAACCCTCCAAAGATCTCGTTGGAACCCATCCGGTAGACGACGTACGCATCGAGAACACCGCTGTCGTCATCTGCAATGGGTATGGTCACCAGGACCGTCTGGTCGCCGGCGGCAACCGCGACCGATGTTGGATTCAGGATGACACTACCGGTCAGGTATGGATCAACGGTGTCGCCGCCCTGGACCGCGAGCGTAACACCTCCGTTGATTTCGGCCGTGTTGAGCGCGTTGTCCCACACCTCGATCCAGAGCGTCCAGTCTCCTGTCGCGGCGTTCTCAGGGATCTCAATGGAACCTTCCCACACCCCGTCAAGAGCGCTCCCGGATACCAGCGTAGCAAGATTGCCTATCCCGTCCTGTCCCCTTCTCAAGCTCATCTCAACGAGCCACACTCCGGACACGTCGTCCAGCACCCTCGCCTGTGCCGTCACCGTCTGCGGGCCGGTGGAGAGATCGACGGCCGACGGAGTAAGCGTGGGCGTCCCGGACACCGTCGGCGGTGCGGCGTCAGACTGGCCTACTACGTCGACCGTTTGACCTGTGGCCTGGTCCAGTATGTTGAAGGCCGAGTCGAAGGCATAGACTCTCAGGGTCCACGTCCCGGACGTCGAGAACTGAGGAACAAGAAAACTGCCTTGCCAGAGACCGTCGAGCGCGGTTCCCGAGACCATCGTGGCGCCGGCTGCCAGCACGTCCGACTCACCCGGACCGTCCAGATAGAAGAGAACGAAGCTCACGCCCGACTCGTCGTCCGTGAGTCTCACCTCCACATCGACCGTCTGGTCCGCATCAGTCACGTCCACGCTCGTTGGCGAGACCGAAGCAGACACGACCACAGGGGGCTGTGTGTCGACAAGCGTCCCTTCCACTTCGTAAGCAAGCGGCTCAAACGTCGTGCGGCCGCTGACCCTGTCAATGCGTTCGAGAAACGTCCGCACCGAGGCCGCGCCCTGGCTCTGCAGAGCATTCATCGGAATCTCAGGCACACCGGACCCACCCGAGCCAATCGGCACGCTCGTCTCGATCCAGTACACTTCTCCCCTGCTGTCGACAAAGAACGACGACCCGGGCTGCTCGTGCTCTCTGGTGCGACGCACGTGGCGAGCCGCGCGGTCCGAAAGTCGATGCGCGCCCACTACACGCATCGCGTCGGCAACCATCGTCGCCCGCACCACGCCGAGTCGCGCATCAGGATCAGATACCCGAACCAACGCCTGAGATTCTCCCTGTGCCATGACGTCGACACTCGGTGCCGCACAGGCCAGTATTGCCAGCAGAAATAGCCAGTGGATTGGTCGGGATTCTCGGGTCATCGTCATGGTTCCGTCCTCCTCCATCCGTGAACTGGACAGGCTGTGCTCACAGAGGTCTATTGGTAGTGTTCCGGTCGCCTGGAGTGACCCGGGCAGAAGCCGGCTTCGCCCACACGATTCCGGTACGTGAACATATCATATAGTGGTATATGGCGACGCCGTTTGCAGGGATTTTCGCGCCTCTGTCCGTAGGATCTCACCGTGCACGGCGTTAAAAAGGACGGATTGTGTTTTCTTGCCGCTGGACGCACCACTTGACCCAAAAAGGCACTCGGACAGCTCAGCAAGATTCACCAGACGACGGCCGGGCAGGTCCAAAAAGTTTCACGCTCTCCGGACGCTCTCTCTGCTGCGGCAACTTTGCCGCGCCCACGGCATTACCCTACGCCTATCTGTTGCAAGGAACTGTCCGCCAGGTGCGGACAATCGGTCGGGCTATTGGGTGCAAAGATGATCCGGATCGAAGAGGGTTGGCAAGAAGGTGGACGTGCAGGCCGCGGATTCATTTCCGCGTTCCTGGCAGCGGTGACTCTCGTCCTGCTCACCCCATGCCAGGCCACCGGCCAGGCCCTCGTCATAAACGAGTTCATGGCGGCGAATGACGCGACCGTCGCCGACCCGGACTTCGGCGAGTACGCAGACTGGTTGGAGATCTACAATCCAGGCTCGGCCTCCATAGACCTGAGTGACCTGTTCCTTTCGGACGACCTCGCCGCTCCGCAGAAGTGGCGCTTCCCCGCCACTCTGACCATCAAATCAAAAGGCTACGCCGTCATCTGGGCGGATGGCATGAACACAGGCCTGCACACCAGCTTCCGCCTCGCTGCCGGAGGTGAGGTCATTGGATTGTTTGATGCGGCCGGCAATGCCATCGACGTCATCACGTTCGGTCCCCAGACTGCCGACGTGTCGTTCGGCCGAACCCCGGACGCCTCCGCAGAAATGCGCTTCTTTGATCAGCCGACGCCGGGTGCACCGAACGCCGAATCCGGCTTCCTGGGAATCGCCGAAACTCCCGCCTTCAGCCCGACAGCAGGAATCTACACGGCGGCAACATCCGTCAACATTTCAGCTAGCCTGCAGGGATCTACCGTTCGCTTCACAACGGACGGATCGCCACCCACGCAGACATCCGAGATCTATGAGTCTCCTGTTCCTGTCTTTGCGACAACGGTAATCCGCGCCGCCGTGTTCAAGGACGAATATGTTCCAAGCGCCGTCGCGACGCACTCGTACCTGATAGGGGAATCGAGGTCCCTGCCGGTCGTGTCGCTATCCACGGATCCGGCCAACTTCTTCGATGATGAGATCGGCATCTATGTGGAGGGCACGAACGGGATTCCTGGTTACTGCCGGTCCGTTCCGCTGAACTGGAATCAAGACTGGGAACGCCCGATACACGTGGAGTTTTTTGAGCCCGACGGCTCTCTGGGATTCAGTATCGATGCAGGCGTAAAAATCCACGGGGGGTGCACCCGTCTCTATCCCCAGAAGTCGCTGGCGATCTATGCCCGAAGCAGCTACGGAGCATCCCGAATCGATTATCCGATTTTCGAAACGACCGGCCTCTCGTCGTATAACAATCTGGTCCTGCGATCGTCCGCGCAGGACTGGTGGCGGTCCATGTTCAGGGACGGCATGATTCAGACCGTGATCGGCCAGGGCATGCCGCTTGAGACTCAGGCGTACCGGCCTGCCGTCGTATTCCTCAATGGCGAATACTGGGGCATTCACAACCTGCGAGAAAAACAGAACGAACACTACCTCGAAGATCACTTCGGTGTTGATCCAGAGGCGGTAGAAATACTCGAAGGCAACAAGGCAGCTCTCCTCGGACAGTCGGCGCACTACGATGAGATGATGGCGTTCATGTCGTCGACGGATATGACGGACCCCGCTGCACTTGACGTGATCGATGGTTACATGGATGTCGACGCCTACATCGACTACCTGATCGCAGAGATCTACTCCGCGAATGCGGACTGGCCGGGCAACAACCTCAAACAGTGGCGACCGGGCACACCCGATGGACGGTGGCGCTGGATGATCTTTGACATGGACTTCGGGTTCGGCGGCAACGGGAACGGACGCTTTACGAGCAATACGCTCGCTCTCGCGACCGACCCGAACGGGTCAGAATGGCCTAACCCACCGTGGTCGACGCTGCTGCTCCGAACCCTCCTACGGAATCCGAATTTCAGCGACGAGTTCATCCAGCGCTTCGCGGCGCACATGAACACGACCTTCGCCCCCGACCACGTCCTCCACACCATAGACAGCCTGAAGGTGGTCATCGCGAACGAGATTCCCGCTCACAAGGCGCGCTGGCCGAAATCGATTTCCTTCACCCCGACATGGGAGGACGCGATCGATCTCATGCGGGAATTCGCGGAAGAGCGCCCGTTGTATGTTCGACCGCACTTCTACAACCACTTCGGACTATCCGGCTCATCGCGACTGACCCTGCGTGTTGAGGAGCCGCAAGCCGGACACATCGATGCCCACGGCGTACACATGCCCGGTCCAACTTTTGAGGCCGTGTTCTTCAAGGATGTCCCGGTAAGGCTGCGCGCCGTTCCTCAACCCGGCTACCGCTTTGACAGATGGGAAGGAGTCTCTGCCTCGGCGACCGATACGACGTCTTTTGTTCTGACCGAGAACGCCACGCTGACCGCTATCTTCTCGAAAGATGGATCCTCAACCGATGTCGCGACCGAGGTACCGGGAGCAGATCGTCTGCATCAGAACTATCCCAACCCGTTTGTCGAACGCACACAAATCGACTTCGAGCTGACGCAGCCTTCCCCGGTCAGCATCCGCGTGTACGACGTCCTGGGTCGGTGCGTAGCGACGCTTGTGGACGCCGGCCGTCCGGCCGGAGAACAGTCTGTCACATTCGACGGAGGCCGCTTCACGACAGGTGTCTATTACTACGTGTTGCGGACGAACAATGTCGCCGTCACGAAGCGCATGCTGCTGGTGCGGTGACCGCCTGAAGCCGGTGAGCGTATGGTGGCGCTCGCACATGACTCGGAAGCCACACGTCCGGACAGCGGGTGGTCGAGCTCCGTCCCGTGCCTGGTCCACAAGAAGCCGAAAGCCCGACATCCGCGGATGCCGGGCTCGACCGATCGTTCAGTTCGAAGCAATGACGAGGCAGATCACGCCCCGTTGCTGTGGTATTTCTCCCAGTAGTCGGGCATCAGCTCTTGGACCTTCTGCTCGAGCTCCTCGTCGCTGATCGCGGTCATGCGGCCTTCGACTTCGTACTGGTCCATGACCCAGCGGGCGACCTTGTGGATCTTGATCTTGCTGATCCGATCCTCGCCCTTCAGGCCGAAGAACTCGTTCACCCAGAGCGCGACGCCGTCGGCACCGCTCTTGTCGGTCAGGGCCACGCGCGGCGGACGGCCCAGCAGCTTGGCGGTGTCGAAGATGTTGTAGATCCGCTCGTCCTTCGCAGGCCGCCGGCGTGGATGCCGGCTCGGGTCGTGTTGAAGTACTTCCCGACGAACGGATAGTTGTCCGGGATCGGAAAGCCGATCGACCGCATGTACTCGGCCAGCTTCGGTGATGACCTCGGTCTGGATGCCGCACAGATCGCCCTTCAGCGCGATGTACTCCATGAGCGCACCTTCCAGCGGCGGATTGCCGGTGCGCTCGCCGTATCCGAACAGCGTGCCGTTGACCGCGTCGCAGCCGTACAGCCAGGCGGTCGCACCGTTGATGTGCACCTTGTGGAAGTCGTTGTGCCCGTGCCATTCGAGCCGGTCGCTCGGCACGCCGCACTCCTGGTTCAGCTTGTAGATCAGTCTTGGGAATGCTGCGCGGCAGCTCAGCGCCCGGATAGCTGATGCCGAAGCCCATCGTGTCGCAGATGCGGATCTTGACCGACAGCTCGTCCGGCACCTGCTCGCTCATCCGCATCAGCCGATCGACAAACGGCAGCACGAAGCCGTCCAAGTCGGCCCGCGTGACGTCTTCCAGGTGGCAGCGCGGCCGCACGCCGGCCTCGAACGCCGCGTCGACCACCTCGCAGTAGCTGTCCATGCACTCCTGGCGGCTCTTGAACTTCAGCTTGTTGAAGATGTGGTAGTCGGAGCAGCTGGTGAGCATGCCCGGTCTCTTTCAGACCCGCCTCCTTGACCAGGCGGAAGTCGCCCTTGACGGCGCGGATCCAGCCGGTGCACTCGGGATAGCGGTGGCCCAGTTCGCGGCAGCGGTCGAGCGTCTCGCGGTCGTTCTTCGTGTACAGGAAGAACTCGGTCTGGCGGATCACGCCGTTCGGACCGCCCAGCTTGGCCAGCAGGTCGTAGATGTGGACCATCTGGTCGACGGTGTAGGGCGGCCGCGCCTGCTGCCCGTCGCGAAACGTCGTGTCGGTGATGACGATGTCGCGCTTCTTCGTGTCCTCCGGATCGAATTCGACCGGCTTGCCGTCGATGTACTCGACGATCGGACCGTCGAACTGGATCAGCGGCGGCAGATCGTAGTCGAACGTGTCGTCCAGTAAATTCGGCTCGGTCGTGTTGACCAGGGGATGCGGCCTGCGCGCCGCAGCCTTGTTCATTTCTTCTACTTGCATGGGATTACTCCTCGCACGACAGCAACGTCGACTACCTCGATCGACGAATCGAGACGTGCGATATTTTCTGTGCTCTCGAACATCCTGGGTGGATATCGGAGCAGCCAGGCGCTCCGACAACTTTGTGCGCTACGGCCAGGTCGTGTTGGAATGGACTATCTGACCGTCAGACTTCCACGCCCTGCTCCTCGCAGACGCGTGTTATGAATTCGACGGCCCCGCCAACCGTATCGACGGATAGCGCAGCATCCTCGTCCATCTCGATGCCGAACTCTTCCTCGAACTTGGCAACCAGTTCGATGGACTGCACACTCTCGGCCCCGAGATCCAGCGCGAAGTTGGAATCCGGCTTGATTTCAGTCGGATCCAACCGCAACACCCGGGCCGTAACGGCCATGACTTTCTCTTCGACATTCGCCATATGGTTTTCCTAGTTGTGTTTGTTCGTAAGGACGCGGCGCCCCTTCTTGATGGCGTCATTTCTTGCCGGGGCCGTAAGATCGAAAATGGCTTCCCACATCGCCTCCTGTGCTTCCGTCCACTCCCGCCCCCGGCGGCCCATCGCGATCCTCGCCGTGTCGTAGAGTTTTCGTTTGCCAAAGCCCTTTGTTACGACGCCCTCCAGAAACCAGGCAAAGGAGGGAATGAACTTCGGCAGAGGCTTGCCCGTCCCGGCGATCAGCGCCATCGCTCCGACATAGGCACCGGTGTTGAACAGTGTTCCAATCGACGTCTTCGTGTGATCGCCGATCAGCGACCCGACCTTGCGTGATCCCGTCGATGGCCCTGCGTCCGTCCAGAATCACCGACACATCGGAGTAGTCGTTCTTCAGGTCGCTGTTGGTCGTCAGTGCGCCCAGGTTCACCCACTCGCCCACGTACGCGTGACCGAGAAATCCGTCGTGATACTTGTTCGAATAGCCATGGATGATCGATTCTTCGACCTCGCCGCCGATCCGGCACATCGGCCCGATCGAATTTCCCTCGCGGCACTTGGCGCCCAGCAAGATCGACTTCTTGCCGACGTAGCACGGGCCTTCGATGCGAGTGAACGGATGGATCTCCGCCCCTTCGTCGATGTAGACGGGGCCATGCTCGGCGTCGAGCACCACCATCGGATGTACGACTACTCCGGGTGCGATAAAGACATCCTTCTTACTGCCCCGAATGGCGTTCGGCTGCTCCACCGTCCCCTCAATGCCACTCATCCCGGCAGCGCGGAAGTCTTCGGTCAACTGGTCCGGATTTGCCAGTATCAGCTCCCACGTGTAGTTCCAGGTCTTGACCGGCAGGTCGACTCGTCGAAGAGTGTCCCCGGCCGACTTCAGCACGGCTTCGATGGATTGATTCGATCCGGTGCCCCGATCCGATTGCGAGATGCGTGCGACCAGGACGTTGCCGTCGTCGCCGAGTACGACGCCACCGGGCGGCAGCCTGTCGACATCCAGGCTCTCAGCCTTGACTCGCCCGTCGACCAGAAGAATGTCCTCACCCGCCAGCACACTCGCGTCGTTCACGGGTCGATCTGTTGTCTCCCTGCAGGCGTCAGCCATGTAGGGCGGTACGAAGCCCGCCACATCGGTCGCGCCCGTTCGATGAACAAGTTTGTCACCGATTGAGGTCATCCCGCACCGCAGTTCCCAGATGGGTCGGCTGAGTGCCAGCGGATCGAATGACATTCGCCCCTCTCCGGGCAGATCAAAGAGGATAAGTCTCATCGGCGTGGAGGTGGTCGGTTGGTGGAATCAGCCCGGGGCCCGGCTTCCTGTATAGACAATCTCGTTAAAAAAACCTCATGTCCGCCACATCGTTTGTCGGGATAACCCTGAAAACTCTCACCGCGGGCCCACAGAATGGCTCCGGGTGCCCTCATCACGGCCGGTCAAAAATAATACGGCTGGATACCCGCGAATCAAGCACGTCGGCGACCACGCCGATCAAGCACACTCTTCAAACTGTTGTGATAAGGTCATCCACGGTCCCGGTTAATACCTTGTCCTGCCGCCGTCAGTCGACGAATCGGATTGTCTGGCCGATAGCGTCGCCGTTGCGGCCATTCACTTTGACGCGACATCGACGGGCGGAACTGCCGGGAACTCAGAGAGACACCATGGAACGTAGCGAACGTGCGTCGCGGACTCGGCTGGAAAGTCTCTACCCGTCGAGCCAACCGGCGCAATCGGGCGCAATCGGGCGGACCCGAATACCGTGCAAGACCGGGTTTCTCCGTTCGATCATATACAAGACCATGACCCCTTCATCCATTAGCTGGCAGGAGATCACCTTGCAGCTGCGCAATCCCTTCGGACTGTCGTACGGCAAAACCGACACACGAGTCGCCTATCTGATTCGGTTGGCTAATGACGAGGGATGGGGTGAAGGAACGATTCCGCCGTACTACGGCATCGAGCCGGGCACGATGACGGCCTTCTGGGATGCGGCCGGCGAGAAGAACGAATCGTTCCCCGACGACGTCGAGCAGATTGATGGCTGGATTGACGCCGAGGGACCGCCGCCGGCACGATGTGCGCTGAGTCTGGCCCTGCACGATCGAATCGGCCGACGGCAGAAAGCTACGCTTCATAAATTACTTGAACTCCCCGCCCCAAAGCCCCTTTCCACATCATATACGATCGGTCTGGATTCTCCGGAGGAAATGGCTCGCCTGGCTTCGACAACGTCGGGCTTCCCGATTCTGAAGTTGAAACTCGGGTCGGACGACGATCTTGATCGCTTCATGGCCGTGAGGCAGGTTCGCCCGGACGCAGAACTGTATGTAGATGCCAATTGCGGTTGGACGCGAGAGGTCGCTGTGAAGAACGTCCGCGCCATGGGCGATTATGGTCTCGCCCTTGTCGAGCAGCCTGTGTCGAAGGATGACATAGAGGGTCTGGGCTGGGTGCAGGCGCGAGTGGGTGTCCCGGTCGTGGCCGACGAATCGCTCCAGTCACTCGCGGACGTGGACGCCCTGGCGGCCGCGGGCGTTGGCGGCGTGAATGTCAAACTGATGAAGCTTGGGGGACTCGGACCCGCCCTCGCCGTGATCCGGCGCGCTCGCGAACTCGGCCTTCGGATTATGCTCGGGTGTATGGTCGAAACGTCGCTGGGCGTAACCGCCATGGCGCACCTCGCGGGCCTCGCCGACTGGCTCGACCTCGACCCGCCCTTCCTGATCAGCAACGACCCGATCGACGGCCTCACATACGATGACGAGGCACGGATTCATCTACCCAATCGACCTGGAATCGGGGTCCGTCTGCGTGGAGAGATTGAAGGCGATTAAGCCGTGTTCGTCACATGCCGGAATCGATCCTGGTCGGTTGACGCCTGTGCCCGCCTCACATACCTTGTCCGCTCACGTCAAACATCAAAGAGCGCGAGGCTTCGTCATGCGTACAGCCATTCCTCTTGTCGCACTCACCCTGATTCTGTCAGCTTCGACCTCCCTGGCCCAGACGACGGACTTCGTGTGGGACGTCAACATTCCCGCCGACCCGACGCAGCCCTTCTCGGAGACAATGGTCGGAGGTCAGTTCGGCGGTTCCTTCGCGGCCAACGGGCCATTCGATCTCGACGGTGATGGCAAGATCGAGGTACTGGTCTGCGATTTCTCGGGAGGCCAGCGAGTGCACGTGTTCGAGGTCGCCGGACCGGACACCTGGGAGCTGGTATACTCGACACCGTATTTCGAGGACACGCTTGATCCTGCCAATGACTTCATTGTGTCGTGCCGGGATGTCACGGGTGGTGATCTCGATGGAGATGGGAACGGTGAGATCATCTTCATCAGCGGAGATGAATTTGTGGGAGCGAATCCTGCCGGAACCACTTCGGGGATCTTTATCTACGAGTTCACCGGTACGGACAATGATTTCGGTACCGCACCCGCAACGGCATTCAGCGTTGAGCAGCTGGGAGAACCGATTCCCAGCTATATGAAGTCGGACAACTTCTCAACCGTCGACATAGACGGCGATGGGAAGGAAGAGCTGCTGTTTCCCAACGATACTGGCAATGACGAATGGTTGATTCTCTCCGTGAACGGGGACATCGGGACCGGCTTTGAAACGCTTGTCGTCGAGCTGCGATTGAGTTCGGGGGTCGGCGGAGGCGAGGACTACGACCCGGTAGATCGTGGCGGCGGCAGTACGTACGCAGTCAATGCCGCAGATCTGGACGGTGACGGCACGTATGAAATCTCTTTCCACTCGTGGAATGATTTCAACTTCCACAACGGAGACGTCCTGGGTCCGGACGACTACAAGGTGCCTGGAACCGGTGATCCGAATCTTTTTTTCAAGGCCACGGCAAGTCTGGGCGTTGATGATCTCTCGTGGTTCAATGGAGTCGTCGTCGACATCAACGACGACGGGGATGACGAGATATTCTATCCTCGCGAGTACGGTTTCGACGGCGGCCAGTACGAATACGTCTCCGTTATGAACTACGAGCAGGGAGAGGATCCACTGCAGATAACAGCGGATCAGTTCAGGGTAGATCTCGTGGGCCCCCTCAGTGCATACGGCATCGATGCCGGAGACATAGACGGCAACGGCACGCTCGAACTCATAGGCGCAGGACGCGGCTACGACGGACAGGACTACGATGCCGGAAGAAAGCCGAAGTATCTCCGTATTGCGGAGTGGATCGGCGGTCAGGGCGGCGATCCTGAAGATCCCGCAAGCTACAGGCTCAGCGAGGTCGAGTTTGACATTACTCCGTTCGACACGCTCTTCAACGTCGTCGTGCGCGACTCCGCCGGTACGATCACGGTGTACCATGAGAACGCCGGCGACTTCGGCGCCTTTCCGACGAACCGCCCGGAAGAGATCTCTCCAACCAGTGTCTCCTTCCTTGGCGATGCAGACGGAGACGGTATGATCGAGGTGGCTGTCGGGTTCTACGGAATCAACGATTCACTTGCAACGATTGACCAGGTCTGGGATGGCGGCGCCGGGTTCTACCGCCGTAGTGTTCGCAGCAGGGTGGCCGCCCAACACCGGCCGGTGTTCAGGATCTTCGAACTCACCGAGTCCTTCGGCGTGAATGCGGAGGCGCGGATCGTCTTGCCAACCGACTATCATCTCTCGTCGAATTACCCGAACCCGTTCAATCCGTCGACGCAATTCAACTTCACACTGCCGATCGACAAGACGGTTAGTGTACGGGTATTCGACGTTGCCGGGCGCCTGGTCAGAACGCTTGTTGACAGACAGCGACTTCCGGCGGGCGCGCATACCGCCACGTGGGACGGTCTGGGCGATGGGGGTATGCCTGTTGCCAGCGGTTCGTACGTGTACACGCTGGAGTACGGTAATTTTCGCCTGGCTCGGAAGATGACTCTGCTGAAGTAAACCGGGTGCTACGACAACAGTAGAATATGGTCACCGCTAATCCGGTTCAGCCAACCTCGGGCCGCATAGACTCGATAGACGTCCTGCGCGGTATCACGATTCTTGTGATGCTTTTCGTCAACGACGTCGCGGGCGTCGCGGGAACTCCCGCCTGGATGCTGCACATCCAGCCGCCGGATGCAGACGGAATGACGTTCGTGGATATCGTCTTCCCTGCCTTCCTGTTCATCGTCGGCATGGCGATCCCGTTCGCCATCGGTCGCCGGCTGGAGCGCGGCGAGGCCGTCTGGGACGTGTGGAAGCACATCCTGATCCGTACGGCCGGACTGCTCGTGATCGGCGTGTTCATGGTCAACGCGTCGTCCATGTCCGACGAAGCGTTTCCGGGCCGACACGTATGGACGTTGCTGATGTACGGCGGCCGTGATCCTCGTGTGGAATCGTCCGCCGTCCTATCGCGCCCCCGGGTCGAAAGGTGCAGCTCACGTTGCGATGGGCGGGTGTGCTGCTGCTGATTGCGCTGGCCATCCTGTTTCGTGGGTCCGGCGACCCGGGACTGATCGAACTCAGACCCCGGTGGTGGGGAATTCTCGGCTTGATCGGGTGGTCCTACCTCGTCGCGTGCTGGCTTACATCGCGCTGCGCCGGTCGCACGTCGGAATGCTCGGCGTGATGGGTTTGCTCTATTGCCTCTACTTCGCCGACAAGGCCGGTCTTTTTGAAGGCCTGGCGTGGTTCACGCAGTGGGTAAATATCGGCGGCACCCTCGGCTCGCACCCCGCCATCACCGTGTCGGGTGTCGTGCTCGGAATGATCCTGACGAAGAACTCTCCGATCGAGTCTGACGGCGCACGAATCAAATGGGGACTTCTGTACGGCGCGGGACTGGCACTCGCCGGCCACCTCCTGCACGCCATGGCCGACGTCGACCAGGCGTTCATCATCAACAAGATTTTCGCCACGCCGCCGTGGTGCCTGTGGACTTCGGCTATCACGGCGTGGATCTGGGTCGCGCTTTACTGGATGGTCGACGTGCGAAAGTGGAACCGATGGACCATCGTCGTGGAGCCTGCCGGACAGAACTCACTGTTCGCGTATATCCTGGCGCCAATTCTGTATGCGGCGTTTGCACTCATCGACTCGATGACCGGCGTGAATTTCTACGCGATGCTCGGCGAGAGCTTTGCCGTCGGCTTCTGGCGCGCGCTCATCTTTGCATTCGCAATGACGTGGCTTGCCGGAGCGCTGCGGCATGTCGGAATACGATTGAAGCTCTGACCTCGGGCCTTGAGATCGGACACCGAGTTCCGGGCGTGACTCCGATGGTTCCTCGGCGGACCTACCGCAGCTTCGTAAGTGCACGTGTGTCGGTGACCGAGCCTGTCTGCAGTCGGCAGAAATAGACGCCGCTGGCCGCAGCTGAGCCATCCGCCAGCTTGCCGTCCCACTCCACCGTGTAATTCCCCGCCGGCAGCTGCCCCGTGAGAAGAGTCCGAAGCCGTCGTCCTTGAAGGTCATAGATCGAGATTTCGATCGCCTCCGTCTTTGACCGCGACGGTACGGCAAAGCCGAGAACCGTAGCCTCTGTGAACGGATTCGGATAGCTACTGCAATATCGCCGCTCTATCGGGCTTGCCAGGAAGCGCAGGGTCCGGCTCCACGCCCGTCACGAGCACGGATGCCTCACCACGAGACGCGCCTTCCGAGTCCGCCAGATAGAGGTTCACGTAGTCGGGTCGAAACGAAGGAGCGGCCGAGTATGCGGTCTGCCAGGCCTCATCCGTCAGACGCAAGAAGTTCGTGCTCACGTGTTCGTAGTAGCTCATGACGGGACCGACAAACGCGACTGGTCCTACGGCCGGAACGTCAGCGGTAACAACGGCCATGTCGAGCGGACCGGTCCCTGCATGCATTACCCAGCCGACTAGATTGCCGGCCGCATCGGTCGGAACCGTATGAATATCTGCGACAACCAGATCCTTCTCGAGCGACTGATCAGGTCCGCCGAAGAACAGCGTCGTGTACCATCCGTCGACCTGTGGTCCACAGGTGAACTGCTGACGAATCATCTGTCTAAGGAAGTCGGCCTCGGTCGGGCTGATCTCCTCACCGCTCAGCTCCTTGCGCGCGATTCCGGCGAGCCTGTCGGTGACCTCCGCGAAATTCCGGAAGAACGGCACGATTCTATCCGTCGGCCACCCGCCGAAGTCGAACGTGGAGAACCGGTCTGCCGCATCGGTCGCGAGCAAACTCATACGATCAAAGAAACCCGGAATCGGCTCGACGTAGCTGTACGGATACTCGCAGATCGATGCCGCCGGTATACGATTGCTTGGCATACAGCAGATTGTCGTGTCGAAGCTGGGCCCACCCTGCCAGCTGCGTGTTCATCTTCTGCTGCCACCACGCCGCTGTCTGCATGAAGGCAGGAAGACCTGTCCGGTCGTCCGGCGGATTCAACTCCCGGATCCCGTCCAGCCAGCCGTTGTAGATCGTCTCGCGCCAGAACGAGTCGTCATAGGCGTCGATCAGGTACCGGAGGGCGGCCAGTTGACGACCGTAGTCCCAACGCCTCGATTTCTGGAACGAGCAATTGTCCGGCCGCATCGTTTCCGAGGGAAAAGAGCACATCCAGTGACGACGGCAACATGCGGAGCCTCGTACCTCGTCAAAGACGACGTGCCCGTTGACGTAAGAGTCGATGACAAAGCGCTGGCCAAGCAGCATGAAGGCTGATGCGGGTTTCAGCCCATCGGGATTCGTCGGATCGTTCGAAAACAGTATCTGGGAATTGATGCGCTGCGTCGCAAACTCGTGCTGCGAAAGCAGGTCCTGAAACTCGCGCCACCTGGCTTCATCCAGGAGCTCTGCGCTGGACGCAACGCCCGAGCGACTGCGCGAGCCGTTCCAGATGATCCAGCGTCACATTGTCCGGCTCACCGACGAAGAACCCCACGATCTCGTTGATCTCATCCAGCAGTGAGACTCACCTGTGCGTCCAGTCACCAGTTCCTGCAGCATCACAGCGTCAACCGATTGTCGCTGAACGTCCGCGTCCGTTGGCTCGCACCGCGCCGTCACAGGTCCGATCAGGTAGAACTCGGTTCGACCGAGCCACATCATGGCCTGGAAATACCGCGTAAGGATCTCACTCTCGGTGTAGTGGCCGCGCGGAGTGAACTGACTGAAGTCGATTATCCGACACGTTTCGGAGAAGATCGGATGGTAGACCACGTCCTCTGCCGCCACAAATTCGAGCATCTCGTCGCGCAGGGGCGCGGTCTCTGTCGAGATCGTCTCAGCCGTTTCCCCTTGCAGCAGGCTGCGGGCAACGGACAGATAGAGGTCAAGATCTGCCGCGTTCGTCTGCCTGTCAGGGAAGAAAGATCCCTGAGCCACGAGGGTCGCAAGGCGTTGATGCAGGCGGTCCAGAAGTTCCGACAGCCGGGGTATGATGACGTCCGTTTCCACACCCTGAAGGATCAGGTCGTACGACATGTGGAATGCGTGCAGGATTGCGTCCGTCGAAATGAAACACCGGCAGGTCCCAGTCGTAGATCTGAACAAACGACTCGCCGAAAGAATTCGGCTGTAGTCGCTCGGTCACTACAAAGCCCTGACGCCGAGGATCGATTTTTCGTAGTCCGTCAGGTGATAGTAGGAGTCGACCGTCGGCGCAAAGAGGGCGCTATCGAACGACCCGTTGATTTCACGATCGAATACGCCGGCTGGATGCATACTCAGCAGGTCCTCTGCCGACACCTCCGGGTTGCTGTCAAGGAACGCGGAGTACCGCTCCACACTGAATTGAGGCTCTTGCGCGACGGCCGATGTGACGATCAGAAGGAACGCCAAAAGACCCGTCACTCGGCGTGCCGGAGTGGTGACGGAAACGGGACGTCGGCCGCGACGCCGGAGCGTGTTGGATGTGCTCATGGCTCAATGGGCCGACCGACTGGCGCGATCCACGATTTCGCAAGCACGGCTACGGAGTCGGCCGGTGCTTAGCATAGCAGAAACCTGAACCTAATGTACGCGGATGATGGCGACAAGTTGGGGCAATTCCCTCGATGTAAGGTAGTCCGTTCCAGTGCACGTGCCGGGAGGTGAGCTGCACGGCCCAGTAGCATGCTGACCCGTCGCCTCAACAGCCCCCTCGACCATCTGAGGGAAGCAGAGGAGTCGTTGTATGGATCCCCGCAGGACGCGGGGATGACGGTGGGCTTCGGTGCGGAGATGACGCCGGGTTTCGCTGCGGCCATGACGCCGGGTTTCGCTGCGGGATGCGGGGCGGCATGACGCCGGGTTTCGCTGCGGCCATGATGCCGGGTTTCGCTGCGGAGATGACGGGGGCTTCGGTGCGGCCAGGAGTGAGCCATGACGCCGGGTTTCGCTGCGGCCATGACGCCGGGTTTGTGTGAAGCGATGACCTGGATCAGGCTGCCGTCCGCAAACTCTGGGTTTTAGCAAAAAGATGACTCCGTCCGGATACCCGTGTGAGATTGCTCGGACGTTCGGGCACAACCAACTATCGGGCATTCACCGCCAGTCCGAAGCGCGACAGCCTCTCGTTGTCCAGTCTTCCGTTTGGAGAAGTTATTATGTTCAGGGAATTCGTTCGGCCCGATATACCACACGCCGCTAGCCCGACGGAGATGACTCGTCATGAATCCACGTACAATCTTGTTCCTGGTTTTCGCACTTACGATGAGCGCCTGCGGTTCATCCAACAAACTGGCTGAATACGATTTCAACGGGTCGACCCTTGCCCTCGTCGAGGCCATACCTCCGCGGCCCGACGTATTCTCGGACGACGCGTTCTTTGTCGATGTGAACAGACCGTTGCGCACCGCAATTCGTGCGGGAAGCCGTGTCATTCGCCAAGCCGAATCACGAAGACTCCGTCGTCGATTGGACAGCGCCCTCGCCATCGTAGACGTGTCGGCACTCATCGCCGACATGACCCTCGATCGCTCTTCCATGATGCTCAGGTCGAGAGCCGTTGACGATGCCTACACGTCCGACTATGTCCTGGATCTTCGCGTGTCCGACTACGGCATCGTGGCCGACTCCTGGACGGCCGGAGCCGAATTCATGATCAATGCCCGGCTCATGCTGATTGACGGAGCGACCGGACGACGGATCTGGCAGAGCGAAATCACTGCCCGCGATCCCGTTCGAGGAGCCGTAATCGGTGCCGGACCCGCCGCGAACAATGTCATCACGGCGTTGATACTCTCCTCACTATCGGTCGATGAGATTGCAGCTGCTCTCGAGGGGTTGGCCGAGTTTTCAGCCGATCGACTCGCCAATCGGCTGCAACGCGACTTCATTCGTTCGCGTGAACGGTAAGAGCACCAGCCCATACGATGCGGAACGTCCGATGAAGGAGCCGCGCGGCGCACGTGAGTCCGGTGGCAAGCGTCCCATGATCCCGGACCTTGTCGCTTCTGTCCTGACGGTGGCCCTGCTCGTGGCCAGCGCGGTCACGGACGCTCCATCATTACCGATGGCGACCGCAGCCGGCGTAGCTCTTCTTGTGGTCGCGATCTACCTCGTAGTCTCGCCGTTCTTCCTCCTCGCACGACATGGAGATGTTCGCGACGGCGATCCGTTCTACGCGACAAGACAGGTGGTCACGAGTGGTCCGTATCGGCTGGTGCGGCATCCGCAGTATCTCGGCTACTGTCTACTCGCGGTCGGCCTCGCGATGCTCAATCCCGCGCCGCTCATCATCGCACTCGCCCTCACTGCATCCATATTCTTCTATATTCAATCCGTGCACGAGGAACGGTTCTGCCGACAATATCTCGGAAAAGCCTACGAATCGTACGCAGAACGTGTACCTCGATTCAACCTCGCGGTCGGACTCTTGAGGCTGGTCACGTCACGCTCCAGCGACTCGCAAGAGCGCGATTCTGACCGCGGATAAATAGATCACGACACCATGGCAAACGTCACTGTCAACTGGGGAATCATTGGTCCCGGCGCTATCGCACACCGGTTTGCGGATGCCATCACGGTCGTGGAAGGTGCATCCCTCCACGCAGTTGCGAGTCGGGATCAACATCGCGCTGGCGCATTCGCGCAGAAGTGGAATGCTGCAGCGGCATACGGATCGTACGAGCAGATCGTGAACGACGAGCGGGTCGACGCCGTCTATATCGCGACGCCGCACCGCTTCCACTACGAGAACACTCGTATGTGCCTTGAGGCCGGCAAGCACGTTCTGTGCGAGAAGCCGATCACGGTCAACGCCCGGGATGCCGAATCACTCTTCAGCCTGGCCCGCGACCGCGGACTGTTCCTGATGGAAGGAATGTGGACCGTGTTCCTCCCTGCATATCAACAGGTTCGCGAATGGCTGGACGACGGCGCGATTGGCGACGTACATCTCATGACATCGACATTCGGTTTTGTTGTCCCGAGAAACCTGACCGGTCGGATGCTCAACCCGGCCCTCGCCGGCGGCGCCATACTCGACATGGGCGTGTACAACACGGCGATCTCCCGGTGGGTCGTTGGCCGGCGCCCCGATTCCGTCGTCGCGCGGGCAGTACTTGGTGAAACGGGCGTCGACGAACTGACGTCGGTGAGTCTGCAGTTCGGTGCAAAGACCGTCTCGCAATTCACGACGACCATGCTCTGTCAGACGATCAACGACTTCATGATTTACGGCAGCGAAGGTCACATCCGCATTCACCCCAATTTCTGGGAAGCGGGCGCAGCCACGCTGTCACAGGGTGACCACATTACGGATGTCCAGTGTCCCGTTCGTCACAATGGATTCGAGTATCAGATCGAAGAAGCCATGCAATGCATCGACCGTGGCCTGACGGAGAGTCCCGTCATGCCGCCCGTTGCAACCATGGACACGATGGAGACGATGGATCAGATCAGGGCTAAAATCGGCCTCTCCTACTCGTTCGAAGAGCATCAAGGTAGCAGCGGCAATCAGTCGTCGTAGCCAAGCTTCTGAAACAGGTCCAGCGATCCGTGAAGCCAGAGCGGATCTCCGATTTCTGCCAGCCAGCGGGCCTTGATATCGTCGTTGGCCTGTACCCGCGTGTCGCCCCAGTAACCGTTGGTTCCTCCGGGACGCCACATATCCTGCTCGTTCCAGTCGCAGTTGATGTACGCAACGGCCCGGATCACGTCCGAATTCTCGTGAATGAAACTGAAGAACGGAGCATACCATTCGTTCCACACGGCATCGGACGTCCGGGGTTCGAACGACAGACCATCTGATGCTCCACTGTACGTCAGGTCAGCGATATCATAGCCCTGTGGCGCGGCCTCTGCGATCATGACAGGCTTCGAATGGGAACGGGCGAATTCGAGAAACGCATCATAGACCACTGGATCGAACACGAAGTACGAAGTGCCCATCCAATCCACATACTCATCGCCCGGATACCACGTGTCGAACGGAAGATCTCTGTACGTCCCGGCGCCACTTGTTGCCGACTGCCATACGGACGCGAAGTTGTTGACGCCGCTGACACGCAAGCGATCAACGATGTATCGAAACGCCTCGACGTAGGCTTCGGGCTCATGATGGTTCCAGGGCCCGTCGAACTCGTACCCGATCCGCAGATAGACCGGTCGGTCAATGCTGATGATGAATTCGCCGAGTTGATCGATCGCCGGATCGTGCGTGCCATCGATCATGTGGAGAAGATTGGTACCCGTCTGATCGACAATGTGAAGTCCAATGGCCAACGTGGAGTTCGGAAACGACTCTGCAGAAACGCGACCACTCACATTGCCGGCGCCGTAGTCCACCGTCTCCTCGAGACCGTAAAGCAGAGCACCGTGATCATCCTCACTGATGTCGGTGTACGTGGTGATCCCTCCCGGCACAACCGGAATATTGACCGCGTAATCTGCGACCGATCCGAGGTCCTGCCCGATGATCAAGAGAGTCTGGCCAGATGGAGGCGAAAATCTGCCATGAAACGACCCCTCAAGTGGCGGCGTGACCTGGCATCCCGTGAGAAACGCAGCTACGGCAAGTCCAGCAATCACGGAACGCGAACGCTGAATAACTTTCGATATCAATTTCCTGCACACGGAGGTTGGCGTGATCAGCACATTCCAGTACTCATAGTCAGCCGAAGTTACTACAATACGTCATCCATTTCTGTCGAGGGTTTCACAAGGCCACAGGCATCAAAGAGGAAGGCCACGGAGCAGCGGCATTCCGTATGTTGGTGGGTGAGACACGGCGTCAATTGGTGACGAAGCAATTCACAACCGGCAGCGCGTTCGATATCTGCCGTGCTGCAAGAGCATGAAATGAAAGCACGAACTCTCTGGACTATCGCAATCATCGTAGTAGCCGGATGCGCAGGTGGCCGAAAGGCGATCTCGACCGGACCTTTCCTCCAACCGGATACGATTCCGCATAGTGCGTGGGAGGCTCACCCTCCGCTTGGCTACGACGCAGATGCTACAAGACGGAATCTGGCACCGGGAGACACGCTTGAGTTCGGGCAATTGACCGTAACAGTGATATCGACGCGTGCGGCGACATCGGACGCCGCCAGAGACAGCCTCGATCTCGATCTGGCCCACGGAGATCGTCGTGCCACCGTCACAATGGCAGAGGGATCTGCCCGGACCTGGGACGGCTACCGGATTGCCGTACTCGCCCTTCACCTTGCGGAGGACGAGTTGGGCCGTGGACTTGCGGAACTTGAGATTGCCGTCGCGTCAACCGTGCCCGAGCACATTCGGGTCTCGTCGGAGGCGGGCGGCCCCGCCAGCCGGCTTCGGGTTAAACACACTCCGACGCACGTGACGCTCCACCACAGCGGGAGCCCAGAGCCATTGACGGCTGACGAAGATCCCGTCGAAAAGCTGAGCAATCTGCAGACGTGGGGCGAATCGGATCGCGGGTGGTGGGATGTGCCCTACCATTTCCTCATCGACCTCGACGGAAACATCTACGAGGGCAGATCCTGGCGCTACATGGGCGAGACAAACACCAGGTACAATCCGTCGGGACATCTGCTGATCAGCGTCCTCGGCAACTACAGTCTCCAGGAGCCGACGGAAGCGCAGGTCAACGCGATTGCCGACCTGATGGCATGGTCCGTGGACACGTTCGATATCCCGATCGACCGCATTCAGGGTCACAGCGACCTTGCCCCGACCGCTTGCCCCGGGGACCATCTGAGAAAGCTTCTTCATGATGGCACATTCCAGGAGATGGTCACGGGCAGGCTTGACAGAAATTCCGACTGACCGCGACGACCCGGAGCGACGTCAGTCAACGCATCTTCAACGAGATCACTTTATGGCTCTATCCAGATATCGGTTGATCGGTCTGTTCGTTATTGTGGCATTCGCGCTCTCTCCCATCGCCCGTGCGCAGGAGCTGCCCCTGGCCGTCAGCTTTCCGCCGGTCGAAGGCGTCCTCGCCTACGATGCGGACGTTCCGATTCCCGACGCAATTCTGGGTCATCGACTGGGATCGCGACACACCGAACCGCACCAGGTTGTCGACTATTTCGAGGCCATAGAAAAGATCTCCGACCGTGTGGTCCTCCGCCGTCACGCACTCAGTTACGAAGGCCGCCCGCTGGTGCACGCGATCGTCACATCTCCGTCGAATCATGCTCGCCTGGAGCAGATCAGGTCGGACAACCTCACGTTGTCGGACAGCCCGGACAACGTCTCGAGCTCGCTGATCGAACAGATGCCGGCGATCGTCCTTATGAGTTACAGCGTACACGGAAACGAAGCGAGCGGGACCGAGGCGGCGCTGCTTCTGCTATACCACCTCGCTGCTGGAACAGGTCCGTCCGTGGACGCAATTCTTGACCAGCTGGTCGTCATCATCGACCCGATGCTCAACCCCGACGGACGCTCGCGATTCACGACATGGGCAAATCGTAATCGAGGTCGGGCGGCGGTCTCGGATCCGCAGGATCGGGAACACAATGAACCGTGGCCCGGCGGACGGACAAATCACTATTTCTTCGATCTCAACCGCGACTATCTCCCTGCGCAGCATCCAGAAACGAGAGGGCGCCTGTCGGTCTTTCATCACTGGCGGCCGCAGGTCGTTACCGATTTTCACGAGATGGGCAGCGAGGGGACGTATTTCTTTCAACCCGGCATCCCGAGTCGCACGAATCCGAATACGTCACGTCTCAATCAGGAACTGACGGCGGAAATCGCGACCTATCATGCGCAGGCACTGGATCGCGTGCCCGCTCTGTACTACGCGGAAGAGACGTTCGATGACTTCTATTACGGAAAATGGTCTTCGTATCCCGACATCAGTGGTGCTGTCGGCATTCTGTTCGAGCAGGCGTCCTCGCGCGGTCTCGTACGCGAAACCAGAGCAGGCGACTTGCATTACGCCACGACCGTCAGAAACCAGTTCGCCACTTCCCTTTCGACACTCAAGGCCACGGTCCAAAATCGGGTGCGATTGCTGGAATACCAGCGCGATTTCTACTCGGCCGCTGCACGGGGAACGTCTGGTGATGCGGTGAAGGGTTTTCTAGTTGGTGCAGGTGGCGATCGTTCACGGATCGAAGCGTTTGCCGATCTGATGACGCAACATCGGATCGAGGTCTTTGCTCTAGGGACATCGGTTGAGTTTGACGGTACGACGTACGCGCCCGACGCTTCGCTTTACATCCCTCGAGGCCAGCCGCAGTCAAGGCTCATCGATGCACTGTTTGAACGGAGAACCGAATTTCCGGATTCGATCTTCTACGATGTCTCCGCGTGGACGCTTCCCCTGGCGTTTGACCTGGCGGTCAAGGAGCTGACGCGCATCCCCGGCGGCATGCTGGCGGGCCGCTGGGCGCTCGACGGCGGTCAGTCGGCGTCGACCGAAATCACGGCATCGGACGCCGTAGCGTACTGCCTGGATTGGAACGATTTCTATTCCGCCCGGGCGCTGGTGCAGCTGCTCGAAGCGGGGGTCGACGCCCGCGTAGCGACACGAGGTTTCCGGGCAACGACGGCGCGCGGTGACCGCTCGTTCGCAGCCGGTACGATCATCGTGACGCGGGGTACGCTACCCTCCGAGACCTTGCGAGCCGAACTGGGCCGCGTCACCGGATCGGGGCACTTTCAGATCCACTCAGTGACATCGGGACTGACCGTCGACGGACCCGATCTCGGCAGTCCGGGCAACAAGCTGCTGACGAAGCGACGTATCGCACTTGTAACGGGTGCGGGCACGAGCTCCAGCCGTGCAGGAGAAGTCTGGCATCTTTTGAGTGAACGATTCGGAGTACCCGTGTCGCTGCTTGATGCCGGCTCGGTGAAAAGGCAGGAGAATCTGACTCGCTACACGACACTTGTAATGGCGGGTGGCCGGTATCCGGATCTCCCGGCGGACGTCGTCAAGGAGTGGGTCTCCAACGGCGGACATCTGATCGCGACATCGGATGCTTCCCTGTGGGCGATCGCAAACGGATTCATTGACGCCGACACGCTGTCTGCGGATCTCGATTCTTTGCTGATCGGAGTGCCTTATGCGGAAAGGTCGAGGACCCGCGGGGCCCACTACATCGGCGGTGCCATTCTCAACACGGTAGTCGATCAGACGCACCCGTTGGCGTTCGGCCTGGGCAAGACTCTGCCCGTTTTTCGACAGGGACACCGCTTCATGTCAAAGCCGCGGCCCGGCAGTCTGGTTGTCGCGCAGTATGCGGAGGAGCCCGTGCTCAGTGGCTACGTGCCCGACGAGATCGCCGAACTGACCCCGCAAGCGGCGTCGGTCGTGACCCGATCACACGGGAAGGGACAGATAATCCTGTTCGCCGAAAACCCGAACTTCCGCGGATTCTGGTTCGGAGCCGGCAGGATGTTCATCAATGCCGTTTTTCTTGCCGAGGCGATATAGCGGGCAACGTTTATCCCGGGATCACATCCTGAAATCGTCCGATGCCCTGTAGGCAGCGATGACGGCCTTCTCCCCTTCCACGCCATCGCCGGAATTGCCGTGTTCCATTCCGAGCACGCCCTCAAATCCCTTCTGATGGATGTGCCGGAATACGTTGCGGTAATTGATCTCACCCGTCGTCGGCTCGTTGCGACCCGGGTTGTCACCGATCTGGAAGTATGCGATTTCGTCCCAGGCGGCATCGATGTTGGGAATAAGATTCCCTTCGGAGATCTGCTGATGATACAGGTCGTCGAGGATCTTGCATGATGGACTTCCGACGGCCCGGCAGATCTCGAACGCCTGCGGAATACGGGTGAGAAAGAGCCCCGGATGATTTCGGAAGTTGAGCGGCTCGAGCACCATGATCAAGCCGTGCGGCTCGAGGATGTCAGCCGCACGTTTGAGCGTCTCGACCACGTTCGCAGTCTGATAGCCCATGTCGCGGCGGAGGTCGACGTGTCCCGGCACGACGGTCATCCATGTAGCGTTCACTCTCTTCGCGACCGCGACGGAGTCTCTGATGTCTGACAGAAACTCGTCGCGCCAATCGGTCTTGCCGCTTGTCAGGTTTGGCTCCTGCCAGTAAATCTTGTGAGCCACAAACACACCCATCTGAATACCACGCCTGGCCATCGTCGCAGCCATCGTCGACTGGAGGTCGGTCGTCCTCCCTTTCATGTCGTTGTCTTCGAACGCCGTGAAGCCCTGATCAGCCATGAAGTTGAGCTGATCAACGGGATCCTCGCCGGCGTGAGCCCTGAACATGCCGAGATGTGGTGCATATCTCAGGTTGAAGGGCTCGCTGGACGTCGGCAGGCTTGACTCCATCGGCGCAGCAGTTGTGCCGGTCACGAGCGCAGCACTCGCGAGAACTCCGGTCTGAACAAAGTGTCTTCGTTTCATTTTCTGTTTGTCTGAGAGAGAAGATTGATCTGATCTGTCGCAGAGAACTCACCAGGCTCTGAGCCGCACAATTTCGTGTGCCCATCTCCGGCGACTTCTATCACCCATGCCCGACGCGATTTCTGGTCTGCCAGCCGCAGTCCGTCACAGCCCATCACGCTGATTGCGGACGCGAGAGCGTCAGCTTCGATTCCGGACCGGGCCACTGCCGTCACAAGCCTCCGAACCGTGATACCATATCCTGTTGCCGGATCAAGTATATGAGAATACCGCACACCGTCGATTTCCAGATACCGATAGGTGTCTCCGGAACTGGCAACGGCAGCATTGGTCAGTCGCAGGTCTTCCTGCACAACCCGGCCGGACTCATCGACGGTGCTCACGTGCACCAGCCACCCATGGCTACCGGGCGGCGCGTCGCCGACCACAATATCTCCGCCCGCGTCTATCAGTGCCATGTCTCAGTCCATGGGACTTGAGTGTGCGGAGCATTTCGTCGGCGGCGTACCCTTTCGCAATCCCGCCAAGATCGAGACTCATCTCCGGCGCCGTAAGCCGTACACACTGGCGTGCTGAATCGACGACGAGCTTCCTGTAGCCGACGGCTTCGCGAGCGTGTCGCAGGCGAGCATCCGGAGCCAGCTGTCCGCGGCGACGGCCCCACCGCCACAGGCGACTCAGCGGACCTATCGTCATGTCGAACGAGCCCTCTGACGCCATCGCGAATTCCTGGCCCCGACTCGAGGACGTATCAGCAGGTCCGGACTTACGCTCGCGCACGAGTCCACACCTGCGATTTTAGACAGGCGACTCAGTTCGCTATCGGATTGCCAGTCGCTCAGTCGTGCGTCCAGATCACGTGCTCGCGCAAACGCAGCCCTGGCGGCAACGCGAACCACGCTTGAATCGGCCGAGTGCACAACGATCCTGAACTCGCTGCCCATGACCACTTCGGCGAAGTCGTACCTGGTTGCTTCCTGGGATAGCGCCGGTAACGCCGTGAGCACAGTCATCATCAACACCAGCACACCGTAGCGACCGCATCGAGCGCGCGTTGACACGCGTGGTCCCGGAAGGAGTGTCGAAAAATCACCGTCGGACTTCATACCTACAGAGCCGGTGTAACGCCAGGTACCGGGACCGGGTAGTTCCCATTCTCGTCAGGAAGAACGGGGGGATCCGCATCGAATGCGAAACGCTCAGGCATCAAACTGAGGTTCGAAGCGAGAGCCGCGTCCCAGTCTACGATGTTGCCGGAGTACGTCGCCATACGCCCCATGATGGCGGTCATGGTGGCCACGGCTCCGTTCTCCGCATCCGCGTACTTGTATTCGCCCGAAGCAATCGCCGCGAACAGCTCGTCGTGCTCCACCTGATACGGATTCGGGTCCTCCTTGCCGCGATGCTTGAAGATCGAATGACCCCACTGGTCGAGAAGTTCGCCCGGCGCGGGCGCGGTGCCGTAGCGTACCCTGGAACGCCTCGGTAACCCGATTCATGCAGCCAGGCATATGACGACACTGGCTCTGGATGAACGTCCCGTCGGCATACTCGTATTCGACCGAGTGATGATCGAAGATCTGTCCCGAATCCGGCCCGGTCCGGACCTGGCGACCGCCCTGTCCCTGCGCCCGAATCGGGTGTCCTTTCTTCACCCAGTTCGCGACGTCGAGGTTGTGGATGTGCTGCTCGACGATGTGGTCGCCGCACAGCCAGTTGAAGTAGTACCAGTTGCGCATCTGGTACTCCATTTCGGTCTGTCCCGGTTGCCGCTCTCGCACCCACACGCCCTCGCCGTTCCAGTACACTCTGCCCGGATACGATGTCCCCGATCGTTCCCGTCGTGAATGCGCTCGACCCACTCGCGGTACACTGTTTCATAGTGGCGCTGCAGGCCGACTACGACATTCAGTTTCTTCTGACGCGCCTTCTCCGCGGCCTCCAGAATCTTTCGCACACCCGGAGCATCGGTGGCCACAGGTTTCTCCATGAAGACATGCTTGTCGGCTTCGACGGCGGCCTCGAAGTGAATCGGGCGGAATCCCGGCGGTGTTGCGATGAGCACGACGTCAACGAGCGGTATCACCTGCCGGTACGCATCGAATCCGACGAACTTTTGTTCGTCCGGCACATCGATCCGCGTGCGATAGTCGGGAGTACCGTCCGCGGGCTCTTCGCTGTTTTCTGGATTCAGCAGATTCGAAAGGCTCTCGTCCAGCCGATCACGAAAAGCATCGGCCATCGCCACGAGTTTGACATTCTGACCGCTGCTCAGAGCCTGGAGCGCAGCGCCCGTGCCACGGCCGCCACAACCAATCAGTCCAACCCGGATGGCATCATCAGATGCGTAGTAAGCGTTTGCGCTCAGTGGAAACCGGCTGGCCATCAACGAACCAACAACGGCCGCCGATCCCTTGACGAAATCACGGCGACTGACCGCTTTCTTGTTCTCACTCTTGTCCATTTGAGACCTCACGTCTTCTGTTATTCTGGCTCGTGGCGACCTACTCTCCGAGTACAAGTCGCCAGAAGTTCTCCTGCTCCTCACGCACTGACCGGCGCAACCGGCCTGACGAGTCGAAACCCGACAAAGGGGGAATCTGTGTTCCACCAGTAGCTCTTCGGAATCTGGGGATCGCGTTTCTTCCAGTTCAAGTTTGAGCGAAGCCGCGCTGCGCATCTCAATGCGTCCGGATCGTCGTCGTACGCACCGCCGCGCACTGTTCGCGGATGTAGCCTGGTCGGTTCGGCCCATGGGGCATGCGCCGAATCCGGAAGGAGTGAATAAGCGTCGGCCGCATATTGATCGAGGGTCCATTCGGCCACGTTTCCGTGCATGTCGTAGAGACCCCACGCATTCGGCTTCTTTCTGACCCACACGATGAAAGACCTCGTCGCTGTTGCCATAGTGCCACGCATAGTCATCCAGGGCAGTCGCGTCATCTCCGAATGAGAATGGCGTTCCCGATCCGGCGCGGCACGCATACTCCCACTCGGCTTCCGTCGGGAGTCGGTAGAAGTGCCCGGTTTTGTCGGACAGCCATTTCGCGTAGTGGAGCGCGGCCCACTGCGTCATGCCTGCGGCCGGAAATCCATGATTTCCCATGCCATGTGCCGGATCCTCATATGGCGGACTCGGCCTGGCCACAGCGTCCGCGTTGAACGTCGTGGAATCTGCCTGCGACACACTGCTGTCCAGATTCTCGAATCGGAATACGGCGTACTCGTCGTAGGTAACTTCATGGATCGACATCCAGAAAGAGTCCACCGAGACCGACCGGCGCGGCCCTTCATCGGTGTCGCGGCCGGCCTCATCACCGGGACTACCCGTCACGAAGCTGCCGCCCTCGACCAGTACCAGTTCAAACATGACCCCGGTGCCCGGGATCGCTTCGCTCCGTCACCCGTGAGATCGCTGCATCGTTGTCCGATGGACGCGGATCGGCAGCGAGCGAAGTCTGGGCCGAAACGTTGGCAGGAATGAGCAGGGCAACACTGGCAACAAGAACGATCGATCGTCCACTCGACCGGATCGGGCTATGCGAGGTCCTGTTGCGGGAGAGCATCCTTCAGGGGTATCGAGAGAGAATTCGACGGTCCCAATGTAGGGATGATCATTCAGGAAGTCCCGCAGAGCCTGAGCACGGGCCTCCGGAGCCATCCGCCCCTGAACCAGTACAAAGCCGATGCCTGCGTGGAATGGCCATCGCCGCAGAGGGATCTAATTGAAGATGGCGGACAAACGGAACATACCGTATCCTCGCGATTTCTCGCCCCCGCACCAACACTCCACAGTGTTCAACACATGAAGAAGCTTTTCTGGATAGCACTGGTCATACTGCTCACTGCCGCAGGGTGGTGGTATTATTCGAACGACGGCGAGACGACCCAATCACCGTACCGATTTGTGACGATCGAGCGTGGCGACCTGGAGGCGACCGTAGCGGCCACAGGTAATCTCAACGCCGTGACTACGGTCCAGGTCGGTACCCAGGTGTCCGGTCGGGTCGACAAGATCTTTGTCGATTTCAACGATCGTGTCAAGCGTGGTCAACTCATCGCGCGAATCGATCCGACGCTACTGGAGCAGAGTGTGCGGGATGCGGAGGCGCGACTCGAGCGCAGCAATGCCGAGATGGCGCATCGACAGCGTGAGTTCGACCGCAACCAGAAGCTGTTCGAGAGCAAGGTCATCACCGAGACCGAGTTCAACACCATCCAGTACAACCTCGATCTTGCGAGCGCGGACCTGAAAAGCGCTAAGATCAGTCTGGAACGAGCCACGCAGAATCTCTCCTACACCGCCATCTATGCGCCCATTGACGGTGTTGTCGTCGAAAGAAATGTAGACGTCGGCCAGACCGTCGCCGCCAGCCTGTCCGCTCCGCAGCTCTTCCTGATTGCGAATGACCTCGCCCAGATGGAGATTCTGACATCGGTAGACGAAAGCGACATCGGAATGATCAAGGAGGGACAGAAGGCCCGGTTCACGGTCCAGGCATATTCCGACGAGACGTTCTACGGGTCTGTGAGGCAGGTCAGACTGCAGTCGACGATGCAGGAGAATGTGGTCAATTACACGGCCGTCATTGACGTGGACAATTCGGACGGGAAGCTGCTGCCCGGCATGACTGCGACGGTCGATTTCCTCGTTGAATCAGCGGAGGACGTGCTGATGGTCTCCAATGCTGCCCTGCGATTCCGTCCCACTCAGGAGATGATCGCGTCGATGCAGCAGCGCCGCGACCGCGAACGAGCGCAGTCGCCGGACTCGGCGCAGCAGCAGGGTCGTCAGGGTGCGGAAGGCAGCGGAATGTCCAGCGGCGGACAGACCAACGGTTTCCAGCGCCCTCAAACGTCAGCACGTTTATGGTACCTCGACGAGAACGGTGAGGTCATGATGGCCCGGGTTCGTACCGGAATATCGGATGGACGAAGCACGGAGATTACGGGAAGAACCGTCGAGGAGGGAATTGACGTAATCACCGCGGCAACGGGCGGAACACCGGCCACGAACAGCAATCCGTTTCAGGGTCAGACCCAGCAACGCAGGCCCGGTGGGTTCTAAGGTGGAAGGACACATGACTTCGGAACCCGTAATTCAGATCGACAACGTTACGCGCGTCTACACGATGGGCCAGACGCAGGTCCACGCCTTGCGCGGACTCAGCCTGACGATCCGAGCCGGAGAAATGGTGGCGATCGCCGGTGCGTCCGGTTCAGGGAAAGTCCACACTGATGAATATCATCGGTTGCCTGGACTATCCGACGTCAGGCGCTTACGAGCTTGATGGCGTCCGCGTCGATACGATGGACCGGAACCATCTGGCCGATGTGCGCAATCAGAAGATCGGCTTCGTGTTTCAGGGTTTCAATTTGCTGCCGCGAACGTCGGCACTGGAGAACGTCGAGCTTCCACTCTTTTATGACCGCACGCATCGCGATCTCGACATTAAGAAACTTGCCACGGAGGCGCTCGAGCGCGTCGGTCTCGGTGACCGACTGGACCACGAACCAAGCGAGTTGTCGGGTGGTCAGCAGCAACGTGTGGCCATCGCTCGGGCACTCGTGACGAGACCCACGATTCTCCTTGCGGACGAGCCGACGGGCAACCTCGACAGTCGCACGTCGGTCGAGGTGATGTCGCTGTTTCAAGATCTGAACGACGCCGGAACCACGATACTGCTTGTTACGCATGAGCACGATATTATCCAGTATGCACGGCGCCTCGTTGAGTTGCGCGACGGGCAGGTGATCGTCGACGAACCGATCACTGACCGTGCGTATGCTCGAGTCGAACTCGAGCGGCTCGCTAAACTCGAACCGGTGTCCGCATGAAAACGTCAAATCTCATCAAGGTCGCGTCGAAGAGTATCCGCAAGAACAAGATGCGGACCCTGCTCACGATGCTCGGTATCATCATCGGTGTGGGCGCCGTGATCGTGATGGTGGCCGTCGGAGAGGGTGCCCGGACGCAGATTCAGGACCAGATCAACAATCTGGGGACGAACATGATCGTGATCACGCCCGGGTCGTCCAGCCAGGGCGGCGTCAGCCACGGTGCGCAGAGCTACAACCGGCTCAGTATCGACGATTACGAAAAGCTCCAGCGCGAGGGCGCATTGATTTCTGCCGCGTCGCCCGTTGTGTTCACTCGGACCCAGGCGATCGGCGGCCAGGGGAACTGGCGATCTACGATAAACGGCGTCTCGGACCAGTTTGCTGTGATCAGAGACTGGGAGTTGGCCTCCGGAGTGTTCTTCGACAACGCAGACCTGCGATCGATGCGAAAGGTCGCGGTCCTCGGCAAGACTGTGGCGGACAACCTCTTTCCGGGAGAAGATCCCGTAGGACAACAAGTTCAGCTTCGGAATGTGCCCTTTGATATCGTCGGAGTCCTGGCCGAGAAAGGTCAGACGGCTAACGGCAGCGATCAGGATGATGTCATCGTTGTTCCGTACACGACAGCACAGACAAGGCTGAGTGGATGGAGTCGGATTTTTCAGATTCTTGCCAGTACGTACTCGCCCTGCGGACATCCCGGCCGCACAGGAAGAAATGCGGCTGATCATGAGGGAGTCACACCGACTTGCCGAGTGGGACGAAGACGATTTCACTATCCGAAACCAGACCGATCTGGCTGAGGCCGCGCAGGGTACGACAGAGGTAATGTCCATCTTGCTTGCCGCCATCGCTTCGATCTCACTTCTCGTTGGCGGAATCGGCATCATGAACATCATGTTGGTGTCGGTGACCGAACGTACCCGGGAAATCGGTATCCGCATGGCCATCGGTGCACGCGGCAAAGACGTGCTTACACAGTTCCTCATTGAGGCGACGGTGATGAGCATCCTGGGCGGCCTGATTGGTATTGGACTTGGCTTTGCCGGCGCGGCGATCCTGGCGTCAGCCACCGGGTGGAACACCGTGATCGCGCCCGACATGGTGGTCGTGGCGATCTTGTTCGCTGCCGTGGTCGGCATCTTCTTCGGCTTCTATCCGGCGCGCAAGGCAGCGGCACTGGATCCGATTGAGGCGTTGCGGTACGAGTAGAGCGGTTCACGACGCCCACCGATCCATCGCGTGCCTGGCCCCGAGATTGCGTCGCGCGCCGTCGAGTTCGATCGGCGAGGAATAGTGACGACCCGCCCGTGACAGGGCCGCCGAGGATCTGGCCTCTTGTGGCAGGGTAGCGTCTATCCGAGATCGAACCACTCCGGCTCGAACTCTATCCTTTTGTTGCCCATTATCGCTTCGTTCGCCTTGATCGCCACCACCGTCGCATCGTAGCCCACTTTATAGTTCGCGACGGGATCGTAGGGCCCGTAGACGAGGTTGTCTACAAACGCTTCAAGACCGTAGAACAGAGGCGTCTCGACGTTGGGATCGTCGGCAGCCGGATCCAGACCCTGTGCTTCCAGCTTCGTGGCGTTCGCGACGAGTGCAATCCCCTGCTCTCGATAAAACGTGTCTTTGCGGGCATACACTTCCCAACCCAGAAGCGGCGCATCCACTTCTTTGAACATCCATCCCTTGCTGTTGCGCAGCATGATCGTACTGTCGCTGCCGTAGAACATGTCGTAGGCGCCGTCGAATGAGCTCGTCAGTGTCGCGTCATACAGCAGACGAATACCGCGTGGATACTCGAACACGGCCTGTATGGTGTCGGGGACCTTTCGACCATCCTTCCAGAGAACGATCTGACCGAATCCCGTCACTGCGACCGGCCGTTCGCGCAGAATCCAAGTGACCGTATCGACCTGATGGATACCGACCTCACCGATCAACCCGGTCGACAGGGTCTCGTCGAGTCGCCAGTTGAGTTCCGTTTCTCTTTCCTGACTGGGGGACGCCCTGCGCCAACTTTCCTTGGTGTGCCACTGCGATCGCGCCATCGTCGGAGTTCCCACCGCTCCACTGCGGATGAACTGAAAGATGTTGCGATGCTGCGGGTCCGACCGATACATCAGCCCGGCCTGGAAGACTTGCTCCGGGCTGCCCGCCGCAGCCTGTGCGATCACCCGCGCGTCGTCGATCGACGAAGCGAGCGGCGCTTCACAGTACACGTGCTTGCCCGCCTCCAGAGCGGCAACCACCAGTTCGCGATGCCGATGCGTCGGGACAGCAAGGATCACGGCCGGGATGTCGGAGTCAAGGAGCTGGTGATAGTCCTGCATGCGGGCTGCATCCGGCAAAGCCCGCTCGGCACGTCGCAGCATCACGTCATACGTGTCGCAAACGGCTGCAAGCCGAACTTGCGGCATCCTCCCCAACGTCGACGCAATCTCGCGACCCCACTGACCGTATCCCACAAGTCCGACCGAGACTGGCTCGTCCTGTTCCGACGTCTGCAGCCGCGTACGAGAGCGCGAGCGCAACTCGGAGCCGGTACCCACAAAACCCGCCAACGGCGCAAGGGAGCTCTTCTTGATAAACGAGCGGCGCGTCAGTCCGCCTTTGAGTTCGTCTGAATCGCGTTGATCGGTCATAACCAGGTGTCAGTCTTACTGCGTGAAGTCCAGCAGATCACTGCGTGGACTGGATAAAGGAGTTGCGTACTAATCTAGATCGCGAAGTCGCAGTGTTCAATGATGGGAGAAGAGTCGCTTCCGCCCGATGCGACCAGAAAGCGGGCTTCAGGGTAGCCACGGAGAATCGTCTCCCTCTCCTCCGCCCCCGCGACCAGCAGCGCGGTCGATAATGCGTCCGCCAGACTGGCCGACCTGCACTCCACGGCCGACAGCGAGGCAACCGATACAGGTCGTCCCGATCTGGGGTCCAGCACATGTCCGAACGTCGAGTCGTCGGCCTCAAACCATTTTCCACGAACGTCCGACACCGAAAGCGATCGATCACTGAGCGGAACGACGGCCAGTACTTCTTCGTCGCCGGTGCCCTCATTTGCGGCGGAGATGGCAACATTCCAGTACGGTCCCTCCGGTGATCGACCTACGCCCTTCATACTGCTTGTGCCGCCGTGCAGAAAGGCGTCATGCACACCGGCTTCTTGCAAGATCGACATCGCCTCGTCGATCGCGTAACCCTTTCCGATACCGCCCAGGTCGATCTCAATCCCTTCCACTTCGAACCGGATGGTCCGCGCGTTCTCGTCCAGCCGCACGAGATGCATGCCCACGCACTTCATCGCGTCGCGCAGATCCGCCTGATCCGGAACGCCGCCCTCACGCCCCGTGAATCCCCAGCACCGCATCAGCGGACCGACTGTAATGTCGAAGGCACCGTCGGTCGCCGCATGAATGTCCCGGGCCGAGGATCAGAAGACGGAAGAGACGAGGTTCTACGGGCACTTCGCCGGCATGGGCCGTGCGATTGATACGCGAGATATCGCTCGCCGGCGAGTAGAAACTCAGCTGTGCGTCGAGCCGGGTCACTTCCGCCAGCGCTTCCTCGCCTGCCGCCCGCAGCCACGCCGGATCGCGGTCCCCGCGAACGATAAGCTCAAAACGGGAAGCCATAGCCATCCTGGCAAGCCTTACGGTCTCCATGCGATGGCCTCGAAAATCCGTCTGCTCGCGCGGTGCTACGAAAGTTCGAGCGTACCGTACGTAATCGGGTCGATGACTTTGCCGCCGCCACCCGTGACCGTTCGGGTCTCGGCGTCGAAGTGCATCATCTCACCGAGCCGCTCCGACATTTCTGCCAGGCGAAATGATCGTCTGCGCCTTGACGGCAATATCGATGTTACCGTTCGTCACGATTCCATTCCGGATCCCGTCATACCAGTTGGCAACGTGCGCGGGTATGCTTACGCCTGGCTCAATGTTGTCATAGCTCTCAGGGTCGACAAGATCTGCAAACGGACGTTCCGGTCGCAGCTCCACCGCGTTACCTCCGAAGTAAAGCGTGGCTTCGTGTCCACGAATGACCTGGTCGAGCCCCTGCTCATTGACGGTACTGCCGGTAACTAGAATGGAAAGTCCGCTCGGAAATTCCGCCAGAAGCTGGGTGTTGTCGGTAACGTCCCTGTCGGTCGTCACTTTCCGCGTACCAAGACAGGCGACGCGCGACGGAAATTCCGCGTTGCCGGTTGCGATGAGCAGCGGATGAATACGGTGTGCCAGAAGGTCTCCCAGAATTCCGCAACAGTACGGATAGTACTTGCGCCAGCGATGGTACTGGTCCGCGCTGAACGGTCGATCGGAGACCGGTCCCAGCCATGACTTCCAGTCCATCACGTCCGGTGTGAGATCCGGCTCGATTTCATAATTCCACTCGCCATCGGGCGCATTCCGACAGTAGGAATTCTGGCCCAGAACGGGTGCACCGATTCGGCCATCCCTGATGATATCGGCGGCCGTGTGCCACTTGCCCTCAGTGCAATACTGTGAGCCGATCTGAAACGTCCTTCCGGTTCGCTTGACGGCGTCGTGAATCTGAAATGCCTCGTCCAGATAGCGCGTCATCGGCTTCTCGCAGTAGACGTGCTTTCCGGCCTCCATCGCATCGATGGCGATCTTCGTATGCCAGTGATCCACGGTACCGATAAAGACCGCATCGATGTCGTCGCGATCGAGCACACGCCGATAATCGATGTACGCGTCCTTCTCCGGTAGATCCAACTCCACACGTGCGCGCTCGGCTCTCTTGGACCACACATCGCACACGGCGGCACCGACCACGTTCTGATCAGCCCCATGGTTCTTGACGGCGCCCACGTGTGAGTTGAATCCCTGACCACCGACGCCGATGAATCCGACGTGCAGTCGATCGTTCGCACCCATCACACCGGCCGCGGCGCCAGGCGCCACGCCAGGCTGAGTGATGGTCTCTGTGACTCCGGGAGCACATCCGGCCACAACGGCCGCGGTAGCCACCGCGCTCTTCTTGATGAAATCGCGACGTGATGACCGGTGACGACGGAGCGTCCGTTTACTTCTTTTCATGATAATGACCGTCTTGCGGTTAATTGCAGACCCGTAGATCACGCAACTCTAGTCGATCCGCGGAGTTGACAGGCGCGGAGTGTTATTGAAAAATAACACAGCGCGATCGAATTGCTAGAACGGCGGGAAATTCGCGCAACGAACTCCACATTGGGCTTGTCGCCGAAATACTCGTTGCGATAGGCTACTTTTACTGGCCATCGAAACAGCCATCGAACAGGGTATGCGCACGCAGATCTTTACCTCCTACATTCCGCTCCTCGCTCTACTGTGCTCCACGAGCGTGATCGCACAGAATGCGACGCTTACGCTCGGTCCGGCAAGTACTGTCTGGATCGACGGTACATCAAACAAGAGCGACTGGACTGTCACCGCGACGGAGGTGGCCGGGACACTGGTCCTTGATGAGGCAGGTATTCCGAGTCAGGCAACAGTGACGGTCGCAGCCGACAAGATCGAGAGCAACAAGAGCAAGATCATGGACCGGCTGATGTATCGAGCGTTGAAGAGCGATACCCATCCGTTCATCACGTATACGCTCAAGGCCGCCCAGACCGCTGCTGAGGTCTCGGACTCGCTATCCACGGAAGGTGAAGTTCGGGTCGCGGGTATTACGAAGGGAGCGGTGATGAACGTCGAGTGGCAGATGCTGGACGACGGTGCTGTTCGAGTTCATGGCAGTCACCCCATGAAAATGACGGATCACGGTATGAAACCGCCGACGGCCATGTTCGGGGCGCTCCACACCGCCAATGAAGTTGTGGTTCATTTCGATGTGGTGTTTGTCGGCACAGCCGACAATAGCGGCCTGGAGCAAACGTCCGCTGCGGCGCCCGGCAAGTGACCGCCGGACGCTGGACCAGGCATCTCAGATCACGCTTCCTCGGTCTGCAGCGCCTCAGCGACGATCTTTTCCTGCACGTTGCGAGGCATGGGCTCGTAGTGATCGAACGAAGCGGAATGCAGCCCGCGACCCTGGGTGATCGACCGGAGAATCGTTGAGTACCGATAGAGTTCGGACTCCGGAGCCTGGGCCTTGATGCGCTGCAGTGAACCCTCGACGTCAATGCCCTGAATCCTCGCCCGGCGTGTATTCAGATCTCCCATCACATCACCCGTGTACGAGTCCGGAACCAGCACTTCCAGATTGAAGATCGGTTCAAGCAACACGGGCTTCGCCTGACGGAATCCGTCGCGGAAGCACATTCGCGCGGCGGTCTTGAAAGCATTCTCGTTGGAATCGACCGAGTGCATCCCGCCATCAAAGACCACAACCCGCACGTCGCCCACCGGATACCCGGCGATCGGTCCGTCCTGTGTGGCCTCGAGAACGCCCTTCTGGATCGCGCCGAAGAAACGTCGCATATCGATCACGCCGCCAACAATGCCGTCGATGAACTCGATCGTCGAGCCCCACCCGGTCTTCGCCTCCGTTACGCCGCGAACTTTGATGTCGACAGGCGGACGGAATTCTCCGTCACGTGGTTCGACGAGCATCGAAATGTCAGCGAACTGGCCCGCACCTCCGGTTTGCTTCTTGTGACGGTAGGTCGAGCGAGCCGTGGTCTGCACCGTCTCTCGATACGCCACGCGCGGCTTGTAGTACTCGACTTCGACGCCAAATCGGTGCTTCAGGCGGAAGCGTGTGATTTCCAGATGCATCTCACCCTGACCGCCAAGAACCATCTGGCTCAGGTGCGGGTCGTGAACGATCTGAAGCGATGGATCCTCTTCCGCGAGCTGGTGGAAACCCTGAGCCAGTCTCTCTTCCTCACCCTCGCGCGCAGCCCTGACTGCCATCTGATACCGTGGGGCGGGGAATTCGATGGGCTCGATAATCACCCGGGTTCCCTTGCGCCTCAACGTGTTGTTCGTATGGGTGTCCCGCAGCTTGACGAGAGCGCCGAGATCGCCTGCCTCCATCTTCGGAACGGCGTCGCGCTCGCGGCCATTGATGCCAAAGAGCTGACCAAGACGTTCGGTCCCGCCGGTCTGCGCATTCTCGAGATCGACGCCCGCCTCGATCGTCCCGGCAAAGACTTTGAAGAACGAGTAGTCGCCCACGTGATGCTCCGCCATGGTCCGGTAGACGAATACGACGGGGTCGGCGTTCTTGTCGCATGCGACCGGATCACCTTCCGACACCGCCGCGGGCGGCATCTCAACCGGTCTGGGGCATACGTTATCGATGAAGCTCATCAGTCGCGTGACGCCCACGTTCTTCGTGGCACTCGTCAGGAAGACCGGGAACAACTGCCTTGACAGCATCGCCTCATGCAGACCCTGCCTCATTTCATCTTCGGTCAGCGTACCCTTCTCGAAGTACAGCTCCATGAGCTTCTCGTCGTTCTCGGCCACATTCTCGATGAGTTCGTTGTGGAGTTGCTCCGCACGCTCGCGGAACTCAGGATCGATCTCCGCTTCCTTCGGCTTCCCTTTGCCATCCGGAAAGGTCAGCTGTTTCATCACGAGTACGTCGATGATTGTCTGCGAGCCAGCCACCGTCGGAAACTGCACGACCGTTGCACCGCGCCCGAAGCGCTCGTGAATCTGGTCAATGACATCATCAAAACTGACATCGGGCTTATCGATGTGGTTGACCACAAACATCGACGGGATATGCGTGTCGACCGCGTAACCCCAGGCCAGCTCGGTGCCCACCTGCACACCTTCCGCCGCATCGATTACGAAGACGGCCGTGTCGACGATCTTCAGTGATCCTGCTACTTCACCCACAAAGTCAGGATATCCGGGCGTGTCTACGATGTTGATCTTGTGCCCTTCCCACTCGGCATGAACGAGCGAGGCGAAGACGGACATCTGCCGCTCCTTCTCACTCGGGTGGTAATCACTCACCGTTGAGCCATCCACGATCGATCCCATGCGGTTGATCGCACCGGACGCAAACAGCATCGCCTCGGCCAGCATGGTTTTCCCGCTACCCTGGTGTCCAACCAGTGCGACATTGCGAATATGTGCTCCGTCGTAAACCTTCATATGGAATGTCTCGTTTAGTCCGTGCCCTGCGGCGTAAAGTCGGAAGTGCCCGAAATGACTGCCAGCACCAGCCGTGGCAGCGTAATCATGCGCCGATAAACCTTCGTCAACGTCCGAACGCCAGCGACGTGTCGCCGGTGGAACCGGCCGTGAGCCACATCATTTCACGCCCTGAAAGCCGCCGGAGAGGCGGTTGGCCGGACTGCCAAAAAGGGTTCGAAAGTTACATATTAGAGCAAAATAATCAAGGTCCGGTTTCGATGTGATGGCTGTGGGTGAGGAAACGAGGAAAACGAGCGATAACATGTCGCCCCTGCGATAACGATGAAATCAGAAGCTGTTAATCTCCTTGCCATCGAGACGGCCAGGAACGCCTGTAGCGTAGCCGTCATCTGCGCGAACGGCGTGTGCGCCGGCGCCACAAACTTGCGGCCGCGATCTCACGCCGAGCAACTCGTACCCATGGCTATGCGCGTTGTGGCCGCCGCGGGACTCAGCTTTCCGCAATTGGACACTATCGCCGTCTCGGCCGGCCCCGGATCCTACACCGGCCTGCGCATCGGCGTAAGCACGGCAAAGGGTTTCGCATCTGCATATGGAGCGAAGATTGTTGGCGTGCCGACCCTTCAGGCCTACGCACACGCCGTTGATCATCTTTCAAGACTGCGCCAGAACCGGCCCGAGCTCATCGCCATTGCGCTTGCTGCCCGCAAGGGTGAGTTGTACTTCGGCGTGTTCGAGACGAAGGACGGCGATGGACTGCCGTCGATGCTCCTGGACACCTGCGTCATCACGATAGCCGATTCACTCGATGCCCTCACCGGACTCGCCGGAGGCCGCATGGTGGGAGTCGCCGGAGACGCCGCGCATGGTCTGGTCGCAGCCGCGAAGGACCGCTTTCGTGCCATCGAGATGGAATTCGTTCCGTCGGCGAGGTCGATCGGGATGATCGGCCTGGAACGCGTAAATGCGGGGCATGTTGATGATTTACGGTCGTTCGAGCCCTATTATCTCAAGGACTACGTAGCCAAGGTGAGCAACAGGTCTGTCTTTGAACGACTGCCGACGTAGGGTCGCGTTTCGAGAAGACAGAAGTAGGCACGGAAGATTTTATGGCCTGGTTTAAAAGAGAAAAAGCAGGAATTCAGACTAGTCTGAGTGATCAGATTGTGGTGCCTGAAGGCCAGTGGATCAAGTGTACGGAGTGCACGGAGCCGGTGCACCGACGTGAGCTGGAGGACGAACTCCTCGTCTGCCCCAAATGCGGATATCATTTCAAGATGTCTGCGCTTGGCTACTTCGAGATTCTATTCGATGACGGGCGCTTCGAAACGTATGATGAGGACCTGCTCGCTGTCGACAGGCTTGGTTTCGTCGACAGAAAGAAATACGTGGATCGGCTTCGGGATGCGAAGCAGAAGACAGGCCTGAACGACGGCGCGCGAGCCGCCACCGGGCCCATTGGTGGCCGGGAGGTTTCTGTCGGAGCGATGGACTTTTCGTTCATCGGCGGTTCGATGGGCTCCGTAATTGGAGAGATCCTGTCGCGGGCCATCAAACGTGCGCACGATCGCGAGATTCCGCTGGTCATCATTGCGCAGAGCGGTGGTGCTCGAATGATGGAGGGCGCGCTGAGCCTCATGCAGATGGCCAAGACAAGTGCTCACCTGGCGCGGCTGGCGGAGAAGGCCATCCCCTACTTCGTCTTGCTGACGAACCCGACGACCGGGGGAGTTACGGCATCGTTTGCCATGCTGGGAGACATTCACATGGCGGAGCCCGGAGCACTGATAGGATTCGCCGGGCCGCGGGTTATCCGCGAGACTATGGGGCAGGATCTGCCCGAAGGGTTTCAGCGGTCAGAGTATCTGAAAGAGCACGGATTTGTGGATCTCATCGTTGACCGACGAGAGTTGCGAGAGATGGTCATCCATCTTCTCAATCTCGTGTACGAAGACGCCTGAGAGAATTCGTCCGCAAGCTCGATCCGGTCAGCTGACCTGGAACCGATGAACGTGCCTGCTCGCGTGCACCGACCAGGCGTAAAACGCTCCGGCCGACGCGATAGTCAGGACTGCGAGAATGGCCTTCATGAATCCAACCTCTTGTTAATCCGCCCCTGTCATTACTATCGACATCCAGGACGGATAGTGAAATAGCTGTTAAGGTTGGATAACGAGGACTTTGAGAGGTTTTGCACGCGGATGGGGCACAGGTACGCCGAAATGCCTCATTCGGACGTCTTCTTGGCCGCCCGCTCGACCAGTTCCAGGCCCTCCAGCATCTCGAGCAGTTGGCGGTTCTCCTTGTATACCTCCAGCGCCACAAGAGCGGACTCATCCACTTCGAAGCGACCGTACGGCTGCCAGTAGACGAAGTAGCGGCCATCGATCCAGCCCCGCCACGCGACCGGCTCACCTCGAATGTTGAAGTAAACCTCTGCGGAATCAGTCCGGGATTCGGACACGTTGTCCACAAAACGCCGCACCCCGAGCGTGTCGATGGCGTTGATCTTGCCCTCGAACAAACGCACTTCGAGCGGCACGCTGGTCTCCTGAGCGCAGGCGGCTGCACCGACGACAATACACAGTGCAAGCGTCAGCAGAACGACGTCACGAATCAATCTCATGGTCAACCCCGGGGAAATTGGACAGGCTTCAATGTAGTCCGTGCGACGCACCATGTCACGCGGAGCCACGGATCGGTCGCACCAGACAGACAGACGGCCGTCCTGGAGATATGCCGAGGCTCACATCCATGCGTGACGTAAGGGCGAAGCTACTATTGGACGGCGGCAGAATGCACCCGCCCTGCGGCTCACCGGACGAACGAGCCGTCGGGCCTGCTGGTTAATTGCCTGCGACTCGTACCTTCTCGCACGATTCGTTGGTCGCGATCAACCAACGGCCCGATATTGACTACCACGTCGCCTCTGCGATTACCCCTGCGAATACCCGTGGACACGTTATGAGCTTTCCTCTCGACGAGGGGCTGCTGGAGATCTTCTCCAACTCGTTCTACGGGTACGGAGCATACCGCTCGCCACTCTGGTTTATCGGTCCACACGCGACCATGCTTGGCCGCGACCGCGAAGAAGCCGCTCGTCGTCTTGAGTTATGGCACCGGCGAGGACAGCCGCAGACCGTTGATCTCCCACGATTCTATTCCATGATGGGTGAGAAACAATGGTTCACCGAAGCCGCTCAACTTCATCGGGTGTGGAGTAAACTCGCTCGCATTGCGCTGGCCTTCCAGGGCGGCGAGGTGACGGAGCGGGTGCGATCGTACCAGGCCGAGGAACTCGGACGTATGAAGGGGCAGAACTTGCTACTCCATCTGCTAGCTGCAGAACATCTATCCGACACCGAGTGGCCCTACACGCACCTTGAGACACCCTACCTCCGTCGTCCGGACCTCTACGTGGAGCGATTCACTGAACGGCGCGCCCTGCATATCTCTCGTCAGATTCGCAGGTACAATCCGAGCGTCGCCGTCTTCTACGATCTGACAAATAAGCTGTGGTGGAATCGAATCACCGGCGCAGAGTTCGAGAAGTCATCCGTACGAGACTGCTTTGCGGTGCGAAGAGATTCCACGCTCTATCTCATGGTCCGCCATCCGGAGAGCATCGGAACGAGAAACGACTACTTCACGAACGTAGGTCGCCTGGCAGCGTCCATGGCGGCCGACTTTCACGAGTGAATCCTACCAGTTCCACAACACGCCAGTCGTGACGCCCCACCGAGACAGGTCGCCGTCGTCGACTCCCTCAAGTCCAACCCTGATTCCTGCTCCCCTGCCGATCGAGCGCTGGTAGAAGATCGAGCCGGAGAGGGAGTTTCGTGCTTCGACATTCGTCGTCCCGGGAAACGCGACGATTTCGCGACCCTTGGCGACTGTGAAACCGACAAACCCATCGGATGTACCGAAGTAACGCCGTACAGTACCCAGTATGGCGTAGCCCATCGAACCGTCGACCTGCGTCGCACTTTGCCTCGCGCGTAGATACCAGTTGCCGATGTACTTGCCGGCTCCTACGAGCCAGGTGTTCGCTCCCGAATTGACGTAGTCGGCTCTCCTGTAGCCGGCCGAGAATTCCCAGCCATTTCCGGGAGCATGAAAGGCCTCAAGGAAGATGTCTGATCTAGGAATGACCCGAGCCCCCGGCGACACCGCCAGGCGCAGATTACCGTAGGTTCGGGATCCGAAATTCCGGTACATATCCAGCGCCATGAACGGATCGTCTTCGCCATGGCGTCCGACCAGCCCGAGCTCCACGGAGTATGTTGATCGGCGTGGAACATGGCGTCGAACGACCACCGCATCCGTGCGCCACGCAGGACGATCTGAAGAGAATCGGGAGAACCCGTGTACGGCCGACATCGACCACGCCGCTCGAACGGATGGCGCCTCGTCCCTCACAATTGCCGCAGTCGAGTCGTCGGCCACGTTTCCGTCTGCAGCGGATTGAGCAGACGGGCAGGCCAGCCAGCCCACGAGAACGATGGCGAAAGAACCGATCACTGGACGCGTCATGATAATTATTGACTGGTGACAAAACCCTTTCTCGTCATCTCACCCCACCCTGTCTTGCCGCGGGCGTACGACCACAATCCCTTCACTCGCCAGAATGTGTTCAATTGCCGATATCCGAAATTCTCGGTGATCGCCAGACGGAAGAGTCCGAAAAGATCACGGTAACTGCCGTACCGCCTGAACGAGAGCTCCTCCAGCGTCACGGCAGCAAGGGATAGCGCCACACCGAGGACGAAGGCGACCATGAAGAAAGCAATGGCGACGGGAGGCGAAATCGCTCCGACCAGCATCGAGAAAACAAACAGTGCGTATCCGAAGATTTCGAGGATCGGCCCGAGCAACTCAAACACGAAGAAATACGGCAATGCCAGCATGCCAACTCGTCCATAACGCGGATTCAGAAGCATGCGAATGTTGGCGATCAAGACCTGCGCAAGGCCTCGCTGCCAACGATCTCGCTGACGACCGAGCACACGCATCGACTCGGGCGCCTCCGTCCATGCGACCGGGTCCGGGATGTATCGAATCTTGTACGGGATGCGCTTCTCCCGACAATGCCGATGAAGTCGGACTACGAGTTCCATGTCTTCGCCGATGGTGTCGGTCGAGAAGCCGCCGGCATCGATCACAACCGAGCGTCGAAACAACCCGAAGGCCCCGGAAATGATGACGACCATTTGAAGTACATCCCAGGCGACACGACCACTCAGAAACGCTCTCAGATACTCTGTCACCTGAAGCCGGGCAAGCTCGTTCGTCGGCAGACGCACATCGACCACCTGTCCCGAAGCCACGGTGCAGTTGTTGACGATCCGAACGATGCCACCCGCGGCGATAACGTCGGAATCCTCCAGGAACGGCTGGACGACCCTCATCAGCCCGTCGCTCTCAAGAAGCGTGTCCGCATCGATGGCACAGAACAGCGGCGCACGACAGTAGTTGATGCCCGCATTCAGCGCGTCTGCCTTCCCCCCGTTTTCCTTGTCGATAAGCCATAGTCGTTTCTGATCGACGCTCCTGTAGACCGTCTTGATTTCAGCCGTCGGAAGACTTGCCGTCGGCATGATGTCGACCGGAACGAACTCGAACGCACGGATCAGATGCTCAAGCGTGTTGTCGGTCGATCCATCGTTGACAAGAATGACACCATAAGTCGGGTACCGCAGGCCGAGTAGCGACCGCACAGACACGGCGCACACCGCCTCCTCATTGTACATGGGCGCAATGACCGCGATGGGCGGGGCGGTACCGGAAGCCGTCTGTTCCTGCAGGTGAAGGAGTCGCTTGCGACGGGCATACCGGACGAGCGTTCGAATGGCGATGACGCTCATCACGAGATAGCTCCCGTTCAGCAGCACGAAATAGAAGATGAAGCCGTAGTTGAGCAATTTCGAGGACATCACGCATTCGCAACGCCCTCCCTCAAGTACTCGCGGACAAGCCGGGCCCGAGGATGGTTCATCTCTGCCAGCGCCTGAAGACGGTCCCTTCTGTTCATGTCCTTCAATCCCTGCGATGCTCGCATCGCTACCCATTGCGAGGGATCACACAACGCCATGGTCAGCACGTCTACGTTCTCGTCGCCGCCGATCGCGGCCAGGGCGCTGACGGCATGCAACCGAATGACCGGATCGTCCGACGATGCCAGATGCTCTAGAAGGCCGGCCTGGACCGGCTGGCCGAGTCGCTTGATCAGTCGGAGACACACGGCACCGAGTTCACGCCCCGGTGACGCCTGGAGAATCGTCTGCGCAATACTGGACGACGCAAAGTCATTCAGCTTGAGCAATGCTCCTGCCGCGGCAACCCGCTCCCGTTCGCGCCGACCACCGTCGGCCATGACCGCACGCAGGTAGTCAACACCTCGATCTCCAAACGAAGCCAACAGCGTTGACAGCAAATTCGATCCCCATTTCTCGAACCTGGGCAACTCCCTGAAGACAAGTTCGATATCGTCCGGGCCCCTGGCTCGAGAAAGGGCTCTGATGGCGGCGAGGGCAACCAGAGGCGAGGGATCCCACATGGAGACGATCAACAGGCCTCGATGCTCTTCCGCGCCAAGCAGGCCCAGTAGTTGGACGCTAAGGGCACGAAACTCGGCATCCCGATCCTTCCGCAGTGCGCGCGCGATTTGCATGTATGGTCTCGCGATTATTGCAAGTTGCTCGCGATCGTCGCGAGCGAGCGTGACGGACAGCTGAGCAAGCATTTCCAGGAACAGAAGTCTGTCTGCACGCCGGATGTTGTGTTTGAAAGGAGAGCCCTCCGGATCTGCGACCGCGTCCAGTACAGGGTCCATCCAGAGTTCCCGCAGTCTGGACTGCGTTCTGTCTCTCCGATTGCTCACGGCGCGGACAACAATCGACATTCCCGCAAAGAAGAAGACCACTATCGTGATTGCTGCTACAGCGGCTGACAGGATCAGCAGAGCGGTCCCGTCATCTCCAGAAAACAGTGCCGGAGGAGTCATGACGAGTCTCCATTTCCGCCTCTCGGTCCGGACTTTGACAGAAGACGCTTGAGCCGCGCGATCATTTCTGCCGGCGAAAAAGGTTTCCGAAGAAAATCGTCGGCGCCGGTTTCAAACGCGCGCGACATGTCCGACGCATCTCCCGGCCACGCAGTCATCATGACGGGCACGAATGCGCCGTGGTCGCTTTCACGAAGCCAGGAGATCACCTCGAAACCATCCAGTCCCGGCAGTGTCGCCGAAATGACTGCGAGATCGAATTGAGTAGCTTGAACAAGACCCACGACTTCCATTCCGTCGGAGGCCTCGACGACAACAGCTCCGTGCTTCTGAATACGATGCCGTATCACTGTCCGAATCATCTCGTCCGTTTCGGCGACGAGAACGCGTGCACCGCTAAGAGACGTCGACTCGTGCGCCGACACACGCTCGGGTCTTGACTGCGGCTGCGGCTCCCGATCTTGTACGGCATTAGCGCTGGTCGACTCACCGTGGTCGGCCTGCTGATGATTCGCGCCTCCGCTGTCCGTTACATGCCTGCTTGCGTTTGATCGGCGAGAGCCTGCCTCGACACCCGGCGCGACGGCAGCCTGTTCGACTGCATCGGAAAGTGGACGTACCCTGGACGCTGCGGCGGATTCGGCCGCGCGTCGTTTCACCGGTGGCCGGTCCGATTCAGATCGGCTCGCGCCGATCCCGAGATCCTTCCTGGTCGGCCAGTGAGCCTGGAGGTCGGACATGTATTGATTCCTGCCTCTCAACGCTCTCAGCGCATCCTCGGAATCGGAAACGGAGCCGAGAATCCTGTCCAGATCAATACTGGACGCCAACGGCGAGGGTGCCTCAGTGACTGCCGGCTCCGGCTCCGGCGCCGAAGCTTTTTCGACTTTCGGTGTGCCGGCACGGCCGTTGCTCAAGAGGTGTTCGAGCCCGTGATCACGATAGTCAGCGAGCCACCTGCGCACCGCCGATTCGCTAAGACGGAGCGCTGACGCAACCTGAGGAACAGGATCGGCCTCGCCCTTCAGGGAAAGGACTCGGAACAGCCGAAGACAGACCAATCTTCTCGCAACCGTGGGATCTTGTTCGTCCGCCGCGAGCTGCGCCAGTTCTTTGGACGACTGAGTGATGGTGACGTGTTCGACGGCCATGCTTGGTGCCCACTCCAGGGCCCGGCCCGGGAATCGGCGTTCGTGGTGGCGATTTAGCTATGTCTGGGGCTCAGCCGCGGGTATTGCGCATGGACGCCGGCACCGGACCGACCCTTCGTGAGAAATCGGCGAAAAGCATGCTGACTAAACCGTTTCAGAGCCATCGTCTCGGCTATCCCGGGATGAGAGCGGGCCTGAGGCAGGCCTGCGACAGGATGCGACAAGCGGCATCTTGGCTATCATACAGTGGAGACGGAGCTCCCGGAACGAGATCCACAACGCAAGTTCGCTCTTCAAAAACCCCGTGTTTGAACGCGAGAAGGGAGAATCGTCAAACCAACGACACGCGGCGAGGGTCAGCATTTTCGACGTTTTACCAGTTGAAGCACCGGTCATCTTACCACCGACATGAGCGCAATGAACGCGGAAGCGAAGTTGAAGAGTTGGGGGCTGACGGTCGTGCTCGGAGCCATCGTCACCCTTGTACCGGTCGCCAGAGCCCAGGTTAGCATCAACGAGCTCATGCCTGTGAACTCGTCGACGCTGTCGGACTCGGACGGCGATCTGTCCGACTGGTTTGAGCTTTTCAACGGCACACCGGAAGCCGTCAACCTTCAGGGCTTCGGACTCTCGGACGACGCCGCCAGCCCGGACAAGTGGATCGTGCCGTACCTGCCGCTGCTGCCGGGCGATTTTCAATTGATCTATGCGTCCGGCAAGGACACCGCCGGCTACGGCGGAGCCTGGGACGCGGTTGTCACGAAGGGTGATGTCTGGCGATATCAACCGGGTGCAGTCGAACCGCCGCCGGAGTGGACCGATCCGGGTTTCGACGATGCGGGCTGGCTTGAAGGACCTTCCGGAATCGGCTATGGTGACGGCGACGATGCAACCGTAATCCCGTCGACGCTTTCGCTCTACGCCAGAATTCGGTTTGATGTGATCGATCCGTCCGCCGTGGAACTCGCCATGTTCCATATGGATTACGACGACGGCTTCGTCGCGTATCTCAATGGAACTGAAATCGCGCGATCGAACCTGGGACAGGCAGGCATTCGGCCATCGAACACGCAGCCGGCCACGACCTTCATCGAACCGCGAAGTGTCAACGGTCTGCCTCCGGAGCTGTATCGAGTCAACGGAATCGCCTCCGCAATCAGGGCCGGCGAGAACATCCTCTCGGTACAGGTTCACAATTCGTCATCGGGCTCATCCGATCTTACGTGCATACCGTATCTGACGCTGGGCCTCGCATCCACGACCGGCACGCCGCGGCCACCCGCCACCGAAATCGACGACGACTTTGTACAGGAATTCCACACCAACTTCAGACTCAGCTCGCGCGGTGAGGCCCTGTACCTCACGAACACCACCGGTCAGCTCGTTGACTCCGTCCGCTTTGGTCCCGCCCGCCCTGACGTTTCCCTCGGTCGCCAACCGGACGGCGTCGGTCCATGGTATTTCTTCAACGAACCGACACCCGGCGCGTCGAATTCGACGACCGCGTATCAGGCGATCGCCGAACCTCCGGTCTTCAGTCACCTCGGCGGGCGCCACGCAGGCCCGCTGACCCTGACACTCACAGCCGCACCGGGGCTCGAAATTTTTTACACGACGAACGGGGCGACTCCGGGACCGCAGAGCGTTCCATACGGCGCGCCAATATCGATCAACCAGACGGAAGTCGTTCGGGCGAGAACCGTCGGTGCCGGTTTCCTTCCCTCGGAGGTGGTCACGCACACGTACGTCCTGTTCGAGAACGCAGCGTTGCCCGTCGTCTCGATCTCAACCGACCCCCGGCTGCTGTGGGACGGAGCCACCGGCATCTATGCCTTTCCCCCTGACGATCAGGCATCGTGCCCAAACTTTCCGCACTTCTGCGCCAACTTCTGGGAAGACCGTGAAATCGAGGCTCACATAGAGATCTTTGAACCTGGCGGCGCCACCGGACTCAGCGCCGGCACCGGCGTCACCATTGTTGGCGGCTGGTCGCGAGCGTTTCCGCAGAAATCGCTCGGACTCTTCGCGCGGGCCCGGTACGGGAACCGCGACTTCGCGTACGCTCTGTTTCCGGATCGCCCGTATTCGTCCTATCAGTCATTCCTGCTGCGCAATTCCGGGAATGACTGGGACGCGACCTTGCTTCGGGACGGATTTATGCAGGCGCTGGTCGCGGAAGCTGACGTCGATCGAATGGCGTTCCGACCGTCGGTCATGTACCTGAATGGAGAGTACTGGGGAATCCACAACATCCGGGAAAAGATCAACGAGCACTATGCCGCGGCGCTCGGAAACATTGACGCCGACCAGGTCGACTTGCTGGAACTCAACGAGGACAATCCGTCGAGTAGTCCGGGAGTTGTCGGCGGCGACACGGAGCACTTCGAGCAAATGCTCGCGTTCGTTGGTTCCGCCGATATGCGCAGTGCCGCATCGTTCGAGACCGTTCGAACGTTGATCGACGTCGATAACTTCATCGACTATCACATCACACAGATATTCGTCGGGAATACCGATTGGCCCGGCAACAATGTGAAACTGTGGAGACCCCGAACGCCCGACGGACGATGGCGGTGGATCCTGTTCGATCTCGACTTCGGGTTCGGCCGCTGGAACCCGGCCGACTATCAGCACAATACGCTGGCTTTCGCGACTCAAGCGAACGGACCAACCTGGCCCAATCCTCCCTGGTCAACGTTCTTGCTTAGAAGGCTGCTGGAGAATTCGTCATTCCGCATCGAGTTCGTCAACCGGTACGCCGATTTTCTGAACGACTACTTCCTCGAGAGTTCCATGCTGACGGTGCTGGACTCGCTTCAGGGCGTAATCGATGCCGAGATACCCGACCATGTTGCGCGATGGGGCAGAACGTATGCGAGCTGGCGTGGGGATGTCGACAACATGCGCTTCTATGGCAGCAATCGCGCGGCCGCTGCCGAGGGACACCTGCGATCCTTCTTCGGACTTGCGAGCCGCGTTTCGTTCACCGTGAACGCAACGGGCGGAGGCTCCGTAGTCGTGAACCGATTGCGCGTCGCCGAATTTCCCTGGTCGGGCCTTTACTATCCGACGGTACCCGTTGCAGTCACGGCAGTACCTCTCCCGGGATATCGTTTTGCGGGCTGGACGGGTACGGTCGAGAGCCAGGACCGGACGATTTCCGCGACTCCGTTACGACCCGTCTCTCTTCTCGCCACCTTCGAGGTGGCCGTGCCGCAGGAGTATCAGATTCAGATCAATGAAATCCAGTACAATGCTCCGGCCGACATGGATTCGGACGACTGGATCGAACTCGCCAGCGAGGAAGCCCAGTCGGTCGATCTCACCGGATGGACGTTTTCTGACGGTGCGGGCAACACCTTCAGCGTGCCGGACGGAAGCAGTATTGAACCCGGCGCGTTCCTCGTCATCGTACGTAACCCGGCGACTTTCTCCGCCGTGTATACGGACGTCAGCCCGATGATCGGCGGATGGACGTTCGGTTTGAGCAACGGCGGCGAGTCGGTCTATCTTTCCGACGACGCAGGATTCCCCGTTGATTCGCTCACCTACTCCGACCTGCCACCGTGGCCCGCGGAACCCGACGGGGCGGGCTCGACGCTGGAGCTTGTGAATCCTCGCGCAGACAACCGCCTGGCGTCGAATTGGCGGGCGTCGACTGTTCGCGGAGGCACCCCGGGCAGGGCAAACAGCGTGATAGTCGGCACAGAGGCCCAGGGTCTATTCCCCGACGAATACAGGCTCGGCGTACCGTTCCCCAACCCCTTCCGAACCTCGACAACCATTACCTATGGCGTACCGACTGCGGGCCGAATAATGATTCGGGTATTCGATACGCTCGGTCGTCGTGTGGCTACCGTCACAGATGAGACAAAGCCGGCCGGCTTTCACTCAGTGACCTGGGACGCTCGCGGAGTTCCTGCCGGCCTCTATGTGGTGCAAATGGCCGGTGCGAACGGGGAAATCAGATCGATTCCCGTGGTGCGAGTCCGCTAGGATCCCCCGCGCTGACGATTCGCAAAAGAGGGGCTGATCGAACAAGGCCGCCGGTCGCCGCCTCGGGCATCAGGCTTGTCCGTCATTTTCGGCGGGTGCATCCCGACACGGTGACGGGAGAATCGCTGTCAGGACGGGACGCTGTTGCGGGATACCATGTACCAGTTATCCCCACTCAACAGCAAGTATCCGTGGAAACTCTCGAAAAGGAACAAGCCGAGGTCATCGCCTCCGTACCCCCCGACTTCCCGCGCGGCGTCAAACTTCTTCACGACCCCGTTCGCAACAAGGGGACGGCGTTCACAGAGGCGGAACGGATCGCGCTGAACCTGCGAGGATTGCTACCGCCCCGCGTGCACACCCAGGAGCAGCAGGTCCGGCGCGTGATGGAACAACTCGCGGCAAAATCTTCGGATCTGAGTCGCTACATCTACCTCGTATCGCTGCAGGACCGCAACGAGACGCTCTTCTATCGCGTGATCACCAATCATCTCCGTGAGTTGATGCCCATCGTGTATACGCCGACCGTGGGCCTCGCGTGCGAGAAGTTTGGACACATCTTCAGGAGACCTCGTGGCATCTACATCTCTGCGAACGACAGGGGCCACATGGATGCGATCCTGAACAACTGGCCGCACGAAGACGTCAGGATTGTCGTGGTTACCGATGGCGAACGCATTCTGGGACTGGGCGATCTTGGCGCCGCCGGAATGGGAATACCCATCGGGAAACTGATTCTGTACACCGCATGTGCCGGAATCCATCCGACGAAGGCACTTCCTGTTACGCTGGATGTGGGCACGAACAACGAGAGCCTTCAGCGAGACCCTCTCTACATCGGCCTGCGGCAGAAACGATTGACCGGCGCCGCATTCGACGAGATCGTAGAGGAGTTTATCACCACCGTACACCGACGTTTTCCTCATGCCGTCGTGCAGCTGGAAGACTTCGCAAACCACAATGCGTTTCGGCTTCTTGACAGGTATCGAAACGATTATTGCCTGTTCGATGATGACATCCAGGGAACCGGTTCGGTGACGCTGGCAGGGCTGTTGGCGGCGACACGTCTGATCGAGAAGCCGTTAACGGATCATCGCTTTCTCTTCCTCGGCGCAGGCGAAGCAGGAATTGGAATCGCGGACTTGATCTGTGCGGCGCTGAAAGAGAAGGGTCTCTCAGATGAAGAGGCTCGAGCGCGATGCTGGTTCTTTGATTCCAAAGGCCTCGTGGTAAAGAGCCGGACGAATCTTGCAGAGCACAAGATGCCCTACGCCCACGCCCACGAATTCATCGACAACTTCGAATCGGCGGTACGCACCCTCAAGCCGACAGCGCTGATAGGGGTTTCCGGAACGCCGCGCACGTTCGGCGAGAATATCCTTCGTCAGATGGCCGAGATTAACGTCCGACCCATCGTCTTCGCCCTGTCGAACCCGACGTCCAAGTCGGAGTGCACCGCACGGCAGGCCTACGAATGGACTGAGGGTCGAGCGGTTTTCGCCAGCGGAAGCCCGTTTGATTCGGTGGACATCCATGGCCAGGTATTCGTGCCGGGCCAGGCCAACAATGCGTACATCTTCCCCGGTGTCGGACTCGGGGCCATCGCTTCCGAGACAAGTATCATCACGGACGAGATGTTCTTCGTTGCCGCGAAAGCGCTGGCAAATGAAGTGTCACCGAGGGATCTCGCCATGGGCCGCGTCTACCCGTCCTTAACCAGGATCCGGGACGTCTCGGCGAAGATTGCGACGGCCGTCGCCTCACTGGCATACGACACAGGGCTGGCCGGCAAGGCCCGACCGACAGATGTCGAGACGGACATTCGCGGTCACATGTTCGAGCCGAAGTACCCGCGATATGCGTAGAACGTCTGAATCGACCCGTTCCGGCCCGACAATCACCAAAGAAATCGAAAGATCCTGAAAGCCGAAAAACTGTCCGTCTCTTTAGAAGTGCACTTCTAGTCACGCACTTCTGACTTGGTGGACTAGATTCGGCCTGGGAAACCGATTCTAGAACTTGAAGGTCCGGGTTTGGTGGAACCCGGGCCTTCTTTATTTTAGGCAGAACCGTAGCGCCAGCGAATTCCGGAACCTCGCACGCAGGGCATGCTCTCTTGCCGCCCTCAGTCGACCTTGCCCGATCAAGCCTCGTCTGATCTGGCACCGTGGTATCCGCGATGATCGACGCCACGGAAATATTCTGTTCACCCTAACCGGTCGCTGTCCCAATGCCTATTGTTGACCTACGCAGCCAGTCCACTGTTCGGACACCGGACGAAATGGTTCGTCACCTGAATTCGTTCGAACTCGATCTCAGGTTCTACAGCCGGGATCTGGTTCTTCTCTCCGTTCGATAGCCGTTTCCATGACAAGTACAAGCCCGATGATGAAGCTTGAACAGCGATTTGAGATCGCCGCCAGTCTGAAAGACTACGGCCTCAGTGCCCTGGAGGCGCACTACCCCAACGAAGTCAACGAAGACAACCTGCATCTGTGGCAGGCATTCGAACGCGACACGGGGATTCGCCTGCTGACCGTCATACCGTTGTTGTTCTACGATCCCCGATTCGAATTCGGATCTCTTTCGAGTCCGATCGAATCGTCTCGGCGGGCGGCCATTGACCGTACCGCCCGATCCCTCGCCCTCGCCAAAGAGGTCGACGCCGACTTCTCTGTCGTCTGGCCCGGCATCGATGGCTACGAGAATCCGTTTGGAATCGATCTTGCCGCCATGCGTCGCAGGTTTGCTGAGGGACTCGCCGAAGCCATGGATGCGTCGCCTGGTGTTCGGATTGCATTCGAACCGAAACCGTACGAGCCGCGCGGTCGCATCATCTATGGTCTTACACCCGAAGGGGTTATGCTCGGGCACCAGGTGGAATCGATGCTTACCAACGAGGAGAATCGGCGACTGCTCGATGATGATCACAAGCTCTTCTGCATGAATCCTGAAATCGGACACGTGCTCATGGGCTTTGAGGATCTGCCGTATGCATTGAGCTGGCCGCTGTCGGAAGGACGTCTTGCGCATATTCACTGCAACGCTCAACCCCTGGGTAATTACGACCAGGATCTGAATGTCGGCGTGATAGCCCCCGAACAACTTGAGGCAGGCCTCTACACGTGCAAGATGCATGGCTATTCGGGCTACTTCGGGATCGACGTGAACCCGGAGCGCATGCCGGTCGATGTCGCGCTCAAGAATTCGATGGATGCGTTGCGGTCTGCCAATGACAGGATCAACGGCCTGGACCACGAGCGCATCATTGACGCTGCCGAGAACCCTCACAAGCACCGCGGTTGGCTGGAGGCGTATCTGATCCGGGCACGAGCGCCTAAGACGACCAGCCTGCCGCCCATCGAGGAAGCACTCGCAAGTCATCGGACGGCTGCCAAAACGATCGGCTAGAAGAGCCTTCTTCATGTGCCTCGAACAGCCGGGCGACGACGGACGCTGGTCGACGGGTCAATCGAAGATGAAGCCCCTTCGGCCTGGTCCGTGGAATCCGGGAACGGCGGCGACAGACAGCGAAGTGGATCGAAGCCGGCGTTTGACGCGGACGAGAGCAAAACATAGAGCAGTCAGGTAACGAGCGGATCCAGCGGAGGACGATCAGCGAAATGGCATATTTCCTTGGGATAGACGTATCAACAACGGCGACCAAGGCCCTGTTGATCGACGACTCCGGTGCGGTCGCATCGACTCATTCGGTGGCGTACGGACTGTCAACTCCGCATGCTCTCTGGAGCGAGCAGAATCCATCCGACTGGTGGACGGCCGCCGTCGAAAGCATCCGGGGGGCGCTGGTCGCCGCATCGGTTGCAGGGGACGCGGTAAAAGCCATCGGACTGACCGGGCAGATGCACGGACTGGTTCTGCTGGATGATCGTGGCGAAGTGCTGCGGCCAGCCATTCTGTGGAACGACCAGCGCGCAGGTGACCAGTGTTCGGAAATTCGCGAACTGCATTGGCAAGGAACGTCTTATAGCCGCCACGGGCAATGATGCATTTGCCGGGTTCACCGCTCCGAAACTCATGTGGGTCCGCGATCACGAACCCGACGTGTACGCAAAGATCGCTCAGGTCCTGCTACCGAAAGACTATGTCCGCTACAGATTGACGGGGCAGTATGCAACCGACCGGGCCGGCGCCGGAGGAACGCTGTTGCTGGATCTTGCGAGTCGAGACTGGTCCCCGGAGATCCTGGCGGCACTTGATATCCCGCTCGACTGGCTACCGCGTACGCACGAGGGCCCCGACATCACCGGGACGATTTCGACCGACGCAGCCGAGGCGACGGGTCTCGCGGCCGGCACTCCTGTGGTGGCCGGCGGCGGCGATCAGGCTGCCCAGGCCGTGGGTGTCGGTGCAGTAGAGCCGGGCGTCGTGGCGTTGACACTGGGCACCTCCGGCGTGGTATTCACGTCCTGCGACGCGCCGACCGTCGACACGGAAGGTCGCGTTCATGCGTTTCCCCACGCACTGCCAGACACCTGGCACGTGATGGGCGTCATGCTTTCCGCCGCCGGAAGCCTGCGCTGGTATCGAGATGCACTTGGGGGCCACGCCGACTACGACCAACTACTCGCGGAGGCGGAAAGCGCACCGCCGGCGTCTGACGGACTCTTCTTCATGCCATACCTCTCGGGCGAGCGGACTCCTCACGCGGATCCAAACCTCCGGGGCGCGTTCGTTGGCCTGACGCTTCAGCACGACCGAGCGCACCTGACTCGATCGGTCCTTGAAGGTGTGGCCTACGGACTGCAGGACAATCTCTTACTGCTGAGTCGCGTAGGAGTGCAGAAGCCGAGCCAGGTCCGGGTTTCAGGCGGTGGCGCCCGTGGCCGGCTCTGGAAGCAGATACTGGCCGACGTGATGAACGTCGAACTCGTTTCGGTGCAAACCGAAGAAGGAGCGGCTTACGGCGCCGCGCTCCTGGCAGGCGTGGCTACCGGAGCCTGGGTTTCTGTGGTTGATGCGTGCGAGCAAACCATACACACAACTGAGTCGGTGACGCCGAACGCAACGGCCGTTTCTATCTATCAGGAGTCACAGGCCCGATTCCAGCAGCTGTACCCGATCCTCCGGCCCTTCTATCAGCCGAGTTAGTCAGGCGACACGCGCGGAAAAGCCGTTTACGCCATCCGGCACGGGACTCCTTTCAGTCGATGGTCTCGACAATGTGACCCTCGAAGAGCGCCAATCGCTGCACCACTTGCCCGTCCGCGTCGATCATGAGGAGTTCCGACCGCTTGCGATGCAGGATCTCATCACCCGAGCGCTCCTCCGACTCGTGAACGACGAGCTGATAGACGTGAGACCGGTCCGAGGAGGGCAGGACGACGCTGCCACTTCTGGCCCACCCACCAAGGTTGCTCAGGGAGGTGCGCTGCGACGCCCGCTGCGGATCAGACACCACATGCGCGATGCGTGGACCCGACGGAGCCGAAATATCGACCACATACTCAACGGGGCGCGTTGACCAGCCGCCGATGTGAACTTCCTTGTCGCCACATACCATCTTGTGCGGCTGGAAGTCCTCGAGCGCGACTTCGCCGGCAAACTGGATCCCGCCCGGCCCGAAGCGTACCACTCTGAGTACGTGTCCGCTAACTGCTCCCGTCGAAAGACCGGCCCGGAGTTGGTAGGCGAGATAGTCAGATCCTACGCAGTAGTACCCATCACTGTCTGCACGCGAGGGATTGGCTACTGACAGGGTCAATATCGCCGCAGCCAGAGCCGCTGTCAGCCGCGGATTACGACGAGAAGTCGGGATCGATAGAAGACGAAATGTCACCAGGGTCCGTACCCACAACTGTGACGGTAACCTGATTTCCATACGACGTATTTGTGGCTACGATGACAAACTGGGTTGAACTGGTTGATCCGTCCACCGTGGCTTGACCGTTGAGGTTGGAATAGGCGCCCGACGATGTCGTGGAGAATCCCAGGAGCTGCAGTGTGGCTCCACTCCAATCGCACGTCGTGGCGCAGCTGTTGTTTCCTCCGCCGTACACACGCGACTTCAACATCCATGCCTGAGCGGAAGTCGCTAGATCAATTGCGTCGTCGACCAGCGCGTCCATGTTGGTCTTCTTGCTGTTCTCGGAAAACGCCTGTAGACCTATCACGACAGCCATGCCGACGATTACGATTCCCAGCACGAGAAGAAGTAGCTGTTGCTGACCCATTGATCGGGGCGCTCCAAACTGTGGATAATCTTGAGATGTGCGCGCACACCCGGGAGGAGTATCGGCCTCTGACCCCTCCACGATAGTCCTGCGGTCGGCCAGGACAGATTTGAAACGCCGGCCGGTTAACTACTCCACTTACGTCGAAACAGCGATCGCGTGCCAGAAATCGTAGCCGGCGCGCTATAAAGAGTGACATTCACCGCCGATACGAACAGGGTGCGAGTCCGCGCAACTGCGCGCGACACCCTTCTCTCATGCGCCAAGGTACTCGAAATGACAACTCAAACGGCTCCCGAAGGACGCGGCACGTGGACCAGAATTCTGTCCGCTGCAAAAATGGCATGGCCCGCAGTTTTTGTTTTCTTCGTCTTCGACCTTTCGGTCGACCCGAACGTGTCGGTGCTGCGTTCAGCAATCGGCCAGAACAACAGCGACTCACCTCAACTCGAAATTGTCTCGCTCGACAATCTCCACGATGGGCTACCGGCCTATGATCTATCCGGAGAATCCGCTGATTCCGACCACATGTGGTTTGGGGTTGAGGAAACTGTCAGTCGATTGAGCGCCGCAAATTCCGGCCTCGCTGCCAACCTCGGCGGCGGCTGGTCAGGACATTTCGCATCGATTCTGGAAGGCGACGTCGATAATGCCTGCTGGTCCGCATATGAGGTCAACCTGCGACTCAGTGAAAACGGGACCGAGATTTTCGGACCGGGGAGCTACGTGGTGGACCCATCCGTGTGCAGCAGTCACGAGAAACCGGTCGTTGCGTTCTTTAACGCGAGCGGTGAGCGCCATGGTGACCAGGTCAGCCTCGCCCTCGTGGACGACGCCAGCCAAAAAACGACTCTCCTGTTCAACGGCGTGATAGCTGGCGAGAACATTGTAGGCACGTTTTCCCTGCCTAACGGTGCGCCGGCATCGGGTGCGACGATTCTAACGCTGCTCGATCCCGAGTCGTGACCGTACCGCGCTACACGCGCACGAGGTACTGGAACTTAAAGAAGAACTGCCGCTCACTCAGGCGCACGCCGTAAGGGTCGCCAAACGAGTCGTAGTCGTGCGTCGAGCCGACGTAGAACGCGGTGAACGGATTAATCTTGTATGTGACAAGAGGATCCAGTTCGAATCGCTCGCTGAAGTCGTTGTACTGTGTGACAAGCCGTACGAATAATCGTCTCGTGAACTGAAGGTTGACGCGGGTACGAACGATAAAGCCGCTGAATACCTCATCTCCGCTTGCCTCTTCGTTCAACGATGCATAGGTCAATGACGGCTCGAGCACGAGTCGCGAAATCGGCTTGATCGTCCCCCAGAGTTCGAGATCGAGCGATCGACCCATTACCGGAGTCTCGCGATTCCGTGCAATACTCCGCCCCACATTCATGAACGCACCGAGTTTCACCGGGTCAGAGAAGTTCGAGTTCACGTTGACGCTTAGTCGACGTAATCCCTGAAAATCCACTCCCCTGAATCGCTCGTCGCTCCGCACCAGCCACCTGACGCCGACGTTCGTCTGAGCCTTCAGGTTAATGTTGCCCTGCAGCCACAGGAATCTGTCCTTCCGAACACCGTCGAAATTCCAAAAGTAGCCCGTGACGATCGCCGGCATGATGCGCTCTACGATCCCGTCGAAATAGAACGTGTAACCCGTCCAGAGCGTCGTCCGATGGAGGTTGTTCTGTGTAATGAATCCGTTGTCGGCGCGGAAGGTCGGGCTTATGGCTGCATAGTCCAGATCGACGTTCCAGTGTCGTGCGCTCCGCTCAAAGCTGACCTGTGAAGCAAATCCGCTAAATGACTCGCCGTCGAGTCTCGCTGTGTGTTTGCCGGAGTCGAACGTGATGTCGCTCACCGACTCCGACAACTCCGCACTGTTCGGTTCCGCGGTATGGCTCCCCACGAACTGGAGCTCGACGGAGTAGTTGTTCGACAGCCGCAGACGTGAATCGAGACTGACGGTCGTACCCGACCCGTTGTCGTCCGTAAGGCGTCGATCTGTGATCAGCGCGCCCACATGAGAACTGGTTCCAAACGACCTCCTCGCTCTGATGATATTGCTCACGCTGCGCCCCGCCTGAACAAAATCGCTTCGCTCCTCAAACGGCAGGATCAGCGGCGAGTCCCGGTCCACGCCTCCGATGTAGCCGACGCTCGTCCGCCCATACCGGGCCGTCACCTTGCCCGACGCGACCGGATTGTTGATCGAGCGGGTGTAGACGGTCGGTACCCAGGTCTGGAACAGGTCACTCCCCTCCTGAAAGAATGGCCGTCGCTCCTGAAAGAACAATGCAAACGTGGTGTTCACGTCGATCTGGGCCGCATCGGCTTCAATCTGACTGAAATCCGGGTTAACAGCCACATCGGCCGTCAAATTTGATGAGACGGCGTACTTGACGCCGAGTGACGGGTCTGCGCTGAGCTTTCCGTTATCAATACCAGACGAAGGGTCGCCTGACGACCGAAGGACGCCGGCTTGCGAGCCTGTTATGGCGGGCAGCAGCTCCAGACCACCACCGCCCGACACTCCCCGAATTCCTGTCAACGTCCCGAACTGACAGAACCAGCACGGATCATCCCGATTGATCGCGGCCCACGTGTACTGGCCACGACTCTGACGCGGATGAGTGATCCAGAATGTCATGTTCCAGTCCTGCACGTCACGGTCGGGGAATCGGAGACTACGAAAGGGAACCGCCATCTCGACCTGATAGCCCGTCTCGGTCACTCGTCCCTCCGACGAGAACACAATGTCGAACGTTACATCCTCCGGACCATTGTTGACAATCCTCGTATCACCCTGGATACCGAGCGGATTAGCGGCGATGAAATATGCCCACGCATTATCGCCGTAGGTGTCCATGATGACACCCACGTAGTCGTCCTGAAATATTCGATCACGATCGCTCAGGTTGGCGCGCACGGCGCCGGGGTCGTCCTCGAATGATGAATGCGAAGTAGATGCTCTCGTCGTCGTAGGTGGTCCAGGCCTCGATATCGATGGGAGGCTTTGTCTGGTCTCCGGGATAGTTCTGGGCGAAGTTCACGGCGCGTGCTGCATTCGCCCAGCCGGGATCTTCGAGATCGCCGTCGATCACGATTGGGCCATCCGTTTTCGTCAGAGCCAGAGTCGGCTTGATGTTGGGCGAGAATTCCGCGGCCTGTTGCCCGGCACCCATCAGTGCTATGCTCTGACCTGTCGAATCGCCGACGACGAAGCTCAGCAGGACGAAGCCGATGACCATAGCCCCGAGGTGGCTTTGCTCTCGGCCGAAAGAGGTAGCGTTCATAGTGGAGCGAGGACTACGAAGGAGCGAAGGACTACTGTGGTCGCCGTCCGGCATATGGTGCGGAATCTTCGCTACGGGACGATCACTGTTCGGTTGCACGATCAGAGGGCATTTCCACGTCTGAATGGCCCTGTGGACTCGCCCTCGAGGCTTGCCTAAAGCGAGCCGGCGTTTGCGCGATACTAAACAGACTTGATTGAGGCCTCCCACCTCGATCCCGCGGATCCGTCTTCCAGTCAAGGATCACCCATGAAACGCACTACGGAATCATCCCGTTCAGCAACGCAACGAGTGCTGACAAACTTCGGACGGTACATCTGCCTTCCGGTGTTGTTGCTGATCGCTGTCGACCTGGCCGTTCCATCGGAGTATTCGCTCGTGCGCGTGTGGATCTCTCCGGCCAACCAGACAATCTCGCACGACAGCATGTCGGCGGAGGGGCACAACGACCACGTATTCTTCGGGCTGGAGGACGCCTCGTCCGAGGCACTCGAAGGCAGTGCCGAGTCCACATCGCTCGGCTCCTGGGCCGGAAGCTTTGACGCTTACGCTGCGGGCGAAGCCGATGCGGCATGTTGGTCTCCGATGAGCGTGAATCTCAACCTTACGAACACGGGCGGGCAGGTCACGGGATCCGGAAGCTACTGGGTCGATCCTGCCGACTGCAGCGTGCACGACGACAAGTTTCAGGTCTTCGTCAAAGTCTTCGGTGCGCGCCGCGGAGGTCGCCTTTCCCTGCGATTGCGGGACACCGGACACGGCGACGTGATTATGACATTCGATGGACTCATCATGCCCGAACGAGTGTCCGGCTGGTTCTACTCGCCGGATGCCCGGCCGGCGTCAGGTCCGGTCACACTCAAGCCGGCATCGAGTACCGGGTAACCAACATATGTGTAGAGGAATTCCCTACGCGCTGTGGGGGATTCGTCAGAATTGTTTGAAGACTGAACTCTCCCGATATTGTGGTGTTCGAGCGGACTAGTTGCGCCAGGTCCCGTTATTCCCCGCCAATGCTACTACGAGATGTCGCCATCCACCACCGATAGCTCCGAACAAATAGGAGCTGTCCGATCCGATTCCCCTTCGAAGAATTCAGCCGCCGGCAAACCTGCCGATGGCCGCGCTGCGAAGGAAATAATCACTCTCGATCAGCACGTCGTCGAGATCGTGAGTGACGCGGGCGAAGGTGCGCAGAAGGCTGGTCAGGCCTTCGGTACGATCTCCGCGAAAATGGGTAACGGTATCTGGACGGTTGAGATTATACCGGCCGAAATTCAACCGCCTCCGCGTAATGCGGCCGGAGCGAGCGGTATCCGAATTCGGGTTGGCTCCTCCCCGGTCACGAACTCCGGCGACGCTGCAGACGTTGTCGTTGCGTTCAACGAGATGGTCCTGACTGGCCGCCTTGAGTCAGGCGCGTTGAAGCCGGGATGCATCGTCCTGATCGAGAACAAGTGGCGAGAGCACGCGGACCCCGAGATCGCTGCCTCCTACGTCCAGGTGTACGACCGGATGATCAAGGAAGACCTGCGCGTCTACGAGGTCCCCATGGAAGTGGTCACACTGCAGCACGTGGACAACCCGATGCGTGGTAAGAACATGTTCGTTCTTGGCATGCTGTCCTACCTGTACGACCGTGAACTGGAACTCGGTCGAGAACAGATTCGGTTTGTATTTGGCCGAAAGGGAAAGAAGATCGTCGACAACAACGTCGCGCTGCTGGAAGCAGGATATAACTGGGGACAGGAGAACCTGGATTTCCAGTTTCGAATCCCTTCAGCCAAAATTTTGGGACCGCAGATCGTGTCCAACGGCAATGTCGCCATCGCGCTTGGCATCATGGCCTCCGGGATGGATGTGTGCGCGATGTATCCAATAACCCCGGCTACGTCGGCGTCTCACCACCTGAGTGAGATCTTTGAGAATGTGGGCGGCGTAGTACATCAGGCTGAAGATGAGATCGCCGCCTGCGGCTTCGCGATCGGTGCGTCATACGCCGGCAAATGTGCCGTAACCATTACATCCGGTCCTGGCATCGCGCTCAAGACCGAATTGCTGGGGCTCGCCGTAATGGCCGAGATTCCACTGGTAGTAGTAAACGTCCAACGCGGCGGACCGAGCACGGGACTGCCGACGAAGGTCGAACAGGGAGACCTGCTCGCCGCATTATTCAGCACGCACGGCGACGCCCCGAAAGTCGTGATGGCTCCTGCCACGATCGAGGATTGTTTCTATTCAATCCTGACCGCCCGAAAGATTGCAGAGACGTTCCGAATGCCGGTTCTGGTCCTGTCGGACGCAAATCTGGCCACCGGCCAGCAGCCCTTCCCAAGACCTGAGTTCAGCCGGGACTGGCTTGCACCTCCGATCGACCAGAGCGCATTGCCTGAGGGTACGCCTCCGTATGACTGGGACGAGAAAACCGGACTTTCGCGGCGGATTATTCCCGGTCAACCCGGCGGCATGTTCACACTGACTGGACTGGCCCACAATCGCATGGGCAAGGTCGCGTACAACCGTGGCGCGAATCAGGAAGGCGCCCGAAGCAGAAGTCTGAAGCTGGCGGCCTTCCAGAAGACCTTGAAGACGCCCGAGACATTCGGCGACGAGGAAGGTGACGTGCTGGTTGTTGGCTGGGGCAGTACTCAAGGTGCAATCCACGAGGCGGTAACGCGCCTCCGAAAGGACGGTGCCAGCGTGTCATCGCTCCACATCAAGTTCTTGCAACCGATGGCCTCCGGCATCGGTGAGATCCTGAAACGCTTCAAGAAAGTGATCGCTGTCGAAATCAACTACTCCGACAGCCTTGAAGACGAACTGATCGATAGCGACAATCGCAGGTATTCCAATCTTGCGTTCCTCCTCAGGGCACGGTATCTCGTTGACGTAGACTCCTGGTCGAACGTACACGGCGAACCGCTGCAGCCCGGTCGCATCGAAGCTATGCTCCGCCAATTAGTCGAGGCCCAATAGGGACCCACTGCCGATGTTTGGCCTGAACACCTTGAGCTCGATCGAGATCGACGAGCCGCAATACAACCTTTCGGACTATCAGAGCGCCGTGCCGCGCTGGTGTCCGGGCTGTGGCGACAACGCCATTCTTACCGCCGTGCAGCGTCTCTGTCGTGACGAACAGCTCCCACCGGAGAAGACCGTGTTCGTATCGGGCATCGGCTGTTCGAGTCGCTTCCCGCACCACATGGGAACGTACGGATTCCACGGACTCCACGGGCGCGCACTTCCGATCGCCGAAGGCGTCAAGATCCGACGACCGGACCTGAATGTCTTCGTGAACATGGGAGACGGTGACTGTTGCAGCATCGGCACCGCCCACTGGATCCACGCGATCCGGTACAACATGAATCTCGTCGTTCTCGTTCACGACAACCAGATTTACGGGATGACCAAGAAGCAGGCCTCGCCAACGTCACCGAAAGGCCTGAAGACAAATACGACGCCGCACGGCTCATACACCGAGCCCCTCAACATTCTGAGCACGACGCTCGGCGTCGGTAATGTTTCGTTTGTCGCCAACGCCGTCGAATGGATCCCGGATCTGCTGTACCAGATCATTCAACAGGCCTTTCATCACAGAGGGTTGTCGTTTGTGCGGATCGCACAGCGATGTCCGCACTTTATGCCTGGCTTCTTCGACGGGTTCATAACGGACCCGAACAGGTGCATGCTGCTCGAACACGAGAACGGCCTCCAGGTGCCAGAGAATCTTACGAAGGTCTACCAACAGCGATTGGAGCACGACCCGTCCGACATCAACAAAGCTCGTGAAGTTGCTGCTATGTCGGAAGCGGAGCCCATCGGGATTCTGTATCGGAACGATCGAGTCGAGTGTTATGAGGATTCTCGTCGACCTCGAAAGGCGTTCTCGGTCGAGGCCAGAAGAGAGGCTATCAATCTTGAGTTGGACAAGTTTGCCGTCCACGTAGGCAGTCGAAACGGCCAGAACCTTGAGCAAGACGCTTCACACAGCGCAAACGGTGAGAGCGGCAGCTAACACCGCTGATCCCAACACACAGGCAGCAGATCAACCAGGTGCCATCATTGAGATGGTGTCAAGGTGTTGCGATGCTTTCATTGTCAGTGAACCGGTAGCCGAAACTGCAACCGCGCTCTGGAGCGAGATTGTCTTTGACGCGCCGTCGCGCAATGTCGGAATCGCCATCCCGCCCGTTACCGCGACCGACCATTCCGCCGCCCTCAATGAAGCGAGAGTACTCGCCGCGGATGGCCTGCGCGTCGCAGTGATGGGAGCCGGAGTCGCTACCGGCGCAACTCCCCAACTGGGACCGTTCGTCGTATATGTGGTCGATGGTCATGATGGCGACGCATCGGTCGCGAAGCTCGAGTTTATCGCGCGTTCTCCGCAGCAAGCCGTAGACCTGGGCGTCATTGCACACATGGCTGCTGAACTGTCCCTCTGCCCCGTTACGGTTCGTCTCGCCATCGAAGACGGCATTGCCCGCTTTGACACGATTAACATTCCTGACGCTGCGCTGCTGAGCCAGCTGCTCGGCACACCGTCTGACGAGATTGACAGTCCGAACGCATACCAGAAGAAAGCGCTTGGAACTCGCCGACGCCGCGTCCCCGAGACGGTCCCGGCAGAGCTGGACGCAGTCCAACTGATTCACGACGCTCCGGCGCTCCTGTCAAAAGCGATTGCGGCCTTCGAGGCCGCCACGGGTCGGTCGTACACGCCGGATGCACGCGATGACGCAGACGTCGAACATCCGGCGGGCGACGATCAAGTCCAGGCCCTCCTCGTCTCGACCCGCGGCTTTCGAATGGCGCGTCGCATTGCAGAGATCTCGACCGTTGACGGTGCTCATGCCCGGGTCGCCGGCCATCCAAAGGATCGTACGTTCAATATCTTCCTCGGATCGACGTCGGAGACCAACCCGATCTGCAGATGTGCTGCTATGTCCCGGCGCCGCTCGACGAGAACTTGAACACGCGTTGGCGCGGATCCGCCCCGGTGGCGTGGCACTGTTCGAATCACAGTCTGCCGATCCTGAAGATCTCTGGTACTCGCTCGGCGAATCATCGAGACAAACGGTTCGGGATTTGCGACTGCGACTCTTCGCTACGTCGACGCAGCTTTTGGAATCAGCCTCCGGAACCGGATTTGAGGAGATTGCCGCGTCCCTGCTGACCGCCGTCCACGCCGGCACGTTACCGGACAGCGTCAACATCTCGAGTGACGGCTCCGCAAGTTCAAACGGCGAGTCGCCACATGATGCGGATGCGGTGACGGATGCATCATTTCTCGAAGTCCCCTGGCACGACTTTGAGGATGGTCCGGATTTCTATTCCGGATCGGCCGGTCTTCACATGGAAGGAGAAGCGCCAACCGAGGCTTCCGACGAAGTGAGACGTCAGCTTCTCGCATTCCATCACACCGGACGCGACGTCGGAATCCGGCTTGACGACGCCGGCCTCGTACCTGCACAGCTTTACGATTACGTTTCCTCTCCATCCGTCCGTGGTCCGTATCCCGTGCTGATCCCGATCGATCATTCGGGTCCGGAACTGCCGCTTGCAATCATCATGGATGGTCTGCTCGGGGCCGATAGCGCCGGTTCAGCGGGCGAGCGTGAGTCACTCGTTCGAAAGTTGGAGGTCGCCGTTCTTGCGGAGTTCAGGCAGGACCCGGACGCACTCCTTTCCGAACTGTGGAATCGGGCGGAGAAGCGAATCCTCGCTACTGTTTCTGACGATGACGCGCGCGACGCCCAGCGAAAGCAATTGAGGAATTGAGATCGCTTGCGCCGGACGGGCGCCTGCACGACTTTGGACGTGCGACGATGATTCAGATTCTGAAGCGAACGGTCGATCGCGAGTGGGAGACGATGTTTGCTCCGATCAAGGAAGACGCGGAAGGCCTCGCCGTCATGATGGAGGAGTTTCTCAGAGCCGACTTCGGCGGATCCGAAGAAGGCCGCGATCCAGAACACCTGCGTGCATCGGTTGGCAAGGGCTATGCGGACGCGCTCGACTTCGATGCGCTTTCGAAACTGGTCGAAGAATCCAACGTTGCCGAACGGATGCCCGCGAGCCAGCGCGCAAGGCTGGAATCGGTGTCTGACGACCTCCGGGCGCTGCCGATGAAACTCGCTGACGCCCGACAGAATGGGACCTTGTCCGGAACAGAGGGGCTCACCCAGGCGGTCGCACGCTCGCACGAAAACCTCAGAACGCTGGCCGCCTTGATCCGGGCCATTAGAATTGCTCTGCTCGAGTCATCGGGCAGCTACAAGGAAGCGTTTCACGACGCGGTCTTCGATCAATTTGGTGTAATGCATCTCACGGACGAGGAGCGTTCCGTGTGTCCACCATACATCGTCGATCTTGGTCCGTCGTCAACCCTGTCCCGCACAGCGCGCGGTGCGCTGATGGAGATCCTTGGCTCCGATCTTCCGATAAAGATTCTCGTCTCGATAGACGACATTCCGAGCGGGATACGGACCGCGTCCGAGAAAGCCTCCTCGCATTCGGTCGCCGCAGATATTGCCATGCAGGCAGTAGGTCTCGGTCAGGCCCATGTGACGCAGGCCCCGGCCTCGGAGTTAACAGCCTTCATCGACAGTGCCATGTCGGGCACCCGGTACCACGGCCCGGCGCTGTACTCTATCTGCCAGGATCTGTCAACGACGCTGCACGACAAGGACCGGTACCTTGCATCGGCCGTTGCACTGGAGTCGAGGGCGTTCCCGATCTTCACGTTCGATCCCGCCCGGACAGATTGGGCCGACCGGTTCAACATCGCCGCAAATCCAGCCGCGGACCAACCCTGGAGCCGTAGCGAGATTACCTACTCCTCGACGCAATCGAGCCGAAACACGCTTGCGACGGCGTTCACATTCGCTGACTTCCTGGCAATCGATCCGCAGGCATACCGACCACTTTCGCATGATCCCGGCCGCCCAGTGGCAGCCGGAAATGATTCCCGTCGATGATTTCATCGACCTCGATGAAGCTTCAGCGGCCAACCGCATACCCTACATCTGGATGGCTGATGAGCAGGGTCGGATGCAGAGAGTCGTCGTCACGTACCCGGTGACCGATGCGGCGCGGGCGGCATTGAGGAAGTGGAGAACGCTGCAGGAGCTGGGAGGCGTTAAGAGCTCACATGCCGAGCGTCTGATCGAGGCGGAGCGCGCCACGTTAGACGAGGAACGACAGAATTCCATTGCCGAAGCCGAGGAAAAGGTCCGCACGGAATTAGACAAAGCGACGGGGACGCTGGCCCGGGAAATCGTCGCGAACATTGCGGCAGGCTTGCTCGGTCTGCGTCCGACGGGCAACGCTCTCCAGGCATCGCCAACCGAGTCTCAGGTTTTGCCGCCATCGGATTCGACAGATGTGATCGAAGAACCGGCCGAGGTCGTCGAGGCGGCACCGGCCGCCGTGGTGGAAGAAGAAGAGGAAGCAATCACCCTCGACGAGCCCTACATCGAGACACCAAGGTGCACGTCCTGCAACGAGTGTACAAACATGAATTCGCGGATGTATGCCTACGATGGCAACAAGCAGGCGTACATCAAGGATGCATCAGCCGGATCATTCCGCGAACTGGTGCTTGCAGCGGAGAAGTGCCCCGTGAGAATCATTCACCCCGGAAAGCCTCGTAATCCCGACGAGCCGGGACTTGAGGATCTTATCCGGCGCGCACAACCCTTCCAGTAGAGTCCATGGACGCTCTGATCGCTGTCGGATTTCTGGCCGGGCTGAGCGTATTGCTGGCGATCGTTCTCGCAGTCGCCCATCGAAAGCTCTGGGTCTATGAGGATCCGCGCATCGATACCGTTACCGACATGCTTCCCGGGGCAAACTGCGGGGCGTGCGGTGTGCCGGGCTGTCGCGCGTTCGCCGAGAAGGTAGTCGAGGGCGACATGCAGCCGTCGGGCTGCCCGGTTGGCGGACCGGATTCGGCACGTTTCATTGCCAACTTCCTGGGTATCGACGCCGGTACGGCAGAAAAGAAAGTGGCGCGCCTTCTCTGCGCTGGTGGTCGCGATGTTGCACTGCAGGTCGGCGAGTACGAGGGCTTTTCGTCGTGTCGGGCGGCGGCCACCGTCGGCGGCGGATTCAAGGGATGTACGTTCGGCTGCCTCGGACTGGCCGACTGCGAGGTATCGTGCACGTTCGATGCTATCACAATGGCCGACAATGGCTTGCCGGTGGTTGACCTGGAGCTTTGTACCGCCTGCGGCGACTGTGTTCGGGCATGCCCGAAAGATCTTTTCGTGATAGAGCCCGTGAGTCACTGTCTCGTTGTGCAGTGCAAGTCCATACTGGAAGGCGAGGCCGCGCTCGCGCAGTGTAAAGTCGCCTGCACCGGTTGCGGGATCTGCGCCGCCGACGCACCCGTCGGATTGATTTCGATGGAACACAACCTCCCCGTAATCAATGATGAAAATATCGAACTGCTGACGCCGATCGCCACGCTGCGCTGCCCCACCGGAGCCATCAAATGGATACCGGGCCAGCAGTTCACGGAACTCAGAACGACGAAGACCAAGAGCCCGATCACGTGATGTTGATTCCCGGCAAGAAGAAGAAGGCAGACACCGCTAAATGGCCAGGTGTTCGTTCGGCCGTTCCTGCGTCCGACGCCCTTCAGTCTGCTGAGCTGCAGGCCGGTTCCTCGGTCCTGTCGACGTTGCGTGTGAAAGCGGACGGCCGGGCAGTCGGCGATCTTGCGCCTGCCGCCGCTGCAGGTAAGCTGATTGGCCAGTCATCAGCTGGCATGCGCTCGACGGGTTTCCTCAAAGGCACCGAACTCGCACAGGTCCAGTCTGCCGTTTCACAGTCGGCCGGCAATCACGTTCCGTTCACCATCCACCACGTATGCACGCCGAGCGGAGGACATGACGCCTTCTTCGCGATGCGAGACAGTGGCTGTTTCCTGCTGTTCGCGACGAACCTGCAGGAAGTAGTGGACTTCGGTTTGATAGCTCACCGCATTGCGGAGCATTCCCTCTTGCCGGGCATCTGCAGCAACGACGTCTTTGGCGAATCAAATGAAGTCATGACGGCCCGACTGGTCGAGTCGGGCCTGGCGGCCGACTTCCTGGGAAGCCCCGACGACACATTGACATCACCGACACCTTCGCAGCGGATCTTGTTCGGCGACACGAGGCGACGCGTACCTCGATTCCTTGACGTCGACCGCCCGATCGGCATGGGTGCACGCCTCGATCGCACCGCCGGCTCAAGAGCACTCGCCGGCCAGGGTGTGTACTTCTTCGACCATGTTCCGTCGATTGCGGACGAAGCCTTCGACGAGTTCGCTCGCCTCACCGGAAGACGCTATCAACCCGTGTCCGGATACCGGACTGATGATGCACAGTACGTGGTCGTCGCCATGGGAGCCGTATGCGAGTCCCTTCGGTGGGTGGTCGACCAGGAGCGAGCGCAAGGCCGCAAGGTCGGGCTGGTCGTGATACACATGTTCCGGCCGTTCCCCGGCGCCGAACTGTGCAAACTGCTGAAGGGCAAGAAAAGGGTCACCGTGCTCGAAAGTGTGCATCGTGCTTTTGCCCAGAATCCTCCTATTGCCGCCGAAATTCGTGCGTCGCTGGATCGAGCCAACGAGAACGGCCTGTACGACGAAGGCACGCTTCCGCACCCGGAGTATCCGCGGTTCGCCGTTCCATCGGACCGACCGGAATTGTACTCGGGCATCACCACATCGAGCGACAATGTGGGAGTGGATGATCTTGTAGCGCTCGTGGCCAACATGCTGCCCGCCGCTGCAAATGTCAGAGCGTTTCATGTGGGTGTGCACTTCGAAAGTCCCGAGACTCGACTGCCCACGCTCGAGCGCCTGAGTCAGCTCCTCGAGAGCGCGTACTCGGGTATCGGCAGACTGGGGTTGGCGGGCCCGCGGACGAAGTCGCGGAACGCGCGCTCCGGAGCTGCACTGTCCATGCATGCAAGCGCGGACCAGAATCTCGACATGATCGCGGCGGCCTTGAGCACGGTTATCTTTGACGTCCACGGTTGGAGTGTTGGGTGCAGATCTATACAGGCCGTGGGTGAGCACAGATTCGAGCCGTCCGGATGGCAGGTCCGACACTCGTTCGGTGACGAACAACCACCGCCGCCGGGCACTCTTTCCGAACTTGTGGCCGTGACAGAGCTCCATGCACTGGCGGACGATCAGGTGCTGGCCTCCCTCCAGCAAGACGGTGTGCTCATCGTGGCCGCTCCGGCGGGGGCGCATGAGATCTGGAAGACACTGCCGCAGCGAACCACCCGGTCGATCCACGACAAACACCTGCTCATCAAACACGTTGATGTTGCGGCCATCGCCACCTCGCTCTCAACCGACCGGTGGATCCAGCGTCAGCTGGCGGCACATGCACTCGCGGGTGCAGCCGTCGCCTCATACCCACCGCTGTCGCAGACCGAACCCGGTGCGCTGGTGACGGCCTATGGTGTCAGCCTCAAGCGGCAGCTGCCGGTCGGAGACCATCTGCTCGATCCATTCCTGCAGGCCTTCGAGCAAGGCCTCAAGACCGTCTCCGTGATTGAGATTGAGCCGGCAGCCGACGCCGGCATCGCGGCCACAGAGCTACCGGCGCCGTGGACCGTCCGCGAGGTACCGGTCCACACCGAGTCGGTGTACGATGCAGGTCGCTTCTGGAATACGGTCGGACATCTGTACGAGACGGGCCAGACCGACAAGGCCCTGTCGGATCCGTATATCGCCACCGGCCTGGTTCCGGCACGTACAGCCTCTTTCCGCAGCTGGGAACCGTATCGAACCGAGATACCGACATTCCTGCCCGAGAACTGCACAGCCTGCGGTGCATGCTTCGCTGCCTGTCCTGACGCCGCTCTCCCGGCCACCGTGACGGACGTCGCGAGCCTCGTAGAAACGGCGATGAAAGAAGCAGAGGCTCTTTCCTCCCCCCTCCTCCAACTTCAGCGAGTGAAGAAGCACCTGGTCAACCAGGCACACAAACTCGTGACGGGCGATGCGCGACACGAATACCGAACAGCGGGCGATCTGCTGACCGCAGCGTTCGAACAGCTTGTCAGCCGTCTCGGGCAGACGGAGTCGGAGACCGAGACCCTTCGAGCAGAGATGACGGCGCTTGTTGCCCGTCTGAAGACATTCCCCATCGCCCGGACAGACACCTTCTTCGTTGCGCCGGAAAGCGCGGACAAAGGCAGCGGCCTGCTGTTCTCGATCAACGTCAATGCCGACTCGTGCAAATCGTGCGGCATCTGCCACGCCGTCTGTCAGGACTTCGCGATCGAAATCACAAAGCAGACTCCGCACCAACTGCGCCAGTATCGCCGCGACTGGTTGTTCGCATCACGACTCGGCAGTGTAGCTCGAGAGACCATCGATCGCTTCGCGCTTCGTGACACACCCGAATCTCTCGCATACCGGCTTCTGGATCGTGACTCGTATCACAGCATGCTCGGTGGAGATTCGTCGTTCCCCGGCAGCGGGACGCAGTCGACGCTGCACCTGATGGCGGCCGTCGCCGACTCGGTCATCCGCCCGCGAGTGGAGTCCTTTGTGGCGACCCTGTCCGAATGCGCAGACGCCCTGGAGCAGAAGATCAAGGCACGGGTTCGCGAGTCGGTCGACGTCAATGACTTCGAGGCGTTCGGCCAGCGGTTGAAGTCGTTAGCAAACAAAACGCTTGAGCCGGAAACGCTTGCCGGCATCGCCTCGGGAGATGTGACCGTCGACCGCGACAGACTTCAGCAGCTCAACGACTCGCTACTGGGTTTGCGCGACATACTCGGAGCGTACGACGGAAGCGCGACGGGCAGCACGCGGACTAATTTGCTTGGCGTCTTCAGCGAAGACCACTCCGCGACAAACAGAGGCTACTACCCGTACAACCCGTTCTCATTCCCGTGGATCAACACCGGTGCAGATACCGTTGCGGTTGCCGATGGGCTGTTCACATCCGTCACTGCTGTCGTGATATCGGGCATTCGGGCTCTGAGACTTGCACGCCTCATTCTCGACGACGTGTATGAACCCGCGGAGCACGACGATGCACTCGACCACCTCGACTGGCGAGATCTGACTGAAGAAGAGTGGGCGATCTGCCCGCCGGTTTGTGTGATCGCCGGCGATGCCGGAGAGGCGATCCCATATCTCCTGCGCGTCGAGGCTCCTGTCAAGGTGTTCCTGTTGTCGAGCGACGTATCCCTGTCTTCGACAGGCTCCGACGTGCGACTCTGGCCGATGGCGCGACCTGACCTGTACGTCTTGAGATCAACGATCGGTGTTCGTGGCCATCTCCTTGATGGCCTCGTCGAAGGACTCGAGCGGCGTGGCCCGTCACTGTTCCACCTGTACGTTGCCGAGCCGGCAGAGCATGGATTCGATCCCGCGCAATCGATGAACCGGATGCGCACTGCGGTCGAGAGCCGCACGTTTCCGCTTATGAAATACAACCCGGATGCCCCGGGCGAATGGGCTCACAGGTGGGATCTCACAGGCAATCCGGCCCCCGACCAGAATTGGATGCTCAGCAACGGAAAGGAACGGCCAACGGCGCAGGCACCTTTGACGGTTGCAAACTGGGCTATAGGAGAAGGACGTTATCGCCCATACTTCCGACACGTTGCGAAGAACGTCTGGAACGAGAAGATGGTATCGCTCTCCGAATTTCTTGAGCTGCCGGTCGCTGAACGCGCCGAAGCCGAGCCCTATATCGAGGTCACGGTTTCGCCCGAACGAACCGCGCGCGTACTTGTAATGCCGGAAATCATCAGGCTCACGGAAAAGCGCCTCGCTGAGTGGCAACTTCTCCAGGAGCTGGCGGGAGTCCGTTCAAGTGTCGTCACCAAAATATCTGAAGAAGCGGAAGCACGTTTTCAGGAAGAGCTGACCCGCGTCAAAGAGCAGTTGCAGAACAAGTTCGCGTCCGAGACCGAGACAAGTCGTGCGCAGTTTGGTGCCGACTTTCATTCGCGACTTACCGAAGAACTTATGACCCTCAGCGGGTTTGGATCGGACACGGCCGCGGCGGCACAGCGTCTGTCTGACTATCTCTCGTCACTGTCCGAAGCCGGATCTGCGAACGACGACAGCGACGGCTCCTCCACACAGTCAAACGGAGCGAAGTGACGCCATTGGCCACCTCTCTTGCACGGCATATTGAGACCTTTCGCCATGGCGTCCATCCGGCCGACTATAAAGAACTGACGCACGACCGGCAGATCGAGCGGATCCCGTTCATGGACGAACTCGTCCTGCCGCTGACTCAGCACCTTGGTTCCCCTTCCAGGCCCGTCGTAAAGGTGGGCGACTACGTCCACCGCGGTCAGATGATCGGTGAGGCGACCGGTTTCGTGTCGTCATACCTCCACGCCTCCGCAACCGGCACGATCACGGCCATCGACCTGAGGAATCACCCTTCGGGAAAGGTGGTCGAAGCCATCGTCCTGAAGCCCGACCCGGTGTCGCCTCAGATCCTGCACGATGAGCGCACAATTGACTGGAAGGCAATGTCTCCCAAAGAGATCATTGATCAGGTCTCGAGGGGCGGTTTTGTTGGTCTGGGCGGCGCCGCATTTCCGACACACGTCAAGTTGACCGTGCCGGAGGGCAAGAAGGTTCGCTTCTTCCTGGTGAATGCCGTCGAATGCGAACCGTATCTCAACAGCGACTATCGAGCCCTGCTTGAGCGCAGCGACTCCATATTTCTTGGCATTGAGATCCTTCTCAAAGCCCTGGGCGCGGAGATTGCCTACATCGGCGTCGAAATGAACAAGGTGGACGCCATCGAGCAGCTGCGCGCGGCCATGCCGGAGCACCTTCCGTGCGAGATCGTGCCCCTCGAGACGAAGTACCCACAGGGCGCCGAGAAGATGCTCACCGAGGCCGTCCTAGATATCGAGATACCAAGCGGTCGACTGCCGATCGACGTCCAGGTGATCGTCAACAACGTCGGGACCGTGTCAGGCATCGGCGATCTGTTCCGCTACGGACAGCCGCTCATCGAACGAATTGTCACCGTGACGGGCCCCGGCATCAGGAAACCATCCAACCTGCTGATCCCGATTGGCACCAGGTTGACCGACGTGATCGCGTACTGCGGTGGAATGACCGACAACGTCAAGCAGGTGTTGTTCGGCGGACCCATGATGGGATCGGCACAACGTATGCTCGACGTGCCCATCATGAAGGGTACGTCCGGCATCCTGTTCCTGACCGACTATGAGGTATTCCCGCGAGAGGAGTACCCGTGCATCAAGTGCCAGCGGTGCGTGGACGCCTGTCCGGTGTTCCTCAATCCGAGCCGCCTCGGTTCGCTTGCGAAAGCCCGCCTCTACGACGACATGCATGAATGGCACATCATGGACTGCATGGAGTGCGGTTCATGTTCGTACGTGTGTCCCAGCAATATTCCTCTCGTGCAGCGGTTTCGCGTGGCCAAGGTGTTACTTCGTGAACAAAAGGCGAGAGAGACCGCGGGTGGAGAATGACGCGTGACGAGCCCAGGCTGCTGCTGACGACGTCGCCGTTCCTCAAACATCGGGAGGACACGGCGTACTTGATGTGGCAGGTCAACTACGCCCTGGTCCCGGTCCTGCTCGCAGCAATCTGGTTCTTCGGCATCAACGCCCTGCTGATCGCCGTCGCCTGCATCGCCGGGGCGTTGCTTCCCGAATGGCTCCACAATCGTTCGCGCTCCGGCAGAAGCACGCTTCGGGATGGTTCAGGTTTGATCACCGGCGCGCTGCTGGCTCTTACGCTGCCACCGACGACGCCGCTGTGGATGGCATTCACCGGCGGGTTCGTCGCGATCGCGCTTGGCAAACTCATCTTTGGCGGCATCGGATCAAATATCTTCAACCCCGCGCTCGTTGGCCGGGCGTTTCTGCAGGCCGCATTCCCGTCCATGTTGACGACGTGGGCCCAACCGGTGCCGGGCTCCGAACTTCTCACCGTCCGCGGCGACCTGTTCGCGCTTCCTTTCCTGAAACCCGGCATCGACGCGATAACGCAGGCCACTCCGCTTTCCCAGATGAAGTTCGACGGCGTGGTCACCAATGCAACCGACCTGCTCTTCGGCACCACCGCCGGATCACTCGGCGAGACCGGATCTCTCATCATACTGATATGCGGTCTCTACCTCGGGCTTCGACGCGTGCTGAACTGGCGTATTCCGATCAGCATTCTGGCAACGGTCGCACTGATCGCCGCGGCGACACATCTCATCGATCCGGCCCGCTTCGCACCCCCGATGTTTCACCTGTTTTCGGGAGGACTGATGCTCGGGGCGATATTCATGGCCACTGACCCCGTTTCATCCCCGATCACGCAGCGGGGATGCTGGATCTTCGGAGTCGGTATCGGAGCGCTGGTGATGATCATTCGTCTTTTCGGCGGATTGCCGGAGGGCGTGATGTATGCGATCCTTCTGATGAACGCGACCACACCATTGATCAACAGAACCACGCAGGGCCGCGTGTACGGAACGTCCTGGCGCGCAAAGCGACACTAGCAAGCGAATGCCTGAGCCTGATCAACATATCGACGCCGGTGCACCACGAGGAGGCAGCCTCCGGATGGTGGCCGTGATGGGCAGCGTCGGCCTGATCGCGAGCACGATACTGGTCGCCACGTTCCAGATCACAACACCGTATATCGAGGCTAACCGTCGTGCGTATCTGGAAAATGCCATACTCGACGTGATCCCCGGTGCAACCACATTCGAATTCTTCGATATCCGGGACGACACTGTCGTGCGCGCGGACGAACCACGCGGGCTCTACGCAGGGTTCGACAGTACGGGCGTGCTTGCCGGCCTCGCCATCGAGTCGCGAGGACAGGGCTATCAGGATGTCATTCGACTGTTGTACGGCTACTCGCCCGATTGCGAGTGTGTCGTCGGAATGAAGGTCCTCGAGAGCAAAGAGACTCCCGGACTCGGCGACAAGATTGAGAAGGACGAAACGTTTCGGGCCAACTTCGACGCTCTGGCGGTCGAAACAGACGAGGCCAAGCAGTCGCTGCTTCGCGCCATCGTGATGGTAAAGAGCGGCGAGAAGACCAATCCCTGGGAGATCGAGGCCATCACTGGCGCAACAGTGTCATCCAGGGCGATCACGCGTATTGTCGGGGAGAGTGCCGCCGGAATGATACCGTTGCTCCGGCGTAACCTCGATCAATTGACGGAGGCAGGCTAGTGGCGACACCAGGAATTACAAGTCCGGAGATAACCAGCTTCGATACTCTGCTGAAGGGTCTCTGGAAGGAGAATCCGGTCTTCGTTCAGGTGCTGGGCATGTGCCCGGTGCTGGCGGTCACGAACACGGTCGTCAACTCGCTTGTGATGGGCCTTGCGACAATGTTCGTTCTGGTGTCATCCAGCATCCTGGTCTCGGCGTTCCGCAATGTCATTCCAAAACAAGTCCGGATCGCCACCTACATACTGATTATCGCTACGTTCGTGACCGTGGCCGAGTACGTGATTCCGGCGATCAGCCTCGAGGTTCACCGTAGCCTGGGTGCGTTCGTCGCGCTCATCGTCGTGAACTGCGTCATCCTCGGACGCGCCGAGGCGTTCTCGTCGAAGAACGGCATCGGGCGATCGGTGCTCGACGCTCTCGGCATGGGCGCAGGCTTTACCGTCGCCTTGCTATGTCTCGGCATCGTCAGGGAGGTGCTCGGCAGCGGCACGTTCATGGACATTCCCGTCTTCGGCCCCAACTACGAGCCGTGGGTCGTCATGGTACTTCCCGGCGGGGCGTTCTTCGTACTCGGAGCCTGGCTGCTCCTGTTCAACTGGCTGAGAGAACGAAAGAAAACGAGGGGGAGGCTCGCTACGCAATGAACTCAGAATCCCTCACATTCGTCTTCATCAATGCTGCGCTGATCAACAATTTCGTGCTCAGCGCATTCCTGGGTATCTGTCCGTTCATCGGTGTGTCGCGCAAGCTCGAAACGGCCACGCGCATGGGCATGGCCGTGACCTTCGTGATGTTCGTCAGCTCCGTCTGCGCATTCGGTGTACACAAGGCGCTGGTGGCCATCGATGCACAGTATCTGCAGATCATCTCTTACATCGTGATCATTGCCTCCGCGGTGCAGCTGGTCGAGATGTTTATCCGCAAGTTCAGCCCGACCCTGTTTCGAGCGCTCGGTATTTTCTTGCCCCTTATCACCACGAACTGCGCGATCCTTGGCCTTGCACTGTTTCAGACCAGCAAGGAGTACGACTTCTTGCAGTCGCTCGTCTACGCGTTGGGAGCCGGCGCCGGCTTCATGCTTGCGATCGTCATCATGGCAGGAATCCGGGAAGAACTCGAACTCTCGGACGTTCCGGGAGTGATAAAGGGTACCGGCATCGTACTCATGCTGGCCGGACTGCTATCCCTGTGCTTTATGGGTTTTGCCGGACTCGGAGGATAAAGATGCTCTACCACCTGGTCATAACAATCGTCCTGCTCGGTTTGCTCCTTACGGCCTGGGTGGGCTTCCAGGCATGGGTCCGGCGTCTGACTCCGGGGATGAGTGAAGACGCGGACGTCCTACGCGGGCGATTCGGCAGCTGTGGAGTTTGCCTCGGCTTCGAAGCGTGCAAGATTCCGGGACTAGTCGCCGACTCCGATGTCCTGAAAGTAGACAGTGTAGATGAGGTCGCGCTCTGATGCCTCATGATCATGAAGCTTGTTTATCAGCGCCAGCACTCTCTTCCGCACCGTCGGCAGGACTGACGTATTCTGCTCGTTCATCTGCTTCAACACATCCGTGATGCTATCCAGCTCGTCCAGAAACTCACGGTGCTCCAGCTCGAGGACCTCAGCCTTCTTGCTTTCCTGCGGAGCCTTGCGGATCACGTCATCCATAAACCCTCCGTCCTCTTCGAGGTCGAAGTGCTTGACCAACTCGTTCTGGAAATCTCTTAGTGTCCAGATAAGTTCGAGCTTCCACTCCCCGAAATCGCCCTGGGGATCACGGCCAACGGACTCGCCGATGACTTTCATGAGTTGCCGTAAACTGGCGTGCTCCTCCTCTATTCGACTGGCGATATTTGACTTTTTATCTGCCATTTCCGGCCTCTTTGATCTTGTTCGGGATGTCGTCGGACACCGAGCGGCTTCAGTAAGAGATTACGAAAAACTTGGCTTGAGGTTGAACAATGAATCGTCGTGATTGGATGAAAATACTAGCGGCCGGCGTACCGGCGGCGTTGATTTCGCAGCGAATCACGGCTGGCCCTTCGCAAGATTCGTACTTCCTCGTAACGAACGATCCCCGTTCAGCCGTTGCGGCCATGCTGTCGACGGGTGCAATCGATCGCACCAGCGTACGCATCGACACACGAGCCATTGCGCCTGCGGCACAGGATCTGACCATCATCCGGAAAGGACGCGTTATTGATCCGGGGAGAACGGCCAACCTCGATCCGCGCCTGGAACAGGTTGTCGTCGACCTGCGCAGCAGGAGATTGCCGGGCACGGCGCTCGTTTCGGTGGAGCCGCGCGTCGAATCGTCGAGCCATCATGTAGTGTTCGAGTACGACGGTCGGATTGTGGACACCGTTCGTCGCGATCGGGCCTTTGAGAACATCACGGTCCGCGGTGCGCAAGGAGACACGGTCTTCTCCCTGTCCGACGGGCAGCTCACGGTCGTCCGCTCCTCCTGCCGCCACGAACTGTGTATGCGATCGGGAGCCATCCGGTCTGGTCGGATCATCTGCGCGCCGAATCGAATCGTGGCGTCGGTGGGACATTCCGGCGGCGTGCTTGATGCGATCACGGGTTAGGATGAGGTTCTCACTCGCGTCGGTCGTGATTCTGTTGGCGTTCGTGGGATGTCGTACACGCGGCGCGGATGAGGCGTACCGCTTCACCCGGTTCTCGATGGGCACGGTCGTTGACTACACCGTTGTCGCCTCCAGTGACAGGGTCGCACGAGCCGCGGTGACCGCTGCCCACAACGAGATGGAACGGGTGTCGCGGCTGCTGTGGGAGGACGATACACTCAGTGCGGTGTACGGAATCAACGAGGCAGTCGACAGTCTGGCGATTCCGCGCGAGGCGCTGGAATTCCTGACCAGAGCGCAGAGAATTGCACGCGAGACGGGCGGAGCATTCGACCCGACCATCAAACCGGTCTCCGACCTCTACGATTTCGAGGCCGCCGAGCCGTTGCCGCCAACCGCTTCAGCGATAAAGGAACGTCTCAAGTCGGTCGGCTACGAACGATATCGTGTCGGCGTTGACGGATACATCGTCAAGGATACGGCCACGTTGGCTGTGGCTGTTGGCGGAATCGCCAAGGGATATGCCGTGGACCGGGCGGTTGCGATTCTCACTGAGTCCGGAGTCGAGGCCGGCATCGTCAATGCGGGCGGGGACCTCTACTGTTTCGGTTCGCGTGCGGGCAATCGCTGGAGGATAGGCGTTCGCGATCCGGACGTTGCGGACGACGTGGTGGCTGTGCTGAACCTGCAAGACATCGCGGCAGCGACTTCGGGCGACTATCAGCAATTCTTCGAGCACAACGGAATTCGATACCATCACATTCTTGATCCCGCTCGTGGTACGCCCGCTCGAGGCCTGCGGACTGCTACGGTCGTCGCCAGCACAGCCGAACGCGCAGATGCTCTGGCAACAGCTCTGTTCGTGCTTGGAGCTGAAGCCGGACTTGCAATGATCGACGACATGCCCGACGTGGAAGCGCTCGTCGTCGACAGCGCGGGCGTCATGCACCACAGTGCAGGAATGCTGGAGTATATCGACGACCCCCTGCCTGAGCTCTGAGAACGGTGAGTTTCCCGTGGCCCGATCGGTCCATCTCGCAGGCGTCGTCGCCGCGGCCTTGGCGATTCCCGGTCCTCCTCACCAGAGCGGAATGCAGCAGCACGTCACGCCTCCTTCGGCCTTCTGAATCTCCGAAACGTCTACTGCGGCCAACCGGACCCCACGGTGCCTCATACGTTCAGCCGTGGCAGGAAAGTTTACCGGGTATATCACGGTCCCGTTGATCATGAGCGCATTTGCGGCAGCCGGCTCATCGGGGTCGACGTCGATCATCTCCATGTTGCCGAACGGAAAGTCCAGCAACCAGTCCCGGTTCACCAGTAGCAAGTTGGGACCAATCTGAGTGACGGCCGATTTCAAGTGCAGACAGTCGCGGATCTCCACCGGGAAGACCTCGTAGCCGAACTCGTCGACGACCGTGGAAAGCTGGTCAATCCCGTCAGCGTTGGTGCGCGATGAGCGGCCCACGAAGAGCTTCTTTCCCACCCTTAGTACATCCCCTCCGTCGATCGTACCGGGCGACCGGACGGTACGGAGTTCTCGAAAGGCGCCGAGCGCCTTCGCCACCGACGTCGTCTCGATTCGTCGCGAGGGCGCCCCGGGGCGCAAAATTACCGCCACCTCGGGCAGTACCAGAGCGGTATCCTCCACAAACACGCCATCCGGGGCCCGCGGGGCCGGCGACAGACGCTCTACATGGGCTCCCAGCGCTCTCAGCGCGTCCTCATATGCCGCGTGCTGAATACGGGCAAGCTCGACATCGACCGACTGCCTTGGAGCATGCGTAAGCTCGCAATCACCAAGAGCCGGACTCACCTCGCGTGTGAAACAGGTCAACATTGAATTTGAATGCCAGTCGTCCGATACATAGAGCGGGGCTGCTTCTACACGCAGGATTCCCAAATTATCAACAATTCCCGCACGAACCTCGCGTGCACTGGGGAATTTAGACAGCCATACAGAACGGGATCTCGACTCATCCCTGAATGCTCCCGATCGCGCCTGCGCGGTCGTTTACATAGAATACAAAGATGTTTAATTTCGAACACTTGATGCCTCTTCTCGGAATCTGGGCCATTTTCGGTGTTGTCACCGTTTTCGTCGCCCGCCTGATGAAGAAGGGTGTCATCTAGTTAGAGATCGCCATCACGAATGGCGTAGAGCCGGGCGAACCCGGTTTCCCATCTTTTTGTCTGATCTTTCGTATCTGACGACCCTGGCAGACGGGTCTTAGCCGTGACGACGCCCTGGCGATCCACGACCATTGTCCTTGCGGCGGGCTGGTCCAGCCGCACCGGAGCTTCCAACAAGCTCTTCTTCCCCGTAGGCACCTCAACCGTTCTCGAAACCGTGGTCTCGAAGGCCCTGTCCTCCGGAGATGAGACCATTGTGGTGACGGGGCACGAATGGGAGCGCGTAGCCGCACTTCTGTCTCCCTACGACGTCCGCCTCGTACACAACAACCGGTTCGAGTCGGGGATGGCGAGCTCGATCGTATGCGGCGTTCAGCACGCGATCGACGTCGACAGCTATCTGATCTGGCCGGGTGATATGCCGTTGATCCTGCCGGAGACAGTCCAGATCGTTCGCGACCGGGCGACCGACGGGAAGGTCGTCGTGCCGTCGTTTGAAGGTCGCCGCGGCCACCCGGTGCTGTTCGCCAACGCGTTCAGGAACGACCTGCTGTCGCTGACCGGCGACGTGGGTGCACGCGAAATTCTGCGTGACCAAGCCGAGGTGGTGGACGAGATTCCCGTGTCAGATGCGGGTATCTTGTTCGACGTGGACACCCCGGAGGCTCACGATGAGCTTTTGCGCAGACTGTCGGCCAGCCCGAACGACTGACCCGCGTCGGTGTCCCGGTGCTCCTTTCACGAAACCGACCCGGTGAGGCATGCGCGATATTGCATCAACGCTTCGTGATTGGGTCGCGGCCGAACGGCAATTTGCCATTGCGCGGGTGATGTCGACGTGGGGCTCCGCGCCCCGGCGCGTCGGATCCGCGATGGCCATCTCGTCGGATCTGCGGGTGGTCGGCTCGGTCAGCGGCGGGTGTATCGAAGGCGAGGTGATCGAAGCCGTTCCCGGGGTGCTCGCCAGCGGACATCAGAGCATACTTGAGTTCGGAATTGCAGACGAGACGGCGTGGTCCGTCGGCCTGAGCTGCGGTGGAAGGGTCCGTGTGTTGCTCGAGCCATTTCCGCATTCGAGCAGCGACCCGGAGGCCGCGCAAACAGGCGACGCGGTCGTGTCCGCTCTGTGCGAGTCGCGACCTGTGGTCTGGCTGACCACGCTCCAAGCGGGCCCGTCCCGTCATCTGTTGATTGACCCCCTGGGTCAGCGCACTGGAGAATCGGACTACTTTCCGCAAGCGGCAATTGATCGGGCTGTCACTTCCTATCACTCGAGGTCTTCCGGACCGGTAGAGATTGGCGATAGCCGATTCTTTATTCACGTGATTCCGCCCCGATCGACACTCCTCATTGTCGGTGCGACCGATATTGCCGTCCACCTTGTCAGGCTGGCAAGTGCGCTGGATTTTGCAACCGTCGTCATCGATCCGCGCGAGGTTTTCGCGTCCATCGACCGGTTTAGCCCGGCTCCGGATCAACTGATTGCCCGATGGCCTCAGGAGGCCCTTCCGGACGCCGACCTGGATGACGAAACCTACGCCGCGCTGTTGACCCACGACCCCAAGATCGACGACCCGGCACTTCATCATCTTCTGAACTCAGATGTCCCCTACATCGGTGCGCTCGGAAGCAAGCGAACGCACGCGAAGAGGCTTGAGCGACTGGCCGCTGCCGGATTCACGACAGCACAGACGGATCGGATTCAAGGCCCCGTCGGACTGGACATTGGCGCCGCATCGCCGGCAGAGATTGCACTGAGCGTAATTGCCCAGATCGTTCGTGCCCGGAATCGCAAACTCGCCGTCTAGCCGGCGCTACTCGGTTGAAACAGCGTCTACTCCCATAAGTGCTGATCTGGCCGCCGCCCACGCAAGCACCGCGCATTTCTGCCGGGTCGGGATACGCCGCACACCCTCCAGGGCGACGAGATCACCCAGAAGTTCAGAATACGCCTGATCTCGTCTGGTCAAGAACGAAATTGCCACATCGACGCGCGCCAGTGCGTCGGGGACCGCAAGGCCGCCGAGCAGCGTCGTCATGATGGACGCCGAGGCGCGTGAGATCGCACATCCATTCCCGTCGAACGCTACGTCGGCAACATCATCGCCGACCACACGAAAGAAGACCCGGTAACGGTCGCCGCAGATCGGATTGTAGCCTTCCGACGTGTGGGTCGCATCGTTCAGTGAGCGGCAATTGTGCGGGTTCCGATCGTGGTCAAGGATGATCTCTTGATATCTGTCTCTCTGCTCCGAATCCATAACACTCCGGGGAATCTGGACGTCGTACTGAAAGGTAGGCTGAAGTCCGCGTCAGTACCTGCAAACTATCGTTCTGACGCGATCCCGAATCGGTTGATTCCACCATTATGGGCGACTACATTGCACACAGTATCCGAGCCATCCGGAGGTACGCGTGTCACACAAAAAGAAGAAGACTTCAGAGGAGGTTGTGAGCGGCGTCAGCCGTCGTGATTTCCTCAGCACAGCGGGGCTCGGGGTATTCGGCCTCGCCACCGTCGGTTCGTCAAGAGAGAAGGAGTCGCCGGAGGATGACCGTGTCGTCGCACCCGGTCAGAAGATTCCGGTCGTACTCAACATCAACGGTAACGAGCATCGCCTGTTGGTCGAATCGCGATGGTCTCTACTGTTCGCCCTGCGAGAACAACTTGGGCTCACCGGCTCGAAGCATGGTTGCGGCCGGGGCGAGTGCGGTTCCTGCACGGTCCTCATCGACGATGTGCCTCGATACGCATGCATGACGCTCGCCGTCGAAGCGGAGAACGTCGCGGTTACGACGGTTGAAGGATTGCTTGATCGGGAGCAACTGGGCTCCGTCCAGCACGCGTTCGCAGAGACCGACGCGTTCCAGTGCGGCTATTGTACGCCCGGCCAGATCATGGCGGTCGAAGGACTCCTGCGCGCCCATCCCGATCCATCCCTCAACGAGATTCGGCTTGGCGTCAGTGGTAATCTGTGCCGCTGCGGAGCATACCCGAACATCTTCAAAGCGGCGAAGCAGGCCGCTCTGGCCAGGCGCAAGATCGGAGGTACATCATGAAGGACGCGTTGTACTATCTGCAAGGGCCGCTGCCCGAAACTCCTGAGCCTCAACAGAAGCAGGATCCGTGGACTACGACAAAGGTCGTTGGAAAGTCGGTGCCGCGCGTCGATGCCTATGAGCGCGTTAGCGGCTCCGCCATCTATCCGTCTGACGTCAAATTCGCGGACATGCTGTATGGGGCCATTCTGAGGTGCCCGCATGCGCATGCGAAAATTCTGTCGATGGACACGTCGCGCGCGGAGAAGATGCCCGGAGTTCGCGCCGTCATCACGGGTCGCTCACCGGGCGCCGACCTCGATTGGTACTGGAATGGCGAAGGCGAAGCCATCGGTGGATTGTTTGCCTCCCATTGCCGCTATGAGGGCGAAGCGGTTGCCGCGGTTGCGGCAGAGACACCGCACCAGGCCCGCGACGCGGCGATGGCTATCGAGGTGGTCTACGATGAGCTTCCTTTCATCTCGGATTATGAGCGGGCGACGCACGTCGGTTCGCCAGCCGCGCGCGATGGGGGCAATCTGGCTGGTGGGCCGAATGTCTATGAGCGCGGTAACATCACGGCTGGATTTGAAGCGGCGGACATCATTCTGGAGGAGACGTACCGGACTGAATGCGAAATCCATACGCCGCTTGAGCCCCACGGCTGTGTAGCCAGGTGGGATGGCAACCGCCTCACGGTGTGGGAATCTACACAGGGCGTGTATCCGGTCCAGCGACTTCTCTCGGACCGACTGAACCTGCCGCTGAGCAACGTTCGCGTTATCTGTCACTATGTCGGCGGTGGATTCGGAAGCAAGCTTCAGGCTGGACGCTATACCGTAATTGCTGCGCTGCTCGCAAAGAGGACAGCCCAACCGGTCAAGCTTTTTCTGAGCCGTGAGGAAACGATGTTGGTGGTCGGTAACCGACCCGCCAACCGAATGCGACTCAGGGCTGGTGTCAAGAAAGACGGAACGCTTACTGCAATAGAGTTTGAGGCACTGGGTTCGGGCGGAGCCTACTCAGGAAACGGAACGGGAATCCTGGACTGGCAGATACGCGATCTCTACAAGTGCGACAGTGTTCGCACAGTCATGCAGAGCGTCTACATCAATGCGGGCGAGCAGCGGGCGATGCGGGCGCCGGGCCATCCGCAGTGCTCGTGGGCGCTCGAGCAGATGATGGATCAGCTGGCCGAGAAGATCGAGATGGATCCGATCGAGTTCCGGCTGAAAAACCTGGCGACCGTAAGCCAGGGCCGCAACAACATACCGTACACGTCCAACGGATTCGCTGAGTGCATGACGAAGGGCGCTGAGGCGTTCAAGTGGTCGGAGGCTCGCCGCCAGAAGAAGGACGGCGATATCGTGCGAGGCGTTGGAATGGCCGGCGGTCTGTGGATCGCCGGTGGGGGTGGCCCGCCATCGACCGCCATTGTCAAGCTTTTCGCCGATGGCTCGGTCAACTTGAACATGGGGGCCTCGGATATCGGAACCGGTACGAAGACGGTCATGGCTATGGTCGTTGCCGAAGAACTGGGTATCCCGCTCGATCATATTCAGATCGAGCACGCCGATACGGCCACCACCCAGTTCGCCACCGCGTCGGGCGGTAGCAAGACCGTACCGACGGAGTCACCGGCCGTCAGAGCCGCCGCCATCGATTGTCGGGACCAGGTTCTCGCGATGGCAGCCGAGGATATGGGCGTTGCAGCGGCGGATCTTCGACTGGACGGAACGGATGTCGTATCAAATACGGATCCGTCGACGAGGAAGGCGCTGACGGAGCTCGGATCGCTCAGACGCCAGCAGGTCGTTGTTGGCGTTGGCTATCGGGGACCCAATTCACGTGACAAGGCCGTATGCCCGTTTGCCGCTCAATTCTGTGAGGTCGAAGTCAACCGGCGTACGGGAGAAGTTAAGGTCCTGCGTTTCCTTGGAGCGCACGACAGCGGACGGGTCATGAGCCGTCTTTCGTACGACAGCCAGGTGTACGGCGGTATCGTGATGGGAATCGGGTTCGGCATGACGGAGCGACGCGTGCTTGATTCGGGGCAGACTGGCAAAATGTGCAACGTCTCGTGGCACGACTACAAGATCCCGACGTCGATGGATGTACCGGCAGACATGGTGTCGCTGCCGATCGAGACGATAGACACTGAATGCAACACGACGGGCTCAAAAGGTCTCGGCGAGCCGGTGACTATACCGACGGCGCCGGCTATCGCAAACGCGGTGTACAATGCAACGGGAGTTCGCGTGACGGATACTCCGATCAATCCGACACAACTCGTCGACATGTTGAACCGAAGCGACGAGGGGAGGACCTGATATGCTACCAGAATTTGCATACGTTCGTGCGACGTCTCGTAAAGATGCGCTCAAGCACCTGGAGCAGCCGGGGTCATACGTCCATGCGGGCGGAACTGATCTTCAGGGCTGCATGCGAGACCGCGTCTTCCCTGTAACAAAGGTGGTGAGCATCACCGATGTCGACGATCTGCGTGGCATCCGGCGCACGCCGAATGGGGGTCTCCGTATCGGGGCCCTGACGACGATCAGCGAGATCGCAGGCAGCGAGCTCATCCGGGATCGATTTGCCGGACTTGCCACGGCGGCCGGCGATGTGGCCTCGCCACAACTGCGCAACCAGGGCACGCTTGGCGGCAACCTCTGCCAGCGGCCACGATGCTGGTATTACAGAGGCGAGTTTCATTGCCTGAAGAAAGGCGGCAGCACGTGTTACGCCGAGAGCGGAGAGAACCGCTACCACGCCATCATGGGAGGAACACCGTGCTACATCGTTCACCCGTCGGATACGGCGCCCATGCTCATGGCATTCGATGCGTCCGTGCGCATCCAGGGTGAGGGCACCGAGCGGACCATCGGCATGGATTCGTTCTTCGTTCTGCCGGATAGAGATGTGTCTCGTGAAAATTCACTCGCGCAGGGCGAGCTGGTCACGGGAGTGGATATTCCGCCTGCACCGGACGGGACTCGCAGCCTCTACCGAAAGGTCCGAGAGCGAGGGTCGTGGGACTTTGCGCTGGCGAGCGTTGCTGTCGTTCTGCGGATGGACGGAAATCGAGTCGCGAAATCCCGACTTGTCCTTGGCGGTGTGGCTCCGATCCCCTGGCGTCTGCCGGCCGTCGAGCAGCTGCTTGAGGGCAAGCCGATCACTGCCGCGCTTGCGGAGGAAGCCGGAAGGCTGGCGACACGAGATGCAGATCCGCTCGAACAGAACGGCTACAAGGTCCGACTCGTGGAGGGCATTGTCGAAGAAAGCCTGCTGGCTCTCGCCTGATGCGTGGAGGCGTTATTTGGAATCGGCGAGTGCCGCGGCGATCGCTTCGTCGAACGCTGACAGAGGTTGGTTTCCGCTCAGAAACTGGCCGTTGACGAAGAAGGCCGGAGTTCCGGTGACTCCGTAGCGACTTCCGCTCTCAGCGTCCGCCAGCACTCGCTGCCGGGCAGCCAGGTACGCATCCGACGATGTGTCGGTCGCGCACTCCGACCAGGCATCAACATCAATGCCGGCCGCCGCTATCCACCCCCTGCCCTTCTCGGCGTAGTTCGCTTCTGAGACGCTCGCCTGGTTTGTAAAATAGCCGTCGTGCAAACTCCAGAACGCGTCGCCGGACTGCTGCGCCGCACACACGGCGGCAATCGCCGCAGGCTCGGCCCACGGGTGTCGTGACAGCGGAAAGTGACGATAGACCAGCCGCACCTGCTCCGGATATTTTTCCAGTACGCTCTCCACCGTGCCTGAGACGCTGGCGCAGTACGGGCATTCGAAATCCGAATACTCGATGATCGTGACCGGTGCGTCCGCGGGACCGCGACTCGGCATCCCTGCCGTTTCGGCCAGAAGTGCCCGATGTTTTTCTCGAGCCTCCTGATTTTCGACGGCCTTTTCTCGCTGAAGCTCAAGAGCAATTTCCTGCATCGAGAGGCTCGCATCAATCGGGTCGGCCGCCAGAAGGTACAGCCGTGCGTCATCGCTCGTCGTCAAGAAGCGCATCTGATTCCGGCCGTCAATGACGACCACTCCTTCATCAAAGCCGGGTGAGGCACTGGCTCCCAACTCTGCCACGGTAACGTCACTTTCACGTAACTGAGGAAACCGATATTTCAGATTCTCGACGATCCGCGTTTTCCGATCGTCGTTGTTCGGCTCGCTAGCGGACTGACATGAAGCCGGACGCGAGACGACGAGGGCCAGAAGGACGGCTATGTAGGCGGTGCGGGAAAGTGCTTTCTGCATGGGTATTGCGTGGTGGAAAAGAACAGTATATGCCGCTGATCGATCGGGGGTCCCGCGGCATTTGTTCTAGCCGGCCTGTCCATACGCGCCAACAACGGTGGGCAGTCCTGCCACTCACTCCGTCTCGGTCGAGTCCGGCGACGGGAAAGCGATTCTGCGGACATCGTAGGTTCCGCCGGTGTCCAACGCCGTGTCCGGCGCCGGTCCATCGCCCTCGAGCCCGGCCTGATCAATCGTAAACGATACGCGCGTCCTTCCGCGAGTGCTCGAGACGCCGAACGGACCGGGGGTTGACTCCTCATACTGACCGGCCATGGCCTCTCGCACGACGGCCTCCGCCACGTCCGCAGCCGGAGCCCGGTCCAGTTGAATGTCGGTTTCAGATGCCAGTTCAGCACCGATCTCAAACTCGAGTCGTCGCTTTGTGCGCCGCCTTTCTCGTTTCTGCCAGACCGGTGAAGTAATGTCGGACGTAGCTACGTACTCGTCGAGAGCAGCAATGAAGTTCTTGTAGACCTGCTGAATCTCCCAGATAATTCCATCCGGCCCCAGCGCCCACCACTCGTCTGGAGTGAAGTAGGCCGACACTTCAGCTTCCGAGCCGGATCGTCCAAACCACTGGATGAGGTGCAGGTTATCCGACTGGGCCATCCAGAGCGCAATATCAACAAATCGCTCGTCGCCCGTCAAGAGAGCCTTGTTGTAGGCCTGCAGCATGAGGTGGAAGACGGCCCTCTGCGCGTCATTGCCAAGGAAGAACTCCAACCCGCCGCTTCCCGCCCAGGTGCTCGCAAACGCGGGAAGAGGTAGCTCATGGCTTTCGCCTTCGAAGGCATCGTACAATTCCGTGGGAGTCGCAAACTGAAGTCCCGCGTCGTGTACGGCATCCGGAAGTGCCTGAAGAAAGTCGAAGATGCCGCTGTCTTCGTGATGATGCTCACCGAACGTTTCGAAATCCCATCCAAGTACGACAAAATCACCGGGACTCTCCGAAAGCCACTTCGCGTACTGATCTGCCATCAGCGGGAATCCCGACCAACTTCTGTCGCTGAATCGATATCCGACATCATCGCTCAACGCGTAGTGTCTGACCAACAGCTTCAGACGCCCGCCGTTGTGGTGATACATGTACGTCGGCTCTCGCCATTCCATCAGCCACTTGCGGCCATCGACGAAAGCGGCCTGAAATCCAGCGAGATCGAGCGCATGGTAGATGGTATCCGACATCATCAACTCGGTCGTATCCGCAACGACCGGACGGACACCGAAGACCTCCTCCAGACGGTCCGCCGATTCTCGCATCCCGTCCATGAATCGCTCCACGTCCCACAACAACTCAAATCCATGTCGGGGATTGGTTGCGACCGGCTCAACGTTTTTGCTCTGCACGAGCTTCCGAAACACATCCAGCAGTTCCGGATCCCATCGTTCCGCCTGTTCCACAAAGGACAAGGAGAAGCCGATAGCCATCTTGAATCCCTGCTCGGCCAGCTCGGTGAAGCGACGGGCCGCCGGATAGTAGCACGTCGATGCCACCTTCCTGAAATAGCGCTCGTTCATCTCGTGATCAAAGAGATGTTCAGCCCACCCATCAGGACCTTTCCCGCGCGGTATGGAGGCAGCCGGCAACCGCAAACGACGGGGTTGATGGATGAGCGTGTAGACGAGAACGTTTTCGACACGCGGCTGGACCGGGCCCGAATCTATAGCGCCGATGGACCGCGCGACAAACCGCACCTTGTCATTGACGATATCGATCACTTTGTCCCACGTGAACTGGGCCGCCGTTCGACGAGCTGAGGCCCGAATTTCGCGCGCGCGATCCACGTCAGTCCGCAATTCAAGTATCTCGGAAACGATTTCTTCCGGGTCATCCGTGTCGAGACTGATCGCGCACGGTCCCGCGAACGAGTATTCCTCACCGGTGCTGCCGACGAACACCAGGCCGCCGGCTGCCATCCCTTCGAGACCGACGAGTCCAAACGGCTCATGTCCGCTGTTCGCCAGGACGGCGTCGGCTCCCGCATAAAACGGCCTCAATAGATCCGGAGACATGTGAAAAGAAAAGTGATAGAGGTCTGCCGGCGGCACGTCCGCCAGCAGATCCATCAGTTCCTTCCAATTGGCGGGCTCACCTGTAACGTGAACGACGCTCAGTCCGTGCGCCGCAGCTCGGTCGAACACCTCCTGCCCGTGCGCCTCGATTCCGCCCCTCAGTACAAAAACGACTCGTTGACCACCGTTTTTGATGCGAGCCGCCGCATCAACAGCCATCAGCCATCTCTTTGCCGGGTCAAAACGCCCGACCTTGAACAGAAGTACCGCATCGCGGGCGTGCAATCTCTTCCGTAGCTGCGCGACTCTCGTCTGGCCGACGCGGCGAAGCAAATCTCCTGGAATACCGTTCGGAATCACGAGCGGATTCAGTCCCATCTCCCACATGATGTGCTTCATGTATCGACTGACCGTCGTCAACTGCGATGCGGTCGAAAGCCTCGGCCAATCCACACGGTGGAAGGACATCGTGTTATTGGCATTCCAGAGGATCACGCATCGATGACGCAGACCCGACTCCACCAGCAGGTCATGTATACGGATTACGGCCTCGGCCGTGTGCCACTCCTCCGCCATAATCACGGGGAGCATGCCTTCGTCCAGTGCGGGTCTTACGAAATGATCCACCACGAAGGCTGGAACGGATTCGTTGAAATCACAGACCTTTCCCTCTTCCCCGTCATAGACTCCGGAGTGGTGCGTCGCACTGATCCACTGGCTCCAGCGGTGTAGCGTAAGCCGACCGTTCTCCAATTCTTCCGTAGCGGGCAAATCGGGATCGCCAACGAAAAGAAGATGGGTCTTGTAGCCGCGTCTCGCGAGAGCGACAGAAAGATTGGCGACACGAATCCCGAGGCCGCCAGCGATAGCGTACCGGTCGGGGCCCTCAAACGAGAGGACACAAAAAGCTGCTTTGTCCGGTGGGACACTCACGACGAACGCCACGGGACAACGTCCCGTTGTGGGAAAACAAAGCGAAGGTCGACTTATAGATACGGCAGGCCCTCGTCTTCCGCAACCGGATCACGTGCATCCGGTGTGGAGGCTACCCTGCAACCGACCCGCCGGGAATGTCCGCAGCATGCTGTAAGGGTCCGGGCATCACGGCGTCTCCGTCCCGGCTTCGCGCAAAGATATCCGGGCGCTGCAACCTGCACGATGTTGGGGCACCTACCCCACCACGCCGACACAAAACAAAAAAGGGGCCCCGGTTATCCGGAGCCCCTCGATGCGAGTAAGAGCAACCTTATTGCACCACTGCCTCTCCTTCATCTGAAATCGCCAGTTGGGCGTCGTTCAGCGAAGCAGACACGGCTCTGATAACCGGTGTCATTACGTATCCGGTGGGCGCCAATGGAGGTCCCGTCGACACGACTGATTCGTCGGCCACAAAGTCGAGAAGAATGTTCAGCGTTCCGCCGGCACTTACATCCACGAGCTCGTCGAAGAAGAACTTTAGACCCGAAGATGATCCACTGGCCACGTGAAGATCTTCCGTCACGGCCGACTCATCCGTTCCGAACGTGATCGTTGCCTCGTCGCCGATTACGACTCGAAGCTGATCAAATGTCGTTAACGTGATCTCCTGGTCACAGACATCAATCGTTCCGCCGTCCGCTAACGCGAGCAGGTTGAACATGGTCGCGACATCGCTCGATGGAATCGTCTCGCGCTCATCGGTGGTCGAATTGATGATCTCGCAGGAAACCACGGTGACATTAATCGCTGAGGCGTCCTCGATTGGCGCGTCCGTCATTCGTACGATGATGCGACCCGTGTCGTCCGAAGCAGCATCGCAGCCTATAAATGTCGCACCGACAAGTATCACAGAGGCCGTAGCAAAAAGGATGTTTCTACGGCGCATAACGTTCCATTGGGTTTGTTCGAAAGAAGGGGTGGTCACCCGGGTATCGTCCGTCGCGTGTGCCGTTTCAAGTCGAGAGCCTCGCGCCGGTCTAGTTGCCGCCTTTCCTGCTCAGAACACGCACAGAAGATCTTCGGTAGGAGTACGTAAAGTCTGTTCGGGCGACGTGCGATCCTTCCGGATCCCGTATCACAATCTCGTCAAGAAGTCCAGCCGGATCATAAGCGTAACTCTCCGTACCGCCAGCGCCGGGGCTCAGTCGGCGGAAAAACAGGGGCGGCTGTTGATCCGTAACTCGCCCTGAGGCATCGAATTGCCTGCGGATTGAGTGGGGAATCATGGTCTGATCTACGGCAACAATGCGGCCGTGTTCATCACGACCAAAGCTGTAAGAGTCGAAAGCCTTCGTGATCGAGATCACCCGGCCTTCATCATCGTAGGTCCACGTCAGAGTCGTGTAGTAATCGAGTTCCTCCGCCGAGTGCGACTGATGCTGAATCAGTCGTCCGCGATCATCGAAGAACGACCGCCCTACGACCACCTCCCCTTTCTTCTCGATCACCGAACCGTCTTGCAACACGATGTCGTGTCGTTCGACATCTTTCGTTGCCAGATTTCGAATCTCGATTGCGCTCGCGTTCCCGTCGATGTCGCGCTCGATCGTTACAGACTTCCCGGACCAGCCGAATTCGATGATCCTGGCCGACCGATCCAGTCTCAGATAGTCCTCGTCACACGCCTGGAGCTTCTGATTCACCGACGTAATACAGGCCCGCCACTCCTTGAGCGATCCGTCTTCGTAATACGAGAAAGACTGAGCCATTCCATACGGAGCGCTTCCCGGGTATTGCGTCCGGGTTACGGATGCAACCAGAACCTCCGACGGCGACCGCGAGCGAGACCAGCGTTCCAGCCTACCGTGTTCATCGAACGCGAACGACTCCCGCTGAACAACCCTCTTCGTCAGGGGATCTTCGTATTCTATTGTCTTGACGTGACCGCTTCGATCCACGTTGGACCGGCTTCTCCTGAAGACCTGACCGACTGACTCCCCGTCTGCCGCGACCACACGGGTCACTTCGACGATGGACCTTACGGCCGAGGATCGTAGCAGGTCGGATTCGTAAAAGGTGCGATCGACCATCCCTCTCAACGAGAGCGGTTCGAGATCCCACGTCCCGAATCGCTCGAGTTCAAACCCGGTCGGTCGAGGTCCGAGGTGCCTGGTCCAGTCGTATTGTCCCGATGCAGGGGACGGGGCCGCGACACACAACCAGACTACCGCAGCGACCTGCGATAACCTGCACCATGGAACGCGAACGGCCGTCATCGTATGTGGCCGACTCAATAGAGAAACTGTCGAATAATCCCGACAAGTCGGGTCCGTTCGGTGATGGCGCTCTCATCGTCCCGAATAATGCGCCCACCTACACTCGTGACCAGGCTCTGATCGAGCTGGTGGAATTGCAGTTTGTCCCAGAAAGGCTCGAACACGGCTTCGTTCATCTCGAGCCGGGTGCCCTTGCCGACCAGGATGTTGCGGATAATCGGGTTGGATGCGTCGAAAAAGGCTATCGGGACGTCGGTGTCCTCGAACTCCTCGGGTCGGTAGATGAAGTAAAGACTCAGTATGTCGGCTTTGAACCTTCGCTGATTTGCCTCGAATCGATAGGTCACAAACACCTTGTTTGCACTGCTGAAGTCAAGACCCTCATTGTAAAGTCGATCTGCAAGAACGGCGACGCGATGCTGACTTGTATCGTCCGGCGCACGGCGAATAAGTACGTCGCGCCTGTCGGTCACATCGACCAGAGAATCAAGCAGCGCCGCCGTCACATCGTCACTCGAAACAGGGGTAATGATCTCGACTGTTTGCAACCACCGCGACTGGGCGACAGTCGCAAGCGGCGACGTTGCACCCGCTATGAAAGCAATGAGCAGAAGAGATATTGGACGGTACATATTCATAGGGGTGGCGGATTCACACTCAAGAAATTACGTATCCAAATGTCCGGCTCGCTTCGTGCAACCGAACGTCGACGGCCTGGCCGTTATAGTTGATTCGCTTGACGCTCTCGAGTCGTATGAGAACGCGATCGCCGGGCTGAGCATCGCGAAGCGCGCGTGTCAGCACAAGTTTATTGCCGTCCAGATCGAACGTGCCGATCTTCTTGCTGGCTTTGAGGCCCTTCCTGAGATATACGGTCGCGCTGCCGACCAGATATCGTGCGTCTTTTGGGAAGCGGCTCTGAAATGACTCGTCCGGTTTTATCTGGAACTCCAGCATCGCTCTGCGCCGAGATATTCCATCACCGTTGTTGACTGGACGGCCGGCATTTGTAACGTGGATCTCGGGTCGCGGCGGATCGATCACGGCGAAGCTCTTCTTGCCGAGGAAGACGTCGTTGTCTCCATCTTCGACGAATACGTTCACATCGACGGTGGCTCCCGATGGACTGACGGTGATTCGTCTACCATCGACGCGCGATTTTCCCACGGCCAGTTTGAGTGTACGATCTTCGAGACCCGGTACCTCGATGCGAACGCTGTTCTGACACAGGCGGTACAGCGTCTGCGTGGCCTCACTCATAGCAACGATGTCGGGTCGTCGGACGGTGAAACTGCCGTCAACAGGAATCGTCGCCACCTGTCCACCCACCTGCATGAAACTGAAGGCACCGCGATATTCGATTTCCTTCTCTGTTTCCCCGGCCGCGAGCAGGTTGCCCGTCGACATACTGAACAGGGAGTCCCCCAACGATTCCAGGGCGCCCTCGCCGATCAACTGCTGGCCCTGGCCGCCGCCGACCGCGAGAAAAGCTCTTCCCTGAAACTTCTGACCGAGAACCACCTGGCTCGAGCCCATTACCACGGGCTCGAACGACTCGACCACGAAGGTCTCCTCACTCAGGTCGAAGGTGGAGAAAGCGTACAGGAGAATCGGGAAGTAGAGCGCCAGCATTACATAGTAGCGCAGTTCCTTGATCCCTGACAGGGCGGTGTCGTTCATGGGTGATCCTGCGACTGCTACTGGTTGACGGCTTTTCTTCGTGGCAACGCGGTCGGTCCTTCCTTCACGCGACTCGAAGCCAGTGCCGGTCGATCTTCATTGTGGCCTCGCCCCCGATTGAAATACGAGAATCGTTCGGCGACATCCTCGAGCTCTGCCCGGATGCGTTGCACCGACGATCCTGCCGATCTCATCTCGTCACCGAGTTCACTCATCCCTGTCCCCAGAATACCCGCGTCTTCAGCAAGCCGGCCCGAGGCGACCTGATCCAACTCGGCACGCATGCGGTGAATCGTCCCTCTCGCAAGTTCCATCTCGGCACCCAGCTCACGAACCTCCATCTGAAAACGCTTTGCGTCCTCGCCGAGCGCAAGAAAGAGTGCATCCACTTCACTTTTGATACGGGCCTCCATCTCGCGCACCTTCGTTCCCGAGCGCGCTGGCACGACCGCTTCGCTTCCGATTGGCGCAGGCCGCGCGGTAAAGGATCCGATTAACTCGAACACACCCATCGTCACGAAAGCAGCGGCTTCACCCAGGAAGCCGACTTTCATGAAGACCTCGTAGTAGTCGAGCTTCAGGATCTTGAAGAACACCCCCAGAATGGCGAGGGCGCCGAAAATGCCGATGCAGAATGCCAGGATACCCTTGAGACGGGTCATCCTGTCCGGAGAAGTGTTTGGCATAGTTCGTTCTTTTAAGTCGAGTCAGTGAGTGGTTGTCGTCTCCGTGGATCTAATTCTCCTGGAGTTCGGGCGTCGCTTCGTCTATGCCTGCACGATTGACGGCGCGCGCCGGATTCGCAAGGAAGTTGGCCACATCGCGGGCGCAGCGACCCCCGACGAATGGCGAAGCCTCGTCTCTCGGCTGAGCATCGCGAACTCCGACACCTATGTAGAATGCGTCGGACGCCCACGACCCACCACGCACTACGCGCATCTCTTCAGCTTCGTCTTCGTGGATCGGATTGAAATCGCTCAGTACAGAGTATGTGGGACTAAAGGCGTCTTCGACCCATTCAGCGACGTTGCCGCTCATGTTGTAGAAACCCCACGCGTTCGGCTCGTAGGCACCTACCGGCGCCGTGAATGCGTAGCCATCCGCCGCGTAGCCGGACCTCCCGTTGTTGTAGTTCGCGAGATATGCGCCCGACTTGTTACGCGGTTCATAGCCCTGCCACGGATAGATACCGCCGGCACGACCGGCACGAGCGGCGTACTCCCATTCAGCCTCCGAAGGAAGCCTTTTACCGTGCGACGCACAATAGGCCTGCGCCTGGCTGTGAGTGATGGCGACGACGGGATGTCGGTCAAAGACCGTCCCCTCGAAGTATGCTCGCCAGCTGAATCGAAAACCGGCCTCGTGCCAGACTGTGGAGTCGGGCATCATGGCATTTCGTTGTTCCGGTCCGACACTCTCCAGAAACTTGCGGTAGTTCGCGTTCGTGATCTCCTGTGGATCCAGCAAGAAGGCCGCCACCGTAACCCGCTTGAACCCGGCTGCCTGCATTGACAACGGATCCTCGTCGGCAAGACCCATGATGAACATGCCGTCCTGCAGTGTCAACATGTCGCTGGCGACAGGAGCAGGTTCGGAAGTCGGTTCATCCTCGGCCGGCTTTTCAGCAACCTCGTCGTCGGAACGATCGGCTCGGGCGGCGCGGTCCGCTGTCGGTCTGGCGACCTCATTTCGGAGTCCCCGGGATCGCCGTCGGCGTCCCGGAATAATCTCTTTCAAGTCGTACGTGACGCCGAGTGTCGGCGAGAGCGCCGAAAGCGTCGATGCCGATCCTGCCTGACTCTGCAGAAGCGACGTCCGGCTTGCCACCTCCAGATTTATGCTCCACTGCGGCTTCACCTTCAGCGCAAGGCCGGCGCCGATCGGGACAACGCTCTGACGGATGCCACCATTCAGGTAGCGACCATATCCAATAAATGCATAGGGCTCGACGCGGCCGTCCCCACGCATGGGCCACACCTGAAGTCCAACCTCAGCGGAGGTCGCCGACTGCATCGAAAGAAGTCCTGTGACTCTGAACATGTCCGTAAGTCCGAGCCGGGACCCAACCTGGATCGATGACTGCGTCGTCGGCACGGAAGCGGACGGATCGTTGAAGACGCCCCCGGCATTCACGAAGAACGACTGTCCGTTGGAGGATTCCGCTCCGAACAGCAGGGCGAGTAGAGCGATTGCGAAAAGGAGCTTGCGCATGTGCCTGATTGACTTCTGGGTGGATGTTCCGCGGCAAGTTGTCATCGGCCGCCGGCGAATCGGTACGCGATGCTGATGTTCGACACCAGGTCGCGGCCGCCAAGTGGATCGGTCCCGTCCACGCGGTCGAGTAGCGCCACGCGTGTTGACAGGCGCACCCTGTCCTGCAGGATCACCCCTATCGGGATCGTGAGATCAAAACCGGCACCTTCGTTCGCAATCCCGAGTACATCGGCGGAGACAGACTGGCTTTCGTAACTCGACAGCACGAGGGCCGGACCAACGCCGGCATAAATCATGACCGCCGGTGAAACGATCTGGCGACCATAGGTCAGATCCAGACTGACAACATTGTGATCGCCGGCAACCAGGTTGTTCTGTGCAGTCAGCCGGTTGTAATGGAGTTCAACCCCGAAACGTCCTCCCGCCAGTTGACGGTCCACACCTGCCATTAACTGAATGTTGCCGGATGCAAGGAACTGCGTCGGCTTGTTGCCCGGATTCCGATCCAGATCTCCCTGGTACATCGCCAGTCCGATGCCGACGGTATACCCATCTATCAGTCCTCGCGACGCCGACTGAGCCTGTACAGGAAGAGCCAGGACGTTGAGCAGGGTGCCGGCCGCGACGAGGCATACCGCTGCGAACAGAGGGCGAAAACGCATAGTAAAGATGCTGAGGTGGTGGAACGGGGACACGGGTGGTCGCCGAAACACCACCGGGTAGTGGCGCGACACGCCCGCATTAGCATCTAGGATCGGCACAGACCGAGTCTGTGTTTAGCGAAGGCACGAGAAATGCATCTGCCCGTTGTGCCAATCGCCCCTGGGGGCTCGACAGGCCCTCCACCACCTACCGACTCAGAAAATTTCCGGAACGAATTTCTGGAGATCCTGACTTGGGCGTTGATACCCGGTATCGTGCTGCCTGTCGGGTAGTTCGATCTCCTCCTGCTCGAGCTCCTGGTAGGGAATCTGCGAAAGAAAGTGTCTGATACAGTTGAGACGCGCCTTTTTCTTGTGATCGGCGTTTACAACAAACCAGGGAGCCTCCATCGTGTCGGTGTACAGAAACATCTGGTCCTTCGCCTGCGAGTAGTCGTACCACCGCTCCCGCGAGGAAAGGTCGATGTCGCTGAGTTTCCACCGCTTGGTCCGATCCTCGATCCGGGCCCTGAACCGGCGCTCCTGCTCCTCAGCAGACACGGAGAACCAGTACTTGAGCAACTTGATGCCCGACCGGACCAGCATTCGCTCGAGGTCCGGACACGATCTCAAGAACTCCAGATACTCCGGTTCGGTGCAGAATCCCATTACCCTCTCCACACCGGCTCGGTTGTACCAGCTGCGATCGAAGATCACGATCTCGCCGGCCGCCGGCAAATGCGGCATGTAGCGCTGGAAATACCACTGGGTCATTTCGCGATCGGTCGGCTTGGGCAGTGCCACGACGCGAACAATCCTCGGATTCAGGGCCGCCGTAAGCCGTTTGATGGTTCCACCCTTACCCGCCGCATCACGACCCTCAAAGATGATGACCACCCTCAGGCCGCGGTGATGAACCCAGTGCTGCAGCTTGTCCAGCTCCAGCTGCAGCCGACGGAGTTCGCGTCTGTAGGCCTTCTTTGTGAGCGGTTGCTCGTCCGACTGACCAACCTGGTCAAATTCCGACGGGGACGCGTCTTCCTTTCCCATGCGTATCAAGCGATTAGTGTGCAGTGATGTGACTTAACTATATACATTATGCCCGCGTAAGATTCACGTAGAAGTGTGCCGCGCAGTTCGTGCCCGCCCGTGATGACGGAATAACCGTCCGCCGCGGCTCGAACGTGGGCGATGCTATCAATGATCGAGATCCATGATACCCCTGCCAAACCACAACACATACTGGGTCATACCCGGGCAATTCATGGCCGGGGAATACCCCCGCGACCACGAGAACAAGACCTCGAGGGAAAAGCTGGCCGGGTATCTCGAGCGTGGCGTGTCCTTCTTCCTCGACCTTACAGAGCCGGGCGAGTACGGTCTCCGCCCATACAGGGCTATGCTCAACGAACTCGCGGCAGAACGAGGCAAAGAAGTCGCGTACCACAGATTGCCCATCGTCGACAGCAATGTCCCGGAGCCTGCGTTCATGCGGCGTATTCTGGCAACAATTGACGACGCGCTGTTGGACGGCCACACCGTCTATGTGCATTGTTGGGGAGGGATCGGGAGAACAGGAACGGTGGTGGCCACCTACCTGACGCACCATGGGCAAACGGCGGATGCTTCACTTGCACAGCTGGCGGAGTGGTGGACGAAGGTCGAGAAGAGCACTCGGCATCCGCGTTCACCAGAAAACGATCTTCAGGAGGCATTTGTCAGATCATGGGCGAGATAGAGAATCCATCGTCCCCAACACTCGCGGACCGCTTCCGGGGCTGCCTGCTGGGCCTCGCGACCGGCGATGCAGTAGGGACGACTCTCGAGTTCAAATCCCCCGGCACGTTCGATCCGATCGACGATATGGTGGGCGGAGGGCCTTTCAATCTCGAGCCAGGACAGTGGACAGACGACACCTCGATGGCTCTGTGCTTGGCGGACAGCCTGTTAGCGTGCGGGGGCGTTGATCCGGATGACCAGATCCGTCGGTATGTGCGTTGGCGCGATGACGGGTACCGCAGCAGCACCGGCGTGTTTGTTGACATCGGTACGACCGTCGATTCGGCCTTGGCCCGCTATCAAATGTCGGGGAATCCTTTCAGCGGTTCGACGGACGAGTTCTCTGCAGGAAACGGCTCACTGATGAGGCTCGCTCCTGCCGCGCTTTACCACTATGCCGACCCCGTCCAGGCAATCGAATCGGCCGCCGTCTGCTCACGCACCACGCACGGCGCTCCGGCGGCGATAGATGCCTGCCGATACTTCGCGGGTCTGCTGGTCGGAGCCGTAGGGGGTGCGTCACGCGACGACCTGCTCGCACCTGGCTATAGACCGGTCAATGGTCCGTGGGCACCCGGCGAACTGGTTGCCGATGTGTACGAGGTGGCCATGGGATCCTTCAAGCACCGGAATCCCCCTGAAATTGTGGGCACAGGATTCGTTGTTCGTTCGCTGGAGGCGGCGTTGTGGGCGTTCTCGCGAGCCCGAGATTTCCGTGACGGGTGCCTGATGGCCGTCAATCTGGGCGACGATGCCGACACCACCGGCGCCGTTTACGGACAGCTGGCCGGAGCATACTGGGGAGCGAATGCCATCCCCTCGGAGTGGCGCGATCGTCTTGCCTTTCGCGACGATATCACGTCCATCGCAGAGGCGCTACTCGCGGCCGGTACTACCTGAGACTGGACCGAATCGAGCTACCAGCCCAGGCACTGATCCTTCTCTTCGACGGGCGCTGCTGGGCTTTTCGACGAGCCCTGGAGCGTTCCCTCGTTGCGGCCTGCAACTGTGACGTTCTGGTTCCGACGGACGTACGTCTGTTGAGTTGACGATTTCGAATCTGCTGTCGCTTCCGCGCAACGACCTCGGCGGACGTCCCTGTGCGATTCCCGGCTTTTCCAGCCGATCGTTGGATAGAGCGCATCCTGAGCTGCGACATCCGTTGACGATTAGCCGCGCCGCGCTGGTATCCGAACTGTCGATTGCGACGCCTGAGTTGGCTGCCGACAAAACGCTGGTGATTCGACAACTGAGTCGAGCCTGGATTCGACTTGTTCACATATGAGAGACTCTGTGACGAGGCTACATCAGCCGAGAATATCACAACCAGAAAGAAAATTCCGATAACCTTTGACATGTCACGCCTCTTGAGAGTACAGTCCGTTCACAGCCTGTCAGTATCTAATCAAAACGAGTGCCAGCATATGTGCCTCGCGCCATGCAGAGACTACCGGCACTCGTAGTATCGGCCGGAAACATCGCTTTGTTAAGCGGAATGGCCCACATCCGGGAGTACGTTTCGGTTCGCGACCGGACCACGGTGCCTCAGATGTTGAACGATGGGACCTGTCCTGAGACACCTTCTCAGACTGCAACGATGGGCCAGATCCGGATTTGCCGTTCGTAACAGTGCTACGGCCGCTACCGGCGAAGCCAGCGATCAGGCTGCGTCGACGCCGCGTCTCCGATGCAACAGATAGGCTGAAACGGCACCGGTCAGGACGGTCACACTTGTGCCCAGCGGCACGTACCACGGCCAGGCGAGCTCCGCAAAAGGCGGCGGCTTGACGAGTACAACAACGACCATGAACACGGTCGCAACCGAGATGGCTAAAATCGCATCGAACTGTCTCGCCCGCCGGACTACACCCCCGAGGATATATACCCCCAGTAGCCCGCCGTACGTAATGGAGGCAATCGACAACGCAAGCTCGACGACCGGCTGATCGGATGACTTGAAGGACAGGGCGCCGCCAACAAGTACGAAAGCCCATCCAACCGTCGCCCAACGACCCACAACGAGTAGATGCTCAGGATCCCTCTTGCCGCGAATCGAAGCGTAGAAGTCATGGGTTGTGGCAGAGGCGAGCGAGTTCAGCGACGAACTGACCGTGCTCATGGCTGCAGCGAGAATACCGGCGACGACGAGACCCGACACACCCGACGGGAGGAAGTCCACGACAAATCGGGGGAAGAGCTCGTCGCCAGACATGGAAGTATCTTCGGCGCCGACCGCCCAGAGGAAGGTACCGACGAGGAGGAAGATGGCGAACTGTGCGATCACCAGAATGCCCGATCCAATGAGCGCTTTGTTCGCGTCCTTTAGCGCGCGCGTGGAAAGCAGGCGCTGAACGATCAGATGGTCCGTCCCGTGAGATGCGGCCGAAAGAAGGGCACCACCGATGATGCCGCCCGCAAATGTATATGTGGTACTGAAGGACAGGCTCCAGTCGAACACCTTCAGCTTGCCTGCATCGAGCGCTCGTTCCATGACCAGGTCCACACCGCCGGCCAACGAGGCGGCAACAGCAATGGTCGCTATCGCGGCAACGACGTACAATCCCATCTGCATCACGTCGACCCAGATCACCGCCTTGATGCCACCGGCCCACGTGTACGCCACGGTCACAACGGCGACAATCACGATGCTCGCCGGAATCGACCACCCCGTGACAATGGCCAGCGGAATTGCGGTCGCAAAGACCCGCACGCTGTCGCCCAACGACCGGATAACCATGAAGAGCGCTGACGCAATCCGGCGCGTGCTCATACCGAAGCGATTCTCCAGTCGCTCGTACGCCGTCTGCTGATCACCCCGGAAATAACCGGGCAGCAGCCAGATCGCAACACCAACTCTCCCAATGAGATATCCGAACGGGAGTTGCAAGAACGTGAGATCCGTTCGCGCGCCAAGACCCGGAATCGAAATGACGGTAAGCGCCGACGTCTCTGTCGCGACGATCGACAACATCACCGCCCACCAGGGGATGCTGTGACGCCCGAGGAAATAGTCTGACGCGTCTTTCTGCGTGCGCGTGAAGTATACCCCGATGCCAATAACGGCGCCGAAGTAGAGCCCCATTACAAGGATGTCCAGGCCGCTCATTTATCTCGGGTCTTCACTTGAAACCAACTCTGAAACAACTGCATCAGCGAGTAAACCTCGGACCCGTCCAATCTTATGGTTCCGCCTTGTTGGATGCACGCGATTGGTCAGAAGAATAACAAAAAGATCGTTGACGGGATCAATCCAGATACTCGTACCCGTGAATCCGGTGTGGCCGAAGCTCACTCGCGACATGAGCGTCCCCGCAGTACTCAGGCTGTCGGAAGGCGTGTCCCAGCCCAATGCACGGGTAGATCCCTCCGGACCATCCTGCCTTCGTGTGAATTCCGCCACGATGTCCGGCGACACGTACAGAGGGTGGTCCGCCGATACGCGGCCGTGATATAGATCGAGCATCCATTGTGCGAACACCGCCAGGTCCGGTGCATTGCTGAACAGTCCGGCGTGACCCGAGACGCCGCCGAGTCGCCAGCAGTTCTCATCGTGCACCTCTCCTCGAATGATCCGGCCTCGCACCGGGTCCAACTCCGTCGGTGCAACGTGGTCGAGCAGATGAGCATCAGGAACGTAGCCGGTGGATGTCATTCCGAGTCGACGCCAGACCCGCTTGAGCATGATCTCATCCAGGGGCCGCCCGACGATGCTCTCGACCACCAGTCCGAGCGTGATCGCACCGAGATCCGAATAGCGATACCGAACTCCCGGAACGGTGTCAAGCCGCGTCGAATACAGCGAATCGATCGCCTCCCGCCGGTCGGTCGCCTCCAGGTAAAGCGGACGCCAGGAAGGCAACCCCGAAGTGTGCGTCAGAAGATGCCGTACCCTGACGGAGTCCTTCCCCCCGCCGCTGAATCGCGGAAGATAGCTGTGCACGTATCCGTCAATCTCCAGCACGCCGTCGGCAACGAGTAGCATGATCGCCGTCGTCATGCTCACCACCTTCGTGACGCTGGCCAGATCGTACACGGTGGAGTCTACCACCAGCCGCGAATCATCTATCCCGTACCGGCCCGCCGGTACCGTCATCAGGACCTCACCTCCCCGTCCGGCCACCGCCACGGCTCCCGGGAACGCGGTATCTGCCACGGCCTCGTTCAGCACCAGGCGTGCGGCCGCACCCCGGTCCCCCTCCTGCCGGCCGGGCGTCTGCCCGTTCGCAACGCCAGAGAACGCCAGACAGATCAGCGTCAGGAATCCGGATGAAACGAAAGCTCTCATAATCGAGATAGTTGGCAAAAGCGGTCGCTCTTTTGGCCTGACGGGGCCCTGACACGTTGAAAAGCCTGGTTCAGACGCCCTAATCTACCGCATTCCGATCAAATTGAGCCCATAGCACTCATTTCTGGTCTGCTTCTCCGCCGGACGTTAGATTTCGTGTTCAATTCAGGTGACAAAAGCAGCGGGCGCCCGGCGCGCCGTCAACTCTATGTCCAGAAGACTTCTCCTTCTCAGCAATTCGGTCAACTATGGCCAGGGCTATCTCGAGCACGCGGAGGACGCGATTCGTGCCTTCCTTGGCGACGGGGTTAACAGCATCGCGTTCGTGCCATACGCGGGCGTGACAATCAGTGAAGATCAATATGCCGCGAAGGTTCGCGCGCATTTTGAAGCCCTTGGCTACGCCATCGTGTCCGTCCACGAAGTCGACGATCCGGAGGATCTCATTCGCTCCGCTGACGCGATCGCAGTCGGCGGCGGCAATACGTTTCGACTTCTGCAGCAGTTGACTGAAACAGGACTTCTGTCCATAGTCAGAGAAAGAGTGATCGCCGGTGTTCCGTACATAGGATGGAGTGCAGGATCAAACCTGGCATGCCCGACGATTCGAACCACGAACGATATGCCGATCGTGGAACCACCTTCCTTCGCGGCCCTTCACCTGATTCCGTTCCAGATAAACCCGCACTATCTCGACGCCCATCCCGACAAGCACCAGGGTGAAACACGCGAGCAGCGCCTCCTTGAATTCGTCACACTCAATCCGGATACGACCGTTGTCGGCCTCCGTGAAGGGAGCATCCTGCGTGTCGAGGGCGAGCGAATGCGCCTCCTGGGTGACAGGACCATGCGTGTTTTCCAGGGCGCGGCCGAGCCAGCCGAACTGGGGCCGGATGAGGAATTGAGCTTCATGCTCAACGCCTGACGGACATCACATCTCGGACGGCGAAACGGGCGGGCAACCTGTCGCGCAGCCTCGCCTACATCGCCGTGTCCCGTTTTCGCGCCAGCGTCAATCCGTCCGCCACCGGAATCAGGCTGTGATCAACTCGCTCGTCCGCGTGGATCTTCTTGTTCAATCGGCGGATCGCCTCTGTTTCCTCGTCGTCAATGGCCAAATCCGCTACCTTCCCGTCCCACAACACGTTGTCGATCACCACAAGCCCTCCCGCACGGACAAGCGTCAGACACAATTCGTAGTAGCGATCGTAGTTCAACTTGTCCGCATCGATGAACGCGAAATCGAAGGTCCCGGCCGCGCCCGACTGAACAAGTGCCTCCAACGTTTCCACGGCCGGACCCAGACGCAGATCAATTCGACTGCCAACACCGGCATCCTGCCAGTACTTCCTCCCGACTGACGTCCATTCTTCGCTCACATCGCACGCGACAAGTGTTCCGTCTTGCGGAAGCGAAAGCGCCACGGCGAGTGCACTGTAGCCCGTGAAGACGCCGACCTCCAGCGCGCGGCTCGCTCCGATGAGCCGAACCAGCAGAGACATGAACTGACCCTGCTCGGGTGAGATCTGCATGTTCGCCTCATCCAGTCTCGCGGTGGCCTCACGCAGTCGCAAGAGAGCCGGATGTTCGCGAAGCGACACATCCAGGATATAGTCCTGAATCGGATCGGTGACAGAAATTGTTCTTCGAGACATCCACGTACCAGGTTCTTCGGTTCTCCTCCGATCAGTCGGCGGCTCGACGCCAAATCCACACCGGCATCAGCCTTCGTCCTTCAGAATCCAGTTGAGTGGATCGACCGCGGGCTCGCTGTCAGGTTTGGCAAGTGGTATCCGGGCAGAACCCATCTCCATGCTGACGCGTCGCGTCGTGCCGTCTACGTCAACATCGACGGGCATCGGAAAAGGCAGGTCACCCGGCGTATCCCAGCGCAGCGTCACCTCCGCCCCCGCACGATCGACGACGAGCTTCGGAAGATCCGGCTGTCTCGTGTACACCTCGAAAAACCAGTCCAACTCCATTCCCGATTCCTCTTCGGCAATCAACTTGAAGTCGTCCGTCGTCGCGAATCGGCACTGGCGGCCGTCGGTGATCTTTTCCAGCTCCGGCGTCGGGTACGCCATGCGACGCAGTGACTTGAGAAAAGCGTCATCGCCAATCAGATACCGCAGTGTGTGCAGGACCCACTTCCCCTTGTTGTAGATATCTCCGTCGCTCTCCATGTAGTCCGGCGGCAACAGATACATCTCCCCTTCCGTCATGGATTCGCGCGGTGCGAGTGGTTTCGCGTTGCGGATTCTGGGCCTCGACGGCGCCAGAGCAGCATGGTAGGCCTCGGCTCCTGACAGCTCTTCGGAATAGAGCGCCTGCATGTAGGAGCAGAATCCTTCGTGCAACCAGAAGTCACGCCAGTCGAGTGCGGTCACGAGGTTGCCCCACCATTCGTGGCCGAGTTCGTGGTGATGGAGCCAGTCAAAACCGTGCTCGTTACGGGTAAAGTCATTGCCGTAGGCGATGATCGTCTGGTGCTCCATGCCGAGATGCGGGGTCTCGGCCACACCGTACTTGTCCGCGCGAAACGGATACGGCCCCAGATACTTTTCATAGAAGGCGAGATCGGTCAGAAAACTCGGGAAGAGTTCGACACCCTTTTCGTAGTGCTCGGGTATGACCCAGAATGTGACGGGGAATTGCTCGCCCGTGACACTCGTGAAGGTGTCTTCGATGGTCCGATACGACGCGATATTGAGGGCGACGCCGTAGTTGTTGATGGGCGTGGAAACGAACCAGTCGTACGTCCACCAGTCTCCCTCTTGTTCTGTGACGCCTCGAAGCTCGACCATTGGAGGCGACGACGAGCGGCTTCGGGACCGTGATGGCGATGGACATTGAGTCAGGTTCGTCCGAAGGATGATCCTTGCACGGCCACCAGACGTCCGCTCCTTCACCCTGAACAGTCGTCGCGATCCACGGACTGCCGGATGGTGTTTCCGACCACGTAAATCCGCCCACCCACGGCGGGCGCGGTGCGACACGCGGCTCGCCGCCATAGAGTACCTGAACCTGCACGCTCGTTCCAGGCTGGCGCGTAGTCAGCAGGCTCACCCACAGAAGCACATCCCTGTGCTCAAAAGCTACCGGGCGAACGGCACCCGACTCGTCAACCAGATTCACCTGGTGCACACCCAGGAGTGAATCCAGGTGGAGCACAAACCACTCCGTTGGATGAACGATGCGCGCATGAACGGTCAGGCTGCCGTCGATGGTCCTGGTCGACGGGTCGACCGTCAGATCGAGATCATAGTATGTCACATCGTATGCGGCCTGCTCTGGCATAAGAGGTCCGCCGGATTCCGTGCCCTGCACCCCGAGATAGCGTTGGGCTTGCGCCGAGCCGGCCACAAGAAGAAGGAGTGTCAGTAGTGCGAGGGTCGATCTCATCAGACTATCCGGTTGTATTACAGCAGGTCGGCGGGGCCCGTTCGAGCCCGGAGTTCAAAACTACGATCGCGAGATGATCAAAGTGGAGGCGGGCTCACGGCTGGTGACTGTGAGGGACGACAGAGTTTCACTCGCGCCGACACAAGTACAAACCCTCCATACGCGGTCACAAGAACCCCATTGCTAATGCGAGGGTTACTGAATAGGGTGTGAACAGCCGGAACGCACTGGATGTGACACATCTAAGGGATCCCTGTTCTGCCGTCCCGCTCAGCGTCTCACCGTTGCCTGCAGCGATCGAGTTAGCTGGGTTAAGCGGTCAGGCTCAGATCTCGAACTGGAGGAGAATCCCATGAAGCTCTGCTCGATGATCCTGTTGGCCGCGGCGATTGCAATCCAAACCGGAACCGCGACTGCTCAGCAACTCGGATGGACGTGGCAGAACCCGGTACCGACAGGCAATGATCTGAACGATATCGCGCACCCGCTCCTCTCCGACGACGTCTACATCGCCGGCGACGCAGGGACCGTGCTGAAGAGCACCGATGGTGTACACTTCCACCTGCTGACCACTCGCACGACGCAGCCGCTGGATGGTATAGACACAAAAGCGGGATCCGTGTGGGCGACCGGGTATGAAGGAACGATTCTCCGCAGTGATAACCAGGGGAACTCATGGAATAAGCCGACCAGTGGCACGTCTGAGTATTTGAGGAGTGTCGATTTCATTGATCTGAACGAGGGGTGGGCCGTCGGTCACAAGAGGACCATCCTCCATACCGATGACGGTGGACGGACGTGGGAGTCGCAGAGCCAACCCGGAAACGGCGCGATTGGACGACGTCGACTTTATCAATGAGAACGAGGGGTGGATCGCCGGCTACAGCGGCAAGGCGACGATCCTGCATACAGCGAACGGCGGTGCTTTCTGGATGGGTCAGGCCAACCCGGCCATCCACGGTCTGTGGGCCATCGACATGCAGGGCGATGGCACCGGTTGGGCGGTCGGAGACAGGTGGACGCAGTTGTTTACGGAGAACTATGGAAACACGTGGACCCGCCGCGACAGCCTGAGCGGAGCCGACTACTACTCCGTGCATTACGGCACCGAGGGCAAACTATGGATCGCAGGATCTGGCGGAACGATGCTTCACAGCCCCGATGGCGGAGAGACGTGGGTGCAGCAGACGATACACAGCCCGGACAGCGGGAGGACCTGGCTGGGAATGGACCAGCCGCCCGATCCGATCCACAAGGTCTCTTTCTCGAGCGAGACGCACGGCTGGGCCGTCGGTGCAGGTGGTCTTCTTCAGTACACGACGGACGGAGGTGGGAAGTGGAACCCTGCCGGCACCGTCATGACGAGAGTCAATCTTCGTGGCGTCCATTTTGCAAATCCAGACACGGGCTGGGTAGCCGGCGACTACGGCGTGATCATGAGGACCAACAACGGCGGCGCCACCTGGCATCATCAGGCCGTAGTGGAGAGATACAAGTTCAATGACATACACTTCGTGGGTGTCGATTCTGGCTGGGTAGCCGGCAATGATGGTGTCGTGCTGCGCACCTACGAGGGCGGTGAAGGTATCTTCGACAGGTGGCCGACCGTGTCGACACCGACCGGCACCACAGCTGACTTGCACGCCATACACTTTCCGGGAGGCATGGGAGCTGCGGCAGTCGGGCACTCCGGTTGGGCGGTCGGATACACGGGAGTGATTATCCGCACGACAAATGGCGCCAACACCTGGCACGCTCAGAATTCCGGAACTCAGAACCACCTCTACGGGGTCTTCTTTGCATCCCGCACTTCCGGATGGGCCGTCGGACTGAGCGGCACCGTGCTTCGGACCTCCGATGGCGGCGAGAACTGGACCATGGTAGAGAGCGGTACCGCCAGCCGGCTGACGTCGGTGTTTGCTGTGGATTCTCTGAACGTATGGGCGACCGGCATTCGGGGTACCCTCATTCACTCCTCGGACGGCGGCATGTCGTGGCAACTTCAGAACACCGATACGTTTGAGACCCTGAATCGCGTCCACTTCATCGACCGGAACTTCGGCTGGGCGGTCGGAGAGATCGGCACGATCATCTGGACGGACGACGGTGGAGAAACGTGGATGCAGCAGACAAGCGGTACCAACAACCGCCTCAGTGACATCTTCTTCGCGGACGTCAACAACGGCTGGGTCGTAGGAGAAAAGGGATCGATTCTGAATACGGCCAATGGGGGTCTTACGGTACCTGCCTTTGTTCAGATTGTCCATGCGGCTGCCGACGTCACGCTCAGTATCGTTGACGTCTACGTCAATGGCACGCGGGTAATCGATGACCTGAACTACCGGGAGGCTTCCGCAAAGCTCGCCGTTCCGGTCGATGCGACCATTGGAATCGCCCGGGGAAGTTCTACTGATCTCGGTCCGGACGATCCGCAGTTCACTGTCGCGTTCACACCTGGTGAAACATTTGCAGCCGTTCTCGCTGGCGAGGTCGGCCACTCGGAAGGGCCTCTTTCTCTCGTAACGCTGCCGAAGAAGACGTCTGGAAAGACCCTGGAGCCCGTGTCGACAGGGTTTGTACATGCAATCGTCGACGGACCGCCCGTAGACTGCTACGTGAATGGAGTCGCGGTGACTTCCGGACTCAGTTTTGGCGAATCGGGTGTGGCATCGTCCACCAGTGACCGGCAGGTCATCCACGTCAAACGACATGACGACGGCTCGCTGATCGAATCCTTCGAGGTTACGCTTGGAACGGGTAGCGAAGCATTCCCGATCATTCTGGCCGGCTACTTGTCACCACCGCCCGGGAGTGAGAATCGAGCCATGTCAATGATGATCGTTAGCGAAACAGGAGAGGTTTCAACGCCGGCTATCGTAACCAGCCTGGAAGACGATTCCGTGGTACGTGAATTCAAACTCCTCGGCAACTACCCCAACCCCTTCAATCCGACGACGACCATTCGATTTGATCTTCCGGCAACGTCGGACGTGACCCTCACCGTCTTCGACGTGCTCGGTCGCGTTGTACGTAGATTCGAGCGACCGATGGTCCCCGCCGGGTTCGGACGTAGCCAGAGAGTCGATTCACAGGGCCTGTCATCCGGTGTCTACGTGTACCGTATCAACGCGGTGGGCGCCGGCGACGTCTACACCGCAACGGGAAGCATGTTGTTGCTCCGATAGGCCGGATGTCTGACGGTTACCTGCGCGGAATAGCGTGGAACAATGCGGTCGCAAGGTCCAGGAACATCCTACTCGGACGGATGAGACTCGGAACCTGCTTCGGATGTTCGATCTGCGGCCGACATCACAGGTGACGTGTAGTCCCTTGCCGCTGCGCCCGCCAGAAGCCGAAACGCAATAGCGCCCAGCGCCAGCATCAACCCGACGACGACGGCAAGTTCCAGAAGGTCGACAGGCCGCCCGTGCACGAGATGGTCGGTGATCTGTGTCGCGAGAACGAGAAGCCAGACCGTTGCGGCCGCCGCAGCGAGGTATCGTCCCCAGGGCTGACGCGCGAGCAGTCCGAGAAAGGCCGCCGTGTGACCGATCCACGCCAGGATCAGAACGGCATACTGTGTCTGGTTCGACGGACCCTCCCCCGTGATGAGACCCGCAACGACCAGAAACAGTCCTGCAAATGCTACGATTCCTGTCGACGCGACTGCGATGATTATCGAGATCGGCCAGGTCGTGCGCTGTCCGCGCTTTCCTGCCGCCGTTCGCGCCAGACGGCTTGTGCCCCATATCGCCAGGTGGCCCGCCCCCCAAACGATCAATACTACCGGCAAGAACAGGATTCCCGGGGGATGGCCGCCGGTCGCCGTCGCGAAGATGTATGACACGACGAGTCCCGGGATCGCCCATACCAGGTGGAGGACCCTGACAATCAGCCGGAATCTTGGTTGTTCGTCGCTCATGTATCTCCCGTGCTCACAGACAATGTCCAGTGTACGAAATACCGTCAGGAATACGACGACAGGCAACGCACGCGGCTCTTTTTCGCACGTCCCTGACGAGGTATCTTTCCATGCCCATCACCTACATACAATAACGGGACATCCCAGCTCCGGCGGGATAAAGGACATATGAACTCAGCCCACACATCCACTCGAAATCTATCGCGCGCAGTTCGAATTGCACTCGTCGCTTTGGTGGCATTCGTTCCGGCGTGTCAGGAGCCACCGCCGGATCCCGTGTCGCTCGCCATCGACGTCGCAATGGAATACGTGGACGGCTACTACAAACAGTTCCCGGAAGAGGCGTACGAGGTCGGCTATCCGGATACGCCCCTTGATCGTCTCGGCGATCGCAGTCGGACCGCGATGGCTGACTGGGACGCTCGCGAAGACGCCTGGCTGTCGCAGTTGGAGTCCATCGAACCAGCCTCACTGGAGGGAACAGACGCGGCCGTTCCGTACGCGTTTGCGCGATGGCGTCTCGAGGCGTCACGTGACAGGCGCGTGTGCCGTGTCGATCTCTGGAATGCCAGTCCGACCTGGTCGGGGTGGCAGAGCATCATTCCGTCCACGTTGAGCCAGCAGCCGGTAGGGACCGACGCGGCTCGCGCCGACGCACTCGCTCGTGCCCGCGATATCCCTCGCTATCTGGATACCGAAATCGCGAACCTCCGGGAAGGCGTCGCGCTTGGTTTCACCGCGCCGCGCAACAACGTCGAGGCCGTAATCCGACAGATGGACGGCATACTCGAGACCAGTGCTGAGGCCTCACCCTTCTACAGTCCGGCGGAACGTGACAGCTCGAAATCCTTTGCCGACAGAATATCGCGCAGTGCTCACCGATGAGGTGTATCCGGCCGTTCAGCGATACCGGGATTATCTGAATGACAGTTATCTCCAGACAGCGCGAACTGCTATTGCCGTGACCTCCGATCCGGGCGGCCTCGACTGCTATCGAGCGTCCGTCAGGTTCCATACGTCACTCGACATGACACCGGAGGAGATTCATGAGAACGGTCTCCGGCAGATGGAACGTATCCAGGCTGAGATCCGCGAGATCGGCAAGCGAAGCTTCGGCATTCAGGATTCGAAGAAGCTCTTCAAACTGGTGAAGACAGATCCGCGGTACACGTTCAAGAGCGAGAAGGAGATTCTGGCCTATGCGCGCGCTGCCGTGGATCGAGGCAAGAATGCAGTGCCTGACTGGTTCGAATTCGTACCTACCGCCGACGTCGTCGTTCGTCCCTTCCCCGCATTCATGAAGTCGTCGGGTGGAGGTTTCTACAGCGCCGGCTCGACCGATGGTACCCGGCCCGGAACGTATGAGCTCGGGACGTACCGGCCCACGACAATCAGCAAGGCGGGCCTGGAGGCCACGGCGTTCCACGAGACCTATCCCGGACACCACATGCAGGTTTCGGTGGGGCTTGAGCAGGCAGGTTTACATCCGGTGCTCCAGTTCTTCTTCTTCTCCGGGTCGGGAGAGGGATGGGCTCTCTACACGGAGCGCCTGGCGGACGAGATGGGCATCTATTCGGGCGATGTCGACCGGCTGGGAATGCTGTCCAATGAGGCGTTTCGCGCGGCCCGTCTTGTGGTCGATCCTGGTATGCATGTGCTCGGTTGGACGCGGCAGCAGGCCATCGACTACATGCTGGCGAATACGGCCGAATCGGAGGCGGCTGTGACGTCGGAAGTTAATCGCTATATCGCCGTTCCTGCACAGGCGACTGCGTATCTCACGGGCAGTCTGGAGATCCAGCGGTTGCGCCAAATGGCCACAGAAAGGCTCGGGGATCAATTCGATATCAAGACGTTTCACGACCTGATTATCGCGGACGGGACAGTTACGCTCGGGATGCTTCAGGACAAAGTCGAACGATGGATTGGCGCTTCTCAAGTCGAATGATTTGTGGCGGTACTGACGGCCTCGAAGTGCGTTTGAAATGACTACAACTATCGGAAACTAGCAACGACTATGGCACAAGCCTCGCCCCCCTCCCACCAGGGCGAACTATTTGCAGCACCAACCTCTCGAGACAGGTTCAAGAATCCCGTCACCTATCGAAGGGGGCGCGGCGACGGATCGCCGCCGTTGACATTTGGCGAGCAGTTATCACTCGGTCTTGGTCCGGGTCGATCGAACGGTCACGCCGTCGTACTTAGTGAGTCGCCGCGACCATCCATCGCGACAATATCGATTCGGCGGGTTCGATCGTACCTGCCCACAGGCTCCGAGCCGTTTGTGATGCGGCTCCTGCGTGAGGTCCCGACGGAGGTCGTGCCGGTGGAGTCGCGCGAGTCGAAACACGGCGACTTCACCAAGGAGGCTGGCACCCCGTACGGCCGCATCACGGTGAATATCTGCGGCAATTCGTACCGCTTCCTTCTAACCCTGTTGCATGAGTTGGCGCACGCTCGGGTTGCCGCGCGATACCGGCGTCACATGAAGCCGCACGGTCCGCAGTGGAAAGACGAGTTTGCACGATTACTCTTCAGGCTTTCGCGACAGCATTTCCTGCCGGGCCGCCTGAGCCGCGCCGTCCACCGGCATGCACTGGACCCGAAGAGTACCGACGAGTACGACACGGCGCTGCAGCTGGAACTCCGACGGTACGACACGACCGACCAACGACTGATGGTCACGGAACTCGACGTGGGGACGAAGTTTTCGCTCGACGGCTACACCGTGTTGCGCCGCGGAGAGTTGATTCGGCGACGCATTCGGTGCACAGGCCCCAGGGGTCAGATCTACTCGGTGCTGCCCGTCGCCCGCGTTGAAACGGTGTACGACAGAACGTAGGCTTGCTCCCGTCTCAGTCCTCGACGTTCCTCGGGAAGATGCTCGTCCAGCCCCAGGTCACCCGATCCGATGCTCGGACGAAGCCTGCCAGCTATACCAGCAACGCGACCAGCACGTGCCCCACAACCGTCATCAAGATGAGAGCCACCGGGTATGCCGCCGCATAGCTGATGATGGGTATCTCTGAATCTGTCTTTGACGTTAGCACGCCCAGGCCGGGCGTAGACGTCATCCCACCGCAAACACCGCCCAGGACCTGCAGGAAATTCAGCTTCAGTGCAAAGCGCGCGAGGAGCACGCCTATCGCCATCGGCAGAATGGCAACCGTCACCGCCGCAACGACCAGACTGGTCCCGTGGTCCCTCAGGACTTCCAGCAGCTGCCCTCCGGCTTCAACACCCGCCGCGGCCAGGAAAAACACGAGCCCCAACTCCATCAACAGCAAGCGTGACGCACGGGGTATGCTACCGTAAATCCTTCCAATGCGCCCGAAATGCCCCACCAGAAGTGCGACAAGCATCGGTCCGCCAACCATGCCGAGCGAGAACGACTGCCCGGCCAGTCCGAAGGAGATAGAGCCAACCACTACGCCTACCAGTATTCCAAGCGCCAGCGAAATCAGATCCGTCTGATCAAACGATTTCTCGCGATGACCCGCGAACTCCGCGAACACAGCAAGATCGTCTGGCTTACCTACAGCCGTGAGGGCGTCACCCCACTGTACAACATCTTCGGGATCCGGTACAAACTCCACCTCGTGCCGGGCGATTCTCGACACGGTGACTCCAAAGCGACCGAGCAGCCGAAGTTCGCCAAGGGACTTCCCGACAATCTCTCGCGAGGTCGACACCACGCGCTGCTGCTGCCGATCGGTATCCACGGCGTAGTCTCGTCGATCGCTCTCTCTTCCAAGAAGCGCAATGACGGGCGGAAGACGGAAGGCTCGCCCGATCAGCCACAGATGATCTCCTTCCTGAATCGTGTAGTCCTTCGACACGGGCACGAGACGATCTCCAACCAGCACTCTCGTGAGCTGGCAATTGGACTCCGAAACCATGTCGAGATCAACGACCCGCTTGCCGATCACCGCCGGATTGAGAACCTCAACCAGTGCACGTCGAATCTGACGGCGGTTCTGTTCGGCAGACGACAGGCTCTTGCCCAGCTCGTCGAGATCCACTGACAGGATGCGCGGCAGAAGCTGTACGAATAGAACGACGCCCAGCACTCCGAATGCATACGCTATTCCGTATCCGACCGCCGCCTGGTTGCCTGCCGGCAGCGACTCCATGACTGCGGCCAGCCCCGGCGTGCTCGTCAGAGCACCTGCGAACATCCCGGCTGCCAGATCGGGCGGTATCTCAAGCAACCAGGCAACCAGCCAGGTCACCACCGCAGCCACCGATACGAGTGCGAACGCCAGCGCAGCCAGCCTTTTGCCCTGCTGGCGGAATGCACGGAAGAAGCCCGGCCCCGCCGTGATTCCAATCCCGTATGCAAAAAGCACCAGGCCCATCGTCCCTACGCCGCCCGAGATGCCGTATCCAAAGTAGCCGGCAATCAGAGCGCTGAAGATGACGCCCGACGTCCCCAACGACAGACCCGCAAATCTCACGCGCCCCAGCAACAGACCCGTCGCAATCACCGCAAAGAGAACCAGAATCTGATTGTCCATAGATCCAAAGAATGAGTCAAAAAGCCGGACAAGGGTCCACACTGCGCACGCGCAACATAACGCGGACGCAGCCGCCTGTTCCATGTTTTGATTCCCTGTATTCGACCTTCGCTATCTCTTTATCAAATCTTGAGCGTATCGATACGGAGGCGCGCTAGTTTTCTGCAATCCTCATACCAGCCCCGAATCAGTCCGACATATCCATGCAGCGATCATTGACCCTCGACGGAATCAACGGGCCAGGCATCCTGAGCTTTGTCTCGGGTATCGGGATGGTAGTATCATCGCTCCTCACCATCGACCATTTCTTCGCCGCCAATTACCCGGAGTCGATTTTTGAGGGTTCGTTCTGTGACATCAGTTCTTTTTTTAACTGCGATAGCTCCGCATACTCTTCGATCTCAGCAGTCTTCGAGATCCCGCTGGGCTACTTCGGGTTGATCGTCGGCGTGCTTGTCGTGCTAGGCGTCGTCTTCCCATCGGAAGGCTTCGAGCGCACGAACAAGTTGATCGCGTTTCTGAACGCGGCAGGCGTTATCGCGCTCTTGTTGTACTCCGTCCTTTTCCTGGGCAGCCTGTGTCTTCTCTGCTCCGGATTCTATTTCTTCTCACTGTTGAGTTTTGCCATGTTCGCGAAATACGGCCGCGTTCAGGAGGGCGGGTTTTTGGCGAGGTATTTCCAGCCGTCTATCAGACACCTGGTCGTCTTCGCCGTCATGACCGCGCTTGGCGGCTATGGCGTCCGACAGTATCACGTCGTGAAGAAGGAAGCACAGTCGGGCGGCGTCGCAGCACGCGTCGTCAAACAGTTTTATGGACTGGAGAAGGTCCAGCTTCCCAGCGTTATCTCGCCGCTCTGGAGCGTCCGGTCGACCGCAACGTTTGAGGATGCCCCGATCCACATCGTCGAATACGGAGACTTCCTTTGCTCTGACTGCCTGTTCCTTTCGCTTCAACTTGATCGGGCGAAGGAGGAATTTGCCGGAAAGATCAACATCGCATTTCAGCACTTCCCGCTAGAGGCGAAGTGCAACGATGTTGTCGAAAAGGACAAGCATCCGGGGGCCTGCGAACTCGCGTACCTATCCTCCTACGACACCGACAATTTCGCGGCGTTCCACGATGAGGTCTTCGCAAACTTTGAAGCTGCCAAAAAGCCGGAGTGGCGATCAGCACTGGCAGAGCGCTACGGCATCACAGATGCGCTCTCGGACTCGGCCAGTATCGCTCTTGTACATCGCCTGATCCAGACTGGGAAGGAATATGGACAAACGTCGGCCGACTACGAGCACGGTATTCGTTCTACGCCCACTATGATTGTCAACGGGCGCATGATCATCGGCACGCTTCCGTACGAGCAACTACGAGCGATATTTCAGGCACTCGTGGACGAAGCCGAGGGCAACCCACGCTTCATCGAAGCCTGGCAAGACACGGACTAGTCATTCACGACTGCCGTCGAAGCCATCGGATCTACCGCTTTCCCCACCGCGGGAGACTGCCTCCTGGCGAAGGGCAAATAGAGCAGAGCGAGCAAACCCAGCGCGATCACCTCGAGGTACAATAGATACCACGGCCACGCGGGCATCAGATCAATGACGCTGGGTGTCGGCGGCCTGGCGTTGACGTACAGATAGTTGCTGCCGATTGCCGCGTTGAGTAGCCCCACAGCCAGTGCATACAGATTCAATCCAAGGAATACTCGAACGACGGACTGCCGGGTTGGCCTGTATCCCTCCACCGCAACGACGTAGATACCGACGATGAAGACCAGGCCATGCGAGATCATGGTCTGAAGAAAACGGAAGTGCGGAAAACCGTAGATACCGGCGTCGGGTGTGAGGAGCGCCTGCAACGAACCAGCGACTCCGAGAAAATACATGAGTTCGTACAGGCGCTGACTCGGTCTCACGAGTGCGTACGCACTCAGCCACACCATAACCGAGCACAGGTGGAGAGGCAGCATTTCATGGATCGTATACACGTCTTCCGTCGCCGCCCAGACATGCCACAGCACTTCGTTGAGAACGAGCAGGGCGGCCAGAGTCCGTCGGATGGAGGCATGACGCTCCGTGTCGATACGCCGGCCTCGCACGACAAGCGCGACACTGATCAGCGCGACAACCACCATGACGACGATGTGCGGAGCGCCGAACAGTTCAAAAGGATCGCCAGAATAATCGACAGTCCAGAATTGATCCACGGAAAGTGCGGGTGCGAGAGGATGGAGCGCGTCCGATCGAAGGGACCAAGAAACAAAATATCAGATTAAGAGCGTGCCCGCAGCCCCACATTCACGCCGTGAAGGCCGCCGGCCCGCCGAGGACATGCCTCGATACCGAATCGTGGCAGACAGCCGTAGCCGTGTTTCGTGCGCCCGCACCGTAAGACCCACAGCCAGACCCGAACGGACTGCCGCCGCTGGAATGATGCCAGTTCTACGGCACACTTTGGAAACTCGGCCGTTTGACTTCCTTAGTCCCAATCTGCCCAGGAGCCTGCGTCGCTGTACCATGCACACTCCATCTACCGAACTATGAGCGCTTCGCTGATACAACTACTAGTGCTACTCGCCGCCCTCCTGTCGGCGCCGGACGCTGCCGTTGATCCCCGCATCGACGTCGAGCGTTACACATTCCGCCTGGAGCTGTTCGATGGTTCCGATTCCATCAAGGGTCAGGCGACGGTAGAGGTTCTATTTCGAGAAGCCGGTGTCAGAAGCCTCTCGCTTGATCTGGTCGGTCGCCAAATCGGGGGCGCCGGAATGGAGGTGGAATCCGTAATGATCAATGGGGCCGATGCGCAGTACACTCACGACGATGACAGGCTGACCATCACGATGCCCGGTCCTTCGTCAGTCGGAGACAGACGCACCGTCCATGTCGTCTACTCCGGCAGACCCGACGACGGTCTCATCATATCCACAAACAAGTACGGAGAGCGAACATTCTTCGGGGACAATTGGCCCGATCGTGCCCGCCACTGGCTGCCGGTGGTAGACCACCCCTCCGACAAAGCGCTGATCGAATTTATCGTCACGGCACCGGATCGATATCAGGTTGTCGGCAGCGGCACCCTGGTGGAGGAAACAGATTTGAAGGACGGTCGCCGACTGACGCACTGGAGATCTACGAAGCCACTGGCAACAAAGGTGGCCGTCATCGGTGCCGCGAGATTCGCCGTCAATTATGTCGACGAGTTTGACGGAGTTTCTATCCAGACCTGGGTATACCCTCAGGACAAAGACGCCGGGTTCTACGACTACGCCCTCGCTGAACCCATACTTCGTTTCTTTGTCAGCCGCCTGGGCGAGTTCCCCTACTCCAAACTCGCGAATGTCCAGTCGAAGACCCGATATGGCGGGATGGAAAACGCGAGTAACATCTTCTACAGTGAAGCATCGGTCACGGGAACGCGATCGAGTGAAGAGCTTATCGCGCACGAGGTTGCCCACCAGTGGTTTGGCGACTCGGTTACCGAGATCGACTGGCCCCACATCTGGCTCAGCGAAGGTTTCGCAACCTATTTGACCGCTCTGTACGTCGAGCACACGTACGGACACGATCGATTCGCCGACCTCATGAGCCGCAATCGCAAGACGGTCGTCGCGTTCTCCCGACGCGTTCAGCTTCCCGTGATCCTTGACCCTGCACCGGGCAACCTGCTGGAATTGCTCTCTCCGAATTCATACCAGAAGGGCGGCTGGGTCCTGCACATGCTTCGGTCGCACGTCGGCACCGAGGTATTCTGGGATGGTCTGCGGGCGTACTACGAGAGATACTCCGATGGCAATGCGTCGACTGACGATTTCCAGGATGTGATGGAGGACGTAAGCGGTCTGGATCTAGAGTGGTTCTTTGAGCAGTGGCTGGAGCGACCCGGTCAGCCCGCCTTCGAAGGATCGTGGTCGGTCGATGCTTCGTCAGGAGAATTGAAGGTTGAGCTTTCGCAGGTACAGGACGGGCAGACGTTCCGGGTACCGGTCGAGTTCGGTATCTATTCGTCGACATCGATGGATCCGATAATCGTCTCGGCCGAGGTTGATGAGCGCAGGGAATCTTTCTCGTTCTCTCTCGAAGTCGACGAGATCGTCGACGTGCGCATGGATCCACACACCAGGCTGTTAATGCAATCGGATTTCGGGCCGCGATAAGGCTCGACGGGCTGCATGCCTGAATCGAGACACGTACATTTAGAAGCGAATCCTGCTTCCAAATGTGCTAACTCGTGTCTGGAATTGGCTCGATTCTCCTGGCATTGGCAATACTCCTCGGGGGCTGCTCCTCACAAGAAGACGATGACCCGGGCTCACTTCTCCTGGATTATGAAGGTGAAGTACCCGGGGCCGCCGTGCTTGTCGTAAAAGACGGAAAGGCACTGCTTTCTCGTGGCGTCGGCCTTGCCAACATGCAGACCGGTGAGCGTGTTACGGCACAGACAAACTTCAGACTCGCATCCGTCACAAAGCAGTTCACAGCCACCGCGATTCTTTGCCTTGTCGAAGATCGCAAGCTCACGCTCGAAGAGACCCTCGTAGATATCTTCCCCGGGTTCCCGGAGTATGGCCGTGACATCACGGTGCGGCACCTGCTGACGCACACGTCCGGGCTTATCGACTATGAGAATCTGATTCCGGGGTCCGAGACGACTCAGGTTCTCGATTCCGATGTTCTCGAGATGATGAAAGCCCAGACCTCGACCTATTTCGCTCCCGGTACCGAGTATCGCTACAGCAACGGAGCTTATGCCGTGTTGGCGATGATCGTCGAGAAACGATCGGGGCTCTCATTTCCCGAGTACCTACACGACAACATCTTTGAACCTGCCGGGATGGACAATACCATCGCTTTCCTCAATGGCGTGAACGTCGTTGAGAACCGCGCACGGGGTTACACCGTCGACGGTACGAACATTACGGATTCCGATCAGAGCATTACCAGTGCCGTGCTTGGAGACGGAGGTATCTACTCATCCATCGACGACATGCTGGCATGGGATTCTGCGCTTTATGGCGACAGGGTACTGTCCGCCGAAATGCGAGAACTCGCGCTAACTCCGGCAACCCTCGACGACGGCAGTAAGACCGGGTACGGATTCGGCTGGAGAATCGACGAGTACTGGGGACATCGGCGCGTCCACCACACCGGAAGCACCAGCGGTTTTCGAACGGTTATCCGCCGCTTTCCCGACGACAGGTTCACGGTGGTTGTTCTGACGAACCGTCGCGAACCGTCTGTGGGAGGCCTCGCGGACAGCCTAACGGATCTCTATCTGTTCAAGGATTGACGGGCCGCGTTTGACGGGTCCCCGAGCCCCGACGGTTCCGGGGACGCCAACGGGCACCCCGGAGGTTCATGGCCAGACGGAGCATGGCGGACCAGGGAATCTGTCGACGGGGCGAAGATTCTTCCCGAATACCGCGTGAGTCGGACTACCTACCACAACAATTCGCGCCTTGCCCTGCCTGAAACCTGAACGAGCCTCACTCGGAAAGCCATACATTGGGTATTGACGGCCGCCACAGTTTTATCTTCGGCCATGATCGGACAACGAGTCCTACACTACGAGATCACCGACAAGATCGGTGAGGGCGGGATGGGTGCAGTGTATCTCGCGAGAGATACGCGTCTGGATCGTCTTGTTGCGCTGAAATTCATCGCCGGCCGGCACGATTCTACAACCCGGGAGCGCTTCCTGCGTGAGGCCCGGTCCGTTTCGCGTCTTACGCACGCCAACATTGTGGGTATTCACGCCATCGAATCGGTCGACGGCGCGGATTTCATGGTGATGGAGTACGTGCGCGGAAATTCGCTGAACCTCATCATCGACGACGGCGACGTAGCCATTGATCGGGCGATCTCGATTGCCTCCGACCTCGCCGAGGCATTGAGTACAGCTCACCAGGCTGGTATCGTTCATCGAGATATCAAGCCCGCCAATGTGCTCGTCGCGGAAGACGGTCGGGCGAAGGTCCTGGACTTCGGAATCGCACTGATCCAGGGAGCGGAGCACCTCACAAGTACTGACGCCACTCTCGGGACGGTGGGATACATGTCGCCGGAGCAGGCTCGCGGAGAGGAGGTGGATCATCGATCAGACATCTTTTCCGTGGGGGCCGTCCTCTACGAGTTGATCGCTGGCAGGCCGCCGTTCCACGGGGAGTATTATGCGGCAACGGTGTTCAAGGTGTTGAATGAAGAGCCTGAGCCATTGTCGCGCTTCCGTGCAAACGTACCCGCAGAACTGCAGCGGATCGTTTCGAAGTGCATGCAGAAAGACAGAGAGCTCCGATTTCAGTCCGCGGCCGACCTGCTTGCCGATCTGCGCAATATGTCGCGCAGTGGTGATTCGACAACCGTGGTCGTCACTCGTGCACAAACGCCAGGTCGTGTTTCGCGACGAACGCTGACAGGAATTGCGGTGTGGACTTGCCATCATTCTTGCAGGTGCGATCCTTTACTTCTTCAAGCCCGCGAGCGACAGGTCCATTGCAGTTCTTCCTTTCACTAATAGCACCGGTGACCCCGACGTTGAATTCCTGTGTAGCGGTATTCCCGAGGGACTGATCAATCGGTTGACCATCGTTCCGGACCTGAAGGTCATTTCGCGCGCATCATCGTTCTCGCTTGGAGACGCGTCGAAAGATCTCGCTGAAGTTGGTCGCCAGTTGGACGTGAAGACCGTCCTGCTCGGTCATCTTGAGAAGCGTGGGGATGAGCTGTCAATCAGCGCGGAGCTGGTTGACGTGAACGACAACCGGCAACTGTGGGGCCAGAAATATCGACGGCCCATTGGCGAGATTCTGAACATCGAGGATGAGATATCGACGTCCATCGCCCAACACCTCGAAGTTCGACTCACCGATGACATCGGGCAGCGGATTTCAGAGTCGGCAACGACTAGCCCTGAAGCATACCAGTTGTATCTGAGAGGGCGATTCAGGATTGTGGGATCCCGCGCCGAAATGGACCGCGCACTCGAATACTTCCAACAGGCCACGGACATTGACCCCAACTTCGCTCTCGCCTGGGCCGGCATTGCTCACGCACTGGCAATTCAGGGGTATCTCGCCATACAAACACGCGAGCAATTGCTCGATCGAGCTCAGTCAGCCTTAGGTCGGGCGCTCGCGTTAGACCCATCCTCGTCCGAAGTCCAGAACGCGGCGGGACTCATCCGCTTTTATTTCGACTGGGATTGGGAAGGAGCAGAGGCCGCTTTCAGGCGCGCAATCGATCGGAATGCTGGAAACGCTTCAGCTTACAATCGCTACTCGACGTTGCTCATCTCTCAGCTACGCCTGGACGAGGCACTCGAGATGGCCACAAAGGCGGCAGAGCTCGACCCGATATCAACCGGCCCGACGCACGATCTGGGGATCGTACACTTTATTCGGAAAGAGTACGACGCCGCTTCCCGTCAATTTGACAGGGCAGTTGAATTCCACCCCAGCTGGCCCTGGGGTTGGGTGAAAGGTGGATTGATTGCGGCAATGGCCGGAGACACAACAAGAGCGCTGTCGATGGCCGCAAGGACGGAGGAAGTCACGGCGGGCTGGGGTAGTCCCCTTCTGCAGGCCTGGCTATCGTGGGTCTATGTATATGCGGGTCGGTCCGACCTGGCTCAGGGCGTGCTGGATCGGATGCTCGAGCATCTGGAGTACGAATACGTCGACCCATATTCCATGGCCGTGGCGTATGCGTCAGTGGGAGATCGGCAGAACGCGTTGGTCTGGGTGGAGCGCGGAGTCGAGGAGAAATCCCCTGATGCAGTATTCCTGCTCGGCACCACGCAAATATTCTTCCGGTTCATCGCTCGAGACTCGAGGTACCTTAAGGCACTCGAGAGCATGGCATATCCGGATGCCGCCAGCCAGCGGCTGCAAGCGAGTTTGAAACGGGAGTCGAACCCGACCTAATGTTCTGGTCTGCCACATTCAAACCTTACCGGCTTGTCTTGCTACGAAGATCAATCGGGTCGAAGTAACGAGACCAGCGGTCACCGTCGTTGAGATCAGGAGCAGACCTTTTGAAGAGAGTCCCCGAAGGCTTTACCCGGGGCACGGCCACGTCCAGTTATCAGATTGAAGGCGGATGGCTGGCCACGTCGGTGCGAGTGAGTCGATCCAGGGACTCGAAACGATTCAGGGAATCCGCCTGCTGATCAGCATCATCCCGGCGGCAATTGGCGCACTCATGTTCGGCGCCTTTCTCTTCTACAAGTTGGACGAGACGCTACTGATGCAGATCGAGTCTGACCTGGAATCGCGCCGAAACGAAGCAGCAGATGCACCAGCCTGAGTCGGGGCACTACACCTAGCGCACGAGCACGACAGGCACAGTGTGAACCAATCGGTCGAATTCAAGACGACACATGTATACGCCCGCAGCGAGTCGTTCCGGCGACCACGTGAAGCGGTACTCACCACGGCTGAATTCGCGGTCGGCAATCAGCGCGACTTCGCGACCCAACACGTCGTACACGGCAAGCCGTACACGACCCGGCTCCGGCAGCGTCACGTCAAAACTCGTCTCCACCGAAAAGGGATTCGGATAGGCTCTACTGAGTGTGAAGGACGACGAGACCATCGCGTCCACTGCCACGAGCTCCGGGAAGAAGAACGCCATCGTGCGTCGCAACAATTCGTCCTGGATCGCACGACTCGATATCGTCTCGAACGGGAATCCCATTACCACGAGCCGACCTGTGGCGGAACTGTTTCCGAATGGACCCTCAAATTGCACCCCGGCCAGTAGTCCATTACCGTATTGGAGGGCCGGCTGTCCGCCTGCTACGGCCGTGAAATAGTCGGGCCAGTCCTCTTCGTACGGTGACGAGCCGTAGGAGAACGGCGCCACACCATCGAATATGCCCGCTGCGGCTCCGCGAGCGGTGAGATTTCCCGAATCGTCACCGGCATATGAGACCTTGAGATAATCCCGCAGGAACGTCTGATCGGTCGTCGATCCTTGACTTCCCAGGTCCCATGCGATCTCCGATCCTGACACGAACAGATTCCCGCCCGACTCCAGATAGGCGCGCACTCTCAGCTGCTCTGTGGCCGAGAATGTTTCGTCGCGCGTCGATTCGTCGCCGAGGATCCACACCACGGCGTCATAGTCCTCGAGCCGAACCCGTTGCGCTGCAATGGCCTCGTTGGTCGTCGTTGAGAAGCCGACACCGGCCGGCGCCAGCGACCGTCCGTGTACGAAACCGAACGGGTGCCGCGGCTCGTGCCAGCTTCCCGAGCTCTCCGTTCGGTCAAATCCATCGACGATAAGTACGTTGTGGGTACCTGTCGCGACGCCGTATGTGTCGGTCTGCAATGACTCATTCGGCGGCGACATGGTGTCGATCGCAGCCAGGGTGAAGTACGTGGCATCGGCCGGAAGGGTCGCGTCAGCAAAGTCTACAGATGCAGGCCCGATCGACTCCTCGTCGTGTGCAAGCAACCAGTTGGTCCCCTCGATCAGGGAGTAGATTCGGAATCCGTCAAGATCCGGAGCTGCACCACCCGACCACGCAAACTGTACCCCCGCCCCTCCGCAATCACTCGATCCATGAGTGGCTGCGGCGGAGCGAGGATGTCTCTCTGAGACACGGTGACGTCGACAAACAGCTCGCCTGTATTTCCACGCGTGTCGCCGGCGAACAGCAGGACCGTATAATCGCCGTCCGGAAGAGCTGACGTATCCCACGACGACTTCCGCGTGACTTCGTTCGTGGGGATGTATACGTGATTACTTGTGGTAGCCTGCAGGTTGTGGTACACGTTATGCACATAGCTGTCGCTCGGCATACTGTCGAAGCGATACACGACACCGTCGGTGCCCGGCACAAACAACTCCGTCTGCCGGTCGCGCGAAAGGATCTTGTAGCCGACCGTGTACGATCCGTTATTCAGTCCCGAACCCGATGTACCGGGCGCGGCGTTCTTCTCCTCAACCCGAACCGTGATCATCACTCCGCTTGTGAGTTCCGTCGACGCGAGTCGCTGGCCGGTCTGTGCCAGGTAGAATCTGACATTTGAGAGATCCGGAGTCCACGGATCCTCCAGCGGCGTGAGGCCGCCGCCGTCCCGCAACGGATTCCGGCGGGAACCTGGATACCCGTCGATGAAATGAACGTGACCCTGCCCCGACAAGATGGTGCCAAGGACGGTCTGACCCGCAAACACCGAGTCACCAACCGAGAGCGAAGGGTTCGGAGCGATATGAACGTATGCGAAGTTCTCGGCTCGCACATAGGCATTCGAACCTGAAGGGGCGATCGTCGTCACCCGACTATCCACGACCGAATAAACCGGGGTGCCGTCGGACTGCGGAATATCGACGCCGTTGTGGAAGTGCGGGTTGTCCGGTCCACGGTATTCAGAGAACGTTCCTGAGATGCGCTGCGAAGTGTTGAATGGCTGAAGGGGCCACGGGTAGGTCGAATCCTGCGCCAGAACGGGAGCAGTCGCAGGCAGAAACACGGCCGACAAAGCGACACAAGAGAGAAGAGCGGCGAGCGAGGTTTTCACCATTATGGCCTCACGAACACGAGTGCACGTTGATCCAGAACGACAGACACACCCCACGAGTCTGCATTCGCTTCAACATATTCAGCAGATCGATCCAGGGGTCGGGTCCGCGATGAGAATTCGCCTGATCGATCGCGCACAAATTCTATCACACGCAGGTCGTCGTGCCGAAAGTGGTCTTCCGTAAAAATCGCCCGACCAACCAGCAACACGGCGGTATCCCCGTCTGGTGAAAGCGCGCTGGAAAACACGCGGTCGGATTCTTCCCGCAACTGAAATTCAAGAACGTTTCGGGGAACGTCGGATTCCACAACCGAGAGCCTTCGTTTGTCAGATATAAGCACGTGGCGACCGGTCTCGTCGAACTCGATCGCCTCCGCGGCAAAGTCGATTCGATACAACTCCGTGCCGTTGTCGTCGAGCAACGTAGTGCGATACACGTTCGCCGGGACGTCGTAGGCCCCGATTACAATCTGTCTGCCATCCGGGGATATGGCAAGAGCTGACAATGCGCGCTGAGGGATCTCGAATACATGCTCGACTGCGCCCGACGGATCAAAGACCCGTACATGACCTGCCGCAACGGAATGGACTCCGTCCGTGACCGGTTCATTGACCACAATCGCCATATGACCCGACGTGCGAGCACGACTGGCCAGGATGGTCCGTTCAATGTCGTAGGGGCCCGTCGTCAGGTGACGCTCCTCTACAATGGCCCCCACTGCAGAATAAAAGACGACCCGCCCCTCGGCATGATGAAGCAGCGCGATCGAACCGTCGCGCTCGTCTACAGAAACGCCCGGGAACGGCTCACCGAAATCGTGCCGTAACGGAAGGCGATAGATCGGGCCGGCATCGAACGAAAAGACGTGTAACGACAACTCGGAAGACTGCGCGTTCGAAGCATCGCCCAGAACAATCGCGGCGAGGAACTGTCCCGACTCGGTCACAGACGATTGCACAATCTTCCCGTCCATCGCATACCGTCGGACACCCTGGCCATCCTCAAAAACCACTGCGTCTTCTCCGACGGAAACGAAGCGGAGTTGGTGATTCGTCCGTGCCCGGACGAACCAACACCGGACGGGCGATACCGTCCGCTTGCGACCCCATGGCCGGCGAAGCGTCGATCGCAAAACGTTGCTGTGCAGCCGATTCAGACACCACCAGAGATGCAACGGCGGCACATAGAACGCTCGTGAGAAGTCGCATGCTCATGATCACCAGAAGATTTGGCACAAGGTAGTAACGACCGGCCTCGCTGCGGTTCCACGCAAAAGTAGACCGAGCGCGGAAGGCGGCGTGATCGGTCGAAAACAACGCCGTGCCGTCGACGCGTCCACCACACTCAGGGCTTGGAACCCGGTTTCAAAATCCGATTGTGCCAGGCCCATGCGATTACCTCGGCGCGAGTCCGTACGACCAGCTTTCCCTTGACATGTTCGAGATGATTCTTGACCGTATGAGGCGAGATAAAGAGTGTGTCCGAGATCTGTTGATTGTCGAGACCGGCAGCCACAAGCCGGAGTACTTCATACTCGCGCTGACTCAGGGCCTCCAGGCGCTCGCGATGTCCGGAAACCTGACGCCTCACGAGGCTGGCGGCGAGCTCCGGACTGATCCAAAGGTCATCGCCCCTCATGATTTCCCGAATGGCAGTTATCAGCATATCCCGATCGGCTTCCTCTTTCATCAAGTAACCGGAAGCCCCTGCATCGAGTAGCCCGTAGACGTATTCGGGCTGGTCGTACGCGCTAAGTGCAAGTACTTTGATGTTGCTCGAACCTGATCTGATCGTCCTCGCAACTTCGACGCCGGACAGCCGGGGCATCTCGACATCAACCAGCAGTACGTCCGGGGACATCGAGCGGACGAGCACGAGCGCGGCCTCACCGTCAGACGCCTGTCCGACAACCTCGAAATCGTCTACGGTGTCCAGAGACAGAGCGAGCCCGGCCAGCGTCATGTGGTGATCGTCAGCTACGACGATGCGAATAACGTCAGCAGTGCCCATCAGCCGCTGACCTCACCGGCCGACATTTCGTGCTCAACTTCCGTCGGCTGATACGGAACAGACACGACAATTCGAGTGCCCTCACCGGGACGAGACGAAACGTCGAGTCTGCCGTCCGATGCTCGTGCTCTTTGCAGCATGCCGGACAGGCCATAGTGCCCCGAATGCTCAAACTTCATCAGGCGCGACGGCACCTTGAAGCCCGAACCGTCATCCTCGACTGTAATCCTGACCGTGTTGCCGTCCCTCATGAGCGTAACCACGACGCGGTCAGCCGCCGCGTGCTTTTCCACGTTTGTCAGCGCTTCCTGAACAATGCGGTACAGCACAAGTCGAGTCTCCATCGACAGGCGGCCAGGGTCCGGGCCGATGTCAAGGTCAACTTGAATGCCGGGGTTGCGGGTCTGGAAATCCCGCGTCAACATTTCGATGGCACGTGCAAGACCGAAGTGAACGAGTACCGGCGGCTTCAAATCCGAACAGATGCTGCGAAGGCTGCCGGCGACACCTCGGAGATCGGTTTCGATCTCTGCCAGCTTCGCATTCTGCTCTTCGGTTGTCATTGTCGATAACTGGTCCACGTACGACCTCAGGATGCGTTGCACCTCCTGAACAGGGCCGTCATGAAGCTCCGACGCGAGGTGGCTTCTCTCGGCCTCACGGATCATTGACATGTGACGTTGTGAGGCCAAGAAGTTCGTCTCTGTCCCTCTTGATGCGCCACACTGCCAGACGGACCAACAGCGCTATGATGAGTCCAACCAGAATAGCGAAGGCGGCGATCAACAGTCGGTAACTGAAGCCGCGCATGAACCCGAAGCGGACCGTACCGCTTGAAGGGTCAAACCAGAACTGTGCTTCGGCGTCATTCACGCGTCCGGTCAGGGAACGATGGTGACCGTTCCAAGCAGCGGAAGTAGATCCGGCGGAAGCGAAACGATCATTTTCAACTCCCGCGCGTCTTAAAGCGAAGTCGTGATCAATGCTATCCGCAATACATCGTCGCGTAATAACTCCTCACCCGTGAGTCGCCGAACGGCCACGCACTGGCGCCCACTTTGCGAGGTTGCGAACGTAACAGAATCAGGCACCGGCAAAACTGCGTTCGGGCGGGTCGGACGACTGTTGCCCGGGATCGGGCGCCGAACTCGAATCTGGCTCGAACAAGCTGCCCGAGAATTCCCGGACGGAAGCTCGATCACACTCTGCTCGCCGCCCGCAGACGTACGTGACTCGTATTAGCTCAGGAGACAATACCTCCAGGTCGGAGATGCGCACGGCTCCGTCCTGAGCGGTAACGGAAAGAATCGGTGCCAGGACGAGCGCCAGAACGGCAACGAGGACACGAGAGTTACGCTGAAGCATGCGGAGGGTCGGCGACCTATTGGGGCGACTACTAGTCGTAACGATCAGAATGCGATAGTTCGCGTAACGGATCAGTCTACGGTGCTGCAGGCCAGCGGATATCGGTGGCCAGCGAGCTGGAGCAGACAGTGCTTGAAGACGCACTCTTCAGACGTCTCAGCTGCAATGTTCTGTCGCGGCGACGTAGCAATAGATAATACGCTGCCGGGCGCATCGAGGCCAGACGCACACATAGTACTTTTGTACTACTCTCTTTAGTTCTTTCGTCTTACTTGCACCACAGACCGGGTCCGTTTACTCTGACATCCGGACGATGGGTCATTTCGTCGACCCCGTCGAAACGGTAGTACCATCAAACAGAGAGAGGGAGATCATGCGAACAACTCGCACCATTATCGGAATTGTCGTCGCGGCAGTGATCATTGTTGTGGGCGGCTGCGACTTCGGTCCGGAATCGACGACATCATCGGTTCCAGCATTTGGGGTCACGCATGCCGCACTCGGATCAGCGAACTTGCTGCCCCAGGGAGAGTCCGTACTCGTCGACCTCGGGGGCCCTGGTGCGGCGGGCGGCGTCTCCGTTGACGTCGATCAACGTGACAGACTCAACGTGTACTTTGACCCGATCGAGATGCCCGTAGGATCGTTCTTCGAGGTGGCCGTGGTCGGACAGGTCAACGGTCGCGAGGAGACCCTCGGCCGCATCACACACCGACAGTCCGGGCAACGGACAACGGCCATTGGCCTGGATTTTCACGAACTGGCAGCATACTCGAAATCAACCGATCTAACCGTTGCGACGTATGTCGACGGAGTTGAAACGTTCAGTAAAAGGATACCGATAGACTCAACTGAAACAGTGGGATTTGTGGACTCGGGTGAATCCGGCTGGGCTACATCTTACCACTGGGTATACATCAACGGTGCCTGGGGCCTGATGATTGATCCGGCGCCATCCGAAACGTTCACGCTGGCAAGCGACCCGTCGAAGCACATGCCGTTCAACTTCCTCGTCTTCACGATAGACGGCGTCGAGGGAGTCGGTCAGCCCGAAACGATGGAGTTCTTCGGAGAGGGATTATCCCAATTCAAGATTGTCGGCGAGAACGACCGGCGCCTCATCTTCTGAGGCGACTGTGGCCCACAATTCACATGCAACACCGGCATGTGGTAGCCTTTTGACACCCCGGCACGCTTGTCCCTCTTCGGTTTACAGCCGAAGAGGGACTTGCGTGACCGTCGTGATCTGCGCCGAGAGCGGTCCTGCCATACTGGGCGAAAATGATCAAAAGGACTATCGACATCGAACGTGAAGAGTCCCATCTTAGCAATGTCGGTTGCTGGCGTAATGTGCTATTACGCGCATGTCAGAAGTGCAGCAGACATTTCTGGAACACAGTTGACAGAGCTAGCGCAAATGCCGCACACGATCGAGATACGCGATGATCCCGGCATCGCCCGAGTATGCATCGACGGGAGCGTTGATCTCGGGTACTGGCGTTGGGTGCTGTTCGACGCACTGCAGCGAGGCCAGAAGCAACAGGTTTCTCTATTTCTGCTAGACCTGCGAACGGCCGATCTTATCGTTGACCCTTCGGAACTGCAGGACATGGGCGAAACCGTGCGCCGGCTCCTGGCTCCCGACGTGCGTGTTGCCGGAGTGATTTCCCCCACTGATAAAGCTCCGGCCAGCGATCATCACGATCTGAGCGATACGCGTTTCGTCCACCTGTTTGCATCCGAGGACGATGCACTCCGCTGGCTGTCCAGTGACAGCCGAGAGGCAGCGGCATAGGCGGGCGGGGTGACGCGTCCGCTACCCGGCAGTATGAATGTGGCGGGTACAGAATTCCGTCGTTGATCTGTTCGCCACGCGGTGCGATTCTTTTCGATCTTCCGGAATTGTCGATGGTTGGTGTCGAGGTGTATGACGTGCTCTGGCGCCTGGTCAACCGACTAGGCCGCAGATGCTCTCGGCGGGTACCAACAGGCAGTTCACGCCGGATGCCGCAGGTCTGGCGTCTGGCATGTACGCCTACCGCATTACGACCCGTACGCAGCGTCGCCACGAAGTGAGGATGGGAATATTTCTCGTCGCCCGCTAACACCACGATTGACGATCGACCGGACCGCCCGCGTCCAGTAGTCATCCGCCGTCCTGTTGTTCGATCGCGTGGCGCCGACTACCTTCGACTTTCGGTGCTTTGTCCCACTCTCGATCACGACCGACACGTATGCGCACTCGCGATGCGGAGGCCTCAAGAATCTATCGACTGCTGGCACGCTACGTAAGTATCGAGCCGGATGAAGTGGCTGCCGTCCTCTGGTCGGCATTGTACTTCTTCTCTCTGCTGTGCGGCTACTACATCTTGCGGCCCATGCGTGAAGAGATGGGCATCGCCGGAGGGATCGAGAATCTCGACTGGATGTTCACCGGGACCTTCGTGGCCATGCTCGCCGCAGTTCCCGCTTTTCGGGTGGGCCGCCGCGCGATACCGTCGGTCACGCCTCCTCCCCGCCGTCTATACGTTTTTCATTGCGAACATCATCGGCTTCTACGCGCTGTTCGTATCCGACATTACCCATGCCTACGTAGCACGGGCGTTCTTCATCTGGGTCAGCGTGTTCAATCTTTTTGTCGTGTCGGTCTTCTGGAGCTTCATGACAGACGTGTACTCCAATCAGCAGGCGCGGCGACTGTTCGGATTTATTGCGGCCGGCGGGACGCTCGGCGCGCTCACCGGACCCGCTCTGACGGCTGCCCTTGTCGGACGGCTTGGAACCGCCAATCTGCTTCTCCTCTCAGCCGGCTTTCTCGCTCTTTCCCTGCTGTGCATCAGCCGGGTTCTGCGCTGGGTGAGGCTTCGACCCGTCTCCGTGGCGGACGCCGGAGATGCCGGCTACAAACAACACTGATTCGGACAACGCATTAGGAGGCAATATCTTCGCCGGAATTCCTCTCGTTATACGTTCGCCTTATTTGCTCGGAATCTGCGCACTGATTCTCCTGTACACGACGCTGGCGACCTTCCTCTATTTCCAGCAAGCAGAGATCGTACGCGACAGCTTCGCCGATCCGGCCGCAAGGACCTCCGTGTTCGCAGGAATGGACTTCGCGACGAATCTGCTGACCGTTTTGGCCCAGGTATTTCTCACGGCCAGGATCGTTCGCAGGTTCGGGATTGCCGTCACCCTTGCACTTATTCCCGTGGGACTTGCGGCGGGTTTCCTGATTCTCTCGTTTGCGCCTGTTCTCTCCGTACTCGTGGTTTTGCAGGTACTGCGAAGAGCCGGTAACTTCAGTATCATGAAACCGGCCCGCGAGATGCTCTATGTGGTGCTTGGACGCGAAGAGAAGTACAAGGCCAAGAACTTCATCGATACGGTGGTATACAGAGGTGGTGACGCAGTCAGTGCGTGGGCGTATTCCGGCCTTCAAGCTCTTGGCCTTACCCTATCCGCCATCGCATTCCTCGCGGTGCCGCTTGCGGCGCTCTGGGCATGGATTTCGTATCGTCTCGGCACCGAGAACCAGGCGATCGTCCGGCGCACGACCGATCATTCTGCCAAGTAATTCAAGCTCTGGAGGTTGATACAATGAAGTGGTTCTCGTCCCACTTGACGCGTCGCGACGCCATCCGTACAGGAGTCGGTATGCTCGCGGGTTTGACCCTGCGTCGGTTCCCTTCCCTTTCCGATCCCCGAGAACTTGTAGCACGGCCCATTCCATCTTCCGGCGAGATGCTTCCCGTGATTGGAATCGGTACCGCACGACGCTACGATGTGGGTGCGGCGGAGGATGAGCGTGCGCCGCTGCGCGCCGTGCTAAAGCAGTTTCCAGAGATGGGCGGACGACTCGTTGACACGGCGCCGTCGTACGGCAGAGCAGAGCCCGTAGTTGGTGAACTCGTCGCCGAAATTGGTAACCGCGATTCGCTGTTCCTCGCGACAAAGGTTCGGTCTCGCACCGCGGCCGAAGGCGTTGCCGAAATGAATCGCTCGTTTGAACTGCTACATACGGACGTCATCGACCTGATGCAGGTTCATAATCTCGTCGGTGTGAGCGAAATGCTCCCCGTCCTTCGAGCGTGGAAAGCAGAGGGCCGTATACGATACCTCGGCGCGACCACCTCACGCTCCTCCCAGTATGAGGAATTTGTCGCAACAATGGAACGCGAGGACATGGACTTTATCCAGGTCAACTACTCGCTCGCAGACCGGGCAGCGGCAGATCGAATCTTGCCCCTCGCTGCAGATCGCGAAATGGCGGTGCTAGTCAACCTTCCGTACGGTCGCGGCCGACTATTTAGCGCGGTCGGTGACAGGCCGCTACCTGATTGGGCCGCGCAGTTCGACTGTGGCAGTTGGGGTCAGTTCTTTCTGAAATATGTGGTGTCCCATCCGTCGGTGACGTGTGCTATTCCGGGTACAGCCAAGATCTCATATCTGGAAGACAATCTCGGAGCCGCAATGGGCCGCCTGCCGACTCCGGCACTTCGAAAAAAGATGGAGCGCTTCTTCGACGACCTCTAGGCTCGTCGGGCTCGTCTAACTCGGACGCTGCCGCCCGGCGCCGGCATTCGCATCTGGAATCGGAGATTCGAAACCGCCAGTAGTAATCTACATCGAGCCTCGAAGGGGCCCAATCAGCCGTGTTTCAGCCGGATATATCAGTAGTCCGGCTCTCCCGTGCGACCTGCACAACCTCTCACCCCAATTCTGCGGTTGTAATGCGCCATATGCTCTTGGCCGCAATCTGGCTCGCGAGCCTCTTCGCGGGAGCCGTCAGCGCACAACCCGTCTTCCAGGCAAACGCAGTTCGCGTCGTGTACGATAACGATGCGCTCTTCGTCAGTGCCAGGATGTTCGACAGCGCTCCCGACTCGATCTTCGCTTGACCGGGTCGCCGGGACACGGGCACGCTACTAGCATCGAGAGTGACGACTTCGTCATGTTCATCGATCCGTCCAACGACGAACGCTCCGGCGACTACTTCGGCATCAACGCCGCCCGTACAATTAACGACGGCGTCCTGTTGAACTACGATCGGGATGACGAGACGTGGGATGGTGTTTGGGAAGCCAATGCTTGAATAGGCGATAAAGGCTGGACCGCCGAATTTCGGATCCCCTGCTCGCCGTTGCACTTCTACGTTGCTGAGGAGCACGTCTGGGGTGTCAATTTCAGGCGCCAAAATGGTACGGAAAAAGAGATCGTTCAGTGATCGTCGACTCCAAATCTGGCTCGATGTCGATGAGGCCTCTCGAGGAATGTGATTCACATCGGAGCGACGGCGGCGGGTGTCACCAACCGTAAGTTCACGCCCTACATGACACTTAGGCGAAAACCCCTAGAGCACAATCTATTCAGTGGTATGCTAGCGAAGCGAGAGTCGAACGACTGCCTATTGAACCTGTATTCGATTTCCCGCGAACTTGTCAGAACCATTTGAAGGGCTCCGATGGAGATCCAACAACACCTTCGCTCATTCTCCCTCGCGTTCACGAACATTGCGTTGCTGGCCCTGGGTCTGCTCGCGTTCTCCACGGAGCCGCCGGTTCGTTCGGCCGACTACTGCCGATGTGGATCACTCGACATCCGGCAAGGACATGTATATGCGTGCGTGCGCGTCATGTCACGGATCCGATGGACGCGGCGCTCCGCAGATTCAGGTCGGGTTCGTCGACCCCCTGCCCGACTTTACTGACTGCAGCTTTGCAAGCCGCGAGCCCGCTGCCGACTGGGTGGCAGTTGCCCACGACGGGGGGCCCGTCCGTGGCTTCGGGCGCATGATGCCTGCTTTTGGCGACGCGCTCACTATTGAACAGCTGGAGAAGATCATCGCATATGTCGGTTCACTGTGTACCAATAGCGCGTGGCCAAAAGGCGAATTGAATTTGCCGCGCGCGCTCGTGACGGAGAAGGCGTATCCAGAGGACGAGGCGGTGCTCACGACCACGGTCAACGCCGAGGGCACAGGCAGCATTGCCAACAAGTTCGTGTACGAGAAACGGTTCGGGGCGCGCAACCAGATTGAGGTCGTCTTCCCATTCTCGATTGTCGAGCAGACGGGTGTGAGTTCGGCCGGCACCGCCGCGACCAGTGACTGGAACGCCGGTCTCGGCGATGTAGCTGTTGGATTCAAGCGTGCCTTCTATCACCGGGGCGGTACGATTGCCAGTGTCACGGGCGAAGTGATCCTTCCGACCGGCGACGAAAGTGACGGATTTGGTAAGGGCACGACGGTGTTCGAGCCGTTCGCCTCGTTTGGCCAGCTTCTGCCTCACGACTCGTTTCTTCAGGCCCAGGCCGGCGTCGAACTACCATCGAATACGGACCGGGCCGAGAGAGAAGGATTCTGGAGAATCGTGGCGGGCAAGAGCATCACCCAGGGCAAGTGGGGCCGCACATGGTCGCCGATGGTCGAAGTCCTCGGGAAGCGGGAACTCGAAGGATCCGCCACAACCGCGTGGGATATCGTCCCGCAGGTCCAGATCACGATCAGCAAGAGGCAGCATATCATGGCCAATGTTGGAGTGCGCCTGCCGTTAACCGACACCGACGACCGCAGCACCCAGGTTGTCGTTTACGTACTCTGGGATTGGTTCGACGGCGGACTCCTCGATGGCTGGTGATGACCATGCTCGCGAAATACACCGACACAAGCGTCAGTAAATCGATGCGAGGAACGACATGACACAGCGACCCGGGAGGCACCGAGAAGAAAGGAGTGAATGGCATCATCTGAGACACGCGACCCTCCTTCCGATTGCGGGAGCCGTAATCTTGATCGCCTACGTCTTGCTTGCAGCGGGTGCCAGCCTTGAGGCACACGACGATTCATCGGTTCCGGTGATTGTTTGAAACATCAAACGTCTGCATGGCATGTCATAACGACCTGGTAACAAGCTCAGGCGAGGACGTGTCAATCGGTTCCGGCTGGCGCGGCTCCATGATGGCGAATGCAGCGCGGGACCCCTACTGGCAGGCCGCGGTGCGTAGAGAGATGCTCGACCACCCACCCGCCGCCGCAGCGATTGAAAACGAGTGCTCAACCTGCCATATGCCAATGGCCCACTACCGGGCACGCGTGAAGCGAACTGACGCGAAGCTCTTTGCCCATCTGCCCGTGCTGCCCACACCTCTGGCGCCAAATCGCGATGCCGTGCTCGCGGCGGATGGGTTGGGATGCGCCACGTGCCATCAGATCACAGACGAGAACTTCGGAACGCGAGCGAGCTTCGTTGGCGGATTCGTCATCGACCGCCACAAACCTGCAGGTCAACGGGTCATATACGGACCATTCGATGTCGACCTCGGTCTGACGCGGATTATGCAGTCGGCCTCCGCATTCATTCCGAAGAAAGGGGAACACATCCAGGACTCCGAGTTGTGCGCGAGCTGCCACACCCTGATCACGCACGCGCTCGATGAAAACCACCAGGCAGTCGGTGAGCTCCCCGAGCAGGTGCCGTATTTGGAGTGGCTCCACAGCGGCTACGCGAATGAGAAGAGCTGCCAGAGCTGCCATATGCCGATCATCCAGGACAGCGTCGAAGTCAGTAGCGTGTTGGGTGACAGACGTGCCAACGTCAATCGCCACAGCTTCCGCGGCGGCAATTTTCTGATTCCTCGAATGCTAAATCGTTTCAAAACCGAACTCGGCGTCAATGCCACGGCGGCCGAGCTTGATGCATCGGTCTCTCGTACACTGGATCACTTGAAGACTCGGGCGGCATCTGTTCGCGTCGACAGGGTGCAGGTCGGCGAAACAGGTCTGTCGGCCGTCGTAACGGTAACCAATCATGCAGGCCATAAACTTCCGACAGCCTACCCTTCGAGACGAGTCTGGCTGCATGTTACGATCACGGATCATCACGGCGACATTGTGTTCGAGTCCGGTGAATTGAATCCGGACGGATCCATCGCAGGAAACGACAACGATATCGGCGAGGGTGCTTTCGAGCTGCACTATCGGACTATCACCGGGCCCGATCAGGTGCAGGTCTACGAAGCGATTATGGTGGATCCGAAGGGGACTGTGACCACCGGACTTACGTCGGGCATCCGCTACGTGAAAGACAACCGGATCCTGCCGAAAGGATTCGATAAGCAGACCGCAGACAGCGAGATTGCCGTTCACGGTCGGGCGTCTGAGGATGACAGACTTCGTAGCAAACGCTGACGTTCTTAGATACGAAGTGGGTGTGGACCCCGCGAATGGGCCGTTTGAAGTGCGCGCGGAACTCTTGTATCAGCCGATAGGATATCGCTGGGCGATGAATCTTCGTGACTATGACGCTATGGAGACGCAGCGTTTCGTGGACTTCTACGAAAGCCTGTCGCATGCGTCCGCGGTGGTGATGACGAGCGATTCATGGTCGGGAGACGTCCGTTAGTTGAAGCCTTGAAGACGTCCGGCGCGCTGTCTGGAACGGCGCGTCACAGGACGACTGTCGTTCCCGCAGACGGACATTTCAGGCTGGCGCTGGCAATCCGATCCGGCGGTCCCGAGACCGAATGCCCTCGCGACGCGGTTCACCCTGTGAACTGATCACTTTCGGCCGGCACTGAGCAAAGCACCCGAAGCCTTCGTCGTGAGCCCGATCTCCCTGAGCCGGATCGATACCGATGAGAACTGACTATCCCGGACTGGCCCCCAGCTCAACTACCGCCACGAGGGGCAGATGGTCTGAGGCCAGCTGAAGTAGGTCCTGCCACTCCTGATCGTCCGGTTTCAGGTCTGCACCCGTAAACGTCTTGATCACAGTCCAACGCCCGGCCGGGCTCACCATCACATAGTCGATTCGTTTTGACGGGTCGTTCGGACGGAAAGGTCCCGCCGGACGATCGGGCTGTCCAGGTATCCTGCCACGTGTCCCGAATTATTGACATTGGACTACTCCCGGTCTCAGCGTTGAGGTCGCCGGCCAGGATTCCGGGAGAATCCGCGTACGGCTCAAGCGACGAGCCGCTCCGCCTGAGCAATTCGATCGCGTGGAGTCCCTCTGATGATCGAGATGGGTGGACACGAAAAAGAACGGTTCGGACCATCCCGGCGGTTCAATGAAAGCCAGAAGTGCGGTACGAGGTTCGCTACCCTCGCGATTCGGCAGTGCGAAGTTCTCGACCCGATCGATCGGGTAGCGCGACAGAATCGCGACACCGTATTCACCACCGTCGAATGGCATGGCTGGACCAAACACGTGGTGCATGCCGGTCCGGGACGCCAATTCAGCCGCGAGATCCAGTCCGCCGAGTCGCTTCGTCTGACGGTCGACCTCCTGCAACGCAACCAGGTCCGGGACCAACCTCCAGAATGACTGCGGCAATCCGATCAAGGTCTCTGGCTCCGTCGGTATTGCGCCCACCAAGCACGTTGTACGACATGACGGTGATCCGCTGGCTCGTCTGGATACCAAGATCGCTCGACAGTCGCGGCTGACATCCGCAAAACAGAACGAGTATGAGGCAGGCTTCCCGCGCCCTGAGCACCGCGCCAAACGCTTCGAAGGTATTATTCATTGAATCGGATGTGATCACCTCGCTCCAGCCTGAGGCGCTACTTGACGTCGCACGTCCCAATCGGGTAAGTGGTCAACTGCACTGCGTGTTGAGTGATGGACAATTCACCCGCTGCAGGCACCGCCTATTTCACCACGGTAATTTGTCTTCGAGACGCGACTACTGCCCCACATCATCGTGATGATGTAGATCCCGATGGTCCAAGCTACTGAGAACCGACGGGCGATATTTTGTCACGACGGAATATAGACCTCCACCGATAGAATCAGACACCAGTACTCTGGAGGGGCAACGGTCACCGGGAATAGCCGCTCATGAGCGCGCATTCAAGAAGCACATCGCGCCACATCGACTCTCTGGAGGTCAGGCGAATTGGACAGGGGCGACTATCTTGCCGGCTGGCGGACAGTTACAGAAGGCTCAGATGACCGCGCCGACGATGAAACAGCCCTTCGAACTACTCGTCGACGTCGAGCCCGACGACATCGACGAACTGGGGCACGTCAACAATGTCGTGTATCTGAGATGGATCCAGGACGTTGCGGTTGCGCACTGGCAAAGCGCCGCTCCCGCCGCTGATCAGGAATTGCTTCGATGGGTCGTCATGCGCCACGAGGTCGATTACAAACGACCCGCATACCTTCAGGACAAGGTGGTTGTACGCACCTGGGTCGGCGTGGCCGACCGCCGCAATTTTGAGCGCCACACGGAACTGCTGCGACAATCTGATATGCGGGTTCTCGCCCGCGCCAGGACCGTGTGGTGCCCCATCGATGCGAAGACAGGGCGACCGACGAATGTGAGCGCAGGAGTCCGGGAACGATTCTCGGTAGAACCGTCGGAGACGGATTGACGAGACCGATCGCCGAGGGTACCGGACGCGCTCGCCTACTCTACTTTGACACGGGCATCTTCGACAAGTACATCGTAGGCGTATCCGTAGCCAAAGTCCTTGTCGGTTGCTACCACGCCCGTCACAACCACAGTCTGCCCCACTTCAACCACATCGGCGGTTGTGACGGTCAGGTCGTTCTTGCCTGGTTCGCCGGTGCCATCCTGCACGTGCAGCCAGTTCGAGCCCATGATGTTCGAATTGAACTTGACGACCTCCCCACGAAACGACACCGAGCGTCCAGACAGTTCATCACTCTTGGCGATAATATCTCCAACGCGATGACCACCGTCAACGATCGGAATCTGGTCCGCACTTACCGATGAGGCCATTGCGTCTGCATCCTCTCCGACCGGTGGATGCCCGGTGGGCAGGCTGGTCGGGATCGACGCGGCGCCTCCAATCTCGACACCCTCTACGAAGTAAACCACATCAAAATCACGGTCGAGCGCACTGCTGTGAAAGTCCCGCATCGGCATGCCGGCAGGGACGACGACGTTGTCGCCTACCTGAACCTCGGTTGTCGGAGCCGCCGCCCAGAACGTCTCATCGCCGCTGTCGATGTGGAGATATGAATACCCGGCGGCGTCCATGGTCTCCAGCACGGTGCCGGCGCGAGCGCCCGCGACTGCCTGCACGGCTTCACTCGGCTCTGACGGGACGGCTGTAGTCGCCTGTTCGGTCTTTGCCTCGGGATCAGAGCAGGCGCTTACCAGGACAGCAACGATCACAATGATCAGTATTTGATAAGGGTTCCTTTGCACGATTCGTCCTCCATTTCCTCGATTCAGCGGGCGTCGCCCGTACCAACACGCGGGCGGCTGGGACGGGGCCAAAAACTCATTCTCGTACCGACCTGGATGGACGGGGTTTCGACACCGGATGGTGCACACGACGTATTCTTGGCGAAGAACGAGACAGGCCGTCGAACTGCGCTCCGCAACGAAGCTCCAGGCCATCGCGCGCAAGGGATTGGTGCCTCCCGGTCGCGGTTCACAGGATCCCTGCGGTCGAAGCGAATGCCTCGCCGCTAGGCTCGCTTGATCCAGTCGGCAAATGTCTCCAGGCCATGCCGAAGGTCGACGCGGGGCTGATATCCCAGACGTTCTCGTGCATGGTCAAGATTGGACCACGTCCGGGGCAGGTCCCCAATTTGTTCGGGATGCCGGTCGATCTTCGCCTCAACGCCCAGAACATCCTGAAGCAGGTCGACCAGAGTGCTGAGACTGACAGGTTCATCGCTCCCGATATTGAACACGTCAAACAGCTCGTCATCGTAGTCAATCGCAGACCTGATCCCATCAATCACATCAAGGGCGTGCGTGTAGTCGCGTTCGGTCGACCCATCGCCAAACAGCGGAATCGGTTGTCCCGCAAGCATGAGCTTTGAGAACTTATGGATCGCGAGGTCTGGCCGTTGCCGCGGACCATAGACTGTAAACAACCTCAGCGCGGTAAAGCGTATCCCGTAGAGGTGACTGTAGACATGCCCGAGCAGTTCTCCGCTGACCTTTGTGCTCGCATAAGGACTGATCGGTCGCAGTGTCATCTCCGATTCGGACCACGGCACGTTCGGGTTAACACCATAGACACTGCTCGACGATGCGAAGACGAAATGCTTGACGCCCCGTTCCTTTGCCAGTTCAAGCATACTCTGGGTGCCGGCGACGTTGACGTGCTGATATCCTGTCGGGTCAGCGATCGACGGGCGGACGCCGGCTCGAGCAGCCAGATGCACAATGACATCGATGGGATCCGGAATCTGTTCGCCGAACTCCGCTACGCGACAAATGTCACCCTGGACGAACGTGAATCCCGGATCGTCCGTGTGCGCCGAGATATTGTGAAGTTTGACGGCTGGGTTGTAGAATGAATCGAGGTTGTCCACGACCGTGACCTCAGCCCCTTCGGCGAGCAGTCGATCGACAAGGTGGGATCCGATGAACCCGGCACCGCCTGTCAACAGTATCCGCATTGTGAGTTTGTTTGGATTCCTGGATGCATAATCGGCCATCCATCAACGGTCTCAGCGTATCAAAGGTTCGTTACACGTGCCCGAAACGACGCCGCTAAGGATGATCGTGGTTGCGAACCAGCTCCTGGGCTGGTCACAGAACTTCATCACCCGCGAACTTGTTACGCTTGGCGAAATCGGCGTGGATGTTCGTGTCGCTTCGCGATCCGTCGATGAACGGTCGGACGTGTCTCGCGCAGAACACGAACTCGCTGCAAATTCATTGCAGCTTCCGGAGAATCCATTCCTTCCGCGGGAGCTGATATCTCACATGAGGTTTGCCGTGCGCAACGTGGCAGCCTACCGCCGAGCCTGGCGACATTTCTGGCGCCTCAACCACGACCGCTTCCAGGCGAGGATGCGAAGTCTTGTCTGCCTGTTTCGGGCAGCGACTGTCGCTGCAGAGGTCCAGCGTTTCAACCCCGACCTGCTACATGCGCACTTTCTCACGGCCCCGGCCGAGACAGCGCTCTACCTGTCCGCTCTGACGGGTATCCCATGGAGTGCGACCGCACACGCGATGGACATCTATCGCGACTGTAGCGGAAACGGTTCCAAGGTCGCGGACGCGCTCTTCGTGACCACGTGTACGGAAGCCAATCGGACATTCCTCGCTGACTCGTTCCCGGACCACACGAAGAAACTCGTACGGATCTACCACGGATTATTACAGCCCGGGACTGAACCGCAAAATCTGAGAACCGGAATCTTCGTCTTCCTGGCCGTCGGCCGAATGGTTGAGAAGAAAGGGTTCGATTATCTGATCTCCGCTTGCTCCATCGCAGCCAGGCAAACCGACATACCATTCGTATGCAGGCTCGTTGGCGACGGCCCGCTGCTTGACGCGTACCGCAACCGAGTGCGGACAGAGGGACTCGGCGCGCTCGTGGAGTTTTCCGGGCGTGCAGCCGTCACAGCTATGGGTGGCCACTACGCGTCTGCCACGGCACTCGTGGTACCGTCGGTCGTAACGGACGATGGTGATCGCGACGGCATTCCGAACGTCTGTCTGGAGGCGATGTCGCATGGACTGCCGGTGATCGGTACAGACATTTCCGGACTGCCGGAGGTGGTACGCGACGGCGAGAACGGTTTTCTTGTGCCACCTGCCGACCCGCTGGCGCTGAGTCGTGCAATGCTGGCGTTGCTGAACCACGACGACCTCGCCGGGCTTGGCGACGTATCCAGGAAGATTGTCGCGGACAACTTCGATGTTGAGCGAAATGTGAGGTCGTTTGTTGAGACGGCCGACACGTATCTGAGGACCGTATCGTGTGTGGGATAGCCGGGATCCTTGCCCTGTCGGGAAATCGTCCTGAGACGGATGAACTGACCCGGATGACAGACGATCTGGCTCACCGCGGGCCGGACGGCGAGGGTCAATGGATCGAAGGACCGATCGGCCTGGGGCATCGTCGTCTCAGCATCATCGACCTGGAAACGGGTCACCAGCCAATGCACTCAACGGGTGGACGTTCGGTCATCTCCTACAATGGCGAGATATACAACTACCGCGAACTGAGGGAATCCCTTCGAGAGACCGGCTACGTGTTTGAGACGGGCAGCGACACGGAGGTCATACTCGCGCTGTACGAGAGCCACGGTATCGCTGCACTGAAGGAGCTATCCGGGATGTTCGCCTTTGCGCTCTGGGATCGTGAGGAGAAGCGACTAGTACTCGCCCGGGACCGTTTCGGAATCAAGCCGCTCTACTATACCGAGTCAGATGGTCGGCTCATTTTCGCTTCTCGAATCAAGGCGTTGCGCTCGGTGGCATCATCAGTCGGCGGGATATCTCCGGCTGCTGTGAATGCCTATTTTCTGCGGCAATACATAGGCGGTGAGAACACGATCTTCTCAGGCGTCAAGCGAGTGATGCCAGGTCAAGTTATCGAGGTCGACGACTCCAGGCTCAAGGCCTCTTACTTCTGGACCCCATCGTCGGAACGCCCCGACCGTCGATCGACGGTGGCTGACCGCGCATCGTTGAAGGAAGCCCTGTCGGCTTCAGTACGGCGTCATCTGGTGAGCGACGTCCCCGTCGGGCTTTTCCTGAGCGGTGGTATCGACTCCACGCTACTGCTCTCACTTGCCTGTGGCGTAAGTGGCCGCGCCCCGGACACCTTCACGGTTGACTTCGGTACAGAGTCGTCGTCGAAAGACGCCGGCTACGCGCGCCTCGCTGCGAAACAGTTCGGCTCGCAGCATCACGAGATACGTGTCGGAATCGACGAATGTCTTGAGGCGCTGCCGTCGATCATCGCACACTTCGATCAACCACTCGCTGACTACGCGTGTCTTCCGACGCTGGTGATGAGCCGGTTCGCGAGGAGCCACGTTAAGGTGGTACTTGGCGGTGAAGGCGCGGACGAGCTCTTTGGCGGTTATAAACGCTATCGTAGAAATCTCTTTGCCGAGACGCTCGGCCCACTTGGCCTGCGACTCCATCACCGCGTTCCTGCCCCTCTGTTTAAAGATATGCGACGCAAAGAGTTGCTGGGTGACGCATTCGTCGCATCGAACGATCTCCCTTCCGAGCGCCGTATTCGCGACGACGTAAGACGTTTCGCGGCCTCCGGTCCGGTTAATGGTGCGCTCCAAACCGACATGCGAAGTTGGCTCCCGGACAACCTCCTCAGCAAGGTGGACGGCATGAGCATGATGGCTTCGCTGGAAGCCAGAGTCCCCTACCTGGATCCGGAAGTCGTGGATCTTGCCTTTCGCTTCAGAGGGCTGGACAAGGTGCGGCCGTTTCGATTGAAGAAGCTGCTGCGGGATGTTGCAGTTAACGAGATCCCTGAAGAGATCCTGAATCGCCCGAAGAGCGGGTTCACCGTTCCCGTCAACAAGTGGTTTCAGGGACAACTCGGCCAGCAGTTTCGGGAGATCGTACTCGGAGGTACCGCAGCGAAATCGTGGCTGAATCCCGACGCCGCTGAGAAACTCCTGTCGTCGCATCAACGAACCGGTCGATCCGGACTGGAGCTCTGGTCAATACTCGTCTTTGCCTGGTGGATGGAGCTGAACGCGTGACCCTAGTCGTACCGACACACTGCTGACGGCTGCCGCATTCATCCACGGACTCCGTGGTCGGAGTCAATCGGCGCCACACTCGGCTACGGCCTCGACTTCGATCCTCGCTCCATGATGCAGTGGACCGACGGGCACAACAGCACGTGCCGGTCGATGGTCGCCGAAGAACCCGGCGTAGGCTTCGTTGATTCGAGGCCAGTCCGCGATGTCGGCGACGTAAATCGTGACCTTAACCACGTCAGTGATCGACGCTCCGGCCGCTTCCACAATATGACGCACATTCGTAAGCGTGCGAATCGTCTCGTCCTCGATGGACGCGTTCACCAGTTTCCGCGTTTGAGGATCAACGGGTAGCTGACCGGAGACAAAAAGAAGACCCCGGGTCTGTACAGCCTGAGAGTAGTGTCCTGCCGGCGCGGGGGCCTGACTCGTGGAGATAGGCTTCATTGTCAAAAACTCTGAATAATAAAGTGGAAGCACTGCCGCAGAAAGGTTACGTCTTACGCGGCCCTCGATCCAGACTCTGAGTCCGGTCATCGATCTGCGCGATACGCGTCGGATCGGGATCCGCCGTCGAAAACAGGACTAACACGAACCGGGAATCAGGCGCACCCGGTCTACCGGAAACGAGCGGAACGATCTTTCGCGGGTCAGCCTCGGCCCGGTGTTGCACGCCAGAGTCGACTCTGAGAGGCGCCTCCGGGACAGGTCCACGCAAGGCTTTGTATCCTCGATTTGACGTAATTACATTCGCCATATGAATGATCCTAATGGTCTCTTCCGCGATCTCTGCGACAATGTGCATGATCTGATTCAGAGCGTGTCGCCGGACTCACGGTTTCAGTACGTAAATCGGGCGTGGCGCGAGACGCTCGACTATACCGAGGCGCAGGTGGGCGGTCTTACCCTGCGCGACGTGATACATCCAGACCGGTGGCTCGAACTGCAGGAGGTCGTTGCGCAGACGACGCCGGGCGGTGCTGCAATTGCCGTGGAGACCGACCTCCTGGCCAGTGACGGACGGCGGGTCGGGGTCGAGGGCAGGGTAATCCGTCGTGTCGAGTCGGACGGCACCGCGGCAATGATCGGTATGTTCAGGGATGTCACGGGAACGAAGGACGCTGAGGAAGAACTCGACCGACTCTTCGTCCTGTCACTCGACATGTTGTGCGTCGCCGGAACCGATGGCTACTTCAAGCAGATCAATCCGGCCTTCCGCCGTGTGCTCGGTTACCGGCAGGATGAATTGCTTAGCAGATCGTTTCTCGAATTTGTGCATCCCGACGACCAGGAGGGGACGCTCGCAGCGGTCGCACAACTGGCTGAGGGACTACCGGTTGTCGACTTTGAGAACAGGTACCTGGCGGTCGACGGGAAATACAGATGGCTCGCATGGCGTTCGGCCCCCGTGGCAGAGCGCGGACTGATATACGCCGTCGCACGCGACATAACAGAGCAGAAGCACATCGAGCAGGTTATGGCTCGCCAGGCGGAGGATCTCGCGCGCTCCAACTCCGATCTGGAGCAGTTCGCCTACGCAGCCTCTCACGATCTTCGCGCGCCTCTCAGGGCGATCGGGAACCTGGCCGAATGGATCGACGAGGATCTACCGTCCGGTGGGCTCGAGCAACCGCGTGAACAGCTAACGGAGTTGCGCGAACAGGTGGTCCGCATGGAGACCCTCATCGAAGATCTTTTGAGCTATGCACGCGCCGGACGCGAAGCGGGCGAACTTCAGGAAGTCGACACGTCCGCCATGGTTAACGAACTCATAGCACTTCTGGTACCACCTCCGAAGTTCAAGATCGTGACGACCGGCGACATGCCTGTCTTCGCGACCAACAGGGCGCCACTCGAGCAGGTGCTACGGAACTTGATCGGTAATGCGATCAAGCACCACGACCGGCCTGATGGTCGCGTGGAGGTTTCCGCCGTAGAGCGTGATGCGTTCTACGAGTTTCGGGTTGCGGATGATGGACCGGGAATCCCCGACGAATCGCGTGAAGCCATCTTTAAGATGTTTCAGAAACTGAGCCCGGGAAGCGAGGCCGATGGCACGGGAATTGGGCTGGCTCTCGTGAAACGTACCGTCGAGGCACAGCACGGTGTCGTCTGGGTCGAGTCACCCGCAGACCGCGGAGTCGCGTTCCATTTCACCTGGCCAAAGCGGCCACTTGAATCCGACTGAACCATGCCGACCATCCTTATTGTTGATGACAACAAGATCGACCACCAGGCGGCACGTCGCTATCTGAGTCGGGTAGAGAATCTCGACGTTCGGCAGGCCTTCGACGGCGTACACGCTCTTGAGGAGATTGAGAGGCAGCTACCCGATATTGTGCTGACTGATCTCCGCATGCCACGGATGAACGGACTCGAGCTCGTAGAGCGACTTCATGAGAGTAGGCCGCTGCTACCGGTAGTCCTGATGACGTCTCAGGGAAATGAGAAGATTGCTGTCGAGGCACTTCAGGCAGGTGCGGCCAGCTACGTGCCAAAAGGAGTGCTGAAGGAAGAACTCGCCGACACGATCGAACGGGTCCTCGAGATTGCGGCCGCAAAACGGTCTCAGCTCGAAATCGTCCGATTCCTGGATCATACCGAGTCCGAGTTTGCGCTGCGTAACGATCCCGAACTCATCGCGCCGCTGGTTAGCTATCTGCTCGATAGTCTTGACCGCGTGGGTTTTGGAGACGATTCGGATCGGGCGAGTGTGCGCATGGCCATTATGGAGGCGGTGAGCAACTCCATGATCCACGGAAACCTCGAGGTCAGCTCGGAGCTTCGCTCAAGCGACCGGGATTCGTATTACCGCCTGATTGAAGAGCGTCGACGCACGGCTCCCTACTCCGAGCGCCGCGTTCGCTGTAGAGCACGAGAAAACGGGGAATCGGTAGAATATGTGATCCAGGATGAAGGCCCCGGCTTTGATCCGGCTTCCGTCGGCGATCCGATGGCGCCCGAGAATCTCCTCAGCGTAAGCGGGCGCGGGATCATGTTGATCGGGACGTTCATGGACGAGTTTGAATACAACGAGAAAGGAAATCAGATTACGATGCGCAAGAGGCGGACGGCGGCCACCCGATAGCAGCATGTCAGCATTAGGCGCGCCTGCTCACACTGGATCGCTCAACCCGCATCGTCGTGAATCGCCATCGTCTGGTTCGCAAGCAGGAGACATGATCCCGACGTCTCGACATACGTCCGCATGAACCGATATGTCGTTGAGCCTGACTCGCGTGTTACGATAGTGTAACCTGTTACCACGGCGGTGTCACCGAGGGTTCTGACTTCGATGTCAGACTGGACACGCGAGATCATGCCCGATTCTGCGCGACTCGCGATCGACTCGACGAGGCCCTCTTTTGTGTCGATGTGTGAGGCATGGTTGTGCACCCACACGTAGTCGTCAGCCAGAAGCCGATCGAGATGGTTCGCGTCGTTCTCCAGCAATGCCTTTTCCCAGCCTGCATCCAGCTGAATCACGGAATTGGTGTCGAGACATGAGTCCGCGACGTTGGCCGGACCACACGACGCCAGCAATACCAGAACCGGCAGAAAACCTTTCATCGGAGTGATGCCTCTTGTGGTGCGCGGACAGTCTTCAGTCCTCCCCCCGGAGGGTGTCCGCTGCGTGGATGTCGTTTACATTACGGATTCGGACCGAAAGAATCATGTAACTGACCTTCGAGCCATCGCGTGACGTTGCTTCAGCGTCTTTTTGCCCAACACAGATATCGCGGGCGGATCGTTTGATGTCACCGCGAAAGGCAAACGTGTAACCGGCCATGAGCATGGGTCCAACACTTCGGTACAGAGGAACGAAAATGAAGACATCATCATCCTCACGTCGTGATTTCCTGAAGACGGGAGCGGCCGCGGCGACCGGAGTGCTTGCCGGCTGCGCCCCGGGTCTTTCGGAGACCGTCATCCGTCCGGCAGTGCCCCCGTCAGATCGAGTGATCGGTGCAAACGACAGGATCACAGTCGGTTTCATCGGACTCGGCCTGCAAGGCTTCGACGGCCATCTCACGACCATTCGCGAGCACGGCGAGGAACTGAACGTCGTCGGTGCCGCAGTATGTGAACCGTGGAGTGTCCGGCGCGAGCGAGCCCGTATCGCGCTGGAGCTATCGGACACCGACGCATACAGCGACTATCGCAAGCTCCTGGATCGGAAGGACATAGACGCGGTTTTCATTGGCACTCTCGATCACTGGCACGCACGCGTCGCCATCGATGCACTGAGCGCGGGCAAGCACGTGTATTGTGAGAAACCGCTCACCCGTTATCTCGGTGAGGCGTTTGAACTCCACGACGTCGTCCTGAAGTCAGACCGCGTCTTCCAGTTGGGGTCGCAGTTCTGCTCGGAGGGAAAGTGGCACAAGGCGGCGGAACTCGTCTCGGCCGGGAAAATCGGCGCGCCGGTGCTTGCGCAAGCGTCGTTCGTGCGCAACGTGCCCGACGGCGAATGGAATTATGCGATTGACCCGGCTCTCACACCGGAGACCCTTGACTGGCGACAGTGGGTTGGGCCGGTCCCAAACAGGCCGTTCAGTCCCGACGATTACTTCCGGTGGAAGAAATACCATCCGTACGGCGCGGGGATCGTTTCCAATCTCCTCACCCACCGCGTCATTCCGCTTATGCTTGCGACTGGCCCGCCGGAGTATCCCGCTCGTGTCGCGTGCCTTGGCACAAAGAAGATCACGCCGGATCGCGACATCCCGGATAACACTCAGGTCATCGCCGAATTCCCGAGCGGTCTCTCGATTGTGGTCATCGGAAGCACCGTCAACGAGGTGGGGCTGCCTCAGATAATCCGTGGGCACGAGGGGACGCTGTATTTCGGAGGGAACTCCGTGGAGCTGCGACCCGAGCGACCTTTTGCCGACCTCGTTGATCCGGAGATGCACGAAAACGTTGAGCCTGCTGTCAGTGTCAAGAACCACGTGGCGGATTGGCTTGAGGCGATCCGAACAGGCTCGACGCCGAATGGCAATATTGACCTTGCGATCAAGACGCATACGGTTATCTGCCTTGCCGAAATGTCGCAGCGCCTTGGCGAGATGACGCACTTTGACGCGGCAACGAGAACGATCACGACGGGCAGTGGCCGGGTTGTAGAGCCATTCGATCACGGCACGTTTCAGTGACGGCTGCCGATGGTGCCGGAAAACGTAGGATCGGACTCAAGCCGTTGTGCCGTGCCGCGGATTCACCCATCCGAATCAGGTTAGTTCGCTCGAGCGCCCGTGCGAACCCACGTTGATGGAGAGAGTCACGACCGTTGGATCGTTGCTGTGTCAACTCTCCTCAAATCACGAAATCAAGCGCGAGGTGTAACGATTTAGCCCCGCGCCAGTATTACCGGGTAGCGAACTCACCTGCAGATTACTAACCAGCACCCGGGAGCACGACATGCGTCGCGTTAGAGGCACCATTTTGTCCATTTGGCTCGCAACGATCGCCGCCAGTGCGCTCGCGGAGCCACCAACTGCGGTCTCCGGTACTATCACAGGCAGGGTCACGGACTCTGCCGGCGAGCCACTCGGCTCCGCGACCGTAGTCCTGTACACCACAGCCGACAACAACGTCGCGCGAGGTGCGGTAAGCGATGAGAACGGTGTGTTCGTTTTCAATGACGTCGCTGCAGCAGAATATCGGCTCAAGGTCTCGTTCCTCGGCTTCAAAGCTTTCGATTCGCAACCGTTCACCGTCGAAGCAGGACAGTCATACACCATGCCCACTATATCCATGGCGGCCGATCCCGTGGCCCTCGATAATGTACAGGTCGAGGGGGAGCGTGAGATCGTTGAGGTTTTGCCGGACAAGACCGTCTTGAACGTACAGGGCAGCATCGCCGCCACGGGCAGCACGGCACTTGAACTCCTTCGCAAGGCACCTGGAGTCGTCGTCGACAACAATGACAACATTATTCTGAGTGGAAAGAACGGCGTCAAGATCTACATCGACGGCAAGCCGTCGCCACTGAGCACGGAGGATCTGGCCGCACAATTGCGCACGATGCAGTCGTCCGAGATCGATGCGATCGAGATCGTGACCAACCCGGGCGCAAAGTATGAGGCGGAGGGCAATGCCGGTATCATCAACATCCGGCTGCGGAGGGACAAAAGTCTCGGCTTTAACAGTACGATCGACTTGTCGTACGGATATGGTAAGCGTTCCAAGTACGGCGCGAATTCGACGTTCAACTATCGAACCAGGCGCTACAACGTTTTCGGCTCGTACGGCTATCGCGGTGGCGAGGACGAGAGCTACATCAACCTGTACCGGATCCAGAACGACTTTTCTTTCGACGAACGTTCGGTTACCGAAAACACCGGGCCGTCGAATCGCCTGCGCATCGGAAGCGACATATACGTGGGGAGCAAGGCCGTTCTGGGCTTCCTTGTGAACGGCTATGTGAACGATCGAAATTGGTCAAATCGGAGCCTGACGCCGATCACGAATCTGGAAACTAACGAGATCGAGTCGCTGCTGGACGCACAATCCATCAACGATGGTGTGCGTCGCAATGCCAGTTTTAATGTGAACTTGCGCATCGACAACGGAAGCGGAACCACGTCCAATGCCGACGTCGACTTCGGCATATACGAGAACGGCAACGAGTCTTTTCAGCCAAACTTCTATCGTGAGCCGTCGAGCGATTCGCCGATTGGGGAAAACATCTTCAGCAGTCAGTCCCCCACCGATATCTCGATTTACGCGGGCAAGTTCGATCATGAGAGACCCATGGCGGGCGGCAAGCTGGGAGTCGGAACCAAGCTATCACAAGTCACGACCGACAACGTATATCGATTTTACGATATCGAAGGAAACGAAGAGATTCTCGACGTTGACCGGAGCAACGATTTCCAGTTCACGGAGACCATTGCGGCCGGCTATGCGTCGTTCACCGGATCCAGTGGCAGCGTCGAGTACAGCCTTGGCCTACGTGCTGAGTACACTAGCTCGGAAGGTGATCTGACCGCCTTCAAACCGGCTAACGACAACACGGTGACACGATCCTATCTCGACCTCTTTCCGTCTGGAGGAGTAACCATCAAGCCGGCACCAAAGCACCAGTTGCGCGTGAATTATAGCCGGCGTATCGATCGGCCGAGCTATCAGTCGCTGAACCCGTTTGAATTCAAGCTGAGCGAGCTGAGTTTCAGTCGCGGCAACCCGTTCCTGCAGCCGCAGTACACGAACAACGTGTCGCTGACACATACGTATAACTACGTACTCAACACGACGGTCTCGTACAGCCACACGGACGATTTCTTCGCCCGGATATCCGACTCGACGGACGTATCGCGGACATTCATCGAGTCGGTGAACATGGACTATCAGCGGGTGATCAGTGGTTCAATCAGTTACCCGGTGAGTCCGCTGCCGTGGTGGCGCACGTATACGAGCGCGAGCGGATTCAACACACGCAACCGAGCTGACCTTGGCGAGGGCCGCCTCATCGACGTTCAGGCGACCGTCGTGAGCCTCTACCACCAGTCGACCTTCAAGCTACCTTCGGAGTGGTCGTTTGAGCTGTCGGGTTGGTACAGTTCACCGTCGATCTGGGGTGCAGTCTACAAGACCGATGCGAACTACGCGATCGATGTTGGGGTGAGCAGGGAGTTCTTTGGCGGCAGGTCGAAGGTGAAGGTAGCGGTCACCGACGTGTTTGAGACGGCGCCGTGGCGCGGCGTGCAGCGGCTGAGCGGCTTCTTCATTGATGCCTCCGGGGGCTGGGAGAGCCGGCAACTTCGCGTGAACGTATCGTATCTGTTTGGCAACACGAAGGTCAAGAAGGTGCGCCAGCGGAAGACGAGCACTGAGGATGAGGCGGGACGCGTGGACTAGAGGTGCACGGATCGTGGAGCAAAATACAAGGCCTGACACCCGAAGAAAGTTGCCAGGCCTTGCTATCCGCACCTGAAGGAATTGGTCCGATCGTCGACCTATTTGGCGCCCCGCCGTGAGCACGACTTGAACTGGAAGTCAAGCACACCGTTTTTTTCCTTCCAGACCGATGTCATCTTCATTGTCTCACCGTCGTCTTTGTGGTATTCCTCCTTGACGGGTTCAACCAGGATGAACGCCCCGTTCGCCATCTCGTGCATCTGGAGTTTGGCTCGCCACGCGTCCAGATACCAGATGTCGCCGCTATCATCACCCACAATGGTTCCATCCCACGCCAGGAGGTAGCCGTTGTAGTTTGCGTTTCCTGAGGGTGTTTCGACCACGCTCGTAATCCATCTGTAGGATGCGGTTAGCTCTGCGTCCTCTCCAAGACATGGTAGATAGAAGTGATCAGTTTGCGTGTCCTCCCAGATAATCACTTCGGTGCTTCGCTCAGCTTTCGCAAAGGCCGCTTCGGAATCTGATTCGTAAAGAGCCGTCGTCGGGAGGTCCGCGCTGCAACCAACAACGAGCAGCGTGAGTACTATCACCGACGCGATATTTCGTGTCACCATGAGAATCCTCCTTCCGCATGCGTGCGGAATGTCAGGGTTTGTCTGTGGAAGGGCCTGGCGTCTGTGAAAGGGAGCCGGGCCTTTCCGCATCCCATTAAGTACAAGCAGGACAAAGTCCTGCGAGTTAAAGCCCGAATTTTCTGTAGGGAGAAACCTACGAGAATGCAGTGCCCTTGCGGCGGCCGAGGCATCCAATAGCCAGATCGCCGTGATCCGATCGCGGAGCGGACCTGTTCTGTTGATCGCGAAATTTCCGCCCCGTCATCACGCCCCCGGAGTGCGCTCGGAACCACGACTGTATTGTCGATCGACGAAGAGATCAAACTTAGAATTGCGGCGATGCACCGGATTGCCAGGTGTCATCCGTCTAGAGTCGCGCCTTCAGCGTGAAGCTAGCGGAGTCGCACACGCACACGTAAGACAACATCGCGCTCGTACAGTGTGGTGTCGTCGCGGACCCTCGGCCGGTTCGGGCATCCGACGTCCGGTCCCGGCGACTGGCGGATCTTTTGCGCATACGGGAAGTTTTGCATGCTCGTCAAATGCGCGCCCTCCCCCCTCCCACGTGTCGGTTCGGAAGAGAGTTTCGTGCGCAAAGAGCGACACGCAATCTATCCAGAGCACCAGTTGAGATGCAGCCCCTCTTTCGCAGGCTAACACCTCTGTTTCGCTTCATTATCAACCACCCGGTGTGGATTCTGGTTGGAGCGATCGCGCTGACGGCCCTCAGTTTCTCGTATGCGACTCGGCTCTCCATCGAGGGCGACATCTCTAAACTGATCCCGGAGGACTACGCCAGCTACAAAGGGCTGCAGAGAGTTCGTGAGTCCGTCGGTGGTGGAAGCCAAAACGCCCTGGATGTCATCATCGAGAGCCCATCATTCGAGGCAAACAGGGCATTCGCGGAGACCTTGATCCCGCGGGCACTGCAATTAGATGACAGTGTTACCACAGAGCCGCTGTTTGTCAACGTAGAGTTCAGGCGTGATACCGAGTTCATACGGAAGAACGCCCTGTATTTCACGACATTCGACGAACTCGATCGTTTGCAAACGTACCTGCGGGATCGCATCGAGGAAGAGAAGCTGAAGGCCAATCCGTTTTACTTCGAGCTCGATGACGAAGAAGAGGAGGACTCGACGTCGACCGAGGAGGAATTCCGAGAGGCGTACGACGAGATTGTAAAGAAGGAGTATCCGATCTCGGACGACAGCACCACCATGCTGGTACGCTTCTACCCGAATGCCGTGCGGACGGATCTGAACATCGTCGAGCGGACGCACGAGAGCCTCATGCAACTCATCGAGGATCTCCAACCGAAGTCGTTCCACGCAGAGATGGAGACGATGACGGGCGGCAGTTTCATCCACGAAAGCAATCAGATTCGACTGATCACCCGCGACATTCGATCATCGTTCGGGGTCGGTGCATCATCCTTGCTTGCGGTTGTCTTACTGTACTTCTTTTTCAAGTCGTACCGAGCGCGAGCAGGCAATCATTTTGATCGCCGGATTTTCGTGGAGGAACTCCTGCGAGTGGGAGTTGCCGCACTACTGCTGGGTATCCCGCTCCTCATGAGTCTTAGCTGGGCGTACGGCCTCGCGTACCTGACCTACGAGAAACTGAATGCCCTCACGTCACCTCTCGGATTAGTTTTGTTTGGGCTGGGTATCGATTTCGGTATTCATTTCTACGCGAGATACGTTGAAGAGCGAGGCGAGGGACAGACGCCGGCCGAGGCGGCCATGGAGACCTTTCTCAGCACTGGCCAGGCTATCACGGTTAGCGCCATGACGACGGCGGTGGCGCTCTACGTGCTCACACTGGCTGATTTCCGCGGCTTCAGCGAATTTGGCTTTCTGATGGGATCCGGCGTTCTGTTCGCGTTCGTAGCGATGATGGCTGTGCTACCGGCGATGATTATTGTGTTCGAGCGGATTCGTGTCTTGAAGCTCGACGCCACCCGTGCTCCCGCCACAACTTCTGCGGGTACGGTGAGGCGGTTTCCGCTTTCCCGAACGCTGCTGGTCACCTGCGCCGCCTATGTCCTGCTTTCGCTTGTGCTGGCACCGCAGGTGAGCTTCAATTACAACCCGGGGTTCAGCTACCAGAGAGAGTACAACAAGAAGAAGGGTCGCGTGATGCCTTCGTCGGGCAGACAGTCGCCGGCCATGATCGTGACGGACGAGCGCAGCGAGATCGCCCCGCTGATCCGGGTGATTCAGGACAAGATCCGTTCGGACACGCTATCGCCCACGATCGGCGAAATCGAGTCCCTGCAGGATCGCGTTCCACTCGACTCCGTGGCGCAGCAAGAGAAGCTTGCGAGGATTGCCCAGATCCGCGAGTTGCTCGACGACCCGTTTATTCAAAACGAAGAGTCGGAATATCTCGATCTGTTGCGGGACGCGACGGAGACACGCGAGGCGCTTTCGATCAACGACGTGCCGGACTACTTGAAGCGCAGCTTTACTACCAAGACGGGCGAAGTCGGAAATCTGATCATGATCTACCCGGCATTTGCCGTGTCAGGCGGACGCGCGTCGATCGCATTTGCCAATGATGTTCAGTCATTCGTCACGGAAGACGGAAAGACGTACTATCCCGGGTCCACGTCGCTCGTGGCTGCGGAGATGATCCAGCTCATGCAGCGCGAGAGTCCGCTCATGATTGCACTTACGTTTCTGATCATCCTGGTCCTGATGCTCGTCAATTTCCGATCGGTGTCGTGGGCCCTGCTTGCGCTGGTCCCGGTCGTGGCGGGTATGCTATGGATGCTGGGGACCATGGTCCTGCTGGGGATTCAGCTCGACTTCTATAATCTCGTCATATTGCCGGCGATCCTGGGCATCGGCAACGACGCGGGCGTGCACATCGTGCACCGATTCCGCGAGCTGGGTAAGGGCTCGATCATGGACGTGCTGCGTTCGTCAGGTGAACACGTCGTCATGGCATCGATCACGACGATGATCGGATTCGGGGGATTGCTCATCTCCATGCACACGGGTATCTCGTCGATTGGCAAGCTCGCGGTCATTGGCATCAGCGCCACGATGATTGCCGCTGTCATCCTGCTGCCCGCGCTGCTCCAGTGGCTTGAGGATCGGGGAAGCCTGCCGGTGGATCATTCCGGAGACGGTGCAGACGAGACGGAAGTCCCCGCGAAGCCGTGACCCGGCACGGTCGCCTGGGCGGCGACTGAACCCGGTGTTCGTGTGCTCAGATACCGGACTTGCGTCCTGGCAACGACACGTCGAGACCGAAACGAAAGGTCCGTCCCGGCCCCGGAAGCCCTGGTTGTGGCAACGTGAGTACGTCCGAAACGTTGTCGACGCGGCCGAAGACTTCTGTAACGACCCGGCCGGTGGTTAGCCGATATCCACCGCGCACATTGAAGGCCACTGACGTTGCGAGTGGGACTAATGAGTTGCTTTCGTCGAGTCCGTACGCACGCCCCGTATACAGGGACTGCAGAAGTAGTGAGAAGCCCGAACGTGAGTTGTATCGCAGAGTGCCGATCCCCAGCCACTCAGGCGTCTCGATCGCTTGCACCGTCTCTCCTGCGTTAAATGTCTGAGCTCGCACCCATGTGACGTGACCTGCGAGGGTAAGTCCGGCAGCAAGACGGCCCCGTCCGACGATCTCGACACCCACAGCCCGACCCCCAGCTCGGTTGATCCGCTGTCGTCGAGCCCGCTCTTCATCAGGAAGGAGTACGAAGCGCTGGTCAATCGTGTCATACGAACGCTCAAAGAACACGACCGACTCGCCCTCAAAGCGCCGGGTCCGTATCTCGAGACCGGTTTCAACCATCACTGACGACTCCGCCTCAAGCTCCGGATTCAGGAGGAATCGCCCAAGCGCCTCACCGAACAGCTCGCGCATTGTCGGGAATCTCGTTTTCCGGCCGGCTGATAGTCGCAGCGCAGTGCGCTCATCGAATGCATACCTCAGGCCCGTGGTAACACTCACGGCCATCTCAGGATTGCGGGCAGGCTTGTCGCCGGTTACAGGAGTCGCGGAGCCGTCGAGGCTTCCTCCAATCTGCCACATGAGACGCCGGGTCGACTGCCACTCGTATTCCGTACCCAGACTCCAGATGTGCTGACCGAATCTCAGGTCTGCCGCATCTGGCTGCAGCGACCCTGCCGGGTCGCGGGTATAGTCGGCCTGGACGTGCCGCGACGTCAACAGGTTTAGTGCGAGACGAATCGTGCCGCTACGAACCGGCTGATGAAGAACAAAGCGTGCACCAGCGGTACGATCTCTGTCGTCCTGTCTGTTAACCAACAACGCGTACCCAGCAGACTCGTACTGCTGAATGCTCTGGGCGAAGCGACCAAGCCAGATTGCTCCACGAACGTGCGCTCCACGGCCGCCAACCGGTACGTCAGTTCCGACGATCGCCATCGAGTTACGACGGTACGGATAGCGCCAGTATCTAACTCGAGACTGGTCGGGGTCCAGATGTCCTTCGGGCGCAACACCTTGCTCTGCATCGACATGCATCAGTGTAAATCCAATGCGGCCACCGTTGCCAAGACGACGCGTCACCCGACCGAAGACGTCCATCAATGCACGGTCGGTGTTTGTCCGTCGGCCGGTCCGGAGCTGGCTGAAGGCTAGATTGTGATCGGTCGGAAGGGTGAGACCGCCGCGACTGCTGTAGCCCACACTGAGGCCATAGTCCACCTCGCTCACACGGGAAAGCTGCGTTAATCGACCCTGAACCAGGCCGGCCGATCCCGCCGCAACCTCGAGTTCTGATAGGCCGCCCCCGTTCGAAACCGTACGCGGCTTGAGGTCGACGCTGCCCCCGATGGTGTTAGCCCCGTGCAATACAGATACTGCACCTTTCGCCACCACAATCCCACCGATGACATTGGCGGGCATAAGCGAAAGGTCAAATCGGTTATCCCACGGGACACTCAACAGCGCACCGTCGAAGAAGACGGCCACCTGCCGCTCTCGCGCACCGCGCAGATAAACGTGCGACTCGCCCCTGGAGTTGGTCTGCACGTGCGCGGCCGGAATGAGTCTGATGATCTCGTCAGCGGAAGACGCATCGGCCAGGGCAATACCTGCAAGTGGTAAACGCTGCAGAGTATTCGGGGCCCGCTCACCCCGCGGCACGTCGACGACGACGATCTCGTCCAGGGCATATGTCCTCAACGAATCCGGTGAAGAGGTCGCGTCCTGAGCGCGGACCGAATCCGTGACGAGACAACCCACTGCCAGGGCAATGGACACGATCCGAACTACGGCCTGCGACAGATCCTCAGGTGCTGGCATCAAGACTGGAAATGTGAAGTCGACGGCGTGCCGGTGTATGACGACGGTGCCCACCGGATCCTGAGCAGACAATGGACCACTGCGCCGCCCCTTTGGACTAACTTGCCTACGGGATGGTTCTTGTGGAACTTACCATAACCAGTATCATCGAAAAATAAAGACTCCGGGATGGGAGCGCGCCCACTCCCCCGCCCCTTGGCTACCGATGACAACACCGCTGCATTTCTATCTGAACGACCAGGAGATCGTTGCTACTGAGCCGCGCGAAACATCGGTGCTCGATCTTCTTCGAAACACGCAGCGGCTTACGGGAACGAAGGAGGGTTGTCGCGAGGGTGACTGTGGCGCTTGCGTGGTGCTCGTTGGCGAGTTGGGTGACGACCACATCCATTACAAGGCCGTCACATCCTGCCTGATGCCGATCGGTCAACTTCGGGGCAAACATCTCGTTACGATCGAGGGCCTCAATCAGGAGGATCTCTCTCCGGTGCAGCAGGCGATCGTCGACGAAGGCGCGTCGCAGTGCGGGTTTTGCACTCCGGGAATCGTGGTGTCACTGACGGGCTACCTGTTGGAACACGATCAACCCGTCACGATCGACGGTGTGAAGACGGCACTTGGCGGCCACCTGTGTCGATGTACCGGCTACCGGTCGCTCAAGGCCGTTGCGAACCACCTGCAAGAGGCACAGAGTGGCGAGAACGGTGTCGGACCCCACGTTCGCAGCGGATTGCTACCTGCGTATTTCGAGCGCATGCCGGAAAGGCTCAGGTCGATGGTCCGGAATGCCTCTCCGAATGGACAGACCTCAGCCGATGTCTACATCGCAGGAGGCACCGACGTCTATGTCCAGACCGACGGCGACTTCGCGGATAAGCGCGTAGCCGTACTACACGGCCTCCCCGAAATGGAGGGTATCATTGAGACAGACGGCGCGATCGACGTGGGTGCCCTGACGACCTTCGAGGATTTCGGTCAACATCCGGCGGTCATTGGGATGATTCCGGATATCCAGGCCTACATGTTTCTCATCGCCTCCCTCCAGATCCGCAATCGCGCCACGCTCGGGGGCAACGTCATCAACGCATCGCCCATCGGTGACATGACCATTCTGTTTCTCGCGCTGAGAGCAGAATTGTCCCTGAGCAACGGTACTTCTTCCCGAACCGTGCCACTGCCCAGTTTCTATCACGGATACAAGGAACTTGACAAGTCACCCGATGAGGTCCTCACTCGAATCCGAATCCCAAGACCGACAGCTAATACCCGGATCAACTGGGAAAAAGTCTCAAAGCGCAAGTGCCTCGACATCGCGTCCGTGAACAGCGCGATAACGATTCGTGTTGACGACGACCGAATCGTCGAAGCATCGCTAGCCATGGGTGGCGTAGCTCCGATACCGAAACTCCTTTCAGAGACGTGCGATTATCTCGTAGGCAAGTCGGTGTCGGCCGAAACGGTGCTCGGGGCTGTCGCGGTCACACAGCGAGAGATCAGTCCCATTAGCGACATCCGCGGTACGGCAACCTACAAACGACTGCTGGCGCGGCAAATGATCCTTGCCCATTTCGTTCGACTGTATCCCGAACACATCCGTCTCCATGAGTTGTATGAAGCACGTTGACGCGGCATATCATACGCGCGGCGAGTCGGAGTATGTAGACGATGTTCTGCAACCGGCCGGAATGCTGATGGCCGCGGTCTTCGCATCGCCGGTCGCCCATGCCAGAATTACGAAACTGCAATCGGATCGTGCACGGGCGATCCCGGGTGTCCACGCGATCCTCGACGCGCGCGACATACCCGGCGAGAATCAGATTGGACCGATTATTCAAGACGAACCGCTCCTGGCCGATAGCGACGTACACTATGTGGGCCAACCCGTTGCCGTGGTGCTCGCCGACTCGGCCGAGATCGCACGCGCTGCAGTTCGGTTGATCGAGATTCAGTTTGAGGAGAGGCCTGCCATCACGGATCCGCGCGAAGCTTTTGACCGGGGCGAAATCATCGGCGCGACCAGAACCTTCGAGATGGGCGACGTGGACGCCACCTGGGCGTCGTGTGCACACGTGGTCGAAGGTCGATGCGATGTCGGTGGCCAGGATCATGTTTATCTGGAAACACAGCGCTCGCGTGCCGTGCCACTTGAGGGCGGACGCATGCGTGTCTTTTCCTCCACGCAGAGCCCGTACGCGGGTCAGAGGATGGTCGCGCGAATACTGGGAATTCCGAACAATCATGTCGAGATCGATGTGACGCGACTGGGCGGCGGCTTCGGAGGCAAGGAGGACCAGGCCACGCCGTGGGCATGTCTGGCCGCGCTCGGCGCGTGGCATACCGGACGACCGGTCGAACTCGTTCTTCGTCGATCGGAGGACATGATGATGACGGGCAAGCGCCATCCGTACTCGTCAGATTTCAAGATCGGTGCCTCTGCCGACGGGAAGATCCTGGCTTACTCGGTGCGACATTATCAGAATGCAGGAGCAGCAGCCGATCTCTCGCCCGCCGTGCTGGAGCGCACACTGTTTCACTCGACGAACAGCTACTTCATTCCCAACGTTCGGGCATTCGCGGCTTCCTGCCGTACCAATCTTCCACCCAACACCGCGTTTCGGGGATTCGGCGGACCACAGGGAATGTTCGTCATCGAGAGCGCTATCGCCCGGCTCGCCGAAACCATCGGCGAACGTGCGGAGAAGATTCAGAAGATCAACCTGCTGACCGACGGGGATACGTTCCCGTACGGACAGACAGTGGAAGACGGTCGCGCAACGAGGACGTGGGAGGCGGCGGAGAGCTCGTTTGACCTGCCGTCGATTATTCGACGTGTGTCATCATTCAACGATTCCAACTTCGGTATCAAGAAGGGCGTTGCGATCATGCCGATCTGCTTCGGCATTTCTTTCACCACGACGTTCATGAATCAGGCCAGCGCGCTGGTCCACGTGTACACCGACGGATCCGTAAGCGTGAGCACGGGAGGCGTCGAAATGGGTCAGGGCCTCGTTACCAACATCGCAGCGATCGTAGCCACAGCCTTCGGCATCAAGCCCGAGCGCATCAGAATCGAGACGACAAATACTACGCGAGTTGCGAACATGTCGCCGTCGGCGGCCAGCTCGACCACGTTGCTTAACGGAAATGCCACGCTGGTTGCAGTACGCGAAATCGTCGACCGGTTGAAACGCGCCGCGATTCAGGAGCTGGGTGTGCCTGACACCAGCGTCATCACGATCGAAGACGAAATCGTAACATGTGACGGGAGTCAGACAAGCCTGACGTGGGCCGATCTGATCATGGCCGCACATCTTAGACGTGTAGATCTGTCAGCGCACGGATTCTTTGCCACGCCGGACATCCATTTCGACAAGGGCAAAGAGATGGGAAAGCCGTTCGCCTATCACACGTATGGGACGGCCATCATACAGACGACGGTCGACTGCCTTCGCGGAACGTATGACGTCGACAGCGTCAAGATCGTGCACGACATGGGACGACCTCTCAACCGGTCGGTCGACCTCGGGCAGATCGAGGGCGGGCTCGCCCAGGGACTCGGATGGATGACGATGGAGGACCTGCAATACGACGACGAAGGGCGACTGATGTCGGGAGCGCTGGCGACGTACAAGGTGCCGGACGTCTACTTCATGCCGGACGATATCCAGGTGGAGTTCCTGCGCGACGCCGACGAGGTGCTGGGACCGTACGGCAGCAAGGCGGTGGGTGAGCCGCCGCTGATGTACGGTATCGGCGTGTTCTTCGCCCTGCGGAATGCTATGCGTGCGTTCCGTTCCGACGTCGATCTTCCATTCGAGGCGCCCATGACTCCCGAGCGACTGCTGCTTGACCCTGCATCCTGAGATTGTGCATGAGCTTTCTCGTCTCGAGCCGCCGATCATCGCGAAATCACAGTGAGAACCTCATCGTGAAGTCGTTCTGGAGCATCGTCAGTAAGCACCTCGGCCGGGGCGAACGTGTATTTGTGGCTCGAGTGGTGGAGCACACGGCCCACTCGCCCGGAACGACCGGGGCCGGTCTGATTGTGACCCAGTCGGGAGATGTGGCTGGAACGATCGGTGGCGGAGTCATGGAATTCAATGTCATCGAAGAGGCGCGGAAGGCTCTCGACGACGGCCGGTTTCAGACGCGCATTCAAACACTCCATCATCAGACACGGGGCGCCGGAGATCCGTCCGGACTGATCTGTGCGGGCCGCCAGACAAATCTCTACTGTCTGTACCGCCCGGATGTTGACGCGGCCGCAATTGCACAGGCCGCGAGTGCGCAACGGATGAACAGGCCCGGCGTATTGACGATCTCGGAATCGGGGACAACATTCGCGGATACTCGACAAGAATCGCCGTGGACCCAATCGTCGCTCGCGCACTCACCGGATGGTTGGAAATACGTCGAGCAGATGCTCAACCTGCGGCGGATCGCCATCCTGGGCGGCGGGCACTGCGGTCTCGCTCTTTCACGCGTGATGCACGACCTCGGGTACGACGTGTCGGTGTTTGACACGCGGGCCGACGCCCCGGCGATGCTAAAGTCTGCGTCGGATAACACAATGACGGTCGTCCAGGACTTTGCGGAGGTCGGCGCGACGATCGCCTACCCTGAGCTGACGGAGATTGTCGTGATGACTACCGATCTGACATCAGACGTGCGAGCATTGTCCGGAATTATGGATCATCCGTTTCCGTTCGTCGGCGTGATGGGAAGCGCAGCGAAGATCGCCGCGATCAAGAAGGCGCTGAGATCGGAGGGGTTGGCTGACGAGATACTCGACCGTATGACAGCTCCGGTCGGCCTGCCGATCGGTAGCAATACACCGCAGGAGATCGCGATCAGCGTGTCTGCCCAGCTCCTGCAGCGTCGAGCGTCAACCTGAGGCGTGCAACGTCGCGACTCCCCGGAGTCATGTCGGCAACTTCACGTGGACCGATACACCAGAAGCCGAACACGACCTCACACAAACACCGCCGACTACATCGTCTTGTGCGGAAGGCTCTCGGTTCTTCCCGCTTGTGAGACAATGAGATACTCGAGTTTACGCTGTAGCTCGCGAATCGTGATCGCTCCGCCATAAGTGAGGCCCGATCGCAGACCTCCGATCATGTCCGCGATGATTTCGTCGATGTCTTCCCGATACTCGACATACGTGGACACTCCTTCCGCCGTCCTCCAGTCCGGCACGCCGCCAATGAACGAGTCCTGCGCCTCCTGACTGGCCATGCCGCGAAACTCCTTTACGCGGCGCCCGTCGATCGTCACGACCTCGCCGGGTGTCGGAGCCGTGCCGGCCAGCATTCCTCCGAGCATTACGAAGTCGGCACCGAACGCCAGCGCCTTCACGATATCACCCGGCCTCCGAATTCCCCCATCGGCAATGACGGATCGGTCCGTCTTGGCACACTGTTGAATCGATGTCAACATCGGGACACCGAATCCCGTTTTGATTCGGGTACTGCATACGGACCCGCCGCCGATTCCGACCTTGATCAGGTCGGCCCCGCACGATGCCAGGTAGTCGGCGCCCGCATACGTTGCCACGTTGCCTGCAATGATGCACGCGCTCGGGAGCAAATCGCGAAGACGTTTGAGCGTTGCACCCACGTACTTTCCATGGGCGTGCGCGACGTCGATACAGAAGTAGGACGCACCCGCGTCCCTCAGCGCTTCCGCCCGCTCGAGGTCGGCCTCGGAGCAACCGATCGATACAAAAGCAGTCGACGTGCACTTCTTGAACTCGGCAATATTCCGATCGACGGACAGGAAACGATGGAGTACGCCCACTCCCCCCTTCGCCGATATGTAATTCGCCATGTCACTTTCCGTGATCGTGTCCATGTTGGACGACATGACCGGAAGCTGAAGCGTCAGAAGGCCCCGCTTGTCCGTCATCGAGATATCCACCAGTCGACGCGACTCGCTGTGGTTATATGCCGGCACGAGAAGAACGTCGTCGTAGGTGATGGCTTGCTGACTCATTGGATTTCAGTGTGTATCGTGTCTATCGTCGGGACGGGAGCGGCGTCGTGTGCCATCGCAGTCTACAGGGTGAACAGCGAATGCGCAACGGTGGTGCGTATCATCTACTTGTCGATGTCGACCAGCGTCGCCGGTGCGCTTGTGTCGGTGCGACAGGACCAATAGAGTCGGCAAGATGGTTAAGAAGGTCAGGCGTCGAGATGGATATCGACACGGTTACGCTGTGCCTCAAGACACCGAACGAGATTAGCGGAGGTTGACATGTCGGCAATTCGAGTGGTGGTCGCCGTCGGAGGCAACTCGTTGATCCGGGACTCGCAGCATCAATCCGTCCAGGACCAGTATGCGATGGCGGCCCTGACGGACGACCATATCGCCACGCTGGTTCAGATGGGATTCGAGGTAGCGATCACTCACGGAAACGGACCCCAGGTTGGATTCATCCTTCGTCGGTCCGAGCTCGCGGCACACGAACTGCACGAGATACCGCTGGAGGTGTGCGGGGCGGACACGCAGGGCGCGATCGGCTATGCGTTGCAGCAAAACCTCTGCAATGATTTCCGTCGGCTGGGTATCGAGAAGGGCGTAGCCACCGTCATCAGTCAGGTTGAGGTCGACATTGACGATCCTGCTTTCTTGAACCCGAGCAAGCCGATCGGCTGGTATATGGACGAGGCAACAGCGCGGCGGAGACAGACGGAAGGCTGGCATGTTGAACTGGAGGGCGACAGGGGATGGCGGCGCGTGGTCGCTTCTCCCCGACCCCTGCGCATCATAGAAGCACCCGTCATCCGAAAGCTCATCGACTCCGGTTTCGTCGTAATCGCCGTGGGTGGCGGAGGAATACCGGTTGTGAGAGAGCAGTCGGGCGACCTCCGTGGCGTGGAGGCCGTTATCGACAAGGATCTTGCGTCCGGATTGCTTGCGACCGCGCTTGACGCAAGTTTGCTGGTGATCGCGACATCGGTTGAGAAGGCCGCGCTCCATTTCGGGACACCGAAACAGCAATGGATCGATACCATCACGGTGGACGAAGCGAAAGGATACCTCGCAGAGGGGATCCATTTCGGACGTGGCAGCATGGAGCCCAAGATCCAGGCGATCATCGACTTTATCGAGGCCGGGGGCACGGAAGGATTGATCACGAACGCTGAGAATCTCGAGCGCGCCGTGTCCGGCGAGACCGGCACGCGAATCACACGCTAAGTCTCGGTGGTTCAATCTCCGGGCCGTTGTCTACTTTGTCCGGCGTCCTGAGATCGGCCCAATTGAACTGTTTACCTTGTGGGTGCTGGTCCCGTAAAGTATCATGCAGTCCCACCGTCGACGTACCCCGATGTCAGACATTACTTTCAGCCTGAATGGCACGGAGACTACGGTCTCGTGCGATCCCGACCAGCATTTCCTCGAAGTCCTGCGGGAGGAATGCGGAATGACGTCGGTGAAGGATGGCTGCTCGCCGCAGGGCTATTGCGGCTGTTGCACGATCCTGGTCGACGGCCGCCCCGCTCTCTCGTGTCTTCGCAAGGCGGAGCAGATGGATGGTTGCAAGGTCGAGACGCTGGATGGTGTTTCGGAAAACAAGCTCCGTATTCTGTCAGAGGCCTTTGTCCAGGAGGGCGGGATCCAGTGCGGGTTCTGTATTCCGGGTATCGTGATGCGGGCCTACTCACTTCTTGAACGCACCGACAAGCCCGATCGCACAGCCATCGAGCGCGGGCTGTCCGGCCATCTTTGCCGGTGCACGGGCTACAGCCGAATTGTCGATGCGATTGAGACCGCCGGCGAGACGTGGAACAACGGGATCCCGGCCCGCGGCAAACCGCGGCGGTCAGATTTCTTCGGCGAGGCATTCGGCCTGGAAAGGAGTTCGCCGCGTAACGGCGCACCTGGAGGTCAGGGAGTTGGCGATTCCTCGTCCCGCTATCGTGGCATCGAGCATGCGCTGGGACACAAGCCCTACGTCGCGGACATGCGCATCGACGGGATGCTCCACGGAGCTGTTGTCCTCAGCGAGCATCCGCGAGCGAAGGTTATCAATATCGATTCAGGCCCGGCGCTCGAGATGCCCGGTGTCTCCCGGGTTGTTACGGCGGCCGACGTTCCCGGTCAACGCCACGTTGGACTGATCTTGAAAGACTGGCCCGTTTTCGTGGCGGTCGGAGAAACGACTCGATGCGTTGGCGACGTGCTTGCACTGGTCGTGGCGGACTCGATGTTCAACGCCCGACGAGCCGCCGACGCGGTTCGCGTTCGGTACGACGTACTTGAGCCGGTCACGGACCCTGCTGCTGCACTCGCAGAGGACGCCCCCCGGATTCACAACACGGGCAACAAACTTGAGGTCTGCTCATTTTCTCGCGGTGACGTAGACGAGTCACTGTCTTCGTGTGAGCATGTGATCGAGCAGTCCTTCGAGACGCAGCGGATCGAGCACGCATTCCTTGAGCCAGAGGCCTGTCTGGCTGTGCCGCAGGATGGCAAAATAAAGGTGTACTCGCAGGGTCAGGGCGTACACGACGATCAGTTACAGATCGCCAGCGTCCTGGGCGTGGACATCGATAGAATCGACGTGGAGCTCGTCACCAACGGAGGCGCATTCGGCGGCAAGGAAGATCTATCCGTGCAGGCACAGACTACGCTCGCCGCTCAGCTGCTCGGTGTACCTGTCCGGACAGTATTGACGCGCGAGCAGTCGATGCGCATCCATCCCAAGCGCCATCCGATCACACTCGACTACACCGTTGGAGCCGATGCTGACGGTCACTTGCAGGCGGTCCGTGTACGCATCGTGGGCGACACGGGTGCGTACGCATCGGTGGGGATGAAAGTGTTGGAGCGTGCAGCTGGGCACTCGTGCGGTGTGTACCGCGTTCCACACGTCGATGTCGAGGCCACGACCGTTTACACCAACAATCCTCCGTGCGGCGCCATGCGCGGTTTCGGCGCGAACCAGGCGACGTTCGCTATTGAAGGCGTGATGGACATGCTTGCGGAACGCGTAGGCATCGACGGGTTCGACATCCGGGAACGCAACATCCTGAGTCCCGGCGATCGATTTGCCACCGGTCAAATCATGACGGAGAGTTGCGGCATCCGGCAGACGCTTGAAGCGGTCCGCGACGTTTACAAAACTGCGAAGTACGCGGGAATCGGATGTGGCATCAAGAATACTGGAATTGGCAACGGGCTCGAGGACAGCAGCCGCGTCCGAATTCAAGTTCTGGAAGATGGCCAACTGGACATACTCACCGGTTACACCGAAATGGGTCAGGGTCTTTTCACCGTTCTGCGACAAGTTGTTACGGAGGAGGCGGGTGTTAATCCCGACGTAATGAACGTTCGCGCCGTGAGTGACCCCGCTGTCTATTGCGGCATGACGACAGCATCGCGAGGAACGGCGTTGAGTACGATTGCGGCGCAGCGGGCGGCCCGGAAACTTCTCGCGGATCTCGAGACGTCATCGCTCGAGGAGCTTGGCGGTCGGATCTACGACGGCGAATACGTGTGTGAGTTCACAACCAAGCCGGGCGCAGATGTCGACGATCCCAGGACTCATATGACGTTCAGCTACGCAACCCAGGTTGTAATTCTGAACGATGACGGACGCATCGAACGCGTTGTCGCGGCACACGATGTGGGCCGCGCAATCAATCCGCTGGCGTGTGCAGGTCAGATTGAGGGGTCGGTCCATATGGGGTTGGGATATGCCCTGTCCGAGGACTTCAGTTGTACGGGCGGTCACCCCGACTCTCTATTGCTCCGGGATCTTGGAATCCTGAAGGCGAAGGACACGCCGAAGATTGACGTGATCCTTATCGAGGTACCGGACGAGGTGGGCGGCTACGGTTCAAAGGGTATTGGAGAGATTGGACTCGTTCCGACCGCCGGAGCGGTTGCTGCCGCCCTTCACGCGTATGACGGCGTGCGTCGTTTCCGGCTGCCCATGCAGGACTCGCCGGCAGCCGCGCCCTCCGTCCCTAAATCACGCAAGAAGAAAAAGACCACCGGTTAGGTCATGAGACATTTCATGCGATGTAATTTCGCCTGACGCCGAGCATGGCAGAACTGACCCCTATTCCCTTTCCAGAACTTGTGCGCCGGATGCGGCGCGAAGTCGAAGTCAGCCGATCGATCTTCGACCTGCCCGCGAGCAAGTGGTTCACGCCGACGCCCGACTTTGACTTCAGCGCCACGCATTTCGGACGCAGCGCCTCGACACCCGTCGGACCGGCCGCGGGACCGCACACGCAGCTGGCGCAAAACATCGTTCTGTCGTGGCTGGCCGGCGGGCGGATCCTTGAACTCAAGACGGTCCAAGTCAACGACCGCCTGGAAATTCCCCGACCGTGCATCCACGTACCTAACGTCGGATACAACGTCGAATGGTCGCAGGAACTGCGCGTCGAAGAATCACTCGTTGAGTACGCCAAGGCAGTCTACCTGATCGAAATCCTTAAGGACACCAGGGTGTTCGGTGTCTTTGATGACAACCCTGCCTTTGCCGGAAGCACCGATACGGTGTACGATATCAGTGTCGGCTACGACCTCGACGGAATTCGCTCGGAGAAAGTCACCGGATATCTGCGGGCGATGCAGAATCCGAGTCCACATTTCGATGCGCTCCGCGGTCAGATGGATGGCGATCTTGCCTCATTCCGGGATCTACCGCTGCCGCCCGCGATCTCGGAGTGCGTCACGCTGTCAACGTTCCACGGCTGCCCGGCAGATCAGATCGAGTTGATAGCGAAGTACCTGCTGCAAGATCTTGGACTGCATACGATTATCAAGATCAATCCTACTCTGTTGGGATTTGATACGGTCCGGGATCTCGTGGTCGATCGTCTTGGGTATGACGACATTGAGTTACGCCGTGAAGCGTTCGAACAGGATCTGAAGTACGACGACGGGCTGGAGATTCTTCGGCGGTTGCGAACGGTGGCGGAAGACCAGGGGTCGTCGATCGGGGCCAAGTTTACCAACACGCTCGTGGTGGCCAACAAGCCCGAGTTTTTCCAGACGCAGTCCGACCCATACATGTATGTGTCCGGCCCTCCCCTGCACGTGATATCGATGACACTGATGCAGCGATTTCGGGAGGATCTCGGTTTCGAGTTTCCGGTTTCGTTTTCCGCCGGTATCGACAAACTCAACTTCCCGTCAGCTGTCGCGTGTGGCATGGTGCCGGTCACGACGTGCACCGATCTACTCAGGCAAGGTGGCTACGGCCGTCTGCCCCGTTACCTGATGGCGCTGGGAAAGAAGATGCGGGCCAAGGGTGCCACGAGTCGCGAGGCGTATGTTCTCGCGGCGACTGATCGCGGGGCGCAGGCCACTGAAGAGGCCATCCTGTCGCAGAGCGGGGGCCGTTCGCTGTGGGACCGTATCGGTGCTCAGTTAACGACCGTCGCCAGAGACGAACCTGACCGGCTGCCGACCGCACTGCGGACATTGGCGGCTGAAGAGAACCTCGATGGCGATGCGCTTGTGCTGCTCGCTACCCGCATCGCCGGCCGCCTCAATGGACGCGACATCGTTCCCCCGCTCGCGGACGATCGACGATATCACGCGGAGTCCAACAGAAAGGAGCCTCGACGTATTGACAGCACGCTGGCGCTGTACGACTGCATCAACTGCGACCTGTGCATCAGCGCCTGTCCCAACGATGCGATCTTTGCATACGACGCGACGACGATGTCCGTAGCGACGGAGCTTGTTCGTTTCGGCGACGGCAAAGAGCTGCGGCGTACGGCCGGAACGGAATTCGTCATTGGCGAGTCGCATCAGCTTGCTGTGGTCGAAGGTGCCTGTAACGAGTGTTCGAATTGCGAGGTCTACTGTCCGGAGCACGGCGCCCCGTTCCTGGTGAAGGAGCGTGTGTACGTCTCGATGGCTGATTTCAGAAGAGATGTCTCGGGCGACGGATTCTGCCGACAGGATGACATTCTTTACGGGCGAATTGACGGCAAGGAAATCAAGTTAAGACCAGATCCGCATCTCAATCGCGGAACGGCCGAATTCAACGGGCTTCGACTTGATCTCATCTGGGATCCGCTCGAGGTCAAGGCGTGTCACGGGGACGTAGTGGACATGACAGAGATAGACACGCGTGTACTGTGGCGAATGAAGACCGTCTGGGAGTCCGTCTTTAATTCTAGCCGGCCCAATACGGTAAATCCGGAGCCTGCGCGGGTGGGCGACGCGATATGACAGAGTCGGTACTCCTGCATAACGGATGGGTCGTCACGTCATACTCTCAGGAGCATGTCACGAGTCGGCGCGTCATTCCCGATGGGGCCGTTGTTATTACGGGCGAACGGATAACCGCCGTCGGCCCGAGGGTGAAGCTCGAAGATGATTACCCGGATGCGCGTCGCATCAATGCACGTGGCGGATTGATTGCGCCCGGTCTCGTCAATCTGCATCATCATTTTTACTCGGCGCTGGCGCGCGGATTGAATCCCGGCACGCCGATGAGCAATTTCGCCGATGTACTTGATCGACTCTGGTGGCGACTGGATCGCGCCCTCGATCTCGAGACGGTTCGCCTCTCAGCCCAGCTTTCGCTTGCCGACTGTGTCCGGTGGGGCTGCACGACGGTCTTCGATCACCACGCGTCTCCGAACTGTATCAGCGGCAGTCTGGATGCCATTGGAAGCGCGGTGAAGGAGAGCGGTCTGTCGGCTTTACTGTGTTACGAGATCACCGATCGAAACGGCCACGACCAGGCACTGTCGGGACTTGAAGAGAATCTCCAGTTCATTGAAGCACATGCAGCCGATCCACGTGTTCGCGGCGTCATCGGGTTGCATGCGAGCTTCACGCTGCGGGACGATACATTGGCCGCCGTCGCGGAGCGCAGACCAGACGGCGTCGGATGTCATATTCACGTTGCCGAAGATCCGGTCGATGTAGAGGCCACGCAGGCCAGTTTCGGTATACGACCGGTTGAGCGGTTGATCCGCTTCGGACTTCTCGATCGGAATAGCCTGTTGGCCCACGGCATTCATCTGCAAACTGACGAGTACCGGATGATCGCAGAGCGCGATGCGATACTCGTTCATAATCCCGAGTCCAACGCGAACAACAGCGTGGGGCACCTGAACACCGTGAACACCGCCGGCCATGGTTGTCTCGTCGGACTCGGGACAGACGGAATGTCGTCGGCTGTGCTACGCGCGTTGCGCTCAGCGTTTCTCCTGCATCGTCAGATTTCGGGGGACTGCTCATCGGGATTCGACGTCTTGCCCGATCTTCTGCACAACAATGTCAGGGCAGCCCGCCGGTTCTTCGATGAACCGCTGCTGGGTGAGCTGGTGCCGGGCGCTCCGGCCGACATCGTTGTCGTTGACGCGCCTGCCCCGACGCCGTTAAATGCCGATAACTTGTTCGCGCACATAGTGTATGGGGCCAGTGAGTCCCCTGTCCGTCATACGATAGCGCGCGGCAGACTGCTCCTCGAGGACTTCCGACACACATTCATCGATCCTCTGGCCCTGGCCGCCCATGCGCAGGAATTGTCTCCGGCATTGTGGGCACGCTTTGCGGAACTGAAATGGGGAACGAAGTATCTGGGTGAGTGATACAGAGGGTTGACCAACACGAAACGGAATGAGTAAAGAGACCATTCGGACGCGGGCGATTCAGCGGTGCCGGGAGAAGCGGATCCTGATTCCGACATTCGCAGAAATGAGGGATCCGACAAAGATAGACGCCGCGGTTGCGGTCTGGATTGACGGGGCTTGATATGCAGGCCGTGGATCCACTCAACCTGTTTCGAATTACGTGGCGTAACGACCCACGAAGCGGTGGCTTCGGCAACGTAAATGCGTTCGAAATTCCGTCCGAATTGACCGGCGTTCGAGCGCGCATCATCGGACTGGTCGGGCAGCACTTCCCGACCGGAGCGCACAAGGTGGGCGCCGCCTTCGGCTGCCTCGTTCCCCGACTTGTCAACGGCGAGTTTGATCCGACCATGCATCGGGCGGTGTGGCCGTCGACGGGCAACTACTGCCGCGGCGGAGCCTTCGACAGCGCGCTCCTCGGCTGCAACGCCATTGCCATTCTTCCGGAAGAAATGAGCCGGGAACGGTTTCAGTGGCTTGAGAATATCGGCGTCGAGATTATTGCGACACCGGGCGGCGAAAGCAATGTGAAGGAGATCTTCGACGTATGCCACGAGCTTCGTCGAACGCATGACGATGTCGTCATCTTCAACCAGTTTTCGGAGTTCGGCAACTACCTCTGGCACTACGGTGTGACGGGTCCGGCGGCCGAGTCGGTCTTCCATGACGTCGCCGGGTCGACGGGTCGCGTTGCGGCGTGGGTCGGGGCGACTGGATCGGCCGGAACACTGGCGGCGGGCGACTATCTGAAGCATCTGTTTCCCTCGTGTCGCATTACGGCCGCGGAGGCACTCCAGTGCCCCACACTGCTTCAGGCCGGATTCGGCCACCACCGCATCGAAGGTATCGGCGACAAGCATGTACCGTGGATCCACAATGTCCGCAACACCGATATCGTGACGGCGATCGACGACGAGGCGACGATGCGACTGATGCGATTGTTCAATGAGCCGGAGGGTCAGGCAGAGCTTCTGCTGCGCGGGATCGATGAGCAGGCCATTTCTGACCTGCCGCTGCTCGGCATCTCGAGCATCTGCAATCTGTTGGCGGCGATCAAGACTGCGCGATACTACGAGTTTGACGAGAACGACATCATCTTCACGTCCTTCACGGACGGAGTCGATCTCTACGCGACCCGGCTCGATGAACTCAACGCATCGCGGGGCGCCTACACGGTTCGAAACGCGGCGGGTGACTTCGAGCGCTACCTGATGGGAGCGTCGACTGACCATCTTCGTGAGCTCAGGTACGTGGATCGCAAAGCCATTCACAATCAAAAGTACTTTACCTGGGTGGAGCAGCAGGGCAAGACCGTCGACGAACTGGATGCGTTGTGGAGCCCGGCGTTCTGGGCCGATCTCGCGACTCACATCCCACGTTGGGACGAAGAGATTGACGCCTTCAATCGGGACACCGGAGTTCTGGACGACATTCGAAATAGCGCGCACGCGCGTTGAGAGGAAAGAGCATGAGTGAAAGAGGCGCCGCGGCTCTGGATGCGGCACGTGCATACGAGAGTGACATCGTGCGCTTTCTGCGCGAAATGATCGCGATACGGGCAGAGAGTGGTAGTGAAGGCGAGCGATGCGAACGCGTTCGCCGCGAATATGAGAAACTGGGCTTTGACGACGTGCACTTTGATCGGCTCGGCAATGTCATGGCCCGCCTGGGCTCAGGTCCACTGAAGATTCTGATGGACGGGCACATCGATTGTGTGGGCGTGGGCGATCCGGAGGCGTGGGACTTCGATCCGTTCAAGGGCAAGATGGAGGACGGAAAGATCTGGGGTCGGGGCGCCGTCGACGAACTCCCGGCGATTGCTTGCATGGCGTACGGTGCGAAGATGCTTGCTGCCCGCGGGATTCCCGATGACGTCACCATCTACCTGTCCGCCACGGTAATGGAAGAGGATTGTGATGGCTACTGCCTGCTTCACATGATCGAGAAGGAAGGACTGCGACCCGATGTGGTGGTTATCGGCGAACCTACCGATCTCGACGTGTACCGGGGGCAGCGCGGCCGCATGGAGGCGACGATCACGACGCGCGGCAAGTCCGCGCACGGGGCACACTGCGATCTCGGTATCAATGCGCTCTACAAGATGGCGCCGATCATTCGTGATATCGAGTCGTTGCACGGCCGGCTGAAGGACGACGCGTTCCTGGGGAAGGGGTCGGTCACGGTAACGTTTGTTGAGTGCACGACTCCTTCGTTGAACGCCGTTCCGGACAGCGCCCGGATATACATCGACCGGCGGTTGACAGTCGGCGAGACAGTCGAAAGCGCGCTCGAGGAATTGAGGTCGCTGCCGAGCATCGGGGACGCCGTCGTTGAGCTTCTGAAGTACGACACAAAGAGCTGGCGTGGCGAACGCGCCCACCAGGACAAGTATTATCCAACGTGGGTTCTGGACGAGGATCATCCGTTAGTCCAGGGAGTCGCGTCGGCGGTGGAGTCCGTGAACGGGGCGAAGCCCGCGATATCACGATGGTTCTTTTCAACGAACGGCGTGGCATCGATGGGTAGACACAACATTCCCTCCGTCGGGTTTGCGCCCGGCCTCGAGGAACTGGCGCACACGACCGGTGAGTGGGTCGCCATCGAGGATCTGGTCAAGGCAGCCGCAGTGTACAGCCTGATTCCGGAGGATCTGGTCAAGCATAAGGAAGCACTATTGTCTGGCGGAGCAAGCTAAAGGATGAGAGCTATGGACACTGACCTGAAGGGCCGACACTTCATCACAACGCAGGACTGGTCGGTCAGCGAGCTGGAGAAACTGTTCGCGCTGGCCGCGGATCTCAAGAAGGCGAAAGCGGAAGGGCGACTCACGCCAATGCTGGCCGCCAAGACGCTCTACATGATCTTTTTCGATGCGTCGACGAGAACCCGCAACTCTTTCGAGACCGGGATGACTCAACTCGGCGGCCATGCCGTGTATCTGTCGCCTGACAAGATGCAGATCAGTCACGGAGAGAATGCGCGCGACACGGCGAAAGTCCTGTCCCGCTACGGCGAGGGGCTGGCTATTCGTCACTGTGCATATGGTGAGGGGAACGACTATCTGCGGGAGGTTGCGGCGCATGCGGATATCCCACTCTTGAACATGCAGTGCGACATCTATCATCCGTGTCAGATCCTCGCGGACTACCTGACGATTCGGGAGAAGTTTGGGAAAACCAAAGGGCTTAAGCTTGGCGTGGCGTGGACCAGTGCGCCGAACTACGTGCGGCCGATTTCGGTGCCACAGAGCCTGATACTGATGATGCCTCGCTTCGGAATTGACGTCACGCTTGCGTACCCGCCGGAGTTCAAGTTGATGCCCGAGATCGAGGACCAGGCCAGGGCAAATGCCGAGGCCGGCGGTGCGCGATTTGAGATCAGTAACACGTTCGAAGATGCCTTCGAGGACGCCGACGTGGTGATCCCCAAGTCGTGGGGACCGCTAGTTACAACGCAGGATGTAAGTCAGGGTCTTCGCCTGATCGAGAAATACCCGACGTGGCGCTGCGACTCGGAGCGGATGGCTCTCGGGAAGGATCACCTGATTTATATGCATCCGCTTCCGGCCGATCGTGGTCGGGAGGTGACGGAGGAAGTCATCGACGGTCCACAGTCGGTGGTCTATGATGAGGCCGAGAATCGTCTGCATGTGCAGAAAGCCCTGATGGCTCTGACCATGTAGGTGGTACGATGGCCCGTTTTCAGTTTCGATGCATAGAGTGCGACGCGGCGTACCGGGAAGATGAGGTTCGGCTCGTTTGCCCGCTCTGTTCTCGAAAGCAGGAGCCGGGCGGCGTCACCAGAGGCGTGCTCGCTGTGGCCCTGGAGGATTTCCCATCGGAATGGCCGGCGACGGCAGCGTCAAGTCCGGAGTTTCTGATCCCGTTCTGGCCCATCTCGACTGCCAAGTACTTCCCTCCTGTTCCCGTGGGAGACACACCGTTGCTCGCGGTGCAGGAATTGCGCAGGGTGCTCGATACGCCGAATCTGCGAATCAAGGACGACACCAGAAACCCGAGCGGTTCCACGAAGGACAGGGCCTCCTTACTGGTTGTGGCCAAGGCGAAGGAGTACGGCTTCAACACCGTAGCGACGGCGTCGACCGGCAACGCGGCGACGGCACTGGCTGCGGTGGCGGCGGCCAGTGGGATTCGCGCCGTGGTATTTGTACCGGCGTCTGTTCCGAGGGCGAAGCTCGTGCAAATGCTGGCGTACGGAGCCACAGTGATGCCCGTCGACGGCACGTACGACGAAGCGTTCGAGCTATGCTGTGCAGCCTGTGACGAGTTCGGCTGGTACAACCGGAACACCGCACTGAATCCCTTTACGATCGAAGGAAAGAAGACGGTCGCTCTGGAGATCGCAAGACAGATGACCCCCGAGGCGCCCGACGTGGTCGTCGTGCCGACCGGCGACGGAGTCATCTTGTCCGGGATCGCGAAAGGATTCGACGACCTTGTCCGCGCTGGACTCATCGCCCGGCCGCCGAGGTTGATTGCAGTTCAACCAGAAGGGTCGGCCTCCATCGCGCGTGCGCTGATTTCGGGAGCGGAGTCGATCACACCAGTACCGGGTGCGAACAGCGTTGCCGATAGTCTGACCGTGGAGGCGCCGCGAAATGCAATACAGTGCCTGCGTGCGGTTCGGGCGTCGGGCGGCGGAGGCGTGGTGGTGTCCGACGGCGATATCACTGAAGGGATCAGTGAGCTGGCCCAGCACACGGGCGTCTTTGCTGAACCGGCCGGGGCCGCCGTTCTTCCCGGACTTCGAAGTGCGCTTCAATCGGGGCTTGTCGATTGCGAAGAGCAAATAGTTCTTCTTGTCACGGGCACGGGGCTGAAGGATGTGGCAAGCGCGTCTCGAGCAGTTGCTGAACCGTCACCGATCAAGCCGAATCTGGAAGCCGTTGCACAGCGGTGGAGGGAGATTGAGACCGGCTGAGCGCATCGTTCGTACCGCTTGACCGGCCTGTCCGTCTTTAATCGTACGGAATGGCTATCAGTACTCCGCGGTTTCGAGGGCGACCCACGCCGGTAGTGCTCGATCGATTCGACGAGCCGCCGTGCTTCACTCGTGCTGAGACGATCCTGATACTCGCGCCAGGTCATGCTCGGGATCTCGGACTCCGCCGGTACCATCGCGATGCACCCATCCACCGCACAGACCAGCGAAGCCGAGACAAGCCGTGCTTCACACGTGCGACGGCGGTTGGATGGGCTCTATCTCTCCGCGGCTGAGGCGATCCTGATACTCACGCCAGGTCATGCTCGGGATCTCGGACTCCGCCGGCACCATCGCGATGCACTCATCCACCGGACAGACCAGCGAGCACAGGTTACATCCCACACATGTTTCCTGGCGGATCGTGTAGATGTTGACGTACCCGTCGCCGGCTCCCGCCATCACACGCTTTCCTCCGCTGATCTGGATGGCCGAATCGTGACCGTCGCCGCGACCGTTGCCGATGCCCGCGGCGGTGAGTCGATCTGCGTATTCATCTTCGCCGAGACGACTGATGTCAATCGACTGGTGCGCGCCGTCTTCACAGGCGATATAACACAGCCCGCAATGAATGCATTTCTTCTGGTCGATTTCCGCCACCACCTTGTAGCCGAGATCGAGTTCGGCCCACTCTCCAATCGCCGGCACGGAGTGGCCGACAAAATCGGAAAGCTGCTCGAAGCCGCTACCCTGCATCCACGATTGCAGTCCGGAGATGAAGTGCTCAACGATACGAAAGCCGTAGTGCATGGCCGCCGTGCACACCTGAACATTTGAGGCGCCGAGGAGCATGAACTCCACAGCATCCTGCCAGGCCTGAATGCCTCCGACTCCGGAAATCGGGAGGCCGACCTGCGGATCTGCCGCGAGCTGATGCACCATGTTGAGCGCGATCGGCTTGACTGCCGGTCCACAGTATCCGCCATGTGAGCCGCGTCCGGCGACGTGCGGTTTGGGCATCAGTGTCTCCAGGTCGACACCCATCACGGAGTTGATCGTGTTGATCAAACAGAGCGCGTCCGCCCCGCCCTGCTTGGCCGCTCGCCCGATGAAACGAATGTCCGCAATGTTTGGTGTCAGCTTGATGAGCACGGGTGTCTGTGCTATCTCCTTCACCCACGCCGTCACCATTTCTGTGTACTCGGGTACCTGGCCCACCGCCGATCCCATTCCACGCTCGCTCATGCCGTGAGGGCATCCGAAGTTCAGTTCCAGACCGTCGCAGCCTGTGTCTTCCACCCTCTTCACGATATCGTGCCACGATTCACGGTTCGTCTCCACCATCAACGAAACCACAACGGCGTGATCGGGAAATTCCTGCTTGACCTCCGCTATCTCCCTGAGATTCACCTCAAGCGTTCGATCTGTTATAAGTTCTATATTGTTGAAGCCCATTACCTTGCGACCATCATAGTCGACCGCGCCATACCGCGAGTAGACATTGACGATGGGCTCGTGGCTGATCGTCTTCCAGACCACACCACCCCAGCCCGCTTCAAAAGCGCGGCGCACCTGGTAGGCCGAGTTCGTCGGGGGTCCGCTCGCCAACCAGAAGGGATTCGGCGAGGTGATCCCGGCCAGATTGGCGCTGATATCCGGTTTGTTCATTCGTTTGAACCTCGAGTGATATTGCTGCCCACCACGGTGCTCTTCTCAGACTTGCCCAACCAGGTAGGCGTCGATACCCCACGCGGCCACCTTGCCGTCCTGTACGGCGTCGACGATTTCGGCGCCCTTGCTGATACAGTCACCACCGGCAAAGAGCCCCGGCACGCCGGTCGAACCAGTCGCCGGGTCGATGCGGAGTCGTCCGTTGCCCGTGCCGACGCCGTCAACTTCGCTCAGCACACCAAGTACAGGTACCTGGCCCAGCGCTTTTATCGCCATGTCGCACGGAAAGATTGACGGCGGTTCGTCCGCGGCTTTGAGTGCAGCCGATCGGCCGCGCCCCTGCGACGCCATCCTTTGAAACTCTACACCCGTCAGCTTTCCGCCCTCGGTCACGAAAGCGTTTGGTTGGACCTCCCACAGGAAATGAACACCATCCGACTTTGCGAGCTCGTACTCGTAATCAAATGCGGACATGTCATCGACGGTGCGGCGATACGCAATTGTTACTCTGTCCGCTCCCAGGCGCACCGCTTCCGTTGCCACATCGACCGCCGTATTGCCGGCACCGAGCACGACGACATTCCGTCCGACAACGCATTCCTTCAGCGGCTTCGTGTGCGTCTGGAAGATAAAGTCGAGTGCTTCCCACACGCCCTCCGCATCTTCGCCGGGAATACCAAGTTGCGCCGTTTCACCGAGACCCACGCCAACAAACACGGCATCGTGCGTATCGCGAAGTTCCTGCAACATCTTGCTGTCGACAGGCGTGTTGTAGCGCACATCCACACCGATGGCCAGGACCGACTCGATCTCCCTGAGTGAGAACTCCGTCGTGATTTTGTAGGCTGCGATACCCAGCGTGTTGAGTCCGCCCGGAACGTCGCGTGCTTCGAAGATCGTCACGCCATGCCCGCGCCTTCGAAGTTCGTGGGCGCAGGACAATCCGGCGGGTCCGGCGCCGACGATAGCAACCTTCTTCCCCGAATCCGCACCCGGTTCGAAGAATAGCAGCTGATGATCCATCGCGTGATCCGTCGCATACCGCTGAAGCCGACCGATCTGCACCGGCGCCTTCAGCAGTGTACGGTCCACGCAGGCTCCTTCGCACAGCACCTCTGTCGGGCAGGCTCTCGCGCATGACCCGCCCATGATATTCTCCGAGAAGATCGTCTCCGCGGCACCTGCCGGATCATCGTGCAGGATCTGACGAATGAACCGCGGCACGTCGATGTGCGTGGGACACGCGCGGGTACACGGTGCATCGTAGCAGTAGAGGCACCTCGACGCCTCCGACACAGCTTCGTCCCGCGTGTACCGCGGATGAAGGTCGGCGAAGTTTCGGGCCAGCTCTTCTTCGGAAAGTCGGGTCTTCTCTACCATCGATCGTTGACTCTTGTATAGGAAACGTCGGCCTCAGCTCATCCAGTTTCCGCGATACTTGTCTGACCACTTTGCCGTGACCTTCTTCGTCCTGGTCCAGAAGTCGATTGCAGTCTCGCCCGTGATATCGCCACCGCCAAAGCTGCTCTCATTCCACCCTCCGAAGGCGAACGGTTCGCGCGGAACGGGTACGCCGATATTGACGCCCACCATTCCCGCACCGGCCCGATCGGTAAAGTACTCGGCCGAGTCGCCCGACGAGGTGTAGATGGCCGCGGCGTTGCCATACGGATTCTGGTTCTCGATCTCGATGGCGTCGTCGAGGGTGGCGCACCTGATGATGGTCAGCGTGGGCCCGAAGATCTCATCGCACGAGGCTTCATGATCGGGCGTTGCGTGGTCGATGATGCAAGCGCCGAGGTATCGGCCTCCGGCGGGCACGTCATCCGCGACAGCGTGGCGGCCGTCGAGCAGCAGCTTTGCGCCGTCGGATTCCGCTCGATCAAGGTAGCCGGTGATCCGGTCGTAGGCGTCTTCACTGATGATCGAGCCGATGTCCGGGCCTGCCTTGAGCCCGGCCATCTTTTCCCGGATTCGATCGATGATATGATCCGAATCGCCTACGGCGAGCAGTACGCTTGCAGCCATGCATCGTTGTCCTGCACAACCTGTTACGGATGCCGTTACGTTTGAGGCCGTCATCTCCGGGTCCGCATCCGGGACGACGACGAGATGGTTCTTTGCGCCACCAAGCGCACGAACCCGCTTTCCCGTCGACGTAGCCCTCTGATACACCGCTCGCGCAGCCTTTGTCGATCCGACGAAGCCGATCGCGTCAATATCGGGGTGGTCGCAGATGGACTCCACAATCCCCTTGTCTCCGTGAATCACGGAAAAGATGCCATCCGGGACGCCTGACTCCTGCATGAGTCGGGCGAGTTCCATGGCGCTGAGCGGAGTCTGTGGCGACGGCTTCAGAATGAACGCGTTCCCGAGTGCCACGGCCATCGGTATCATCCACAGAGGAACCATGAACGGAAAATTGAACGGCGTGATGCCGGCGACGATGCCCAGCGGGTAACGATAGGTCCTGCACTCGACACCGCGACTCACCTCGAGCACCTTTCCGACAGCAAACTGAGGCAGTCCAGCCGCATACTCGAGGCACTCGACGGCGCGAGCAATACTGCCATGAGATTCGGCCAGCGTCTTCCCGTTTTCTTGCGTGATGAGCTGCGCCAGATGGTCAGCTTCCGCCTCCACCAACGCCTTCATTTTGTAGAATACCTGCACCCGATCCTTGATCGGCATTCGGCCCCACCTGGGCTGAACTTCCTTCGCCGCTTTTACGGCCAGGTCAAGGTCCTGGGAGTTCGACAGAGGCACCTCTGCGATGATCGCGCCCGTGTTCGGTTCAGTCACGGGAAGCGATCGACCGGTTGCACACTCGACGGGCCTGCCCCCGATGAAGTTCGTCAGCGTATGAACGGCTGTGTTCGTCTCTGTAATCATTACAATTCCTCTCGATGTCGAAATATATCAGGCGGTCGTGGGAGTCGCCCGTCGTTTCTGTCCGTTCGATGTCGACTGATGCTGCAGTCCTGCCGATGACCGGTGCAACCATTTGCCGCGGCCCGCTTTCCCGACGATCTTGTAGTCGTCTACGATGATCTCTCCGCGCGACAGCGTGGTTCGGGCAAAGCCCGCCAAGTCCCACCCCTCGTATGGTGACCAGTCGGCGTTCGTTTCCATCGTCGCCGGGTCCACGGTGATCTTCTTTGTCGGATGGATGATCGCGATGTCGGCGTCGGCGCCGACCTGTATCGCGCCCTTGCGCGGGTACAGGCCCATGATCTGTGCGGGATTCGTTGATAGCTTCATGCACATCTGCTCCAATGACAGACGGTTCTTCAGCACTCCGTGCGTGTAGACGATCGGGAGGAGCGTTTCAAGTCCGGGCATACCCATCGGGATCTTCGTCCAGTCCCCTTCCCACATGGCCTTCTGCTCGCGCGTAAACGTACAGGTGTCGGTGGATACCACCGATACCTCGCCATCGGCGAGGCCTGTCCACAGCCGCGCGACGTCGGCCGGTTTCTTGACCTGCGGACAGCACGCAAAGAGATGACCATCTTCCCGGTCGAAGACGGAGTCGTCGAGCACGAGGTACTGGGCGCACGTCTCGGCCAGCACGGGCACGCCACGTGACTGTGCCGCCTTCACGAGATCGCTGCCTTCCGCGGTCGACATGTGTACGATGTACAACTGCCCGCCTGTAACCTCGCTCCACGTGATGGCGCGCTGTATGGCTTCGGCTTCGATGTAGTTCGGCCGCGTCATCCGGTGCAGCCTGGCGCCGTACCGCTTGATCTGCTCGCTCGTGTGATGACGTGCAATGAGCTCGTCGAGCACGCGCGACGATTCCGCGTGAACGAGCAACATCGTGCCGTACTCCTTCATCTTCTCGAGCGTCCCGAACATCGCCCGGTCGTCGGACTGCCAGCCTTCGGACTCGTAGATCATGAACTCCTTGAAGGTCGTGAAGCCGCGATCGACCATGCCTTTGATCTGATCCTTGTGCTCGTCCCAGCGCGTGACGCAGATGTGGAACGTGTAGTCGATCAGCGCCTTGCCATCGGCCTTTGCCATCCAGTTGTCGGCGGCGTCGTTGAGCGAATCGCCGTCGTACGGAATCGCGAAATCGATGAGCGTCGTGACGCCACCGCGGGCACCCGCACGGGTTCCGGAGGTGTAGTCGTCGGACGAGACGGTACCGCAGAACGGCAGCTCCAGGTGGACGTGCACGTCGAGAACACCTGGAATCACGTGATGGCCCGTGGCGTCGATTACGTTCGCCGCCGAGTCGAGATCCTGGCCGATGGCCGCGATCTTCTCTCCACTGATCCCTACGTCCGCTTGAATGGCACCGCCCGGTGTTATCACGGTGCCTCCCTTTATTACGGAGTCAAATTTCATTGCCGTTACCCTACGTTGGTCGTCTTGGAGTTTAGCCTGGTTGTGCCATACGTGGCTCACACGGAGCCGGCCATCGAAAACGCACGGTCGAATACTTCGAGGCAGAATGCGACGTCCTCCTTCGTAATGCACATCGGGGGCTTGACACGCAGAACGTTTCCGTACAACCCGCCTTTGCCAACCAGGACGCCCATTTCGCGCGCCGCTTCTAGAACCGCGGCCGTCGCCTTTGTCGCCGGCTCCTTCGTCTCCCGATCGAGAACAAGTTCGACGCCGATCATCAGGCCCATACCCCGGACGTCGCCGATCAATGGATGTGTCCGCTGCAGATCCTTAAGCCCCGCCATCAGGAAGGCGCCGACGTCCTTCGAGTTCTGTTGCAGCCCGTCTTCCTCGATCACGTCAAGAACGGCGAGTCCAGCGGCCATGCTGACCGGGTTTCCTCCGTACGTGTTGAAGTGCAGATTCTGAGCAAATGGTTCCGCGATTTCGCGTCGGGTCGTAACTGCAGCCAGCGGAATTCCATTCCCGATGCCTTTCGCCATCACAACCATGTCGGGGACCACGTCAAAGTTCTGAAAGCCCCAGTAGTGATCACCGGTGCGACCGAAACCAGTCTGCACCTCGTCGGCAATGCAGAGGCCGCCGTGTTCGCGCACGATGGCGTACGCCTCACCGAGGTAATTCGGCGCTCCGTGGGTCGCGCCGCCCACGCCCTGGATCGGCTCCGCGATGTAGCCTGCGATCTGTCCCGGAGTCGAGAACTTGATGAGCTCGCGAATGTCTTCCGCGCTCTTATGGGCGATCTCTTCCGGCGACCCGTCGAACGGATTCCGGTACGGATCCGGGCAAATGGCATGATGAATCCGGTATCCCTGCGGAATGACGTGCTTCCACGTGTGGTGCGACGTCAATCCCATGGACGTCGATGACATACCGTGGTAGCTGTTGCGAACCGCGATGATATCGGTGTTCCCGGTGAAGACTCTCGCCATGTTGATGGCGAGCTCGTTCGCTTCGCTCCCGCTGCTCACGAAGTATGTGACGTCCAGGCCCGGCGGCATCTTCGACGCCAGCTTCTTCGCAAAGAGTGGAAGATTCGGGTGAAGATAAATCGTCGTTGCGTGCTGCAGTTTCTCGAGTTGCTGTTGCGTGCGCTCAAGAATCTTCGGATGACAGTGACCACATGAAACGGTCACGATTCCGGCTAGCATATCGAGATACCGTCGGCCCGACTCGTCGTAGAGATACTGCATGTATCCTTCGACGATCATGAGCGGTTCCTTGTAGTACGCGAAGACGGACGGGTGGCAGTATTGCTTGCGTGTTGCGAGCACGTCTTCGAGCGGAGGCCCGCTATAGGGTTGAGGCACGTGATCGGTGGCCGGCATCGACCGGACCATCTGCCCTGTCATTTCTACCATGGCGTTCACTGTTCTGTTATTCCGTCAGTGATTCGGGTGCGGCTACGGGCCGGGATGGAACGGATAAAGCTCGTCAGCGACACGTAGACCACTCCGGCGACGAGGAGGCCCACGAACCACGCATAAGTATAGAGGTCGGAGAACATCTGCGGTACTGCAATCGCTCCCCCCGACGCCTGCGCCAGAAAGCCCGGCACGTTCGGGGCGATTCCAACCGCGAGGGCGACCATCGCCCGCCAGTTGTAGCCGCGCCCTCCAAACGAGTAGACGCCGTCTTCCCGGTAAAGATCGTCAGCATCGAGCCGAAGGCGCCTGACGATGTAGTAGTCGACAGCATGATGCCCGCGATCGGGCCGAGCAGGGCGCTGTAGCCGATGAGCCAGGTGAAGATGTAGTGGCCGAGGTCGGTGTAGAGCTTCCACGGGCATGATCAGGATGCCGATGACGCCCGGTGATGAGGCCGCCGCGTCGGAAGCTGATCACGCGCGGCGCAGAGGTTCGAGAAGTCGTTGGCCGGGCGAGACCACGTTGGCGGCGATGTTGGTCGACGAGCGTGGCGACGGTGAGCGCGAAGAGCGCAAGAGCACGACGACCGAGCTTGCTCGAAGCGGCCGAGCAGCGCGCACCGGGTCCCAGATCGCCTCGCCGAAGATGACGACCGTCGCGCTCGTGACCGCGACGCCGATGAAGGCGAAGAGCGTCATGGTCGTCGGCAGCCCGATCACCTGCCCCAGCATCTGGTCGCGCTGCGTCCGCGCGTAGCGCGTGAAGTCGGGGATGTTGAGCGACAGCGTCGCCCAGAAGCCGACCATCGCCGTGAGGTTCGGGCCAGAAGACGGCCCAGAAGTTGGCCTTCCGCGAGCTGCCCCGAACGGCGGACGGTCTCGGCTGAGAGCATCGGCGCCGAATCCGCCGGCCTCGACGCACGCCCAGCCAGAGCAGGCCGAGCCCGATCACGAGCAGGAACGGCGCCGCCCAGGTCTCGAGCCACTTGATGCGAGTCGATGCCGCGCCAGAATGACGGCGATGTTGATCGCCCAGAAGAGCAGGAAGCAGCTCGAGCTGTCCCCAGGAAAGCCGATGACCGGGATAGCAGATCGGCTCGAGGTCCGGCCGGCTCGAAGCCGAAGATGACGCGCGTGCAGGCTGTAGATCGCCGAGCCGCCGATCCACGTCTGGATGCCGAACCAGCCGCAGGCGACGAGCGCCCGCAGAGCGCCGGGACGTTGGCGCCGACACGTGCCGAACGACGCGCGCAGCAGAACCGGAAACGGAATGCCGTACTTCGTGCCCGCGTGCGCGTTCAGCATCATCGGCACGAGCACGATCACGTTGCCGAGCATGATGGTGAGCACCGCCTGCCACCAGCTCATGCCCCTGCGCGATCAGCCCGGCGGCCAGCGTGTAGGTCGGGATGCAGACGGCCATGCCGACCCAGAGCGCGGCGATGTTCCACATCCCCCACGTGCGCCGCTCGGGCGATACCGGCGCGAGGTCGTCGTTGTAGAGCGGGACGTCGTGAGTCATCGATCACGGGCGATTGGCTACAGCGCCGGCTGCGGTCAGCATCCGTCTGTAGTCGCGTCCGCCGTCTCGAGATCAGTCGGGCTAGGGCGTACGATGGCTTCGTAGGTCTCCGGCCGCCGGTCACGGTAGAACTGCCACACGTTGCGAACCTCGCGAATGAGGTCGAGGTCGAGATCGGCGACAAGCACCGCGTCTCCTGTCGCGTGGCGCCCTCCGCGATGATCTGGCCGCGCGGGTTCGCAGAAGTACGACGTGCCGTAGAACTCGCCGATGTTCCACGGCTCCTCCGTGTCCCGACGCGGTTGATCGCGCCGACGAAGTAGATGTTGGCGCACGCCGCGCGCCGGCTGCTCCAGCTTCCAGAGGTACTCGCTCAGACCCGCGACGGTGGCCGACGGGTTGAAGACGATCTCGGCGCCGTTGAGGCCGAGCTCTCGCGCGCCTTCCGGGAAGTGACGGTCGTAGCAGATGTAGACGCCGACCTTGCCGACGGCCGTCTCGAACACCGGGTAGCCGAGGTTGCCGGGGCGGAAGTAGAACTTCTCCCAGAAGCCGGGATGGCAGTGCGGAATGTGGTTCTTGCGATACTTGCCGAGATAGGTGCCGTCGGCATCGATGACCGCGGCGGTGTTGTAGTAGACGCCGGTCAGATCTTCTTCGTACAGGGGAATGACTAATACCATCTCGTGCTTTTTCGCGAGATCCTGCATCAGCTTCGTCGTTGGACCGTCCGGCACGCGCTCGGTCAGCGCGTACCACTTCTCCTTCTGCTCCGCGCAGAAGTATGGACCGTAGAAGAGCTCCTGGAGGCACACCACTTGCGCGTCCTTTCGTGCGGCCTCTTCGATGAGACCCACATGCTTGTCGATCATGGAGCGCTTGATCTTGTCGATCGGACTGTCGGCGCTTTCGGACAGGGTTGCCTGGATGAGTCCGGCGCGAACTGATCGTTCCATGTTGTTCCTCCTCATTGTGCGCGGATGGATAGACGGCGACCTCGTGTACCGCCAGCCAGGATTGTTGGCGGACTACGAATGGTCAATTAAGACAGGTGGAACCAAAATGCAACTGCCCGGGCACGGTGTCGACGGATTATCGGAGATCATCGAGCGGATTGCGGATTGGAAAACGGCCGCTTGCTAACGAAGGATCTGCCAATAGTATCAGTTGCACACACTGTACTTCGACACAAAACCAAATGGGGCGCAAGGTCACAAGACTGCCTTCGAAATCGATGAGCGTCTCACACGCCTCACCCTGAGCGGGGACATCGATGCGTCAGAATAACATACCAACGTACCGTCACGTTCGGACAAGGTGGCAGGCAGAGATACCGACTGGCTCACGGCCGATACCGTTTAACTACATCGGCTTACGCAATCTCGAAACGAATCCTCAGGCGGACTCCGGTGGGGTCACACGTGTCTTTTTTGCGCCCGCTACAGCCTGATGCCTGGATATGTGAAGCCAACTCTTCCAGATCGTTCGGCGCACGACTGGAGGTATCCACTGTCCGCGTTGGACGTTGAACTGATTCGAGCGATCGGTGTCGGTAATAAGGCTTACCACATATGAAAAGGAAGAGCGCTCATCCAGAATCAGGTAGGTACACCCGGCCAGTAGGTACATGTCTACCAGAGCTTCGACGCCGTGGGCCCGCCGGTCGGGAGATGATAAATTATGATGCATTGACATCCCGGTCGTGGGATACCACTTCGATGTGCCGACCACGCTGCTGTATTGCCGTTGAAAGCGGTCGTTGATCTCACGATTATCCGTGGACAAGAAGATCCGCAAGTCGGGCTCGCGCTTCAACAACTTGTCGAGGCGTCGGTATATCGCCTCAAGCCTTGCTCTCTTGTCCATGTACCTGACGTGTACCCCCACCGTCTTCCCATCCAGCGAAGCGTTTCGAAAATCCTCGACTCTCTTTTGTATCGCGGGATGCAATTGCAAGCTTTCCCTGAGCAGCGTCCGCAAGATGGTCTTGGTCCTCGTTCGACGGAGCCCGCCGAAAGCAGCTGTCAAATGTCGTCTCAGGATATAGATCTGCTCACCGTAAGCCCACATCACGACGATCTCCTCCTGATGATTCAGTCGCGTGAGATCAACCGAGAAAGGCCTCCATGCTTCCGGGCTGCGAGAGGCGACATCCGGATAGCGCCGGAGCATTGCCCCGGCGGATTCATCGAGATGACCGCGCCAGATCCCAGGTCCTACAGAATCCGTCCTGGGCATTTCAGCGAGTGGATCGCAGACGGAAGTCTGAAAAAACCGCGGGAAGGCGTCGGACTCGTCGTTTGAATAAACTCTATCTCGCCAGTCCACCAGTAGCCTTCGCCCGCTCAAGCGCGCATAGAGCACCGCCGTGAGAAGACAGAGTATTCTGTTGCCGAGCCCTGCAATACCCTTGACCAACAAATATTTCTTGTCTTCACTCATCGACCAACCGTCGATCTTTGCCCCGCGAATAGGTCGCGGTACCAAACAGGGACTTCATCAAGGCACGTTCTCGAACGCCAAACTCTCCCAACAGGAAGGAACCAGCGACAATCACAGCCATGACCACCAGCAATTTGATGATGACGCCCTGCGCCTGGGCCGGCCACGCACTCGCCACCGCATAGGCCGCTCCGGAAAGCACTACAGTGCGAATCACTGTCGCGAGCGGCGGAACAACACGCCAGAGTCGATACGCAACAATCGTCGCTGCCAGCGCACCGACACAGGCCACGCCGGTGCTCACGGAAGCGGCGCCAATCGCACCCATGCGCGGAATGAGCAAGGCGTGTCCCGCCAGCGCAAGCAGGGGCATTGGTCCTGCAACAAGCATCGTCAAACCGGGTCGATCCAGTGCGATCACGATCGCGGCCGCAACGGAGATCATTACCAGCGCGACCTGACTGAAGATAAGGAGCGCTAGTAAGGGGGCAGATGTTGCGAAGGCCTCACCAAAGACCAGAGCGACAATCTCAGTGGACATACCGGCAGTCATGAAGGCGAAAGGAAGCAGTCCAAGCACCAGGCGCATTCCATCAGAGGCCAGCCTGCGCGCGTTCTCGATCTGTCCTCCCTTTATCATTCGCCCGAGGGTTGAAAGCAGAAGCGGGGACAAGGCACCAGCCACGAGTGTGGGCACGATCGCCAGGTTCTGCGCCGCGGCGTATAGTCCGGCGTCGGCGGCCGTGCCGTCCAGGGCTTTGAGTGCGACGACATCGATTCGATCGAACAGACGAAGGCACAAGGCCGACAGAAATAGCGGAGGTCCATAGCTGAGGAGCTGTCGCGCCGGGAAAGCTGAGCGCGAGAAGAGCGACGGGCGCACAAACAGCCGATACAGGACCAATTCAACCAGTGTTGCACCAAGGCTTCCCAGGACGGCACCGGTTACGGAGAGACCCATCTCAACGAAGAGAACAATAAGCACCAGTCGTACCGGCCAGCGAATGGCGCTCACCAGTGCGCGCTTCCTGAAATCGCCCAGCCCAACCAGAGTACTTCTGTGTGCCTGAACAAGACCGTACACTACCAACTCGACAGCAAAGAGCTGCAGGTAGAACTTCAGTCTCGGTTCATCCAGTAGATCGGAAACGGGTCCGGATCCCAGCCACAACAGGAGGCCCGCCACGGCACCACTGATCAGATGCAGCCGCAGCACTGTCGTCGCAACCGGCTTCCATGCATCGGCCCCGCTCACGAACTTAATGCTGGCCTGCGAAAAGAACGAAGCCGCGCTGAAAGCCACCCATGTGAACACGGTAATGGCCAACGTAAAGAGACCGTAGTGTTCCGGACCGAGTACTCTGGTCAGATAGATCATCGTGACCAGGCCCGTCGGCAACAATAACGCTTCGGACAGGAATACCCGAACAGTGCCATCGGCCGCATGTCGCGCGGAGTGGTGTGGAGCCTTGATCATTGAGGCCTGCTGTCCGGGGTTTGCGCATCCGTTTGTCGAACGAATCCCGGCTCCAGTCTTCTATAATGCACTTCCCAGTCGTCCTGCGCCTCTGTGTGCAAGCCAAACTCCACAGACAGTCGCTCGATGGATTCAGAATAGCGTGGAGACGAACTCCGTCTGTTATCAAGCAGGAAAAGCCAGACGGGCGTCGCCGTCGTCGCTTCGTCCCAGAATTCCTCGTCGTCCGTCTCCAGATTCACCAGCGGCAAGTTGATCTGACAGAACGTTCGTATGTGTCCTTGATACACGGCGGGCTCGTTTCCCCTCAGGTCCGATGTGGTGTTCGCAATAAACTCCATGCCTTGATTGAAACGCAGATCATCAGAACGCACGATCCTCAACGCATCTTGCGAAACATACACCAGCAGCGGCCCAAAGAGGATGGCTGTGCCTGCACCCATTGTCCTGGAAATCCAATCGGGTCGCAGAAGGAGCTCGCCGGCAAGTCTTGCGAAAACGAAGATGAGAATCGGTGCCACGGGCGCGTAGTACCGATAGACTGAAGCGTACCCGACCTCGGAAAGCAAGACGTCCACGACAACGAAGAACGCACCTGCACATAATGCCAGAACCGCAGCGACAGATGTGACCCGTTCAGAGATTTCCCCGCTCTGGATCATGCGGCCGTAGGAGAGCAGAAGCAGGATCATTAGGACGACGAGCACAATGCTAATTATTGTCTTCCACAGCCTGGTCTCCGTTGAGCTGCTGGAAGCGAGGATTGGTGAGAGCCTCCGCACCACCGAGTTGATCTTGAATGGCTCAAGCATAATCGTCGTGAATGGTAATCCCAGGATCTTTGGGAGCCGCTCCACCGTGATTTCTTCCACCTCAATCTTCCAAATCTGGCTGTCGTCCTCGCTATCCATGAACGACGTTCCAAAGAAAACGATTGCCCCGACAAGCGAGAGAGCGAGTACGAGGAGAACTGGTTTCTTAAGGCTTCTCTTCCGAACAGAGTCGAACGCGACCACGAGGAAGACACCCGGAATGAAATAGAGCGCGGAGTACTTCACCACTACCATTCCAGCAACGAGGAGACAGATAGTGATCAACAGGAGTGTCTTTCTGAAGATCTCTCGGGAGTCACGGAACTCTAGCAGCACGATAATCAGGAACGGTGCAACAGCACATACGAAGAGATCGGGCGGATTCATCGACAGACGAAACGTAACGAGTACGACAAGGACGGCTGCCGTCATTTCACTACGCATGATGCGGCGACCTATCAGAAACCATCCGGCTACGGCGGCAATCAGCAGAAGGACCCGCAGTAGCAGAACAGCCGGCATCAAAGGCATCCCCGTTTTGAGGACCACCATGACGAGAGCACTGTACCCTGCGGGCCACCGGGTGACCGGCTCGTACACAGGCTCGGCCGCAAGGTCGGGCACCGGTTTGCGAATCGCATATTCGTCGTCCGACAACCAGTGCCGCGCGGCCATTACCTGGTTCCCGTCGTCCGTGTCAAAGCACGTCCCTCTTTTCTGAACCAACTCGTACATGTGTGGGGCCGCCGCGAGAACCAGTAGCCCGGCAACTACCCACCGACGATTCGAGGCCAAGAGTCTTCTCATCAATTGCATCGCCTTATCCAGTCCCGCCACGACCGCTCACGAGAGCGCCCTCTCATTTGACCGTCCCGCTCCCAGACTGCTCACCATGATTTGTATTCGGAGGATTAGTGGAATCGTGTTACGTCAAAATAGGGTCGGCCTGGCACATAGCGCTTCGCAGCAGACCAGCGACAGCCACGTCGACCGGTTCCAGGCTTTCAAATAGACGAATCTATCACGATCAGGACATTATTGACTCCGACAACTGCGCCAAGGTGGAGTTTGATCTCCACCGCTGAGCGAAGCACGCCTTAATTGCGAGAACGTGCGCTGCCGCCCTGTTGGAATGACCTTATCAGACACATGCCGAAGTCTGTATCAACCTCCTGGAAGTCGGCAATATCCGGCACGTGCAGATGCGGTTGTACAGGGCCTAGTCTACCCCCGCCTCCACGACCATCATCCCGAAATTCTGTGGGCAGGCGCGACGCAGTTCCGGGCGGCTCAGGCGGCGGCTGTTCTGGCATGCCTGATACGTTGTCATTAACGGCGATAAAGCCGTGGTTTGCCCGCAGGTGGTGAACAGCGGTGCTGTCGACTAACTTGGGGCTGCGTGGTACGGCAGTGAGGTGCTGGCATTGACCTGTTCGGCTGGCGAACAGGCGGGCTCGCTCGGTGGTCGAGCAAAACGTGCCGATTGAGTCGTTGTTCTGATGTAACAGAAATCATCGTGCCGTGTCTTGTGCCCGGCAAGCCGGAGAGAAAGCGCGAACCATAGCCCTGAACGCGCGAGTCGTTCGTGGTCTTCGCACGACCTGCGAGGATCGGTGGTACAGGCCAGTGACATTCCAAAACCCAGGAAGACATTACTCATGGAATCTGATACACAGCCCACTCCGTTGGTGATCTTGGGCCTCGACGCGGGAGATCCGGCTTTCATACGAAAGTGGGCTCGACAGGGCTACCTGCCTACCATATCGTCGATAATGGAACGGGGCTGTTGGGGAGAAACAGGAGGGTACGAGTTAATCAGCGAGCACGGTGTATGGGTGTCACTGTTCAGTGGTATCTCGCGTGGTCAGCACGGCTACTACTATTTTCGGCAGTTGAAGCCGGGCACGTACGACCTGGAACCTGTCGCCGGACCCGACATGGACGTCCGACCTTTCTGGTCCGGCCTGCGGGATACGGGGAAGACCGTCGCCATTGTCGACGTGCCGGACTGCATGCCAGAGCGAGGCCTCAACGGAGTACAACTCATCAACTGGGCAATTCACGACACCTGGAACCCGACGTACTATCAGACGATTTCCGAGCCTCCCGGATTGCTCAGTGATGTGCACGAGCATTTCGGAACCAAGCTCGAATCCATCGAGGAGATTGACGCCGGGTTAAGGGAGAACCAGCGTCTCTATTCCCGGATACTCCGTCATGTCGAGAAGAAGGGGGCTCTCTGTCGTCATCTTCTTCCTCGAGATCGCCTCGACCTGGCTGTAATGATCTTCGCGGAGTCGCACGCCGCTGACCATCAGTTCTGGAAGTATTGTCCGGAAGTGGACGGTGAGACCGCGACGGAAAACACGGACGGCGAGTTGACGAACGCAATCCGTGATGTGTACCAGGCTATTGATAGGGAGCTCGGTTTGCTCCTGGCCCAATTGCCGGATAGCGCGAATGTTGTCATTGTCTCATCAGTGGGCATGGAAGATGACTATCCGACGACAGGGCTCATGGAAGCGTTTTGTAGACAACTCGGTTACCAGGCGACCCCCGAAGCAGGTGCCATCTCGTTTAGGCCCATGGACCTGGCGCGCCGACTACTGCCCAGGACCTGGCGGGTCGCGCTGAGCCGACACCTCTCCTGGGCGCAGCGCGAGGGTTTGCTGGCAGAGGCATTCAGGAACGGAACCGATTGGAGCACGACAACGGCGTTCGCTATCCCTGCACTTTACACCAGCTTTGTGCGAGTAAATCTTCGCGGGCGAGAACCACAGGGCATCGTTGAGCCCGGGGCCGACTACGACGCGTTGCTCGACCGGATCGCGGCAGACTTGAGACAGTTGATTGATCCTGAGACTAACGAACCGGCTGTCACGGAGATCAGGCGGACCGTTGATGCTTTCTCGTGTGCTCCACACGCCACGCTACCCGACCTGTGGGTCGAATGGAAACCTGGACGATACATGGAACGAGTGGAACATCCGAGGGCGACGCTGTCTATCAGCAAGCCGGAGTTTTCTCGACGAAGCGATCACAGTGCCAGAGGATTCGTGGCCGCCGCTGGACCATCGATCAGGCAACAAGGTGACGTCGGTACGGTGGAAGTGCTGGACCTTGCCCCGACGTTTCTTTCGTTGATGGGAGAGCCGGTTCCGCCGTCCATGTCGGGCCAAGTGCTCGAAGACGTGATCAAGACCACATCTTAGTTTTATAGTGCGGGACGAACACAGAAACCAAGTGGATCAACAAGACCAGTCCAGCCGACTCGAAAGGAGTGGTGGCGTTTGGCTGATGCGTGGCCGCACTCGCTTCGTGCGCCATTCCGGCAGGATGTTCTTCTCGCAAATACGAGCTGGATACGTTAGCCGGATTAGTTCGCGGGGCATCGGATGTCTGATTTGAAGGTGGGCCTTATCGGCTGCGGTCACATCGCCCGTTCGATTCATCTGGAAGTGCTGGCCAGCCTGCCCGAGGTGGAGGTGGTGGCGATTGCGGAGCCGGACGAAAACCGGCGCAGCGAGGCCGCCCGGAGGGTGCCGGACGCCGCTCTTTTCGATCACTATCGGACATTGATATCCGAATCCGATGCCGAAGCCGTTGTCGTGTGCCTGCCTTCCGGGTTACACGCCGAGGCGGCGATCTCCGCCTTTGAACTTGGAAAGCACGTCTATCTCGAGAAACCGATCGCCACCACGCTTCCGGACGCGCAAACAGTCCTCGACAGGTGGCGAAGTGCAGGAACTGTCGGGATGACAGGTTTCAACTATCGGTTCCACCCACTGTACCAAACGGTGAAGGAGCACATTGACGGAGGCATACTTGGAGACCTGGTGGCTATACGGACGGTCTTTTCGTCGGCGGTGGGTGCGCTGCCGCCCTGGAAACAAAGACGGTCGGTTGGTGGGGGCGCTCTGCTGGATCTTGGTTCACATCACTTCGACCTTATTCCTTATGTGCTGGGTCGACCGATCGCTGAGGTCTTTGCCCAGATCCGGTCTCTGCGAAGCGAAGACGACAGCGTGGTTGCTCACATGCGAATTACTGATGGTCTTCCGGTACAGTCGTTCTTTTCGATAAGCGCAGTCGACGAAGATCGTTTCGAGGTATTCGGACAGGCGGGAAAGCTCACGGTGGATCGGCACGCCGGTGATCTTCAAATCACCGGTCCCCGCATCGAATACGGCCGGCTCAACAGGATGCGCAGGGAAATCCGTTCGCTGCCAGACAGACTTCACAAGGCTACCAGGCGACTGGAAGAACCATCGTATCGCGCGGGTCTTGGCGCCTTCGTGGAGGCGATAAAGGGAGCCCACGCCGTCCGCCCGGATATCGAGGATGGGTATCGCAGTCTTCGCATTGTGCGCGCCGCGGAAGAGTCTTCTTCGACCCAGCGCGTGATCACGGTCGACCGTCAAGAAACCGATTCCATTTCCTAATCCGCGTTCTGGTGATTTGGCGATGAGGATCTTGATCATCAACGATTACGGAAGTCTACGCGGCGGTGCAGAAATCGCAATGCTCTCACTGCGGGACGGGCTTCGAACACGCGGACATGACGCACGCCTCTTTGCCAGCAATGCGTCTGATGGCGACGAACTTATGTACGCGGACTACAGCTGCCTGGGTACGACTTCTCGCTGGCGAACCTTGCTTCAAACGACGAATCCGTGGGCTTACGCGAAGCTGCGTGAAGTGCTGGCCGATTTCAAGCCCCATGTCGTGCACGTGTGCATGTTCCTCACGCGTTCTCGCCGCTGATCCTGTCGTTGCTAAAGGACACACCCAGCTTGTACGGGGTCGTATGGTACAGGCCTATTTGTCCAACGGGGACCAAGATGTTGCCAGATCATCTTCCGACTGTCAAGTACGGGCTGGTCTTTCTTGTTATCGGAATGGTTGTTTGCCCCGGAGAGACTGGGTGCCTCTCATGCTGCAGATGAAGCACTGGCGCTCGGCGATGCACCATCTGGATATGTTCGTTGCAAATAGTGATGCCGTGAGACTGCATCTGGAAGCCGAGGGATTCGACCCGGTTGAAGTTATACGGCACGGCGTGCGAGTCCACCCTGCTGGCCCTCCATTGGCTGTAGCACCGACCGTCGTGTTTGCGGGTCGGCTCGTTCGAGAGAAGGGTGCCGATGTACTGCTGAGAGCTTTCGCTGAGGTATCTAAAAAAGTACCCGAAGCACGGCTTGTGATAGCTGGTGACGGCCCTGAGTCGGATACACTGAAAGCCCTCATGAGTGATCTTGACGTCACTTCGCGCGTCACGATGCCAGGACACGTGCCTCATGCAGAGCTGATCGATCATTTCGGCGGAGCGTGGGTGCAGGTTGTCCCGTCGCTGTGGGCAGAGCCGTTGGGCATAGTCGCAATTGAGGCGATGATGCGCGGAACAGCGGTAGTCGCCAGTGATTCAGGCGGGCTGCGCGAGATCGTAGAACATGAACGGACCGGTTTTTTGACACCGCCGGGAAACGAACGTGCGCTGGCGCATGCGCTTGAGATAATCATGTCTGACCGGCGCAGAACTGAGCAGATGGGCCAGGCAGGGCGTCGGAGGGCTCTGGACGTGTTCAACGAGGACAAGGTGACGGACCGGATGGTTCAGTTGTACGAGCGCCTGGCGGACACGCAGACTGCAGCTGCGGCCTTGTCGAAATGAATGGTAAAGTCCTGAACCGAGACCGTAGTGATCAATCGAACGGCCGCGATATACTATGATGTCGATTCATGAGGCCACACAGAAGTTGTGGAAACTCGGCAGAGATTATTCGATCTCTCTATGCGGCGGGTGGAGGGCACGAGAGCTGGTTCGCCATGTCGACACCTATGTCATGTTCATTGTGTTACCCCAGAAGTGGGCACAGCATCAACCCTCGGTGCGCTACTGGACGCGCATCCTCAACTGGTGATCGCCCATGAACTGGACGCACTTCAGTACGTCAACGCACGCTTCGGAAAGAGGCAATTGTACTACCTGCTTCTTCGTCGTTCACGACAATATGCAGAGGCCGCTGGACGACGAGGAGGATACGTCTACCAGGTCCCCGGGCCCTGGACAGGAAAATCCAGGGAACTGCGTGTCGTGGGCGACAAACACGGGGAGAGTACGACGTTACGATTGCAGGCAAACCCCGGTCTTCTTCAGAGAGTGCGCGACACAGCTGACTGCGATATCCGACTTATCCACGTGGTCAGGGACCCGTACGACAACATCAGTACGATCAGAGAGAAGACCAACAGGGATGGACGACGTCTTGACCTTGAGGAAAGCATCGCCTATTACTTTTCCCTCTGTGAGACGGTTTTATCCGTGCGGACGCAAATTGCCGAAAGTGAACTGTTTGAAGTAAGACACGAAGCATTTGTTGACGAGCCGGAGCGGTGGCTTGTTGACCTGTGTCGTTTCCTGGGGGTTAGCGCACCGCGCGAGTATCTGGACATCGTCGTTCCGCTGGTGTTTCCGGCCACTCGCAAGAGTCGACACGGCTCACCATGGACCCCGGATCTGATTGAAGTGGTGAGAGATCGTATTGCCCAAATACCATTTCTGACCGGCTATGCGTTCGACGACTAGATATTGTCCTACAGCCAGGGGCTCTTTTGTCACCGACAAGCGTGGTTGGCTGTTGGTCGGTCACGATGTTGTAGTTTCCCGGCATTGGGCTGAGACGACAGACGCGGCGTCGGGCGAGCTCGAGTGCAGAGTGACCAGCCCTTCGCGAAACAGGGGTGGAACCGGCTTTTGTTTAAGACCAGCAAATGAAAGATGACACGAACCAGGGGAACGGACATCTGAGGCTATCCGTGATCCTGGTTGCACCGCATGACTACGGGCAGGTTCGTCAGACCATTGAGCACCTCCGGGCACAGACCGCCCTACAGGGGATGGAGGTTATTGTGGTCGCGTTATCGCCAGCAGAATTTCGACTTCCCGGTCAAATGGAAAAGGAATTCGAAAACCTCAGCGTAGTTGAGGCCGCTACGGTTGTGCGGCGTGGTGCCGCTGCCGCAGTTGGCGTGAAGCACTCAAGGGCGCCAGTCATTGCTTTCGTCGAGGAGCATTCTTTTCCTGCTCCACGCTGGGCCGAGTCGCTGATCAATGGGCACCGCCAGCCGTATGACGTCGTGGGACCCGTAGTGATAAACGAGAACCCGGCGACCCTGCTAAGTACGGCCAGCTTCATGATCGCCTACGGCACTGCGACCGAGAACGCCACTGGAGGCGAAGTAGAGCATCTCCCCTGGCACAATAGTTCCTACGACCGAGCCCTGCTGACGGAATATGGTGACAAGCTCGGCGACCTGCTGGAGTGGGAAGGAGCATTGCAGGAAGACGTTCGCGATCGTGGGTACCGATTGTGTCTGGAGCCTGCCGCCCGAACGTACCACATGAACACGTCGCGACTGGCTCCGTTCGTCGCTATCAATTTTGTTCATGGCAGGCTGTTCGGTGACCATCGGAGTCGCAAAGGCGAATGGTCGCTGGCACGGCGGCTGCTGTACATTGCAGGGTCCCCTCTCTTCCCGCTGATCCGGTTGTGGAACCTGATCCCTCACGTTCTTCAACTTCAACCGCCCCCTCCCCGAGTTCTAGGAGCCTTGCCCCTCATCATGCTTGGCTTCGCAGCCCATGCAGCGGGTGAAGCGACAGCCTACGCGCTGGGACCGGGGAATGCGGTTGACCATCTACAGAAGTATGAGTTGTATCGCCGGCGTTATGTATCTCGCAAAGATCGAGTGCGGCAGAGCGGCGGCACGCTGGAGCCCTTTTGACGTAAGCCTGTCACGCGAAAACATACATGACTCAGGCGCTTCCATTCTTCTCAGTGATCGTCCCCACATTCGCCCGCCCGGTAGAGTTGAAGACGTGTGTGGAAGGCTTCGTGCAGCTAGCGTATCCACGAGATCGATTCGAGCTCATTGTCGTCGACGATGGAAGTCCGTCCTCAATGGAGTTCGTCGTGGCTCCTTTCAGAAAGACCATTGATGTGCGCGTGATTGTGCAGGCCAATGCGGGTCCGGCGGTCGCACGCAATGCCGGAGCGGCGGCAGCGAGAGGAGAGCTGCTTGCGTTCACCGACGACGACTGCACGCCGCATCCGAACTGGCTAGATGCGCTGGCGGACAGGCTGAAGTCTACTCCCAGTGCACTTGTAGGCGGGCAGACGCTCAACGCGTTGCCTGATAATTCCTTCGCGGAGGCGAGTCAACAGCTGATCTCGTATCTCTACGATTACTACAATGTGAGGACCGGTGAGCCACGCTTCTTCACCTCGAACAACATGGCAGTATCGGCGGACCGCTTTCGTCAGTTGGAAGGATTCAATACTGGCTTCGCAATTGCAGCGGGCGAAGACCGTGACTTATGTGAGCGGTGGCGTCATGCCGGTCTTCCCATGCGGTATGAGGACGGGGCGGTGACTGCCACGCTCACAATTTGGATCTTCGGAGTTTCTGTCGACAGCATTTCAACTATGGCCGCGGAGCAGTTCTCTTCCACAGCTTGCGTGCGCAGAGGCGAGAGAAACCAGTGAGGCCGGAGCCGCTCTCGTTCTACCTGGACTTGCTCCGGTATCCTTTCTCTCACGGTGAAGCTCGCCGGGCGTGGACACACGCCGCTTTGATCGGTGTATCCCAGGTCGCCAACGTCGGTGGGTATGTGTGGGAGAAGGCGCGGCACGGCAAGACTGCTCAGGAGAGGTAGCCACACAGTCCCGGGCGAGAGCAGCAACGATTCCGAATGGGATCTATACGGATTGACGTCGACGGATGGACCGAAACCCGGACGGCTGTGCTGTTGAAATAGAGTCGCGGTAGGTCACCACCGCTGATGGACTTCGTTTCGAACGAGACGGTCGTAGATCGACCGGATCCTCTTCATTGACTTGTCTGGCAGGGGCGACAAATCGGCTGACGCCGCATTCTCCTCCACCTGCGAAGCGCGTTTCGCACCGGGAATGCAGCAGGTGACCTCGGGGAACATGAGAATCCATCGTAACGCGAGCTGAGCCATCGTTGCACCGTCGGGCGTTAGCGGGCGCAACTCCTCGACGGCCTTCAAACCGATGTCGAAGTCGAGTCCTGAAAACGTTTCGCCGCGATCAAAGGCCTCTCCCTTTCGGTTGAATGCTCGATGGTCGTCCGCTTCGAAAGAAGTGCCGGCCTTGAATTTTCCCGCGAGCAATCCTGACGAGAGAGGCAGGCGGGCCAGTATGCCGACCTTTCTGCGACGGGCTTCGGAGAAGAATAGATCGGCGGGACGTTGACGGAATATGTTGAAGATGATCTGAATCGACTGGACTCCGGGATACTCGATCGCTTTCAGTGCCTCCTCTACCCTCTCGACACTGACCCCGTAGTGCTGAAGCTTTCCGGCATCGACAAGTTCGTCCAGCCATCCGAAAACCTCAGGACGATAGTACACATCCGTTGGAGGGCAGTGGAGTTGAAGCAGATCGATAGACTCGGCCCGCAGGTTTTTCAGACTTCGCTCGACAAATGCGGTGAGGTTTTTCTTTGAGTAGCCGTCTGCGACATGCGGATCGAGTCGACGGCCTGCCTTGGTGGCGACGTAGAACCGATCGCTGCGTTCTTTTTTGAGTCGCGCCAGCAGCTTCTCGCTCCGGCCATCGCCGTACACGTCGGCGGTATCGAAAAAGTTAACGCCCGCATCCAGCGCGGCGTGCAGGGCGGCCATCGACTCGTCGTCGCTGACGGATCCCCACGACCCACCGATCGCCCACGCGCCGAAGCTGACGGTGGAGACGCGCCATCCAGTGCGGCTTAGTTCACGATATTCCATTGCTGTGTTCTCTCCTCCAGGATGTGGGACAAGCTATGACATGATCGCAACTATCCGCTGCCTCGGTGTGCTAACTCATGACTCTAGCTGGATCTACCGGTCGGACTAGACGACCCAGTCCGGAATCACGCCCGGCTCCACGCCGAACACCCAGATCACCAGCGTGTACGCCAGCACGGTGATGACTCCGATGAACAGGACGTTCAGGATCACCCCGGCCCGGGCCATCTGCGGCACAGTGACGCGGCCGCTCCCATAGACGATGGCGTTCGGAGGTGTCGCCACGGGCAGCATGAACGCACAGCTCGCGCCGAGCACGGCCGGTATCGCGAGCAGGAGAGGATTTTCGCCAATCCCGAGCGCCATGGCTGCGATCACCGGCAGGAAGGTGGCCGTTGTTGCGGTGTTACTGGTGAGCTCCGTCAGGAAGACCACGACGGCGATCACGACGAGCAGAATAAGCAGCATGGGCAGGCCCGCCATGCCTCCCATGGATTCTCCGATCCACTGCGACAGTCCGGTCCGCGTAAATGCACCGGCGAGACTGAGGCCGCCGCCAAAAAGAATGAGCGTGCCCCACGGAAGTCGGCGCGCCGTACGCCAGTCCATCAGGAATGTACCCGTGCGCAGGTTCGATGGAATGACAAACAATGCGAGCCCGCCGATCATGGCGATCCCGGCATCCGAAAGTGACGGAATGAGAGGGAGCAAAAGCGGTCGAGTGATCCACGCAAGGGCCGTCAGGACAAAAACGACACCAACACGTTTTTCTTCCCTTGAGATCGGGCCCAGACCTCGCAGTTCACTGGCAACCGTTTCGGCCGCGCCCGGAAGCGTACGAATTCTGAGCGGACACGTAATGCGCGTAAGCACGACGAACGCGATCGGGAGCCCGACGACAACCAGGGGTAGTCCGACGGCCATCCAGTTGACAAATGAGATGGTATGGCCGTACTCGGAGGCAATGAAGCCAACCAGGAGCGCGTTCGGGGGTGTGCCTACGATGGTCGCCATGCCGCCGATGTTGCACCCGTACGCGATGCCCAGGACGAGCGCTATCGCGAAGTTGCTTTTGACTATACCATCGGCGGTTGCGTCCGCGAGATCGATGACGGACAAAGCCACCGGCAGCATCATAAGGGCAGTGGCAGTGTTGCTGACCCACATGGAGAGAATCGCCGCCGCGATCATGAAGCCACCGACGATAGCTGCCGGACCGGTTCCGACTCTGGCGATTATCCGGAGGGCGATGCGGCGATGGAGTTGCCAGCGTTGCATTGCGAGCGCGATCAGGAAACCGCCCATGAAAAGAAAGATGACCGGCTCGGCATACGGGGATGCCGCCTCGCCAATCGTTCCGACCCCGGCGATCGGAAAAAGGGCGAGGGGCAGGAGTGCGGTGGCGGGAATCGGCACGGACTCCGAGATCCACCACGTCGCCATCAGAAGTGCGAGTCCGGCCGTGAGCCATCCAGCCGGACCGAGTGACTCGGGGGCCGGAGTCACCACAAACAGGAGAAGAAGCGCGGGACCCAGAAACAGTCCAACTTTCTGGCGAATGCCCCAACCTGTCGAATCGTCAAAAGCCATCGGATTGATCGGAGTTGCGGGTCGACTCGTGTTCGGACCGATCGGCGGTCGGCACCAGCCCGATCCCTGAAGCTAATACTCAGGCTGCTATCTATGCGGAGAGCGAGTCAGATGAATGTGCTCTGTCGAATTTAACTATCCGGTTTCGCGCGGACGATCCTCGGCAATGCTATTGGCGCCTCAACTGATTCGAAGATGGCGAGGATTCGTTGTACCCGCTGCGGACGCACGACGAGCAGGGGCTGGAAAGGCACAGGTGGGGAACTTCACGGGCCGGAAGCGTAACAGCCATAAGGCATGATGTATTGCGCCATATGGCACCACGCATGAACAAGAAGACGAATCGAGGCGGGAAAGCGGGAGACTCTCCTTCGAAGCGGCCCGCGGCAAAGGCACGCGCGACGAAAACGAGGCCGTCGAGAACGGCGCCATCGCCCCCGAAGCGCTCAGCGACCAGGCGTCCGATCAGATATCGAGAACTCGGTGACTGGGAGGCGGCCGCACGAATAGACGACGGCTTTGAGACCGGGAGACTGGACGACATTCGAAGCTCACTCGACCTGACCGTTCGGGAGTTGTCGGTCGTCTTGCAGATGTCGCCAAGAACATTGAATCGTCGCAAGTCGCAGGACAGGCTTCCACCGGATGAATCCGAGCGTGTCTATCGGATTCTCAAACTGATCGAACTCGCTACTGATGTTCTCGGCAGTGAGGACGACGCGCGCGACTGGATGAAGGAAGCCAACTTCGCCCTGGCGGAAAGGGCCCCGCTGGATCTGGCGAAGTCAGAGCCTGGCGCCGCCATCGTGGAGCGCTTGCTTGAACAGATTCGTTACGGTGTTGCGGTCTAAATCTCGGGTCCAGATTTGTCACGTATTTCCGTCTGGAGACTTGTAGATCGTCGCTACGCCGCGTCCGCGTTCGACGGTGTGGGGGCCGAGATCACCGGCGGCCGATTCAACAGTCGCGGCACGAAGGTGGTCTACACTGTCCGACTCGCTGTCGCTCGCGCTGCTCGAGACGCTGGTCCGAGTGAACAACAGGGAGCGTCTCCGGAATCAGGTCTGCATCCGTGCTGAATTTGATTCGAGGCATGTGACAATCGTAGATGTAGCTGATTTGCCGTCCGATTGGGATTCGATACCTCCCGTCTCGGCGATCGCGGCACGTCGGCGATGCGTGGATCGAGAGCGGCGTATCCCTTGTGCTGCGAGTCCCGTCCGTCGTGATCCCGCAGCAATCGAATTACCTGATCAACCCGAGCCATCGGTCGATGTCGAAGCTAAAGATCTCTGATCCGATCCGCGTCCCGATTGACGAGCGACTGGACGGTCTCCTGGGACCGTGATCTTGACCAGTCCGGGGATGAGTGCACTCGTCCTACCATAAATAGTGATATATTTGCGGCTTGTTCGGGGTCTCCCCGGCAGATTTCACCTGGACCGCTGCCGTAGTTATTTTCTGATTGGCTCCTGCAGCCGCCTCACTCCATGACCCATTGCACATAGACCTCCACGATCATGCACCGTTCAATCATCTTCGTTGTGATGGCACTGCTCGTATCCGCGGATCCGTCATCTGCGCAGAGTATCTCGGTCGGGCCGCAGGTGAGCCTGGTTGGAATTGGTGCGAGTGCGTCGGTACGTGTTCATGAGTTGGCAAGCGTCTCCGGCGAGTTCGGGTTCGTGCCCATTGGAGAACAGAGTTTTGATGCGGACGATATCGAGTACAGCATTGATCCACGCGTGGCGGGCGGCTTGATCGGAGTGAATCTTCATCCGCTGGGAAACAACTTCTCGATTGGTGCCGGCCTTTTCTTTGGCGGTTACTCGGGTGATGCAAAGTCGGAGTTGCTTGCCGGCGAGACCGTCGAGATTGGGGACGGGGAGTACGACGGCGCGGATGTTGGGGCGCTGGTGGGCGAGTTCAAGTGGAACGGGGTATCGCCCGCGATCACGCTTGGATTGCGTGGTAAGGGATTCAACGTGGGGATTGGTATTGCCTTCTCGGGTCGCCCGATTTCGATATCGAGGCCACGGGCGCGTTGCGGACGGACCCCGGGTTTCAGGCGGATCTGATAGCGAGATCGAGAGCGCGAGAGGACATCGACACGGTGTCCTTCATCCCGATATTCCGTATTGGCTATCAGTTCGGAGTGAGTGGGTAGGCGGCCGGAGGCGATGGCGTAGACCGGAGCCGGCCATCCCCGGTCGCGGCCGATAGCGGAGTCCGGCGTTGTCGGGCCGTCCGACGCTGGCTGGGGCGGCGGAGATCAACCTGGAAGCAACGGCAAAGTCCTCTACTGACGTTGTGCGAACCTCCGAGTGGCCGGACGATTGATCACATGTCAAGTTCACTGTTGACAATGACATCTGCGTAGCGAGGATCTTCTCGCAACTCATCCAGCCAGATCGACACCTCAATATCCTCGACTGTCGCTCCTCTCTCCAGCGCCAGCTCCACGTAGTCAGCGCCGAGTCCCGGCGGCCCAGTATCTCATGCACCTTCGCCGCCACGAGCAGGTCTGACGGCTGAATTCGTTCAAGTGACAATAGGCGCTTCATGAACGATGCGAGCGAGAACATGGTCGCCCGAGTTTCGCATACGCCTCCGCGATATAGTTCAGTGCGTTGCGATCATTAGGATTGATCTCGAGGCGCTCCGAAGCCAGTCCTATGACCCGCCACCACGCGTCAAGCGCTTCCTCCTCGCGGTCGGTCTTCCAGTACGCGTTGCCTAGCTGATCCCAGCTATCGAAGTCGAGTTCCTGGTACGGCGGTCGCCCGCTCGAACCAGTGCGCCGCCGCCTCAAAGTCGCGACGTGAATAGTATAGGCGTGCGATGTTGTCATTGGCGAACGCCACCGCAGACGTCGTATTTGTATCGACCTCCGTGGCCGTGACGAACTCCTCCATGCGCATCCTTCCACCGCCCGAGCTCCCTGTACTGGGCGCCGAGATTGTTGTATCCCCACGGGTTGTCCGGGCGAAGCTCGATCACCTTGCGGAAACTCGATGCCGCTTCCTCATGCCGGCCTTCATAGTGATAGAAAATCCCCAGACCGTTATGGTACTGCCAGTAGTCCGGCTTCAGCTCAATGGCCCTCTGATAGTGCTGCTCAGCCTTGACGACCTGATCTCGAAGGCGATAGATCTTGCCAAGATTGTAGTGGACCGCTGCCGAATTGGGCAGTAGCGATTGAGCCCGAATGAACTCGTTTTCGGCATTGTCGATCTCACCTCGCTCGAGATACGTCAATCCAAGTGCTATTCGGGCGGGAGCCAGATCCTTATTCAGATCACGAGCACTGGTACCATGCTGCACGGCCAGAAAAATAAACCGGGCGTCCCTCGTGAGTTTGTACTTCTGCAGATAGGCCTCGCCCAGGGCAGCGTGTGCAATCGCATATGTATCATCCTCGCTCACGGCGGCTTTCAAGAGATCGATGGCCGCATCCACGTTCGCCTCGTCTTCGCTCTCAAACAGGTAGCCTCTTGCACGCGTGTACTTCAAATAGGCATCCGATACGGCCGTTCTCCCCACACTGAGTTCTTCCAGGACATCGAGATCGACGTACAGACCGAGCAGGCCGGCGAGAGCCACAACCACCTCCGCCTGCAGTCTCCCGATGTCGGCGTACGGGATTCGCAGAAGACGACTGTCTGCCACGCGTGCGTCAGGGAATTCAACCAGGTCAAGCTGTACGAGTAGCTCGTCGGATGCGTCCTGCGCGCTCGGACGGATCACCAGATCGACACCGAACTTCTCGGCTGCATCTTGCGGACTGCTCACTTCTCGATAGAGGATGTCATCTGTCGGAACGACGGAGAGCCCGCCCTTGCGCCCCTCCAGCCTCACCAGACTGCTCGTGACGGCCTGATACAATCCGTTCACCAGCATCGAGTCGGCGCCGACGTTGACGAAGGGCAAGACGACAAGATCAATCGGTTCTGCGGGCGGCGCGCTGCAGTAGCGGGCTATCGGCCAGGCTGCAAGAGACATCACGACTACTGCAGCAAGAGTGGTTGCGACCTGTCCCTGCCACCGCAGACGTTCGAGCCATGCCTCAACACGCTGCAGGAAGGAAGGCGGGTCAGGAACTGGAAGTGGAATCGGCAAAGAGACCGGTTTCAACAGCCTGCGAAGCTCGACTCCCAGTTCCTCAACCGACTGCAACCGCTCGGATCGATCCTTGACCAGACACCGGCCGATGACTTCGGCCAATCCGTCCGGCACATCGGGACGATTGAGAGCGATCGCCGGCGGGTCGACATTGAGTATCTGATAAATGGTCGCCTGCTGATGCTCCGCCAGAAACGGATGCATACCGGTAAGCATCTCGTACAACAGCAGCCCGGTGGACCAGACATCGGCGCGGGCATCCACCCCTTCATCCCGGATCTGTTCGGGAGCCATATAGCCAGGGGTACCGACAATAGAGCCCTGCGGAGTCAGCGTACTCTGGCTCGCCACCTTGGCCACACCGAAGTCGAGCAGCCTGATGTGGCCACGTCGCGTCACCATCACGTTCGCCGGCTTGACGTCCCGGTGCACGATTCCGTGTTCATGTGCTTCGACTAATCCGGCAGTGATCCCAATCCCGTACTCGATCACGCTCGCGAGAGGAAGCGGCCCGCGCTCGATCTTTTTCTTGAGGGTCTCACCGTCGTAGAAGGCCATGGCGACGAAGAGTTGACCGTCATCCAGTCGTCCGACTTCATGCACCACCGCGATGTTGGGATGATTCAGCGATGAGGCTGCGTTCACCTCGTGCTTGAACCGCGATACTGCCGACTCGTCGCGGCTCATTTCTGGCGGCAGGAACTTGAGCGCCACGTCGCGGGGCAAATTCGCGTCATGGGCCCGATAGACTACGCCCATGCCCCCGCCGCCGAGATGCTCTTCCACTCGAAAATGCGACACCATCTTTCCGAGCAGTCCGTACGGATCGACTCGCTGGTCGTCATCGAGGACGTCAGACAGCGACTCGGACGGGAAAATTGGTCCGAGGTCATCGAAGAAACGACTGGCTTCCTCGTGCGCCTTTATCAGGTCCAGAATCTCTGCCCTGAGATCCTGATCCTCGCGACAGGCTTTGTCGAGCGCACGAAGCCTCTCTTCGCCCGGCAGATCTACCACATCGGCGAAGATGGATTCGATTCGCTCCGGATCCAGGACTTTCATGGCCGTCGACCGTCTTGCACCGAGGGACGTTTCGGATCCTTGATGCATCGGTGCAACCATATGTGTCCCAACGCCCAGTGCTTTTTGATAGTCGCCAGTGGACAGCCGAGGGCTGCAGCGATTTCCGAGGGGTTCAAGCGGCCGAAGAGGACACATGTCGCCACGTCCGCCCTGACCGGGTCGATGGCATCGAGCGATGTCAGGGCGCCATCGATTTTGAGCAGTGCGCTTATCGTCCGCTCGTCGAAGACTACACGACCCACTCTCGGGTCAGCGGCTATGGCATCGTTGCCACCAGTGTGGACACCTTCGTGATCATTGTCGCCTCCCGATCGACCGGCTGCGGCCCCTCCCTCTTGACAGCGCTCGGCGCACTCGACAAGTAGCCGACGCAGCGCACACGACGTGGCCCGAAGAAGCCGGGCACGGGTGCCGTAGTCGGCCAGGGTCGGACTTCGGGTCAGTCTCAGAACCTCTCGAATCGCCGACCCGATGTCAATCGCGAACGTGCCGTTGAGCGGCAAGGTAAATCGAGTCGCTTCGGTGGCCAATTGGCGATGCAGGCCGGCTACGAGATCCTCGCGGCCGTCGGCGGCCGGTCCACTGCTGCTCCGTGGCAGCGCCGTGAGATCTCCGTCATTTGCGAACTGCATGGCTGCGCCAGCATGCGCCCGGGTCGTAATACCCGCAAGGTTCCGCGTCCCCACCGTAGGATTGACATGGATATTGTGATCGACGCCGGGTCTCCTCATTTGACAACAGACCCGTCCGTTCGTCGGAACCTTTTCGCCGAATCCTTACGTGAGTGCATACGCAACAATCACACAAAGATACAAGGGGGGAATCCCTGATGATGGAACATGGCGCCTTTTTCTGGTCGATTGGGAAGCAAAGCGCCGAAGAATCCACGACCTGTGAGAGTCCCCGTATCAGTTACCCCGATCGGGCGCCATAACCCGTCACGCCGTCCCGATCACACCCGCTCTATGCGCACCGCACGTCACGTGAGACCAATTGGATTCCTGGACGAACACGATTCAGGTGCCGCCACTCGCCAGAAATCGTCCAGATCGAGTACCTTATCCGTGCATACTCGCCGCCTCCCGCTCGCCCGGGAGCAATAGCGCCCGACTCGAATCCTCACTCCATCCGGCCCCATGAAAGATCTATTTGACCGTCTTTTTTCGCAGGCAAGCGGAATGCCGTTCCGCATCACATACCCCGATGGGTCCGATCGTCAAGTATGGCGGCGATGGTGAACCAAGGTTCAATCTGATCTTCCGGACGGAGAAAGCGATGCGCGCCATTCTCGTCAACGTCGACCTCGGGTTCGGCGAGGCCTACATGGTCGGCGACATCGACATCGAGGGGAGCATGGTCGACCTGATGACGATGGTCATGACGACCGACCTGGTAAGCGCATTCCGCAAAGTCGTTTATAGTCCGACCAACATTCTCAGACATCTTCCGGACCAGGCGCGCGTGTTCTGGCAGTACCTGTATCAGCGGCACACGTACGAGAACGACAAGCGATATATCTCCGAGCCGTACGACCTCGGGAACGACTTCTATGCGTTGTGGCTGGACAAGGACATGCAGTATACCTGCGGTTACTTCAAGACGCCCGACGATTCCATCGATCTCGCACAGGATCAGAAACGCGAACACCTCTGCCGCAAACTCCTCCTTAAGCCTGGAGAGACGCTTCTCGACATCGGCTGCGGATGGGGAGGCATGATGATTTATGCTGCTCAGCATTACGGGATCACGGGCGTGGGCGTGACCCTGTCGAAAGAGCAGGCAGAGGAATCGAATCGACGCATCCAGAAAGCGGGTCTACAGGATCGAATCCACGTGGAGCATGCCGACTATCGGGATTTGCCGAAGCAGGGCCGCGTGTTCGACAAGGTCGTTTCGGTGGGCTGCCTGGAACACATCGGAGAGCGAAACCACGACCTCTTCTTTTCCATCGCCAAGCAGTCACTCAAGCCGAACGGCACACTCGTTATCCACACGATCGGAAAGATGAAACCGGGACAGAGCCTTGCGTTCGGCAACAAGCACGTGTTTCCCGGTGTGTACACTGCGACGCTTTCGGAGATTTCTCTGTGCGCGCAAAAACTCGGCATGCGGATTATGGACGTCGAGAACCTGCGACTGCATTACTCCTACACGACCCAGCGGTGGCTTGATGCGTTTGAGGCGCACGTGGATGAGATCCGCGAGATGTATGATGAGCAGCTCGTTCGGCTGTTTCGCATCTACCTCGGCCATGGTGTTGCGCTGATGCGATACGGGACCAACGAGCTGTATCAGATCATCATGACGCCGGGCGTCGACAACGAACGACCGCTGACGCGCGATTGGATGTACGCGGAGAAGTCGCATAACGGCCGCGAGACCGTTCGAGATAAAGTGGTCGCCGAACACGCGGGTTGAACCGCCGACCAGGACCAGAGTGCAGGATGGCTTCGCCAGGCGTACTGCCGGCCGCCAGGCCGTTCGTCTACCTCGCGACCACCATCCGCCGCGTCTCGATGTAGACGAACGGCCTCGCGGTCTGCCGGGAAAACCCTGAAATCGACGGTTGGATAACCTCCGCCCTCCGACGACCTCGTCACGTACGTTGTGTAACTACGGGCCTACGTCATCGTACGGAGTGTGAGAGAGGCGCGCGAGGATCCGCGCAATATCTGAGCTTTTCCCATGCTCGGTCTGTCTGGATCCAGAGATCGACGCGCTATCTCAGACAAAAGGGTGCCCGATGATGGATCCAGACTTGGATGAAACAGGGGGGCTCGACGACGAGTGGCAGCCGTTCTGGCAGGCGATGCATGAGATGGAGATCGACGAAGAGATCCGCCCCAGACTCATGGATGCGGTGGAGGGGCGGATTAGCTGGGAAGAGTTCCGAGCTGAACTGGAGGCGCTGGAGGAGAAACGGCAGGCTGGATGAGGCACGGCGCATCGCTTGGCGTCAGACTGCCACTTCGGGAAACGTCTATCTTCCCGGAAAAGACGTGAATGGTACGCCTCGGGTAGCGGCTCGCTTGCATACGGCCGCCAGCTGCGATGGAACATTCTCCTCATCTTTTGATAGGGCGTTCACGTCACTCCGGCGTTATCGACCATTCCACCGACACCCAACTGAGACTCTTTCGTGCGCTTCTATACCCCTTCTACCTTCGGTGTCCGGTTTCAGATCGTTGTGCTGATTCTCGGTCTGGCAATCGCGGCACCGTCTCGCGCACAGTCCACTCCCGAGGCACTTCGTCCCGGCATCGCCATCCGATCGTTGATGACGGCGAACGGGACGCCGATTCGGATCGATTATGATCAGACAACGGGCTCCCTGTTCTACACGACCATCCAGGGCGACATCTATCGTATCGATCCACCGCTCGGAAATCAATCGGCCCGCCGCGTGTACACCTCGAATGATCACGGCATTTCCAGCAACGTGCTGGGTTTCGCGATCGCAGCGGACGGCAGAATGTTCGTGGTCGGTAGTCAGCCTCAGGGTTCGATGAATCGGGGCGTGATTGCTCGCGGAATGCCGGCCGGCAACGGCACACACACGTGGTCGACGGTGGCTCGCACGGAGGCCTTTGCGACGAGCGCGACACGCGTTCGATCACAATTTCAACGGAATCGCCGTGAGCCCGGACGGAACGCATCTCTTCGTGAACTCCGGATCGAGAACGGATCACGGCGAGGTGCAGGATAACGGCGGACAGTTCCCGGGAGTCCGCGAGATACCCGTTGACGTCAGCCATCTTCCGGATTCCGGCGGAAGCAACAGATCTCGAACTTCCCTCGAACGAAGAAGCACTGCGCGATCAGGGCTATCTGTTCGCCGACGGTGTGCGAAACAGTTTTGACCTCGCTTTCGATGCGGGCGGCAATCTGTTTGCGACCGAAAACGCCGCAGATCGCAACGACACCGAAGAGTTGAACTGGGTAAGAGAGGGACATCACTACGGCTTCCCGTGGCGCATCGGGACCAACGACATGCCGCAGCAATTCCCGGACTATGATCCCGACCAGGATCTTCTACTTCCCGATGCTTCACTGGCTGTATCCGGCGGGTTCTATCACAACGATCCCACGTATCCGGCACCGCCCGACGGCGTTGTGTTCACAGATCCCGTGCGTAACCTCGGTCCGGATGCCGACAGGTACATGGACGAGTCGGATGGATCGATACGAGATCGGGGCGTCGTGGGTACGTTCACGCCACATCGTTCGCCGCTTGGACTCGTGTTTGACACAACAGGTACTTTACCCGATGACTTTGTCGGCAAGGGGTTTGTCCTGAGCTGGACGTCACCTTCCGACCAATTACTCAGTCCGTTTGGTGATGAAGGAGGGGATCTGTTGATGCTTGATCTCCAGAGGAATGGAGAGAATTATGATGCCTCTGTGCAGCGAATCGCCAGGGGGTTCAGCAATCCGATTGATGCCGTCACTCGTCGGTCAGAAGATGTACGTACTCGAATTTGGAGGGAGCCGGCGGATTTTGGAAATCTCGTTCATCCAGTCGACCTACGTCGAGGATGGCGAAAACCCCCGCGAGGGACTCGGGCTTCACCTGTATCCCAACCCGTCGACCGGACGAGTAACCATGTCGCTCGGGAGCAAGACTCCCGGGCCGCTTCGAATCGAGGTCTACGATCTGCTCGGCCACCGAATCGCCGTGCCATTTTCAGGCGTGACGGGCGGAGGAGACCCCATTCAATTCCAATGGGATGTCTCGCCATTCGCAGCCGGCGTGTACATCGTCCGAGCGACAGGCGACAACGTCAGTGTCACGAGGCGGATAGTGCTGGTGCAATGACCGGCCACTACGCCGAACGTTCGGAACCGCTTGCCGACACGGGCAGGTAGCCGGGCAGCACTCGCCTGAACGTCTGCGCGATGCCCCTATTTGATGCCGACCAGTTCGACGTCGAAAACGAGTGTGGCATGTGGTGGTATTGCGCCGCCGGCACCGCGCGCACCATAGCCGAGGTCAGGCGGGATGACAAGAATACGTCTCTCCCCTACTGCCATACCCTCGACGCCTTGATCCCACCCTGTTATCACACGGCCAGCGCCGAGCGGAAACGAGAACGTGTCTCCACGATCGCGGGAACTGTCGAATTTCTTGCCGCGATTGTCTGCGGCGGACTCATCGAACAGCCACCCGGTGTAATGGACGACCGCCGTGCTGCCGGCCGCAATAGGATCTCCGTCGCCCTGTTCGATTACCTCTATTTTCAATCCGCTTTCGGTAGTCATGATTTCGCTGTTGGTTGGTAGAGGAAGAAACTCGCACATCCGGCGACCGCGTTCGTCATCGACTCGGGCGAACGATCCAGAACATTGACAGATCGTTTGATGAGCGTTGCGCCCCGATGTAAATGTGACATCTCCGCGTCGCCGATGTCCTTCAATGGGTCAGCGACCCGTTAGTTCTGTGCAGGGCTGCGGCCCGCGGTAACCGGGCCGACAGACGCGGCGACCGCAAAGACGTAACGTACGCAGGGGTCGATCGCGTCCGCACTCCGAGAAGCCGAGTCACCGGATGTGTGATCACTTGACGGAGACCGCTTCTGATATGCCAGTAGAACACGAAATGAGAGCGGTATCACTCGCGGGACAGAGGTTGCCACCGTGGGAATCCAATTTGCCGCCAGACGAGGTTGAGATGGGGACGTCTGCGGGTGGCTCGAACGAGCACCGGGGAGGGAGCTTGCGGCGACACGAATCCGGCTGCACGAGGCGCCGAGCGCAGCGCATTGACGGTCACATCAAGTACAGCGCAAAGAAAACCATCAGCAGCAGAAGCAGAACGGCGACCGCGGTGAAAGCTCGTCTTCTGGCGGGGAAATTCGTAGCCGCAATAGGGGCACGTCTCGTAGTCGGCGCGACGTCCGTGCACATCCATGGCGCATGACGGGCATTCAAACGAATCAGCCATTCTCTCTCTTCTTTTCAGATTCATCTGCGTGGCAACGTCGCGGTCCGTGCTCACAACCACTATGTAGAGAGCCCGGCTCACAGGCGCAAGCCGGGCTTCTTGTAGATCCCGGATACCATCCAGGTGGTGACGAGTAACCGCTGCTCGCGATGTACTCAGCGGTCCGGAGTCGAGGCACAGGGCGCCGTATGAGGAGCCGCTCGCAAGCTCGATCGACACCGGATCAACGGCTCACGTCATGCGGTCTTCTTTCGCCCGACTGCTCTGGCCTCGTCGTCATCAAGCACAAGCGTCGCCTCCGCATCGAGTACGCCATTCCAGTTGAGGAGCCAGCCGGCAACCGCCTGCGGGTCATCGGACTCGACAACCGCCGCACCGGTGAACCCCACCAGGTCATGCCACCGTCCGATGAGTCTCACTTTGTCGCCAAGGTCGGCCTGGTCATCTTTCGCCGACATCTCGGAGAATGCCTTCAGGACCTCGTGTCGTTTGTCTTCGTGGACTCGCCAGTTAACCAGGAACTTCATGAGTACTATCCTCGATTCGATTAATGAAAAAACTTCTGCGCGACATGACACGCGCACGGCCCGAAGAGGTGAAACCTCGACCGCCTGACGGCGGCTTGCCGTGGCCTATGATATCATTTTTCAAGCCGGCAATCTAATTGCGGCTTGATGCGACAGGCCTCACTCATGTCAGAGGCGCCCTGAACGCAATCCGCCGCCGGCTGTCTGTTCAAGGCTTGCCGTCTTGTTCGGGCGGCGACTCAGTTACATCATGGCGGGCAGAGAGACGGTGATGTCTCCTTCCGAAGCGAGGACACCCGTCACTCCGACACCGTCCCCGCAGACGTATGATGCAGCATCGGCCCGACGAAGAACGCCTTGCCCACAAAATAGAGTCCGAGACCCGTGCCAATCGGGTCGCTGGTGTCGAAACCCGAAAGGATGAGGAGCCAGAGGCCCGCCGCGAGACAGAAGGCGAACGCGAGAATCGCTGAATATCGTCCGAGGATGTTGTTCATGTCTACCTCCTTAAACAGCATGGTGTTGTGCAAGAGCCCGCACGCTGAAGGGCTATAGATTCAAGCAGGCGACGCGAGTCTCCGTCATATCCTCCAGTGCAAAGCGAACTCCTTCGCGGCCGAAGCCGCTTCGCTTCGATCCACCGAACGGCATTACGTCGAGTCGGTAGTCCGTGGAGTCGTTGACCATGACGCCGCCCACCTGCAGGCGACGAATCGCCTCAAACGCATCGTTGAGATTCTGCGTGAAGATGGCTGCATGAAGACCGTAGTCGACATCGTTTGCGCGGTCGATGGCCTGGGACAACGAACTCACCTTGTACACCGATACGACCGGTCCGTACACCTCCTCGCAGTCAAGCTTCGATTCCCTCGGCACTTCGGCAAGAACGGTTGGCTCGTAGACAGCGCCGTCTCTTTTGCCACCGGTGAGTATCCTGGCTCCGGCAGCCGTCGTTTCGTTCACCCAGCGTTCCACGCCGCTCCGCTTCTCGCTCGGTGATCAACGGGCACACATCAGTGTGTTCGTCTAGCGATGACCCCGACTTGAGTGAGCGGACGTTGTCCACAAACCGGTCCACGAAGGCATCGTACACGTTCTCGTGAACGAACACCCGCTGCACGCCGATGCAGTTTTGACCGGCTTGCGCGAATGCGCCGGCTGCCGTGGCAGTCACCGCGGAATCGAGATCAGCGTCCGCCATGACGATGACCGGAGAATTTGACCCAAGCTCCAGAGCGAGCTTTCGGATGCCCGCCTTACGTGTGATCCGCTCGCCGGTCTTTGCCCCTCCGGTGAACGATACCATGCGAACGCCCGGGTCGGTCACAAGCGCATCTCCGATCTCGTCGCCGTGGCCGGTGACTACGTTCAGTTGCGCCCGGCGGCAGTCCCGCCTGATCGAGATGGTGCGCCAGGCGAAGAACGGACAGCGAAGATCGGACGTCCGGTTTGACGACAACTGCATTGCCTCCGCGCAATCGCCGGACCCACCTTATGCACACAGACGGCCAGGGGGTCGTTGAATGGCAAGATGGCAGCGATCACGCCTACCGGAACCGCATGTAGTATCCGACACGATTCTCGGGATCCCGGACGGATGTCGAACGGCAAGGTCTCGCCGTGCAACCTCCTTCCCTCCTCTGCGGCCAGGCGCAGAATCATCGCCGAACGCTTCGGTTCTCGTCTCGCTTCCCGAATCGTCTTGCTGCCCTCTCGCGCGATGTCCAGTGCGTACGCGTCCTGATGCTCTTCGACGAGATCGGCCGCGCGCATCAGCACATCGTAGCGCTGGTGCATGGGCAAGTCGCTTGCGAGCCGAAACGGACGCCGCTTCGACGGACGCACGGACGTCCTCGGGAGTGCCTCTGGAGATCTCCCCCACCTTCTCGCCCGCGAACGAATTGCGGACGTCGATCTTCCGTTCGCGCCGGCGCCATCGACCACCGATGAACAAGCCGGGATCGCCGTGCGCGTCGAGTAGTCGCTCCGGTGCCGTCTCGTCGACGGACATGCTATCGTCAATACTCATGTCTTATCGTACGCGCCAGCCGTACTCCGGTCCGCTGTGGAAGAACTGTTCGGCCATGACCACGCCGTCTCTCTTGAAGACGAGGCCGTCCTTCATCACGAACTGCACGTCGCGTAGCGCATTGATGTCATCAAGTGGATTCGCGGTGACTGCGATCAAGTCGGCTGCAAAACCCACTTTGATCGGACCGCGATCGTTCTGTACTTCGCATACTTCGTATCCCGTGATCGTCATCGCTTTCAGGATGTCCTTCGCGGGAATGCCGGCATCGATCCATGTCTGCAGGAAGTTGATCGTGATTTCACCCCTGGTCAGGCCCGGCACGTAGTAGTCGGCGTCGGTGGAAAAGGTGATCTTCACACCGTTGTCGTATGCGTTGCGCAGACCGTCGACTGTCCGCCTGTACCGCTCCGGAGTTCCGCGATACCACGTGAGTGGCGTTTCCGTGCCGGCACGATATATACCCTTGCGCGCCATCTCTTTATGAAGATCATCGGTGAGTGCGCTCGCGTGTTCGATGGACCAGATTCCGGCTTCGATCGCGCTTCTTGCACCCTCATATGTTTGTACGTGACCGGCCACCTTCATGCCGGCGTTGGCCGACTCGCTCACGAACAGCTTGAGCTGGTCGACGGTGTATGGATATCGCTGACAGTCGACGCAGACCTTGATGACTTTCGCGCCATAGTGGATGTTGCGGCGTATGGCTTTGACGATCTCGTCGTTGGTGTCCGCGTTCAGGTACTCCGGATAGACCGTGTCTTCGCGTTCCGGGATTTCGTGGAACTGGCCCCCGAACGT
>CAVYIO010000009.1:0-33256 GCA_963768565.1 Rhodothermales bacterium
ATATACCGTTGCTGGGTATACCTACGGACCATTATTAGGTCTCTATGCTTTTGGCTTATTCACCAAATGGCAGGTTAAAGATAAATGGGTTCCTTATGTTGCTTTAGGCTCACCAGTAATATCGTATTTATTAAGCACCTACTCCAACACTCTGTTAGGAGGATATGAATTTGGTTTCGAGATTTTAATGGTGAATGGAGCAATAACTTTCTTTGGCTTGCTCTTAATTCGTAAGAAAGGTAGTTAACCAAATATTTCTACTGTTTTATTCTAATTCCAAGTTAGGGTCCCAGAAAATTTGGCTGAAATTTTCAATTTGATCATCTTTAACCTGGATACCTTCCTGTTCAAGTAGCTCCTGCATTAGCGTTGGTGTTCTAAAATGACTCTTGCCTGAGAGGAACCCTACCCTGTTAACCACGCGATGTGCTGGAACGTCGGTGAGCGTATGCGCTGCATTCATTGCCCACCCTACCATTCGGGCGCTACCTTTGGCACCCAGGTAATTTGCAATAGCCCCGTAACTAGTTACTCTCCCAGCCGGCACTAGTTTCACAACTTCATAAACATCGGCGAAGAAATTCTGCTGCTTACTCATTGGCCTAATTTAAGTGTTTTTAATTGATGAATCCGGCCTAATTTGATTTATTGGAGTAACTTAGGATTCTACTAACTAAATTTAGCATACCCCAATATGAAAAAAACTACTCTGCTTCTGTTATTTATTCTATTTAGCACAAGTCAACTTTTTGCTCAAGCTTTTATTAGTGCTGTGAGTGAATTTCAGCCATCAAATGATTGTATTATGGAGTTAATTGATGGAACTATAGTAGAAGGTAAAGTAGCCTCTGCTACTTTGATAAACGAGAATATTTCCTCCATGACACTAAAAGATGCTGACGGCATTAAGCATAAACATAAAGCTGCAGAAATTAAGCGCTTTCAGGTAAAAATGGGATTCCTTGCCAAAATGGACGCGGCTGCTGAAGGTTCTAGTTCGATCGCAGAAATGACAAAAACCGATTTCAATGAAATAGTCAATAGAGAATACATCATCTATCAGCAAGCACTATTACCCAAGAAAAAAGATAAATATCGTCTTCTTCAACTGGTAAACCCGGGTTTCGATTCTAAAATTCAGGTTTTTGACAACCCAAAGGGCAAGGAAACAGGTGGCCTTGGAGTCGGAGGTGTACAGATAACGGGCGGAAAAGAAAAATCATATTTAGTCGTAGTCGATAATAAAAAATCGTTGAAGTGGAAAAAGGAAGTTATAAGAAGGATTTTGTGGAAGTTTTTTCAGGGTGTGATAAATTTATGCAAACTATAGACGATAAAAAACCGAAGTTTTGGGATATGGCTGCACATGTTTTTGCTTATGATCAACTTTGTGGGAATGAATAAAATATGCATGCGTAGTACTGTTCTTTTCTGATCATTATTCTTGGCGTAAGCTGTACCGGATCGGTTGAGCAAGCTCAATCATCATATAAAAGCGAATTAAAGGAACTAATTCCAATTAAAGGCCATGATCCAATTGAAGAAGGTGTCTTCTACTGACCCTTATCTAAAACATCGGTTGATTAAACTTTTAGGACAAGGGAAGTACGATACATTCGTTTCTGTTATGCTACGATTGCAGTCCAATTGGGTTTAATAACGATTTACTATATTGGGTAGGATATGGTAAAGGACAATCCGGATACTGAGGGAGGTGCAATAATTATCGACTTGGTGAATGATGAAATTTATGTGGGATATGAAATAGGCGATATAGGTTAGACTGTATTCGGAAGGGGAGAATGTTGATCGTCGACCGAATAAGTTAAAGCTCTGGCTCAAAGACTTGATACGATGATCACACCATAGAACTCAGAGCCAGAAAAGTAATCTGGATTCAACGAGTAGTCGAATAGTTTACTATTCTTCATAGGCATCAACCGGAAGACAACTACATACCAAATTTCTATCGCCATAGGCGTTGTCAACTCGTGCCACTGATGGCCAGAATTTGTTATTCTGACAAATTCGGCAGGGTAAGCGGCATTTGTTCTGGAGTAAGGCCGATCCCATTCATCGCTTAAAACAGCGTACTCGGTATGTGGTGCATTTTTTAGCACATTGTTCTCTGGGTCTGCCGTTCCATCTGCGACTTCTTCAATGTCGGATCGGATCGCATAGCATTGCTTCACAAAATCGATCTAATTCCCCCTTACTTTCGCTTTCAGTAGGCTCTATCATCATAGTTCCTGGAACGGGAAATGATACTGTTGGGGCATGGAATCCATAATCCATTAGGCGTTTAGCAATATCTTCTACTTCAATACCTGCGGCCTTGAATTCTCTAAAGTCGAGAATGAGTTCATGTGCACATCGTCCCTTAGTGCCGAGATAGAGTATCTTGATATTTGTCTGACAGACCGGTCTTTGATATAATTAGCATTCAATATGGCAATTTTCGTAGCATTCTCAAGACCTTTTGCTCCCATCATGGCAATATAGGCATAACTTATAACCGGATACTCCGGCACTTCCCCATGGGGCAGAAGATATGGATGTGATTGCTTTTTCGCCCCAGTTTTAATGACTGGATTGCCGGGAAGAAATGGTGTAAGATGCTCTACAGCACAAATTGGGCCTATACCCGGTCCGCCACCACCATGTGGAATTGCAAAGGTTTTATGCAAATTGAGGTGACAAACATCCGCGCCAATGGCTCCAGGACTGGTAAGACCTACCTGTGCATTCATATTGGCTCCGTCCATATATACCTGCCCACCATTATCATGAATAATTTCGCATATTTCGGTTACGCTTTCCTCATAAACACCGTGTGTCGATGGGTATGTAATCATCAAGGCCATTAAGTTTTCCTGATGCTCTTCGGCTTTTGCTCTTAGATCTTCTACATCAATATTTCCTTTTTCATCACTACCTACAATAATCACGGTTGAACCAGCCATAACCGCACTCGCAGGGTTAGTACCATGCGCAGAAGACGGTATTAAAACAATATTTCTATTAGAATCGCCTCGGCTCTCGTGGTAAGCCTTAATAACCATTAGACCAGCATACTCTCCTTGAGCACCGCTATTCGGTTGGAAGGAAGTTCCATGGAACCCAGTAATCTCTGCTAGCCACACCTCGAGTTCACGAAGCATTTTCTGGAAGCCCTTCGCTTGATCCACAGGCACCAATGGATGCAACCCGGCAATTTTCGGCCATGTTACGGGCAGCATTTCGCTTGTCGCGTTTAATTTCATGGTGCAAGAACCAAGCGATATCATTGAATGGGTAAGCGAAACATCTTTGTTCTCTAATCGCTTGATATAACGTAACATTTCATGCTCCTTATGATAACTGTTAAATACAGGGTGTGTCATATAAGCAAGCTTGCGCTGGATATTCTCAGGCCATGCCAAGCTAAAGTCTTCTGCCTTTAAAAAACTCACTGTTTTATCTGCAACCTGAGCAAAAACCTTGAATAAATCTTCGACCTTTTGAACCGACGATGTTTCATCAAGTGAAATCCCTATTTTGCCGTCTTCGAAATAACGAAGATTAATACGGTTAGCTTCACAACTTTCTTTAAGTGTTTCAGAACTTATTCCATCAGGCATTGCCACCTGTATCGTATCAAAATAATTTTCATTTAAAATCCTATAACCTAAAGCTGCTAGATTATCTGCCAACAATCGGGTAAGTCCATGAATACGGCAGCAATTTTCTTTAGCCCATCTGGTCCATGATAAACACCGTACATACCAGCAAGTACCGCCAATAATACTTGTGCCGTACAGATATTTGAGGTTGCTCGTTCCCGTTTAATATGTTGTTCTCGGTTTGCAATGCCATTCTATAGGCATTATTACCATCGGCGTCGAGCGAGGCACCTATTATTCTACCCGGAAGCTGTCTTTTGTATGCTTCTCTGGTCGCGAAAAAACCGGCATGCGGCCCACCATAGCCCAGCGAAACACCAAAACGCTGACTTGTGCCCACTACAACATCTGCACCCATTTCGCCAGGTGATTTTATCAGAACAAGGCTCATAAGGTCAGAACCAACACAAACAAGATACATCATGTTCATGGGCTGCCGTTATTAGATTCGAAAAATCCTTGATAGAACCATCATCGCCCGGATTTTGGATATAGACGCCAAATAAGATCAGGGTCGGTAATGTCTAGTTTATTAATATCACCCACCACTAAATCAATGTAATGCGAATTGGCACGGGTACGCATAACATCGATTGTCTGTGGAAACGTGTTCTTATCAATAAAAAACTTATTTACCTTCTTTCTTTGGTCCTTTTTGTACTGCCGACATCATATACATAGCCTCGGCAGCTGCAGTTCCTTCATCTAGAGTGATGCGTTGGCAATCTCCATGCCAGTTAGATCCGCCACCATGGTTTGATAATTTATTAGAGCCTCCAGCCTACCCTGTGCAATTTCTGCCTGGTACGGAGTATAGGCTGTATACCAGCCTGGAGACTCAAGAATGTTTCTTCGTATTACAGCAGGCATTATTGTATTATAATAACCCATGCCAATATAGGTGTCAAATAACTCATTTTCTGCCATCTGAGTCCTTAAATCGGCAATAAAACGGCTTTCTGATTTAGCTGTCTGGCAAATTGAGTTGATTCCTTTAATCGAATATTCTCTGGAATTGTTTCAGCAATAAGCTGATCCATCGATTCAGCTCTTACCATTTTTAACATTTCTTGATCTGATCATCAGTTAAACCATTATGACGATTTTCAAATCTTTCGGCGTAATTATAATCGAGTTTCATTAGATAATATCCACTTGGTTAATTCGTATAAAATGTATTACAAAAGTAAAATATTTCGTTCCATCGGCAGGTTGTTTACATGGCTATTTTACCGTTAATAAGATAACCTGGATTCTAAAATACCCACTGTAGATTCTTTTGCGTTTCTATTAAGATAAAATAAACTATCGATGAAACATCTTTTATTATATATTTCGTTCCTTTTTATCGGAATAAATGCCTTTGGTCAGCAAGATTTTCTACTGAGTATGCAGAAACTATTACACAAAAAGATCTTCGTGAACTTTTGACCATTATAGCATCGGATGCCATGGAGGGCAGAGAGACGGGTGAGCGAGGCCAAAAAATGGCTGCTGCCTTTATTGCAGACCATTTTGAGCGACTTGGGCTCGAACCAGTTGTTTCAACTCCAAATGGCAAATCGTATTATCAGAGATTTAATCTTGTACGTAGATCAGCAGGCGAATCATCTATTTATAGTTGGAAGGAAAAACTCGCAAACGGCAAAGATGTTCTTTATTTCGGTAGCTCTAATACCGGTTGAACCCATAACCCTTGATGTTGTTTATGGCGGTGATGGATCAAAAGAAGCGCTTGCGAACCTCAATACTAAGGGCAAAGCTGTCTTATTTAGTCGAGATGCGAATTCAAGCAGTCGACGCGAATTATCAAAAACCGCCTATAGCCAAGGGGCGGAACTTGTTCTTCTAGAAGGTGCTGAAACCGATGAAGAGTGGAAAAGTTGGGTGCCTCGATATTCACGGCTATGTGATGCGAGGCGGGCTGGGTTTACCAAGCCAAGTACTGATAATGGGGTTTTTTACATTGGCCCTTCGACAGCAGCAAGTATTCTTAACCTTCCTCTCGAAAAATATGAAGCTCAGTGCACTGAAGTTCTTGAAGGCAATTACTCAAATCTAACTAAGCTTAAGTCGGGTAAGCTTACCTATGCAACAGAAACTATTATTGATAAAGTGGGCACCGAGAATATTATGGGTTATTTAGAGGGGACTGATAAAAAGGATGAGCTTATAGTGCTAACGGCACATTACGATCATATAGGAACGTCGGGAGAGTCAATTAATAATGGCGCTGACGACGATGGGTCAGGAACCTCCGCAATCTTAGAACTTGCTGAGGCCTATGTTTATGCAAAAAAAGCAGGTAATGGTCCACGAAGAAGCATTCTCTTTATGACAGTAACGGGTGAGGAAAAAGGACTTACTTAGGTTCGCAGTATTATACTGAAAACCCAGTTTTCCCACTAGAGAAACACGGTAGCCAATTTAAATATTGATATGGTAGGACGCTCTGATGAAGCGCATATTGATGACCGGGAATTTGTATATCTTGTGGGATCAGATCGACTTTCTTCTGAACTACACGAACTCAGTGAAAAAGCAAATAGCACTTATACAAAACTGAGTCTAGATTACACCTATAACGATGAAAATCATCCCGACAGGATATATTATCGTTCAGATCACTGGAATTTCGCCAAAAATAATGTGCCAATTATCTTCTACTTCAACGGTACCCACGACGACTATCATCGCGATACTGATACAGTTGATAAAATTGAGTTTGACCTTCTCCAGAAAAGAGCGCAACTTGTTTTTTACACTTCGTGGATTATAGCCAATCGAGAACATCGATTGGTAGTCGACAAAATCAAGGATGATATATCAATAAAAACAAAATAAGTTTCCAATTAGTGCTTTAATATTGTACTTATTGGCAAAACTTTAAGTACATATACTTTGCGCTCTCTTGTTATAATTTGTTTACTATGTTTAAGTCTTGTTGCACAAGGCCAGGCATTAGACACCTTATATTATAATGCTAAGTGGCAACTTGTAACAAAAGGCAACGAAACTTATTACAGGATTGCAGGTGTTAATCAAGAGCTATTACAGTTTACAGGCAAGTTCACAGATTATTATAAGAATGGTAGTACCCTCTGCGAGGGCCAGTACAGCAGCTCGGGTAAAAAGAATGGGATCTTCACCGACTACTATCGGAATGGCAATATTTATAGCAAAGGCGCTTTCGACGATGATTTCTTCACGGGCAAATGGACCTACAATTATTCCAATGGCACTCTTAAAGAGCAAATTAACTTTGAGCAGGGAAAGATTTGTGGTTGCTGAGCACATCGATTCTTTAGGTAACGTTAAAGTAAAAGATGGAACTGGCAAGTGGCAAAGAAAAATTAAAGATGGAGGAACTACTATACACTAAATGCCACATTTAGAGATTATCGTAGGTCCGGAAACTGGACCCTTCGTTTTCCTGATTTAACTGCATTTCTTAGAGAATCTTACGAGTATGGTAAATTTATTAAGGGCGCCTACACGGTCACCGAAGGGCTGATCACCGACGCCTACCGTCAACAATTCCTGGACCAGGGGGCCGATCCCGCCGGTTTGACCGTCCGGATCGACGGCGAGCCGTTGTTCGAGGATCCGGCTCCGCTGTACATGGGTGAAGGAGTGGAGATGAGCGTGGGTGATGGTTCGGTCACCTGCATCGCCACCGACGCCGTCGGCTGAACCCACCGGTCACGAACCCACCGGTCACATCTACGGCTAGGCGTCCACGGTCCACGTCGGTGGCGGGAAGGTTCGAGGCGGCTTGGTCGTCGGCGGGACCGTCGTGGTCGTCGGCCTCTTGGTCGTGGTCGTCCGGCGGGTCGGTGGCGGCACGGTGGCGGTGGGCGGGGGTGTGGTGGAGGCGACGGTGCTCGTCGTCGTGAGGCTGGTCGTCGGTTGCGTGGTCGGTGGCGGGATGGTGGCGGTGGGCGGGGGTGTGGTGGAGGCGACAGTGCTCGTCGTCGTGAGGCTGGTCGTCGGCCGCGTGGTCGTGGTCGTGCTGGTCGTGGTCGTGCTGGTCGTCGTGGAACCCGTTGCGGTCGTCCTGGTGGTCAGGCTCGCTGCGGTGGTCGCGGGATCTGCGTCGGTGACCCGCACCGCCGTGGTGAGGGTTGATTCGGTCGAGGTTGATGCGCTCGTGCTGGTTCCGAGCACCGATACTTCCGGCGACCCGCTGTCGACATCGCGCTCAGAGCGGTCACGGCTGAAACCGACCAGCAACAGGTTCAACGCGATCAAACCAGCGATCACCACGAGGATCGTCTCGGTCCGCACGAATCTGGCCACGCCTGCCCTCCTGTCTCGACGGTTGGGCACCACATGACACCCCCCACGTTGACACTCCAAGGATGCCAAGAATCGGCCCAGTCTCCATCAGGGGCACCGGTGGGCAGATATCTCCAATTCTTCTCGGTTCGACAGGTTGTGACCCTCGTCACTAGGTTCGTGGCACCGCTGAACCGAAGGAGACCCCCGTGAGACTGCGATTCGGGACGTTCATGGCCCCGTTCCATCCGCCGGAACACAACCCGACACTGTCGCTCGAAGACGACCTCGAGCTGCTCGAACTCATGGATCGGCTGGGATACGACGAGGCGTGGATCGGCGAGCACCACTCCGCGGGCAGCCAGATCATCGCCTCACCCGAGCTCTTCATCGCCACGGCCGCCGCCAGGACCCGCAACATCAAGCTCGGAACCGGAGTGATCTCCCTTCCGTACCACAATCCGTTGTGGGTCGCCGAGCGAATGGTCCTCCTGGATCATCTGACCCGCGGGAGGATCATGCTGGGTGTGGGCCCCGGCGCCCTGCCCACCGACGCTGCGATGTTGGGGCTCGGACCACCGCAGATGCGTCCGCTGCTCCACGAGTACATGGAGATCGTGATGCAGCTCCTCACCTCCGACGAACCGGTGAACTACAGCTCGGACCGCCTGACTCTCTCCGACGCCCGGCTGCACCTTCGCCCGTACTCGGATCCGCTGTTCGACATCGCCGTCGCTGCGTTGGCCTCACCGTCGGGAGCCAAACTCGCCGGCAAGTACGGTGCCGGAATCCTCTCGTTGGGAGCAACGGTTGCAGTGGGTATGGATGTTCTCGCCCACCACTGGACGATCCAGGAGGAGGTCGCCGCCGCCCACGGCAGAAACGCCGACCGAGCCAAATGGCGTCTCGTCGGCCTGATGCATCTCGCCGAGACCGAACAGGAGGCTCGTCGCGACGTCGAGTACGGCATGACGGCAGTGGTTCCGGTACTTCCAGAACGTCGCTGCATTCCCGCAGATGGCGGTCGAAGGCGGCAACATCGACGAGATGGTGGACTTCGTCAACGGTGGGCTCGGCGTCGTCGGGACACCCGAGCAGGCCGTCGCTCAGATCGAAGAACTGCTCGAGCAGAGCAACGGTGGCTTCGGCGCCTATCTCATGCTCGCACACAACTGGGCCAGCCCCGCTGCCACCAGGAAGAGCTGGGAGTTGTTCGCCCGCCACGTCATGCCGCGCTTCCAGAGCGGCGGCAGCGATCTGGTCGGGGCCGCCGACCGGGCCCGGACGCTCCGACCCGAGCTCGCAGAGCAGCAACTCCAGGCGGTCGACGAGGCGACGCAGAGCTACGAAGAGGAACGGAAGATCATCCTGTCGTGATCCCGACAGCCCGCCCTGAGCCTGGCCGAGCGGTGCCCGACCTGTCCCGCTCAGCGCTCGGGCGCCTACCCTCGTAGGGGAGATGGCCACCAACGTTCCTCCCCCCACATCTCGCCGATCTCGAGGTGTCGCCACCGCGATCACGACGCTGGCGGTTGTGGTGGTCGGCGTGGTGGTCGATCGAGATCGTCGACACCTACCTCCTCGACGATCGTCTCCAGGGCAACGGGATCATCCCCCGCCAGCGCCGAGGGCTCGACGGGATCCTGTGGGCGCCGATGCTCCACAGCGATGTCGGGCACCTGATCTCCAACACCTTTCCCTTCCTGGTTCTGTCCGGGCTGATCATGATCCGCGGCTTCTGGCGCTGGGTCATGATCACCCTGATCGGCCTGGTCGGGGGAGGATTCCTCACGTGGGTCTTCGCGGGGGCCGGCAACCACATCGGCGCCAGCGGGGTGATCTTCGCCTATTTCGGCGCTCTCCTCGGGGCGGCGTTCTTCGAACGGCGACCGGTGGCGATCGCCCCTGCTCTGGTCGCCATGATGCTGTACACGACGATGCTCGTCGGTCTCGTCCCTCAGGATCGCATCTCATGGGAGGGCCATCTCGCCGGCTTCGTGTGCGGGGTCGCCGCGTCGAAACTGCTGGCCCAGCCCAGGACGCGGCCCGATCCCGACGCTGATGTCGACCTGATCTTCGGGGGACAGAAGCCCTGGCTCGAGTCGTGATGACCCGCCACGGCCGCTGCCAGTGCGGGGGCATCGACGACGAGATCGTTGGCGAGGTACGCGACGCCCTGCACTGCAACTGCGAGCGATGCCGCCGCACCAGGGGGCACTTTCCTGGCCGCCACGATCGGTGGCGTTGGAATACCTCGACCTTCACCGTTCGAAGCGGGTCGGCCACTCCAATAGGATCAAGGGATGCCGTCGGGTTTGCGGGTGAATGAGCACCTCACCATTCCCGACCACGAACTGCGATGGAGTTTCGGTCCTTCAGGAGGTCCCGGCGGACAGCACGCCAACACCGCCAACACGAGGGCCGATGTCATGTTCGACATCTCCGCCAGCCAGGCGTTGAACGACATCCAGCGAGCCCGGCTCGGCGCGACTCTTTGGGGCGCATCTCCGGGTGTCCGCCGACGACAGCCGATCCCAGGCCCGGAACCGCGACATCGCCGCCACCCGCTTGGCCGAGCGGATCGAGCGGGCGTTGCGACCCGCCCGTCGGCGCCGACCCACCACACCGAGCCGGGGCGCCATCGAGCGGCGCCTGCGCGCCAAACGCCAGCGTTCCCAACGCAAGGCAGGGCGCCGCTATCGGCCCGACGGCGACTGACATGCGCGTGCACCTGCTGTACAGAGGCCGGCGAGACCGGCATCGACGCGACGATCGCGGAGCTCCAATCGAACGGAACGACGGTCGTCCCGGTGCCGTCCCGTCATCCCGAGGAGATCCCCGGGCTGCTCGCCGCCGGCGGAATCGATCGGATCGTCGTGTCGGGCGGCGACGGCATGATCCACCATGCCGCTCAGCAGCTCACCGGGAGTGGGATCCCGCTCGCCATCATCCCGGCCGGCACGGGCAACGACATCGCCCGGGCATTGAAGATCCCCAAGGGGCGCAGGGCCGCCGTACGTCTGGCCCGAACCGAACCGACCCCGCTCGATGTCCTCGAGGTGACCGAGAACGGTCCGGACGGTCGGAGCGCCAATGTGGTCAGCGTTCTCACCGCCGGGTTCTCCGGACTGGTCAATGCGCACGCCAACCGGATGCGCTGGTCCCGCGGACGGCTGAAGTACACCGTCGCCACGATCCGCAATCTCCCCAAGCTTCGCACCTACCACCAGAGCGGTTTGGAGGGGTATCCGGCGGCCTTCAGCCTCCTGGCCTTCGCTAACACCCGGTACTTCGGTGGTGGTATCGCCATCTGCCCCAAGGCATCGCCCACCGACGCCATGATGGACGTGATCGTCGTGGCCCAGGTCCATCCCGTCCACCTCGCCGCCGTCCTTCCCGCCGCCTTCGTCGGCCTTCACCTGCGGGACCCGAAGGTCCACGTCGGACACGCCGGTTCGGTCTCGATCGAGATCGACACGGATTGGTGGGCCGACGGTGAACCGCTCGAGCTGTCCGGGCCGGTCAAGGTCTCGGTCGTTCCCGGCGGGCTCCACGTACCGACCGGCCTCTGAGGCCGCTCGCGCGTCCGTGCCCGAGGGCGACACCATCCGCCGGTTGGCGGCACGTATCGACCACCGTCTGGCGGGAAAGACGGTCCTCGCCGCCACGTTTCGTCATCCCCGCCTGGCCACCGTCGAGCTGGAACGATCGACGATGCACTCCGCCGACGCCTACGGCAAACACCTGCTGATCCGATTCGACGATGGCCGTACGCTGCACGCCCACATGCTGATGCAGGGACGGGTCGTCCTTTCTCGTGCTTTCGACGTGCCGTCCTGGCGCCGACGTTTCGAAATCGAATTCCCCGGCGGCTATCTCACCGGGATCGACGTGCCTCGGCTGCACCTCATCCGATCGCGCGATGAGCCGGCGGCCCTGGCTCACCTCGGCCCCGATCTGTGCGGGTCCTACGATCACACCAGCCGCGGTGGCCCGCATCACGACCGCCGCCGATCGCCCCCTGGGTGCCGCGTTGCTCGATCAAACGCTCATCGCCGGTTTCGGCAATATCTACGCCGTCGAGACACCGTTCATCTGCGGGATCTCACCTTTTCAGCCGGTGGGAACGATCGGCGACATCGAGCGGGTGGTGGCCGTTGGGGCTGCCCTGATCAGGACCAACGCCCAGCTCGGACCGCAGAACACCACGGGCAGGAACCTGCATCGCACGGAGCACTGGGTGCTGACCAGGGACCGGTGGCGCTGCGGGGTGTGCGCAAACCCGCTCCTCCGCATCTCCGGCGCCGACTCTCCGTGGAAGCGCCGCCTCGCCCTCTGCGCCAACTGTCAGCCCGACTCACCGACGACATCGGTGGATCGGAGGCGGATCACACGCTTGCTCCGCACCCATCCAGCCACACGACTGCTCGATCTCGCCAAGGCGGCCGGCTGAGCGTCGCCACCGACCAGCCGGTGGTCGTGAACGATCCACGAACCGGCCCATGAGCGACACGACCCGGTCACGCCTGTCGCCCCCACCCCGGATACCGTCGTGATGTGGAGAGTCCTCCCACCGAACGGGCGGTGCACCGCTCACTTCCGCTGCGGGGCGCCTACGTCGCCGTCGGCATGATCTTCGTCGGCATCGGTGCCGTCGGTGTCGTCGTGCCCGGTCTGCCGACCACGGTCTTCCTCATCGCCGCAGCCTGGTGCTTCTCCAGGAGCAGCACCCGACTCGAACGCTGGTTGCTCGACCTGCCCGTCCTTGGCCAGTTTGTCCGGGGCTACCGCGCTGGACTGGGAATGCCCAGGTCAGCGAAGCGTTCGGCCTATGCCTCGATCGTCGTGGCGGTAGCCATCTCCACCATCTTCGTGCTCGATCGCCCGTGGGTTCGTGCCGGTCTGGTGATCGTCGGCCTGATCGGGATCGCCTACATCAGCCGGGTCGTACCGACACGCCCCCAACCCCTCGAACCCTTGAACCACCACGGTCACGAGCCCGGGAAGCTGCGGAAGAGGTAGCGCCGGCCGGGACATTAAGTGCGTAGGGCTCATGGACATGACGGGGCCGGTGTGGGAAGGTGAACCACGGGCCGACCGCAGTTGGCCCGTGGTTAATCCTGGCCTGAAAGACCAGCGTCGGGACCGAGTCGCCCGGAGCTGTCCGGGCAGGAAGGAGCCTGCAAACGTGAGTGCACGTCACCGTAAGGACGGGATCACCTTGACACCGGAGAAGACCGATGAGGTCCTGCTCCGACCGGACAAAACGATCCGGGCCAAGGAACACCGTAAGGTACGTCACCAGCTCCACCAGGAGCTTCACTCCGTGGAGGATCCCGAAGATGCCGTCTTCAGCCAGCCGAAGTTCGATCATCCCCCGCGAACAGCACCGAAGAAGAAGGAGAAACGGCACTGGAAGGTGAAGGCCTGGAAGAGGCGCACCGCAGAACGCAAGGAACGCAACGCCGAGCGGGAACGAATACGGAAGGGCAAACTCGCAGCAAGCGAGCGGCTGACCACCGACCCGGCATAGAGCACCAGATGAGGAGGGCACCGGCGGTGCCCTCCTCGTCGCGTCCCCGAGCCCTGTCGGGGCGTACATGGCAGCACCACCGACCCCTCCGAGCTTCTCTGGTGCTGCTCGGGAAACTCAGTCCGGGGCCCTTACCCAGTCGGCGATGACGAGCGAGTCGGTGATCGCTCCCCTCGACACGGCGGCAACGGTCACGACCACGCACAACGCCGTCGCACCGAGCACGAGGTACATGACCAGTATCTGAATGAGGACGGCGTCGATCGGATCGACACCAGCGAGCAGCAGCCCGGTCATCGCACCCGGAAGAGCGATCAGGCCGACCACCTTTGTTCGCTCCACCTGCGGGATCAGCGTGGTCCGCGCCGGACGCGGAGCCATGAATCGCATCACCTGGGATCGATCCATCCCCAACGACAGCAATGCTTCCAGCTGCCCCACACCATCGCGATGAGCGGCGACAGCCTGGTTGACGCCGAGCACCGCTGACGGCAGCGCGTTCCCGATCGTGATGCCCGCCATGACCACGATCCCGACCGCCGACAGCTCAAAGACGCCGGTTGCAAACACGATCAGCAGGCTCAACGCCGTGGACAGGGCCACCGTGGAGCCGGCGACGACGTAGAGCGAACGCGAGGGCGCCGACGCCCTTCGGCCGATCACCGAGGTCGCGATCCCGACCATCACGACCACCCAGAGGAACGCGCCGAGTCGGTCGAACGAAGACGCAAAGAGCGTGGTCAGGAGCAGGCCGACGACGAGCAGCTGGATCGCAGCCCGCACGCTGGCCACGACCAGGTCCCGGGTGATCCCGAGGCGTAGCCACCCCGCCAAACCGATGGCGAGGCCGACGAGGATCAGCGACGCCACGGCGACAGGCCAACCGAGGTCGCTGGTATCCGACGAGGCCTGGGCGATCAGCCACACACCTCACACTCTGCCGTCACATTGTCCTCGACTCCTCACGCCGACGAGGAAACCGCCGTGGGATCGAAGGGTTGAATCGGCATCGTCATCACCGACTGGGAGGAGGTCGGCGAGCTGGTGACGGACTCCTACTGTGCGATCGCTCCCAAGACGCTGTCCGGAACCGTGGACCACCGCCTCTCACCCAAGGTGACCTTCGACCCGTATACACGGGTCGAAGAACGCTGAATACTCGCGCTATGAACGAACACCGACGGTCGAGCCTCCATCTCGTCCTGGCTGCGCTCTTACTGGCCGGGATCTCCTGTGGCAGCGATGAGGACGCCTCCACCACCACGACGAGCGAGACCACCACCACGAGCGAGACCACCACCACGAGCGATTGCCACCACCACGAGCGCCTCGACCACCACCACCGACTCCACCACGACGATCGCGACGACCACCACTTCCGCGCCGACCACGACCACGACCACCTGGAGAGGACAGGAGGCCGACCTGTTCGCCCGGCCAGGCGATGTTCTCGGTGTTGTCGGTGTTCAACACGACGACCGACTGAACATCCGCTCAGGACCCGGCACCGAGCATGCGATCGTTGCTCTGGCCGCTCCCACCGACAGCGTCGTCGCGACCGGTCGAGCCTGGCGGATCCCGGGCGCCTTCTGGTACGAGGTCGAGAGCGGCGCTGCCACCGGTTGGGCCAATATCGCGTTCCTCGCCTACCTGGGCGGGGTCGATGACGCCACATCGGAGATCGTCGCCGAGTTCGGGGAGATCCCGCAGGCCGACACGATGCTCGAGCTGGGACTCATCGCAGCCCAGCCCTTCCTGACCGACGAACCTCCCACCCGCGTGGTGCTGAGCGTGGCGCCCACCGTGGGCGATCTCGGCGAGGTGACCTACGACCTGTTGGGGTTCGGCGACGATTCGGTGGCGGGGCTCCGGTTGCACGTTTTCGGTGCGCCGATTGACGGCGGGGAGGGTTTCTCGCTGGGGTCTGTGGAGCGAACGGTCCTTTGCGGCCGGGGCCTGAGCGGCGAGAATTGCGTCTGAGACCGGGAGCGACAGGCTGAGAATCCTTCCTGAAGATCGGAACCTCACCTGTCGATAGAAGTGGTGGGCCATCGGTTCCTCGCGGAGTCGATGCCCCTCGGGGCTGCGATCGCCCTAGGATATGAACCGCTCGTTACGGCGCACAGGAAGAACGATCTTGCCACACACCCCCCTCGTCATACCCGGTCCCCGCGCGATTCTCCGTCACTCGTGGCGCACGGTCCTCGAAGGCAAGGTCATCCCAGTGGCGATTTTTCTCGGGTTCCTCGAGCTCGTCGGCACGATGGGCGCGTTGCTGTCCGCCCTGTTCTGGTCGGTTTCGGTGATGCTGTACCGCATGAAGAAGCGGGAGAAGGTCCCCGGTCTCATCGTGTTGAGCACGCTCGGGCTGGGAGCACGCACGGTTCTGGCCCTCGCCACCGGGAGCTGGGTGGTCTACTTCCTGCAACCGACCGTCGCCACCGCGCTGGTCGGTCTGGCATTCCTGGTCTCGGTACCGATGGGACGGCCGCTGGCCGAACGCCTGGCGCACGATTTCTGCCCCTTCGACACCGAAACCGCCGACCACCCGATGCTTCGCCTGTTCTTCACCAGGCTCTCGCTGCTGTGGGCGTTCACCAGCCTGGTCAACGCGGGGATCACGCTCTGGCTCCTCCTCACCCAGTCGGTGACCACGTTCGTGGTGATCAAGTCGTTCCTCGGGCCGTCATTCACCGCCGTCACACTGGCCACGGCTGCGATCTGGTTCCGGTTCCGGATGCAGCGGCAGGGGCTCAAGCTCCAGTTCAGTAGGTCGCTCGCCGTCACCAGCGCGTAGGGGCCAGGACACCCGCCGGTGGAGTTCGTAGCCCACAGGGCCGGTAACACGATCGAGAAGGTGCGCAACGCCGGCGACCGCGCCGACCTCGTCGAACTCGATGTACACCTCGGACCCGGCCACTCACTCGAGGTTCGCCACGGCAAGACCCTGTGGCCGACGCAGTTCGTCGGGCGACAACGTCGCCTGTGGGAGAAGTGGCACGTGCTGCCCGCCGACACATCCACGCCGATGGTCGAAGAGATACTCGACGCAGCCGGACCGGGAACGGTCCTCTGGTTCGACCTGAAGGGCGTGAGCCCGCGTCTGCCCCGGCACCTGGTCCGGGCGATCGCTGACCGTCGACCGATCACCGTGTCCTCCAAGTCGTGGTGGCTGCTGAGCCCGTTGGCCGCCCTGGAGGGCGTCCGCACGATCCGCTCGGCCGGAAACCGCTTCGAACTGGCTCTGCTTCTCTGGCTGCCCTCACGCACTCGTCTGGACGGCGCGGTCATCCATCGCCGGCTGCTGACCGAGGCGATCGTCGCCCGGCTCCTCCAGCGAGGGCTGTTGTTCACGTGGGCGGTCGACTCCCGCCAGGACATCGAGTGGCTCGAGAGCCGGGGGGTGTCGGGCGTGATCGTCGACGACCTGGATCTCCTGCCCACGCCACCTGACCGTTGAGGACAGGCGTCCTCTAGCGACCGAGGAGTCGGTCGATCCCATGGGAGATCGTCTCGGCACCTCGTCGACGAATCCACCCCAGGTCGACCCGATCCGCCGGCCCATCCCCGCCGGGGTCGGCCCGGGGCCCTCATCGCTTCTGGGAAGCTGGCGGTAGGCATGACGGTCGATGGACAGTTCCACCCGGTCGGTGAGCACCCGCTTGACCGCAGCCATCGGCACTCCAACGACGTGTTTGAGCCAAGGAGGACCCGATCGCACGATCACCGCCACGAGCGAATCCTCGCCTTCGGCGACGAAACCCTCGACCTGACCGACCTCGTAGCCGTCCGACGTGATGACCGAACTGGTGCGGCGGATCTCGCATTCGTCCTTGGGAATACGGTCGTACTCGATCTGGATCGGGGTGAGCATCGCGTCGAGCTCGAAGTCGAGATTCATGTAGGGAAGGCTGACGATCCTCTCGGTTCCCACATCCCATTGCTCCCCGAGATCGATCGGGTGAGCCACATCGATGAAATCGGTGAACGCAACCTGCTGGAGCTGTCGAAGGTGTCTGGTCCCGAGATGCACTGTGACGATCTCGTCGCCTGCTTCGGTCAGCCAAACCGGCACCAGTCTCGCCTGGCGATGCTGATGGTGTGGTTGCACGATCAGGTGGGTGACCGTTCGAGCAATCGGATCGACCACGATGTCGGCGAGTTCACCGAAAAGGCCATCGGAGGTGTGCACCGGCTGACCGAGTCGGAGTTTGAACCGGCCGCTGTCCGACCCGGCTGAAGTGGCCATGCCACGACAGTACAGAGTCTCCGGCTTCGTTGCTGGTCTGGGAACCGACGCCTCAGAACACCTCGACGTGGGGGATCGGAACGACGAACTGGCCGCCCCACTGACGGATGTGGGCCATCTGTTCGACGATCTCGTCCCTCAGGTTCCAGGGAAGGATCAGGACGGAGTCCGGTTTGGTGTCGCGGATCGTGTCCGGAAGCCAGGATCGGGATGTGGGTACCCGGCAGTAGGTGGTCCTGCTTGTGGGGGCTGGCGTCGACGGTGTAGTCCAGGAAATCGGTGCCGACACCGCAGTAGTTGAGGAGCGTATTGCCCTTGGCCGGGGCGCCGTACCCGACGATCGGTTCTGCCGTCGTTCTTGGTGGCGATCAGGAAGCCGAGCAGCTCACGCTTGGTCGCCTTCACCTTTCACCGAAGTTCAGGTAGGTCTCGATCCTTGCAGACCCGCCAGCTTCTCGGTGACCTTCATGGAGCTCGCGACCCGTGGGGTCGTGGCATGAGCCCGGCTCGCGGTGCGGGCGCCGTAGATCCTGAGGCGATCCACCGTGGGTCGGGAGCTCCTCGACGTCGAAGAGCGTGATGCCGTGGTGGGCGAAGATCCTCTCGACCGTGGAGAACGAGAAGTAGCGAAGTGCTCGTGGTAGATGGTGTCGAACTGGTTGCTCTCGATCAGCTCGCAGGAGATGGGGGAACTCCATGGTGAGCACGCCGTCGGGCGCCAGCATGGTCTTCAGGCCGGCGACGAAGTCGTTGAGGTTCGGCACGTGGGCCAGGACGTTGTTGCCCACCAGCAGGTCGGCCGCGTCCCATGCTCGGCGACGAGGTGCCGGGCGGTCTCGGTGCCGAGGAACGCGACCTCGGTCGGGATGCCCTTGTCCGACCGCGGCCGCGGCGACGTTGGCAGCCGGCTCCACGCCGAGGACCGGGACGCCACGCTCGATGAAGTACTGAAGCAGGTACCCGTCGTTGCTCGCGATCTCGACGACCTGGCTGCCCGCATCGAAGCCGAAGCGCTCGATCATCTGCTCGGTGTACGCCTTTGCGTGGCGGCAGCCAGCTGCTCGAGTAGGACGAGAAGTAGGCGTAGTCGCCGAAGATCTGCTCAGGCGTCTCGAACTGCTCGAGTTGCACCAGGAAGTTGTCCTCCGAGACGTAGGCGTGCAACGGGTAGAACGGTTCCATGACGTTGGCCTGCTCCGGGGTGAGATACGAATTCGACAGCGGCGTCATGCCCAGATCGGCAAATGTGTAGGTGAGAGGTGCGCCACTGAAACGGCAGCTTGGGGTCAGCCGCTGCGTGACCATCATGACCCAAAGCGTAGAACCCCTCTGGTCTCGGAAAGGTGACAAGAGCCAACGCGAGCTTGGCCAATCGACCCATCTACCCGCCCCTCCGAAGTCTCCGGCAGCCGGCTGGGCGAGGGATCGGCCCACAGGCGTGCCGCCATGCCACGGAGCGATCTAGTGTGGGCCAACATGAATGACGAACGCGTCTTCGAGTTCACGAACCGGATGACCGAGCACGAGGCCCTGATGTGGAACGTGGAGAGGGACCCCTGGCTGAATCCCAACGGAGCCGTCCTCACGCTCCTCGACCGGCCGGTCGATATGCAGGTCTTCCGTCGCCAGATCCGTTATGAGATCTCCAAGGTCCCACGGTTGTATCAACGGGTCGTTCCCGGCCTCGGTCACATCTCCACACCCGAATGGGCCGCGGATGCCGAGTTCGAGTTCGACTACCACGTGCGAGAGGTGCAGCTGCCCGCCCCCGGCTCGGATCGGGAGCTCCTCGACCTGGCCACGACATTGTACGAGGAGCCGCTGGACCGAACTCGCCCCCTGTGGCGAGCCGTTGCCATCAGAGGCCTCGAGGGTGGCCGTGGCGCCCTTTGGACGCTGGTCCACCACGTGATCAGCGACGGAGCCGGCCAGATGCGGATGGCCGCGCTGTATCAACAACGAAGCCGCGACGAAGAACCCCGTCCGGACGTGGACCTCGAGCGCATCATCGCCGAAGCAGCCCAACGTGCACCCGCGGACGAGTTCTCCGGTGACCTCGCCACGAGCGTCCTGAGGACGGCCGGGCGAAGTATCGACCAGTTGACTCGTCGCCAGACCGAGCTCGCACGTCGGATCGCCGGAGAGATCGCGGTCGTGGCCGGCCGACCCCCGCCGAGCCATCCGAGCTGCCGGTGAGGTCGTCGAGGCAGCACGATCCGCGGTGAGCCAACTTGCCGGCTCGGCCAACGATGTGCCTGGAGGTTCGCCGCTGTGGACGTCCCGCTCCCGCCACCGCCGCCTCGAACATGTGCACCTTCCGCTCGACGAGCTCCACACCGCCGCCAACGCCCTCGGCGGTACCGTGAATGACGCGTTCATGGCGGGACTGGTCGAGGCGGGCGTCCGCTATCACGATGAGCGGAACGAAACGGTCGCCGCGTTCAACACGAGCTTCGTGTTGAGCACCCGGACCGATGCGGCCGACGCCACCAACGCCTTCACACCCGTGCTCGTGCAGATCCCGTGCGGCGACGCGACGTTGCGGGAGCGGATGGCGACGGTGCGCGAAGCGATGGCTGCGGCACGGGAGAAAGCCGAGCACGGTGGGTCCATCGCCGGCCTGTCGGGCATCATCAACCTGCTGCCGACCACGGTGGTGACCCACACGGCCCGTGACCAGGCGGCCCACATCGACTTCGCCACTTCGAACCTCCGCGGGGCGCCATTCCCGCTCTACTGCGCCGGAGCGAAACTGACCGGCTTCATCACCATGGGTCCTGTGGCGGGGACCGCAGCGAACATCACGGCCATGTCCTATGACGGGAACTTCGACATCGGGCTGTTCATCGACCCCGCCGCCATCGATGACCCAGAGGGTTACCGCAGCTGCGTCGAAGCGGCCTTCGGCGACCTGATGAAGGCGGGGATCGACACGTGACCAGCGAACAGCCCACTCTGGTCTGATGGCACCTCCGGCAGTGACGTTCGGCCTCCAGGTCACCCCGTCGTCGAAACAGCAGTGGCTGGAAACGGCACGGCGGGCCGAAGATCTCGGTTTCGCATCGCTGACCGTCGCCGACCACCCCGGATCGTGCCCGTCGCCCTTCCCGGCGCTCGCCGCCGCGGCGGCGGTGACCCGCCACGTCCGACTCGGGCCGTATGTCGCCAATGCCGGTCTGCGCCAGCCCCTGCAACTCGCCGCCGATGTCGCCACGCTCGATCTCCTCTCCGATGGGCGGGCGTTCCTCGGTCTCGGCGCCGGGCACTCGCCCCCAGAGTGGTCCATGCAGGGATTGACACGACCGGACGCCACCGAACGCGTCGATCGGCTCATCGAAGTGACCACCGCCGTGCGGGCTCTGCTCACCGGGCAAACGGTCAGCTGGGACGGCATGTTCGTGACCCTGGTGGATGCCACGCTCGATGAACCGCTCCCGATTCAGTCCCAGGTTCCGCTTCTCATCGGCGGGAACAACTCCCGACTGCTCGACTATGCGGGCCGTCACGCCGACACCGTTGGTCTCACCGGCTTGGGGCGGACCCTTGCCGATGGACATCGCCACGAGGCCAGGTGGAGCGAACCCGAGCTGGATCAGAGCATCGGGATCGTCCTGCGAGCTGCTGAAGGCAGGACCCCCCAACCCCAGCTTCAGGCGCTCGTTCAGCGGGTCGAGGTCGCCGACGACCCGGCCACCGCCGCTGAACGGATGGCGGCCACGCTCGACGTGCCCGTCGACCTCGTCCTGTCGTCGCCATTCGTTCTCCTCGGCCCCCTCGAAACTATGGCCGAACGGATCCTGTACAACCGGGAACGGTGGGGCATCACGTCCTACGTGGTGCGCGAGGACGCACTCACACTCGCAGCTTCGCTGATCGAAAAGCTCTCGAACCGGTAGACGGGTGCGCTGCGATCCGCTCGGCGCCCTTGGCAGGAATCGAACTTGCGACGCACGGTTTAGGAATAGCCCCGAAAGCCGTCCGGTGGAGTCCGAATGGTACTGTTTCCCCTGGTGAACAGGGTTTCGCAGTCCCGCTGGTCCGACCGGATTGTGTCCCATATCAGCCGAACTATGGGACAAAATATGGGACAGACGCCCTACATCCGATCGATGATCCTGTGAGGTGGGTGACCCGTTCCGGTTCGGGAAATGACTTGTCCGAAGAGCCGGTGTTCAGGATGAGGCTTCGGGTCAGCTCATCTCGTCTCGCGAGTCGTGTCAGCTCCTTCGAGCCGTTTGGCTGTACCGCTGGCGAGCCGCCTCGCCGGAGGTGCCGACCATGGCCCCGATCGATGCCCACGAATGACCGGCGTTGCGGGCGTTGTCGACGGCGTCGGCAAGTGCCTTCTCTGCTTGGGCTCGATGTGCGAAGGCGGCCCGGAGCTCTCGCAGCGGGGTGGCGTCGAGTGCGTCACCTGGCTTGGGTTCGTAGTTCTCGAATCGAGCGGCGAGTTCGTCGGCCTGATCGAGGATCTCTTGTGCGGTTCGGGGCATCGTGGTCACCTCAGGTAGTTGGGGCGGGCTGGCATTGCGTGGCTGTTGATGGGGCCGTCGTGGCTGTCGATGACGCCGATCTCGAGGAGGTTTCCCGATTGGTCGCCGCCGACGAACATCGTGAATCCGTCTTCGAGTTCGTCGACCAGGATCGGATGGTTGAAGGCATGGGTCATGGCGTCGTCGGTGATGCCGTGCTTTCTGGCGCTTGCTGCGATTAACGGCACGTCCACTTGTACAAGTTAGCTTGCCGCCACCGTCCTAGCAAGCTAACTTGTAAGCACGCTCAGAACCTGCATAGCGGACGCAGGCTTGCCGAGTGCACAACCGGCAGCTCGATCGTCCCAACCGAGAGCAGGCCGAGCTCAAACCGACCTTTCCGTTCGGGCCGTTCGAATGACCTCGAGATCGTCGCCCGTGCGAGATCACCCCGGTCCAGCCGATGCCTCGGTGGTGGAGCCGAGGTCTTCGTCGCTGGGACTGAACAGGTCTTCGATCGTGGTGGAGAAGACGCGCGCCAGGCGGAAGGCCAAGGGAAGGCTGGGGTCGTATCGACCCTTTTCGAGCGCGTTGACCGTTTGACGGCTCACGCCGAGCAGATCGGCCAAGTGAGCCTGACTCCAACCGCTGATCGCCCGCCGCTCTCTGAGTCGGTTCTCCACCTACCTGATCCCCCGAACGAGCAGTGTCAGGCTCCAGGTCGTCATGCCGGCACCGAAGACCAGCCACCCGCCAAAGGTCCAGGCCGCTCCGATTCCGCCGAGAAACCCGAGTCCCATCGCAGTGACCATCGCGACACCGAATCCGAGGGCCATGCATTCGAGCATCACGATGCGGCCGTACTCGTCGGCCCGCTGGACGGCGCGGTAGAGGGCGACAGCAACGCCGATCATCGGGAGCACCGGGAGCAGGACCCACAGGCGTGCTCCCGAGGTGTTCTCATCAACGCCGACTTCGACAACCGCCAGAAGAATGCCGAAGACGGCAAGGGCGGGGATGAACTCTCGGAGGTAGCTGTTGCGCTGGCGCTTGTCTTCGGCGCTCAGCCTGGGGCCACGAGGCGCTGGTTCCGAGGTGGTCATATCGCTCGGCTTCCATTCGCAGTTTCCGGAAGCGAACCTCCCCACGACGGCGTGTCCGACGTGTCTGAGCCCCGAGGGCTTGCTGTGTGGCGGATTGGTGTGATCATCTCGCCAGCACCTTGTCGATCTGTTGCTCCTCCCAGGTCGATGAGGAACCCGCCGGTCGATTCAAACCGACGACGAGTCCGTGGGTGGCAACTCCGAGGCCCCAGCCGATGAACGCCCAGACCGACCACCATGCCGACCATTCGCCAGCGATGCCGGCGGCGAGGTTGGTGGCCAGATTCACCACGAAGATGATGACCATTCCTGCGGCGAACACGCTGGCGTGGATATAGAACGCTTGCAGCTGCCGCACGTATCGCCGCGCCGCTTCCACGCGTTGTTCCTCGACGTCCTCATCAGCTTGCGGGTGAGAGGGCTTGGGTTGAGTGAGACATTGCAGGAGCTTCTTTTATCTGTGGATTTCGGTAAGACGAACAGGTGTCGGACTGCGGCGACCCGGGTGAGGGTCGAAATCCGAACCAGCGCTGCGAAGGTGGTCATATCGCTCGAGTCGTCGTGCTTCGATAGTAAAGCGACCTTGTCTTTATGTCAAGGTCCCTTTCCGGCAAGTTTCCTTGACTCAACACCATTCACATGTCAGGAATCGAAGCCACGCCGTCAGGCCAAACGCTCGAGTGCATCGAGGATGAGGTCGAGACCGAATGCGAACTCCGCTCGGAAGCCGTAGCCGGGTCGGATCACGTACTCGGCAGCGAATTCGGTCAGGTGTGGGAACACGCCCCGGGTAACGGCTCGATGAGGGTGCCGTCGAGGTCGGCCATCTCGGCGTCCCCGGTCGCGGGAAGGTTCACTTCTTGGAGGGCGAAGCCGTAGACGTAGCTGTCGAGGAGTGCGTAGGCAAGCGCCGTCACCTCGAGCGACAGGCCGCCTCGGCGCAGGCAGCCGAGCACGGCGTCGTGGTGGCCGTATGTCCAGGGGCCGGGTTGGTGCGGGACTCCAGGAGGGGCGCGGCCCACGGATGCCGGCTCAGCACCTCGCGGGCCGACACGCAACGGTGGCGGATGGCAGGCTTCCAGCCGAGGTCGGAGGACGGCCGGTCGATCTCGGCGAAGACGGTCGAGCGCATGGTGTAACGGTAGGAGATCCCCGATCGGACATAGGTAGAGGATGGAACGGTCGACGGTTCGGCCTTGGGTGGCGTGGCTGGTTTGGGCATAACCGAGTTCGACGTGAGTCTGGACGTAGTCGTTCGGGAGCCGGACACTCCCCGAGGGGCCGGAGACGGTGAGGTCCCCGTTTCGGTGGACGGTGTCGATGGTCCAACGGTCACGGTTGCGGACGAGGTTGGTGTTGGCTGGTGGTGAGCTGGCGATGGTTACGGCGGGTGACGATCTCATCACCGGTGTGGAGTTCCCGTGAATAGGAGTGAATTGCCTCAGGGATGTGCGCTCAAAGTACGCAACGAGGTGCTGTATCTGGATTGCATTCATTATGAGCGGCGACGTCGTGGCGTGGTGGCCGTCGTCGACAGAACAGTTCGACTGTGCGTGAAGGAAGTCTCGCAACACCAGTCGGGTCTCGAACGACCTAGGAAGTCCTCTACGCACGCATTCCTGAGGACTGGATGCGTTGATGCGAGGAATAGCGAGACGCCGGCACTTTGCTCGCGGAAAGACGATCTAGGTCTCGAGGAAGCGAGCTACTCTGTGGAGATGGCCATCAAGCCGAACAACCTTCGTGAAGAGGTACTGGCCCTACCCAACGGCGCACAGCGCCGATCTTGCAGCCGAGCTACTGGTCAGCCTCGAGACCGACCATGAACAAGATCTTGACGACGTCAACCGTCATTGGGTCAACGAAATCGAAGGTCGTGCTCGACGAGCTCTTGGTGGTGATGCAACCAGCCAGGATTGGACCGCTGTCCGGCAGCGACTGTCAGACACTCTGACCGAGTGACCGCGCAGGTTCGTCTCCTCGACGAGGCAGTCACTGAAATCGAAGACGCGTCTCGTTGGTACGAAGAACAGCGCCGTGGGCTTGGTCTGGTCTTTCTCGCAGCGGTCGACCGGACGATCGATCGCGTTTCTCGCTGGCCCTTTGCCGGCTCATCTTGGTTGCTGTTCAAACTCTCGTAGTCAGCGGCTTCAGCAACTGTCACAGACGACTCCGGGGCGCCCGAGTCCAGCGCTTCCTGAGAAGACGCCGGAACCGCCGCGCCAGCAATCAACGCCAGCACCATCGCTACCACGGTGATCGCATGACTGAACGGCCGAGCAGGCCTCCGCGAGCGCATCAACGCACACCAGTCGTTGCCACAAGGGCCCCCGATCGTCCGCTACTGCGCCCCCTTTCCGCCAGAGGACCCGGCCCGAGCGAGAGGGAACTTGCGCAGTACTCGGCTCGGACCGAACCAGCGCACGCGTCGCTGGCTGACGGCCATGATTCTGAGCGGTGCTGTGGGCGCTTTCCTGATCCCGATCAGGGTTCCGGCGCAACGCGACCCGGGCGTGCAGCTGAGTCCAGTACGATCGCGCCTATGACACGCCTCGACCGGATCACGACAGACCCGGCAATCTGCCACGGAAAGCCCACCGTGCGCGGCTTGCGCTACCCGGTCGAGAACCTACTCGAACTCCTGGCCTCAGGAATGACTATCGAGGACGTCCTAGAGGACCATCCAGACCTCGAGCGAGATGATCTACTCGCAGCCCTAGAGTTCGGTGCTCTCACCTCAGGGAACAAAGTCACACCATTCAGCGCAGCGTGAAATTCCTGGTTGACGCACAACTTCCAGCCCGACTCGCCGACCACCTCACGGCTGCGGGCCACGACTCGATTCACACCACCAGCCTTCCTGACGCAAACCGAACGACTGATTCCGAGATCGCTCGGATTGCCGACGCCGATGGCCGGATCGTTGTCAGCAAAGATCGAGATTTCCGGGACTCGCACCTTCTGCAAGGAACGCCGCAGTCCCTACTCATCATTTCAACGGGCAATATCAACAACACCGATCTGCTTGCCCTGGTCGCTGAGCACCTTGCCTCCATCATCACTGCGCTCGGCCAAGCAGCATTAGTGGAACTGAGACCGCAAGACCTCGTCATTCACGACAACTGACCGGGTTTATGCGGTAGCTCGTATGGGCCGAAGTGTGGCGCTCACCGCTGGTCGACGGCCGGGATTCTGAGCGCACGTTATGCGTCGGGTCGAGAAGCGTGAACTCATACGTTTGCAGGAACGGAAAGACTTCCTTCAGGGATTGCCAGCAGGTCTACAAAAAGTACGTCTGCCGGTCGATCTACTGCAATTTGGTTGCCCTTGATGCAAACCTCGGCTACTTCGGCGACAGTGGGGACCCCGTATACTGGGGCAACACGGCATACGGGATTCAACACGGTTGGTTAACTATCAATGGGACACAAAGGGAGCTCAGTTCGGAAGCCCTGCTGATAGACGAAGCGATACCGGGGACAGGCCCGCACATCGCCACGAATTAGCTCTCCGGCCGAGGCGTAACCGCCTGCTTGCGACCAAATGGTCCTGCAGGCCTGAACAGGGATCAGATGGTTGCTCAATCGAGGTGCTGGCTCCGAGAATGTAGGACTCGCTTGCACAAGCTTCATTCGGGTTTACTCCTGGCCGCAGTCGCTGCGTTGTCGTGTGTTTCATGTTCAAGCGAGTCAGTAGATGGTCCGCTCCTGCGCCACAGAGCACCGTTGGGAGATGGGAGCGGCCTACAAGCCGAAATTCAAGGCATTCTTGAGGTGCAAGGTGGGTGCTTGTTTGTCGTTTCCCCAGAATCTGGAGTGCGATATCCAGTCGTATGGCCCGCATTGACCACCTGGAGACCGGCCACGCAAACGGTCCAGCTCGCAAACGGTGAAGGCCTGTCGGTAGGCGACAACGTCAGCGGTGGAGGCGGATACTTCAAGGTTGATGAGATCGAGCAGTATGTCGGATGGAGCACGGGGCAGCCGCTGCACGAGAATGTCTCGACAACCCGGACGGCGAGGTCGCTGTCGTGAACAACTCAATCGCTGCGATTGGTCGATCGAGTTGATAGGAAAGCCCGCCAGTTCCGATTCAATCTTGATTGGTCGGCGACTCCGCCGTCATTACGGCCTAAGGCGCTTGGGCCGAAGTGTGCGGTGGCCGCTGCTCTCGAGGCGTGATTCCGGGCGCGCGTTATCGGGCTCATTGCGAATCTGGATGTCATTGAGCAAGAACGGCTTCCGTCAGAAGCGATACCCGGCACCGGCAGCAGCATCCGACACCCCAGCCTGGCGGTCTCGTTCCTCTAGTGCGAGAGTCATCGCCGTGACTGCTGACCCTGACATCGCCGCGCTATCAACCCTGACCGAATTCCTCATAGAACAGCTCACCTCAATCCAGGATGAGCATTGGAGCGTCGCGACACCTTGCGACGACTGGGATCTGCGCGCACTTGTCGACCACGTGGCCGGCGGCAACTGGTTCACCCTCGCAGTCCTGTCGGGAGCGACCGCCGACGATTCAATCAGTCGAGCCAGAGAACACTTCGCTTGCGGTAGCCCCACGGCCCGGCAAGCGGCGTTGTCGACTTCAGAACAACTCGAGGCCTTTCAAGCACCGGGCGTCCTTGGACGAACCTGGCACCACGTGGCCGGTGACCTGACTGGCGGCGAGGTTCTCCGGCTTCGGCTCCACGACCTCATTGTCCACGCTTGGGATATCAGCCAAAGCCTTGAGTCTGCTGCAGAGCTTCCGGGCGAACTCGTGTTGTGGGGTCTTGCCGAGATCAAGTCTCAGGGGTCTCTGGCTATCCAACACTTCGACGTCGACGCCAGTCAGCTCAGCCCTACTGACCATTCAGCTATCAGCTACCTCAGATTGTTCGATCGAGAAGCCGGGCCGGAGAACGGTCCGGGCAGTCGGTAAGGCCACCTGCAAGCAGCTGCGACTCCGATCGCTTGTGACCGGCATTCCGTGCGCCGCAATCGGGCCGATACCTAGTGGTCAGCTTTGGCTGGTGACAGCCGCCGCTGGATCGTTCTCGCTGACAAACCTGATTCGCCGTCAGCAATGCGGATCACGTTGCGGTCACCAGCAACGCGTTGAGCCCGGATGAACTCGAGCACATCAGTCGTGGTGACATCGGCCGGATCCTTCGCAATGGTCGTGAAGAACACCTTCAGATCGAACCCGGCAGCCAGCACAGTGTTCGGTCGGCAACGGGCGTCGGCGAACGCCAAGAAGTCATCCAACAACGGATGACCAAGCGTCAAACACACCCGGCCGTTGGGCACGTCAGAACGAATCAGACATGGGGACCACGACATAACGGCATCCTTTTCCGGCCCCGGCGGGACCATCACCAACAGTCCCTCGCCGGTCACCCAGCGTCCACCAAAGACACCGAGCGATTACCCCCATATCCTCACATCTCGCGCACGGGCACCCGTCCCTATCGCCGGTTGCAGGCCACGGCGCAATGCCTCAGAAGATCCACACGGTGGTGCAGTACAGGTGAGGATCGTTCATTGAGACAGTCGACGGTTGCCGGACGCCTCGAGATCCTCGCGAAGCGAATCGTCCGTTGGCAGAATCGCGACTTCCTGAGCGCTTGGGGTCGCCGGCTCCTACTCACCTACCGACGTCAAGCGGTCGATATCGTCGCCGTCGAGGATCGGTAGCGGACTGCCGAGCACTGCGGCTTCTGCCGGCGATCGGGCACCGAGGATCGCATACCCGGCTGACGCGCGGGTCGCCCATGCCAGCGCGACTGACACCATGGTCGTTCCGTGCCGCTCGGCGACCTCGCTCGCCGACGAGCGGACGCGCCTGACGAGATCGGCTTCGCGGGTCGCCCAACGGAGCCGTCTGCGGAGGTCGTCCGGATGAAGCAGCTCGAGATCGAATGCGTCGGCCAAGAACCCGCTCGGCGAGCGGCGACCACGCAAGGAATGGGACGGCGTGATCGTCACACCAGGCGAGGACACCGTCACGCTCCGGTGTGCGGTGGAGCAACGAGTACTGATGTTGGACGACGGCGATCGGGCCGACGGTGAGTGCCCGGTCCATCGGCTCCGCTCGAGTGGTTCGACAGACCAGCGCCGCCGACCACCCCCTCGTCGCGAAGCGCCATCGACGCGGTCCACGTCTCCTCGATCGCGACGTTCGGATCGTGATCGTGCACCTGGACGATGTCGATGCGCTCGACGCCGAGCCGCTCGCGGCTGCGCTCGATGTCGGAGCGGATGGCGGCGGGCGACGAGTCGTCGTAGGGAGTGCCGTCGTCGGCTCTGAGCGTGGCGCACTTGGTGAGAACTAGCGGCGTGTCGGTGACGCCGATCAGACCGTCCCGGACGATCTCCTCGGCCCGACCCCACCCGTAAAACGGCGCAGTGTCGATGAACGCCGCACCAGCCTCGGCGGCGACTCGAACGGTCGCGACCGCGACCTCCCGGTCCTGTGCCCCCCACCAGAGCGGTCCGGCCTCCAACGACCCGAGCGCCGCCGTGCCGAGTCCGAGACGGTGCTGTGGTAACTGCAACCTGTCCACCATGGGCACTGTAGGCCTCCTGTCCGGGAGTCGGCGTCACGGTTGCGGTGGCGAGGTCGTGATTCTGGGCCTGTGTCATCGAGCGCTTGCATACTTGGAGGTCGTCGGCGTCGCCCGAGCCAACCGACTTGGTCCCAGGGGGTTTCAGCCGTCGAGCGGATAGGACCGCGACGGATCCAGTGGGCTCTTCAAGCCGATCCGATGTCCGTCCGGGTCGCACACGATGGCGTAGCGAGCTTCGAAGAACGTGTCCCACGGCTCGACGCTGTTGGCGTAGCCGGCGCCTACGACCCCTCGCGTGTGTGTCGTCGACTGCATCCCGGCTCGACAGGTTGAGGTCCACGACTGTGGAGCGAACGGTCAGTCCGGCAAACGCCGGGTCCCAGCCAAACCATCCATTTGTCCATGTTGGCACAACTGGGATTGGTCGACTGAGGGCTGGCGGACGATGAGCTCCCTAGCTATGCCCGTGGCTACGATTGTTCGCCGGATGCTGTAACGCAACATCGGGGCCGGACTGTTGCGCTGTTCGGCTACGGAGGCTCGTGATTCCGTGGCGCGATTATTGAGCACTTCCGCAATGGTCCCATCCCTCGACACCCTGCGGCTCATTGCCCGGTTCTGAGCGGGTGCAGCGCTCTCGTGGTGTGGTCATATCGAGCTGAGAGTGTGGCTTGGGGCTGACCCGGCTCTGTGTCCGGGAGGCTCAGTCAGGCTCCGCAGGCGATCCCAGGAGGCTTGCCAGTCTCTTGAGGTCACGCCGGCCGCCTATGGCAAAGGCCAATCCAAACAGCCACCCAAGCACCGGCTTGGCCCGGCCGGCCCATTCGTACGCGAAGTGCCAGCTGAGTTCGCAGCTGGCACTGCCGGTGGGGGTGATGATGTAGTCCTCGGCGAAGGAAGCGAGTGGGAGGGTGGCGCGGTCGTTTCGGAAGCACATTCGTCTTCCTGGCTCCCACGCAAGGACGCACTGTTCGATGGTCTGTCCGAGCCCTCGTATGGTTCGGGTGGTACCGACACCGAATGGCGGCTCGGCGGCCCACTCGACGGCAATGCCTTGCCATTCCTTGTTGGCTGGCCCGTCTTCGAGACAGCGGAAGAGCGTGTCTGCTGATGAGCGGATCGGTCGACGCACGGTGTTGTGGTTGGGGCCCGTGGTGGCGTAGTCGGCACCGACAGCGGCAAGATCTCGGAGTCGTGGCACGGGGTCAGCCGCCTCTGTGGCCACTGTGTTGATGATCCACGGTGATCACGATGTTGCCCTTCTTGTGCCCGCCATCAACGTGTCGGTGGGCGTCGGCGATCTGCTCGAGTGGGTAACTGCGCTCGATCACGACGCGGAGTTCGTTCGCTTCGAGGAGGTTCTTGATATCGATCAGCTCTTCGTTCTTCTCGAGGGACAGGCCACCCCGCACGTGCTTGCCTCCACGGAGAGGGGTCCAGAGTCTCTGCAGCAGATTCGCGGGGGTGATGACCGTGGGAAGAAAGATCCCAGCTGGCGTGAGTGACGACTTGCACGCAGCGAAGGAACTCTTGCCGATCGTGTCGAAGATGATGTCGTAGGTGTCGGATCGTGTCGTGAAATCGACGGTGCCGTAGTCGATGACCTCGTCCGCCCCGAGAGAGCGGACGAGGTCGACGTTGGCAGCGCTGCAGACTCCGGTGACGTGTGCCCCGAGGCGCTTGGCGAGTTGAACCGCGTAGGTACCGATGCTGCCAGAAGCGCCAATGACAAGGATCCTCTGTCCGGCCTGAATCTCGGCGATGTCGCGCAGGAAGTGCAGTGCTGTGGTCGCGCCATCGACCACGGCAGCTGACTCTTCGTAGGACTTGTTGACGGGCTTGACCGCGAGCGAGGCCTTCTCGGGCACGCAGATGTAGTCAGCGTTGGCACCAGGGTTGAACCCGGCGAAGCCGAACACGTGGTCACCGACGGCGAAACGAGTGACCTTGTGGCCGATCGCATCGATCTCGCCGGCGAGTTCGTTGCCAAGCACCCGGAAGCGCCTCCTCGGCTTCGCGAACCGATCACGACGCGACCCCAGTGCGGTTCGCCTCGCCGCATCGCGCACTCGGCAGCAGTCACCGTCGTCGCGTGGACGCGTATCCGAACCTCATGATCTCCAGGGACAGGTGTGTCAACCGAGCACAATTCCAAGACTTCGGCAGGCCCGAACCGCCGAAATCTGACCGCTCTCACAGCTGGTGTCCGGAACCTTCTGAACGGTCGAAGCGGCCGTGCCGGTAGACTCGGCCAATCACCGAGTTGACGGCGCTCGGCTGACCCATCGTTCGCTCCCGACATGTACAACTCCATTTCTGTTGAACCACCTCAGCGTAGAATCGAGGCCCCACTATCGGCCAGAGGCGAAGGTCCGCCCCTGCGTCGACGAACCGGCCGGACGGGCTCAGGGCGCGGACCTTGGGCCGTATCCGCTCCGGAAGAGAGGCGCTCCGATGTTCCGTCCGGTCCCTCCGTCGAGAATGCATCGGCGAGCACGGCCGTCGGTCGAACAACGATTGCTCACCTGGCGTAGACCACTTGTACGGAAGGCCTCTCAGTCCAGGTGGAGACAACGCTCTCAGTTCTGAACTCGTGCCGCATCGCCGCGGGTTGACCAGAACCACTCGGGATCGGCGCCTCGGCGCTCGGTCGGGCACGCGAGAGCGCGCGTCGGCTGCGACGGACATCAAACACCGCCGAAAGCCGATCATCGTGCCGGCTATGTGCGGGGGTGAGGCCGTCTGCGCCGCGAGTTTCGACCGGGGAAGGGCCGGCACCGAGGGGTGTTGGGTTCGCGTTGGCAGACCGACCAACGCGATCTCAACGCTCGGCGTTGACGACCGAGCGACCCAGGGTCGTTCTCGTGCTAGTTGTCGATGGAAGTGCCCTCCTTCGCTAGGGAGCAGGAGGCGATCTTTGCGAGCCGCTCAGAATCCTTCGATCACCTTGAACACGACGTCGGCGCCCTTGTTCGCGCAGTGGGATCAGCGCCTGGTACTCGTCGGACTCGTAGAAGGCCTCTACCGCTGCGGTGTTCGGGAACTGGATGACCACCTCGTATTCATGGTCCGCCTGCCCAGCCAGCAGCTTGGCGACGCCACCCATCACGATGGTTTCACCACCGTGCTTGTTGATTACCGGAACGGCCTTGCCGGCGTATTCCTCGAAGATCTCGGGGTCCCTCACCTTGATGGTCGTGCTCAGATATGCGCTCATCTCGATCTCCGCTGGTTGTTCTGCCGTGGCCGCGGACACTACAACCCCAGCAGCGCACTGGCGAGTTCGGTGGTCGTAACGAGGTCGCAGCGCCCACGACCCTAGCCAATCACCCGGTATCCGGCGCTAAGCCCGCGCATGTGCCGCCCATATCCTCAGCCCCCAGCCTGAGGAGAAGGCGCTTGGGTT
>CAVYIO010000010.1:0-54603 GCA_963768565.1 Rhodothermales bacterium
CTCACTTCAGTGACGATCGCCTGGGCAAGCTCCTCGGGCAGCTCCAGTGCCTGATCCAGATCCCTCAAAAAAGTTTGTGTCCACTGCTCAGATCTGTCAGAGGATCTTGTCAGTTGAAGCACAATCCGTACGCGACTACTGTCCTGCCAGACGGTGCCTTCCAGCACGTGATCCACATCGAGTGACCGTCCGACTTCGCTCACATCACGACCATCTTCCGTCAGCGCAAGGACGGACGCGAGTGACGGCACGCGCAATCCACTGCGCGCGAGGGCGGTACTCAGTTCTTCCGTGATGCCTTCGCTTAAGTAATCCGTATCGACGCTCCCGCCGCCGTTGGCGAACGGGACGAGCGCTACAGCCAGCGGATTTGAAGCTTCAGCGACCTCGGAGCCATTACGAAAGACGCCGGCAAACCAGATCGCTGCCGCAGCGATGACGGCCAATCCAATCGCGGCGGCGATTCGATATCGGGGACGACTGCGGATGTCACGGATCGGCAGACTTCGCGGGTGCGTGCGTGCGTCGCTTTGCGCATCCGTCCCCCGAAGTTCTGCATTCAACTCTCCCGGCACCTTGATACCTGCTGGCCGGGTCGTGGGCAAGACACTTGTGAACAACTCTTCGTAAGTGTTCGGGAATGCCCGGCCGGATCGATTCCAGCGGCTGCGGATCCTTGTTCAGGATGGCGTAAATCACCGACTGCGCGTGCTCGCCCCTGAACGGTCGCTCGCCCGCCAACATATCGTATAGAAGGACACCTACGGACCAGATATCCGAACGGTGATCGACCGGCTTGCCGTCCGCCTGCTCGGGGCTCATGTACGCGACCGTGCCCATGGTCGCGCCCGTCTGAGTGAGCTCGAGACCGGCCATCTTGGCCAGTCCGAAATCGAGGAGCTTCACGGTCTCCTTCTCCGGAGCCGATTTGGAATGGGCGAGGAAGACGTTTCCCGGCTTGATGTCGCGGTGTATGATTCCCCGCGCGTGCGCAGCAGACAGCGCTTCCACGATCTGATCCGTAATCCAGACGGCCTCATCAATCGAGAGTGGACCTCCCTCGAGGCGCTCCCGCAGCGTCTGTCCCGGATAGTAGGCCATGGCAATGTACGTCCGCCCGTCATCGGCCTCTCCGATGTCAAAGATGGTGCAGATGTTTAGATGGTCCAGAGCCGATGCCGCCCTCGCTTCCGCAACCAATCGCCTCCGCGCGTTCTCGTTCTCACTGAGATGGACGGGAATGAACTTCAGCGCAACGTCGCGACCCAGGCGATCATCGTGGGCGAGATACACGACGCCCATGCCACCTCTGCCGATGCGCTTTGTCAACCGATACGGACCAACGCGACGGTCGGCTTCGGACAGGGATGGAGCGAGAGCCGACGCCATCTCCTCGAATGAGGAGTCGAACACGTCTGCGGGTTCTTCGTCGGCCAAAAGCAGCGCATCCACCTGACTCCTGAACTCCGGGTCGTTCGCGCATATCTGATCGAGATAGTCTGCTCGACGATCCGGAGGTAGCTCCAGCGCCCGGTGAAACACGGACTGGACCTCTTGCCAGCGCTCGGGTGTCATCTCTTGCATCGGCTAGGCCTGCAGCTGCTGCGTGAGCCATGCGCGTGCTGACCGCCAGTCGCGTTTGACAGTCGCCGTCCCGAGTCCCATGATCTCGGCCGTCTCTTCCACATTGAGTCCCGCGAAGAATCGGCACTCAACGATTCTTGCCTGCCGTTTGCTGAGCGCTTCCAGTCGTGTCAGCGCCTCATCAATCTCAACGATCTGTTCGACGGGTACAGCGGATTCCTGGAGATGATCGCCCAGTTCGACCTTGATCATCCCTCCGCCTCGCTTTTGCGTCATGCGTCGCCGAGCAGAATCGGCGAGAACCTGGCGCATGGCGCGAGCCGCGACGCCGAAAAAATGTGACCGATTCGTCCATTTGAGGTCGCGTGAGGGGACCAGATGTAAATACGCTTCATGCACGAGCGCTGTTGTGTTGAGCGTCTCCGTGCCTCGTCCCTGACGAACCACGCGCGCAAGAGCCCGAAGCTCCCCGTACACGCGCTCATAGACGTCGTCAAACGCCTTCGCGTCGCCATCGCGGGCTGCGTTCAGCAAGGTGTCGATGGAGGTCATGAGCGGTCGATAGGCGTCTGTACGAGCCTCTCACACCCACTGTGCACTCGTTCTGATCCCTGACGCGAACATTTCGAGCCCCCGGGACGTGCTCGGAATGCGTCACCTTCTAGCAATGATGGACGGAGACCGTAACTTTCCGAACAACATTCAGACGCCGTTTAAGTATCTCATGCTTCGCTTCTCGTGTCGCCGCCACGCTCCTCTTCGCCGCCCTTCCGATGGTGTCGCGCGCTCAGTCGACTGACATCCCTGCCATCGTCGATGCGGTCTCCGCCGACCGCATCGAGGCCGACATCCGCACGCTCGCCGGCTTCGGCACCGCAACACGCTCTCCGATACACGAGTCCGACACCCGCGGCATCGGCGCGGCCCGGCGCTGGATCAAGGCCGAGTTCGACCGCATCTCCGAGGCCTGCGGCGGCTGCCTCGAGGTCTTCTACCAGCGTTCCTCGTGCGGCCGAAGGCAACCGGCCGCATCCCGGAGGACACGTGAGGTCGTCAACGTCGTGGCGATCCTGCGCGGGCACCGATGCATCCCGAACCGCTACGTCATCATGTCCGGCGACATCGACTCGCGGGCCTCCAACGGGACCGACGGCATGACGCGATGCGCCCGGGCGCCAACGACAACGCCACCGGCATGGCCGGCGCCCTCGAGGCCGCCCGCGTGCTGACGCCGCTACCGCTTCGCAGCAGCATCGTCTCTGGCGGGTCTTTCCGGCGAGGAGCAGGGCCTGTTCGGCGGCCGCACATGGCGCGAGGTGGCAACCGAAGAGGGCTGGGACATCGTCGGCGTGCTCAACAACGACATGATCGGCAACATCGAGGGCATCGACGGCGTGATCGACAACAGCACCTTCCGGGTGTTCTCCGAGCCGACCCCGGTGATCGGAGACCGAAGCAGGATCGCCAGCGCCGCCGCTTCTACGGCGGCGAGGTCGACGGACCATCGCGCCAGCTCGCCCGCTACGTCGATCGCATCACCGATCACTACTTCACCAATCTCGACGCCATGATGATCTACCGGCTCGACCGTTTCGGGCGCGGCGGCCACCACCGGCCCTTCAACGACGCCGGCTTCCCGGGCGTGCGCATCATGGAGACCCACGAGAACTACAACCGGCAGCACCAGGACATCCGCGAGTCGAGGACGGCATCGCTACGGCGACGTCATCGAGGGCGTCGACTTCGACTACGCCGCGCAGGCTGACCGGCGTCAACGCGGCGACGCTGGCCTCGCTGGCCTGGGCGCCGCCAGCCCGACCGATGTCCGCATCGGTGGAGCGGTCCGTCCCTCGACCACCCTGGCCTGGGATCCCGTGGACGATCCGGACCTGTCCGGCTACAAGATCTACTGGCGCGACACCACGGCGCCGCAGTGGACAAATACCGCTTCGTGGGCAAGGGTGGGATTCATGATCGAAGGGCTCGTCATCGACAACTACCTCTTCGGGGTGTCTGCGGTGTCCACAAAAGGCTACGAAAGCACGGTCGTCTACCCGGTCCGACAAATTCGTTAAATGTCAACCGTTGCGATCCTGCGAAAAGTTCATTTCATTAGGGGTGTAAGGTCGGACGGGAGTCCGCCCTTCACATCAAAGCACATCATCGATTGGCACATCTACAAGGTGGGTTCTAAGACGGATTGGGAAACCGCTCTTAGGACATGAAATAGGAAGCCCGGGACTGGTGGGACCCCGGGCTTCCTTCTTTTTACAGGTTTTTTTGTCGGGAAGGAGGTGCCGGTCGTCTACCTCCTGGCCTCGTCTCGTAAGCCAATTCATCTCCGCGCACGCCACGACAGGTTTCGCCCATCGATCTCTCTGCGGAACGTCCTGGCCTGATCCGGTCTCAACTTCGAACTCCCAGGAGCCTGACGCGATTGGGCAGCAAGGAATCTCCCGACCGGTGATCCCTTCGGACCCGGAATCGCCTATGGTTTGAAAAAGAGTGCAGCCCTTTGTGCAATCTGCACCGCTCCATTACCAAATTGACGATCAGGATCCATGCCTCTCAAGACCAACCGGCCACGGATACACTGGAAATCGCTGTCGGGACTGAGGCAAGCGAATTGCCTGCTGGTCGCCGTAGCATCACTTGCCACGCTGGTGCCGTCGGCATCGGGCCAATCACTCGAGGTTGTGGCAGAGCAACGCGACGGTGCGAACATCAATCGTCCGAGGATCTCTCCGAACGGCGACCACATCATCTTCACTATGAATGACTTTGCTCTGGGATTTGAGACGCTTGTCTGGTCTCGTGATTCGACGGAGATTCGATCCCTGGGATTCGACATCCAGTTCGGAGGCACGCGAATGCTTCCAGGCACTGTCTCCGACGACGGCACACCATCTGCAACCGGAACAGTGACTGTACGACCGGGCGACGGTCGGGCATGGAGTCAGGCTTATTCGTGGGTGGATGGCGCCCTCACTCTGATCGGGGGTGACGATTATGCAGACATCTCATCCACCGGCCTCGCCAGCTCTGACGATGCGTCGACTGTTACCGGTCGGGTCCAATTCGGAAATACGCCGCAGCAATACTTCATCACGTCCGGGGCGAATCCTGTTCTGTTTGGACCCCCTCCTGTGGGCGTCAAGTTCGTCCCCGCAACGCAAAGTAGCGTTTCGGCGGATGGTAGTGTTGTCGTTGGAAAGATGTGCGACACGTTTGCCAGGGAGTGTGTCAGTGGGATCTGGAGCGACTCGATCTACGTGAGCTCGGGGCGGGCCGCACCGACCGGTGAGACATACTCAACCGCCGTAATATCACCCGGAGGAACTGCCGCGGTGATTCCGGATGACAGGCGTTTTGGCTCGCTTCTCTGGATCGGTGACAACGGATGTCCCATCGCTGACTCGTTGAGCATGCGCTCCATACCCGGATTCCTCCCGAACCAGGTCAGCGATGGGGGCTCAGTGATCCTCGGACGAGCGAACTCACAAGGAGGAGTGTGGACGCCGAGTACGGGCTTTCTGTCGCACGAAGATGCATTGCGCTCGTTTGATGTGCTTCCTGACGGTTGGTCGGGCATGTCGGTAATCGATGTTTCCGCCGACGGAACCATCTGGATGGGACAAGGGCTTGCGCCGGACGGCAAAGTCAAGATCTGGCGGGCGACGATTCCTGCGGCGGCCGGCAAGGACCTGGCCTCAGCTGCAAACGAGTGCTCGGAACTCCTCCAGATACTTACGCCGACCGCCGACGAATGGCTCACAGTAGGCAATCAGTACGAGATGACCTGGCGATTCGGGGGATACCGGACGCGACCGATTCACTCGTCATTGCGTACACGGACCTGTACGATACCGAGTTCGATTTTCCGCTTTTTCCGGTGGTTCTGGATACGATCGCCGGAGATGCCGTGAGCTACACCTTCACGGTTCCCAACGTGACATCAAAGCAAAGTGCGCTCCTGATCGGGACGATCAGAGAGCCGCAGCGCAGCTTTGCCACTTCGCTCTTCACATTTCGGGGTTACCACCTGGTTCGGTCGAAAGGGGATACGTTGGAGCACTTCGTACCCAGCAAACATGGATGGCCATTCGAAAACAGAAGAACCAATCTCCACCCGTCAGGCTGGTATGCCGACAACCAGTTCGATTACGGTCTGGGCGACGATCCGTTTACCGAAGACGCATATCCGGTCAACTTCACCTTTCCTCCAGTGGATGCGACGCCGGAGGTTTTCCCGGATTGGCCATCATGGGTGCGTGCATTCGGGCCCGACGATGCGTATCTCACCAGTGCTGAAGTGTTTCCTCCGTCCGGCTACAAGTGGGGCACCGTCCTGAGATGGGGCACCGAACACGGCGGCACCAGGTGGGGCGGATCCTGCGCCGGCATGTCCACTGCGGCACTGATGAAGTTCGTCGATCCCGTTCGGTTCGACAGTGTTGGCGCCACCGTCCGTACGCCGGCCTTCCTGCGGGAGTTGTCTGAGTTCGACGTATCGCTGCTGAAGAGTCCTCCTACCACCGGTGCGGCCGCGTTCCTGGTGCCGACACCGAGAGAGATCATCAACGCACGACAGAACTATTGGGAAGGGAATTCTGCTCGGGCGGCTGCCGTTGTGGGAACGAAACAAACGGTGCGCCAGATTCTGGCTGCGCTGAAGGGTTTCTTCTTCTTCGAAGGCAACAGATTCTATCCAACTTCCTACCTCTACATAGCAAATGAAGGGGGGAGTGGGGCGCACGCGATAGTACCGTACCGCTTGGAACGGATCCCCGACGTAGACGGCGGCTGGAAAGTATTCGTTTACGATCCGAATCACGCCGGAGACGACGACCGGTTTGTGGAGATTGACTCTACGTTGAAAGCCTGGCGCTACGCGGGCTTCAGCAGCGGAACGTGGGGTGGCGGACGAGAACCAGGGAGCATCTTTCTGATGGACCCGATCGCCAATTACTTCGATGAAGCTGCTTTTCCTGCGTTGGCCACGCCAAAGATGCGATTGCCCGCAGAATCTCAGTCGGACTGGCTTGAGATCAGCGTGACGCCAGGTGCACGAACCACAGTTCATGCCCCGAACGGTCAGACGCTGGGATTTGCGGACGGTGTAGCTTTCAACGGGTTCGAAGATGGACTGATCGATCTTCCGCCGGTGGGCGGTGACGTGCTTCCGCGTGGCTATGTGGTCCCGGTGGGATCGGACTACGAGGTGGAGGTATCCGACTTCCCGGACTCCACGTCATATGTCCAGTTCGCCGATGCCCATCGACTCTACAACTATAGCCGCGAGGATTCGCAGCACGGCGAAACCGACCGTCTCGCGATCGATGCCGGCGGAGTACTCGCGGTGCGCAACGAGGACCCGGTCGGGAAGAGCATTCGGCTGATGAGTGTGGCGCCGCTAGGCCAGGGCGAGCTTCTAGTGGACGTCGATCGTCTGTCTCTCAGCGAGGACGACTCGGTGCGGTTCTCCGTTGAAGGAGAACAACAGCTTCGGCTACACAATCAGGGAGCCAACAAGACGTACGACCTGCATCTGGAATTGGGTACAACCGACGGGCAGACGACCTTCCTGAGCCGCGAAGTCCCGCTCGGCAGCGGCGCGATCCACCACACCGCCGTCGACTGGAATACCTTCGGGACGGGACCGGTCCGCATTAACATCGACGTGGATGCTGACGGAACGATCGACACGCACGTAGATCTCGAAAACGAATACGTTAGCGTGGACCTGGATAACACCGTTGCATCAGAGATCCCGAAGTCCTTCGCTCTGTCGCAGAACTACCCAAATCCGTTCAACCCCACAACAACGATCTCCTACGCCCTTCCCAGGTCTTTGGCGGTCGAACTGACTGTTGTTGATCTGCTGGGAAGGAAAGTCCGTGTTCTGGAGGAGGGCACGATGCCGGCGGGGAACCACAGAGTGACGTTCGATGCTATCGACCTCCCGTCTGGGGTCTACTTCTATCGGCTGGAGGCGGGAGACTTCGTCGAGACCAGGTCGATGGTGATCGTGAAGTGACACCGAAAATGCGTGCTCCAGAAGAAGCCCGGGACTGGTGGGACCCCGGGCTTCCTTCATTTTACAGGTTTTTTTGTCGGGAAGGAGGTGCCGGTCGTCTACCTCCTGGCCTCTTCACGCAGGGGCATTCCTCTTCGTGCACGCCGCGACAGGTTCCGCACAGTGATCTCTCCCCGAAATGACCAGGCCTGATCCGGTCTCAACTTCGAACTCCTGGGACCTGACTCGATTGCGCCGCAAGGAATCTCACGGCCGATGATCCCTTCGGACCCGGAATCGCCTATGGTTTGAAAAAGAGTGCAGCCCTTTGTGCGATCTGCACCGTTCCATTACCACATTGACGATCAGGATCCATGCCTACCAAGACCAACCGGCCACGGATACACTGGAAAACGCTGTCGGGATTGAGGCAAGCGAAGCGCCTGCTGGTCGCCGTAGCATCACTCGCTGCCCTCGTGTCTTCGTCAGCGGCCCAATCCTTCCAGCTTCTGGGTGCTGAGACAAGTGCCGGCGCCGTATCTGATGATGGTTCGGCGGTCGGCGGAAGCTTTTTCGTCTCCTCATCAACGTTGCAGGGATTTGTCTGGAGGGCCGGTGCTCTCACGGTTCTGGAAGATCCGCCCGGTGGCGGAGAGCCGTTCGGAAGTGTCGCCGCATTGTCAGCGGACGGCCAGATTGCCGCTGGCAACGGCCACGCCGATTTCCAGGGTAGTTTTGGAGACAGGAGGTACCAAGCTGCAGTGAAATGGCTGGACGGCGGCGGACCCGTAGTCCTGCCCAGTCCCAACCCTGCGGATTCCACGAACTGTGAGATCGGCAATGCCGAGGCCCGCGATATCGCGGGCGATCTGATCGTAGGCTGGGCGTCAGACTGTCCGAATGGCGACCCCTTTAGAATGAATATGTTAGCCGCCTGGTCGGGTGACGATCTGAGCATGTCAGTTCCCGTGCCCGGCCGCGAGGGAAGAGGGCGCGTCCGCGCGGCGGTAGACCCATTGCGATTTGTCGGGAATTCGCGCTCGCCCGATGTGCCATGGTCATGGTACGACGGTGTCTTCACGACGCTGTCCGCTCCGGGCACTGGGCCTCGCGTCAACGATATGTCGTCCGACGGCATATACGTTGTCGGTCGATCGGACGGAGGTTTATGGTTCAGACTGACGATGGATACGACGGCAAGCGTCGTTGACGTGATGACTCTTGATTTCTCTGTCTCTGACAGTGTCACCAATGGGGCCGCATGGGGTGTCTCGGACGACGGTCAGCTGATCGTTGGCCAGGCTACAGTCCCTGACACCGTGGGAAGCAGGAACTTCGCGGCCATATGGACCGAGAGCACGGGTCTTCGCGATTTGAATACCATCCTTGACGATCTTTGTGTAGACCTGGACGGCTGGGAGCTCTGGGTGGCTGCCGAAGTGTCCCCGGATGGAACGGTGATTGTCGGCTCCGCACGAAAAGACGGGAAGTTTCAAGGCTACCGCCTCGAGTTGCCGCGAGGACTTGTCGGGAAGCAGTTGGCCGACTGCTCTTGTCGGGTGACGGATGTGACATGGACTGGAGGCGCGTCCGATTCGTTCACAGACACTGGCAACTGGCTCGACGCCACGTTACCCGGCGACGCAGGCGGTGCACTGTTCGATTTCGTTGGTGCGCGGACTGTGAACCTCGAACAGGGATACGGTGTGGGCAAGGTCACTGTGAGAGGTAGCACGACTCTCGATCTTGACCTGCATGAGCACACGCTGACGATTTCGCCCCCATGCATAAGCAACGAACCAAACGGCCTCGTGGTCGGAGCAGGTGCTGGATCGAACGCTACTCTGAGGTTGCACGGGGGTCGCGTTTACCAACAAGAGTCTCTGGTCGTTGTGGGTACGAACCTGGGCACCGGCACTCTCCGCCTCGAAAGGCAGTCTCGACTGGAACAGGACTCTTCTACCGTGATCGGAGAGGTCCACGTTGGGCAATCCCAGGGATCAAACGGGAGGCTGGAGATCGATGATGGAAGTAGCATGTCGACAAGCTTGTTGTCGGTAGCCCACTCGATTGGCGCCGAGGGATCGGCGCTGATAAGAGGCGACCAATCGAAAATGAATGTTGACGTATTGTCCGTCGGGACCGGCGGTGCCGGAAGTGCCGAGTTCATCGCCGGGTCGGTCGGCGAGGTGGCGAATTTGGTCGCAATAGGGGTATTTCCCGGTAGCGTTGGCGACGTGACCGTAGCAGGTCAGAACACGCTCTTCGGGTTTACTGTCGATTCCGGTCTTTTCGACATCGGTATTGAAGGACGCGGATCGTTTGTAGTCACAGACAGTGCGACGATTTCACTGACGGATACTCAGGTTCAACTGGGGACCCGCAAGGGAGAAGGCCAGATTGTCGTTTCCGGGGCCGAGACATCCATGGGTGGTATTGGACTCTTGAACATCGGATCCGGCGGCAAGGGCGAGGTACTTGTCGAGGGCGGCGGCAGTCTGCAGATGTTGCAGCTGATAGTATCATCGGATCCGGATCCGCGTGAAGATCTGCTCACGATCACTGGTCCCGGGTCCCTGGTCGAGACCACCTTCGGAGACCCTTCGGCATCGATCAAGAACATCATTGGTGGAGCGGGCAAAGCACTTGCCAAAGTGCTCGACGGGGGTAAACTGGTTATCGCCAGTGACCTTGGTGTTGGTCTCGAGGCGAGTGACGGGTCTGGTTTTTCGGAGGGACGACTCAGCGTTCTGAACCCCCTCTCCAGAGCGACTATCGCTCGAAACCTGTATGTCGGCTACCGTCCCGGAGAGGAGGGTACAGGCGGGGACGTCACGGGCTTCGTTCTTGTCGGTGGCGGAGCGAGGATGACGGTTGGAGCGGCAATTCTGGTCGGGCTCGACAAATTTAAGCCGCGTGAATCTACCTCGGGGCAGCTTGAAGTCATCAGCGGGTCAACAATTGAAGCTGCGTTGCTGCACGTGGGTCCGGATGGGAGTGTCATAGTCGGAGGAACGGGATCTCGACTCATTGCACCGTTCTTCAGCGCTGCAACGGGCGCCAGCGTTTCGGGCAAGATTACCACCGTCCCTTCCGTGTCGCCGAAGGCCGCGGGAGAGGATTCGCTCGACGGTATCATCACGAACGCCCTGTTCATTTCAGATGGAGCGCTGATCGATCTCGATTCGGTTTTCGTCGAAGGAGGTACACTCGGCGGGACCCTGACCTGGCCCAGGGATTTGAGAAACAATGGCGTTATCAGTCCCGGGGATTCAACGCATGGCACCGGGACATTCGCCATCGACGCCAACTACATCCAGCAACCGGAAGGCACGTTAGAAATCGAGCTGAAAGGTCTTGCCTCGTCCACGGAGCACGACGTGCTATCGATAACAGGTTCTGCCACACTGGACGGGACGCTTCGCCTTTCAATCCTCGACGGCTACAGGCCCGTCGCCGGGGACAGGTTCGAGATCCTGACCGCCGGATCCGTCGCGGGTCAGTTCTCAGCCATCGAAACAACCGACGACTTCCGCGTCGCGGTGACGTACAGCGATCAGGCCGTGGTTGTGGAAGTTGTGTCGGGAGTCGCGGTCGAGGACGATCCATCACAACTTCCGTCCGACTTCGCACTGTATCCCAATTATCCGAATCCATTCAATCCGACGACGACGATTCGTTTTGATGTCCCCGCCGTCACCGACGTGTCCTTGATCGTCTACGACATGCTCGGGCGGATCGTGAGTGAATTGTCTTCGACAAAGACACCCGCCGGATCACACGAAATCGTTTTCGATGCGCACGACTTGCCGAGTGGGGTCTACGTGGCGAGGCTGAGAGCTGGCGAGAAGGTGCTCAACCGAACGATGATGCTACTGAAGTGATGTGATGAATACTGTGGCGATTCCTTCGGCCTCGTCCGAATCATTGCCACGAACGGCACTGACCGTCCTGTTAAAGCAAAACGCCCGGGCTCTCGACAAGCCCGGGCGCTGCACGGAAAGGTTGATCGTCTCCTTCCAGTGACTACTTCGTCGCCGCAAGCGACCCGTGCGTGATCTTCACGTCAATTGGATCGTAGCCCTCGCCACCTTCTTCTGTGCGGCACGAGCACCGGCGCCGTAATCCGAATGAACCTGGTCGAACAACCGGCACTGACGCTCCTTCCACCTTCTTCATGATCCTGCAGGTAATTGTGGGGTGCTGAACCTTCTCTGGCATCATATCCGTACGATGAAGTGCCTCGACCACCTGATCACGTTTCCATGCGGAATACTCAACTGATCGCCGCCGCACTCGCTGCGGTCGGTATCGCCGGCTTCTCGGCGACCCAGTTCCGAACGAATGCGGATTCTGCCGGAGACAGTACGCTGATTTCAGTTGGACCGATGCAGAGCGCGCGAGCGGTGCACACGTCGACGCTGCTGGCCGATGGCTCGGTTCTGGTTACCGGCGGTTTCGCTCAGGATCGGGAGGGCGATCCGTTCGCGACGGTTGAGGTATTCGACGCCGAACGTAACACGTTCAGGTCCGGTGGAAAGATGACGACGGGGCGTCAGTCGCACTCTGCCTCCTTGCTGCCTGACGGTACGGTGCTCATCGTGGGTGGCTACGGCGCCGGGGCGATGTCGACGAGCGAGATCTATGATCCACGAACGGGCGCTTCCGAACAGGCGGCCAACCCTGTGACGGGTCGCGCAGCCCACCGGGCAACGGAACTATCCGACGGCCGCATACTGATCTCGGGAGGCAACGGCGAAGCCGGAAGTGTTCTCTCGTCGGTAGAGGCTTATGATCCGACGGCCGGTGAATTCAACCAGGTCGGTTCATTGACGACACCCCGAGTTGGACACACCCAGACACTTCTCGATGATGGCTCGGTCCTGATTGTGGGAGGCACGTCCGGTTGGCGTAGCGCCACAAAGATCCTGGCAACGGCCGAGATCTTCGATCCGAAAACCGACACGTCCATACTCGTCGGTGACATGCAAACCCCGCGGTACAAACATGCCGCGGTGTTGCTTTCGGATGGCCGCGTCCTCGTCATCGGTGGATCCGACGAGAACGACTTCAGGGGGAGATACGACACCGCCGAGATTTACGACCCGTCGACATGCACTTTCACGGAGACGGGCCGACTCAGCAGTGCGCGCTTCAAACTTCGAACGGCCGTCGCAAGACTTGCGGACGGGCGCGTGCTGATTGCCGGAGGATCCGACGTGATCGAGCTCTTCGATCCGCACATGGAAGTCTTCGAAGCATTGCCCGACCGATATGACACTGCGAGGTTCTTCGCATCGGCCACCGCGCTTCCGGACGGGCGCGCACTCATCACCGGCGGATACGATCAGCGCATTCAGAGCACTGCGAAGGCGTGGGTCTTCGCGCCCTGAGCCGGTAGGGCTCCGCGAGTGACCATCACGAAGCGAAGATCCAGCGCATCCATATCGTGACCAACTGGTTCGGAGATGTCAGTAGACTGGACTCCGATGGCTAGTTGAGTGACCAATTGGGGCGAAAGTAAGCCGATGTGCGACTCCGTGTTGCCTCAGTCGTGACTTCTGGGTATTAATAGGTCAGTAAAGGCATGGAGTGCCTGCATGACTGGCCAGACGATATCGCATTTCAGGGTTCTGGACCGGCTCGGCGGCGGTGGCATGGGAGTGGTGTAGTCGCTGACGCCCGCTGCTGCAAGCTGTGAGCCCGAAGCGGCGATGCCGATCAGTAGAGCACAGGCGGAGCAGGTCGTCATGGATTACACGGTTTCCGCAGGTACCGCATGCTGGACGCACTTCTCCCCGTGGGCGTCCTTTAAGATGCCGGATAATCTAACTACAGGAAATGCGGGTTCAAGTTGGTGCAGAGCGTGTAGGGGATTCCCTGAATATTCGCCGGTCGGCAAATTGGAATCCGCCTCGAGAATAGGCATTCCCCGCTTGCGACTTTGCCCCGATTTTGGTAACCGATAGGGGTTATCAAGTGAGGCTCGACAATGGTCGGCAAAACCGTCTCGCACTATCGCATCATCGAGAAGCTGGCCAGCGGCGGAATGGGCGACGTCTACGTCGCCGAGAACATCCACCTCAAGAGTCGGGTCGCGCTCAAATTCTTGCCGCCGCAACAGAGCCGGGACGAAGAGGCCAAGCGGCGTTTTGTCCAGGAGGCGCAGTCGGCCTCGGCGCTCAACCACCCGAACGTCTGTACGATCCACGACATCGACGAGGACGATGAGGGCCAGCTCTTCATTGCGATGGCGCTCTACGAAGGGCAGACGCTGAAGGAGAAGCTGGAAGACGGACCACTGCCGGTCGAGGAGGCGGCCGACATCGCGCGTCAGGTGGCCGAGGGGCTGGCAGCGGCGCACGAGAAGGACGTGATTCACCGGGACATCAAGCCGGCGAACATCTTCATGGCGGAGCGAGGCCGGGCAGTGATCCTCGACTTCGGGCTGGCGAAGCTTCAGGAGTCAACGGCGGTGTTGACGCAGTCGGGCAGTACGCTGGGGACGGTGGCGTACATGTCGCCGGAGCAGGCGCGGGGTGAGGCGGTGGACCACCGGACGGATATCTGGAGTCTGGGGGTGGTTCTGTTTGAGATGCTCACAGGTCGGAGGCCGTACGAGGCTGAGTATCAGCAGGCCCTCATCTACAAGATCCTGAACGAACAACCCGGGGCCCTGCCGCCAGAGGTGTCGGACGCAGCGACCATTGTCTCCAGTTGCATGGAGAAGGTGGCCGCCGAGCGCATTCCTGACGCGGCTGCGCTGGCCGGTCAACTGCGGGCCATCGCCTCGTCGACAACGGGCTCGGTGGAGATTCCGAGAACACCGGCAGGCCAAGCGACGATCCGATGGGTGGTGTCAACGGCAGTACTTGTCGTCGCGATAGGTGCCGCATTATTCCTGTCACGATCCGGCGTTTGGGATGATGATGAGTCGTTGGTCCGGCAGGGGCTGGCCGTATTTCCTTTCAGTGTCAGCGGCGACCCTGAGCTGGAATTCATGGGAGACGGTATGGCCCACGCGTTGAGTACGGCGCTCGACGGTGCCGGAGACTTGCGATCAATCGATCCTTACATGGTGATTGGCGAGGTGAATCGCTCCGGCAGCGCTGTAAGAGATCCGGTTGCGGCCGAACCGTTAGTATCCAGGCTGGGGGCCGGTACGTTCGTGCTAGGGAGGGTTATGCGCATCGGCCAGCGCATCGAGCTGCAAGCGACTCACTATGACTCGGAAGGCAACGTTTTGGCTCGTGAGGAGGAGGTTGCTGCGAGCGAGGACGAGTTGACCGAAGGGACTCGACGACTCGCCCTGAAGCTGGTCGCGGATCATCTCGATCCAGGAGACCAGGGCCGGGTGAGCGTGACAGCGTACACCACTTCGTCATTGTCTGCGCTGAAGTTCTATGTCGAAGGAGAGCGCGCCCTTCGAGACGCCAGATTTCAGGATGCCGAGACCGCCCTTGCCCGGGCGGTCGAGATCGACTCGACATTTGCACTAGCGTGGCATCGCCTGGGTGACGCCCGGGGTTGGCTGACATCCCCCAATCACCCATCCGTAACAGCCGCGAGGGCTGAGGCGGTAAAATATGCGTCGACATTGCCGCAGCGACTGAGACGACATGTGGAGGCCCGAAGATTGTGGGACGATGGCGACTTCGTAGCTGCGGAAAGGGCCTACTTGACACTCGCGAAAGACTATCCCAGGGACGGCCACGCCTGGGCCAAGCTCGGCGATGTACAGTGGCACATTGGCCGGCTATTCGGCCATTCTCCGTTTTCTGCCGACAGGGCGCTGGAGAAGGCGATTGCACTGGATCCTGAAAACTCCGAGGCCCTTGCTCACCTCATTCACAATGCCATCATCGAACGGCAGTTCGACAGAGCGGACAGTCTGAGTTCGGCCGTCAAGAACGAAGTCGAGCGGCTTCACTACGACTACAGCTCTGAATTGGCGAGAGCCGAGAATCGTGCTACGCGTGACTCCATAATCGAACGGATGAGCGAATCCTCTCTCGGGGATGTCAGTACGGTCGCACTCATCGCTCGTTGGACGGGGCCGTTGGGCCCGTTTGCACCGCGTGGTGAGGAGCTTGAAACGTCGGAGCGCCTGCTCAGCTCGATAGCAGAAAGGGCCGAGATCCCGGAGACTGGGCGCCGCGCACGGCGGCGGCAGGCGTTGGAAATGCGGCTGCTGCGAACGGGTCGCTGGAGCGAGACCAGCAAATTGATGCTACAGCCAGACCCCACATGGCCGAATGCCGAGATCGTCACTCTGTGGTTCGTGGCCGTGAGCCCGATGGGAGCCGTTCTGGCGGACCGGCTTGATGAGATCCGCCAGAGCCTGCGGTCAACCTACCCAAGCAATCCCGAGCCCTGGACCGGCCGCTTCGAAGACCAGGAGGCGGTGTTTCGTGCGTTTATGATCGGCTCGCTGAGTATCAAGATGCGGGACTGGCCCGAAGTCCGGCGGCAGATGGAGTGGCTTCAGAAACGGGTCGATGAGGGAGACAGCGCCGGCCTAGCAAGAGGATTTGCGGAGACGCTGCAGTCTTTTGTCGAATGGCAGGAAGGTGACGTGCAACGGGCGAAACAGCTTGCAGAAAATCTGACTGTACCCGTTTCAAATTTTGGGTCTTGGCACCGAGGCAGAACCCTCAACCGGCAGCTCCTCGCAGGGATTCTGTTTGTGGAGGGGGACTATGATCGCGCCCTCGCCCTATGGGAATCGTTAGCGGCGTCTCATTCCATTTACATCGTTCCGTCTTACCTCTATCGCGCCCAGTGTTATGAGGGCCTTGGGGATATCGACCGCGCGATCGGGTTCTATCAGCTATTTGCCGACCTGTGGAAGGACGCCGATCCCGAGCTGCAGCCCATGGTCGATGAGGCACGGGCGGGGCTTGAGCGACTGCTGGATGAGCAAGTCAGGGAGCCGTCGTGATCCGACGGGTCTTTGTTTGCGTAGCCACCGGCCAGCCTACGCCTGCTCCTCCTTGTCGAACGCCCGATCGAACGCGACATCCGACGGGGGGAAGTGGACGGCACGTACCAGATCGCAGGCCTCCGCCTCCGCGTGCAAAGGCCCCCCTAGCGATACACGTCTCTCCGGTGACTGATCTTCATAATCACCACTGTGAGCGTGGCGTCATTAACCGTGTAGACAACTCGATAATCCCCTTGCCGCACGCGATACAGCTCCTCTCCAGAGAGCTTCTGTGATCCGACAGGCCGTGGATCATCGGAAAGCCGTCTGATTCTTGAAACGATTCGGCGTCTGTCCTTTCGACTCGTGATGCTCTCGAGCTCCTTCCCGGCCGACCGTTTGATTTCGATGCTATAACTTGCCACGCGCCTTCAGATCAGAGACAAAGCTCTCGAAGGAGACCGTCTTCTCGCGCACACGGTCGCGAACAGCCTGGAGGTCCTCGGCGTCTTCGAGCAGGGAGATTCGGACGGCCTCGTTGACCAGGTCAGACATGGATTGCTCGGTTTCTGCCGCTTTCAGCCTGAGGGCGCGGTGCAACTCCGCTTCAAAGTAGACCGTGGCTCTTTTCGACTTCATTGACATCTATTCACTTATTAACGTTATAGCGGTGTAGCAATATAACGTCATGACGTTTATATAAGATCCTCCGTTCCGATCGGCGAGATTTCTTCACGTCACGCAGCCGACTCTCTCCGAACGTCCCACCCTGGAAAGACCAGCACCGCCGGGTGCACCTTCAGCGCCCGGGCAATTACCTTGGCGCGCTCGACTCCGAGGTTTACTCTGTCGTTCTCGATGGCAGAAATCGTGGACTGAGGAATCCCGGTAAGATCCGCCAGTGCCGTCTGGCTGAGTTCCTGGAGTTCGCGGATGATTCGGACGGATTCGCCGACGGAAACGTCAACCGTCTTCTTCGCACGTCTGAAATCTCGCAAGTCCGTACTCATTTGCTTCGATAGTCATGAGGGGTCAGTTCGAGTACGAGTACTCTCAGTTGATTTCCCTCTATCCTGTAAACAACTCTGAACTGAAGGCCCAGACGCGAAGACCGGTGACCTTTCCATTCACCTCGCAACGCCTCGTCATGAAACCCCTTGACCAGCCTGAGTCCTTGAGGTCCTGACACTTCGACGATGTCCTTCCACTTCTGGTATCGCCTCAATATCGCGTGAGGGAGACGGGAGAGCTTCCGGACGACTCGCCGATGTTCATAGACCTCCCACATACCATAAATATACTATACTATAAATAGTATGTCAAGATCGAGAACGCAGCACGTTCTTTCGTTCGGGTTTCTCAAGCAGCTCGGAGGCCGCACGTGAGAGGCGCTTCTCGTCGAAGACCGCTGAGCAACGTTGCATCGTCGCAATGGAGTGAAAACTCCTACCCCTGCACCTCCTTGTCGAACGCCCGGTCGAACGCGACATCCGACGGCGGGAAATCGACCGCGCGCACAAAATCGCAGGCCTCGGCCGCTCCGTGCTCGCGGTCCATCCCGATGTCCTCCCATTCGACCGATAACGGGCCCTTGTAGCCGATCCGGTTCAACTGCCGGATGATCTCCTCGAAGTCGATCTGCCCCCGACCCAGCGATCGGAAGTCCCAGGCGCGGCGATCGTCTCCGAAATCCGTGTGCCCGCCGAACACGCCCGCCTCCGTTCCGACCGGCGACCACCAGACATCCTTCATGTGGACGTGGAAGATCTTCTTCGCGAATCGCCGGATGAACTCCACGTAGTCGACGCCCTGGTATCCGAGGTGGCTCGGATCGTAGTTGAACCCGAACGCTGGATGGTTGTCGATCGCCTCGAGCGCTCTCTCGGTCGAGGCAATGTCGAAGGCGATCTCGGTCGGATGGACCTCGAGGGCGAAGCCCACGCCGGCATCCTGGAACTGATCGAGGATCGGCTTCCAGCGTATTGCGAAGTCGTCGAATCCCTGCTGGATGGTCTTCGGGTCGACGGGAGGGAAGGAGTAGAGCAGATGCCAGATGCTGCTTCCCGTGAAGCCGTTGACGACGCACACGCCCAGCTTCTCCGCCGCCCGTGCCCGTCGCGATCATCTCCTCGGCCGCACGCAGGTTCACGCCGTCCGGATCGCCGTCGCCCCACACGTGCGCCGGCAAGATCGACTTGTGGCGCTCGTCGATCCGGTCGCACACCGCCTGGCCGACCAGGTGGTTGCTGATCGCCCAGATCTTCAGATCGTACTCCGCCAGCAGCGCCCGCTTCTCGTCGCAGTAGCCGTCCTCCGGAGCGCTCGCCGCACGTCGAAGTGGTCGCCCCAGCAGGCGAGCTCGAGGCCGTCGTATCCCCATTGGCTCGCCTTTTCTGCCAACACCTCGAGCGGCAGGTCGGCCCATTGTCCGGTGAATAGTGTGACGGGTCGTGACATGATAACTTCCGGTTTTCGATTGACGATTGGTCCGGGCTGCTGAAGACGATCAGAGCTCGGGAAACTTGATCCACTTCTCGTTCGACTTTGAACTCTTGACGGCGGTCTCGATGAACGCCATGCCGGCGACGCCGTCGTCGACCGTCGGGAAATCGTATCCTTCGTCTGGCGCCGGCTTGCCATCGATCCGATCGGCGATGGCCGCTGCGGCCGCCAGGTAGATGTTCGCAAAGGCCTCGATGAATCCCTCGGGATGCGCAAACGGCGTGCGCGTATTCGCCTTCGCCGCCGCACCCAGATAGTCGTTGCCCCGGCGGTAGACCTGCCGCGGCGCGTTGGCGTACTTGACGATCAGATCGTTCGGATCTTCCTGGTGCCACTCGATCGACGCCTTCGTTCCGTAGGCGCGGATACTCAGCGCGTTCTCGTCGCCGTTGGAGATCTGGGACGCGTAGATGATTCCTTTCGCGCCGCCTTTGAAGCGAATGAGGTTGTTGCCGTCGTCGTCGAGTTCGCGGCCGGGGATGAACGCCGTCAACTCCGCGCACATTTCGTCGATCTCCAGACCGCAGACGTAGCGGACGAGGTTGTGCGCGTGGGTGCCGATGTCACCCATGCAGTTCGAGGCTCCCGCGACCTTCGGGTCGGAGCGCCAGTTGGATATCTGTCCCTGACCATCGCCCTCGACATCGCCCACCGCGTAACCCTGCGGATACTCGGCTACGATCTTGAGGATCCGTCCCAGCTCGCCGTCCTGCACCATGCGACGCGCTTCCTTGACCATCGGATAGCCGGTGTAGTTGTGCGTCAGCGCGAAGACGAGGCCCGTCTCGCTCACGATATCGCGCAATTCGAGTCCCTGTTCAAGGTTGAAGGTCATCGGTTTGTCGCAGATGACGTGGAATCCTGCCCGCAGGAAGGTGTTCGCGACGTCGAAGTGCAGGTTGTTCCGCACCACGATGCTGACGAAGTCGATGCGTTCGTCCTCCGGCAGCGCGGCCTCCTCCCGGGCCATCTCCTGGTAGCTGCCGTAGACGCGCGACGGATCGAGAAAGAAGTCCTCGCCCGACAGTCGCGACTTTTCGGGATCCGACGAGAAAGCGCCTGCCACCAGTTCGATCTTGCCGTCGAGATTGGCGGCCATGCGGTGGACCTGGCCGATGAAGGCTCCGCGACCTCCGCCGACCATTCCCATACGTAGTTTTCTGTTCATCAGAATGGGACGATGATGATGATGCGATCAGTGTCCGGGCACCGGTCTAACAGGCGACCGGCCGACCCGTACGTGCTGACTCGTAGATGGCGTCGATGATCTTCATCAGGGACAGGGCCTGTTCCGGTGTGTTGAGCGGTTCCTCCTTGCCCTCGATCGTTCGGATGAAGTTGGAGGCGGAGCGGTGGCGTCCCATCTCGGTCTCCTTTTGCACGATGATTGACCGGTTGACCGAGTTGCCATTCTCCTGTACATAGAGCTCGCACGTGTCGGTCGCGCTGTCGTCGTCGCCGTCCTTCGCGAACGCACGCTCGACCTTGCCTCCGGCACCGGTGCCCTGGAAGACTACCGACACCTCCTCGCCTCTCACCATCTCCGCCCACGAGACCTGAAGGGTCAGGACCTGACCCGTCTTGAAGGTGACGAACCCGTGTGCGGCTGCCTCCACGTCGGTGATGCCACCCTCGACGTCGGGAATGCCCCATGGCCCCTTGAAGTTCTTGTCGTTGATGAAGTCGTCAAAGGTCTGTCCGAGTACGTAGGCCGGCTCCGGATAGCCCATGAAATACAGCGCAAGATCGAGCATGTGCAGCAGGTCGATGAGCGGTCCGCCGCCCGAGAGGGCGTGCGTCGTGAACCAGCCGCCAAAACCCGGAATGCCGATCCGCCGGATCCACTTCGCCTGCGCCGAATTGATGGTCCCGACCGTGCCGTCCTCGATGTATTTGCTCATCGCGTACGACTCCGGCCGGGCGCGGTTGTTGAAATTGAACATCAAGATCTTGCCTGCCGCCTCCGCTGCCTCAATCATGCCCTCGACCTCAGCGGCGTTCAGCGCGGGCGGCTTCTCGCAGAAGACGTGCTTGCCGGCATTGAGACCCTGGATCGCCAGCGGTGCGTGAAACTTGTTCGGGACGATAATCGAGATCGCGTCCAGATCCTTCATCGCAAGCAATGCCGATACATCGTCGAAGACGTGGGGAATGTCACGCTCGGCCGCAACCTTGTTCGCCCGGTCTATCGCGATATCCGCGATGCCAACGATTTCCGCACCCGCCGATTCAAAGCCGTCGATGTGATAGTCGACCATTCCACCTGCGCCGACAATTCCGATTCTTATAGCCATAGGAGATACCCGCTGTTACGCGTGAAACATAGTCCGGACGAAATGTCCGGACCTGCGTTTTCAGGACGCTCACGCTCGACCCGAAATATAGTCTCCGGATGTGGGTCTCGCCGCTGCAATCGACATCCCGCGAGATGCTGCATTTCTTCGCTGCGATCTCCACTATCGTCGTGACTCGGAGAACAGCGCGCGGCTATCGGCGCGACTGCCCGCTCGACGCATGGAAGCGTGGCCCATGTTATTTCCTGGTCTGCTCTTCTACCGATCTCAATGCCATGAGATCTGAAGCTTGACCGATCGGCATCGTGGCGCTGCGGTATGACCGCGAAGGGACAGCGGATCACGGGCCCACCGTTCGATCGGATCGTTCCGGTACTCTCCGGGGCCACAGGCGCAGTCCGAGGCTCGACCCGGGGCGCACGGTCGTGACGATGCAGGTCGCCAGCCAACCATGCGTCTTCCTCAACTAAGGAGAAAACGGGCTCTGGCTGTCTTCAAGGCTGCCCGGTGATTCCCGGCTGATCAAAATCGTTCCTCAAGACGTGCGGATGTCACCGGTATTCCTTAATGTGTGTATATCAGGTCTATCGGATGCGGCATCGTCGCACGGGCTACGAGCGACACAGCCTGCAAATCTCACGGAAATCCCCGTTGATACCTAGCGAAAGGATTTCGCCAGACCGCGCTTTCCGCCTGGTCCGGTATTTGTAAACCTCTCAATGTGCTGTCGTCCACGGTTGGTCTTCGATCTGATTCAGATCGTCGGGTGGCGCGGGCGGTGGCAAAAACGCACTTTACACAGTGGGCCGTACGCGTGGCCGGATTCGGCCGTCGCAGAAACGGTATAATTCTGATCACTAAAAGAACAGTTCCATGTCAAAACTGAGACAATTCCTTAGCACTGCCGTCCGCTCTGCGGCGTTTGTGGCAGCCGGCCTGCTGGTCTACTCTGCTGCTTCGGCCCAGATCGTGATCGACGATTTTGAGACGTCACAAGTTATCACGGACGCTGGTCCGACAGTCGCATGGGCCGCGGACGGTATTCTCGGCGAGTACCGCACCGGGCGCGTCAACTGGGCGACCGGCGAGACCGGTATGGTCATAGAAGGCGGCGGAGCCTTCTTCGGTCACGATCTCCAGGGTAACGGATCGGTCATCCTGGAGTGGGATGGCGATGACGATACTGACACCTACTCGGAAACCGGTCTGGGCGGTGTGGACCTCACGATGGACGATGCCAACGTCGCACAGCTTGGTATCCGATTCGAGGTATTCGCCGAGCTGACCTATAAAGTACTTCTGGTCGTTAGCACGGACGAGACACATGCATCGTCAGTAGAGATCGACGGAGCCGGGTTCTCCGTGATCACGATTCCGTGGCTCGATTTTGTCGACAGCGGCACAGCCGGTGGAGCCGATTTCTCGAACGTCGGATCGATCCTGATGGTGTTCGCCGGAGACAATGACTTCGGAATCGGCCCCGTCGACACGTATCCGGATGAGAACATCCTGCCGGTCGAGCTGGTCTCCTTCGACGCCGTGACCAACGGATCGACGGTCAACCTGTCCTGGAACGTAGCATCCGAATCAGACAACAGCGGATTCTACGTCGAGCACAAGTCAGTATCTCTTGCCAAAGACTGGTCGGAGATGGGCTTCGTGGGTTCGAAGGGCAATACGACGGCTGGCGCTGCCTATGGCTTCACCGCCGACGTAGCACTTGCCGGACGTCACCAGTTCCGACTCCGCCAGGTGGACCTCGATGGTACGTTCACGTACTCGGCGATCGTGGAAGTAAGTGTCGACGTACCTGGCAGCTTCCTGCTTGGAAAGGCATACCCGAATCCGTTCAATCCGACGACGAGCTTCTCGCTTTCGCTCGCAGCCGGCCAGAACGTCGAGATCAGTGTGTTTGACCAGCTGGGTCGCCAGGTGATGACGCTGCACCAGGGATTCCTTGAGGGATCGCAGGGCCACGTATTCAACATCGATGCGAGTGCACTGAGCACCGGCATGTATGTAGTGCGGGCCGCCGGTGAGGTTGCGACTTCGTCGATGACTGTGACGCTCATCAAGTAGTCGCTGCGGAACCGCGACATACTGCTTAAGTAGCTAAGCCGGGCGGGGAATTCCTCGCCCGGCTTTTCTATTGCGGTCACCCGTCCCCGAGACGACTCATGACGTTTCTCAACCCGCTGATTCTGTTCGGCCTGATCGCAGCGGGTATCCCGTTACTTATCCATCTGTTCAATTTTCGCCGGCCGCAGAAGGTTGATTTCAGCTCGCTCGTATTCCTGCGTGAGCTCCAGTCAACGACCATGCAGCGGGTCAAGATCAAGCAGTGGTTGCTGCTGCTGCTGCGGACGCTGGCCATCGCGAGCCTGGTGCTCTCGTTCGCGCGGCCCACGCTCAAGGGGTCCATCGCGAGCGTCCTCGGTGGTGATGCGGAAAGCGCCAGTGTTCTTGTGCTCGATAACTCTCTGTCCATGACCGTCCGCGATGTCGACGGGGTCCTGCTCGATCAGGCTCGTGAGACGGCCCGCGGCTTCGTTGAACTCTTCGGGTCGGGCGACCAGGTGGCCGTCATCCGGACCAGCGATCGGAATCCGGATGCGATACGCTGGCTGAAGTCGAGGCAGGCGGTGGAATCCGAGATCGACGAAACCGAGCCCTCCGCAATAGCGATGAGTATCAGCGAAGCGGTCACACATGCGGGCCGCTTGCTGGGACCATCTTCCTTTGTGAATCGGGAAGTATTTGTCCTGTCAGATTTCCAGACGGCCACGCTCGGTGACTCCCTGACGTCGGACTTTCCTGCGGGCGTGCCCGTGAGGCTGGTGAAGGTCGGGTCGCAGGACGTCGCCAACACGGCCGTCACGGACGTGGTCATAACGAGTCAGATCGTCGAGCCCAACCGGCCCGTGCGGATGGAGGCAACGATCTCGGGCACCGGATCGGAGAGCGGGTCGTCGGCACTGGTCAGCGTATTTCTTGATGGAGAGCGATCTGCTCAATCGGAAGTCGAGGTGCCGGCCAACTCGGTCGCGACCGCTGAGTTCGTGGTCACGCCGCGCCGGACCGGCTGGCTGGAAGGTGTTGTGGAACTGGAGGATGACGCATTCCAGAATGACAACCGCAGATACTTCACGATCGCAGTTCCGGAGACCCGCCGTGTGCTTCTTGTTCGCGGCGCGGGTTTTCGTTCGAACTATCTCAACCTTGCTCTTTCTGCAGAGGTGGCGCCCGGCCGGACGCGATTTGATCTTGACGTCGTCACACCGCCCGGGCTGTCGTCCGCACGCGTCAGTGACTATGACGTATTGATCCTGGCAGGCGCTGTCGGATCTTTCGAGCGGTCAGATCAGCGCCATCGGATCTTTCGCAGAGGCCGGCGGGGGTCTGCTCATTTTCCCGTCGGTTGAATCCGACGCATCGACAATCAACGAAGTGCTGGCGCGGTTGGGCGGAGGGTCGGTCGAGCGAACGGTGGGCGCCGCGACCGCCGGGGCACCCGTGGCCGTCATCGACGAGGCGGATACCGAGCATACGCTGTTCGAAGGGGTCTTCCAGATTGATGATGCGACGACGGGTCCGCGTATCGAGCGGCTCGATGTGTTCCGTTACGCGGCGTACCGGTCGACGAACGCTGCAGAGATTACGCTCATGCGTCTCTCGACGGGACACCCGTTCCTTCAGGAAATTCCCGTTGGGCGAGGCAAAGCTCTCTTCATGGCTTCCTTGCCTGCGCCCGAATGGTCGGAGCTGCCTGTTCGCGGTCTCTTTGTGCCGCTGATATATCGCGCGCTGAGTTATCTGTCGTCAGGTGAATCACCCGCCGGGGACGACCTCACGATCGGCCGCGGACTCGATGTGTTGCTGCCCGGCTCGAGCGAGTCGGACGTGATTACGATTACCGGGGCGGACCAGGAACTGGTGCCGCCGCAACGACCGTCGTTTGGCGGAGTGGTGGTCACCATTGGTGACGAGGTGGAAACGGCCGGCGTCTACGATGTGAGGATCGGTCAGAGCCTCGCACGGAAAATTTCTGCGAATGTAGATCCTGTGGAATCCGACCTTCGGACGGACTCCGGAAATTCGGCCGCTGGTCGATTGAAGGGCGGAAGTGAGGTCGACATCCGGGAAATGCCGCTCGAGGAGGCCGGCGGGCGGGGATTTGCCGCCGCCGTGGCCACCATGCGGACGGGATTGGAGCTGTGGAACGTCTTTTTGGGGGTCGCGTTGGTAATTCTGCTTGCAGAAATGCTTGTCTCCAGGTTGTGGAAACCTGAGACGGCATCCGGTTAGTTTGAGCGCTGAATCCTCTGGTTGAACCGAATCAGATATGCCTGTCGAAACCGATATTCTGAAACTTCTGCAGGTCTTTTTGCTGCTGGCGTTTCTCGGAGTGACAGGGCTCTTTCTGATATTGTCGGTGATTCATCGGCGTCGGCTGCTCGGAGTGCTTGTCTCGGTTCCAACCGGGACGTTCTTCGGCATTCCCGCCCGGCCCGTCGTTTTTGCCGCGGTCCTGCTGGCCATCCTGGGCGCGGGTATTCTGGCAGGCGCGACCGTCTCACCGTTTCTCATCGCCGGGTACATCCTGGGTGCCGTCTGCTGGGGAGCAGCCACCCACGTCAGCACCACGATCCTCGTGTTTGACTATGGACTCGTGACCGGTTTGATAGACCGGGACGCGTCACTGCTCTGGAATCGAGTGGAAGACTATTTCTGTCGCGACAAGAATCGGTTCCAGGTCCTCTATGTCTTCTTCTATCGTGACGAGCGTGGCAAACAGCGGCGGTTCGAGGTCGCAGTGCCGCGTGCATACGACACCGAATTTTCTCAGGTCGTCGATGACATTCTCGAGACGCGTTTCACAGCACGTATGCAGCGTCGAACGACCCGCCGGGCCTTCAGAGGACTGTAGCCGGAAGCGCCCACGTGCAACCGCCGGAGCGCCCTTCGGTTCAAGAGGTTCGCACAACCCGCCACACGACACGTCAACTATTGTCTGAGTCCGCACCACAACCACAGGAGAAGGCCATCCTCGTCGGAGTCTCGCGCATGGGCGAGGGATCCTGGGAGATCGATGACTCCCTGGATGAACTCGAACTGCTCGCAGATACCGCAGGCGCCCTCGTAACGGATCGCGTCGTTCAAAGCCTGACGAAGATCAATCCGGCAACCTATGTCGGCAAGGGAAAAGTCCAGGAGATAAAGGGCCTGGTCAAGATGCGGGGGGCCGACCTCGTGATCTTTGACGACGACCTGGTGCCGGTCCAGCTTCGTAACCTGGAGCGCGAATTCGGCTGCAAGCTTGTCGACCGCTCCGGGCTGATCCTCGACATCTTCGCAAGCCGCGCCAAGACGGCCACCGCGAAGACACAGGTCGAACTCGCACAACTTGATTATCTCCGCACGCGCCTCACCCGCGCCTGGACACACCTGTCGCGCCAGAAGGGTGGCATCGGCACGAAGGGTCCCGGCGAGACGCAGATCGAAACCGACCGCCGAATGATCGGCCATCGGATCTCTGTGCTCACCGATCGTCTCAAGAAGATCGATCAGCAACGAAAGACACAGCGCAAGGGGCGATCACAATACACGCGGGTGTCGCTGGTCGGCTACACGAACGCCGGCAAGTCCACACTTATGAATGCGCTCGCCGACACAACGCTCCTCGCGGAAGACCGTCTCTTCGCGACACTCGACTCAACAACACGTGTGGCTGCCCTCGGCCCGGGAAAAGAGATCCTGCTCTCAGACACCGTCGGGTTTATCCGGAAGTTGCCCCACAAACTCATCGAGAGCTTCAAGAGCACACTCGACGAGGTAAGGGAGTCGGACGCACTTGTTCACGTCGTAGATGTCACACATCCGGGATTTCAGGATCAGATTCAAACGGTGAATCTTACACTCAAGGAACTGGGTGCCCTGGAGAAGCCGACCTTGATGGTGTTCAACAAGATCGACAGGCTTGACGAAAAGGCGATCATTCGACCGCTTCAATCAGAGTACCGACACTCGGCTTTCGTGTCCGGCCTCCGTGGCATCGGCTTGACCGAACTCAAAGCGGGCTTGATCGAGATGATCGAGAGCGACTTCGTCGAACGTACCCTGTACATACCGGCGGAAGATTCGAAAACCGTTGCACGCATTCATCAGGTTGCCGAAGTGATCGATGAAGAGTATGTGATCGTGGACGGCTCCACCGACGGAGAACAGAAGGCTGTCGTCCGTCTCCGGTTTCGCGTGTCCCCCATGCAGCAGTCGGCTCTCAAGTCCGATCTGGACAAGTATGCGGATTCGGCCTAGTAGGAACCTGGACCGCGAAGGCAGGTTTGCCGGAGGCAAAACTGAGCGGGGTTCGGCCTCGCGGATCTCAGAACTCCACGGTTTCAGGCACGCGTCTTGCATTGTAACCCATTGGGCGGATCGTTAACTGAACGATGGACGCGGACGATCCTGTTGATAATATCTGACGACGTCGAGCGAAAATGACGATAGGGAATCTCATAAGCAGATCGGTTCCGGCACTCAGAATGACGGACTCGGTAGAGTTTGCTCTGTCGCTTCTGATGGAGCTTCGCCTCCGCCACCTGCCGGTTGTGGACGGCGATGGCGCGTTGCGCGGAATCGTGTCGGAAGACACGCTCCTGGATGCCGATGGACCAGAGGCACTTGTGGGCCAACTCATTGAGGGAACTCCTGTCTCGGCGACGCTCGATCAGCATGTATTCGACGCCACGCGAATTATGGTCAGGCATGACCTTACGGCGCTGCCGGTTCTCGATAGCGAAGGTCGTCTGGCGGGAATCGTGAAACGCCACGACATCCTCGACCAGTTCGCCAGAATGCTGTCGACCGACGAGCCCGGCGCAATCCTCGCTCTTGAGGTACATCCGTCCGACTACTCGCTTTCCCAGCTTGTCCACTCGATTGAGCAGGCTGACGTCAAGATCCTTTCGATTTCGACCGAGGCGGCGGCAGGGGAAGGCGGGACGATTTCGGTCACCGTCAAGCTCAATTCGTCCGATACAGCACGTGTCCGTCACGTTCTTGAGCACCAGGGCTATCGCATCGTCGCGTCGTTCAGTGACGAATACGACGAGGAAGATTTCCGCCAGCGCGTGCAGGAGTTCATGCGATATCTCGAGGTCTGACGAGTCCATGCCGGACCGATCTCGAACCGCAGGCCCTGACCGGAATCCTCGACTCACTGGTCCTCGCAGCATCGCTTGATGTCGCGGCGCGCTTTGTTCGGACATATCGTGATCGCCGCGACGGCGTCGATCCGTCGTCGCAAGAAACGGACGAGGTCGCCCTGGAGCGCCTGGCTGGTCTCGTGGACGGCCTCGGGGAGATCGCCGCACGCCTTCGACTGTATCACCTCCTGGCGATGGATGAAGCACCGTTTGAATCCACGATCATTCGGAGATTCGAAGCGCTCACGCTGGTTGGAAGGGCTGCAGGGATGTTGCGAGTGGTGCACCAGAGTCTCCTCAGCGTGTACCCCGCCGTTGATGAAGGTCTTAGTCGAGTGTGCGCGACGCCTGCAGACGCGATTCGATAGTGGGAATGAGCATGGATTGGGAGACGTGGAGGATGTTGATCGGCTGGACGAGTTTGCGCGGTCGCTTTCGCTGCAGCTTGCCTCGCGAAACGGCTCCTGACGACCTCCACGCCCGGCTTTCAATACAGCAGAAATGCTGCTTTCAGAAGCACGTAGCGCACGGTTTTTTCGTATCTTAGGGGGTCGATATCCCGTCGACCCGTCTCCCACCAACCGCACACACCCACGAGATGAAGGACGCGAAGAAGCAGGCCGGAAGAGCGGCCTATGGCGCCTCAAATATCCAGGTCCTCGAAGGCCTTGAAGCGGTTCGCAAGCGCCCCGCAATGTACATCGGCGATGTAAGCTTTCGGGGCCTTCACCACCTCGTCTATGAGGTCGTGGACAACTCGATTGATGAGGCCCTCGCCGGCTACTGCGACCAGATCGATGTGGTGCTGAACGCAGATGGATCGGTCACGGTGTCGGACAACGGCCGCGGTATTCCGGTCGAGATGCACGAGATCGAAGGTCGGTCAGCCCTCGAGGTCGTCATGACGACCCTGCACGCCGGCGGGAAGTTCGACAAGGACACGTACAAGGTGTCCGGTGGTCTGCACGGGGTCGGCGTCTCATGCGTGAATGCCCTTTCGAAGAGGTTGATTGCCACAATCAGTCGCGACGATCACGTCTGGCAGCAAGAGTATAAATGCGGAAAACCGACGATTCCTGTTACACAGCTGGAGTCTACCGCGGGCGAAGAACAAGACAGGAACGACCGTTCAGTTTTGGCCTGATGATTCAATTTTCCAGACAACGGACTACCGGTTCGACACGCTGGCCGAACGTCTTCGCGAACTGGCTTATCTGAATCGCAACGTTACCATCTCGATTGACGACGCTCGCGACCCGGAAGACCTTCTCAGTGAGGAGTACCACTTCGAAGGAGGACTCATCCAGTTCGTCGAGTATCTCGACGAAGCGCGAACGCCTATTCATGACGAGATCATCTTCATCGAAGACGATACCGGCGACGTGCCGGTTGAGGTCGCGATGCGGTACAACCAGGTCTATTCGGAAAATGTCCTCTCCTTCGTCAACAACATTAACACCCATGAAGGCGGTACACATGTGTCCGGCTTCCGGCGTGCGTTGACAAGGACGCTGAAGAATTGCGCCGATCGTAACAACCTCATCAAGAACGTGAAGATCGATCTCTCCGGAGATGATTTTCGCGAAGGCATCACCGCTGTAATCTCGGTCAAGGTGGCCGAGCCTCAGTTCGAGGGTCAAACGAAATCCAAACTCGGCAACTCCGAGGTACAGGGCGCCGTCGAATCCGTCGTCGCGCGCAAGTTGGAGCAGTGGCTCGAGGATCACCCTCGCGAATCCAAGCAGATCATCGACAAGGTCGTCCTGGCTGCGGAGGCGCGATCGGCGGCCCGCAAAGCACGCGAACTGGTTCAACGCAAGAACGCGTTCAGCGCCGGAGGCCTTCCCGGCAAACTCGCGGACTGCTCGTCGAAAGATCCTGGCGAATGCGAACTCTATCTCGTCGAGGGCGATTCGGCCGGCGGCTCAGCCAAACAGGCCAGGGACAGACACTTTCAGGCAATCTTGCCCCTTCGTGGCAAGATTCTCAATGTCGAAAAGGCTCGTCTCGACAAGATCCTCGGAAACGAAGAGATCCGGAATATTATCACGGCGCTCGGCACCCACGGTCTCGCCACGCTCCCCGACGGATTCAACGTCGAAGGACTGCGTTATCACAAAGTCATCCTGATGACGGATGCCGACATCGACGGTGCCCACATCCGCACACTCCTGTTGACCTTCTTCTATCGGCAGCTAAGACCGCTGGTGGAGCGAGGCAATATCTACATCGCGCTTCCTCCTCTGTATCGAGTGGGGCGTGGCAAGGAAGAACGCTACGCGTGGACGGAGGAGCAGCTCGCCGCGGCGTCGCAGGAGCTGAGCAACGACGGCAAATCGAAGGTCTCGGTTCAGCGCTACAAAGGTCTTGGTGAAATGAACCCGGAGCAGCTCTGGCAAACGACGATGGATCCAGATACGCGAAGACTCCACATCGTGACGGTCGAAGATGCGGCTGCAGCGGATCGCGTCTTCAGTACGCTGATGGGAGACTCGGTTGAACCCCGTCGTAAGTTCATCGAGCGAAACGCTAAATACGCGACCCTCGACGTCTGAAAAGTATCTCGACGACGGATTGACCACAGAACAGACATACACCGGAGTGCCCGACCTGTCCGTGGTCGTGCCGGTCTTCGAAGAACAGCGGTCTCTCCATGAACTTGCGGACGAGATCCGTTCGACACTTACGGCCGCAGACCTGTCGTTCGAAGTGCTCTTTGTCGATGATGGCTCCACCGATGACTCGTGGCAGGTCATCGAAGAACTTCACGAGTCGGACGAGCGATTCATCGGAATTCAGTTCCGCAGGAATTGCGGCAAGTCCGCCGCGCTCGCCGTCGGATTTGAGCGAGCGTCCGGAACCTACATCGCAACCCTGGACGCCGACCTGCAGGACGACCCCGCAGAACTGCCGGACATGGTCGAGATCCTCCGGTCCGGACACGATCTGGTCAGTGGCTGGAAACGCGTCAGGCAGGACCCGTTAGGGAAGAGAATCCCGAGCCGCTTCTTCAATTTCGTGACGAGAAGAATCTCCGGTATTTCGCTGCACGACTTCAACTGCGGACTGAAAGCGTACCGCAGCGACGTCGCCAAATCGGTGAGGGTTTACGGCGAATTGCACCGCTACATTCCTCTCCTGGCTAAATGGGAGGGGTACACGCGGATAGCCGAAAAGGAAGTCCGCCACCGCCCTCGCAAGTACGGCGCAACGAAGTTCGGTCTGGAGCGCTACATCCGCGGCTTTCTCGACCTGCTCACGGTGCTGTTCATCACGCGCTTCGCGCGTCGGCCCATGCATTTCTTTGGAACGCTGGGCTCACTCGCGTTCATCGGTGGTTTCCTGATCAGCCTCTACCTGTCGTACGAGAAGATCATACTCGGCCTGCCCCTCGGCGATCGGCCACTGCTGCTCCTCGGCGCGCTCATGATTCTGCTCGGTGCACAACTGTTTCTGACGGGACTGCTCGCTGAGATGATTATCAAGCAGCGTATGGAGGACTCGTCTACGTACGATATCGCGCAGGTGACAGGCCGACGGAAGTCCCCCGCGGCCCCTGGCCAAACTCGCCGACAGGCTGGATTACCGCAGTAGTACTTTGTGGGGCAGGCGCAAGATGGCAACACACGGCACCGCGCGCTCGCGACACATTATTCTCGTCGGTCCGGCGTTTCCATACCGCGGCGGTATCGCACACTTCGTGGACCGACTGGAACGTGAACTCTCCTCGCGAGGACATCAAACCGACATCATATCCTTTCGAAGACTGTACCCGTCTATCCTCTTTCCGGGTAAGACACAGTTCGAACCGGAGCCGGCGGCCTCGCACCCTGACGCGTCCCGGCGAATGATCGATTCCTGTAACCCGTTGTCGTGGCGTAGTTCGGCGGATGCCATCAACGAGGCTGATCCGGACATCGTCGTCCTGAACCACTGGATGCCATTCTTTGCTCCGGCCATGGGGACCATTGCAGGCCGTGTCCGGCGACCGGGCCGATCCGTCGTCGCCATCGTCCACAACGCGATCCCTCATGAACGACGACCAGGCGACCGGATGTTGACGAACTATCTGCTCAAGCGACCAGATCAGCTCGTCGCCCTTTCTCGACGCGTTTCGGACGATCTCGAAGAGGAGTTCGGCGTCCGATCGACCGTTGTGCCACACCCTCTGTACGATCACTTCGGGCCAGGCATCGTTCGCGAGGAGGCGAGGAGGGCGCTGGATCTTCCGACCGATGCGCCCGTGCTGCTGTTCTTCGGCTTCGTTCGTCACTACAAAGGACTCGACCTGCTCCTGAAGGCGATGCCATCCATTGTCAAGTCGTTGCCCGGCGCGAGACTCGTGGTCGCCGGGGAATTCTATGAGGATGAAGAGCTGTGCCGATCGATCGTGACACAATCAGAGATGGAGCGTCATGTGACGTTTCACGACGGATACGTGGCAGAAAAAGACGTGCCGACGTACTTCTCCGCGGCAGACGTTGTCGTGCAGCCGTATCGATCTGCAACCCAGAGTGGTGTAGCGCAGATTTCGTTCTTCTATGACCGCCCGCTGATCACGACCGACGTAGGTGGGCTTGCAGAAGTCGTGGACGAAGGCCAGACGGGATTCATCGTCGAGCCGAACGAACCCGACCAATTGTCCAGCGCTGTGATCCGGTTCTTTTCGGGAGGATGCGCAGACGAAATGACGAAGAATGTGGGTCGGGCCAAACACAGGTTCTCCTGGTCGTTGCTCGCCGAAACCCTCGAAGAACTCTAGCCGCATCAGGTATGCTCTACGAGCCCGTCAAAGATCGCCTGATCGGCCTCGCGAAACGCAGTCAACTCCTGCGCCGGGTCTACTACGTGATGCTGAATGTGGTATTCCTGCGTAGCTGGTACGTGAGACGCACCATACGTCGCCTTCTGACGAGCAAGGGTGGTGATTCCGTAGCCGTCCTTGATGCCGGGACCGGGCTGGGCCAGTTCGCCTACTACACGGCCTCAAGATTTCCGGGTGCGAGCGTACACGCTGTAGATCTGAATCAGAACTACCTCGACTATGCAAGGAAGTTCATCGCAGGTACGAGCTGTGCTGAGCGCGTCACGTTCGGGATCGAGGATCTCACCCGCCTGACGACCAGCGGCCCCTACGATCTGGTGCTGTCGGTGGACGTGATGGAACACATTGAGGAGGACGTGGAGGTATTTCGCCACTTCCACCGCGTCTTGAAACCGGGCGGACACGTCGTGATCAACACGCCGTCCGATCTTGGCGGATCCGACGTTCAAGATTCGGAAGATGAGAGCTTCATCGGTGAGCATGTTCGGGACGGCTACAGCCGGGATGATCTGTCGACGAAACTCGAGTCCGTTGGACTTACCGTCGAAGACGTGATCTACACGTACGGTACGCCCGGCTCGATCGCATGGCGTCTGCTCATCAAGATTCCGATGCGCCTGATATCGATGAGCTGGCTCCTCGTGGTGCTCGTAGTTCCGTACTTCCTCCTGGCGCTGCCCCTCGGGATACTGCTCAACGCGCTCGATACCGCGCGCCGGAACGACCATGGCACGGGCATCCTGGCGATCGCCTCGCGCCCGGCCGATGCATGACCTGCAGCAGCGTTTGCTGCCAGAAAGGCCGTTGAATTGAGGACCCGATCCGCCGTATCTTTGTCGGGCAACTCTACGGAGCCGCCCCGGTGATGTCCGCGCCGGCCTCGGACATCCCTGCCACGATCTGATCGTTCTTCAAAAACCGGGCAGTCCTGTGCAGACCAAGTACATATTTGTGACCGGCGGGGTCACCTCGTCCCTGGGCAAAGGCATCCTCTGCGCCTCTCTCGGCCTACTTCTCGAAGCACGGGGACTGCGCGTCACGATCCAGAAGTTCGACCCGTACATCAACGTCGACCCGGGTACGATGAACCCGTTCGAACACGGAGAAGTGTACGTGACGAGCGACGGCGCCGAAACCGATCTGGACCTCGGCCACTACGAGCGATTCCTTGGCAAGCCGACCAGTCAGGCCAACAACGTCACGACCGGTCGCATCTATCTGGAAGTCATTACGAAGGAGCGCGCAGGCGCCTATCTCGGAAAGACGGTCCAGGTGGTGCCCCACATCATCGATGAGATCAAGCACTGGATGCTCAAGCTCGGTGAAACCGGAGAGTACGATGTAGTGCTCACGGAAATCGGTGGCACGGTCGGCGACATCGAGAGTCAGCCTTATCTGGAAGCTATCCGGCAACTTCGATACGATCTCGGTGCCCGGAATACGCTGAATGCGCACCTGACGCTGGTCCCGTACCTCGCGGCAGCGGGTGAGCTGAAGACAAAGCCGACCCAGCACTCGGTCAAGACGCTGCTGTCTTACGGTCTTCAGCCCGATATCCTGGTGTGCCGTTCGGAGTATCCGCTGGATGCAGACGTCCGACGGAAGCTGGCCCTTTTCTGTAACGTCGAAGCCCGTGCGGTCAAATTGGCGCAGGATGCCGAATCCATATACGAGGTGCCGCTTCTGCTCAAAGAGGAGGGACTCGATGATCTCGTCGTCGAGAAGCTGCACATTCACGAAGACGTCGAACGAGAGGGCATCCTCGAAGAACCGGATCTGACGGAATGGATCGAATTCCTGTCTCGTCTCAAGAAGCCGGATGGCTCCGTCTCGATCGCACTTGTCGGCAAGTATGTCACTCATCAGGATGCGTACAAGTCGATTTCCGAGAGCTTCATTCTGGCCGGGTCTTCGAACCGCGTCCGCGTCGACCTGAAGCTGGTTCTTTCGGATGATCTGAACAGCGAAAACGTGAAGGAGGTACTGGGCGAAGTAGCGGGTATCGTCGTCGCGCCCGGGTTCGGCGAGCGAGGGATCGACGGCAAACTGATTGCCATTCAATACGCTCGCGAGAACGACGTCCCATTCTTCGGTATCTGCCTGGGGATGCAGTGCGCCGTCGTCGAGTTTGCGCGCAACGTGTGCAAGTGGGAAGACGCCCATTCGATGGAATTCGTGAAGGAGACGCAGCATCCGGTGATCGATCTCATGGAAGAACAGAAGCGAATCGCTGACAAGGGCGGAACGATGCGTCTCGGTTCATACGATTGCTTTCTGCTGGAAAACTCCAGAGTCCGGGAGATCTACGGCGAGACGGAGGTCAGAGAGCGCCACCGTCATCGCTTCGAGGTCAACAACGTCCTGCGATACAAGCTGCTCGAACACGGCATGCACTTCTCCGGACTGAACATCGCGCGCGATCTCGTGGAGATTGTGGAACTGCCCGAAAAGCGCTGGTTTATCGGAACGCAGTTTCATCCCGAGTACCAGAGCAAGGTGGGCAGACCCCATCCGCTGTTCAAATCCTTCGTGGCCGCAACCGTGGCCTACGCGCGGGAAAAGGATCTCATTGCGGCGCCAAAGCCCGTAACGCGTCGAAACGGGGCAAAACTGGCCAAGGCGAGAATCTGACTCCGTGTGTTGTCGACGGTTTGCGACTCGCGTCATCTGAAGCCATGGACCCCGACTACTATCGCCTGGTCGCTGCTGTCGAAGACGAGCACTGGTGGTATGTCGCACGACGCCGGATTCTCTCGCGAGTGCTGCGGAATCTGAGGCTTGCTGCCGGAGCACGGATACTGGACGCTGGATGTGGAACCGGCGGCAATCTTCAAATGCTCTCGCAACATGGCCGCGTCTCTGCCTTCGAGATGGACCCGCACTCCAGAAAAGTCGCGGCAGGCAAAGGGTTCGGCGAGGTTCTCACCGGGTCACTGCCGGATGACGTCCCGTTCGATGCATCGACCTTTAATGTGGTGACGGCGCTCGATGTGATCGAGCACATTGATAATGACGCCGGCGCACTGCGTGCGATTCGCGGGCTGCTCGTTCCGGGAGGCGCGCTGATACTTACCGTCCCCGCGTATCAATTCCTGTGGAGCTCTCACGACGAGGTGAATCATCACTATCGACGATATACGCTTTCGGGAATGACAGATACGTTGCGGGAAGCCGGATTCGATACGGTTCATGCCACCTACTTCAACACCTGGCTCTTCCCCGCGATCGCTGCCACGCGACTTGTCGGGCGTATTTTGCCTTCGTCCGCACAACGCAGCGATCTGCGACTTCCTCCCCGCATCGTGAACCGGCTGCTCACTGCCGTCTTCGGATCCGAAGCGTGGTTTGCGCCCACGCACACCCTGCCGTTTGGCGTTTCCATTCTCGTCGTCGCTCGACCACGTCCATAGGTACGGCCAGAGGCCCGCATGTGGATCGCTGCGGCCGATCCTCCCGCACATATCTCGCACATTACCTATCTCCAACAAAATTAAGGTTAAGCGTCGGGCTGGCGCTTGACATTGCTGCGAAATAGTGTACCTTTTGCCGACGGTGGGGAAAAGTGGGGAATTATCCCAGGGTATCCCACCTGGGTGTCTGGTCAGTACATGGGTGACCCATGGCGGGGTTCAAGGGACAAGCAGAGTATTCCGTTGATAGCAAGGGACGCGTAGCCGTTCCTGCCAAGATGAGGAATGCCCTCAAGCCGGAGGCGAAGAACACCTTTACCCTCACCCGCGGATTCGAGAAGTGCATCTTCATGTATCCGCAGGATCACTGGGAGCAAATGGAATCCGATATCGGCACGCTTAACACCTATCGCAGCGAGACGCGCGACTTCATCCGCGGCATCCTCATGTGGGCGGAAGAAGTCACGCTGGATGGGCAGGGTAGGATCGGCGTACCGCGGACGCTTGCGGAGTTCGCTGGAATTGGCGAGCGAGCGCTCATGATCGGTGCCCTGGACCATATTGAAATCTGGAATCCGGAGTCCTTCCAGCAGTACCTGGAAGGACAGGAAATAGACTATGAGACGCTGGCTGAACGCGTGATGGGCCGGGAATGACCGGCGACGCGTCCGACGAGCGGCCTCCGCGTGAGGCAGGTGGCGGATATCGAGAATACGCCACACGCTATCACGCACCTGTTCTTTGCAATGCTGTCGTAGACAATCTTATCACGGATCACGCCGGTATCTACGTCGATGGAACGCTCGGCGGCGGTGGCCATACGGCCGCGCTGCTCGACGTCCTGACGACGGAAGGCCGGGTTGTCGGAATTGATCGTGACGAGCAGGCGTGCGTCGAGGCGAACAGCCGACTTCGGTCGGCGGTGGAGCAGGGCCGGCTGACCATCCTCCGGGGTGATTTTGCAGAGATGGAGTCGCTCCTCGCTGCACAGGGCATCAGCTCTGTCGATGGAGTGCTTCTTGATCTCGGTGTTTCGAGTTGGCAGTTGGACGAGGCCGAACGCGGCTTCGCCTACATGCTCGACGGACCGTTGGACATGCGCATGGACACGCAGTCGGCCACGAGCGCTTTCGATCTGGTGAATACCTGGTCGGAATCCGATCTCAAGCAGATCCTGCGCGAGTACGGTGAGGAACCCAGGGCATCGCGCATCGCACGTGCCATCTGTGGCGCGAGACCGCTCGAAACCACGGGCCAATTGGCCACCATCGTACGATCTTGCGTGTCGCGCGCAGACGAGATAAAGACACTCTCCCGTGTCTTTCAGGCGCTCCGGCTCACCGTAAACGGTGAAATCGAAGCTCTTGAGTGCGTTCTCGAGTCGGCTACACGGATTGTGCGCACGGGCGGACGCATCGCGGTGATCAGCTACCACTCGCTGGAGGACCGACGGGTGAAGCGGTTTCTGAGGTTCGGCAATTTCGAGGGTGAATCGCGAAAAGATATCTACGGCAACCTGCTGACCACCTGGAGTCCCATCACGCGACGGCCGGTGCTACCCGACAAGGATGAGCTGGAGGCAAATCCGAGGGCACGCAGCGCCAGGCTGCGTATCGCGCAGCGAACCAGTGAAACGGTGAAGTCCGGGGAACAGCAGAACTAACAATCACAGCCCATGCGATCCGGGCGAAAGATATTCTTACGGTGGGGACATGCCGGTCGCAACGAAGACATCACGTCAACACAAGTCTAAGTCGAAACGGAAGCCAACGACGATCATCGTTGGCGCGCGGCCCAAAGCCGCGAAGAAGAGCCGAAAATCGTCCTCCGGGGCGAAAAACAGTAAGGAAGCCACTCCGGTCCGCGCCCGAAAGCGAAAGAGCGGCAAGGACCACGGCGCCCTCCCGTCATGGCGACAGCTTGAGTCGAAGAAGAACCGTCGCCGCAAACAGGACAGTGGCGCCTCACCGTTTCAGGCCGTATCCACCGCCCGCTTCGCCTTGCTGCTTGCCTCGGTAGCTGCTGCCTTTACGCTGTATGTAGGTCATATACACGCAACCCAGGATGTCCTGGCCAGAACGGAGCAGGCCAGAAAGGAAAATCATGGGCTCCACATGAAATACAACCGCCTGAAAGGTGACTTCGATCGCATGACCGGACCGGCGGAGGTTCATCGACATGCGCAGGCACTCGGCTTCGTCGAAGACGCAGCATTCGGCAAAACAATCGTAGTAAACCCATAGCCCTCCCGTCCTGAAGCCACGAGATCAAATACTGGCCCGAATGTACGTGGTGCTGACCCTGCTCAGCATCCTGCCTGTGCTCGTCACGCTCCAGGTCGTCCGTATTCATCTGTACGACGGGGTCGAGTTGCGCAAGCAGGGAGAGCACCAGGCCAATTCCGCGGTGGTACTTCCGTCCGTGCGCGGCTCCATCGTCGACGCCGAAGGCCGGACCCTTGCCGTAAATACGGCCCGCTACGACCTGGCCGTCGACCCGACCGTTCTCAACTTTGCCGACAAGCAGCACGCGTTTGTTTCGCGACTCGCAAAGCTGATCGGCTCCGCCTCCGGAGCGCTGCAGGGCAGAATCAATCGGAGGCAAAGTCCCAAGTACGTTCAGCTCGCCCGCGGTCTCAATGAACGGCAGAAGAATGAGGTCGAAAGCTGGGACATCCCGGGTGTCATTCTCGAGCCGGAGTTCGCCCGGCGCTACAACTACGGAATGACGCTGGCCCATTTACTCGGCCACGTAAATGCAGACGGCGAAGGCATTGCAGGACTGGAACTCCGATACAACGACGTACTCCGTGGCTCGCCGGGGCGCCGCGCTGTCAAACGCGACAGACGGGGCATCATGAAATCCTCTGTAGGCGGATCCGTGATTGATCCGCAGGATGGCGAAACGCTTGTACTGACAATAGATCTCATCCGTCAAACCATTGTTGAAGAAGAACTAGAAGCAGGTCTCAAAGAGTCCGGCGCGAACTGGGGAACGGCAATAGCCATGAATCCCTACACTGGCGCCGTACTGGCGATGGCAAACTATCCCACCTACGACCCGAACGTTCCCGGGCGCTTCCCCACCGAAGCCCGTAGGAACCATGCCATCACCGACCGGATCGAGCCGGGCTCTACCTTTAAACTCGTCGCCGCCGTTGCCGCTGTCGAACGCGGAATCACGTCGCTCACCGATACGATCGACACAGGTAACGGATACCGCGTGTTCGGCCGACGACCGCTGCGCGATACACGCGGCCACGGACGAATCCCGTTCGAAGAAGTGATTGCCGTGTCAAGCAATATCGGCGTCGCGACCGTTGCGCAGGAGATGGACTCGGGCGACCTGTATCAGTACGCCCGTAACCTCGGCTATGGCCAACCCACGTGGATTGACCTGCCGGGAGAGGTAACGGGGAGACTGAAGAAGCCGCACGAGTGGAGCGGGACGTCGAAAATCGCCGTTTCCATCGGCTACGAAGTGGACGCTACGCCCATTCAGATTCTCACGGCGTATTGCGCCCTGGCCAACGAAGGCCTTCTCGTACGTCCGTACGTGGTGAAGGAGCGCCGTGACTACATGGGAAACGGGACGTGGTCCGCCCGTCAGGATTCAATTCGGCGTGCATTCAAGCGACGCACCGCACGCAAGCTCCTGCCGTCGTTCGAGCGCGTCGTCAATGAGGGGACGGGTACGCGCGCCGAAATCCCGGGCGTCCGTGTCGCCGGCAAGACGGGCACGGCATGGAAGGTCATTGATGGCGCCTACAGTACGAGTCGCGCCCGCGCATCATTCGTGGGCTTCTTCCCGGCGGAAGACCCGCAGATTGCCATGATCGTCGTGCTGGACGAACCAAAGACCAGCATCTACGGCGGCCTGACGGCTGCTCCCATTTTTCAGCGGATCGGTGAGCGCTGGATCAGCACGTTTCCCGAGATCGCGCGGTCCCGATCCGTCGTACTCGCGGATCAGTCCCTGCAAGATCAGGAGGTTGAACCGACCGGGCTACCGGATGTGAACGGACAACCGGCTGCCGTCGCCACCACCGGTCTGCTCGCGCGCGGATTCAATGTGGACGTCCCGGACCTCGTCGACGCGGTCATGCCCGTCGTTCGGCAGCGACCGCCCGCAGGTGATGCTGTCGACTACGGTTCGGTGATTCGCCTGGCCGTGGCCTCCGTGCCGGATTCGACGTCGTCGACACCTGATGTACGCGGACTGAGCGCCAGGCAGGCGACGTTCTGGTTAGCGAAAAAGGGAACCGAGGTGGTCGTGGAAGGACACGGACGCGTCGTCTCCCAGTCCCCGCGACCGGGCGGTCCGATCGCCAGGAAAACAGTGTTGAGATGCCAGTGACAATCCTATGCCCGGGACTCGATTTACGACCGTTGCCGCAAGGCGCGAATTCCGGAGAACCGACCGGGTATGACAACGATTCGGAGGCTGACTGGTCGACTCACTGATGTGGGCCTGCTGATTGCAGCAGACCCTTTTGACAAGGATGTGCGGATCAACCGGCTGACAAAGGACAGCCGCGAGATCGGGCCGAACATGATGTTTGTCGCCATTCGGGGTGGCAAGGTGGACGGTCACCTGTTCATTGATAAGGCTGTTAATAACGGAGCTATCGCCGTCGTGTGCGAGACGGTGCCGGGGGACGCCAGGACGCGGTTTCCCGGCACCGTATTCGCCACTGTTTCCAATACGCGTGCCGCGTGGGCGCATCTGTCGTCCGTCTTCCACGAAGACCCGTCGGAGAAACTCACGATCGTCGGCTCGACCGGCACGAACGGAAAAAGCACGACCGCATATCTGATCCACCATCTCCTGAACACGCTTGGTCGCAAGTGCGGCCTGATTGGAACTATCGCTTACAACACCGGGGCAGAAGAACGACAGGCCAGCCTGACCACGCCCGACGCGATGGAACTTCAACAGCTTCTGCGCTCGATGGTAGACGCCGGATGCACCACGTGCTCCATGGAAGTCTCATCCCACGCACTCTCGCAGCATCGCGTGGCCGGGCTTCCATTCGACGTGGGTGTTTTTACGAACCTCACGCAGGACCACCTGGACTTCCACGGTGACTTCCAGCAATACCTGGAGGCCAAACGATCACTCTTCACGTCGCTCGCCGCCGGTGCGACCGCTGTCTACAACAGCGACGATCCCAGCGGCACTGCAATGGTGAGCGACATTCATGCAGAAATTCTGTCTTATGGACAGAATACACAGGCGGATATACGCTTCGAGGTTCTGGGCAACGATCGAGAAGGACTATCCCTTCGTCTGGACGGCTACAAACAGACATTCCGACTTGTCGGAGTCTTCAATGCCTACAACCTCACCGCAGCGTATGGCGCAGCCAGGGCCCTCGATTATCAGTCGGGGGACATACTCGGGGCTCTGGCTGATGCGCCGCCTGTACCTGGTCGATTCGAACAGATGCCCACACCCGACGGGCGACTGGTTATCGTCGACTATGCTCATACTCCGGACGCTCTCAACAATGCGTTGCGGGCGGCACGAGAAGTACTCAAGGGCCACGGACGGCTGATCTGCGTCTTCGGCTGTGGCGGAGACAGGGATGTGACGAAGCGACCCTTGATGGGCGCCATCGCCGAGCAAATGTCGGATCTCGCCATTGCCACCAGCGACAATCCACGCACGGAAGATCCGTCCAGGATTCTTGACGATATCCGCGCCGGTTTCGCAAACCCGACTGCCGCAAAGTGGATCGTCGACAGGGAGTCCGCGATCGATGCCGCGGCCGAATTGGCTGTGCCAGGCGACATCGTACTCATTGCCGGAAAAGGTCACGAAACCTACCAGGTGATCGGCACGCGCAAAACACTTTTCGACGATCGAAAGATTGCACGCCAGGTATTCGGCATACCCGACACGAAGTTGTCCTAGAACCCACCGAAATGCTATACCACCTCATCGACTATCTGGAGCAGCTCTACCAACCTCCGGGCTTCCAGGTCATTCAGTTCATCACGGTGCGCGCCGCCCTTGCCGCGATCACCGCGATGTTCACTTCGCTCGTCGTCGGTCGACGGATTATCGTGTGGCTCGAAAGGAAACAACTCGGTGAGCAAGTGCGGGAAGGCTCGGCTGCAGGCTTCATTGACCACGCCCATAAGCGGGGCACGCCCACCATGGGCGGCGTGATCATGCTGCTGTCCATTCTCGGGGCGACGCTTCTCTGGGGCGATCTTACCGAGCTCTATGTCTGGGTGATTATCATCGCAACCGCCTGGATGGGCGTCTTCGGATTCGCTGACGACTATATCAAGGTGGTAAAGCTCGACAAGAGCGGACTGCCGGCCCGCATCAAACTCGCAGGGCAGATCAGTCTCGGCATTGGAGTTGGGTGCATCCTCTACTTCACTCCCCAGTTTGAGGAGCTGCGCTCGATAACGTCCCTGCCGTTCGTCGCTGACGGGCGAATGAGCTACGACTTTGTGACGGGACTCTTTGGCGACGTCGATCTCGGATGGATCGTCTTTATCCCGGTGAGCGTGTTCATCATCACCGCCGTTTCGAATGCCGTCAACCTGACTGACGGACTCGACGGGCTCGCGGCAGGTACGACGGGAATTGTCGCTCTCGGCCTGGTTGTACTCTGCTACATCTCCGGCAACGCGATCCTCTCGGACTTTCTGAACGAGATGTTCCTTCCGGGAACCGGCGAGTTGTCCATCTTCGCGGCCGCCATGGCCGCGGCCTGCTTCGGCTTCCTCTGGTACAACGGATATCCGGCCACCGTATTCATGGGCGACACCGGGTCCCTGGCGCTTGGCGCGGCCGTCGGCACCCTCGCGCTGATGATCAAGAAGGAACTGCTTCTACCGCTTCTGTGCGCGGTGTTCTTCGTGGAGTCGCTCTCGGTCATCATCCAGACGTCCTACTTCAAGTATTCCCGCCGAAAGACAGGAGTCGGAAAGAGAATCTTCAAGATGGCGCCAGTGCACCACCACTACGAGGTGATGGGGACACACGAAGCAAAGATTGTGGTGCGATTCTGGATCATCACGGCAGTGACCGTGATCGCGACTCTCCTGACACTCCGCATTCGCTAGAGGCATTCACGGTGGTTTCCACGATGCAGTCGGCTTCGACGCCTCAGGTACGCGGATCGACGATCACGGTCGTCGGTGCGCGACGAAGCGGTATTGCCGCGGCGTTACTGCTGGCGCGAAACGGAGCCGACGTCTTCGTGACCGATCGTGGACCGATCGACCGATCTGCCGCCACAGAGTTTGAGCGTGCCGCAATTAGATACGAGAGCGATGGTCACACCGCGAAAGCCTCGGAGGCAGATTTCATCGTGATTAGTCCCGGAGTGCCATCAACGTCACCGGTTGTCGAGGAGGCAACGCGACGCGGCATCCCTGTGGTTTCGGAAATCGAAGTGGCCTCGTGGTTTTGTCGCGCTCCCGTGTTGGCCGTGACAGGCTCGAACGGCAAGACGACGACCACCGCACTGCTCGGTCACATTTTGAAGAGCGCGGGCAAACGAGTGCACGTTGCAGGCAACATTGGACTTGCCTTCTCGGCCATTGCCGAGGATGCGCTCGAGGATGACCTGGTGGTTCTTGAAGTGTCCAGCTTTCAACTGGACCACATTACGAGCTTTCGGCCAATGGTAAGTCTGTTGCTCAATATTACACCGGACCACCTGGACCGGTACGACAACGATCTGCAGGTCTATGCACGGAGCAAATACCGGATCATGGAGAACCAGCGTGATCACGATACGGTGGTCTACAACGCAGACGATCCGCTTGTCCGGGCCGGCGTCGAGCAGGCATCGGCACGGAGCCGTGTCACCGCATTACCCTTTTCGCTAGAGAGGCTCACGGACCGCGGAGCCTGCGTGGCGAACGAGACAATTATCATCAATCTGCATGGAGAGGAGGAACGCCTGATGCAAGTGAAGCAAGTCGCTCTTAAAGGGCGACATAATCTTTACAATTCGCTGGCAGCGGCGGTAGCAGCAAGAGTAGTAGAAATTAGAAGTGAGATCGTCCGGGAGAGCCTCGCGACCTTCGAAGGCGTACCCCACCGGCTTGAGCTCATCCGGACGGTCTCCACCCTCAAGTTCGTAAACGACTCGAAAGCCACGAACGTGAACTCGCTCTGGTACGCGCTGGAATCGTTTAACGAACCTGTCGTCCTGATCGTCGGAGGTCGCGACAAAGGCAACGATTACTCGTCGCTGATCGACCTCGTCAAGAAGAAGGTCAGGGCGGTCGTCGCCATCGGTGAGAGCGCCGAAAAGGTGTTGAGCGATCTCGGGCAACATGCTCCCGAATCAGTCGGCGCCGACTCACTGGAACAGGCGGTCGAATTTGCGCAGGCCCTTGCACAGCCCGGAGACGTCGTCCTGCTCAGTCCGGCGTGCGCATCCTTCGACATGTTCGACGACTATATGGATCGAGGCGAGACGTTCCGTCGGATCGTGGAAGAGATATAGAAGAGAAACAGGAGAGAGGACCCCCCAAAGATGGAGATATCAAAGACACCACCTGCCGTGACGCGTTTCCTGGCGTCACTCCGGCCGGCGGACAAGTACCTGGTCTGGGTGATCCTGGGCCTGGCGGCATTCGGTATTGTCGCCGTGTACAGTGCCGTTGGTTTTCTCGCCGCCACGAAGTCGGGCGGCGACACGGAGCGATTCCTGCTGCGACACGTGAGTCGCGTGGTCGTTGCCCTCGGAGTTATGGGCGTCGTCAGTCTCATAGACTATCGCAAGTTGGCCCGCCTGTCAAAGCTCGCGCTCGTGTTTTCGATCGGGCTGCTTATTGCGGTACAAGTGATCGGGACGGTGCAGGGTGGCGCAAGACGGTGGCTTGACGTGGGTGCATTCGGCTTCCAGCCGTCGGACCTCGCCAAAGTTGCGCTTGTTCTGTATGTGGCCGTCATGTTGGCGCGCAAGCAGGAATACATCAAGGACTTCAGCCGCAGTTTCCTTCCGATTCTCGTGTGGATCATGGCGACGGTGGTGCTCATTGGAATTGAGGATCTCTCTTCGGCGGTCCTGCTGCTCGTCGCGACGCTGACCATGTGCTTTGTCGCCAGAATCAGCACGCTGCACATCACAGGAACGGCGCTCCTGGGGCTGGTACTGGCCGCGGGGCTACTACTTGCGTCACCTCACCGCGCAGCGCGGGTTGAGGCGTATCTCGGACTGAAGATCTTTCCGAACACGACATCCGAACAGGTCTTTGACGCCCAGGACGAAGGATACCAGGCACAGCAGGCGAGGATTGCTTTCGCGATGGGCGGACTGACGGGTGTCGGTCCAGGGAAGAGCGTACAGCGTGACTTTCTGCCGGCTCCCTACAACGATTTCATCTTTGCGATTATCGCGGAGGAATACGGCATCATCGGGGCGTTGTCATTGTTGGCGCTGTTCGTCGTCTTCCTCGCCCGCGGACTGTTGAGAGTTGCACGGCATGCGGCCGACCCGCTCGGCCTGTTCGTCGCGGTCGGCATGGCGACGATGTTGGCCCTCTACGGATTCATTCACGCGGGAGTCAGCTCCGGACTGTTGCCGGTAACGGGACTCCCGATGCCCTTTGTGTCATACGGTGGCACGTCGATGCTGGCGGCCGGACTGATGGTCGGGATCTTGCTGAATATCTCTAGACAAATCAACGACAAGGCGATACCACAGGATGCGTGACGGAGATCGACCAAGGGTTCTTTTTGCTGCCGGCGGGACGGGTGGACATGTGTATCCGGCCATCGCGGTAGCGGACGAAATTCGTCGATTGAACCCCTTGTCAGCGATCATCTTTGCCGGCACGCGCGACAAGATGGAATGGGACGCCGTACCGAAGGCAGGCTACGAGATCTCGCCGATCACAGTTGCGGGATTTCAGCGTGGCCGGATCGTTCAAAACCTCGGGACACCGTTCAAGGCCATCCGCGGCTTTCTGCAGAGTCTCTCGCTCGTGCGCGCCTTCGACCCGGACGTGGCCGTTGGTACTGGAGGCTATGTCGCCGGACCCGTATTGGCTGCGGCAGCTGCCTCGGAACGAAGGGTTGTTGTTCAGGAGCAGAACGCGTACGCGGGTGTCACGAATCGCCTCGTGGGACGGTGGGCCGACGAGATTCATCTCGCCTTCCCGGAGGCTGTGAAATTCTTCCCGAAAGAACGCTGTCATATGACGGGTAATCCAACACGAAGCGAGCTGCACGGCGCGGATCGATCCGAGGGAAGACAGTTCTACGACGTTCCACCGGACGCGCAACTTGTATTCGTGTTCGGCGGGTCACTCGGAAGCGAAGCATTCAATCGCGTGCTGGTTGATCTCGCACCGGCTATCGTCCGCGAGAATAGATATCTGCTATGGCAGACGGGGCCTCGCTACTACGATCGAGTGGTGCAGGCCATCGGCGACAACGAGAGGATTCGGCTGCGACGCTACATCGATCGGATGGATCTGGCCTACGCGGCCTGCGATCTCGTGGTGGCGCGAGCAGGTGCAAGCACGTGCAGCGAACTCATGACGACAGGCACGCCCTCGATCCTCGTGCCATCGCCGAACGTCGCGGAAGATCATCAGACGCGAAATGCAGAGAGTCTTGTCGCAGCAAATGCCGCTGCACTCCTGAAAGAGTCGGATATGACGAATCTTCTCGTCCAGACAATCGACACATTGATCAACGATCAGGACTTGCTTCATACGATGGGAGCGGCGGCGGCTCAGCTTGCCAGGCCGGAGGCGGCGACTGAAATCGCACGAGCCGTGCTGCGACTCGCCGGTGCCCTCGAAGCGGATGAGATGTACGCGGGGGCAGCCCATGGTTGACGTTCGACGACAACCGGCGTTCGGGCGAACCCGCCGTGTTCACATGGTAGGGATCGGTGGCATCGGCATGAGTTCGATCGCCGAAGTGCTGCTGTCTCGAGGATATCTGGTCAGCGGATCCGACCTCCAACCCGGAGAAAACACTGAGCATCTCGAAACACTTGGCGCAACCATCTACAGGGGCCACGACGCGGGCCATGTCGGAGACGTCGATGTGGTGGTGCATTCGTCGGCGGTAGATGCGCGCACCAATCCGGAAACTCTGGAAGCCGGCCGCAGGCACATACCGATCATCAAGCGTGCGGACATGCTGGGCGAGTTGATGCGCACCAAATACGGCGTCGCCATCGCGGGAACGCACGGGAAGACCACGACGACAACCATGGCCGGAATTGTCGTTGGTCACGGGGGATTCGATCCGACGATAATCGTTGGCGGCAAGGTCGCAGTCTTCGGCTCGAACGCTGTGGCAGGAGAGGGAGACGTAATCGTGATCGAAGCAGACGAGTATGATCGCGCCTTCCTGCGGCTGACGCCCTCGATTGCGGTCATCACCTCGATCGACGTCGAGCACCTGGATATCTACACCGATCTGGATGACATAAAGAACGCGTTCGTTCAATTTGCGAACAGCACGCCGTTCTTCGGAGCCGTCATTCTGTGTATTGACGACGAGAATGTGCAGTCCGTGGTAGAGCGCATAGACCGGCGCATCGTGACGTATGGGTTTTCACCGGGCGCTACGGTCCGTGCTGCCAATATCGAGTCCGTGGGTCTTCGAACAGCGTTCGATGTCCACATCGATGGTGTGTCTGTAGTTCACGTGGAGCTGAAGGCGCCTGGCAGACACAACCTCCTGAATGCGTTGGCGGCGTTTACGGTTGGCCTGGAACTCGACATTCCGGTTTCCAAAATCGCGGAGGCTCTGCAAGCCTTCGAAGGCGTCCAGCGTCGCTTCGATATTCTGTCGACGGCTGCGGACATCGTCGTGGTCGACGACTATGCGCATCACCCGGCAGAGGTCGCTGCCACACTTCGGACGGCGTCCGAGGTTTGGCCTGACCGACGGATTGTCGCAGCGTTTCAACCGCATCTCTATTCCCGGACTCGGGACATGCGTGAAGAATTTGGTCGCGCATTTCTCGATGCCGATGTGATGATTGTCTCGGACGTATACGGTGCGCGTGAAACGCCCATCGATGGAGTCAGCGGGCAACAGTTGGTGGATATTGCAACCGGATTGGGCCACGCGGACGTCTCCTTTGTCGAAAGTGTGGCAGCGCTACCGGAGGTGCTCATTTCCCGCCTGCGTCCCGGCGACGCTGTGATACTGATGGGCGCCGGCGATATCTGGAGACAATCGAGAGTGCTGGTGGAGGCGCTCGCTTCCCGATTTCAAACGACAAGTAACGCGACATGAGCAGGGACCGGAAATCTGAGTTAGTTGAGATGGCACGGCCGGGCCGGAAATGGGGTTACGCCGCTATCCTGGCCGCGTGCCTCATTCTGGGACTGGCCGCCGTCGGGTGGCAATGGCGATCCGACGTCGTCTTGAAGTCGATCGAAGTGGTGTCGGCATGCGAAGTCGAGTGGAAACTCTTTTCATCGGCCGCATGCCCACCTCTCAACGCGACCGAAGACGAGATACGGGAGATGGTAGTCGCGGAACTGGATAGTCCATTGTATGAGATGGATCTGGCCAGGATTGCGGATCAGGCGCAGCGCCATCCGTGGATAGAGCACGTTGACGTGGAACGGACGCCGAGCGGAGAGATGATACTCACCGTCACAGAGCGGACTCCCGTACTGCTTGCCATGCGCAGCGGTCGACCCGTGCACTACATCGACGCCGAGGGCTTCCGAATGCCATTCGTCGCGGGAGTAGCGTATGACGTTCCGCTGCTTCACGGACTGGATGAGGCCTTCGACCCACTCGTTGCCGTGGCGGAATCGTCCGTCCTGGAACTGGCATCGGTACTGGACAATCTCGATCCGTCGATTCACGCCCTCGTGTCGGAGATCGAAATCCGGAAGGCCGGAGAGTTCGTGCTTCACACGACGGTGCTCGATAACCGCGGCTCGCTCGAAGTGCGCATTGGAAAGGGCGAGATAGAGAAGCAGTTGACGAAGCTGCACGCGTTCTGGCATCAGGCCCTCCTGCCCGATCCCGGACGTGATATACGACAGATAGACCTCCGTTTTAACAGCCAAATCGTGACGAAGTAACCATCGCCCCGGCGATCAAACTTGATCAACGAAAATCGCAATGCGAAATGAACGATAACATTGTTGTAGGACTCGACATTGGCACCACGAAGGTGTGCGCGGTGGTCGCTGCTGTAGATGAATTGGACCGCATCAACATCCTCGGCTTCGGCAGGGCTGCGTCGGACGGTCTCAATCGAGGCGTCGTAGTCAACATCGACCGCACTGTTGCCGCCGTGCAGGAAGCCATCAGAGAGGCCGAGCGTGGCGCGGGTGTCGAAGTGAAAAGCGTTGTCGTCGGAATTGCAGGGGATCATGTTCAAAGTTTTCAGAGCCGTGGCGTCATTACGATCTCCAATCGCGACAATGAGATCACTCTTCGCGACCAGCAGCGTCTGATCGAGGACACGATGCACGTTGCGATGCCGGCTGATCGCGAGATACTCCATGTGATCCCGCAGGACTTTATCGTGGACGGCCAGGATGGAGTGGCCGACCCGGTCGGGATGAGCGGCGTGAGGCTCGAGGCGAACGTGCACATTATCACAGGACTGGTGTCGGCCGCGAAGAACATCTACCGTTGCGTAGAAAAGGCCGGTTTCAGTGTTGCCGATATCGTGCTTGAACCGCTGGCATCGTCGTTCGCCGTACTGCATCAGGATGAGAAAGAGGTGGGTGTGGCACTGATCGACATCGGCGGCGGCACCACCGACATTGCCGTATTCGAAGACAACACCATCCGTCACACCGCAGTCATTGCTGTCGCCGGCAACAACGTCACCGATGATATCCGTAAGGGACTCGGCGTGATGCGCGATCAGGCCGAGGATCTTAAGTGCAATTACGGAGCTGCGATCGCACACGCCATCACAGAGGAGGAGTCGATTACCATCCCGGGAATTGGAGGTCGGTCAGAGAAGACCATCGGCCGCGGGGTGCTGTCGCAGATCATCCAGCCGAGGATGGAGGAGATTCTGGAGATTGCCGGAATAGAGATCAAGCGCAGCGGCTACGGTCGACACCTGTCGGCCGGCGTCGTCGTCACGGGCGGTGGGTCGATGGTTCCCGGTACTGCGGATCTCGCAGCCGAGGTTCTCGGCGTTGAGGCGCGCGTCGGTTATCCGATGGGTCTCGCCGGTGGTCTTGTCGAAGAGGTCAGCGATCCGAAATACGCGACATCGGTCGGGCTGGTGCTCTTCGCACTTCGCCCCGAACTGCGTGGCGGTGCCGCACTGTCTACCGCGATGGTGACACACCCGGGCGAAGATGGAATCCCGGGCGACAAATTGGTGGGTCGTATCGCATTGCGAATGAAAGCCTGGTTCGACGAACTGTAGTGGGACCTGTAAAACTAGAGACTAAGAAGATTCCCCGGGGATCGAAGCAAACTGGAGGAGAGAATGGATAACCTGTTCAGCCCGCGTTTCAAGTTTGATGAGGCATCAAACGATGAAGCCAAGATCTGCGTGGTCGGGGTCGGTGGCGGCGGTGGCAACGCGATCAACAACATGGTCGATCGCGGCATTAAAGGTGTGGACTTCATTGCCATCAACACAGATGCGCAGGCGCTTGGCGCCAACCTGGCCACCACTAAGATCCAGGTAGGCCGAAGCGTGACGAAGGGTCTGGGTGCGGGGGCACGGCCCAGTGCAGGCGCAGAAGCCGTGCAGGAGAACTACGAGCAGATCGAGCAGGCGCTCAGCGACTACGACATGGTCTTCGTTACGGCCGGGATGGGTGGCGGCACCGGAACCGGAGGCGCGCCCGTTGTCGCGTCGATCACACGAAGTCTCGGAATTCTCAGCGTCGCTATCGTGACCCGTCCATTCGAATGCGAAGGCGGGCGCCGCATGAAGACCGCAATGGAGGGGATCGAACGCCTTCGTGGATTCATCGATACGCTGATCGTGATTCCTAATGAGCGACTGCTGGACATCGCCGAAGAGGACACGAGTCTGGTCGAGGCGTTCGCCCGTGCCGACGAAGTGCTGTACAACGCAACACGCGGCATCAGCGATCTCATCACCGTGCAGGGGCTTATCAATCTGGACTTCGCCGACGTCAAGACCACCATGCAGAATGGCGGTACGGCACTGATGGGCGCGGCCACAGCCGAAGGCGAGAATCGTGCGGAGCGCGCCGCTATAGAGGCCATATCGAGTCCCCTGCTGGATGGTCTCTCGATCAAGGGCGCGCGCAACGTCCTCGTGAATATCACAGCCGGCCGATCCCTCGGAATCAAGGAAGCGACAGACGCCACCAGCATCATACAGCGCGAGGCCGGCGACGATGTTGAAGTCATCTTCGGCACGGTCATCGATGAGGCCTCCGACGATGAACTCCGCGTGACGGTCATCGCTACCGGCTTCGACGGTCCTCCCCGGGAGGAAAAGTCCTTCAAGCCATCGGCCCTCCACGCCGACATGTCGGTGCACCACTACAAGGGAGAGGAAAACCTCAAGCAGCTGGACACCCCGGCGTACGTGAGACGGTCGACGGGTCCCGTCTTGCTGGATCCCGACACCGCCGACGTGAAAGACACCGCACGCAAACCGAGTGTGCGAAGAGTCGCGCCAAACGAGCTCAGGGACATCACCGAGAGCATCATGAAAGATGATCACGAAACGCCCGCATTTATTCGCAAGATGATGGACTAACACAGAGACGAGATTCTCCATTTTCAACGGAACGAATCAACCGGTTGATGAGCGGGTCCTCCAGTTCCGCTGTGCCGCACGCTGGGCCACAACCGGATCGACCAGATGCGTCGATGCCTCCCGATTCGCTCCGACCCGGGCCGCGCTCCACCCACCGGCGCGGCCCTTCTTTTTCTAGTACCCAAACGCCGGGCCCGTAACGGTCCGGCACAAAACGCTAACTTTCGAAGTCCTGCTACACGACAAATCGAACGTGAACAGCCGCGCTCAAATCATCGGGGCCTTCGTGCTCGTCCTTCTTCAGGGCGCATCCGTTGATCTCGCCGCGGCGCAGAATCTCACGCTGGGTGTTACCTGGGCCGTGCCGGACGATATCCGGGAGGCTCAACGTGACCTCGAACGTATTCATGCCGCGGGATTCAAAGCGGTGCGATCGAATATCATCACGAGGCCGGAGTTATACATTCTTGCGGACTCTCTCGGGCTCGCACTGTATCAGGACCTCCCGGTCCGGGCTATCCCGGTAAGTAGTCTTGCGGACACACTGATTTTCGTCCGAGCCGTCGTAACGGACCTGATTCCGTTCGCGCATCGCTTTCGGTCGTTTCGAGGGATCGGCCTCGCTGATCTTATTGATACGGTTCACCCGGACGCATGCGCGTATCTCAAACAGGTAAGCGAATTCGTCAATGAGCGGGCGCCCCCGGACGTCGATACCTACTACACCACCCGGGTCACAGGATCCGACAGATGTCAGTCAACGGTCGATGAGGTCTTCGTCGACCTTCGCGATGTCGCGACGTCGGATATTCTGCACTTCCTCCAGAGTTCGTCCGACTCGCCGCGTGTGACAGGCATCGGTGCGTTGGGCACGTGGACGGATCTGGACCTCAAGCAGCGGGGCTTGAACTACCCGAGATCGCCTGAGTCACAGGCGCGATACATCGAGCGCGCGTTGCAGGTCCTCAGTGGTGGCGAAGCGATCGACACGCCTTCACTCGTCTTCATCCACCGTTGGCAAGATCCGTCGACAAGTGCCGACGTATATGCAGACATCATCCAGCGGAGATACGGCCTTCATAACTCTTCGGGAGGACCGCGACCCGCTCTGGAGGTGGCATCAGGATTTGCCACCGGTGACCAACAGGTCTTCGCATTTCCAGCAGGAGATACGGCGCTGAGAGGCTGGATGTGGATGATGGTTCTGGGCTGGACGATCCTCGCTGCTCTTGGCCTTGCGTATGCGACCTCTCCTCGGCTAAGACACATGGTCCCCCGGTACTTTCTATCGCACGCGTTCTATCGTGATGCGGTTGTGAGCGGACGTGAATCGCTAGTGGGCGAGAGTATTGTGATTCTGTTCGCCGTCTCGGCCGGAATCGGCATGCTGATGGCGGTTCTGCTCACAGAGATATCGTATCTGCCCATCTTTCTGGTCGGTCGTCACGGGCTGTCGCCCGAACTGCGGGAATTTGTAGGCGCGCTTCTTGACCAACCGTGGACGTTGACCGCGATTGTGGCCAGCGCCTACGCACTGACGGCAGTGGCGTGGACGTCGACCCTCTCGTTATTGTCCCGGGCCAGACAGACGTTGCTCCCGGCGCAGGTGATGATGCTTGTGATCTGGCCGCAGTGGCCTCTGATCATTCTACTTCTCTTATCGCCGGCGATTGCAACGTTCAGCGAGGATGTGAGAATGGGGGTAGCGTCTTCCGTACTCGCAATCACCGTTGGTGTCTTCTGGCTCTCGGCGGCTGCAGTCTGACGGATTTCTGGCGTTGCTCCCGCATATCTATTGGACTGCTGGTCGTGGCCCTCGTGCTTCATCCCGTCACGTTGGTTCTGGCGTTCGCCCTGTTCGTCGGTACCCGCAACGGTGATGCTGTCGGATACCTCTGGGAACTCGCAACGAACTTCTGACACATCCCGGACGGGACGCGGCCACGGGTGCAGTCGGCCGGTCGCCGATGCTCACCGTATCAGTCGAGCGACCGTAGAATTTCCTCAGCGTGGGCCAGCATTTCCGGCGTGTCGACATCCTGCCAGAAGCTCGAACCAATGCTGACCGCATCCATTCGGCCCTGCTCGCTCAGCAACTGCACTCCGTCCGACAGCGAGGCGTCATACTCTTCGTTATACACCTCTTCAAGCGCCCC
>CAVYIO010000011.1:0-57088 GCA_963768565.1 Rhodothermales bacterium
GCGCAATTCGGTACAGCCGCAGCCGTTGTTAGCAACACGGGTTCCATGTCCTTTGCCGAGCTCGACATGCGAGTCCGTGCCGCAGCCCGCAATCTTGTGTCGGTTGGTGTTTCGAAGGAAGATCGTGTGGGAGTGCTGGCGGATAACGGACTGGATACGGTAGTCGTGATTCTGGCTCTGATCCGTCTCGGCGCGGTGTGTGTGCCGATATCCACGCGCCTTCCTCTTGAAGTGCTGGGTTCAACCCTTGCGACCGTCGGGTCGCGACACGTGTTCTTCGGTCCTCGCACGGTGCTCGAGCCAGAGCAAATCGATCTTGACGGTATCGCGGCACATCCGTTCAGTGAGATCACGAAGGACCTCGGCCCTCGAGATCTGATGTCCGAAGTTGATTTTGATCCTGCCCGACCCTGCATAGCCGTATTCACGTCGGGCAGCAGCTCTCATCCGAAGGCTGCCGCTCTCACCTACGCCAACCTGCACTATTCTGCGCTGGGGTCGAACAGGAACATCCCGCTCGTGATCGGCGATCGCTGGCTGTTGTCGCTGCCACTGTATCATGTTGGTGGGCTCGGAATTCTGTTTCGTTGTCTGCTCAGTGGCGCGACCATGGTTATCCCAAACCGCGAAAGCACGTTGAGCGACTCGCTGGCCGGCACCCATGTTACCCACATCTCAGTGGTGCCCACACAGATGCAGCAAATGCTTCGTGACGGCGTCCGGCTAGATGGCCTCAAGGCGATCCTGGCCGGCGGAGGCGCAGTCCCACCAGATCTGGCAGAGGCGTTCGTGCGTGCGGGCGCGCCGCTGCATGTTTCGTACGGCTTGACCGAAATGGGTTCGCAGGTTTGCACAACGACTGGCGGTGAACACGTTCTTGAGTCCGGTAACTGCGGTCGTGTCCTTCCATTCAGATCGGTCCGAATCGACGAAAGGGGAGAGCTGTTTGTACGAGGAGAGACGCTTTTCGCAGGCTACTTCGTCGATGGCGATCTTGAGTCCGTTCCATCCATTGACGGCTGGTTTCCGACCGGCGACACAGGTCGGTTCACAGCCCGGCGTCAGCTGATTGTGGAAGGACGGCGAGACAACATGTTCATTTCTGGCGGGGAGAACATTCAGCCGGAGGAAATCGAGCGCGCACTCTGCAGTTTTGACGAGATCGAACGATCGGTCGTGGTAGACATACCTGATGCAGAATTCGGCGCCCGACCTGTCGCCTTCCTTGAGTTTGCAGATCACGAGTTGTCGATCGACGAAATCAGACGCCGCCTTGTGCCTCTCGCTCCCGCGCTTCAAACACCCCGTCGCCATGCACGTCTTTCCCGACGGTGTGGAAGGGGAGTTGTCCAAGCCCAGCCGTCATTTGCTCCGGGAGATCGCGCTGAGTCGACGCTCTCATAGCGGATAGATCGCACCGCTCCGGGACTCCGGTACAAGACATGGGTGGGCTGCCGTTCGAATCTCAAACCGGCTGAGTTGCCACGGGTCGCCGCGTCTACTTCACGTCCGTAGCGAAAGGGGAGAACCAGTCAACTTCCAGCGGCTCGCGCTGAAGCCAGAGAACCAGAATGTCATCGCCAAATTCGTCCTCTTCCGAGCGGTTCAGAACATCGTCCAGCATCGCGTCGATGGGGGCGTCCTGGCCATAGGCTCTCATCGAGGCATCAACGATGCCCTGCTCTCCCGCAATCTGTCCACTCTGGAGAACCTGTTCGGTCAATCCATCCGTATAGGCGATGATCGCAGAGTCGGCGGGTAGTTCGACTTCGGTATCCTTGAACTCCGCGTTGCGATCGAGTCCCAGAATCATATCGCTGTATTCGACGATCTTCGGGCCATCTGGAGTGATGAGCAGCGGTCGACAGTGTCCGGCATTCGCATACGTGAGTCGATGCGCCTCCGGCTCCCATCGAACGAGCAGCAGCGATGCGAAGGTCTCCTGCATGGGCGGATCATCCATCAATACGTGATTTACACGCGTCATGATTTCCGCGGGAGATTGTGTCGTCCGGAGCATTGCGTGGATGGTACTTCGGACGTAGCCAAGGAAGCTGAAGGCATAGAACTTGGCCTGTAGTCCTTTGCCCATGACGTCGCCGATGGTCAGGAAGTATGTTCCGGGCGCCGCCTCCATCCAGTCGAAGAGGTCGCCGCCGCCGTGCTCCCTCGGGTTGTTGTGGAAGAAGACGGAATAGTTCGGTACCTGGGGCAGGCTCTTCGGCATCAAACGCTGTGAGAAGTCTTGCCCGATCTTTGCGTCCAGCTGCGTCTGAAACATCTTCGTTCGTTCAAGAAGTCTCTGTACGCGGATGAGCAATTGCTCAATGTCGAACGGCTTCGTGATGTAGTCGTCGACACCGGTTCGCATCCCCTTCAGCCTGCTCTGCTCGTCGGCCTTTGCTGTAAGAAAGATGAAGGGTATCGCCTTCGTTTCGTGCTGACTCTGAACGGCGCTCTGCAACGCGAACCCGTCCATCTTCGGCATCATGATATCCGAGATGATCAGGTCAGGGATATTCTCCGCGATTCGTTCGAGCGCTTCTTCTCCATTCGCCGCGGTGCGGACGTCGTAGAGCTTGCTGAGGCGGTATTCCAACAGCCTTCGAAGCGTATGCTCGTCTTCAACGACTAGAATGGTATGTTCAGCCATGGATCCGCTTCGGAATGGACGGAGAAGCGAAGACGGTAGATACCGCCTTCCGTTTTTTCGTAGGAGAGTTCCGACGTGCAGGCACTTAACATGAGCAGGCCCATACCGCGCTCCGGTAGCGGGCTGAGTCCGTTAGACCGCTGCTCAAGGATGGAGTCGAGGTCGAATCCATCCGAGTTGTCTTCGAACACGCACTCGATCTTGTTTCCGTTCGGCCACACATCGACGTCGACTTCCGGCTTCCGGTCGTCGAACGACGCATGCTGGACAAGATTTGCCGCCCATTCGTGGGCCGCAAGCTTCGCCCGGTAGAACGTATCCTCGTCCAGGCACGCGTACCCACCACTATCACTGCACAGCTGGTCAAAGATCTGATGTACTCCCTCTACGAGAGTGCTCAGTTCGCAAAACCGTTGTTTTACAGATTCCATAACGCCGTCAACGTCGTGACAGGGTCATCGGGTGGGTAGTGGTGGCGAACTCAGTGTCCTTTTACAACAGGGCTTCTTCGGCAGCCTCGACGGACGGGAACTGTCTGAATACCTTGTAGGTGCGTGTAAGCTGTACGACGACCTGTACCGGCCGTGACACCGCTGCGAAGACCACCTGGCCTTCCAACGGAGAAACCTGGCGATAAAGGGAGAAAATCGATCCCAGCCCTGTCGAATCCAGAATTCCCGTCTCTGAGAAATCCAGAATGAAGTTGCGGGCTCCGGAACGGACCTGCGTCTGACAGGTCGACTTGAACTCGGCGGCATTCCGGAAATCGAGCGCCTTGCCGATCCGTACAATAACAGTCTCCTGATTGCAGGGCTCCACCGTGAAACTCATGGTTGTGACTTGCATGGCCTAAATACTTCTTGATAGTGAACGCGGCATTTGCGCGTAGTATCGGCGTGGGGTAGGGAAACTAAAGGCACAGAAATCGGCCTAATCAGGTAGAAGGCCCCGCTTTTTGGCCGGTGGGAACGGTCGATTGCGGGCCGCGATTCGGACCCATAATAAGCGTTAGGATCATTACTTTTCAAAACCCGCCGACGATTCTTTGTCGGCCGTTGAAGAGCAGGTATCGTCGTGACTGATGCATCACCGGAAATAGTCGTTCACAACCGCGTCGAACGGGTCGTACTCGGTATCGTCCGCGCGCGCGGTATCGTGACCGGATATCAGGACGATATTGTTTGACGACTCACTGGCCGACCTGATCTCGGAACGTGCCGACGGTGTCACTGGCGAACTCGAGAACGTACGAGCCGAATCTCGAAACATGCTTCGAAACGGGACCTACAAACCGACCGGTCGTGGCAAACCCGCCAGTGAGTACTTGCTGCGAGCGGCGAGTCAACCCGACTCCTTCCCGCGCGTAAACTGGCCGGTCGATATCTGTAATTTCATCAGCCTGAAATACATCCTGCCGATTTCGATCTGGGATCTTGATGCAGCGAAAGCAGACGGCTTTGTGTTTCGCCTGGGGCTGCCCGACGAGGAATATGTCTTCAACACGGCTGGACAGGAGATCGGTCTTTGTGACCTGGTCGTCGGTTGTGCCGTTCGGGCCGCGGATGACGAGAATGGAATCCCGATTGTGAACCCGATCAAGGATAGCATGGCGACGAAGACGAGCCCGTCGACGACAGACGTCGTGGCGAGCATATACGCGCCTGCAAGTCTGGACCAATCCGTTCTTCGGAATGCTTGCGATGAATTCGCCGAATGGCTCGGACGTTCCGGTGACGATGCGGATACGGCTGTCACCGTCGTCTGCCCCGGAGAGAGGAGATCATGTTAGGCCGGATTGCACATACCATGACTCGGCTGCGGGGAGTCGCCATCCTGGCGGTCGGTTTGTCTGGGATACTGTCGGGATGTGAACGTCGGAGCCCGGAAATGACGGCGCCCCGGGAAGCGGATCTTGCCGAACAGCCCGCCCATGAGAGCTGGGGTACTGAGTTCTATGTGAGTGAAGAGGCCGTACCGCTTGTTGTGATTACGGCGCCATACACTCGCCAATACGATTACAAAGACAGCACGCTCACCGTGTTGTCTGCTACAGAAGCCGAGAGGGTTGTCGCAACCGTGTTCGATGACGATGGTCGGAAGTCGTCCACGGTGACTGCGGATGAAATACGTTATGTGGAGCAGAGTCGGCGCTTCGAAGCCTACGGTGCAGTCGTCGTGCTGTCGGAGTCGGGCAAGCGGCTGGAGACGGAGCATCTCAACTGGGATGAGGAGTCGGATATGATTCGGGCTCCCGGATTTGCACGCATCTACACGCCCGATGAGAACATTCAGGGGTATGAACTCGAGGCCACCGAGAACTTGTCGACATACAGTCTCGCGAGCGTGACCGGTCAGGTATATGTCGACGAATAGGTTGAACTACCCCGGAGGCCGAAGAATCTCGAGTCTCGCGAGCGTCGTCCTGCTATTTCAGATGATGTCGGTGCCCGCTGCGTTCGCTCAGGACGAAGGGGAGCGGGAGCCGAAGCGTGTCGAACTGAGTGCGAGCTTCGCAACGGGCCGCGAGATTGACGGTGAACCCGTCCGGATGTTGATCGGGGATGTTCGGCTCAATCAGGATCAGACGGTCCTTCTGGCTGACCGCGCCACGCAGTACACGAATCGTAACGAGATTCTCTTCGAGGGCAACGTGCTGATCTTCGAGCGCGGAGATACGTTGCGCTCCGATGCAGTTCTTTATGATCGCGTCACGAAGGTCGGTCGGGCCACCGGAAACGTGAGACTGACGGACGGAGAGGTGAGGGTGACTGCGCCGTCGGCAACATATTACACATCCGAAAAACGCACTACGTTTAACGACGGCGTATCGCTCGTGGACAGTGCCTCGGTGTTGACCAGTCGCACGGGCACGTACTGGTCGGAGCAGAAGCGTGCGAGAATTCGCGGGGAGCGTCGTGCTCGACGGGGATGATACCGACGTGCGTGCCGACTCGCTAACCTACCTTCGCGAAACCGAGGTGTCGATTGCCGCGGGGAATGTATACGTCGAATCGTATGACACCGATGGCACGGGGCCGGATATCGATACGACATCCGTAACAATTGTCGTAGGCGACTGGGCTTTCACGGACGATCCGGCTGGCGTTCGCCGCATCCGGGAGAACGTGTTGCTATTTCAGGTTCGGCACGATTCCACAGAGACAGACACCTTGCTTATCAGCAGCGACGCGCTGGAGTCGACCAGGACCGATTCGACGGAGCTTATGTCGGCGGCGGGGAGTGTGCTGATCTGGAATCCGGAGACGTCTGCCGTTGGGGATTCCGTTGCATCCCGAAGCGACGACCTGTTGTCGATACGCCGTGAGACGATCGAGATTTTCGGAAGTCCGATCGCATGGTTTGGTACGTCGCAGGTGAGCGGCAACAGCTTGATCATCAAGTCGACGGACGGCTCGATCGATACACTCAGGGTCCTGGAGAATACCATACTCGCCGACCGCGACAGTGTGCTCGACCGTATTCATCAGGTGAGTGGTCGGAATCTCCTGGGCCTCTTCTTCGAGGATGGTCGCAGGGAGATGATTGTGGGTCCGAATGCCGAGTCGATCTACTACCTGCGCAAGGAGAACAGGCCCGATGGAGCCGTTCGAACGTCAGCCGACCGAATTGTATTCGAGCTTCAGGACGACGACCTGAAGAGGATCCGCGTCGAGGACGGGGTGGAGGGGACGTACTATCCGGAGGAGTTGCTACCGGCGGACATGGAGCTCGCCGGGTTCCGGTGGGTACCCGAGCGGCGGCCGGATCGAGAGGCTCTGCTCGCGAATCCACGCCTTCAGGTTGGGGATGTCCGGTCCGCATCTTCACTCGCCGACCGAAATCGTACGCCGACCGTGTCAGAAATCGTACATGCAGTCGACGAACCTCCGGCGACGGACGTTGCCCCGGAGCCGCCGATGCCTGTTGTCAGGCGTCAGTGGGTTCCTGGAACGATTGACACTTCGCGACGCGGCTTTACAATTGTCGTGGCGTCTCGATCGTCGGTGAAGGAGGCCCTCGACGTTGCCCGCTCGACAGCGTCTGGAGTCGATCTCTCAGAGTATCCGGTTGACATTCTCAAAGCCGTCGTAGCCGGCAGGTTCACCTACCGGGTGTGTGTCGGAGCCTTCGCAAATCGGTCGGCGGCAAATCAGGCCTTGCGACACCTCAACGGCGCTGTTCCCGCGGATAGCTGGATTCTGGCCATTTCGCCAGACATGTAACGGGGGTGGGCGCAATGTCCCGGTTGTCCGGTTTCCCTTGAGCGAGTGAACGTCGTATGTTGAGTTGGGCCCTTACGAAACAGCGGAAAGTCGCCGGAATGCGGCGTGATGCCTTCCTCAGGTCATGACAGATCCCAGACTATACTACCCGGGCGACCTTCTGCCGAAAGAAGCTCAGGAAACGCTCGCAGGCGCTGACCCCGGGATCGAGCTCGTCGCTGCCGGTGTCACGAAGAAGTACAAACGGAAGGTGGTCGTCGACGCGGTGAGCCTCTCCGTGCGGCAGGGAGAAATCGTCGGTCTTCTTGGACCAAATGGCGCAGGGAAAACGACGACGTTCTACATGATTGTCGGCCTCGTGCGACCGAACGGTGGTCGGATACTCCTGGATGGCGAGGATATCACGAACCTGCCTATGTACAAGAGGGCGCGGCGGGGCATCGGGTATCTTGCGCAGGAGGCGTCCATCTTCACGCATCTGAGCGTGGAAGACAATCTCAACGCGGTGCTCGAATACCAGAAGCTTCCGCGTCAGACGCGCAAGGATCGTGTCGACGAGCTTATCGCTGAGTTCAGACTCGAAAAGGTGAGGGACTCCAAAGGCTACACTCTTTCCGGAGGTGAGCGACGTCGAACGGAAATCGCCCGTGCCATGGTTACGCGACCCAAGTTTTTTCTTCTGGACGAGCCGTTCGCCGGAGTGGACCCGATCGCGGTTGAGGACATCCAGGAGATCGTCGCGGGATTGAAGCACCGCGGAATAGGGGTCCTGATCACGGATCACAATGTGCACGAGACGCTCGCCATCACCGACCGCGCGTACCTGCTTTACGAAGGCCGGGTTCTGAAACAGGGATCGGCTGAGTCGCTGGCCGCGGATCCGGAGGTGCGGAAGAGGTATCTCGGGGAGAAGTTCTCGCTGGAACGTTATCAGTGATCTTGCGTCAATGACGGCCGTTCGCAGATCGGCGAACAGTACCGACGTTGCGAAGCACCGGTGGACACCTGTTATGAATGTTTTCGATGAGTTGAGATGGAGGGGCATCGTTTACGACGCGACGCCCGATGCAGAGGAGGCACTCGGTACCGAGAGCCTCAAGGTGTACGTGGGCTTCGATCCGACGGCCGACAGTCTTCACGTGGGTTCTCTGCTTCCGCTCATGGGTCTCGCCCGCCTGCAGCGCGCCGGCCATACACCCATTGCCATCGTTGGTGGCGGTACCGGAATGATTGGCGATCCCAGCGGCAAGAGCCAGGAGCGGATACTGCTGGATCAGGAGCAGGTGGAACGGAACGTCGAAGGGCTGCGAACCCAGATCGCGCGCTTCCTTGACTTTGAGAGGCCCGACAATCCCGCCCTGCTCGTTAACAATGCGGACTGGCTGGCCAGTATCTCGCTGGTAGATTTCCTTCGCGACACCGGGAAGTACTTCACGGTGAACTACATGATGGCGAAGGAGTCTGTGAAGCGCCGCCTTGACTCCGAGGATGGTCTCTCGTTCACTGAGTTCTCGTACATGCTCTTGCAGGCCCATGACTTCCTGGTGCTTTATGACCGGTATGGTTGCAAGATGCAGATGGGTGGAAGCGACCAGTGGGGCAACATTCTCGCCGGCGCGGATCTCGTGCGACGTCTCCGATCTGATCGTGTGCACGGCATTGTGTTTCCGCTTGTTGTAACGGCCAGCGGCACGAAGTTCGGCAAGACGGAGGAGGGCACCATCTGGCTCGATGCCGCGCGCACGTCACCCTACAAGTTCTATCAGTTCTGGCTAAACACGGACGACCGGGACGTACTTCCGTATCTGCGGTTTTTCACCTGGCTCGAAGAGGAGGAGATCAACGCGCTCGAGAAGGAGTTGCTCGAGAATCCGGGGAATCGTACGGCGCAGATCAGGCTGGCTGAGGAGGTGACTCGCGTCGTGCACGGTCCCGAGGAGCTGGAGAAGGCGCAGGCGGCGTCCAGCGTCTTGTTTGGTGGCGAGGTTTCGGCGATGCGCGCGGCCGATTTGATGGAAGTGTTTGAGGATGTCCCGTCGACTGAGATGGAGAGGGCCGTCTTCGATGAGTCGGGGATCGACATCGTGCAGCTCATATCGGACGCCGGACTGGTCGCGTCTCGCGGAGAAGCGCGCCGTCTCGTCAGAGGCGGTGGAATCAATGTGAACAACCGTCGTATCAATGACGAGAATCATCGTGTTTCTCTCGACGATGCGATCGAGCAGCGCATCCTGGTACTTCGTCGCGGTCAGAAGACCTATCGGCTCGTAAAGATCGTCTAGTAGAAGACGAGCGGGCTTTCGCGGTTCGCCTAATCAGTTGAGGCAAGACATGGTTGTTGTAATGGAAGTCGGAGCGGAGGAGTCGCAGGTTGAGGCTGTGATTCAGAATCTCAACGACTTCGGTTTTGACGTGCATCGTTCCAGTGGCGTCAACCAGACTGTTCTCGGGGCGATCGGCGTGAAGCAGGCTTTCGACACCCGCCGGATCGAGATTCTGGACGGTGTGGCTGCCGTCTATCGTGTCACCGAGCCGTACAAGTTCGCGAGCCGGTCGTGGAAGAAAGAAAACACGGCGTTCGACGTGGCCGGAGTGATGGTCGGGGGAGACGGGATTGTCGTCATGGCCGGTCCCTGCTCGGTAGAAAGTGAGGAGCAGATTCAACAGGCGGCGGCGGCCGTCGCCGGGTCGGGGGCGACGTTCCTCCGCGGCGGGGCCTACAAGCCTCGTTCTTCGCCGTACTCGTTTCAAGGTCTGGGTCTTGAAGGTCTCCGAATGCTCCGGGAAGCGGCTGACGCACACGGGCTGCGAGTCATTACCGAAGTCATGGAAATCAGTCAGATCGAGACAGTAGTGTCCTACGCGGACGTCATACAGATCGGTGCGCGCAACATGCAGAACTTCTCGCTGCTGAAGGAGCTGGGCGCCGCGGAATGTCCGGTGTTTCTGAAGCGAGGTCTTTCGGCTACCATCGAGGAGTGGCTGATGAGTGCGGAGTACCTGATGGCACACGGCAACTCTCACGTGATGCTCTGTGAACGCGGCATCCGTACGTTTGAGACGTCAACTCGCAATACGCTCGATCTGTCGGCTGTGCCGGTTCTGAAGTCCAAGAGCCATTTGCCGGTGTTTGTCGATCCCAGTCACGCGACCGGGCCTGCGAAACAAGGTGATTCCGATGGCCAGAGCGGCGGTGGCGGCAGGCGCGGACGGCCTGATGATCGAGGTCCACCCTGACCCACCGGCGGCACTCAGCGATGGACCACAGTCATTGTTTGTCGACCAGTTCGCTGATCTCATGGTCCAGATCACAGCCATTGCGGACGTGATTGGGCGGTCGATCGCCCCGAATCGAATCGTGGCATGAATTCTGATCGGTAACAGTATCGCTCTGATTAAGGTCGATATCGGGGGTCCGATCCCTGAATTGCCAGGAATTCTACTATTGTGAGACTCTATGTGTGGTATTGTCGGATACATCGGTGAAAAGTACGCAGCCGGGATACTCGTTGACGGGCTCAAGCGACTCGAGTACCGCGGTTATGATTCGGCCGGCATAGCGCTTGTCAATGGTGAGCTCGAGGTCCTGAAGAAGGAGGGCAAGGTGGACGCTCTCGACCAGCTCGTCACACAACGCAAGCCTGCGGGCACGATTGGCATCGGCCACACGCGCTGGGCCACGCACGGTGCGCCCAGCGATGCGAATGCGCATCCGCATGTCAGCAAGTCGGGTGATTTCGCCCTGGTTCATAACGGAATCATCGAGAACTACGATACCATTCGGGAGCGTCTCATTTCCCGCGGGTACGAGTTCTTCAGTGACACGGACACCGAGGTGCTGGCGAACCTGATCGACGACGTGCGCAAGTCCACGAGTCTGCCATTGCCCGAAGCGGTTCGGCAGGCCCTCACGCAGGTTGTCGGGACGTACGGAATCGCGATCGTGTCGCAGGAACGATCCCGACATGCTGATCGCGGCCCGAAAGGGGAGCCCGCTGATTCTGGGTGTCGGCGAAGGGGAGTACTTCCTCGGATCGGATGCCGCGCCGCTTGTGGAGCACACGCGCAAGGTCGTCTATCTCAATGATGGCGAGATGGTTGTCATCCGAAGGTCGGGATTCGAGGTGCGATCCATCGACAACGTGCCTCTTGAGAAGGAGGTGCACGAGCTGGAGTGGGACTTGCATCAGATTGAAAAGCACGGCTTTGACCACTTCATGCTCAAGGAGATCATGGAGCAGCCCGATGCGCTGGAAGACTGTCTGAGGGGGCGCGTTCGTCTCGCCGAGAACGTGATCAAGCTCGGTGGCCTGGCGGACGTGTTCGACCAGATCGTTAATGCCGACCGGATCATCATCGTCGCCTGTGGCACGTCATGGCACTCCGGACTGGTCGGCGAGTATCTCATCGAGCAGTTTGCTCGCATCCCGGTTGAGGTGGAGTACGCCAGCGAGTTCCGGTACCGCAATCCGATCTTGCGACCGACGGATGTGGTGATCGCCATCTCTCAGAGTGGCGAAACGGCCGACACACTTGCCGCGATTCGTGAAGCCCAGGAAAATGGGAACCTGGCTATCGGCATCTCAAACGTAGTGGGAAGCACAATCGCCCGCGAAACGGACGCCGGCGTGTACTTGCATGTGGGTCCGGAGATCGGAGTGGCGTCGACCAAGGCGTTCAGTGCCCAGGTGTTGGTGCTGGCAATGCTCGCGCTCAAGTTGGCAAAAGCGCGGAAGACGATTGAGGAGGAAGAGCTTTCAAAGTGTCTGCACGCGCTCGTTGCCATCCCGAACAAAGTTCGGGAGATTCTGAAGCAGGCCCCGATGATCGAGATCATCTCACGCGTGTACCGCTACGCGTCGAACTTCCTGTACCTGGGTCGTGGTTACAATTTCCCGGTCGCTCTGGAAGGTGCGCTCAAGCTCAAGGAGATTTCGTACATCCATGCCGAAGGATACCCGGCCGCTGAAATGAAGCATGGTCCCATCGCGCTGATCGACCAGTTCATGCCGGTCGTGTTTATCGCCATGCACGACAGCACATACAGCAAGGTCGTGTCGAACATTGAGGAGGTTGCTGCCCGGCAGGGTTCTGTCATCGCGATAACCGACAACGGTGACGACATAGAGCGTTTGTGCGAATACGTGATCCGCATTCCGGAGACGCACGAGTACCTTACGCCCCTTCTGACGGTCGTGCCGTTACAGCTTCTCTCGTATTATGTCGCGGTCATGCGCGGCTGCCATGTTGATCAGCCCAGAAACCTTGCGAAGAGTGTGACGGTGGAATAGCGGATTTCAGGAAGCCGAACGGATTCTCGGGCGTACAATCGTAGCTTTCCGGCCCGACCGCTAACCGTCATGATCAATCTAGATTCGCTAAAGCGCATAAAAGACCGCTATCAGGAAATCCAGGCCCTGATGTCCAGGCCGGAGGTCGCGACCGACGTAGCCCGCATGACCACTCTGGGGAGGGAGCATGTGGAGCTGAAGGAGGTTGTGGAGGCCATCGTTCACTACGAAGAGCTTCTGGCCGAGGAGCATGATCTGGACGAGATCATCGACGTCCGACGGGGATCCCGAATTGCTGGAGCTGGCGCGAGACGAGCACGAGCAGATCACCGGGAAGATCGAGGAATTCGAGGCCGACCTGGCTTTGATGCTGGTTCCGAAGGATCCACAGGATTCGAAGGACGCGATTGTCGAGATTCGTGCAGGGACCGGTGGAGACGAAGCAGCCCTTTTTGCCGGCGATTTGTTCCGGTTGTATAGCCGCTTCTGTGAGCAGAATGGCTGGAGGATGGAAGTCATGGCGTCCTCTCACGGCGCCAAGGGTGGGTTCAAGGAGATAATTTTCGGTGTGAGCGGTTCGGATGCGTTCGGGAAGCTGAAGTTTGAGAGCGGTGTGCATCGCGTGCAGCGTGTGCCGGCGACGGAGTCCAGCGGCCGTATTCACACGTCGGCAGCGACGGTCGCTGTCCTTCCTGAGGCGGAGGAAGTCGACATCAGGCTGGATCCGAACGAATTGAAGATCGATGTTTACCGATCGAGCGGGCCGGGCGGCCAGAGCGTGAATACGACGGACTCTGCTGTCAGGATAACCCACATACCGACGGGAGAGGTGGTTACCTGCCAGGATGAGAAGAGCCAGCACAAGAACAAGGACAAGGCGCTCAGGGTGCTGCGCTCGCGTCTGTACGAGCTGGAGCGCGAGAAGCTGGCTTCCGAGCGCAGTGAGGCGCGCCGGTCAATGGTCGGAAGCGGCGATCGGTCAGGAAAGATCCGTACATACAACTGGCCGCAGGGACGAGTCACTGACCACCGCCTCGAGGGAGATCAGAAGAACTATGCTCTCGAAAAAGTGATCGAAGGAGATCTCAGCGACATTATCAGGGCCCTGCGCACGGCCGACAGCGCCGAGCGAATGGCGAATCTGACGAAGTAGGACCGATTGAGGCCGTGTAGATTCGGCGAATCCACGGCGACGGTCTGCTCTTTCCGGGCGAAAGCGTTATATTTCTCGGCTCGAAATCCCTGCTCCCGGACCCACGCTCGGGGGCACTACTTTCACGTATCTGCCGGAGGGATCATGGCTGCACAGGTCAACACGTACGAATTCACGTACATCATCAACGCGGCTCTGAGCGACGATCAAATCAAGGATGTCGTTTCGCGCGTATCGAGTTTCGTCACCGACAATGGTGGTGAGATCATCGAGGTCGACGAGTGGGGTAGCCAGCGCCTTGCCTACCCGATCAACAAGAAGCGCAATGGCGCCTACGTCAACATGTACTTTCGGGCCCCTGGTGAGATGATCCAGCGGCTGGAGCGTACCCTCGAGATCAACGATTCAGTCCTTCGGTACCTGACCCTGAAGATGGACGCAAAGATGCTCCGTCACTTCGAGGGGAGAAAGGACCGTGCTGCGGCTCTGGAAGCGGCGGCAGTGGCAGAATCGGCACAACGTACTTAGAACGCGGTAATAGAGATGGCCAGACCACAGAGCAAAGACAGATTTTCAGCACTCGATGCGGAGTACGTCGACTACAAAGATGTCGATCTCCTGAAGAGGTTTATTAACGAGCAAGGCAAGCTTTTGCCGCGTCGTATTACGGGCGTGACGGCACGGTTCCAGCGTCAGCTGACACGAGCCGCCAAGCGTGCGAGACACCTTGCACTGGTCCCCTACGTCGCCGACAACGTGAAGTAATCAGGTCCGGACTGATGGGCCGTCATGGCCCGCCGCACCTCCACATTAGAAAGCTATGAAAGTTATTCTGACGCAGGACGTCGACAATCTTGGCGAGCGCGGCGAGATTGTCTCGGTCAAACCTGGTTTTGGCCGGAACTATCTGATTCCGAAGGGGATGGCATTCGTCGCAACCGATTCGGTTGTTCGGCATCAGCAGGAACTCCGCAGGCAAGCAGCGCACAAGATCCTGAAGCAGAAGGAAGATGCCGAGGCACTTCGCGACCTGATCGAGAAGGAAGAAGTGGTCATGACGGCGCGTGCGGGCGAGGAGAACCGGATCTTCGGTACCATCACGGCACAGCAGATTGCTGCCCGACTGGCGGAGCGCGGAATCGAGATCGACCGGCGGAAGATCGAGCTGGACGAAGATATACGCACGCTGGGCGTCTTCACAGGCACCATCAAGTTGTATCACGACGTGGTGGCGAAGGTGAAAGTGAGAGTCGACGCGGAGGAGACGCCTGAAGCCTGATCCGAAGTCCTTTTCCCGGCGGCTCGCGCCGCTGCAAGGAGCAACAATTCAAAAGGGGTGGTCGTTAGTTGGACGTCCATCCCTTTTTATGTTTGTATGAGAACCATTCCACGCCACACTCGGTCGCTGCGATTGCCGCACTCCCCGGCGCGCGTCGCTTTGCTCCTGCTGACGCTGCTCGCTGTTGTACCCGTGGCGAATGGCCAGGGTGTTGATGCATACGTCCGGTGGTCAGCTGAGGCGATTGAGACGGATGCAGAGCCGGGCATTAACCTTCAGTTGGCGCTGAGGGCTGATATCACCGACGGCTGGAAGATGTACGCCATGGATTCACCGCGACCAAGCCGTGGCGTCGATATCACGGTGACAGGTGCGCCGGCCGATGTGAAGGTTGTCGGGTCGGTGCGTCAGGCGGATCCCCGGCACGCCTTCGATCCGAATTTCCAGATTGACGTCACCTATTTCGTTGGCACTGCGGACTTCTTCTTCGATCTGGATGTAGCGCCGGAAGTAGACAGGTCGCGAGCGGTGCTCGGCGTTGACGTCCTCTTCCAGATATGCAACGACGCGCTGGGTATCTGCCTGCCACCAACGACACGCGCCACTGAACATCAGACTCGATGGTTCGCTGGTGCCTGCGGAAGATTGCCTGGCCGATGATGAGGAAGCGGCCGCTACGGAAGATTGCGAGGTGGGTGACCTTTCGCTGGGGTTCGAAGCCGGAATAGACGACCTGGAGCTTCCACGAAATGGCGACAGCGGGACCGTTTCGCCGTCCTATTCGGACTCTCTCGTGGAAAGCCGCTCGGGCGGATTCTTCGCGTTTCTCTTACTCGCGATCGGTGCAGGTCTGGCGGCACTGCTGACCCCGTGCGTCTTCCCCATGATTCCGCTGACCATTTCGTACTTCACGAGGCACTCGAAGCGCCGGTCCGAGGCCGTCCGAATGGCAACGACGTATGGCGTTGCCATCGTCGCAACGTTCACCGGTCTTGGTGTTCTGATGTCGTTGCTTGTGGGTGCCGCGGGTGCCCAGAGTATCGCGGCGAGTCCGTGGGTGAACCTGTTCATCGCAACCGTGCTTGTGCTGTTTGCGTTGTCGCTGCTGGGTCTGTTTGAGCTTCGCCTTCCGACCAGCGTCGTCAACTTCTTCAATCGGCAGGGGACCTCCCGTTCGGGATATCTGGGTGTCCTGTTCATGGGATTCACGTTGACGCTGGTCTCTTTCTCCTGTACGGCACCGTTCGTCGGCGGACTGCTGGCTGCGACGGTAGGAGGGGAGTGGTTCTACCCGATTGTCGGGATGCTGGCATTCAGTGCAGCGTTTGCACTTCCGTTTGTCTTTCTGGCGCTCTTTCCGAAGGCTCTCGATGCCCTGCCGCGCTCCGGGTCGTGGATGAATGTGTTCAAGGTGACACTGGGATTCATCGAGCTGGCCGCCGCCATCAAGTTCCTTTCGAATGTTGATCTGGTCTGGGGATGGGACATCATCTCGAGACCGCTTGCCATTGCCGCGACGATCGTCATCTTTGGCGTAGCAGGTCTCTACCTGCTCGGCAAGCTGTCGCTGGGCCACGAGGAGCGCCCCGCGTCGATAGGTGTCGGTCGGCTCGTTTCGGCCGTCGCCTTCATGGCACTCGCGCTGTATATGCTGCCCGGTCTTTTCGGCGCCCCGCTCAACGCCATCGACGCATTCCTGCCTCCAAGGCAGGTTACTGACGTGAGTCTGTATTCAGCTTTTCCCGAGTCGATGGCTAGCCAGGATGACCTGTGGATTACGGACGACATCGATGGCGCAATGAATGCTGCAGCCGCTGCCGGAAAGCCCCTGCTGATTGACTTCACCGGCTATACGTGCACGAACTGCAGGCAGATGGAGGCGAGTGTGTTCATTCGCGCCGAGGTAACCGAGCGGTTCGAACGGGACTACGTCATCGCGCGGTTATACACCGACGGACTGGACCACGGTGAACGGTTTCAGAGATACCAACTCGGGTTAACAGGTACGGTCGCGCTTCCCACGTACGCGGTCGTCAATCCTGTAGGACGTCTGCTGGTCGCGAAAGCAAGTGGAGTGATGTCGCTTGACGATTTTGTGGCCTTCCTCGATCGAGGCGCCCGCGACTACGTCGAAAGTCATCTTGCCACGAGATAGCCCCCGGTGATTCAGGGAGGGTCGCCATGTCTGGCCGGCCCCGTTCGACGCAATCGGATCGAGGCGCCTGATCAGTCAAACGGCATGAGAAGCACAGGAAGTGTGCTTTGCTCGACCACTTCACGTGCCACATCGCCCATCAGGAAACGCTCGATACGTCCGTGCTGTCGTTTCCCGACGATGATCATATCCACGTTGTGCTCGCGCGCGTCCTCGAGAATCATGGCTGCGGGGTAGCCTGTCTTCAGCGACGCATGCACCGGTCGCTCGAACCGTTGAGTCAGGAAGCTATCAAAAGCCGATGCCTCAGCCTTTTCAAGCTCTTCCTGAAGCTCCGGGTCATAGAGCGCATACGAGGCAAGATCCCCGAGCCCGGTCATGGGATCGACACTTGTGAACGCAGACGTGGGCACCGGCGGTGCCACGTGGAGCACCCACAGTTCGGCATCGAGGCTTCCGATCAGCTCTGACACCGCACGTGTCACAGCCTCCGGTTCGGTCAGTTTGGCGGCAAATAGAACAACCATGTCATTTCCGAATCGGTTAGCGCTTTGCCCCGAATGATACGGGATTAGCAGGGAACACAAAAGGACTCAGCAGTGCCCCCGGTAGCACTTAACAGTCCTTTTTTCCGGTCGATACTCTCACAGTTCCCCTCCACCTACACCTACCGGATAGCCATGAGTTTCAAGAACCTTTCATCGCTGGGCGTGCTTGTTATAGCCGGAGCGCTCTTCTTTAGCGGTTGCGATCTGTTCGTCGGAGATGCAGGCAAGATCACGATCGAACTCAAGGACGATCCGTTTCCTTACACTGACGTGTCCGAAGCGCGGATTACGATCAATCGGATAGAAATCATGGGCTCGACGGGAACGCAGAACTGGTTGGTGGCAGACCTTTCCCGCGAAATCGATCTGCTGACGCTCCGCGACGGAAACACGACCACTCTTGTCGAGGACATCGAGATCCCTGCAGGTGAGTACACGGGTATCCGTATTCATTTGAGCTCGGACGCTGATCTCGTGCTGTCGGATGGAATGACGATCACCGGTGATCGTGGATCGGAAGCGCCCGTTATTGTGGACGTACCGCAATTCACATTCGACCACGGTGAGGATGATGCCCAGGCGCTCGTGGACTTTGCGATGGATGAGTCGTTCACGATTCAGCGCAATCCCGACACGCAGGTAATTGAGTCCTTCGTCTATACGCCGGTGCTGCGCACTGAGACGTTTCTTCTGAACGATGAGCCGATCGAATAGCTCTGGACGCAAAATTTGACGGCGCTTTGATGTGAAAAGGCGGGTCGCACGGTTTTCCGTACGGCCCGCCTTTCTCTTTGCTCATGCGCGGCTCAGCGCTCTCTTGACTGCGAGTATTTTGGGCAGTCCGGAACGCGTTAACGCGTGAAGCTCCAGGCCCGTGGCGATCAGGCTGTCTGTCGATTCTTCGTCAGATCCTGAACCACACCCGGATCGGCAAGTGTCGACGTGTCGCCGAGATCATCGATCCGGTTCTCCGCAATCTTCCGCAGGATGCGCCTCATGATCTTGCCGGATCGAGTTTTGGGCAGCGCCGGCGCGAACTGAATGACGTCCGGTTTCGCAATCGGTCCGATTTCGTTCCGGACGTGCTGCACGAGTTCTTTCCGCAGATCTTCCGTTGGCTCGGCGTCAGCTATGAGCGTCACGTAACAGTAGATGCCCTGGCCTTTCACGGCGTGAGGGAAACCCACGACGGCGGCTTCGGCGACCATGTTGTGAAGCACGAGGGCGCTCTCGACCTCCGCCGTTCCCATCCGGTGCCCGGAGACATTAATCACGTCGTCAACGCGCCCGGTAATCCAGTAATAGCCATCTTCGTCCCGTCGGCACCCGTCGCCCGCGAAGTACTTGCCTTCGTAGGTCGAGAAGTACGTAGTCACGAATCGAGCGTGATCACGATAGACGGTACGAGCCTGCGCCGGCCAGGAACCGGTCAGCACAAGGATGCCATCCGTAGCGCCTTCCAGGACAAGTCCTTCCTGGTCAACGATCTGCGGCTGAACACCGAAGAACGGGAGGGAAGCGGATCCGGGCTTCTGCGCAACGGCTCCGGGAAGACCCGTGATCAGGATGCCGCCTGTCTCCGTCTGCCACCATGTATCGACAATCGGGCAGCGGCCATCTCCAACGACATCATTGTACCAGCGCCACGCCTCCGGATTGATCGGCTCACCAACCGATCCGAGCAGCCGGAGCGATGATCGATCCGTCGAGCGGACGTACTCTTCTCCCAGCCGCATCAACGCACGGATCGCCGTCGGGGCGGTATAGAACTGAGTTACTTTGTGCTTGTCCACGACCTCCCAGAATCGCGACGCCGTCGGGTAGGTCGGTATGCCCTCGAAGAAGACCTGGGTTGCGCCGTTGGCAAGTGGACCGTACACGATGTATGAGTGGCCGGTAACCCAGCCAACATCTGCCGTGCACCAGAATACGTCGCCTTCGTGATAGTCAAAGATCAACTCGTGCGTGAGCGACGTGAAGACCATGTAGCCGCCGGTCGTATGCAGCACGCCCTTCGGTTTCCCAGTCGATCCACTCGTGTAGAGAATGAACAGCGGGTCTTCGGCATCCATGGGCTCCGGTGCGCAGTCGACGGACACCTTCGCGGCTTCCTCGTGAAGCCAGCAGTCGCGTCCTTCCTTCCATTCGACCGGGCCGCCTGTGTGGCGAACAACGAGCAGGGTCTCGACGTCCGGGCACCTTTCGAGCGCCTTGTCGGCGTTCTTCTTCAGAGGAATGGGCTTCCCGCCTCTCAGGCTTTCGTCGGACGTGATGAGAATCGTGGAGTCACAATCCAGAATCCGATCTGCGAGCGAGTCGGGAGAGAATCCACCGAACACAACCGAGTGAATCGCCCCGATGCGGGCACATGCGAGCATCGCGTACGCCGCCTCGGGAATCATCGGCAGGTAGATCGTGACGCGATCACCCTTCTTGACGCCTCGCGCTTTGAGGACGTTGGAAAACCGACCCACTTCGTCGTACAGCTCCTGGTACGTGATGTGTTTCGACGGGTCTTTCGGATCGTCGGGTTCGAAGATGAGCGCTGTTTGATCGGCACGCTTGGGGAGATGCCGGTCGATGCAGTTGTACGCAGCGTTCAGCTTGCCGCCGAGGTACCAGCGGATGTGTACATCGTCGCGTGCGAACGAGACATCCTTGACGGTGTGAAAATCCTCGAACCAGTCAATGCGCTGCGCCTGCTCCGCCCAGAACGCATCCGGGTTTTTCACCGATTGCTCATAGAGCTCGCGGTATTCTTCTAGTGATTTTATATGGGCACGGGTCCTGAACGCCTCGGACGGCGGATACAGGACTTGAAGGTCTTGACCGTTTTGCGACATCGCGACAACCGCTCCTGAGATGTTTATTGTGGGTACAGGCTCACTTCCAATCGTGAGGCAGTATAGCAACGGCAGTTGAGAATGTTCGTCGGGTAACGCCTCACTCGGAGGTAGGAAAGAGGCGCGTTTGACCCTATTGTGCCGATTTTTGGGGATCTTCATGCAAAGGACAGGTTGTGATACGTGCTGCCGCACGGAGAAGGGCCTGGGTGTGGGATCCGCGACGGTACACGACAAGCGAATTCTGCCGTTCGCGGCAGGGGGTTGATTTCGTGATAGAGATTACGTCGCCACAGAGTCCACTATCGCGGGCGCGGCTGCTCGAGTACCTCACGGTAGGGTGGAACGCTGTCGAAGCCGCTGTGGCGATCACGGCAGGATCAGTGGCAGGAAGTTCATCGCTGGTCGGCTTTGGACTCGACTCGATTATTGAGAGCCTGTCGGGCGGTGTCCTGTTGTGGCGGCTTCGCGACGGAGATGTCGGCGAAGAACGGGAGCGACGGGCCCAGAAGCTGGTGGGTCTGTCCTTTTTCGTTCTGGCGGCATACGTGGCGTACGAGTCCGCCGAGTCGCTGATCCAGGGCGAGCCGGCTGCCGTCAGTCCCGTTGGTATTGCCCTCGCTGTGGCATCTCTCATCGTCATGCCGATTCTTGCGAGGAGAAAGCGCGCCGTGTCGCGCGAACTCGGCAGTCTGGCGATGGAGTCGGACTCCCGACAGACCGATTTATGCGCCTATCTGTCGGCGGTTTTGCTGGCGGGGCTCGGGTTGAATGCGCTCTTCGGCTGGTGGTGGGCCGATCCGGTGGCGGCTTTTGGGATGGTAGTGATCATTATTTCGGAAGGAATCCGCGCCTTCAGGGGTGACTCGTGCGACGCGTGTCATCCGTGACGGGTCGTTGTGAAAGGTATCGACAGCGTATGTCGGGAGAGCGGTGGACTCTTCAAGTACTGCTGCGTTGTCGATGGTGGCTATGGAAATCGCATCCGACCGGTTCGAGCGGTCTGCTCGAGGTCAGTGAATGGACGGGCGGCCGCGGTGGGTAAGTGGACGGGCCCCGGGAACGGAGACGGCCCGCAGGAAAGGAGACGGAAGCACCGGTAGGGTCGTCGCGTACCGATCGCTCGAATGCAGTTTCCAAGACTCCTGTCCGCGCGGACGTATGGGGGACTAGTGCCGCCGGATTGCGTACCGCTCGCCTATCTGGCGACCGTCATCGTCGCCGTACGACTCGACTTCTTGTTACCGATCCCGAGTACTTCCAGACGAACGAAGTAGGTACCGGCGGCCGCTTTCCCACCGTCGAACGTGACGTTATACCACCGCTCTCCGACCTGAAATCCGTCGGCAAGTGTATCGACTTCGCGGCCAACCGAATCGTAGACTTTGAGCGTTACTACCCCGTCAGCCTTGAGGTAGTAATCGATTGCGGTTGCGTTGGCGAACGGATTGGGGAAGTTCTGGGAAAGCGTAAGGTCATCCGGCCGAACGATGCCCGTAGAGATCAGGTTCTGGACGTCAACACGGAGTTGTGGTCCGGCGCAGCTGGCATCGCGCATGGGTCCGCTGCAGAGCAGCGCGTAGTTGTTGTCGCCGGGGCACGCCGTACTGCTGAAATCGCGGTGTCCACGGATCAGCGCCGGGTCTACTCCATAGTTCTCGCTGAGAAAAGCGAAGGTCTGGACGTACGTGTCGTACGCTTCCGTCGTAATCGTCTCCGTGCAGAACGAGCCTTCGGATGGATGGTAGCAACCGAGCAGACAGATGCCGATGTTGCCCGTGTTTGCGCCACCTACGTGTGCTCCCATTGCGAGTCGCGGGAGTTCGCCGAGAGACGTGCTGCCATCGAGGAAGGGGCGGCCCTGATAGATGCGGCCTCCGCGGTCAATCACAAACTGGTAACCGATGTCGCTCCATCCGCGGACGTTCTGGTGCAGGTCCTGGATTGCCTTGACCTGGGCAAGTCCGTCTTCACGGCTTGTGGCCGAAAATCCGGCGGCGTGATGAAACGTCATGTAGTTGTATGACGGATCGGCGAGTGGCACGGGCGTGCCGACGAACGGGTCGGCCGACCATTCTGCCCTCGTGATCAGCGGCGGTGGATCGACGGCCAACTCTCCGAACGACCTCGAGATCTCTTCGGAGGCTGTATGGGATGCCGGCTTCCCGTCGACGTCCTTGCGCGTGTCAAAAACGCCGGTGCCCGTGACGTTCAACATCGTTTCGGAGTCGATGCTGAATCGCAGAGCGTAGGGACCGGACCGAACGGCGTCTCCTCTGAGGCCGCCCATCACCGTTCCACCGGTAGCCGAATACACGATGTGCATCTCGATCCACTCCGTCCAGCCCGCGTCGGTCAGGAAGCGTGCCCAGCCTTCGACGACGTCGGCGTTTGTCCGGGCGCTGAACGCGATCCCGTTGTACTCGACGGAGATGGGATCCGACTGTATCTCAACAAACGTGGCCTTGCCCATTGGCGTAGTCACGACTTTTGCCATCGACGCGCGGGCATCAACGATGTCATCCAGCAGTTGGCCCACGCACTGCTTCGTTGGGCCGAAGACCAGAAGAGCCAGCAGGATGAAGGCACCCACCGCCTGACTGACACGATTCCAATAGGCTGTAGGGCGGGTGTCCACTGCGGTTCCCGGCTAGAACGAAAGGTCGAGCGTAAACCAGTGGGTCTGTTCGAGACGTCCGAAGTCCGCGTACGCGTAGTCGACCCGGACGCGTAGTGCGCGGTCGATGCGCAGGTTCAGTCCACCGCCGAACGTGAGCCCCTGCTCGCCATCTTCTTCAAACAGGTTTCGCATCCCGGCGCGGAAAAAGATCAGATCGCGGAAAGAGTATTCACCGCCGACATTGAGATACTCGCTGTTGTCGTTCGGGTGAGCCGCATCTGTGAGTAGAACGATCCGGTGGTTGGCCGTCGCCACCGCGTCCCATGCCAGTCCGATTCTGAATATCAGCGGCAGCGAGAACTCATCGGTCAGGAACTCGGCGTTCACGACCTCGACATTGCCGCTCTGCACGCCATCCGGATCGTCACTGAAGAGAATGTCGCGCCCGCTCATCTGCATCTTCGGACCGAAGTTTGCCATGCTGGCGCCGAGACGGAGTGCCTCGAACGGCGTCGTGAAGACAAGACCGATATCGAATGCCATACTCGACGCTGAGCTGTTCCAGATCGTCTCCCGGACGTACTTGACCGTTGTTCCAATCGAAAAGCGATCTGTGAGAGCCTTGGCGTACGACAGCTGCATCGCGAGGTCCTGCACGGAGAAGCGCTCGGCGGTGGCGACGTCCGGATCTGGACGCTGAACGGTTCTTACCGTCATGTCGCCGGAGTCCAGGAATATGATCGACGCGGCGATACTTCCGAGACTCCCGAGATTTGTACCGACAGCCGCAAAATTGTACTGGACGTCCGCCAGGTAATCCGTGTACGCCAGCTGCACGGCGCTGCCCCTCATGCGGGTCAGCCCAGCCGGATTCCAGTACAGAGCCGACAGGTCGTTCGCCTCGGCAACGTATGCGCCTCCCAGCGCAATTGCCCGGGAGCCGACTCCGATCTTGAGGAACTGCGCAGAGGTCGTACCGACCTTGGTGATGGTCTCACCGGCAGGGTTGTCGGTCTGTGCTGTGGCGGATCCTGCCACGAGCAAGAGACCGAGTATCAGAGTAGAGATTCGTCCCACGGTTCTTGTACCGATAGTCGTATGCTGGTTGTGCATGGCCACCTACTTGATCACTGCGAACTTGCCGATGAATGATCCCTCATCGCCTGCGTCTACCTGGAAAAGGTAGAGCCCGTACGCGATGTTCATATTATCCTTCGTCCGAAGATCCCAGAACGCCTTGCCGTTGTCCAGCGTGCCGCTGTGCTGAATGGTATCGACAAGCTCGCCGGCAATCGTATAGATCCGGATGGTACACTCGCGAGGCAGATTGGCGAAGTACAATCTGCGATCACCACGCTCGGAGCGTGATATGGGATTTCGAGGCTCAAGCTCGTTTGTCGCCACATACGGATTGGGCACGACGTAGATGTCGCGCAGTTGCTCCCGGACCGCCCCCGCATCCACGGCGGCCGAGGCTGTAGCGAACGTGAACGAATCGTCGTCCGTAAACGGCTTGTTGGTGCGGACGTAGAAGACGTCGCCGTCCGCAGGAAAGCCTCCCTCGTCGACAAACTTGACCTGCCACGTGGCCGTCTGGCTCGTACCGTTCAGCATTTCGACGAAAATCACCTGTTCGTTCAGGTCCCAGACGCCGTTGTTATTGAGGTCGGGCGTGAATACCTCGATCTGCTCGCTGGCGCGCGTCAGGTTCACGATGGTGAACGGCAATTCCAGCGCGGTAACGATAGACGTCGTGGTACCACCGAACCTGATTTCGTAGTCAAACGGTTGCGGAATTCGGCCCGGACCGGATGTAGCGGTGCCAACCTCGAATCCCACTCCAGCGCCACCGGTCGACCCAGCCGGTTTCTTCCAGATCCAGTGCGAGCGGCCGATCCATGACCGACAGATGAAGGCCGTCGAAGATCGGATTGGCCTCTTCCAGATTGAGCAGCTCGCTATCAGCGACGGGCTGGTACTGGAAGGTGGCCATGAGCGAGTCTCCGGTTGCCACACTGCCGCCGTCAAGCACGACGATTGATCCATTATCGATATTCAGCGTGTAGTCCGTTCCTTCCTGAAGCGTCGTTCCGCTCGCCGTCCGCAGACTGAATGAGGACGGGACGATATTCAGGAATTGGAGGCTGGAGCCCTTGCCCAGATTGGCGCGGATGCCGATCTGTTTTGTCAGTTCATCGGTCACTGAGTAGACGGTTGCACTGCCGACTTTATCGAAATCGATCTCTGTACGAACCACCGTCCGGAATCGCGAACTCATCCACGATGTCGATCTTGATCAGCCCGGTGCCGTTGCCTCCGTCACGAATCAGTCCACCGGCAGCCTCGATCGACGGCGCGACATACCCTGCAACGCGCGGACCCGGTACGACGCGGGCCGTGTTGACATCGTAGATGTACCGGTCCGTTGTCGGATCGTAGGTGATGCTCTTGCTCGTCTCGGAGGGCGGGATGCCGGCCTGGAGGCTTCCCTCATCGCCACCGAGAAAACCGCGGTCGTACGCTGTCACCGCATAGTAGTAGGTCTGACCACTGATGACATTATTCGAGTCGACAAACGAATGGAACAGGCCCGTGTCGTCGCCGAGATCAAAGGCGACGCCTCGTCTTGGAAAGGGCACCGGGGAGGGACCGGAAAGTCCATTCTTCAGGTCGAATTTTGCTTCGACACCTCTCTCGGTCGTGAGCGGTTTGAACAAGAACTTTGACCCGTTGATATCAGTGATCGTCTGCAGGTCACTGAACTCATGGTTTGTCGACCGATAGATGGCATACCCCTCAAAATCCTTGTCACGTGAAAGCGGGTCAACCGACTGCTCCGAACGATCATCCCAGTAGAGCGTCACCTTTCCGTCACCGGGGACGGCCTTGACTACGGGCTTGGCCGGCGGTCTCGCGAAGCGATAACCCACGTCGTAAATCTGCTGTGAGGTCTCGGCGTTCAGGAACAGGTCCTCCAGATTCTCGCCGACTGATGAGGGCAATCGAGAAACGCTTCGTCTGGCCCGCAAGAAGATTGAACGACCCCGACCCGTACAGAAACACATAGTCTCCCGGTTCGGTGGGAACGATTCCGAAATCGCCGGGCTGAACGCTGTTCCACACCTGCTCATCATTGGAGATGCGGTAGCCGGCGAAGGGAGGCGACGCAAATGACGTCAGGCCGATCTGGTCACTCTCGTCAATGTCAGTGAATTCGAAATTTGGTTCGCCGGGCTTCGTGATGTCGAACTGATCACCAGCGGTCGGGACGCCATCGCCCTCTCCGATGTCGCCGGTGCCCGGAATACCGTCGACGCCCAGGTCGTCGGTCTCAGGATCCCAGTCGCCGTCGTTGTCGATGCCGTCCGTCCATGATTCATCGAGCAGGCCATCATTGTCGTTATCGATACCGTCGCCGTCCACCGGTACGCCATTGATGATCTCGTTACCGACACCCGGACTCTCGAGGAATTTGTATCCGAAGTAGCCTGGCACGACGCCGGGTATGTCCGACCGGCCGTCATCATCCCAGGCGTAGACCAGGTTTCTGTCCCGGTCGAAGAAGGCCCAATCGTCCGCCCAGTCGCGGGGGCCACCGACGTGAGGATCACCCCACATGCCAAAGATGACCTTGTCGAGATCCTTGTCACTCTTGTTCGTGATCTTGTAGATCAGGAACATGACATCTTCGGCCAGCGGATTTGCCCACTGGTAAATGCGAGTCTCTACCTCCAGTCCGAGTCCCTTCTTCGTCGTGTCGTTCTCGAACGGCTCATACGCGAATTCCTGATTCGTGTAGTCATTCATGAAATAGAGGAGCTCCTTGTCGGCGTTCGATGCACCCTGCTGCAGAGCTCCGGGCCACACGTACTCCTCGATGGTGTCGTTGAACCACGAGTCGGGCCATGAATCCGGCTTGCCGTCCAGGTCGTCGTCGGGAGCGTCGCTGACGGGGATGAACCTTGAAGTTCGGTTCGACTACCTGAAGGCCTTCAAAACTGCCGACCGGCTGTGCGCAGGGTATGGGCTGCCATCCCCACCAGCTGCGACCGTCCGGCGACGTCTCGCCGCCGTTCGACGTCAGGCCATCCGAAACGATGTGCATCACGTAGACCGGGTTCGCCATTGTCGTCGAGCACAGCGTTGCCCTCGTCATCGAGCAGCTGAACACTCTTTGGGTCTTGTCGACCCACATCGACGATCTCGGCAGCGACGAATGGGCCGAACTCGTAGCCGTAGCCGAGACCGTTCCAGACGATGTCTGTGATCGTATTGCCCGGTGACGAGATTGACCCGAAGTTCTGGATCTGCGACGTGATGCGATTGCCATTCATGATCACGTCGCGCCGCGTCGCGAAGTCCGGGCATTCATCATCAAGAACGCCGGTCGAACCCGATCTGGCTTGTTCGTTAAGCCAGCGTGATACTTGCTGGTAGTCCCATCCGCGCTGGCGCTTGGCTGCGTCCTGCGCGTTCACCGGGGGTGAAAGCACAAGCGAGAGCAGGGCCAGGGCAATGAGTTTTGTCGAGATTGACGTCTTCGCAGTCATGCGCTGAATCAATTAGGCTAGAAACTTAAGGTCGCACCGATCTTGATCTCGCGGGGGCGCGAGTACCACTGTGGTCTTGTGTCCCACTCCTGGAGCGTGTGGATTCCGGGCTGGCCGTAACAGTGATTTCCACGGAGCATGGACATTGAGTCGCTCGTTGAGCGAGTAACTCGCACGGCCCGTCTCGTCGAACACAAAACGCTCATTGAGCCGATCAAGCACGTTGAACACCTTGGCAAACAGCCGCACGCTGAATCGGTCGATATTGATCTGCTTGGACATGGTCGCGTCCAGGTCGATCTGCGTGGGCTTGCGTCCCTGATTCGGGAGCTGGTCCAGCTTCTGATCAATGAGCGACGGCGTATAGGGATAGCCCGTGCTGAAGGATCCGATGAACGATACGTTCCAGTTGCCCGGCTTCGTGAGCGTCACGGTCGAGGATACGATGTGCCGCTGATCGAAGTCGAGCGGAACGATTTCGAGTTCGTTCTCCCGGCCACTCAGGAAGTTGAAGAAGAAGGCTCCCGCGTCATTGTTGTTGCCTTCGGCATTCTGGAACGTGTAGTCGATTGTCGCTGAGAGAATACCGTTGCGCGACCGGCGCTTCGTCAGAGCAAAGGTGACGCCTCGCACATTCGCGTAGTCCTTATTCAGGTAGATGGCATAATTACTCTGACCTGAAACCGTGCTGAACTGCACGTTCTGCGGAGCCAGATAGTCACGGATGTCCTTGAAGAATCCTGTGACGTCGAAAGCGAGCTGGTCACTGATCTGCTGCTGCAATCCGATCTCGTACTGGACGGCGCGTTCCGGTCGCATGTTGGCGTTGCCAAACGTCGGTGTTTCGCCGGCGCCAAACTCGAATTCCGGGTTGACATACATGTTGCGCAGGGGCGGCATCTGTGCGAAGTGACCGTATGAAAAATGGAGGATCCCGCGGTTCGTGATCGGGAACGAAACGCCTATTCTCGGCAACACGTACGTCTTGTTTCCAGCCGCAAGCAGACGTGCATTCGTTTGCTCCTGGTCGAGTCCTGGCTCCGGCGGATTCAGCAGGCTCGCCACGGTGAATCCGTTCGGCCGGAAGTGCTCGAGGCGCACGCCCGCGTTGATAATGAAGTTGTCGAATTCCAGTTTGTCCTGCGCGTATGCCGCGACTTGCTGAACATCCTGATTCAGGTACTTGTCGTGAAGTGGTGAATCGAGGGAGGGGATGGTCGGCCGGCGAAACTGATCGTTGTCGTACAGAACAACGAAGTTCTCGCGATCGAGACTCGTCAATTCGGCTTCCAGGCCGGCGCGGACCTCGTGGATCGTACCAAACTGTTTCGTGATGTCGAATTTGCCGCGGAACGTACGCGATGTTTCGTACAAGTGACCCTTGTCGTCGCCGCCGAACGTGAAGTTGTTGCCGGGAAATCCAAGAATGCTCCCGGTTGAAACGTATCGGGGATCAACCGGTGTGTCACCGGCTCTGCACGACTCGTCGCACTTGTAAAGGTAGCTCTCGAAATCCTGCTTCTGGTACGACACCCTCAGCGTGTAGAACGTCCTTTCGTTCAGCGTGTGCGTCCAGTGCAGGCTGTGGTTCATGGCGAGGTCGTAATTCGACGCCAGACCATCGGGATTGAAGCGGTCGGCAAAATCGAACGGCGTCCACTCGTCTTTGTCGAGCAGGAAGGAGTACTCGATCTTCGTACCGGTAAACGGTCGCGTCGAGAGTTTGCCAATGAAGTTGGTGCCCTTGCTCGGATTCATGGGCACGGTCTCTGCATCCACCGGACCGACGTCGTCAGGTGACACCGGCGTACCCTCGAGTTCGTAATACCAGGGATCGACGTTGAAATTGGCGGAATCGCCGGGCGAGTGCTCCCGCTTCCCGTAGATGTGCCCCTCGTCGTCATCGTGTCGTACGGAGGCGAAGAACCGCAGCTTCTTCCAGAACGGTACCGGTCCGCTCAGGCTGCCCTCCAGCGTGTAGTTTCGCATACCAACGCCCGAAGGTGTAAAGAACACGTCGTCGTTGGCCGTGACCGTGCTGCCTCCCCAGGCGCTGATCGAGCCGGTGTACCGATCACCACCCTCTTTGGTAACGAGATTCACGATGCCGGACATGGCCTTGCCGTACTCGGCATTGAAGGCGCCCGAAATAACCGTCATTTCCTGGATAGCGTCCGTAGAGACGCTCGTGGCAAGGCCGTTGGTGTTGAACGGGTTACCGACGGACATGCCGTCGACGAGGTAGGCCACTTCGTTGGAGCGCCCGCCGCGAATATGGATTTCGCCGCTGGGTCCGGTGTTCACGCCGGCCTGCGTCAGAAGAACGCCGAAGAAGCTCTCAACGGGCAGCGATGCAATCTCCTCGGCAACGACGGTCTTACTGGAGGCCGTCAGATCTCGCTGGACGAGCGGTCGCTCAGCCTGTACGATGATTTCCTCCCCCTCGAAGACCTGCTCCGTCAGGCGAACGTCGTATCGGGTCGTCTGGCCGGTGGAGACGCGGACACCAGAGACGGTCTGCTTCTTGAAGCCGATGTATGAGTACACCAGCGAGTAGTCGCCGGGCCGGACGTTGAGGATGATGTAGTCGCCGTTGACATCTGTCACGGTGCCCTGCATCGTGCCCGCAATCAACACGTTGACGCCAATCAGCGGGTCACCGTTGAGGCCGTCCGTGACCGTTCCGGCGATTTTTCCCTGGCCCAGAGCGGCAGGGGCGTAGAAAAGGGCTGTCAGAACGAGGAGTGCGACGACGCGACCGGACGAGATTGCGCGTGAGAGTCTCCAGGTGGAACGACGAGTCATATGCGATTCCTTAGGCTGGAAGAGTCGAAATCCGAAGAATGAAACGGATGATACGGAAAATGTCGTGGCGATTCGAGGCAGACGCGTGATCCGAAGCCTTCAGCCGCCAGAATCGACTTGAACGTAAAACGGAGCTCAGGAAAGGCAGAGAAGGGAGGAGCGCCGGGCCCCTCCCTTCAACACAAATGCCCGTTTTCAGTCTACTTGACGAGGACCATCGTCTTGCTCTGACGGAAGTTGCCGTACTCAAGGGAGTAGACATACGTACCGGAGGCGGCCGCGATACCGGAATCGCTCCTTCCGTTCCACGTGATCTCGTGGCGACCGGATGCAAGGGTTTGATCACTGATGAGCGATCTCACCAGACGTCCGGTCATGTCGTAGATATTGAGCCGGATGTTCTTGTCAATCGGAAGTTCGAACGAGATCGTCGTGCTCGGATTGAAGGGGTTTGGATAGGCCTCGTACAGTTTGTAGTCGGACGGAAGAACGATCCACTCGTCTTCGATGCTGACTACGTCGCCGACGCCCGAAATCACCTTCATGAACATGCGGTTCGAGTTCGCCTCCGTGGTGCGGACCGTGCGCACATAGGCAGAGCCGTCCCAGACTTCGTCGACGACCGAAGTTGAATCGTCAACGCCCTGCAGGGCGAAAGCGAGTTCGTTCTTGCCGTCCATGTCCGCATCACCCAGGTAGGCGAACTTCGAAACGAACTCCGGTCCCTGCGCTCCATCCTCGTGATAGACGGTCATGACGCCTGCCGAGTCCCGCTCGATGCGACGGAACTTTGACTCGAGCCTGTCGGCATCGAAGAAAAGTCGATCGCACACGTAGCTGGCGGAATCTTCGACGTCGCCGGTCGTGTACTCGCACCTGTTAATCCAGCCCGGGGAACTTCCGTTGTCAAACTGACCGCCCGTGTAGGACAGGCCGGTCCCAAAGATCTCCATCAAGCCGTTACCGTTCAGGTCTCCGGCCCCTACGCCCAGCGTCGACAGCCCGGTGAGGACTCCCACTGCAATGTTGTCAGCCACGATTTCCAGCGTCTCTTCGCCCGACTCGTAGTTGATGATGCTTCCGTCACCGGTGTCGAGGTTCGGGCAGACGACTTCGTCATCGTTGTCGCCATTGATGTCGACAGCCACACAACCGAAGAACGCCACATGGTCGGCCGGGAATGCCGCCTGCAGGTTGATGTTCGTCAGGTTTTCGGCCTCTGGGGTCGTATACGTGTCAACACCCGTGGCCCGCGCGTTTGTGAAGTTGTAGAAATTCCACGAGTGCATGCTGATCTCCCACATGCCATCGCCGTCAAAATCGGCTGCAATGGCTGAATAGGGGCTGCCGCCGCCGCGCTCCTGAGTATCATATGCTGCGCTTCTGGAAGCAAGCTTCAGTTCCTCGACAAAGACCTCAAATCCCGACCCGATGTCGCCCGATGCGCCAATGACGTACCACGTATCGTCGTCGTTCGAGGAGCCATTGTTGGCCAGCAGGACCTCATCGCGGCCATCGCCGTCGACGTCCTTCACGTCCATGCGCTCTGCGCGCCAGCGGTCCGGCAGGTCACCGTTGAATTCAAAGACTGTCGCCGGCGCCGTACCCCAGTCGTTATCCCCGACATTTTCGAAGACATACATCCCCGGCGGGTAGTTTGCGATGTTCGGGTTCGTGGCGCTGAAGCCCCGACCGGACAGAAAATAGATCTCGCCCTTACCGTCATTATCCATGTCGCCGACATTCATCGTGCGGATGTTGTTGGTCGTGGCAGTGGAGTCAAGCACGGGCGTACTGTACACCAGCTCCCAGACGTCCGGCGAAACATTCTCGACGACGTGTACCCGGCCGCCAGCGCTGTAGTCGGCCACATACACTTCGTACTTGCCGTCACCGTCACCGTCCAGCGGGCCGGCGATGTCTCGGGCACCGGAGTGAATACCCGTATTGTATCCGACGTTAATGTCATCGGATGTGGGGACGTTCAGATTGTACTCGGAGTTTTGTGCGGACACGGTGGACGTGCTCAGAACAAAGAGCGCCGCGAGCGACAAGACCGTAACTATTCGCATTTCTTAAGCCTCGGATTGTTGCGTTTCGTCATTGAAATAGAAGTGGCACCGAAGCCCTGATGCCGACATGGCGGGGATCAGGGGCCGATTCAGTCAAAATAGATGTGCCTGTTGGTCAAGTCAATGAAGGGGAGCGCCCGCCGGAAGCGTGGTCGACCGGTGAAAGTGGTGTGATTTGCTCCGGGGGCACTGTGTCGGCTGGATTATCGGGTGCTCCTGTCGTGGTTTCCGTGTCATGCACGCGCTTTGCCTGCGTTCTTTGTCATACCCGCGCTCCGCCGCGCGCTCTGCCTTCGTTCTCTGTCATACCCGCGAAGGCGGGTATCCATCCGCGGTCCAGGCACCTCGTCGCACCATGGATCCCCGCCCGCGCTTCCCATCGCAGTCCCTTGCATGCGCAAGGGCAGGGCGCAAGGGCAGAGTGCCGGGGGCAGGCCGCTAGCGGGGATTCGTGGGGTCTTCCGCCCTTGTCGGCTGGATCTTCGCATGGCCTGGCTCCGCGGAGGCGGGGCGCAAGGATGACGTGTGAGTGGCCTGGCCCCACGGAGAGGCGGGGCGCAAGGATGAGGTGTGAGTGGCCTGGCCCCACGGAGGCGGGGCTCATCCCCGGCGAATTGGAAAACCGCACCGATCGTGTAAATTCGGTCGACTCACAACCCCACGGAGGTGCCCAAATGGGACGAAATATTCTGGCCGCGGTTGCCGGCTACATTCTGCTGTCCGTCGTTCTCATCGTTCTGTTCTCGGTCACGTTCATGGTCATGGGTGTGGACTGGTCATTCAAGGCCGGCTCTTATGAAGCGTCCGGCGCATGGGTCACGATCATGATCCTCTTCAGTATCGGGGTCGCCGTTCTGGGTGGGTACGTGGCCCAGGCGATCGCCAAGAACGACATGGGTGTGAAAATCCTCGCCGGAATCGTGCTCGTGATGGGCTTGATCACGGCGATAATTGAGATGAATACGGAGCGCGCTATGGAGGTCCGTCCGGACGACGTCCCCCTCATGGAAGCGATGATGAAGGGTATTCAGCCGATCTGGCTCACCTTTCTCAATCCGATCATCGGCGTGGTCGGCGTGTTGTTCGGTGGTCGACTCAAGGCTGGCTCGCAGGGTCCGGCAGAATAGCCTGCCCCGAACACTGGCACCTGCATGATCGGTCGTACCATATCCCACTATGAGATCCTCGAGCAACTGGGCGAGGGTGGCATGGGTGTGGTCTACAAGGCCGTCGACACGCGACTCGATCGGACGGTGGCGCTGAAGTTTCTGCCGGCACGACTCAGCAAGGACAAGTCGTCCAAGGACCGGTTTGTGCAAGAGGCGAAGGCGGCGTCGGCGCTGGACGACGCACACATCTGCACGATATTTGATATCGGTGAGACGGAGCCTGTCCCCGGGGAGCCGGGGAGCGGTGAGTTGTACATCGTCATGGCCTACTACGACGGCCAGACGCTGAAGTACCTCATGCGGGACGGGTGCCTCCCGGTTGAAGAAGCGGTAGACATTGCGGCACAGATGGCGGAGGGTCTCGCCCGGGCGCACGAAGCCGGAATCGTGCATCGCGACGTGAAGCCGGCCAACATTATGGTCACGGATCGGGGCATCGTGAAGATCCTGGATTTTGGTGTGGCCAAGCTGGAAGGGTCGTCCGTGGAGCTTACGCAGACAGGTTCGACGCTCGGTACGGCAGCATACATGAGTCCGGAGCAGGCGCGAGCCGAGCCGGTCGATCAACGGGCCGATCTGTGGGCCCTCGGCGTGGTTCTGTACGAGATGATGACCGGCGCGAGGCCGTTTGCGGGTGACTACGAGGCGGCCGTCGCGTATGCCATTCTGAACGAAGACCCCGTCCCGGTTTCGACTGTGGTCGACGGTGTTTCAGATGAGTTGTCGGCGGTTGTCGGGCGGCTCCTTGCGAAGGACCCGGAGGCCCGGTTCCAGTCGGCGCTGGACGTGGTCGGCGCGCTGGACGCGTTCCGTCCGACGCGGTCGAGTGGTTCGGGATCTAGGATAGCCGCTGTGGCGGCATCGCCTGCGTCGCAGGAGCAGGACCGTGGTGTTTGCCGGCGCGGCCGCGGTCCTTCTGGCGGTGGTGCTCCTGGCGGTCGGATTATGGAGTCGGAGTGGCAGCGACGAACCGGAGGGTCCGGTCGTCTCGGAGAGCACCGTGGCCGTGATGCCCTTTGTAATCCGGGGTGGGGATGACTTGCAGTATCTCGGTGAGGGACTCGTCAATCTCTTGAGTACCAAACTGGACGGGGCCGGGGCGCTGAGCACGGTTGATCCGCGTGCTCTGATCGCATACGTCAGCAACAACTTTGCTGACGGATTGGACCCTGACGCAGCTCGAGCGGTGGCGCTCCACTTCGGAGCGAAGCGATTCATCATGGGCGACCTCGTGGCGATCGGCGAACAGGTCGAGATGAGCGCCGCGACGTACGATCTTGACGAGGCATCAGTCACGGGCGAAGTCGTCGTAAGTGCCGGGGTGTCAGAGATCATTGAGGCCATCGACGAGCTCTCCGCAAAACTTCTGGGAAAGCTGGGACTGGAGGGTGAGGGGCGCGTTCGTCAACTTGCTTCCGTGACGACATCGTCGCTCCCGGCCTTGAAGGCGTATCTGGAGGGCGAGCGGTGGATTCGGGCGGGCGATTTCCCGGCTGCGACGGTGTCGCTCGAAGAGGCCGTCAGGCTGGACACGCTGTTCGCGCTCGCTTACTATCGACTGAGTATTGCGAACGAGTGGGGCAATACAGGTCTGATCTACGAGCCGGCCAGGAAGGCGCTCTCGCTTGCGAATCGGCTGCCGGATCGCGAGCGTCAGCTGCTCACGGCTTTCTTCGTCTGGCGGAATGGTCGAGTGCTTGAAGCGGAAGATCGATTTCGTGCCTATCTCGGACAGTATCCCAACGATGTTGAGGCACTCTGGCAACTTGGCGAGGCGCTCTTCCATGGTGCGTCTACGAAAGGTCGGTCACCGGCCGAATCCAGGGACCTGTTTGAGAAGATCCTCGAACTGGAACCGCACAACTATCCGGCCGCCGTGCACCTCGCACGCCTTGCTGCCGCTGACGGACGGATCAGATGATCTTGAGAAATACCATGACCTCGTCACGGCAGCGTCCGATCGATTCCGGCTCGAGGTCGCCGCCATGCTGGCGTTCGGCACGGACAACACGTCGATGCAGGACAGCCTTGTGGCCGAACTGAGTCCGCGAGCCTAGTAACGACACTTGATGTATGCCACTCAAAGTGTGGGACTGTATAGCCGGAGGCCTGAAGGAGGCCGAGCGGCTTGCACGGCTCGGTGTCGCGTCCGGAGCGAGGATCGGGGATGCGAAGCTATGAATACAGCGTATTGGCGGCGTTCGCGGCGGCTCAGGGTAAGTTTGACGAGTCGTTGCGGCTCGCCGGAGAGGCGAAGCAGCTTGAGCCGCATATGACTGCACCTGTCACCCGTCCTTGTTCCGTTCATTGATTGGCCGACAGGAACTGGTCACTACGACGGCAGATCGACTCGAGGCGCTCGGGGATTCCGTCTCACCCTTGCTGCTCACTTTGCTGGGCGATGATCTATTGGTCGTCGGACCTGCGGAGCGACTGTATCTCCGCGCGGCGCTGGCCGCCCGGCGCGGAGACGCGGACAAGGCACGGGATCTCGTGGCCCGGCTTCAAAGAACTGCCGTCGGTCGACCAGTCCGGCAGCTTCTTCCGTGACGTGCCCATGCGCATCGAATCGGAGATCGCGCTGTCGGAGGGCCGGCCGGATGACGCACTGGCCCTGCTGGAGACGCTGACTCTGGACAGCTCGACGAACTTCGGGCAGCTTGCGTTTCACGCATTCGGAACGAGCGGATCGCTTCACGAAGGCGGAACTCCTGTTCGCGGCCGGTCGGTATGAGGACGCTGTCCGGTGGTACGACTCGATCGCGTGGCTGAACCAGGCGGAGATGATGTATCTCGGGCCGTCCTATCGACGGATTGCGCAGTCCTACGACGAACTCGGCGAGACCGACAAAGCCATCGACTACTACACGCGCTTCATCGATCTCTGGGCGGAATGCGACCCGGAATTCCAACCGCTTGTTGATGAGTCACGTGATCGGCTTGACGCCCTCCTCGGTGTCACGACCAGAGAGTCCGGGTCAGCGGTCGGCCAGTGAAGCTCTACTCTCGGCCGCCTGATCTCGGCGACTTCTTCGTGGCAATCCTATCTTCCGGCTGTCCCACAGTAAACCGGAGTTGACAGAACGTGTCCAAGTCCCTGCTCGACCGGATCAAGGTCCCCCACGTCTTCACGCTGCTCACCGGCGTCGTACTCTTCTGCAGTTTGCTGACCTATCTCGTACCGTCCGGATCCTATGACCGCGAGGTGATTCAAGTCGGCGCACTTGAGCGCAACGTCATCGTGCCCGACAGCTTCGAGCGTATCCCGAAGAGCTATTCCGCGAAGGGTCTCGTCTTCGGTCAATCGGTGGAAGGCCAGGCGTCACCTGTCAGTCTCGAAGGCTTCCTGAGTGCGATTCCGCGTGGCATGGAAGCGGCGGCGGACATCATCTTCTTCATCTTCGTGCTTGGAGGCGTCTTCGGGATCCTGCAGCGTACGGGTACGATCATCGCCGGACTCAACAAGCTACTGAGTCGATTCCGGGATTCGGGCCCGCTGCTCACGATCGTCCTCATGACGTCCATCGCTATCGGCGGCTCCACACTGGGCATGGGAGAGGAGTTCATTCCGCTCGTACCTCTGTTCCTTCTGGTGTCGAAAGAGCTGGGTTACGATCGCATCTTCGGGCTGGCGCTCGTCATGGTTGCTGCGGATGTCGGGTTTGCCGCCGCCACGACAAATCCGTTCACGGTCAACATCGCCCAGGGAATTGCCGAGCTGCCGCTGAACAGCCTCATTCCCTTTCGGCTCGTCTTTCTTGTCGCGTGTCTTGCGGTGACACTCACGTATGTGCTGCGGTATGGGGCGCGAATCAAGAAGGATCCGTCGGCATCGATCATGCCGGACGACGATTTCGATCTTTCGCATCACGACTACGTCATTGAGGAGTTTAATCGCCGGCACCTCATCATTCTGGTCTCCTGTGTCGTCATCTTCGGATTCATTCTGTATGCGATCCAGGAGATGGACTGGTGGCTGGCCGAGATGGGCGGCGGGTTCATACTCATGGCGCTCGTCGCGATCGTTGTGTCGGGTCTCTCCATGATGGAGGCCGCGAAGGCGGCAGTGAAGGGAATGGAAGAGATGGTCGTCGCGGCACTCGTGGTCGGGTTCGCGCGAGCTATTCAGGTCGTTCTGGATGATGGTCAGATTCTCGACACGCTCATTTATTCCGCGGCTGGCTTGCTTCAGCATCTGCCTTCCTATCTGGCGGCGGCGGGGATGCTGGCGTTCCAGTCGGTGCTCAACTTCTTCATTCCGTCCGGCTCGGGCCAGGCGGCCGTGACCATGCCGCTGATGGCGCCGCTCGCCGACGTGCTCGGACTGACGCCGCCAGACCGCCGTGTTCGCGTTCACGTGCGGAGACGGTTTCTCCAACACGATCGTCCCGACGTCGGGCGTCCTCATGGCCATGCTCAGTCTCGCCGGCATTCCATGGGACAAGTGGCTCAAGTTCATGCTGCCGCTGTTCCTGCAGCTGATGGCGCTGGCGACGGTATTCCTTTTCATCGTCGTCGCGCTCGGTCTGGAATGACACGCCACTCCAGATAGCATGAGATTTCCCTATCTGACCTCGATCCAGAGCGGCATTCACTCTCTGCGCGCGAATCCGCTCCGCACGATGTTGTCGACGCTCGGCGTGATTATCGGGGTGGCGTCGCTTGTGGCGATCCTCTCCATCGGTGATAGCCTCGAGCGTTTCTCTCGAGAGCAGATCGAGCAGACAACCGATCTACAGACTATTCAGATATCATCCGTCACGACTGATTTTGTTGATGGCGTTCGCCTCAAGCGGGAGAACCCGGTACTTCTCCGACAACGTGATGCGGCGGCGTTGACGGCGTTTCTCGCCGACAGGGCTGATGTGGGGCTGATCCAGACCGGGTCTGCGTGGCTCACGCTCGAAGGTGACACGGCGCGTCATGCCGTGCTGGTGTCAGCCGTATCGAGTTCGATGGGAAAGATGGGGGACGCCGAGATCATTGCAGGTCGTTTTCTGGAAGATGCAGATACCTCCGCCGTACCTGTGAACACGGTGATCACGTCGAGCCTGGCGGCGAAGCTTGACGACGATCCGGCTGCGCTGGTCGGTCGACGGGTTCGAATCCTGGACGACAGTTTTCTTCTCGTTGGTGTGATGGGAGGGCCCGCCGGATCCAGGTCTTCGAGGATGCTCGTTCCGTTCGGCGTCACGTCGGATCGTCTTAAGATGTTGGTGGACAAGGCGCCCGTTGCGATTGTTCGCGCCCGACGTATTGAGGACGTGGAGGAGCTTCGAGTCACGATCGAGTCGTGGCTGGAGGCGCGATTCGGATCGGCCAGGGATATGTTCTCGATAGCGACATCCCAGGCGCGCGTTGCACAGGCCCGCCGGGCGATGCTGGTGTTCAAGCTGGCACTTGGAGCGATCACCGGAATTTCGCTCCTGGTTGGAGGGATCGGCATCATGAACGTCCTGCTGGCGTCGGTCACCGAGCGCACGCGAGAAATCGGAGTGCGCAAGGCAGCAGGCGCTCGCTACAGTGATGTGCTGGTCCAATTCCTGGCCGAATCGGTGTCGATCACCGGAGCTGGAGCACTGGCAGGCGTTATCGTGGGCGTGATCGGATCTTTTGGTGTGACGGCCATTATCCGGATGATCACGGAAGCACCGATGAAGACGACGTTCACCTGGTGGTCGATTCTCCTTGCCGCTGCTGCGGCGCTGATGGTCGGTCTCGTGTTCGGCACCTACCCCGCGCGCAAGGCGGCCAGACTGTCGGCGTCCGATGCCATGCGTTACGAGTAGATCCGATCGGGCGTTCTCACACCCCGTTGGCCGCGCGATGTACGGGAGGACACGAGTCTGGCGTAGGGGATCCCTGTTCCCGGCGTCCCGCTCTTGAACATGTCGGCGCCATAGTCGAAACTCACGACAGCTTTGCACTCGACCCCACATCACCGGAACCATATGTCTCACCGCATTCTCATCCTGGGCGCTGCCGGCCGGGATTTTCACAACTTCAATGTCTTTTTTCGGGATAATCCCGAGTACGACGTGATCGCCTTTACGGCGACGCAGATTCCCAACATCACGGACCGGCGGTATCCGGCTGAGATCGCCGGCGAACTTTACCCGGACGGGATTCCGATCGAACCGGAGTCGTCCATGGAGGACCTGATCCGCGATCACGAGATAGATGCTGTCGTGTTCAGCTACAGCGATCTCAATCATGCCGACGTGATGCATCTCGGATCTCGTGCCCTGGCGGCGGGCGCGGACTACTGGTTCCTCGGGCCCAACCGAACGACGATCCAGGTTCGGGTTCCGGTTGTGGCGATCTGCGCGACGCGCACCGGCGCGGGAAAGAGCCAGACCAGCAGGTATGTCGCTGCGACGCTCGCAAAGCTTGGGCGGAAGCCGGTCGTAATCCGGCACCCGATGCCGTACGGCGACCTCGCGAAGCAGATCGTGCAGCGTTTTGAAACGCTCGACGACCTCGATCTGCACGACGTGACCATCGAGGAGCGCGAGGAGTACGAGGCCCACATCGTCGCCGGGCGCGTCGTCTATGCGGGCGTGGACTACGAGAAGATTGTGCGCGAAGCCGAGAAGGAGGCGGATGTGATCATATGGGATGGCGGCAACAACGATCTGCCCTTCTACAAGCCGGACCTGATGATCGCGGTCACGGATGCGCTTCGAGCAGAACACGCGGAGCAGTACCACCCGGGCGAAGCCGTGGCCCGAATGGCCGACGTCGTGGTCATCAACAAGGTTGACACCGCTTCAAAGGATGAAACGGCACGTGCGCGTGCCGTGGTGAGCAAACTCAACCCGACGGCGAAGATCGTAGAGGCTGCCAGCCCGATTCATATTGAGAACGGTGAGGACCTGCGCGGCAAGAAAGTCATCGTCATTGAAGACGGACCGACACTCACGCATGGCGGGATGGCGTACGGCGCGGGGTGGCTCGCGGCCGAGCGCTACGGAGCGTCCGAGATCGTTGACCCAAGGCCGTTCGCCGTTGGTTCGATCCGCGAGACGTTCGAGAAGTACCCGTCCGTCGGGCCGGTGTTGCCCGCCATGGGATACGGTGACGAGCAGACCCATGAGCTTGAGGCGACGATCGCGGCGGCGCCGGTCGATGCGGTCATCGTCGCGACGCCAATCGACCTCAGTCATGTGGTGCGGATCGACAAACCCGTGTTTCGTGCGCAGTACGAGTTTGCGGAACACGGCGAGCCCTCGCTGGCCGGGATCATCAAGGAATGGATCGACGGCCAGTAGCCCGGGCCGCCGGCTTCGTCATTCGACGGTCCGGAGCTTGACCCGCGCGTCGACGGCTATGGCCTCGTTCGACTTGGGCGGTACGATGAGAGGATTGATCTCGATCTCCGCAACGGAAGGGTACTGATCCATCAGCTGGCCCAGTCGACAGAGTGTGTCACGCACGCCGTCGAGTCCGCCACGGTAGAGGCTTCGGGGCCCGATGAGCTGCTTTCCACCGTACGTGGAGGAGAACATGTCCTCAAGATCCTCTTCCGACAGGGGAGCGAGGCCGAACACGACATCCTTCATCGATTCCACGTTGGTGCCGCCGGTGCCGAACATGACCACCGGCCCGAATTGCGGATCTCGTACCGCTCCGACCACCAGTTCGAGGCCTCCCGGTACCATCTTCTGCACGCAGATCTGACTTTGATTCTGCGCGATGCCGGCTGTCACGGTAGACAGGTCAGCAAACGCGCGCGAGACGTCGGTTTCGGATGCCAGATTCAGAGCCAGACCGCCGACGTCCGACTTGTGCACGACGTGACGCGAGCTGATTTTCATGGCGACGGGCAGACCTTCTTCGAGCGCGATCCGCACGGCGTCCTCGGACGAGTCTGCGGGACGCGTGCGCGCAATCGGTATGCCGGCCGCAGCGATGAGCGCTGACGCGGTCGTGAGATCGAGGAAGCCTTCGTTCGATTTGTTGTCGCTCCAGGATGGTCTCGATGCCTTTCGAATCGAGAGAGCACTCGAGAATTCTCAAGTGGCCGTTGCTGAGAAACTCGGCACGCTTCGCGAGCACGCTCATGGCCGTAACGGCGCGTTCCGGAAAACGATATTCCGAGATGCCGGCGGCGCGGAATCGGCGGACGGCATCGCGGATTCGCTCCTCGCCCATGGGAACGACGAGGACAGGTTTGTCACCCTGGCGAATGATCGGAATGATGGCGGATGCCACGTCCTCTGCGGCGTACATCGGCGGTGGCGGCATGATGACCAGGACGCCGTCCACTCCGTCGTCCTGCATAATGATGCTCAGGCATTCCGCGTAGTCCCGGGGGCCGGCGGCTGCCAGCATGTCAACCGGATTCTGAGTGTTCGCCGCGGGATGAAGTCGTGCCTGCAGCGCAGCGCGTGTCTTTTCGCTGAACACGGCCGGCAGCAGTTCCTCCGCCGAAATGGCGTCCATGGCAGCGACAGCGGGACCTCCTGCGTTCGTCAGGATGGCGACTCTTCGTCCCCGCGGCAACGGGGAATTCGCGAGTGCGCGGGCCCATGCAAAGAGCTCTTCGGTAGTCTGCGCTCGGAGGATTCCGTTTCGACGGAAGGCCGCCTCGTATACCGCGTCCTGTCCTGCCAGAGCGCCCGTGTGCGACGCAACGGCTCGGCCTCCGGCCTCGGACCGACCCACTTTGAGTGCGATGATCGGCTTGTGGCGCGAGACACGCGATATCTCGCGAACGAATGCGCGGCCATCCGAGACACCTTCCAGATAGACGGTGATGACGCGCGTATGTGGATCTGCTGCAACGAGTTCGAGCGCCTCCGACTCCGTGACGTCTACCTGGTTGCCGAGGCTGATCAGTGCGGAGAGGCCGAAGCCCTGGCCGGTCGACCAGTCCACGACGGCTGCGCAGATCGCACCCGACTGCGACACGAACGCGACGCTTCCCGGCTTCATCTCGCGTGGCGAAAGGAACGTGGTATCGAGCGGGACATGGGTGTGGATCAGGCCGACGCAGTTTGGACCGATCAGACGGCATCCCCACTCTCGCGCGACTCTCAGAATATCATGCTCCAGTTCGAGTCCTTCCTCGCCGACCTCCTTGAACCCCCCCGAAGCGATGATGATCGACTTGATCCCTCTCCGGCCACAGTCGGCGATAGTCTCGGCGACGAACTTGGCGGGCACTAGCACGACGGCCAGGTCTACGGGGTCGGGTACCGACTCGATGTCGGGATACACGGGCCGACCGAGAATCTCGCCTCCCTTGGGATTTACAAGATGAATGCCTCCGCCGTACTCACTGTTGATCAGGTTTCTGGTGAGGCCGAAGCCGAGTTTTTCCGGACTTGCCGTGGCGCCGATAACGGCGACACCGGTGGGGTTCAGAAAGGGTTTGAGTTCGGCGATGTCGGGATGAAGGTCGGTGGGGTCCGTGTGGGCGAATGCTTTATCCGTCATATGGGTTGTCATGCCGGAACGTGGTGTCCGGCGATTTCTTTTGCAATGTCGAGAAGTTTGCGGCACGCGAGTTCGATTGTGGGGCGCGGCGCCGCGTAGGAAATCCTAAAATAGCCCGGCCTGCCGAAGTCTGTGCCTGGAACGACCAGAAGCAGGTGCTTCCGGGCCCGGTCAATGAAATCAACTTCGGCCTCGGGGGTTCTGACGAAGAAGTAAAACGTGCCCTCGGGGTCCGCGTACTCGAAGCCCCCGTCGTCCAGTGCCGCGCGAAGCAGCTCGCGTTTCTCCCGGTAGTGTGAGATGTCGATTCGAGCGTCGATGGATTCCGCAATCACCTTCTGCATGAGGGCCGGAGCGTTAACAAATCCGAGGGATCGATTACACATCGCCAGCGAGCCAATGAGAAGGGACCAGTCGTCCGTCTGCAGCGAAGGATTGATCGCCACGTAACCGATGCGTTCTCCCGAAATGCTGAAGGACTTGGACCAGGAATAGCACATAAAGCTGTTCCGATAGACGGACGCCGGCGACACGAACTCCTCATCGATGTAAAGGATCTCGCGATACGGCTCGTCCGAGATCAGGAAGATCGGATGGCCGCGCCGTTCCGATTCGGCGGTCAGCAGCGCAGCGAGCTTTTCGAGAGATGATCGGGAGTAGACTCTGCCGGACGGATTGTTCGGCGAATTGATCATGACGGCACGTGTCTTGTCCGTTATGGCGCCGGCGATGCTGTCAATGTCGAGATCGAATTGGTCGTCCGTATCTGCCAGGCGGACGACGCCGGCATGGGCCTCGACGTAGAAGCGGTATTCGACGAAATACGGGGCGATGACGATGACTTCTTCACCGCGTGCGAGCAGCGTTGCCAGCACGATATTCAGGGCACCAGCAGCCCCGGTCGTCATGATGATCTTGTCCCTCGTTATCCCGTCGAAGTATCGGTGCTGGTTGAGGTAGTCGGCGACGCGCCCACGAACGTGCGGATAGCCGGCGTTCGGCATGTAGGCGTGATGCCCTTTGAGGGCCGCGACTCTCTGCAGCGCTTCCAGGAATTCCGGCGGCGGGTCGAAGTCGGGGTTGCCGATCGACAGGTCGGCGACGGCGTCCGCTCCGTGCGAGGCCTTGAGGCGCAATCCCTCTTCAAACATGCGCCGAATGGCCGATCCTGAGGTAAAGTACCGGGCGATGTGTTCGGCAACGACCTTGTCTGTCATCGTACTGTGTCCTGAAGCTGAAAAAAGTATCCAAATCGGTCCGGGGGACGGGTCCCGATCGGGTCAGGGATAAGATATCGGCAGAGATCCGCATGATGTGACAGGATTCCCGACACCGCTGTGCGAAGTCAGACGGTATCGCGACGAGCGGTATTCCCTTACATTCGATGACGGGAAGGCAGGATATTTGCTGGAAGCGCTTTTTTGTACTCTCAGATAACGTTTTGGAACCGAATGGATGAGCACCTATGAGCACGAAAACAGCTAAGAAGGACCGCCCGAAGCCGTTTCTCTTCCCTCAATTCTGCAAGGCCTGTGGGCGGTGCATCGACGCGTGTCCCACCAATTGCATTGAGTTCAGCACCGAGATCGACCCCGCCACCGGACTGACGCCGGTTATCATCGATATCGACCGCTGCAATGGCTGCGGATTATGCTTTGACGCCTGTCCGGAGCCGTTCGGGCTCATGCCGTCGCCCGGAAAAGATTTTGACCCCGGCGTCACGGACCCGGAGACGTGGTTTGGTCCGAGAGCGACCACCGCGCCGAAGCCCGTGGCCATCCCGGACGGCAGCGTACCCGTACCCGCCATGGAGACAATGGTGCTCAAGGGAACGCACGCGTCGGCGGTGGGGGCACTGCTGGCGGGATGCCGGCATTTCTTCGGCTATCCGATCACGCCGTCAACAGAAGGCGCGGAGCTGCTTGCGAAGGTTCTGCCGGAGCTCGGCGGCGTATTCGTACAGGCGGTGAGCGAGGTGGCCGCCGTCAACATGATGTACGGGTGTGGCGGGGCAGGCCTGCGGACCATGACGTTCACGAGCTCACCCGGATTCAGTCTGATGCTCGAGGGCATCTCCTACATGGTGGGAGCCGAGGTGCCGGCCGTTTTCGTCAACATCATGCGCGGCGGACCCGGACTCGGCAACATTGCACCCGAGCAATCCGACATCAAACTCGTGTGCCGGGGTCTTGGTCACGGCAATACGCATGCGATCGTCCTGGCCCCGGCGTCTCCGCAGGAGATGCTGGACCTTACGATGCGCGCGTTCGACCTCGCGTTCAAGTATCGCAACCCCGTGATCATCGCCGGTGACGGATATCTCGGTCAGATCACGGGCCGTGTGGATCTTCCGCCGCAAATGGTGAAGCCCGGGCTGCCCGAATGGGCTGTGCACGGTGACGAGGGTCATCGGGCCAATCTGATCAACTCGATTCGATTGGCGGAGCACGATCTGGAGAATCATAACATCTGGCTGAACGAGAAGTATCGCCAGATGACGGAGGCGGAACAGCTCTCGGATTCGTTCCTTTGCGACGATGCGGAGTGGCTGGTTGTCGCGAGCAATACGCCGGCACGCGTGGCAAAGGGAGCCGTCCGTTCGCTTCGCGACCGAGGCATCAAGGCCGGTCTGTTCCGGCCGGTCACGCTCTGGCCGTTTCCGATCAACGATCTCCTTCCGCACGCGAAGCGGGTGAAGGGAATCGTGATGGTGGAGGCGGGACCGGGTCAACTGGAGGACGAGATGAGGCTCGCACTGAGCTTCGCCGATCGTGATGGACCACCGTTCATTGATCGGGTGCAGCGTTACGGTGGGGTTCTTCCCCAGCGCATGGAAATCGTAGAAAAGGTCATCGCACTGGAGGCATCGAGAAATGGACAGCGTGTTTTATAAGCAGTTCGAACGCCATGGTGGCGGCGACGGCCTGAAAGCCCATGCAACGCACTACTGTCCGGGGTGCGGGCACGGACTCATCCACAAGTATGTTGCGGAAGCGATAGACGAACTGGGGGTACAGGATCGCACCGTCGCGATCTCCCCGGTCGGTTGTTCGGTCTTCATGTACTACTACCTCGACGTGGGGAACAGCCAGGCCGCGCACGGTCGTGCTCCGGCTGTAGCACTCGGACACAAGTTCGCGAATCCCAATTCCGTCGTGATCAGCTATCAGGGCGACGGCGATCTCGCATCCATCGGGCTGGCGGAGATCCTGCAGCTGGCGCAGATGGGCGTTCCGATCTCCGTCATCTTCGTGAACAATGCGATCTACGGGATGACGGGCGGCCAGATGGCACCGACCACCCTCATGGATCAGAAGACGACGACGACGCCTGCGGGGCGGGAGCGTGTCACGGGGCAGCCTCTGAAGGTCGCCGAAATGATCGCACAGCTCGACGGTCCGATATACGTGGAGCGTGTGGCTCTCTTCAACAACAAGCAACGGCACCGTGCGCGCAAGGCCGTAAAGAAAGCGATACAGCTCCAGATCGAGAATCGCGGCCTCGGGTTCGTGGAAGTACTGTCCGAATGTCCGACCCATCTCAAGATGACGCCGGAGGACGCGCAGACCTGGGTCGAGGAGAAGATGACCGAGGTATTTCCACTGGGCGTCAAGAAGGATGTCGAGGCCGAGCCGTGGTTCGATCCGGGCAAGCCTCTCTTTGAGGCAAAGGCGATCCTGGAGCAGATCGGAGCATCGGACGAACCCGTCAATCGCCACGGACGCGGATTTCCGGTGCACATCGATCCCGATGACGTGTCGGTGAAGTTCGCCGGTGCGGGAGGAGACGGTGCACAGACTCTGGCGAAGCTCACGTGCGTGACCGCAATCAACGAAGGACTCGACTCGACGTATATTCCGAGTTACGGTCCGGAGTCACGGGGCGGGACGTCCTACGCGGATGTTCACATTGCGCGCGAGGAGGTCCTCTCGCCGGCAGTTCCGGATCCGCACGTGCTGGTTGTGTTCAATGCACCGAGCCTGGAGAAATTTGCGCCGACGGTCAGGAAGGGCGGGACGGTACTCTATGACGAGACCGTGATTTCGAAGGTACCGCAGCTCGGCAACGACGTTCGAGTGATCGGCGTACCGTTCACGCAGATCGCGCACGATCTGGGCAAGACCAGGGTCAAGAACATTGTGGCCATGGGTGCCATGCAGGCGGCCACGGGATTGCTCGAGCGCGAGAGTTTGCTGGCGGCGCTGGAGCAGGCCATGCACGGCGATTGTGCGATGCTGGAGTTGAATCAGCATGCGTTTGCACTGGGAATGGAAGCCGTTGAAATGGTAGCCTGACCGCATGTCGTTCCGATCTTTTCTGCGCTCGATTCGGACCGCGGGGCGAGGTGTACTCGTAGGCCTGCCGGAGGCTGCGACGGACGCCAACCCGTTTGAGTTGTTCGGCGTGTGGTTGGCCGCGGCCAAAGAGTCGGGCATGATCGAGCCGACCGCCATGACGCTGGCAACGGCAACAGCGGATGGTGCTCCTTCGGCGCGCATGGTTCTTCTCAAAGGCTTCGACGAGCGCGGTTTCGTGTTCTACACGAACTACGAAAGTCGAAAGGCGACCGACATCTCGGTGAACGATCGCGTGTCGCTGGTCTTCTACTGGCCGGCGCTTCTGAGACAGGTCACGGTTGAGGGACTAGTGCAGAAGGTGAGTCGCGAAGAGTCGGCGGCGTACTTCGCAACGCGATCGCGTGGCAGTCAGCTCGGCGCGTGGGCCTCGCAGCAGAGCCGTCCGCTCGGCAGTCGCGAGGAACTGGTTGCCCGCGTCGACGAAATGAAGGAGAGATTTCGGGATCGGGAGGTGGAGCTTCCACCTTTCTGGGGCGGTTATCTTGTTGTGCCACAGCGGATTCATTTCTGGCAGGGGCGGTCGGATCGGCTGCACGACCGGATCATGTTTGAGCGGGATGGAGACGGGTGGGCGGCAACCAGGCTGAATCCGTAGGGAATGTTGCGGCCGGCGGGCGTCCAGATTGTCCACTGGGCCACGTCCTCCAGCGGCCCGTGGTGTTGGGAGCTTTCGAACCAACCCTGAGTGCCCGGCGCAGACGCGTGCCGGAGTCTGCCTACGGCAAGAAGCGGAATTACCGGTCAGCATCCGGACTCTTTGGCGCGTAAGTCGGTATCTCCGTTCACGCGATAGTGAGACATCATGTCTTGGCAGACACACGTCCTCGCGCACATTCTAGCTATGGTCGTCGCGACACCTCTGCTTGCACAGCATTCCGCTTCGCCTGAGGCCCGTTCGCTGAAGGGGCGTCACGGATTGTCCCTGAACGTCGGCTTCCTGAACTGGTCCGCCGTTGAGGCGGGCGTATCAGCTGGCTCCGTTGAGGCAGATGTCCGGCTCAACGGTTTTCTTGGATCCGTCGCATATGACTTCTGGATTGAGGACTACCTGTCGCTGACCGTCTCGGCGGGCGGCACCGGTGTGGGCGTCTCGGCGGACGTGTCGCCCGGGTCCGTACGATCGGAAACCGATGCGGTCGGCTTTGTCCTTATTGGGGTCACGTATTATCCGACTGCAGTCGTGTTTCGACGCAACGTTCTCGGCTTTGTCTCCGGCGCCGTAGGCCCATACCGAGGAGTGGCGACGAACACGAGGGTTGCTCCGGGATCAGTTTCGGCGGAGAGCATCGCAGAGACGGCCGCAGGCGCTCGCGTCACACTGGGCATCGACTGGATCGCGAAGCGCTGGCTTATGGCAGGTGTGAATCTCGGATACCACATGATGGCGGACTTCGATCGCTCGATCGGTGGCTCCGACAACTACAGCGGTCCGGAGATGTCCGTGTCGCTGGGTGTCTTGTTGGGACGGTCTCGCCCGCACGGAGATCCAATGTCCGGTTCGCAGGAATAGCAGCCGGCAATCAGGCTATTCAGTCAAATAACAAACAAAGCAGATCGATGAAAGAAACATTCTTTGCCCGCGCAGCGCGCTCCTGTGTATGGATGGCTCTGAGCTTCATTATGGCCAGCCCGTCGTTCTCTGCAGTGTACATCTACGTCAATGGTCTGGCTGGCGAGTCGCTTGACATAGATCATGCTGGATGGAGTGACGTTTCTAATTGGAGCTTTGAGATTGGAGGCGCTGACGCACTCAGACGTACGGCGGCATTCACCGAAATCCTGATCGTCAAGGAGTTGGACTCGATGTCCAACGGTTTGGCGGAGGCGGCTGTCAAGGGCACTGTCTTCTCCGACGTGACGCTTCACATGACTGCGTCCTATACGGATGCCGGTCGAGTCGTTTACTACGAGATTGTCCTGACTAACGTCCGCGTAGCCTCCTACAGCATCGCGGCCTCGGGGAATGATGGGGCCGAACCGCCCATGGAAGAGATGATGCTGTCGTTCGAGCAGGCAACGGTGAAGTACCATCAACTCGGAGGGGATGGCGCGCGCCAGAAGACGATTGAATTCAGCTGGAGAGCCAGGTAGTCGAGCCGTGCGAGAGGTGCATTGCAGGCTCCGGGTGGTTCGGTTGCGAAGGTCAAGGTTGCCGCCCGCAGTCGCGGCAACCGCTGAGTCGTATGACGCTCTACTGCGTGTCGTTCGGACTCTGTGACGACCGTCGGCGCAACCAGAACAACGAGATCGGGAGGCCCGTAGCGACAAAAGCGATGTCGACCAGCGACTTCTCCCACTCGAAGATCGCACGGAAGACCAGCAGCCCGACGAGTCCGCAGAGATAGAGGATCGGCAGGAGCGGATACCCTGGCATCCGGAACGCCGTCTCCTCGCCCACACCATCGCGCCTGAACTTCAGCAGCGCCAGTGTGGTCATCGAGTAGAAGATCAGAATCGCGAAGACCATCCCGGCGGCGATGTTCTCAAACGAGCCCCGGGCAATGAGAATCACCGACGCCCAGACGACGTGAGCGATTATCGCACGGTTCGGCGTGCGAAACCGATCGTGCACGTGGTCGAACCACTTGAAGAACAGCCCGTCGTGTGCCATCGCGTAGTACACACGGCTCGCGGACATCGTCGTGCCGTTGATGCTCGAGACGGCCGACACGATCGCGAGGATGGCAATGGCACTGGCACCCACAGTTCCGATCATGATGGCGGCGATGTCGGCGGCAGGCGTCGCCGTCGCTCTGAGCGCGTCCATCCCCAGCACGTAATGGTATATCGTGATCACTGCCCAGTAGATCACGAGTACGATTCCCAGCCCGTACAGCATGCTCTTCGGAATCACCTGGCCGGGGTTCTTCATCTCGCCCGCCACATAACCTACGCGATCCCAGCCCGCGTGCGTGAACACGATCAGCATCAGGGCGGGGATCAGATTACCGAGGAAACCGGTGTCCGTCATCGGTTGTGACACCTCGGCAAGTTTGCTGTCCGTGCCTCCCAGGAGCGCGGCAAAAAGTAGAACAAATCCAATCAGGCCCGCGACCTTGGCGACTGTCGTGACCCGCTGAAACAACGCGGCCCACTGCACGCCCACATAGTTGAACAGTCCCACGAGCGCGATCACCGACAGAGCTGTAGCGGTGTGATACCAGCCCTCCAGTGGAACGAAGAACCCCAGGTAGTCGGCGGCGATGATGGCCAGTCCGGCTCCGGGGCTCGTCCGGATGATGAAAAGCTGAGCCCATCCGAACATGAAGCCGGCGAACGGCCCGAAAGCCGTTGTGATGTAGGCATATTCTCCGCCGGTCGTTGGGATGCGCGTACCAAGCTCCGCGTAGATGAGTCCTCCGATCATCACGAACGCGCCGACGATCAGCCACGTCAGAATCACGCCGCCGAACGACGAGAAGTACCCGGCGATGATGTACGGCGTCGAGTAAATCCCCGAGCCGATCGTGATGCCGATCAGCAGCGCGACCCCGTCGAACGTGGTGAGGGACTTGCGAAGTGCGGGCTTAGGCTGAGTCGCGCTCATGGAGTTCGACGGCTTCTTGGGATGGGTCGCGAGGTTAGGTCCCGACAACTCGACGGAGGGTACGCCTACTTCACCGGACCCAGGTATCGGTCCAGCCAGCCGAGCGTCTCGCGAACAAGATCGTTTCGGGGTATGACGTGGTCGCTATCGAAGAGCTTGAGTTCCTTGTGGTCCTCCGGCGTCCCGATCATCTCGAACATGGGTATGACAGACTGGTCTACTGTGAACTGGCTATCGTATTTGCCGTTCAGCATCAGGACGGGCATGGTGATACGACCAGCATAGTTGATCTGATGGGCTTCGGGCCGGCCAAGGTCGCTAAATCCTCCAAAAGCAACCACGGCTGTCTCGATGCGTGTCTCCACCGCCGGAACGATTGCTCCGAGCAAGCCACCCCAACTCATCCCGTAGTACGCCAACCGGTCCACATCGATATCCTCTCGAGACGCGAGGTAGTCCACGCTTCTGCTGAAATCCTTCACCAGATTGATTGTATAGTCCGTGTAGGCTCGAGAGTGTATCCTACCGCTCTCCATGATGCTCGCGAAATCGGGACGCTGTCGCTCGAACGTTCCGTCATAAACGGGAAAGAGGACTGCCCGGCCGTTCTTCACCAGGAACGAGAGGAAAATCGGATACTCAAAATAGTTCGCGATGTCTTCGCTGGACGAATAGAAGTTCGCAGCTGATCCGGGGAAATAGATGACGGTCTGGTAGGGCGGCGATACATTCTTCGGAAGAAAGAGGTGGCCAATTATGCGGTCATTGCCATACGCGGCATCGTACGTGACCCGCTCATACACGAAGTCCGTAGACCCTTCGTCTCGGTATACCGTTTCCGACTTCAGCGGCATCGCGTCGTACGAGAACATCTCCCGGAAGACTTTGAAGACCTCGTCCGAAACCGGTGTCATCGAAGTGAAATCCACGTTCTCGCGAAATGTAACAGGTCCTCTGACAGCGGTGGGGATGTATCCGCGTCTGCGTACACGGCACAGCGAAAACCATTGCGGGCAGAGCGGTCGAACGGGGGCGACTGACTCCGATAACCAAACATGTAAGTATTATCGCTCCAGGATCCTCCCCTCAGGACCCTGCCAAGCGGGGCTTCATTCCAGACCCACTCCCGGGCGTTGCCCGCCATGTCGTACGCACCGAACGCAGTGATACCGGGCAGACTGCCCGTTGCTACGGTCCCATCCTGGCCGAAGTTGCTGAACGGCGCGAACAGGGCGAAACCGCCAAACTGGTACCACGTGATGACCGGTGTCTGCTCACCACGAGCCAGGCCCCAGTGCGTCGAGGTTGGCAGGCTCTTGCCGGCGAACTCCGCGTACGCAGCCGCCTCGTACCAGCTGACTCCGGTCACCGGATGGTCCGGCTGTCCATCCGGGTGGTCGCCTGCGCTCCATGTTGACGGGCCCGGACGCCCTGTCTGGTCGACCAGCAGGTCGATGCCGTCCTCCCACGATAGCCGCACACCGTCCTGTAAGAAATCGTGCCTCCAGTATTCCCTGTTTCGGTATCCTCCCGCGTCGACGAATGCTTTGAATTCGCGATTCGTCACCTCGTTCTCGTCTATGAAGAAGTCGTCGACCTTTCCCACAGGAGTCGCCTGTCCGTGAACAAGTACCATACCGGGGGGAGTCTCACCGAACGGAAGTAGTGTTCGCTCCACCGTGTACGGGCTGAACAGTTCTCCTCCCAGCTGGATATCCCACGAGGATGCGACGGCCGTAACGGTATCGCGTCCGTCGAGAGCCAGCTGCCATCGGAAGACGCCGACAGGCATACGGATGCTGTCGAGCGGCGTGGTTCCGAGGAACGTCCAGTCCGCTTCGGGCTCCCTGTATTTCTTCACCGAGACACTCGCTCCTGGAGGGGTGGTGTGGATCGACATGGGAAGAGAGATTCTGGCAAACACGCCGGCAAGCTTCGGGTCGTCAGGCAGAATCTTCTCGATCTCTATCGCGAGATCATAGGCCTCCGTATAATCTCTAAACTCGTTTTCGACAAGCTGATTCAGCCGGGGCATGGCCTCGAAGCGGGCCCAGCGGATTTTCGACTGGCGATTCATCAGCCAGGTGGCGCCCGCAGCCACCAGCGCGACCACCAGGATGGTCGGAATCAGCACTCGGGGCTTCAGGAGGCGAGAGCCACCGTGCGTCTTGTAGCGCGCCACGGCCTCCCTGACGACCGTGGCGTCCAGATCCGTAAACGACCCCAGTTCGTTCGCCAGCTCGCCGATTTCGCCATATCGCTGCTCCGGATCTTTCTGGAGCGCGCGCGCAACCACCTGCTCGAGGCTCTCGGGGACTTCGGGGTTAATTGATGTCACGGACGGCGGATCCTCGTTGAGGATCGAGTAAACCACGGCCTGATCGTACTCGCCGATGAACGGTCGCCGCCCCGCCAGCATCTCGTAGAAAATCACGCCGAGGCTCCATATGTCCGTGCGCTGGTCGAGATGCTCACCGCGGGCCTGCTCCGGCGACATATACGGCACGGTGCCCAACGTGCTGCCCGTCTTGGTCAGGTCTGCGGCACCTGCAAGCTTGGCCAGTCCGAAGTCGAGTATTACGGCTCGCCCGTCGTCCGTGATGATGATGTTGGCCGGCTTGATGTCCCGGTGCACAACACCCTGGCTGTGCGCCCGGGCGAGTCCATCCGCCACTTGCCCAACGATCTTGACGGTCCGATCCAGGCTCAGATCCCCGTCCGCGATGTGGGACTTCAGAGTTTGCCCCGGGTAGTGCGCCATCGCGATGAATTGCTGCCCGTCTTCAGTGCGACCAATCTCGTGGATGGTGCAGACGTTCGGATGGTTGAGCGCTGACGCCGCCTTTGCCTCCTGCACGAAACGCTGATTGGCCTCTTCGTCCGTCGTCAGGTGCGTGGGAAGAAACTTGAGCGCGACGGTTCGGTCAAGCTCGAGGTCTTCGGCGATGTATACGACGCCCATGCCGCCGCCCCCGAGCCGTTCGAGGATCTTGAAATGAGAGACAGTCTGCCCGATCATCCGATCGCACCTGGGTCGTTGGAGTAGGAGATAGGTGAAACGCCGGAAAGAGTCAAACCCCGACGGCGGAATCCAACCCGGAAATCGTCGGCGTGGCGTTCAATCATGCTGCTGACCGATTAGACCGGGAAGTCGATTGATGTCTTCGGCACCGGGCCGTAGACTGCATCGCATTGCCTTCACACGAGATCACATTCGGAGCAAATCATGTCGGCACCTCCCTTTCTCCTCGCCGAAACCACGTGGAAGACTGTCAAGAACACCGACTACGAAGTCGCCATCCTGCCGTGGGGCGCCACGGAAGCCCACAACTATCACCTTCCGTATGCTACGGACGTTATCCAGTGCGACTACATCGCGGCCGAGTCGGCTCGCAAGGCGTCGGCGCGCGGCGCACGAGTCGTTGTGCTACCGACGGTTCCGTTTGGCGTCAATACCGGACAGCTCGACATCAAGTTGTGTATCAACATGAATCCGAGTACCCAGGCGGCTGTACTGGGCGATGTGGTCGACTCGCTGGCGGGTCAGGGGATCCGGAAGATTGTCGTCTTGAACGGCCATGGCGGCAATGATTTTCGGGCGATGATTCGTGAGCTGCAGCCGGTATTCCCGAACGTGTTTCTTTCCGCGGTGAACTGGTACCAGCGCGGCAATCCGGAAGACGTGTTCGACGAAGTCGGCGATCACGCGGGCGAGATGGAGACGTCGAATCTCATGCACATTGCACCGCATCTGGTCCTCCCGCTCGCGGAAGCCGGAGCAGGGAAGGAGCGGCGCTTTCGGCTGAAAGGACTGCGCGACGGCACCGCATGGGCCCCGCGTCAGTGGTCAAAGGTAACAGAGGACACCGGGGTGGGCGATCCCCGCAGAGCGACGGCCGAGAAGGGTAGTCGGTACCTCGAGATTGTGACCGACGCTATCGCCGACTTCCTTGTCGAGATGTCGGAGGCGGATGTGGACGGGATGTACGAGTAGGGTCCGGTGTGTGGCTTCCCCGTGATCCGTCATACGCCGACGGCCTCGCCGAGCGCTCGTGCCTTCGTTCCCTGTCATACCCGCGAAGGCGGGTATCCATCCGCCGCCCAGGCACCTGCTCGTTCTTGGATCCCCGATCTGGTCGGGGATGACGTCGCGGTCGTCATCGCTCCCATGGATCGCCCGATCCCCGCAACCCTCGTATTCACAAGTGGCAGAGCGCGGTGGCGCAGGTGGTCGGGGATGACTCAGGACGTCTCCTCGCGGGGCCAGTCCCCTCACACCCCCGCCACGCGCCGCTTGTACTCCGCAAGCGCACCGTTCAGCCGGTCCATCGCCGTCGTGTCGCCGGGTACGTTGTGAGACGGGTGAATGAACAGCTGTTCTCCGCGCTCGGCCAACTTCTCTGCCACAGTTGCGATCGTCATCCACACAACGGTCACGAACGCCATCGTCGAAACGGGCCCGATCTTGTCCTGATGATTTGTCAGATCCACACTCGCATCGACCGCCGGGGCGCGGGTGTCGATCACCACATCCGCCAGGTCGAACAACTTCTTGCCCGACGAATGACGGCTCTGCTTGTCGGCAAAGGCATCTGCCGAGCCGGCGACAATCAGCTTCATGCCGAGCTCTCTGGCACGCAGCGCCACGTCGATGTTGACGTTATTAATGCCCGAATGGGAGAAGATCCACATCGTGTCTCGCTCGTCGAAATCGTAGCTCTTCATGATCTCTGTTCCGAACCCTTCGGCGCGTTCCAGAAACAGGAACTGATGGATCCCCATCTCTCCGACAATGCGCGTGAAGAAGGTCAGCGGCAACTCGATGATTGGATGGAAGCCGACGAATCCACCGATGCGCGGATACATCTCTTCGATGGGAAGCGTTGCGTGTCCGCACCCGAACGTGTGGACCCATCGCCCGGCTGCGATCGATTCGGCCATGATGTCTGCGGCGCGTTCGATGCTTCCGAGCTGCGTCTTCTCGATGTCATCCATTACGCGTCGTGCGGACGCGATCCATTCAAGGGCTAGCATGCTTCGCTCCGCGTCATTCTGACGCCGATGATTTCGATCGCTGTGCTTTGATGCGACCAAGTGCCAGTACCAGCAGCACCGTGATGCCGATGAGTCCGGCCGGAATGATCAGGAAGGCGGTTCGCAGCCCGACGCCTCGCCGATTACGCCAGCCGCATACGGCGCGAGACTGCCCCCCATCAGGGCCATCACAAGCACGAGGCTGAACGCTGTGCCGGAGAGCCGCGGGTGCAGGTCGCCGACGAGCCCGAGCACGACGGGGAAACCGGCCGCCAGTCCCGCACCCATCAGGAATATTCCGGCTCCTGCCAGCACCTCGTGTGCAGACTGAATAAGGATCGTCGAGCCGATCAGCGCCAATCCGATTGACACGAACAGAGCTCGGGCCGGATCTCCCTTCTTCAGCCACACGCCCAGGACGAGTCGTGCGATCACCATGCCCGCCCAGAAGAGCGACAGCAGCAGGACGGCACGACTGCCCGGACACCCCGAGGACGGCCTCCGGCGTATTCGGCGGACCAGCCGCCGGACGTCGCCTCGAGCCCACTCTGGAGAAACAACACACCACCCAGCAGCAGAAGCGTCCGGTCGCTTACAAGACCGAGCGCATCACGAAGAGGAAACCCATGCGGCTGCTTCGATTCCGGGAACCGGGTGAGTGCAAAAAAGACGATCGGCGCGACCACCAGGAGTCCCATCCCGGCCACGATCTGTGAGTAGTCGAAGGAACCGAGCAGAAAGCTGAGCGCGAACGGTACGCCGAACGCACCGATCCCGAAGAAGACACCGAACAGACTGAGGCCCGCGCCGCGACCATCTTCGCTGATGTCTGCGACCAGCGCGTTGGTTCCGCCATTCACAACGCCGCCACTGACTCCGACAACGAACACCGTGATCTGCAGCAACCCGAAGGTATTGGCATACGCAATCCCCTCAATACCGGCCAGGATGAACAGCGTACTGATGATGAGAATGACACGGTATCCGTATCGATCCACGATGGGCCCGAAGAAGATCGAGCCGACGAGGATTCCGAGATTCTGAAGAGTAAAGAGCGTCCCGGCCCGCGCCATGTCAACCTCGAAGCGGTCGATCAGCGACGGAAGGATTGCACCGAGCGTGGTGAACACGACACCGAAGATCAAGATGCCGAGACAGGCCGCTGCGAACACAACGTTCCGCCGGTAGGTAGTCTTTCCGTTCATGACGTCTCCGAAAGCGCGAGGCGCGCAGCGCCGTACAAACCGGCGTCAGCACCCAGTGCGCTTGTTTCGATTTTGACCTGGCCGATGCTGATCGGCTGAGCCCACTTTGTCGCCTCCGTTCGTATGCGCGGGAGGAATCGTG
>CAVYIO010000012.1:0-88557 GCA_963768565.1 Rhodothermales bacterium
TCGATCTGAACCTGCCCCGGCACAGGTTGATCGTCATCACGGGGCCGTCCGGCAGCGGCAAATCTTCCCTCGCCTTCGATACCATTTACGCGGAAGGCCAGCGGCGCTACGTCGAAAGCCTCAGCGCCTACGCCCGACAATTTCTCGAGCGGATGGACAAGCCCGACGCGGATCTGATTTCGGCTTCGTCGGCTATCGCCATCGAGCAGAAGACCACCTCGCGCAACCCGCGATCGACCGTCGCAACCGAGACGGAAATCTACGACCACCTCCGTCTGCTGTTTGGTCGCATCGGGAGAACCTTCTCACCCGTCAGCGGCGAAGAGGTCACGAAGTACTCTCCCCGATCCGTCGCCGAGACGCTGGAGAATACGCTCGATGACGCTACACGCTTCTATCTCTGTTTTCCACTTCCGAAACACAAGAAGGCCAACCTCGCGAAGGAACTCGACACGCTCAAGGCGCGCGGGTTCTTCCGACTTCTTGTCGTGCCCACGGCCACTCAAGCCAAGAAGGGAGCCACTGAGAAAATCATCGACCTCAATGAGGTGTCGGCCAAGTCGGTGAAGACGCCCCGCACACGTCTGGCGGTTCTGGTCGATCGGCTGGTTGTGAAGCAGGGTAACGAGGACGCTCAATCTCGTATCGCCGACTCTGTCGAGACGCTGCATTCCGTGAAGGTGGAGGCCGATGCATCGCCAGAGTGCACGGTGGCGACACGTTCGAGTTCAGCGAGTTCTTCGAGCGCGACGGCATCCGTTTCGAAGAGCCGAACCCAAACACATTCTCCTTCAACAGCCCGCTCGGCGCGTGTCCCACGTGCCAGGGTTTCGATCGCGTGACCGGTCTGGATCCCGATCTGATCGTGCCCAATCCGGACCTGTCTTTGCGCCAGGGAGCTATCGCCCCGTTTCGCACGGAGCAATGGAGCAAGCACTTCCGCGACCTCGTCCACATGGCTGCCGACGAGAAGGTGGACATCGACAAACCCTACCAAAGGCTTACTGAAACAGGAACTGAAGTTCGTGTGGGACGGGGACGAAGGAATACAAGGGCATCAACGGATTCTTCCGCTTCCTGGAATGCGCGCGTACAAGATGCACTACCGCATCTATCATGCACGCTTCCGCGGGTATTCACGCTGTCCGGATTGCGACGGCTACCGGCTCAAACCCGAGGCGTTATACGTACGCGTCGGCGAACAAAACATTGGTGAGATTCGAACTGACGATACTCGACGCGCAGGCGTTCTTCGACCGGTTCAAGCCGACCGAATATGAGGAAGCCGTGGCAGGTCGCGTCTGGAAGAGATCCGCAAGAGGACTGCGTTATCTCGTCGAAGTCGGCCTCGATTACCTGACGCTGACCGTTTGTCGCAGACGCTCTCCGGCGGCGAAAGTCAGCGAATAAATCTCGCCACGTCGCTCGGGTCTTCGCTCGTCGGATCTCTCTACGTACTGGATGAACCGTCGATCGGGTTGCATCCGCGCGACACCGATCGTCTCATCCGCATTCTCGAGCACCTGCGCGACATCGGAAACACCGTGATCGTCGTCGAACACGAAGCCGAGATGATGCGCCGGGCCGACGTGATCGTGGACGTCGGACCGGTTCGGAACGCAATGGCGGCGAGATCATTTTCACTGGATCATTCAAGAAGCTCGTCAAGCACAAAGATTCGCTGACCGGCGCTTACCTCAGCGGTAGCAAATCGATTCCCACGCCACCGGTACGACGGCCTGTCGTCGACAAGCACTGCCTTCGACTGGAGAACGCGAGAGAGAACAACTTGAAGCGATTGAACGTGACGTTTCCTCTCGGGATGACGTTGTGCGTCACCGGTGTCAGCGGATCCGGAAAGTCGACGCTGGTCAATGACACGTTGTACCGCGGTTTGCTGCGGCTGAAGGGTGGCGCAGATCCGGCATCCCGCGTGGGAGCGCACAGCGCTATTCGGCATGCTCGTCGATCATGTCGAGATGGTCGACCAGAGCCCGATCGGACGGACGCCCCGGTCCAATCCCATCACGTACATCAAGGCGTTCAGCGCCATCCGGGAGTTGTTTGCCAACACGTACCAGTCGCGAATTCGCGGGTACCGGCCCGGCTCGTTCTCCTTCAACGTCCCGGGCGGAAGGTGCGAGACGTGTCAGGGCGAAGGTGTCAACAAGATTGAGATGCAGTTTCTCGCCGACCTCTATCTCGAATGCGAAGCCTGCAAGGGCATGCGGTACAAGCAGGATCTGTTGGAGATCCACTACAAGGGGAAGAACATCGACGATGTCCTGAACCTGACCGTCGACGAGGCGCTGGAGTTCTTCGCCGACATTGCAAGTGTCGGAGAAAGCTGACGGTCCTCCAGGACATCGGGCTCGGTTACCTCACGCTGGGGCAGCCGTCGAATACGCTGTCCGGTGGCGAGGCGCAGCGCATCAAGCTCGCATCACATCTCGGGCGTCGGCAGCAGAAGACGCTCTACATTTTCGACGAGCCGACGACAGGGCTGCATTTCGATGATATCCGGAAGCTCCTCGACGCGTTTGATGCGCTGGTCGAGAGCGGCCATTCGGTTATCATTGTCGAGCACAACATTGATGTGATCCGGTGTTCGGACAAAGTCATCGACCTTGGTCCGGAGGGCGGGCGTCGTGGCGGTTTCGTCGTAGCCGAAGGCACGCCGGAGGAGATTGCGGAGCATCCGGACAGTCATACCGGCCGGTTTTTGAGAAAAGTGCTCTAAGGGATGTTCATGACGTCACGCAGCTCGATGTTACTTCCGATGGATTCCACGCGACTTATATCTAGTATCTAGTGCCGAATCTGGCATGAGGTCGCGATCACCAATTCAAAGCGTTGTTATTTAAGTGTTTATCGGAAATTGAGTATCCGGTTAATTTGATCTGACCGGCCATTAGCACGAACACGACCGATAGCCAGACGTTGGTCCGCTCTCGTCACGCCCGTTGACCCATTATTGTCGAAGCCCGATGGAGATGCCCCCCCAGGACATACGATTGTCGAGTATGCGGCCCGGCCGGCGCGCACGACGCCGGCGTATAGCCCTGTTCTCCGGAGCGTACAACCATGTGGTTGACGGCATTTCGCTGACGCTGAATCGGCTCGTGGGGCATCTGGAATCTCAGGGATTCGAGGTTCTTGTCTTCGCCCCCGGAGACGGTAAGCCGGCCATGGAACACAACGGTACCGTCGAGGTCCCCTCGTTTCCTATCCCTTTTCGGAAGGACTATTTCGTCTCGAAGGGCCTGATCGGCGACGCACGCAAGCGGCTGGACGCGTTCGAGCCGGATCTCATTCATATTGCCACCCCCGACTACCTGGGACTGACGGCTCTGCTCTACGCGCTCAAGCGCGATATTCCGATTGTCGCTTCCTATCACACGCACTTCATTTCTTATCTGAAGTACTATCATCTTGAGATGTTTACGCCACTGATCTGGCGTTACCTCCGGTGGTCATACGGCAAGGGTCGGCACCTGTACGTCCCGACAGAATCGATGGCCGATGTACTTCGCAGTCATGGCCTTGCTGACAATATGAGGCTGTGGCCTCGCGGCATCGAGACTCGCCGATTCAATCCGGAAAATCGTTCGCTTGCGTGGCGGCGGAATCTCGGGATTGAAGATGACGAGGTTGTGGTGCTGTTCGTGAGTCGGCTGGTGTGGGAGAAATGTCTCGACGTGCTTTCGGGTACGCTTCACCAGTTGAGAGATCGTGGCGTTCGTCACCGAGCGATCGTGATCGGCAGTGGTCCCGCGCGTGAAGAACTGCAGGCCATGGCGCCGCCGGACGTCATTTTTATGGGACACATGGAGGGGGATGACCTCACCACCGCTTATGCATCGAGCGATGTGTTCCTGTTTCCGAGCGCGACCGAGACATTCGGGAACGTGACGCTCGAAGCGATGGCATCAGGACTCCCCGTCGTAGGTGCAGATGCGCCCGGCACGGCGTCGCTCGTCCTCGATCAGTCGACCGGCTATCTTTGCCCGCCCGCTGATGAACACGCGTTCTCCGTCGCACTGGAGAAATTGATCGTCGACGAAAGTCTCCGCGGCGGTATGAGCCAGGCCGCTATCGAGGAAGCCCAGCGCTACGATTGGGACAAGGTCCTCTCGAAGATGGTGACGTACTACGATGAAGTACTCGGCACGGGTGCTCCTTCGAAGAGTGCGCCGTTCGTCCGGCCGCAGGCAATTCGGCGACGGCCGATGGTTACGGGATAGGGCTGGCGATCCTGGACGTCGAGCCAGCCTCACGCTTTCAGATCGCTTGCGCCCGCTCGCGATGACCGAGGGTGAGCATTTCGCTTCGCCCGTGCCGAGCGGACAGGAGGGAATGATCCCTTCGACCGCAGCGGTCAGTCGCCCGGCATTTCTGTATCGTCGGTCCGGGCGCGCACAACCGCCCGACTCGCCGCTCCCCAGCCGCGATCTTCCAGTTCCTGAATTAGCGCCGGCAAAAAGATCAGCGCCGACGCCAGCGTCGCGCCGATCCCGATCACCGCGAGAAGCCCGATCGACCGCAGACCCGGGTGAAAACTCAGTAGCGGACCGGCGAAGCCCATCATCGTTGTGAGCGATCCCATCGCAATGTGTTCGCCCGTCGATCGTATCACAATCCGGATTGAACCACCCCCCTCCTCCAGATACCGGTGAATCATGTGCACGCCCGCGTCATTCCCGATACCCAGCACGGCAGGCAGCACAATCAGATTGTAGAACGTCAGCTTGATATCGAGCATCTCCATCACAAGTATCATCCACAGAAAGCCGACCACCAGCGGGATCGTCGCCATGCCGGCCCACTTCCAGGTGGTGAAGTTCATCCGCATGAAGAGCACGACGATGCCGAAGGCCCCCAGCACGAGCCACAGCGACTCCTCCTGCATCAGCCGCAGCATGTCCGCCGCAATCAGTGACGTCGAGCCGGCGTGATACACGCCGCCGTCCGCGGTGGTGACGGTCCCGACATCATCCGAAAAAGCCATCGAGTTGAGGCCATCCGACAGCCCGACCGATGCGTAGACCACCGCGAAGTTGCCGAGCTCGCCCGACTTGCTGGTGAACTGCTTGCGGAGAAACTCCGGTATCTGCTCGAGCTGGATTGGAGCCTCAGTGCCGGCCGCTCGTTTCAATCTGTCGATATCCGCCGCCGATTCGAGCGCGAGAAAACGGTTCGTCGAGCAATCGTCGAATCTCGGCGATCCTTTCCAGCTTGCGGCGCTGCATCGCCGACGTAAGCGGGAATCGGTCCTGCAGACTCTCGACGCTCAGGATCGTCGGCGTCAGGCTGTCCGCTTCCGCATGCGCGCGCAGGGCCGTCACGATGTGCGGGATTTCTTCCGGCGTCTCGGCGACGATATATGCCGGGTTGCGCTTCTCCCCCAGCGGATACACACGACTGATTACCGCATTTCGCTCATCGTAGTCGCGGAACTCCGGTTCGAGTTTGCTGAAGTCGTATTCGAATCGCGCCGGAAGCATGATGAATGCCGCGGCCACAGCAACCGTGCTGGCGACAATAACGAACCGCGCCCCTTCACCCGCTCGCCCAACGCCCCTTCAACAACGGACGGCGCTTCACTCGACAGATCAATTGCGCCCCATCGCTCCAGCAACACCAACAGGGCCGGCATGATGACCATCATCGAGACGAGCGACAACAGGATCCCGGTGCCCGCCACCAGACCGAACTCGCTGAATCCCTTGAAGTCGGCCGCGATCAGAACGTAAAGCGCCGCAGCGGTTGTGAGCGCACCCACAGATATGGCCTGGCCGGAACTGATGAACGTCGTCTCTGCCGCTTCCTCGATCGACTTTCCATACGCCCGCTCTTCCGAGTACCGCGCGAAGAAGTGAATGCCGTAGTCGATGCCCAGACCGAACAGCACGAGGCCGAGCGTGGCCGTCATGAGATTCAGCGTCTCGATGGTGAGGTAGGCCACGCCTCCCGTCCACGCGAGACTCATGATCAGCGGCAGCCCGATCACGATCGACATCAGCGGAATGCGGGCAATCTCGATGAGCAGGATCTGCAGCGAAAAGTGACCGCGCGTTCGAGCCCGATACGCTTTGAAGGCAAAGTAGCCGACCACGAACAACAGGACGATCGTGATTCCGAGTCCCATGGTGCGCAACACGTCCCGCGTGATCGCGCGAACTTCCACGCGTTGCCTTTCCAGCCGACCCGCCGTGACGACTTCCATCTGCGCATGAAACTCCTACGGACGGAGATCCTCGATCGCTGACTCAACGGCTTCGTATAACCGCCCGACGAACGACAGGTCCGTCTGAGAGCCCGACGGGAAGAATCGCAGCACGAGCGTTGTACTGTCGGCGGAGACGGGATATTCCGAGCCGATTACGTCGTCATACAGCTCACGAAGTTCATCGCCCTCGTCTGCGGCCGGCTCGTCGTCGTCGTCCAGATCGAAGTAGAACGGGTTGGCCTCGAGTTTTGCTTTCTCGATTTCATCGGTCAGATACTCGTGCAACCGCTCAAGCTCTTCCTCCGTCGCGAAGTAGAGGGCGTTGTCTTCGAGAAACGACACGTCGCGCCGGAAGTCCACACGACTCAAAAACACTTCACCTGTCTCTGCGTCTTTGAGCTCAAGCGCACGCGGTACGAGCGCCTCGGCGAATGCGACGTTGGCCTCGAACGACGGGCTTGTGATTCCGACGGACACCTCACTTTCGGCGCCGACCGTTTCGCGAAGTCGTTCGAGCGCCTTCACACTTTCATAGTGGCTCGGCACCAGTTTCGAAAGGTCAGCATCGATACGAAGCTTCGACGCCTCGAACATCGCGGCAACCGACAGTGCGAGCCCGGCCAGCACAACCAGGCCGGCATGTCGAACGATCGCTCGAATGGCCCCTCGCATTGGTTCGACCAGACGGGTCATTCAGACAGGGGTTTGGCGCGTGTTGCGGTTGACTCATTCCGACGCCTGACAAAGGTAGGAACACGCGACCGCTTCGATCCAGTTCATTGACGACACCCGGCGTTTCGACTTATCGCGCGGAGCGAAGTAACTTCGGGCTCCGGTCACTTTCCTATCTCATATCCCTCATGCACACCTACGAATCGCTGGAAGTCGGTCAGTCGTTTACGGCGGAGCATCACATTTCATTTGACGATGTCCGGACGTTTGCGGAGATCTCGGGAGATGACAATCCGCTACACGTTGACGAGGAGTATGCGAGCGGCACCAGGTTCGGCAAGCCTATCGTGCATGGCGTATTTCTGATGGGCATTGTATCGAAGGTGCTCGGGCGTGACTTCCCCGGTCACGGGAGCATCGCCGTCGCGATCTCTTGCCGATTTCTCCGACCCGTACCGGTCGACTCGACGATCACCGTCGAGGTGAAGATCGCCGAGAAGATCGAGAAGCGTCGTCACATCCGTGCGAAGGTGTACGTGTATCTCGACGGCAAGATGTGCGTCGGCGGTGAAGCTACGCTCATTCCGCCGCCGGCCGAGGATGCTGACTGACGCGGACCTCCCTCCTACTGGAGAAACTTCACGGCGCCGTTCGCGGGGATTGTCGTATCGACGTTCAACTGGTTGAGGATTGCCAGCGTCTCGACCGTGGTACCCTTCGGAAGCCTGGTGCCAATGACGTTCCCGAACACGCCACCGTTGCGCACCGTTTCCACGCTGACGCGCGTCGGCTGAACATTCAGTACGGCCGGATCGCCCACCGCCGAGAAACCCGTCATGGTTCGTGTGAACTGCTGCTGGTACGTTCCGAAGTTGGCTGACGTCGAGTAGCCGACGAACTGGTACACGTTTCCACCGTACTCGATGAAGTAGGACAGGAAGCGGATTGTTTGATTCTCCGTAACGGCATCGCCTGCAACGTAATACGCCGGATAGCCACCGACGCGTGCGCTGCCGCGATCCAGGATTGTCAATCCCTCCTGGCTCGCCATCTTCTGGCCTGCCTCCGAGGCGGATGTCTGTCCGGAAGCGATCGAGAACACCATGATCGCCTGGCTTTCCGGCCCTACCATCGCCACCTGCGACGGCTGGTTGATGACCTGAAATCCGTTCGGAACAGGAAAGCTGAACCGCAGCTGCGGATGATAGAAGACGCCGTTCTCGGTGTACCCCTGCCGCGGGTCCTCGCCGTACACGACACCGTTCACGCGCGCGAGGTACGACCTCTCCTCTATCAGTGTCATGGGCGTACGCGTAGACCAGTCCGCGGCCATCTCGCGGATGGACGTCTTCGCGTTCGCCCGGATCCGGATGCGTCGACATGAAGGACGGAATACTCTGTCCGGATTGTTCGCCGAGTCGTCGCAGCGTGACGAAGAACCCCGCGCCCTCTTCGGCTCTGTATCCGGCGAGTGCAGCGTACTCCACGCCCAGCTGGTCGGACTCGCGTTCGTCGTCCCGACCGTAGCGCAGAAAGAGTAGCTGTGCTATCGACGATCCGGCGGACAGTAAATCCTGACCGGGTAGTCCGAGGAGTTCCTGCCCCAGGATCGCGCCGCCGATGAGTCCGATCTGACCGAGCTGACCCTGCAGCGCGCGCTTCGACGAATGGCGTCCCGCCACATGGCCGACTTCATGGCCGAGCACCATCGGCAAGCTGTGCCTCATTCTGAACATGCGCCAGCAGACCGCGCGTCACATAGATGTAGCCGCCGGGCAAAGCGAACGCGTTCACCACCGGACTGTCCAGCACCCGAAAATGAAATTCCAGACCGGCGAACTCGGGCGGTGTGTCCGCACGCCGCAGGTGACTTTTCGCGACGATGGCTTGCCCGATGCGGTCGACGTAGACGGACAATTCGTCGTCCGGTGTACAGCCCGTACTGTGCGATGATCTGAGGGTCGGCTTCCGAACCGATTTGCTTCTCCTGTTCCCACGTGTATCCGTATGCGCGCTTCCGGCCCGAAACCGGATTCCGTTGCACGACGCAGCCCGATGCAAAGACCGTTACAATTACGGCCAGAAGAAGTGATCTAAGATATTGTGTTTTCACGGGATAGGTTACCCTGTTTGATCGCTTTGCCGAGAGGTGTTCGGAGACATAAAGTACATACGCGCGGGGACTATCACAGCGGTGCTACGACGTGCCCGGCATCGATTCTGATCAGTCGATTTGACTGGCCCATGATGTCGAGTGCGGGTGTAAAGAAGTGCACGTCGGCGGCGGTGATAAGGGACTGGCCGACGGTGTCGGATTGAAGCACTGTGAGGATCGCCGCGCGCCGCGCTGGATCGAGATTGTCGAGTGCGTCGTCGAGCAGAAAGACGGGCGGCTCTTCGCGGGAAGCCTGGATGTAGAAGTACTGCGCGAGCTTGAGCGCCAGAGCAAAAGTTCTGTGTTGTCCCTGCGATGCGTAGCGGCGGACCTCGAGGTCGTCGAGCGTCATGACGAACTCGTCGCGATGGGGTCCGGCAAGGGTTCGCCCCTGCTCTCGTTCGCGGTCGGCGACTTCGGCGCATCGCTCGCGGTAGCGTCGGGCGATGTTGTCCTCGTCGGACCGTTCGTCTGGCTCGACGAGGGTCTTGTAGCGGATGGCGGGTTTCTCCGCAACGGATTCGATGGTGCGATAGGCTTCGTCGAGAAACACGGAGAAAGCGAGAATGAACTTGTCGCGCCGGTGTACGATTCGACTTCCCAGGCGGACGCACTCGTCCGTCCACGCGTCCAGTTGATCATGGCTGCTTGCTCGGCGGGCGGCCATTTGCCGTAGGAGCGTGTTGCGCTGTTTCAGGGCCCGTCGGTACGCCATCAGGTCGGCGAAGTAGACTGGATGGGCCTGGCTGAGGATATTGTCGACGAGTCGGCGACGTTCGTCCGGCGCTCCGCTGGTAATGTCGTGATCGCCGGGTGACAGGACGACGACAGGAAACCGCCCGACGAGATCGGCGACGCGTTCCAGTGGGTGCGCCGTTAACGGTGACCCTCTTCCCTTCGCCGGGTACGAAGACAACACGGACGGTGGATTCGGAATTGCCGGCAGACACGAATTTTGCCGTGATGTCGAAGAAGGCGTCGCCGCGGCGAAGCGCGTAGGCGTCGTTGGTCGCCAGGAAGCTCTTCGACAGGCAGGCGAAGTGGATCGCTTCAAGCAGGTTCGTTTTGCCGGCGCCGTTGGGACCGCACACCGCGTTGACCTTGTCACCGAACGCCACTTTCGTCTCGCTGTGTGCTCGAAACGAGCGAAGTGTGAGCTGGCGGAGGACCACGTCGCGTAAAACGTATTGGTAGGATGGGATTTGTCTCCTGCGGCCGTAGCTTTGGAGGCCGTTGGACGTGTACAAGATACGTTTCGCTGGCGCCCCATTTCTTACAGTGTCCGAACCCAGGTCCGCATGGCAAAGAGCGAACTATTTGAAGAGTTGAAGCGACTCTCCACGGAGAAGCAGAATCCGAAATCGATGCGCATCGACGTTGCCGATACGCGGGAGATTCTGGAGATTATCAACGACGAGGATCACCTGGTCGCGGCCGCTGTGAAGGGCGAGATCCCGTACATCGCGGAGGCCGTGGAACTGGTGGTAGACGCTTTCAGGAACGGCGGCCGATTGATTTATGTCGGTGCCGGCACGAGCGGACGCCTGGGCATTCTGGACGCCACCGAGTGTCCGCCGACGTTCGGGACGCCGCCGGAGCTCATCCAGGGCATCATTGCGGGGGGCCGGGAGGCGGTCTTCCGGTCGGCAGAGGGAGCCGAGGATGTGTTCGAGCACGGGGAGCGCGACTTGAAGGCGCTCAACCTGGCGCCGCCGGACGTCGTCTGCGGGATCGCGGCGAGTCGCCGGACGCCGTACGTGGTGGGTGGCGTCGCGTACGCGCGGTCGATCGGCTGCAAGACACTCTACGTCACCTGCAATCCCCGATCGGATTTCGATCTGGAGGTCGATGTGGCGATTTGCCCTTTCGTCGGACCCGAGGTGATCATGGGATCGACGCGCATGAAATCCGGTACGGCGCAGAAGCTGGTTCTGAACATGATCACGACGGCGTCGATGGTTCGCCTGGGGAAGGTGTACGAGAATATGATGGTGGATCTGCAGATGACGAGTCAGAAGCTCGTCGAGCGGTCGAAGCGGGTATTGATGGTGGTGACGGGTGTTGACTACGACGAGGCGGCTCGCATGCTGTCGGCCGCAGATGGACACGTCAAGACCGCCATCGTCATGATTCTGCGGGGGGTGGATGCAGATGAGGCCGGGCGTCGACTCGACGACGCGGATGGGTTCGTCCGGCGCGCTATTGAGCTCACCTGAGCCAGGAGGGGCGTTGACGCCGGCATGTTTCACGTGGAACATCGTCCGACCCGACGAAAAACGCACCCGGCGTTTCACATGAAACATACCGGTCAGCCCGAACAGCGAATCGACGTCCAACGTTCACCCGGCTAAACCCGACGTCAATACCCGTGCACCTGAAGAACATCAGAGACGCGATTGCCGCCGCCGAGTCGACCCGGCCGTTCTTCGAGGCGATCCTCTCCGCGACGTCATCGGAAGCGGATCCCGTCTTCGCGAAAGGTGCCGCCGGCTCGCTCCCGGCCTTTCTGATTTCCATCCTCTTCGAGAAGAGCCCGGCGCCGATCGTCTGCGTCACGCCCGATTCCGATACCGCCGCATATCTCGCCTCGGACCTCGAACAGATTCATCCCGAACTCGACGAAGTCCTGCTGTTTCCGCCGACCGGATTCAAGCCCTTCGACCGCGAGCAGATGCACGAAGCCGGCGCCCTCATCGCGCGTGCCGACGTTCTGCAGCATCTCCTGGACGACCCGAACCGCCTGATCATCACCAGCGCCGACGCTGTCTTTGAGCGCGTACCCGACCGCGATCATCTCCAGAAAGAGAGCATTCGCATACAGGTGGGGGAGACCTGGAAGCCGGACGATCTCGTCCGCCACCTCGTGAAGCATCAGTTCGAGCACGTCGACTTTATTGAGCAGCCCGGACAGATCGCCCTTCGTGGCGGCATTCTCGACGTGTATTCGTTCACGGGCGATTTCCCGATCCGCCTCGAGTTCTTTGGAGATGAGGTGGACTCGATCCGTGAAATCGACATCCACACGCAGCGGTCGGTCAGTGAGATTCGCCAGGCGCGCATCGTTCCGAATCTCGAACGCATCGAAGATCCCGAAGCCAAGTACGCACCCTTCTTCGATTTCCTTCCGCCCGATACCATCGTGATCACGTTCGACGAGCAGGTCGTTCTGGATCGTGTCGCCGAACTCAACGACGACGCCGCGACCGCCAAGGAAGAGCACGAGGCGGACAGCGAACAAACATTGCCCGACGTCGCAACACTCTACATGCGTCCGGACGAACTCGCCGCGGCGCTGACGCGCCCGGTCAAGATCCTCTTCGGGTCGCTGTCCGGAGGGAGTCGGATGCGGACCGTCGACCTGGAGGCCAGACCCCAGCCTCCGTTCAACAGCACCATCAATCTTCTAAAGACGCAGTTAAACAACCTGGCCCGCCTCAATATCAGAACGATCGTTCTGTGTGATAGTCCGGGCCAGCAGGGCCGCCTGCACGAACTGCTCGAGGCCGAACTGAACAATCTCCCGCTGGAACTGCGCGTCGACTCGCTCCACGAAGGCTTCGAACTCCGCAGCGCCGGCCTCGCCGTATACACCGACCACCAGATCTTCGATCGCTATCACCGGCCATCCACGCGACGCAGCTCCAAAAAGCGCGGCGGCCTCAGCCTCAGAGAACTTCGCAATCTCAACCCGGGCGATTTCGTGGTCCACATCGACTACGGCATCGGCCGATTCGCCGGCCTGAAGCAGATCCGCGTGCGCGATCAGTTCCAGGAAGCCGTCCGACTGGAATACCGCGACGACGACGTGCTCTACGTCAACATCAGCGCCCTCTACAAGCTGCACAAGTACACGGGGAAGGAAGGCCATCAGCCGCGACTCACGAAACTCGGATCAGGGCAGTGGGAGAAGACGAAGGCGCGCGCCAAGAAACGCGTCAAAGACATCGCGCGCGACCTGATCAAGATCTACGCCAAGCGAGTGGCGACCCCCGGCTATGCGTATCCACCCGATACGATCTGGCAACGCGAAATGGAGGCGGCCTTCGAATACGAGGATACTCCCGACCAGGCCAGTCGCGGCCGACGCCGTGAAAGCGGACATGGAGAAACCGACACCGATGGACCGGCTGGTCTGCGGTGACGTCGGATTCGGAAAAACCGAGGTTGCCGTTCGCGCTGCATTCAAAGCCGTGCAGGACGGGAAACAGGTCGCGATCCTGGTGCCGACAACCATCCTCGCCGCCCAACACTTTGAGACGTTCGCCGGTCGTCTCGGTCGCTATCCCGTCCGCGTCGAACCGCTGTCCCGCTTCCAGTCCCGCGACGAACAAAAGGTCGTTGCAGAAGGAATCAAAAGGGGAGAGGTGGACATCGTCATCGGCACGCATCGCATGACCTCCAAAGACATACGCTTCAAGCGTCTCGGTCTCGTCATCATCGATGAGGAGCAGCGCTTCGGCGTGTCCGCCAAAGAGAAACTTCGCGCGCTCCGCGCCGAGGTCGACACACTCACACTTACCGCGACACCGATTCCACGCACGCTGCAATTCTCGTTGATGGGCGCTCGCGATCTTTCCATCATTGCGACGCCTCCTCCGAATCGCCAGCCCATCCTCACCGAGATCCACACGTTTGACAAGCATCTTATTCGCGACGCCATCCAGTATGAACTGAGTCGACAGGGTCAGGTCTTCTTCATTCACAATCGCGTGCAGTCGATCGACGAGATGTCAGCCACTCTCCGCGCGCTCCTCCCGGGTGTACGGATCCAGGTGGCACACGGACAGATGAAGTCGAGCGCACTCGAACGCGTCATGATGAATTTCAAGAATCGCAAGTTCGACGTGCTCGTCAGCACCAACATCATCGAGAACGGACTCGACATAGCGAACGCGAACACGATGATCATCGACCGGGCCGATCGATTCGGACTCGCCGAACTTCACCAGTTGCGCGGCCGCGTCGGCAGGTCAAACCGCAAAGCGTTTTGCTATCTGCTGGTGCCATCGATCCATGGTCTCACACGGGAAGCGCGACAGCGACTGCAGGCGGTTGAAGAGTTCAGCGATCTCGGCAGCGGATTCAATCTCGCCATGCGCGACCTGGATATTCGCGGTGCCGGCACCATGCTCGGAGCGGAGCAAAGCGGATTCATCGAGGATGTCGGATTCGAGACCTACCAGAAGATCCTGGACGAGGCCGTGCGGGAGTTGCGCGCACAGGAGTTTGCCGACGTCTTTCACGATGCACCACCTCCGCCAACGGGCGATACCGCCGTCGACATCGATGACGACGCGCTGATACCCGCCGATTATCTCGAGAACCATGTCGAGCGCCTCAATATCTATCGACGTATCAGTGAGGCGCGCGATAGCGAGACGCTGCAGATCATCCGCGACGAACTCGACGATCGTTTCGGGGCGCCACCACAGGCTCTCCTTAACTTGTTGGTCGCCATGGACTTAAAGAACCTCGGCCAGTCACTCCGGCTTCCGCGTGTCGTGTACAAGAACAGCAGGCTGTTTCTGTCGCTGCCCACGACCGACGCGGATCCCCACTTCTACGAGCACGTTTTCCATCCACTTCTCAAGGCCGTGGCAGCGCTCGGCCAGCGATACGTCATAAAGGAATCTTCCAGCGGTAAGACGCGGGTCATTATTCAGGACATTGACGCACTCGCCAACGCGCTCGACCTGCTTGGAAGGATTGCCGCCGCCGTCGCGAAACCTGAGGTCGAGGCGCCCGCTTAGTCGCGTGTGCGCCCAACACCCCGGCGTGACGGATACCTACTTGTATCGCGCTCCGACCGCTGCGGCTTCGCGCTTCACAAGCTTCCGCAATTCCTTAGGCGCTCTCGCCTCGGCATGCACACCGAAACGAAGCAGCCACTGCGCCAGATACGACAGGTTCTCGAAACCGAACCGCACAACCACTCCGCCATCTTTCGATGTCTCCTTCTGGATCCGAGCCGGCACCGTACGCTTTGCATGACCTGCCACCTCCTTGTCGAAGAAGATCTCGACCATCTGTTCTTCCGCCGCGCCCAGCTGCTGGATGTAGGTCTGCAAATCGAAATCATCGGGCGGCGTGAACCGCTGCATGCTCGCGACGCGCATGCTCTCAATTCGATCGAGACGAAAGTTGCGCACCTCCTTTCGAAGGTGATCGAATGCGATCAGGTTCCAGTGGTCCGTGAAGTAGATGAGTGCCAGTGGATCGGCGGTACGCCGCGTCACTTCATCACGGCTCGGCACGAAATATTCCATCGTCACCGTGCGCCGATCGGTCACGGCATGGCTCAGCTCGTGCCACCGTCCTTCCTCTTCGTCACCCGGCTTTGCCGTGTTGAGCCAGTATGGATCCAGTACGATCCGCGCTTTCAGATCGTCGATGTGGTGCTTCGTCTCCGGAGGCAGTACGGCGACGATCTTCAACTCGACATGGTCGGCGTTCTTACGGAGCGACAGATCGGACTGGAGTTTCATGAACTCGATCCCGATCAACAGGGTGGAAGCCTCGCGTGCCGTGAGCATCAAGGGCGGGAGCTGGTATCCTTCCAGAATCTCGTATCCGCCCGAATCGGCGAACGTCAGCGGGACGCCCGATTCACCGAGCACGCGCAGATCACGGAAGATCGTTCGACGGCTCACGTCGAAATACTCGGCGAGGGCGCGCGACGTCATGTTCGGCTTCGACTGCAGCAATAGCACGAGCTCGAACAGTCGGTCCGTGCGATTCTTTCGGCGCTCCTTGTGACTCATTCTGCTGATGCCGTGACAGTGACGATAACCTTACCGACAAACTCCGGGATCGACACGACGTCTGCAAGCGGAATGCACTGAACCTGTACGCTCGGATGTCGATTCTGCAGCGCACCGATCTCTGCTGTCAGATCTCCTCCCTTAAGACACACAAGACCGGGCGCCCAGCAGTCTGCAGACGTATCGAAGGTCGGGTCCGCCACGCGCACATGCCAGTCCCAGAGATCAGCGAGCGGGGCGGTCGCCCTCGACACCGAATACTGGGCCGTCTCATCACACTCCTCTGCCCGCGACTGCAGGGCCTCGATGTTGTCGAGCTCCAGGCGCCGGATGACTGCGCGGACCGCCATCACTTTTCGACCTACGGCGTCCACCGCCAGAAATCTTGCATCGGGGAACGCGATGGCCAGCGGGATTGCCGGGAGTCCGCCGCCCGTGCCCCAGTCCACGACGCAGGCACCTGGCGGAAACGGCTTCCACGCCAGGCACAGGGAATGAAGGATGTGGCGGGACCAGCGATCCTCTCCTGTCTCGCGCGAGATCAGATTCACGCGCTGGTTAAACTGACCAAGCAGGGCGTCATACTCCTTCAGCAACGCGATCTGGTCGGTCGAAAGTCCGGCCAACGGATCCCAGGCCGGCGGTTCGCTGCGCGCATCACTTTCGGAGGTCATGGCGTCGCTGATTCGGCGCGCGGCCGGCTGCCGTTTCGTTTGAGCAACACCATGAGCACCGAAATATCGGCCGGACTGACCCCGCTCACCCTCGACGCCTGACCGAGATTCTCCGGCTGGATCTTCGTGAGCTTCTCGCGCGCCTCCATCGTGATGTTGCCCATGGCTTCATAGTCGAAATCGACGGGAATCGGCCAGGATTCCAGCTGCGACATCTTCCGGACCATGTCATGCTCGCGCTCCAGATAGCCGGCATACTTGAGATCGACTTCGACCCCGGTGACGACCGAGGCCATGCCGGGCCCATCCTTCACCACGTCGCCCGTGATTCCGGCGTGGTCGAGGAGATCGCCAAGCGATACCTGCGGCCGCAGCGCCAGGCGATGCAGCTTGAGCGGCAGATCGATGGGGGAGGTGCCGACGTGTTCCAGATAGCCGTTAACCTGTTCGGGTCGCACCGTTGTCGACTCGACGGCACTGCGTGTAGCCTCGAGCGCTGCACGGCGCGCCAGCATCCGCTCATAGCGGTCGCGCTTCGCCAGGCCAAGCCTGAAGCCGGGTTCCGTGAGCCTGAGGTCCGCATTGTCCTGCCGCAGCAGCATGCGGTGCTCGGCGCGCGACGTAAACATCCTGTACGGCTCTTCCGTCCCCTTTGCGACCAGATCGTCGATCAAGTACGCCGATATAGGCCTCGGAACGTTTCAGAACGATCGGTTCGTTTCCCCGGATTAGCTGGACGGCATTGACGCCCGCCATCAGACCCTGTGCCGCCGCCTCCTCGTAGCCCGTCGTTCCATTGATCTGCCCGGCAAAGAAGAGTCCCCCTACCCGTTTCGTCTCCAGCGAGTACCGTACCTGGTGCGGGGGAAAGTAGTCGTATTCGATGGCATAGCCGGGCCGCAGCATGTGAACCCGCTCCAGTCCAGGTACTTTCTGCAGCGCCTCTAACTGTACGTCCTCCGGCAGACTCGTCGAAAAACCGTTGACGTAGACCTCGTGCGTGTTCCAGCCCTCCGGCTCCAGGAACAGCTGATGGCTGTCCTTGTCGGCAAACCGATCGATCTTGTCCTCTATGGACGGGCAGTAGCGCGGTCCCGTGCCGCTGATTCTGCCGGCAAACATCGGGCTGCGATCGAAGCCCGTGCGCAGTGTATCGTGCACACGTCCGTTCGTATGCGTGATCCAGCAACTCAGCTGCTTCCCGGGCAGCGCATCGCTCATGAACGAGAACGGACTGGCCTCCACGTCACCCGGCTGCTCTTCAACGGCGGTATAGTCTATCGTCCGTCCGTCAATTCGCGGCGGCGTCCCCGTCTTCAGGCGACCGCTCTCAAATCCGAGTCCTTCCAGGCAGGCCGTCAGACCGGTCGACGCTCGCTCGCCCATGCGCCCGCCTCCGTACTGTTTCTCGCCTACGTGGATCACGCCGTTCATGAACGTCCCGCTGGTGAGTATGACGGCCCGGGCATGAAACGTCTGCCCGAGCTGCGTTACCACGCCGGTGACACGGCCGTCCTCCACAACGATCTCGGTGACCATGTCGGAGCGCATGAACAGCTCCGGTGTGTTCTCGAGTTCCTCGCGAACCGCCGCCGCGTACGTCATGCGGTCGCACTGTGCGCGAGGACTCCACACGGCCGGTCCCTTCTTCAGATTGAGCATCCTGAACTGAAGGCCGGCACGATCCGTCGCCTTTCCCATCACTCCACCGAGCGCATCGATCTCGCGCGCGATCTGCCCCTTGCCGATACCGCCAATGGCAGGGTTACAAGACATCTGCCCGATCGCCTGCAGGCTCATCGTGATCAGCAGCGTACGTGCGCCCATGTTCGCCGCGGCAGCCGCCGCCTCCGAACCCGCGTGGCCACCGCCCACCACGATCACGTCATATGTGTTGCTGTCCTGCATACCGTGCGCTACTTGCCTATACAGAAGCGAGAGAAGATCTGGTCCAGCACATCTTCCGTTGTAATCTCGCCCGTGATTTCTCCCAGCTCATGCAACGCGGATCGCAAACCGATCGACATCAACTCTCCCGACGCACCCTCCTCCAGTCCGTCTTCCACCGATCGCACAGACTCCAGTACTCGTTCCAGGTGACTCCGGTGGCGCTCGTTCACGACTACGGCCGAGCCCTGCAAATCTCCGAGTCCATTCCGAACGACCGCGAGAAGCTGCGCAACCAGCTCGCCCGTCTCGTCCGCCTCACCTATTCCGCGTTTCGCAGACAATACTACGGACGGGATTGCTCCGAGGTCCGGCGGCACCACCACGGACGGGCTTGTCGACAAGGTCCGCCTTGTTTCCGACAATGACGACGGGTAGACCCGCTGCCGCTCGCATTTCATCACGAATGAACTCAATCTCTTCACCCGACAGCCCTTCGCGCAGATCGAACACGTACGTCAAAATGTCGCTGCTCGAAATGGATTTGCGCGCGCGCCTCACACCTTCTTCCTCAATCAGATCCGCCGCCTCGCGCAGGCCCGCCGTGTCAACAAAACGGAACAGGATGCCGCCGATCTCCATCTCCGCCTCGATCTCATCCCGCGTCGTCCCGGGTATCTCACTGACAATCGCACGGTCCCGACCGAGCAGCGCATTGAGGAGTGTTGACTTTCCCGCGTTCGGCCGGCCCGCGATCACGACTCGAATTCCGTCGCGAATCAACGAACCAATTCGGTACGAACCCAGCAGGCGTTCAGATATCTCACGCACCTTCGACAGCAAATCTGCAAGTCGCGTGCGATCCGCAAACTCGACGTCTTCATCAGAGAAATCCAGCTCGAGTTCCACGAGCGCACTCACGCCCAGCAGTTCGTTTCGCAGATTCGAGAGCAGCTCCGAGTAGCGGCCTTCCAGTTGATTTACCGCCGTTCGATGAGCGAGTGACGACGATGCGTGGATCAAGTCCGCCACGGCCTCCGCCTGCGTGAGATCCATCTTTCCATTGATGAATGCGCGCTGCGTAAACTCACCCGGCCTCGCCATGCGTGCGCCCGCCGACAGAAGGGACTTCAGAATAAGTACCGGCGCGAAGTCACCACCGTGGCATGAGATTTCAACGAGGTCCTCGCCCGTTGCCGACCGCGGAGCGCGAAACACCGTCGCAACGACCTGATCAACCTCCTGGCCATCGGGTGTTTCGAATCTTCCGAAATGAACCGTATCAGGTTCGACCGCGTCCAGGTCCTTGCCTCTGAAACACGCGCTCGCAATGCCGACCGCAGCGGGTCCCGACACTCGCACTATGGCCAGCGCCGCTCGTCCGCGGGCTGTCGCAATCGCTGCTATCGTATCTCCGCCGTGTGACATGCTGAGGGTACGGTCGCCCCGGCTACAGGAACGTCGCGACCCGGGGCGGAGGCGCTACTTCTTCGCGCGCGGTTTACTGGATGACTTGCCGGATTTCTCCGTGATCGACTTTCGCTTTCCGACCGCCGCCTTGCCCTTCTTCTTTGCGGCTCGCGCGTCGCGCTTTGTGCCCTGGCCGTTCGAAGCGGCCTCTTTCTCACGCGCGATCGTCTTGTTGATCCACTGCTGCTGCAACGCCGTGAAGACGTTATAGCAGAGGTAGTACAGGCTCAGGCCCGAGGCAAACTTGTTGAAGATGCCGAAGATCATCACCGGCATCACGTACGTGAAGATCTTGGTCTGCGGATTCGACGGCGTCGACGCCATCTGAATCTTCATCTGCACGATCATCGACAGACCCATCAGGAGCGTGAAGCCCGCGACGAAATCGCCGTACAGCGGAATGTTGAACGGCAGCGCGAGAATCTTGTCCGGAGCCGACAGGTCGGCCGCCCAGAGAAAACCCTGCTGGCGGATCTCGATGGACTGCGGCAGGAACTGCCACAGCGCGATGATCACCGGGTACTGCAGCAACATCGGAAGACATCCGCCGAGCGGGTTCACACCCGTCTCTTTGTACATCTTCATCATCGCCTCCTGCTGCTTCTGCTGATTGTCGGCGTACTTCTCCTTGATGAGTTCCATCTGCGGCTGCAGGTCCCTCATCTTGGCCATGCTCCGATACGACGCTTTCGTCAGCGGATAGAGCACGACCTTCATCAGCAGCGAAAGGACGATGATCACGAGGCCGTAGTTCGGCAGCACGCGACCCAGGTACTTGAAGATGGGGATGAAGACGAACTTGGCCAGCGGGCGCGTCATCCATTCGAAGAGGTCATATCCGTAGTCGACCATCCCGTAGAGGCCGATCTTGTAGCGGGCCAGACGGTAGTATTCCAGCGGGCCGATGTAGAGGCGGAACTCGTCGCGTCCTGCATCCCGGGAATCTGAAGACTGACCTCGTAGTCTTCCCAGAATGCCGGGTCGTCCGGCTCGGCCGTCCGCTCTCCGATAATTTCGGCGCCTTCCGTTTCACCCGACGGGATGAGGGCCGCTCCGAAGAACTGATTCTTGACCGCCACCCAGTCCACCTTGCCACGCAGCGACTTCTCTTCGAACGCGTCGGACGTCAGAGTAATCTCCTCCACTTCGCCGCCACTTCGTGCGTAGGCGCCCGTGCGAGCGCTCTCCGTGGTGGGGTCATCCTCCGAAGAGGGTATGCCTCCACTCCAGACCAGGTCGTAGCCTTCGGTCGTCGAATAGGCGGCCGCGTTCTCCTGCTCGATTCGGAGTCCGACTTCGTACGTGTCCGGCTTGAACGTGTAGATCTTCCGGATCCGCCCGCCGCCGATGGCAGTTTCATACTCAAGCTGCTGCGGAGTATCGACGATGCGCAGCGTGTCCCGATTCGTATCGACCGAGAAGAAGAACTGCCGCGTGTCGACCGTGTGGCTCGACGGGCTGGTGAACACCATTCCCAGCGCACCGTGACGTGACGTATCGACCAATTGCACGGGCGAGAGGTGGTCGGACCGTTCATACTCGTTCAGCGTGAACGAAGTAAGCGTTCCTCCCTTGCTCGAGAAGACGGCCTTATAAAGATTCGTGGCGATGACGACCTGCTGCTCGACACCGTCGAGTACACCGGCGAATACCGAGTCGGTAGGCACCGTCCGTGCCGGCCTGCGAATCTCGGGAGCCGACTCCACAACCGGCGGGATTTCCGTTTGCGCCGTGTCCACAATGCCCAGTTCGGGCCGTTCGGATTCGGGCACGGGTTGAGGCGCCATCCAGTACAGCCACACCATCATGATGATGCCGATCAGGACGGTAGCTATAACGGTGTTGCGATCCACAGAAGGGGGGAGGTTGAAGTGCTTAGCCGATAACGGCCAATTGAAGCGGTACGGAGAGTTTCCAGCGCAGTTCCAGCGCGCATAAAAGATTCAACGGTTCAGGAAGCTGGTGATCCGGGTTCATTTCAGTCCCGCCAGGAGTCTATCTACGATCGTGTCGATGTCTTGCACGAGTGCGGACAACGAAATGTCCGGTTTTCCGCGAAAGACGAGAGCCAGCGTCATCAGGCCGGGTCGGCCATCCAGGGCATGCCGGAGTTCTGCGTGGCGTCGCCGGTAGGCTTCGCGCATTTTTCTACGAATCCGGTTTCGTGTGACGGCTCCGCCGATTCTTCGGCTGACGAACACACCGACCTGCAGCGGGGTCCTGTCGCTGGACTCCTCGGGGCTCGCGAAACGATAGACGGCCCGTATGCTGCCGGCGGGAATCGAGAAAAGATCGGATCGTCCGCGGTCGAACAGGGGACGAATCAGGCGCCGGTGTTTGAGCCGGTGGCGTCGCGGGAACGTAAAACGCTGCCGTCCGGCCTCATCCAGGTCACTTGCCGCTGCGGGTGTCACTTACGGTCAGGTTCTTGCGGCCTTTTGAGCGGCGGCGTGCAAGGACCAGTCTGCCGTTCTTTGAAGACATTCTGGAACGGAAGCCGTGCTTGTTAGCGCGCTTGCGACGGCTTGGTTGATACGTTCGCTTCATCCTGAACTCTCAGATCTTCTGGCCCCGACCCATCAGCGGAGGCTGAAATTGCAATAATTGGTAGCTGAGAAAGATACAAAGCCCAGATCGCAAAGCAAGGATTCATATTGACTTTCGAGAAGTCTCAATGTAAGTTTTTGGGTTCGCGGCACAGCTCAGCGGCAGTAGCTCAGTTGGTAGAGCATCAGCTTCCCAAGCTGAGGGTCGCGGGTTCGAGTCCCGTTTGCCGCTCTTAGCCTCGATAACCCCGGCCCGACCGGGGTTATGCCTGAAAGGGGCTTTCGCGGCGATTTCGGGCGGTTAGCTCAGCTGGTTAGAGCGTCTGGTTTACACCCAGAAGGTCGGGGGTTCGACTCCCTCACCGCCCACCAGGTTCAGCCACAGCACTCCAGGCTCTTCGGCCCCCTTACTACCTCAAGAGCATAAACGCCTCGTGTGCCTGCACCTCCCTCCCCAGCGCATCGGTAGCCTCGAGCACGTAGACGTATAGCCCGCTCGGAAGCCCCCTTCCATTCACCGCCACCGAATGGGGCCCGGCAGTTGCAATTCCATTCTCGAGGATCCTGACCCTGCGACCCAGCACATCGTAGACCGCGATCTCTACCTGAGCCTGCTCCGTGAGCGTGTATGTAAATCGCGTGTCCGATTGGAACGGATTCGGGTAGTTTCCGGAGAGTGTCGCAAGGACCGGTGACGGCGTTTGCGGACGCTCGACACCTACGACTTCCAGGCACGACCACGCTGTCCTCCGTGGCCAGTATCGTACCCTTGAAGTCCAGATGATCCGTTTCGAAGTCAACAATCGTCTGAGTCTGTCCAAGAGTCCCTTCCATGCCGACATTCATGGGCGTACCGAAGACCTCGATCGACATGTCACCGCTGAGTTGTCCACCATCAAACAGGTTGACGCTGCCCGCAAGTCCGGGTCCTATCTGCAAACCCTTGAAAAAGGGTCTCGCCGCCGCACCGAAAACCGATCCGTCAACCGTGAGGCTGTCTTGCTGGAAGTCCACCTGCAGTGAGTCCCCGTCCAGCGCCATGGTCCCACTGAAGTGCGATTCGACGCCAGTGAGCATGCCCATCAGGTCGTCCGTCTGCACGCTACCCTGCACGGTGCCCTCTTCCACGTCGACGGAAGTCGACACCTTGACATCAGTCGTCTGCCCGGTATCAGTTGCCAGCGTGCCCGTCCAGACTCCCACGTAGCGAAGGATATCGGCAGGTGTCAGCCATTTGATGTCCACGTGGTCCGTGTTGTGGACAAATCGTAGTGTGTCATTGCCCGCCGAACGATGCAACTCCATTCGCCATGCGTGATCGTCCGGCGGGCTCATACTCTCCCGAGGCGTTGTGGTCCGCGTAGAAATCAACCCGATAGGAGCGATCCATGATCAGCGCGTTCAGCCACATCTCGAAATCCGCATTGTCGATGGCCTTGACCCACTGGCGAGCAACGATATCACCGGACTCCGCGTCGATCACTCGCACATCAAGACGCTCACCAATGTGCTCGTCCATCTGGCTGAACTGCAGGACCAGTCTGGGCCGGACGAACGCCTCTTCGACGACCACTTCCTCGAGTGTCGCGTCACCGATCAGGTCCCCGTGGTTGCCGTGCAACGAAAGGTCGCGAATATCATCCGGTCCATCCGCTTCGACGCCGAGGTCCTCCAGCGCGTCCATCCGGTAGTAGGCTATCAGCCCGCTGTCGGGAGCGGCGTAGTACGCGGGTCCCAGCGTGTCGTTGAGTGTGGCACGAATCTGTGATATCGAGCGTGCGACTTTCCACAATCGGATCTCGTCGATCTGGCCCTTGAAATGAAAACGGGCGGGCTCGGCCGAATCGGCTCCTATTCTCAAAGGCGCATCGTTTTCCAGACTGGCGTCGGACCACTGACCGGACATCGCCTTCAGGCCGTCGACGTAGAGAATCACATCGGCACCCTGTCGCACAAGTGCCACCTGATGCCATAAAGCATCATCGTGGTACTCACTTGAGTCGGGCCAGGGAAAGCCTCTGGGCGAATCGAGCTCCACCGCGGCGGAAGGTCCACCCGACGACCACATGAACGCTCTGATCTGCCCATAGACGAGCAAGAACGCGTAGCCTCCACCCGGACCATATTTGAACAGGATTCTCTGCTGGCCCGCCCTATCCGTCCGGAAACGCGCCGAGAGCGTAAAGTCCTCGCCCTCTACGATGTTGAGGATGGGGTCATTCGGAATGTCGACGTAGTCGTCCCCGTCGAATGTCAACGCCGAACCAAACGGCTGTTGCGCGTGGGCGTATGGAACGCACAGCAACAGCAGGATAGCGAGTGGAGCGACGCGTTGAAGTGTAAATCGCGAGAGATGTGCCATGACTGACCTCTCATCTTCTTCCGGGTGCTGTCCAACGAGAGGCTAGCGCGTGAGAGTTCTTGCGATTGTCAGGAAGGACGCTCTCGGAAGGATGGGGATTTCCCGGACGCAGTGCCGTCCTCGACAGTAGCGACACAGTTCGCGCACGGCGCTTCATAGGTACAACGAAGTGGATTGGAAGCCCTGCACGGGCGGATTCCGGGGCCCGACGAGCCCGTCCGCCGTTTCGGCTCGTCGGAGTACAACTCGATAACGGGACCGCAGGCTTCCAGCGCCACCCGCTCCCCGGCGTCCAGCCGTTTCTCGGGAGTTGATTCGATGGCTAAGTCGAGGCTGGCCTTGCTGATTGCCAATGCGTTGTGGGCGTCGCTGATCGAAAAGCCGGTCGACACCGTCCGCGCCCTCGACAGCGCGTCGCCGCGATCGTCGCCCTGCCGCTCATCGAGCCAGCACGACCGACCTGGTGAGCCTACGACCTCCGGTTTCAAGACGAAGCAAGTACACCCCGCTCGGGAAATACCTGTCCGAACGCGTCAGCTCGCCACCGAACCACGTAGAGACCCCGGCGCCAGGTCACCGTTGACGAGAACCGCCACCTCACGGCCCAGCAGGTCGTAAACCGAAAGCCGTACCACGCCTGATCGATTGACCCCGATCGGGATTGAGGTAAGGACGCGGAACGGGTTCGGGAAGGCCGATCCTAGTACCACGTCCGCAGCGGGCGCCTCCCTCTCTGAGGCAACCAGCGCGGGACCCGACACCGTCACCGTTGCCTCGCCCTCGAGCCCATGAACCGGATCGATCGCTGAGAGCCCAAAAGTGCCCTCCTCCAGACCGGCGACGTAGTAGCCCAGGGTGTCAATCTGACCTCCGGCTCCTGTCCATGCAACTCGAACGGGCACGGAGGCCCCACCGGCAGTATATCCTGTCGCCGAAAACTGCCACACGGCGTTCGGCCGGATCGTCTTGGTCTCCGGTGTGATCGAAATGCGGTTGACTGTAAAGCTCTCCGGTACACCAAGGCTGGCCTCGGTCACATCGACAGTCTGCCACGCCGTCACTACCACCGAGTCTTCAGGATTCGAGAGCAATGCAGCAACCACCTCGCCGTCCGCTACGCGCACCGTCGTGGTGTTAGAAGTGGAATCGTGATTGACAGAGAAAGAGGTCCCGCGGACGCTGCATGTCGCTGTCGGTGTCCGAATCTTGAAGTCAGATCTGACGGCCGACTTCTCCACTACCGCTGCGTCCACCTCACCGGCCTTGAGCCATAGTTGCGTGTTGACAGCGTTGCCCAGCTTCTCGAAGGATCCGATCTTGACATCCGTCAGTTCCTGGACAACAACGGTAGAGTTGTCCGCGAACGCGAGACGGACGGCGCTCTCAATGCCGGTGTAGATTCTGTCGCTCGGAACAAGCACCTCGCCGCCCCTCAATTCAACGGGATCCTGATTGGATCGCAGCAGCTCGACCTCGCCTTCAACCTCCACGACCTTGATGCTGAAGCAGGAGGCGGCGACTCCTTCTGGGTCGAGGTTCCCACGGTGTTTACCGCCGGCGGGGGCGTAGCAGACGAAGAGGGGTTGTTCGTCGAGGGTGAGGGTGCGGGTGTGCAACGTGAGGTCCGGGGCGGCAGGGTTAGTGACTGTCAGGACATAACCACCTTCGTCGTCAGGGCCCATAGACGGAATGACATGCAGGAGGTCGATTGCGCCCGGTATCTCGACTCCGTCCCTGGACCACTGGTACTGATTGCCCGGCGTGGTGAAGCCCCAGAAGAGCGTCCGTGGTGCGGCGGGCTCGACGACGATCTGTATTCCGGGCCCGACGCTGTCCTGATGCGAGTAGACGACCTCCGGTGCCACATTAACGATGGGGATCACGTCGTCGAACGTGAGCCGGTTCTGGTAGACCCAGAGCTGGCGCAACGACGTGGCGCCGCTGAACCGGGGCAGGCCGGTTAAGGCGTTCCAGTCGAGGCGGACATTCCGGAGGTTCGTCAGGTTGTCGAACGAAGCCGGCACTTGACCGGTGAATGCGTTCGAGCTCAGATAGAGATCTCTAAGGTTCTCAAGATTGCCCATCTCCTCCGGCAATGCCCCGGTGAGCAGGTTGCGAGAGAGGTCGAGGATTTCAAGGGCCGACAGGTTCCCCATCGAGGCCGGCAGTTCTCCTTCGAGCCGGTTGTTGTAGGCAACAAGCCTGAACAGTTTGGAGAGGTTGCCGATCGAGGCCGGGATCTCGCCTTCGAGCTGATTGTCTTCTAGCGAGATCACCAGGAGGTTGGTCAGATTGCCGATCTCGGGCGGGATCTCGCCTCCGAGTGCGTTGTCCGGCAGGATCAGTCGCTCGAGCGAGTCGAGGTTGGCCAGTGCCGCGGGAATCCCACCCGTGACCATGTTGGATCGAAGAATGAGCTGCCTCAGCTGCGGGATGTCGCCATAGCTGTCTGGGATGGATCCGGTGAAGCCGTTCACCAGCCCCAGCGTTTCGAGGCTCTCCATCGCCTCGAAGCCCTCGGGGAAGGGGGCTGGTTCGCGGGATGAATAGTCGAAATGGACAACCTGGTCGAGCTCGTCCAGCCCCTCTGGGAAGCCCCCGAAATCGTTGCTTCCCAGGGACAGGTAATAGAGGCTGTCCATGTCCACCATGGACGCCGGAAGAGCTCCGGAGAGATGGTTGTCACCCAGGCCCAGGGACGTGAGCCCGGCCAGCATTCCGATCTCGTCGGGCAGACTGCCTACAAGGTTGTTGTTACCGAGCCCCAGCCACCAGACCCGGTCCGACCGAAAGCTGCCCGTATCCAGGTATCGCACGCCGTCCCATTCGTGCAGGCATTTTCCCGGCTGGAGCCAGTTCGTGTTGTAGGTCCAGTTGGGACCGTCGGTTGCGTTGTACAGGGCCACAAGTGCAAGAGAATCCTGTACGTGATAGGTCCTGCCGCCACAGGTCGACAGCTGCGCGTAGGCGGGCGACCAGAGACCGACCAGGATCAGAAAGATCATAAAAAGGAGTGTGCGGGAGGGGATCTGATTCGACATGACGAAGTCTCCTGGACAGTCATTGAGACAGTTCACGTCCACGATTGCCAACCTCACCATCCCTGTCAATCGGGGATACCCTGGGAATCGTGTCGGTCGAAATCCTCGGGGGTCGCATGAAGCCTCGGCAGGCCAGGCAAGAAGCTGAGTGCGTCTCCCGTTAGGCGAATGTCGCGAGTCGTGCTTGCAGCTTTGCGAGGTCCATACCCTATGTCCCGTTCCGGAACCGCGCGCCGGGATCGCTCCGCACTCCGCACCCGGGTGACCTGCCGCCCTGGCTTGTACGCTTGCTCGACGCCGAGCCCGATGCACGACTGGATGCCCGTTTAAGGCAGCCGCCCTTCCGACCCAGGCCAATAGCATCTTTCGCCTAAACCCTGTTTCTTAGTAGCAGCTCGGTGGGCGGCTTCTGCCACCGATGTCATTTCCGATTTCGGACGCGCAGTGTCCCAATCTTCATCCCCGACATCCACAGAAAGACTATCACGAGGCGCTGAATTCCGATGCAATCACTTCGTTCACTACTCACGTTCTGCTTCACCTTTCTGGTGTGCTTCAGCAGCGCGTACGCCCAGCCGCAGGAACTCGTAGACAAATTCGAGTCGCGCGAACACACATTGGACGGGTTCACGATCCCGTACCGGCTCTTCGTCCCGAGTCCGCTGAACCCTGCAGTCCAGTATCCGCTTATTCTAACCCTGCACGGTTCCGGCCAACGCGGAAGTGACAACGAGAATCAGATCGCCACCAATCGAGTTGCCACGACATGGGTAGAACAGAGTGCACAGTCAGCAAACCCTGCCTTTGTGGTGTCGCCACAGGCCCCGACTAACGGCACGTGGGCCATAGGATCCGGTGATCCTGAAGTGATCGGCGTGGAACTGGCCACGACGATGGATCTTCTGGATAGCCTGGCCTCCGAGTTCAATATCGACCCCGATCGCGTCTATGTGACCGGCCTGTCCATGGGGGGCTACGGCACCTTCGAGGCCGTCTTCCACGACCCGGACCGGTTTGCCGCGGCCATTCCGATGAGCGGCGGCTACGTCCCGGTCGCAGCGCCGGACCTGGGCGACGTTCCTTTCTTTGTCTTTCACGGCAAAAAGGACTCTGCCGTCCCCTGGGAGTTCTCGACTCAGATGGTGTCCGCGTTTGAGGAACTCGGTCGGACAGCTGTATACACAGACTGCGGTCCGTTCCAGTGTTCGGAAATGTCGGTGGCTGAATTCGACTCCGCGCTGGCAACACGCCCGAACCTCATATATGTCAGCCACCCGAACGACGGGCACGTGATCTGGGCGGAATCCTACGACAGCCGGGGGCTGCACGCGTGGCTTTTTGCACAACATCGATTGGTGCCGGACGCGATTCAGTTCAACGCCCCGACAGGCTACCCCACATGGAGCGGGACGTCAACCATTGAGTGGACGGCGCCCAATCCCGACGACCGCGTGGAGGTATGGTTCAGCCCGGATCATGGCCGGACGTGGAACCTGGTGGACTCCGGAATCCCCAACACGGGGTCATATGCTTTTGACACGCAGGCTTTCGATGACACGCCGTTTGGGCTTCTGAGGATCTTACTGGTGGGACCTGACGGCCTCGTGTATGCACGCCAGCGATCGACTCCCTTGCAGATCAGCAACGGATCGTCCGGCACTCCGATTGTTCAGCTCCAGGATTTTCCATTTCGTGACCAGTGGATTCCTGGTGGAGACGTCATTGACGGACGCCTGATGACGGATACCACGCTCACCTTGCGATTTCGGGCCGGTGACATCGACTCGCCTTCGCTGGACGTCGCCCTGCTCTACAGCTCGGACGGAGGCGCAACGTTCGAGACGATCGACACGTTCTCCCACGAGGCCAGCGGCGATCTGCGTTCGGTCATTGTCGACATGACTTCTTTACCAAACGCACCGGAGTCCCAGATCCGCCTTGACGTCTCGGACGGGCATCGACCGTTTCCTCGACGACCCCCGTTTTCTCGAAGCAGACACCTCGCAACAGCAGTTCGTACGTCGAGCATGTCGTGGGCAACGGGCGTCCTGTGATTTCGATCAATTTTGTTGCACCTGAGCTGTTGACGAATCATCGTTATCGAGTCGACTTCAGTGTCTCCGAGAGCGAGTCGACAGCTCGTGGAAAATCGACAACTGAACTGAAGACGTATGCCGTCACGGACCTGGATCTGGGAGTCCAGATTTTCTCGGGGTTCCCGGTATCACCTGCGAGAGAGTCCAGTGTTCGACGGGATCAGATTGTCGATCCAGGATGCCCCCAGAGGAGTCGACACCACCCTGACGGGCTGGATTGCCGGAGACACGGACCAGCAGGTGACGATCAGTTCGCAATCATCGATCTTCGATGGGTTGTTGGCGACCCCGGACGATTATCGCATCACCATCACGGAGGAAGTGGCGGATACGTCGAAAGCACTCTTCGGATTCAGCGCCAGACCGATGCGGTTCACAGTCGAGAGCGTCACCGCCGGGGAACCTCGAGATATTCTCTTCACGGATCGGGGGGACGGCGTACCCGGTCTTTCGGATCAGTGTATCTCCTTGAGGAAGACGATACAGGCGCTCTCGCCCCGGCGTGGTTCTTGAGGTTCGGAGCGCGGACTGTTCCACCCGAAACGGGCGATGTCTTTGAAATGATCACCCAGAAGCCTCTTCAGTGACGGCGAGGCCTTTGAGTTTGTCGGAGCTATCGGTGTGGCCGTTGAGGAAGACGGCATTCCCGATGATTTTCGGCTCGGACAGAATTATCCGAACCCGTTCTCGCGATCGACCACGATTCCATACCACCTGGCCTCAACGGCCGACGTCGAGTTGACGATCTTCGACGCAATAGGAAGGCGGGTGGCCGTGTTGGTGGATGCGCAACAGTCCGGAGGGAGTCATCGCGTGACCTGGGATACGACGCTCATGCCGAGCGGTGCGTACTTCTACAGGCTCAAGGCTGGTGGCTTCCAACGGACTCGTTCGCTGCTTCTGTTGAAGTAGTTCGGTTCCTATTGAAATTGCCTTCCGGCTCTGACCGACGCTCTTCAGGTTTTCCCCGGGGAGCCTGCTATCCCGAATACTACACCTTCAGATCCTGGGACCCGCTACCGTGTCTGTACGGCAGAAAAGGAGATGAAACCATGAAAGAGAACGAGCTACCGCCCTACGATACGAGCGACAATCCAACAAATTGCTGCCCGCGATTCAATACGGAAGGCTGGGATGAACGCGATCTCCACTTCGACGAGAAACTGTTCCTCAAAGCCGAGACACGGAGCATCTTTCATATACCCATTAACATGGGCTCGGTGTTTGCCAGGACGTTTGCCGATATCGAAAGCGCCGGCGCACGCAACTGGGATGACTTCGTCGTGTTGTCACGAGATCCCTCCAACTGGAAGGGCGAGCACTATTTCTCTGTGACTCAAGACGTTCCCGGCCACGAGATGGTGCACCTCTCGGGTGATTTCGTCACAAAGGTCTTTGAAGGACCCTACAGGGAAATCCCGAAGTGGGAAAAGGAAATGGAGTCGTTCGTCAGGTCGAGAGGGCGACAGACAAAGAAGAATTACTACTTCTATACGACGTGCCCGAAATGCGCAAAGGTCTACGGCAAGAACTACGTCGTTGCGGTTGCCGAAGTTGAACCCGCGAGCCGTCACAGCTTGAGTGGACGCGCATCAAGCAGCCGCACACAACCTCTCCCGGCCCCCGTTTCGGCGTCGGGTGTTCCGTGCTAATCCTGACCGCCTCAGCAGCGTTCCTGACGTGAAGAGTCACGCATGCTGATTGATAGGGTCCAGCACGCGACCGGACCTGCCGCGGCCTGCTCTGAAGAAGACAGGTCGGACCGAGCCGGATGGATGAACAAGTGCGGGATCCGGCGAGGCAAGATGCATCGGCGGGATTTAAGTCTGACTTGTCCCGGCCGATACTTCCCGCGCAAACCGTGCTCGGTCGGTACTAACGCAATTCCGGTACCGCCAGGACGAAACGTTCTTTAGCATTTCTACTCTGTTCCCTGAACGGAGAAAAACCATCCGTCTTATACCGGGTGGCTGAATGGGCTCGGTCAACTCCCGTAGTTGGCCCGCGTACCCGTAATGAACCATGACTGGCTCAGCACGGCGCCCATCACATACAGGTCCCATCTGCGCGGGCGGGGCCAGAGTCAACCAAGCTCTGGTCCGATAATATGAATACGCGCAAGCTTCTCTCGACACTGGCGACTGCTGGCCTGATCCTCTTCGGCAGCTCTCTCCTCTCCGCATGTACCGACTCCTTTGTAGGAGAAGGCCCGGAAGTGACCATCGAGTCGACCGATCTCCAGGCCGGCAAGCAGCTTGAACGCTACTTCCGAGAGGTTCCTCCACTTCCTCAGGATGACAGCAGCACGGCGACCGATAGCACGTCGGCACCTGCGAAGTAAACACGAATTTGCCGCGTGAGCGCCCAGCCTGACGCAGTAGGGTTGGATCGGGAGCTACCGTTGCCGCACGCCGCACCTCTTCACGTCTGCGAATCCGCACTCGATCAACTTCATCACTTCTACGATCTCCAAGGCCAATGAACACGTCTTTCGAACGATACAGCCTCTTCGTCTTCGCTCTGGTCCTGTGGTCCTCGCCTTCGCGGGCTGCACCAACGACACAATGACCGCGCTCTCGGACGACGCACCGCAGCTCGACGAAGCCTCTTTCTCGAAACTGCGCCATGCACATCTGCTCGATAGCAACCCGGATCGGATGGGTAAGGGTGGCACGGCCGCTCTGCGCGAAGTCGAACCGGTGAGCCAACTGACGACTCGGGACTCGTCCTCGGGACCGGCAGCGACGCGACCGTCGGCACCGATGTCGACCTCATTCTTGGCCTTCGCGACGACTTCGACTTTACGCTCGAAGCCAGCAAGTTTCTGTCACGTTACAAATTCCTGTCGCGCTACAAATTCCTGTCGCGCTACGCCTTCAACGGAATGGCGGTGTCCGTAGATCAGGCTCTTCTTGACGAGTTCCTGAGCCAGCTTGAGGCGGACCCGGATGTCGACTGGGTGGAGCCGGATATCTTCATCGGCCTGCCAGGCCAACAGGGAACGATTTCTAACGCGGCGCAGAGACTGCCCTGGGGCATCGAGCGGATCGGTGGCGCGGAGAGTTCGACCGTCTCCGGAGATGGAAAGGGCCGCGTCAAAGGGGTCGATCTCATTCTTCTCGATTCGGGCGAGCCCGACGTCAATATTAATTTGTCGGCCGGGACCAACCTCACGGATACGAGGTGGATAGCCGACGAGTACGGCCACGCCTCTCACGTCGCTGGCACTGTAGGTGAGTGCGACAATGACGACGGAACGGTGGGTGTCGCGCCCTGTCTCCCGGTCTGGGCGATGAAAGTGCTCGACGACGCAGGCGAGAGTGAGATATCGACGGTCGTCGAGGCCCTCGACCTGGCCATCGAGCGAAAACTTGCGAAACCCGGAACGACCGATGGTCATCAACATGAGCTTCGGGGCAGACATAGGTACGACCGAGTACAACGCCCTTGACCTGGCGGTTCAGGCTGCCATCGACGCCGGAATCACGGTTGTGATTGCTGCCGGCAATGAAGGCATTGACGCTTCGACGATCACACCGGCCCACGTGGCCGATGCGATTACCGTCGGCGCGTACGATGTCTACAATCGATTTGCCTACTTCTCCAACTACGGTCCGATCGTCGACTTGCAGGCTCCAGGCGTTGACATACTCTCTACCGGCAACGGCACGAAGGGAAGCTGGAAGGGCGTCCTGATGAGCGGGACGTCAACGGCGGCCCCGCACGTGGCAGGGGCAGCAGCTCTGTACCTTTCACAGCATCCGTCAGCATCTCCAGCCGAGGTGAGAGAGGCGCTGTTGGCCAACGCGATTGACATCGTTCACGGGGCTCCGGTCAATACAACAACCAGGTCCGTCTGGGTCGGCAACTTCTAGAACACAGATAGCTCGTGGCGGGGCCACGCCCCGCTACATCCATAGCACCGAGTATCAAATCATGCGCCTGGCCGCGATCATCCGAGAGATAGACACAGCCGTGTTCCAGCGACGAGGAACAATCGGCGAGTGGAGTATCGGTGTAACCGATGACCCGGATGGTACGAGGCACGCATTGACGGCGTCCGGATTTGACGTCGGGCAATGGCACCAGTGGGAAGCGGATACGACTCTGGACGCCCTGGCCGTCGGGAATCTCTTCGTCACGCTCGGGATGAACGGAAGTGGTATGGACGAGACGGAACCCACATCAGCCACCGTCTTCGTGTTCATCGCCTATCATTCCAGTCGCGTGGATGCAGCCATACACCAGTTGATGTAGTTCTCGTACGCCGATCCCTGGTTACTTGGGTCCGGACGGATACACGACCGTACGCACGGGTCTTGCTGGTACGTAGAATGAGCTCGACCGCCGACGCCCCGGCTACCTTCCCCGCATAGCCCCCCGACGCACGGAATAGCCATCTAGCCGGTCGCGTCGAGAATCGTCTCTTGCCATCGTCCTTCTCTGCATCCAATATGTAGACTGAAGACTTCCGCGCATGACCAGTGCCCACCGTCGCTCGTTTACCTGGCAGTCAACACTCTGCAACTGCATCTAACTGGATCTACGTCCCGTAAGGGAAGCGACATCTCTACCGGCGGCCGCGGATAGCTTGACGGCCATAAGACAACGCTGAAACAGATTCCGCTATGGATCGCCGCAGTCTGGTCTTTCTCCTGGTCATCCTGATCTCGCTCAGAATTGGAGATCCTGCGACCGCTCAGGATGCCTTCCGGTATCGGGTCGACATCACGAATACCGACGACGACCTCTTCCACGTAACGCTACTCCCGCCGGCCCTCAGCCCTGCCGACAGCATCTACAGCTTCACGGCGTTCGCCCCGGGTGTTCACCAGGTACTCGACTTCGGGCGCTTCGTAACATCGTTTGTGGCCCTCGACGCGTCGGGCGCTGAGATTCTCACGTCCCGGAGAGCAACGAACGATTGGTCGATTTCGGACCCGGCGAGAGTTGCCGAAATCCGTTACGACATGGAAGACACGTTCGATGCAAACGTCGACGAGCACGTGGTCTATCCCATGAGCGGTACGGGCATCGAGCCCGGATACGTCGCTATCAATACGCACGGTGTCTTCGGCTATTTCGTTGACCACCGGTCGGACCCAACGACCCTGGAGCTTACGAAGCCAGAGAACTGGACGGTCGGGACGGCACTCTCGACGGACGCTTCCGGCCGATACCTCGCCGACTCGTACTACCACCTCGCGGATTCACCCTTCCTCGTCGGGAATCTCAGCACGGCCTCGCGCCAGATAGGCGACATCAGCGTAGAAGCCTTCGTCTTCTCGCCTGACACAGCCATAACCGCGGACACGGTTCTTGCCATCGCGGACGATGTGCTACAGGCCGCTTATGATTTCGTCGGCTACTCGCCGGTGGAGAGGTACGCATTCCTCATGTATTTCGCCGACGAGAACGCAAGAGATCGCAATCCTTCATTCATGGCCAGCGGCGCGCTGGAGCACTCGTACAGTTCAACGTACGCATTGCCTGCCATGCCCCAGATGCTGCACTTCCTGAAGGATATCGTTGCGCACGAGTTCATGCATATCCTCACACCTCTGCACCTCCGCAGCGAGATTATCGCGGAGTGGGACTACTCCAGACCCACAGGCGACGATCAGCATCTCTGGTTGTATGAAGGCGTGACCGAATGGACGGCGCACATGATGCAGCTGCGGGGAGGGATGATTGACGTCGACGAGTTCCTCGAAAGAATGAGCGGGAAAGATCCGGGCCAGTGAACGATTCAATAGCGACTGGAGCCTTTCGAGACTCAGCGCCGAATGGTTCACCGATGACGGCCGGGGTAAGTACGGCGACATCTACCAGCTGGGACCACTTACGGCGATGTGTCTGGACCTTCGACTTCTCGAACTATCGAATGGGAAGCGCGGTCTGCGAGAGGTTTTTGTCGAGATGATGCAGCGGTACGGGAAGGATCGTCCGTTCCATAACGACAGCTTTTTTGACGAGTTCGTTGCAGCAACGTATCCGGAGATCAAGACATTCATCGATGACCACATCCTGGCGCGACAACCGCTCGATTTCTCGCGATACATGAATCTCGTCGGAGTGGAATATCAGAAGAGTCGACCTTCTCCCGATTCACCCCCACAGTTCGGATTGATGTTGCGCGGCATTGAAGGTGGCAGACTTGCCGTGTCCGGCTTCTTGCCCGAGCATGAGCCCTTCGGACTACAGGACGGCGACGTGATACTGAGTGTGTTCGAGCAAGAACTGACCGTCCACAATGCTGACAGCGTGATGGCGATCAAGAACGACAAACACGTTGGTGACGAGTATTCGGTACGCGTCAGGAGAGGCGAAGTCGAGCTCCAGCTTACGGGTCTGCTGGTGCCAGGCTACGATCACCACGTCCTCGAAATGAACGAGGACGCAACGCCAGATCAGAAGCGCATGCGCGCGATCTGGAGTACGAACCGAAACCAGTAGCCAGACGCGCCGCTCGCGTCAGTTCTTGATCACCGAGTACCCGATCGTGTTGAACTTGGTCATTTCCTCGAAGACACTGTTCACGTCTTCAAGTGACACCTCTGCACTCACGAGCGACGACGGGTTGATCTTGCCCGACTCGACCATTCGAAGCATTTCCGGATAACATCGGGCCTGCATTCCCATTGAGCCCACGATCGTGATCTCCCTCCCGACGATCATGTCGGCTGGAATCGGCAGAATTCCCTTCTCGGCAGCGCCGGACATTCCAAGGCGAACGAGCCTCCCGCGGGTACGAAGCGACATGATGGCCGGCATCCATGTGGCAGCCGTTCCGAGACATTCCACCGCCACGTGCACGCCCCCCTTTGTGTACTCCTGTATCGCCTGCGGAGCATCTTCACCCGCCGTTACGGTGTGAACCGCGCCCAGTTCGAGCGCTTTGTCGAGCTTTTCCCGGGTTCGCGAGACCGCAATCACGTTTGCACCCATGGCACTGGCGATATCGACCGCCGCCAGCCCGACTCCACCACATCCGAACACCGCAACCCATTCACCCGGCTCCACCTGACCCTGAGCCGTCACTCCCCGAAACGCCGTCATGAAGCGACATCCCAGGCTGGCGCCCTCAACAAACGATATCGACTCGGGCAGGTCAACGAGGTTGACGTCGCCATGGGCAACCAGCGAGTATTCCCCGAATCCACCTGCGCCCATGAACATCGACATGGCGAGATTCTCGCAGACGTTCTGGTATCCCTCGGCACACGTCCCGCAGCTGCCACACGCCTGTCCGAACGGAAACACAACACGGTCTCCCTTCTTGAAGCGCGTCACGTTCGCGCCGACTTCTTCTACGATACCGGCCGATTCATGACCGAGCACAACAGGTAGAGGTGGCGAAAAACCCATCCAGTCCCAGTGACCCTGCCACAGGTGCCAGTCCGAACGACAGATCCCGTTGGCCATGACCTTGACCAGAACATGGTCCGGGCCGACTTCCGGGTCTGGCCAGTTGTCCCAGATCTTTAGCGGTTCCTTGAATGCTTCGACAACAGCAGCGCGCATAGCTCGATACCTTCGATTATTCCGGGTGAAAGAAGTGCACTTGAGCCGCAGTGGTCTACAATTCCCTGCGACGCACCGAGAGTATCGATACCGATCGGCCCAGTGTCAAGCGAATTCAAAAGGGCGGAGCCGGAAACTTGACCGACCCCGCCCTTCGATGTTCAAGAGACTATTTGACGAGAAGAACCGGGCTGGAGCGAGTATCGAATTGACCGGTTGCACGGATCAAGTAAAGGCCGGTCGTCAGTTCGGAGGCATCAATCCGGAACACGCGGGTTGCATTCGCCTCGACCGGACCACTGTAGACGTCGACCACCCGGCGACCGAGCAGGTCGAAGAGGCCGACCTCAACATTCTGCGACTGCTTCACGGCCAACGTGAATGACGTGCTCGGATTGAACGGGTTGGGATAGGCCGAACCCAGCACGAAGCTCTCCGGATGCTCGACCCCGACTTCGACGGTCTCGGAATACTCGAACGTTCCATCGACATCGACAACGCGGAGTCTGAAAGCGTGTTGTCCCGAGGGTAGTGCAGCCACGGAGGCCGCGTAGTCACGGAGTGATGATGACTCGCCGGTAGCTGCCACGAACGCCGCTTCCGTCCATGCACTCGCAGCGTCCGTCGAAACGTTCTGGTGCTCAATTCCGAAGCCGAGCGCGGACTGCTCGGAGGCGGTCTGCCATTTCAGAAGCACGTTGTTGCCGTCGACTACAGCGTCAAATGACGTGAGTTCGACCGGAAGCCCGCACGATCCGGAGTTCACGTATAGTAGTTCGCCCATATCCCAGTCCTGGGCGGCATTGCCAACCCCGGTGTCCAGTTGAACGGCCCCGACGTTGGCGAAATCCGCACCGGTTCCAGACGCCACCGAAAAAGAGCTGTAGCATATGGTTTGTACGCCCGTGCCCGATGTCGACACCGGATTCACCAGGGACGAATTCGATGCGTCCGTATGCACGAGAATTTTGATCTCGAAGTTGCTGCTCCTGTTCGCCGTGATGTTGAATTGAAAAGCGTTGGCTCCGCCCGTCGTAAGGTCGACGCCGCCAAGACCGGTCTCTACGAAAGTGATAGCATCGTTATTACCATCCCAGTCAACCGAGATGAAGCTGATGTCTCCAGCGTCACGCGTGTATGTATACGTCCCCGAGCCAATCGTCAGCGTCGATGTCTGCGTTCCGAGCGGGGTCAGTATCGCGTCTCGATACGTGCCGAGCACGGACGTGCCGCCGTTGACTGTGGAGGCAGGAAAAAGTGATGAAACGAATTGACCGGTCGTAAAGGCGTCGACGGTCTGGCCAACTGCCGGAATCGTCGTGAAGAAGAGCAGTGCACTGACGCATACGCTCAGAGCAAGACTGTAACCGTTATTCATTATGCATACCATGGCTTATTGGGATGGTGGACGAGCCATCGGCCAGTTGGCCTGTGCGTGGCAGCGGCAGAGCGAATGCGGTCTCCAGCCATCGCAACCAGGGCGCACTATCCGGTGGTAAACTCGCAGTGGGTAACGTAATAGTACCGATATCCCTGACTGCGATCAAGTTGCGGACTAGATCCGGTAGCCCGCTAATGGATGCGGCACAGACCTTTGGGCATCGTTGAGCGGCATCCGAATGTCAGAGACCCGAGTTGTAGCGAGACACGCGGCGTGGCACGACGATCGTGATCTCGAACCTACGCCTGCAGCTAACCGGATCGCGTTGTCCGCGTCATCCCGGTTGTCAAAACTGACGAAGACGATGAATCGCCCACCGATAACGGCAGCCGAGAATCCACGAACGTTGATTCCCGCCTTCGCAATCTTGTCGGCGACCGCCGCTGCGGCACCGCGCTCGTCATCACCTTCAACGCGAATCGTATCGATGCTGGCCGTAATGTTGAAGCCAAGCATGCCGGCGGCCGACACCTCCGAATCCCCGCGCAGGGGTGTTACAAAAACCACACCCTCTCCCGGACGGTCCGGCGAACGCCTGCCAATCACGAAATCCAGATTCGCACCCACCTTGCTAAGTGATGTGAGTGCCGCGGAAAGTGCTCCGGCGTCGTCGGTGATTCGTGCTGCCCAGACGTCGACATGCTCTACGATAAGATTCATAAACCCGTCCTCATGTTGTTGACTCGGTCCGTCCTCAGTCAGGGCGTCGGACGGATTCCTCTGGACTCGTGCAGGGTCGTCCGAATTGTCCCGGCTTTCGAACGCACGTTCTCTATTCTCGGAAGAAAAACAAAGCGGCGAACGTCGATATCTCGTGGCGGTGAGTTGACTACGAGCCGTAAGGGCGTGGCCCATGTAGCTCGTACCAGACATGGCCCAGGCGCCAGACCTGGCTTCTCAATACATCCGGCGAGTTAGAATCACTCGCCCACCCAGCGTCTTCCAGGATCGCGAGAGGTTCCTGCCGTCACACATCCCCGCCAATTCCCCGCAGCGATTATCCAGATAATTCGTTACCTGTCGGTGTGCCGCCCTCCCGCTTACCGCGCCGCGACATCGACCGGTGTTCAGCATATCTTTCAGTATTGGCACGCGGCGAACAGGAGAGGGCGGCATTCTTATTTGTCGTCCACGCGATTCCTCTCGTTTAACTTCCGAATAGGAACGAAACTCACACCGAGCGGTCAGTGAGATGTATTCCCCAACAATGCGATTCTCGAGTACGAACCTGTCCGGGCCCCAACACTAATCTGACCACTCTCGTCCTGCTGCTTCCTTTCGCGGAAAAGATCACATGCCAGCCATACCGACCAATACATTCGGACGCACCGACCTCGTCGTGAGCCGCATCGGCTTCGGGGCATGGGCCATCGGCGGACCGGCCATGGCCGGCGACATCGCCATTGGTTGGGGAGATACCGATGACGCCGTGTCCGTTCGCGCAATCGAAACTGCTCTCGACCGCGGAATCGATTTCTTTGATACGGCGGATTTCTATGGCCTCGGCCACTCCGAGGAGCTGATCGGGCGGACTATCGGAAACAGAGCAGGCGTCACGATCGCCACGAAGGTCGGCCATCGATTGAATAGTGACGGTTCGATTTCGCTGGACTACTCGAAGAAGCACATCCTGGCTGCGTGCGACGAGAGCCTGAGGCGGCTGCGCCGCGACCACATCGACCTGTACCAGTTGCATTCCGCGCGTGTCGCGCACCTGAAGCAGGGCGAATGCATCGAAGCGATGGAGCAACTGGTCTCTGAGGGAAAGATTCGCTACTGGGGCCTGTCGCTGAGTACGTACGATCCGGAGCCCGAGGGCGTCTTTCTCATGGAGCGCGGACTCGGTCACAGTTTCCAACTCGTCCTGAGCGTTATCAATCAGCGGGCCGTCGGCCTGATGAGGCGTGCGGCCGCCGCGGGATACGGGATCATCGCACGGATGCCGCTGCAGTTCGGGCTCCTGGCCGGGAGGTTCAACTCCGATTCAAGTTTCGGCCCGAATGACCACCGCAGCTTTCGGCTGACGCCTCGCATACTGCAGCAGTCGACCCTCGACCTGGAGCCGTTCTTTGAATTGGCCAGAGCGCGCAAGGCTTCACCCGCGTCGATCGCCCTGGCTTTCGTGCTGAGTCATCCGGAGGTGTCTACGGTGATACCCGGAATGCGGAGTCCCGAGCAGGCCGCACAGAACGCGGCGGGGCCGTTTGGGCTCACGGAATCGGAGTTTGATCGACTGCGGCAGTTGTACGACGACCGGCTGGCGGACCTCCTGAGTCTGATGGAACGAGAGGAGAAGGGCTAGAATAGCACGTTCAGGGGCGGAGCAGGCGCCTTTAGACGAATTCCGGGGATACGTTCGTTCTACTATCGTGGCGGCTCCTGCATCGGGGGAATCCACCTCATCGACAATAAAGAATGACCAGAACCGAGTACATACAGTGGTCGAAAGCGCTCGTTAAGAAGCTCGACCTGACCCTCACGACGATCGCTGTCGATGGCCGACCCGTGCCCTTCATGACGATCGACGTGCACTACTCGTGGAAGGGGAAGCGACTCACAAAGGCGATTCATTCGGTGTTGAACTAGTCGGTCGCGCCGTCATTGTCATCGCGGCGGAGCGACACGGTCCGAGCCGACGGGATTCACTGGGAGGTCCCGGATTGCCACGCCTGCTGCCGCAGCCTCGCAATGACGGTCTACGATTGTGGAGGTAAGATCGGGGATCGATGGGGGTTGTCATCCGTCGTCATCCCGGCGATCGGGGATCGATGCGAGGTCCGGTCATCCTGCGGAGCGAAGTGGCCCCTCATCGTCATCGCGAGCGGAGCGAAGCGATCCGAGACCACGTATTCACCTGAAGGCCCAGGATTCCCACGCCTGCTGCCGCAGCCCGGCGCGTCGCGGCACGTGCCGCAACAAAGAAAACTCATTACCACAACCTGAATCCGAAAAAACCCATCCGTCCATTAGGGTCCAAGAGTGCCCGGTCGCTGCCCGATAGCAGCGGCCCGCGTACACGCAGATGTGCCGGTATTCCGGCTGCGTTGCACTTCTAATAACATCCCTATCTGCGCGGGCAGGGATTTGACTTAACCGGTCAAAGACTACTGCCATGCGTACACGTAACGTTCTCTCCGCTCTCGCCGCCGTCGTTTTCCTGCTCTCCAACGTCCTGCTGTCGGGTTGCTCCGACGCTTCCTTCCTCAGCAGCGAAGAACAGCTCGTCGAAGACGGTTCCACTTCCAAGATGCGTCAGGCGCATCTATTCAAATTTCTCTCGCGTGCCAAAGTCCTTGAGCGCTACGACGAGCTGGCCGTCTCCAACGACTTCGTGCTCGGAATGACTAAGGTTCTTGAGCGCTACCGTGTGCTCGAGCGCTACGAGGGCATGGACGGCGTCACCATCAAGCACGATTACACGCGCTCCTTTGACGGTTTCTCTGCGCACGTCGAGGGCGATGTGCCTGCGTTCCTGGACTTCGTCGAGAACGACCCGGACATAGAATGGATCGAGCCGGATATCCGGATAGGTCATAGCGATGCAGATCCGCTGCTCAAGAAGGGCAAGCCGAACCAGTCAATGCCGTGGGGTGTGTGGTTCGTTGGGGGCGAATGGAGTTGGACCGCGTCCGGAGATGGGACGGGCAATGTCGACGCGCACATCTACATACTCGACACCGGTGTGGCGCACCGTGACATGAATCTTGTTGAGACCATCGACTTCACCGGCGAGGGCACGGTGAGCATGGACCCGGTGGGACACGGAACACATGTGGCTGCAACCGCCGCGGCACTCGACAACCAGGCCGGCATCGTCGGCGTCGCTCCCGGAGCATCAATTCACAATCTGAGGGTGCTTGACAGCAATGGTGAGGCCGATCTCTCAACGGCAATCGCCGCCGTCGAATATCTGACAAATCTGAAGGCGGAAAATCCGACGATGCCGATTATCGCAAACATCAGCTTCGGCGCCGACATTGGTACAACGGAATACAACGCCCTCGACCATGCCGTGGCGGCCGCCGTTGCTCAAGGCGTAGTGGTTATCGTAGCCGCCGGCAACGACGGGATTGACGCGTCGACGGTTACTCCGGCGCACGTTCGTGAGGCAATCACCGTCGGAGCATTCGAAAGCACGCCTGCTGCCTTTGCGTCATTCTCGAACTTCGGTGACGTGGTCGACATCCTCGCACCCGGCGTCGACATCCTCTCGATGAGTACCGAGACGGGCCGGTCAGCTCCTCCAGCACTCATGAGCGGAACGTCAACAGCCGCACCGCACGTCGCCGGAGCCGCAGCGTTGCTTCTTGCACGCGCACCCGCCCTAACCCCGGCGGAGGTGCAAGACGCAATCGTCTCAGCCGCGCAGGCACGCAACCTTACGATCTACGGGGCACCGGCCAATACGACCAATCTGAGTCTGTGGGTTGCCGAGTCGCAGTCAGAGCCTCCCAGTGACAGCGACGATACCACGTCCGATACAGGGCGCACAAAGAAGGGCGGTCCGAAGAAATAGACTTCGAGATTCGCAGAACGGAGCGGTGAACAGCAGGCTCGCCTGCACGGTCCCGGGAGCATGGGGTGCTCTCGGGACTGCTTTTTTTCCGGCACTCTGGATATCGTCGCGATCGCCAGCGAATCGCAGCCGACACGTCATCCCCGACCTCGCATTCCCTCACATTCCCTCGCATTCCCTCGCATCCGCGAGGGCGGAGCGCAAGGGCAAGCCTGGGCTGGAATCCATGGAAGTTTCCGCCATTGTCTGCTGGATCCAGCATGCGCAACGATGACGTGTGACTCGCCTGCCCCCGCGTATGCGGGGGATCGGGGATTCATTGAACGCTATGTCGGGCTCCACGCTGTATGGATTCTCGCATCCGCAAGAATGACGAGGTAGCAGGTAGATTCTCGCCTGCGCTAGGACTGACCCCAGACGGTTGGCGGAGGTCTATTTCCCGTCAATTGAGCCTGCCCAAGACCCGTCATTTGAGCGTCTGCAGGCCGAAAATGGCGTCTCGGCGACTTACCGCACCCTTTCCACCAGAAAATGCTCGCATCATACCTGAATCCAGGGAGCCCATCCGTCCATTAGGGTCCAAGAGTGCCCGGTCGCTGCCCGACAGCAGCGGCCCGCGTACACGCAGATGTGCCGGTATTCCGGCTGCGTTGCACTTCTAATAACATCCCTATCTGCGCGGGCAGGGATTTGACTTAACCGGTCAAAGACTACTGCCATGCGTACACGTAACGTTCTCTCCGCTCTCGCCGCCGTCGTTTTCCTGCTCTCCAACGTCCTGCTGTCGGGTTGCTCCGACGCTTCCTTCCTCAGCAGCGAAGAACAGGTCGTCGAAGACGGCTCCACTTCCAAGATGCGTCAGGCGCATCTATTCAAATTTCTCTCGCGTGCCAAGGTCCTCGAGCGCTACGAGGAACTGGCGGCCTCCAACGACTTCGTGCTGGGAATGTCGAAGGTTCTGGAGCGCTATAAAGTCCTGGAGCGCTATGAAGACATGGATGGCGTCACCCTGAAACGCGAATACAAGAGAGTATTTGACGGTTTCGCTGCACACGTCAACGACTCGGCTCTCCCTGCTTTCCTGGATATGATTGAGAATGATCCGGACATCGAGTGGATCGAACCCGACATCGCAGTCAAGGCGAATAAGCCCAGGGAGTCCCGATACAAAAGCGGAAACAACCAGGTCCTGCCCTGGGGAGTTGACCGAATTGATGCCGACCAGAGCTCGACGGTTGCAGGCGACGAGACCGGTAAGGTCTCCGGTGTCGATATCTTCGTGCTTGACTCAGGAATCAAGCCCCATGACATAGTTCAGGCTGACTACTCTGGGCTTGGTGGCTCCGAAGAAGGCTTGAGCTTTATCGGCAACAGCACAAATGACGGGCTCGGACACGGAACACACGTGGCAGGCACGGCCGCAGCAAAGGACAATGCCTTCGGCGTTGTAGGCGTGGCCGCCGGTGCTCGAGTCCACAGCTTCAAGGTCCTGGACAACGACGGGGAAACCGAGATTTCTACCGTGATCGCGGCCGTAGAATACATTACGGACTTGAAGGCAGCCGATCCTTCGAGAGCGATGGTCGTCAACATCTCGTTTGGCGGCGACATCGGCACGACAGAGTACAACGCACTCGACCACGCTATCGCGGAGTCCATTGCACAGGGTGTCGTATACGTCATTGCAGCCGGGAACGAAGGGATTGATGCATCAACGATCACGCCGGCTCACGTACAGGAAGCGGTCACTGTGGGATCCTACGACGAGAATAACCGATTCTCCGGCTTCTCCAACTTCGGCACGCTCGTCGATCTTCTTGCTCCGGGAGAGAACATTGTCTCCTCGAACAACGCCACCGGAGCGAAGCAAAGACCGGTCGTGATGACGGGCACATCGATGGCCGCTCCGCACGTTACGGGCACCGCGGCCCTCTTCCTTTCGCAGAACACGTCGGCAACTCCGGCCGAAGTTCTTGAGGCGCTGATGACATCAGCCAAGCCGTGGGTTGTTGGACAGCCCGCGTCTACGACGAACCTGAGTGTTTACGCAGGGGACTTCTAGGGAAACAGAACATCAGCCGCAGCGGTCGCCTGCAGAACGAGCGACACACTTCAAAAGACACACGGTGAACGCAGGTGCAAACCTGCACCGGTCCCGGGAGCATGGGGGTGCTTCCGGGACTTCTTGCTTTCAAGCATTCTGGATGTCGTCGCGAGCGCCAGCGAAGCGCAGCCGCCGCGTCATTCCCGACCCGCGCATTCCCTCGCCTCTCCTCGCATTCCCTCGGATTCGCAAGAATGACGAGGTAGCAGGTGGATTCTGGATTCTCGCATCCGCAAGAATGACACGGCGATGGGTGAAGGCCCAGGATTTCCACAGCCACCAACGAACGTTGCAACGACACTCGTTCGCCCTCACCACGATTCGCGTCTGCACCTTTTGCCGTCATCATCCCGTATGTGTCTTCATTAACGTTTGCAGATAATTGTCCGAGGCCATCATGAAAAAGGTGCTCTTGCTCACGATCGTACTACTCGCCGCGTTTCTGATGACCGGCTGCGCACCCGGTCCAAACGAGCTCGCCGGCTCAGCACCTGACGTTGGCGAGCTGGCAGGTTTCTGGATGGGACTGTGGCATGGGTTTATCTCGCTGTTCACGTTCATCGCCTCGCTCCTGAACGACAACGTGGCCATCTACGAAGTCCACAACAACGGTGGACTGTACGACCTCGGGTTCTTGCTTGGCGTCATGGCTTTTTATGGCGGGAGCGGTGGTGGTGCAGGTCGGAAGAAGGGGTAGCAACACCATGTTGTTGTTTACCTCGGAAGCCCCAGCCTGCTGACGGGATTCCCGGGCGGATTGTACCTGTACCGACTTGTCGCGGGACACCAGTCTGAAACCCAGACGGTGGTGCTCTTGAAGTAACCAGTTGTACGCGTTCTCGCCGCCGGTGAAAGGCGGGTGCAGGCCGTCGGACATCAAGCCCTCGACAGGAGCCGGTTTCAGGCGGGTCATTGCAACTTCGGATCGCTTCCACGTAATTGGTCCGGGCAGGAGCTCGACCCTGCTCGCCCGGCCTGTTCAGGCCACCCGCGCTCGATTCACCCCATATCGTATCAAGAAATGCCACGAAAGAAGTTTACGCGCCGCGCAGCTCTCCACGTTGGGCTGGGCGCAGCCGCAGGCGCCGTCGCAGGAACAGCATTCGCAGCCAGCCCTCGCCAGGAAGAGGAATGCGCCACACCACACCAGACCGAAGGACCCTTCTATCCGAAGAAGGACCAACTCGACAAAGATGCGGACATGACACTCATCGAGGGTCAATCCACGACTGCGCTGGGCGAAGTCATCCTCATCAAGGGAACGGTGATTGACGAGTCGCTGTCACCCGTCGCCGGGGCGATTGTCGACGCGTGGCAGGCCAATACGCACGGAAGATATCATCACGAAGATGATCCAAACCCGGCCCCTGAGGATCCGAACTTTCAGGGCTGGGCGAAGCTGAAAACGGACGAGGATGGTTCGTTCGGTATCCGGACGATCGTTCCCGGCGCGTATCCCGTCAACGAGACCTGGTGGCGCCCGCCGCACATCCACTTCAAGGTGGCCAAACGCGGCTATCACGAACTGACCACGCAAATGTACTTCGACGGCAACGAGCTGAATCCCAGGGATCAGCTTTTGCAGGAACTGACGCCGGACGAGCAGGCGCGACTCGTGGTGGGCTTCCGCTCCAGTCCGGACGAGGACCAACCGCGCGTCGGCAATCTCGTGTTGATGATCAAGAAGGTGACCCAGGGGTAGAGGGCGACGAAGGATCTCTCGTGGCTTGCCAGAACCACGTTCATGGGGAATCGCCGCACCGCCCTGACCTCCGGCGCTACACCTTGCACTCGGCCAGCAGCCGGGTACGGTCTCCGATTCGGTGGATTCAGGGTCCGGGTGGAGGCGCGTAGGCTGCCTCCTCCGGCGACACCATTGAGTCCAGCCCGCGCATTCGTATGAGGTCGCGATAGGTTATAAGGCGATAGCCGCGATCCTCGATGCTGCGCCGGAATCTGTCTGAACCGAGGGCCGTCAGTTCTGCAAAGCGGTGACTCGACATGTTTCTCGGACCAATCGCGTTCATGTCGATCAACGCGTCCATCTCCGGCGTCTCAAGACCCAGATGGAACACCAGCAGGTTCACCCTCCCCGGCTCCATGCGATCGATTGCTACGAGAAGGCTGTCCAGTTTGTCTTTCGGCTCCGCGAAGTAGTGATTGCTCGGGTCCGCCTCCGAGAAGTAGCGAGGGATACCGACACCATACTCTCGAGCAAGACGTTCGACGAGCGACCGAAACTCCGGCGTCGATACCGCGGCGCCCATGTGGTAGTCGAAGTAGTCGATCGTCAGGCCCGTGTCCAGCGCCCGGTCTATCTGCGCACGAAGCTCGGTCTCTACTTCGTCCACCTTTGGGTTTGCGGCCAGAAACGCGCCGCGCGTCGGGTGAAAGTATCCGAGACTGTCGACAAGACTTGGTACGCGACTCCGGCCGGCCACCGGACCCCAGCGGTAGTTTCGCCACTCCGCGTTGAGCGTGAGATGAATGCCAACGGATACCTCCGGATGGTCTCTTAAAACCTCTACTGCCTCCTGATACCAGGGACAGGCGAACATCACGGACACCGACATGGGCAGACCCAATTCGAGCGCCATTCGGTTCGCCATGTTCTTGGCGTGATTCATCCCGAGGTCGTCCGACCGGATCAACACATACGTCGTGGCGCTATCGGGGTCCGTTGCAAATTCCTGGCCGACGCAGGGACTGGAGCCTGCACCGACAAGAACAAATGCGACGAGGATCGCCAACCACATTAGTCCGGTCCGTGAGCGACGACGCGCATACCACAGACAGCTTCAAACATCTACGAATCAAAAGGGGCTGCATGACTCAGATTACCGATTGTGCGTGCCACGGACGAGGATTCCGAAATGTACACATCGTGTCGACGCTGTGGCGACAAACGCCCAGAACTGCGGAGCCGACTCACCGCGTAACGAAACAGGCTTGCGTGCGTCAAACCGAAACCTGTCACGTCACTCGATTCATCCGGAGGGAACACTCATGCCTCGAATAATCGCCACAGGCTGCGGCGCCATACTCGTTCTGGCCGTGCTCGTCAGTGCACCGATGAATGCAAGTGCGCAACGATTCGAGTGGCCCGAGAAGGCCGAGAATCTCAAGGTGCTTCCCGAGGACTTTCCTCCTCAGCGTCTTCGCGCCGTGATGACCGGATTCACGACGGCGCTGGGCGTTCGTTGCTCGCACTGCCACGTAGGCGAGGAAGGTCAACCCCTGACCACATTTGATTTCGCATCCGACGAGAATCCGAAGAAGGACATCGCCCGGACGATGCTCGAAATGCTCGGCGACATCAACAAGACACTCGAGACGATCGACAAAGAAGGTCGAGACCCTGTCAACATGTGGTGCCACACGTGTCATCGAGGAGTCCCGCGGCCGCACACGCTCGATGCGGCGTTGATGGAGACGTTCTCGGCCCATGGCACGGAGGGGATGATGGACGAGTACGCAAAACTCCGCGAGCTTTTCTACGGCCGGGCCGCGTACGATTTTGGTGAGAACAGTCTAAACAGTCTCGGATACGCTCTACTTAACCGGAGCGAACTCGACGCGGCAATCGCCGTCTTTCGCGAGAACGTAAAACACTTCCCTGAGTCCAGCAATGCGTACGACAGCCTGGCTGAGGGATTCCTGACAGCAGGTGAGGCGGATTCGGCCCGCTTCTATTACCAGAAGACTGTTGAGCTCGATCCGCGAAACAGAAACGCGAAAGAGAAGCTGAAGGAGCTGGAAGGGAAGGAGTAGACTCGACGACGAGTTTCCACGGGCTCGCAGATTCGTGCGGTGCGAACTCCCTGATACGTGCGAACCGGTAAACGACGGAGCGGTGCAGGGGACCCTTTCGGTAGCGTCGACCAGCGTCCTGCCACGCCGTTCTGCCACGCTACTCCTTGCGCAGCGCCGACGCCGGAACTACCACCGGCCCGCCGTCAAAATCAGCGTGCTTCGTCACACGCTCGACCACTTTCGTGTCGACATCCACCGTCCAGATATCCCAGTTGCCGGTGCTGTCCGGCCGGCTGCCGAATGCGAGCCGCCGGCCATCGAGCGACCACGCAGGAGCCAGATCGTTGCCGGCCCGCTCGGTGAGACGCGTAATTTCGCCGCTCTCGATTTCCAGCATGGCGATTTCGCTCTGACCGTCGACGACCGTGTCGAAGGCGATGAAGCTGACCATCCGGAGACCACGCCGGATGACCCACGTACACACTGTCCTGCGTCAGCCGCTCGGGCACAGGCGACGGATCACGCAGATCAAGCGTGAAGAGATCCCAACCCTTCTCGTCGCGCCGCGCGAACACGATGCGGTTGCCGTCCGGCGACCAGGCCGGATATCGATCCGCCTCGGCGTCGTTCGTAAATCGTTTCTCCCGCGAGCCGTCCCTGCGTGCCACGTAGAGATCCTCCTGACCGCGCCGCGTCGCCGTGTACGCAATCCGCCATCCGTCCGGCGACCAGACAGGTGATACGTCCCCGTTGGGGTCTTCGAAGAGATCGCGGCCCTCACTGACGAGCATCGCCCGGCGATCATCGTACCGGGTGTAGACAATGCGGTCCCTGTGCGAATCGTATCGGACCGACGACTCGGGTGCGGGAGAATCCGCCACGATCATGAATTCCCCTGAAGTGGCCTGGACGGCGTAGACATCGCCACCCCCTGTGCGACCCGATGAGAACACGATCCATTCCGAATCGACGGTCGATTTCTGGACCCAGGCCTGGGCACGCACGTGGTCGCTACCGACGAAGAGAACAGTGGCCAGCACGAGAACTGCCGTACGGGGACCGGGCCGACTCAAGAACACCTGCATCACGCTGAACCCCCTGAAAACCGGTGCGGGACCGGAATACGCATCAACCCTCGCCGCAAGGACGGCGCAATGAGCGCACACACCACCGCGAGCAGCACCCCGGCCAGAGCATCGATGGCGAAATGGTGCTGCACGTAAACTGTCGAAACCGTCATCCCTATCGCAAGGCTTGTCAATACAACGTTTGTCCTGGTACTGAACCATCGATACCCCGCGATAGCCAGCGCCGTCATGCCCGCTACATGCGAACTCGGGAACGCCGTCCCCAGCGAATCACCCGCTTCAGTCAGACTCTCCACCAGTCGGTAGAAGAATCCTTGCGTGTGCGGACCATCAAATCGACCGACACTCATCTTCGGTCCCTCAACGGGGAAGAAGAGGTAGATAACGAAACATGCCATGTAGGTGAGAAAGAGCCGAAAGACAAGATCTGTTGTCGCATCGTCACGCTTCTGATACAGAAGTGGCAAGGGACTGCCAAAAACGACCGGGTAGTATGTGAAGTACAGCAACAGCATGATCTCGCTGAGCCACACGTACGGCATCGCGGGCATCCACACCTCCTGCAGGTGAACACCGAACAGCGCAAGATCCCAGCCCATCACGACAGCGTCGAACACCGAATCGTGCAACTCCGCGTGTATCACCCCGGCCTCGGTCCAGTGAATCCCGATGAAGATCAGAGGATAGACCTGCCTGACCACCGCCATGAAGCGACCCCGGTCGTGCGTCAGTCGAGCAATCATGAGCGGCACCAACGCTGCTGCGAAGATGAAGCGCCACCATCATCGGCACGACTTCAGCCTGACTCCAAGCGGCCAGCCAGTACACACCGAATCCGACCTCCACAATAATGAGAAGCCTGTCTACCGGTCGAAGCATGGGCCTGACCTGGCCCGAAAGATCCTCGTTCATGAGTCTTTGGTTCTATCGTTCACCGACGGGGCCGTCAAGGTCGAGGCGCGACCGCAGCCAGTCGAGAATCGTCGGGATCAAGTCGGGGGAGCGAGTCCACGGCTGATAGTACCGATCCGGCCAATCTCCCTCACCCACGAAACCGGACGGAAACGCGATGCTGTGATTTGCCTCGGCGAGCACCACGATCTCGAAATCTGTATTCCCCGCTTCCTCGAGGAGATTGCGCAATAGGCGTACGTTTACTTCCGGCGGTACGACGTAGTCGTCCTCAGCGTAGATCGACAGAAGAGGCATCCTGGTCTTCCGCAACGCCTCGGTCGGTTCATAGTCCCGCCGACGGCGATAGTAGTCGAGCTTCAGGATTTGCGATACTCTCAGGAAGATCCACGAACCTGGCCCAGCGCTTCGAACGGGCTGTCTCAGTCAGCGGTTTGAATACGGACCATTCTGCCCCTTCGTGCGAGAGCTCAACAAGCTGCTTCTGATACTCGAAAGCTGCTCTCAATTCGTCGTCGGTGAAGGACTCGTCCGACCTTCGCATGAGTTCCTCAATCACATGACCCTGCTGATCCGCGAGGCTTTCTGCAGGGCCCACCAGCGTCACCATAAAGGCAACATCGTTTCTCTCAGCAGCGACTACGGGCACGATCCATCCACCCGCACTGTTTGACAGCAATCCGAGACGATCACTGCTGATTTCGGATCGATCCTGCATAAAATCAAGACTGGCAGCCACATCCTCGAAGCGATCCAGACTTGTCGCCGTAGCATTGTCACCTGTGGAGCGGCCTGTGCCCCGTGCATCAAAAACAAGACCGGCTATTCCGAAACGAGCGAGCGTACTTGCGAGGTCGTATCGAGCCGTATCGGCTGCCGTATCCACGGCCGGCCACAAAGACGATGGCTGGGTACGGCCCAGGTCCGTCCGGCAATAACAGCGACCCGGCCAGCGTATCGCTACCCGCCCGGTAAGAAACCTCTTCCTCCCGATATCCCGGCAGCGGGAAATCCAGAACCCGCTGCAGAAACACGGTCTTGGTGATCTCGCCTTCGTTGACTACCGTGCCGCGTAATTGTCCGCGCCGGAGATCGACAATCAGGTCCATTTCATCACCGAAGAGCCCGGACTTGAGGCGACCGTCTTCGTATCGGAACGGGTAAGGAAACCTTGAATAGCCACTGTACGGCTGCGTAAGTGTCGTGTGCACGCTGTCATCAACCAATTCAAACTCAAGCTCGAAAAGGGTGGGAGTCCCGTTCTCGATAGCGGCACCGGACCATCGCCCCTCGAGAGCCAGCGGTACCTGTGCGAGTGATCTACCCGGTCCGCAAAGCACCAGGAAGGTTGTCAGGAACAGGGCACTGAGAAGAGGATGGGTCGTAGGCATAGACGTGACGAAAACGGTTATCTTGGAGAACCTTTCAGATCCCTCTAAAATACATCGTCAGCCCGGTTTGTCTGGACTGCAGCTTTTTTCCGCGCAGGGCAAGACATCTCGGCCCCTTTGAGCATCTTAGGAATAGTGTCCCCGAATGGCCAAAAACGGTAACAACACTCCGGTGCGAATCTTTCCCGTCCTGACGGGCCTTGTCATCGTCGCGAGCACGGTAGCCGTCACCTCCACCGCGCAGCCCACCATCTACTGGAGCAACACGTACGCGGGTTCGCTGCAGCGAACAGTCGTCGGTAGCGGCCAGGTCGAAGATATCTTCGATGGATTCGTAGAGCGTCCGCAAGACCTCAGACTCGACATCGACAATGGAAAGCTGTACTGGTCGCTCGCCATCGAAAATCCTTCGCCCAACAACGCGATCATTCAGCGTTCGAATTTCGATGGTTCGGATTTCGAGAACGTCGTGTTTTCGGGCTTCTGCAATCCGTATTGCCCCGTGACCGCCATGACGGTGGATGTCGAGCGGGACAGCCTGTTCTGGTTCACGTGGAATGGAGCGTTTCCGGCGATTCATAGTCTCTTCAGATCAGATCTCGATGGTGAAGGCGTCACGCTGTTCGGGAGTTCCGACAACGCTGTTCTCGACGTCGCACTCGATCGTGCCAACGAGCAGATGTTCTGGATTGACGCCAAGTTGCCCGACGGTCTGGCAGACCACTCGATCCGACAGGTAACACTGGCCGGATCGGACCCGCAGGAGCTTCTCCATGTTATTGACGGGAAGCCGATCAACGATGGCCATATCGCCGTCGATCGGTCCGGCGACAGAGTGTTCTGGATTACAGACAATCGGGCCGTCCGGCGCGGCGAATCTCGATGGATCCGAGATTCAGGACCTCGTGATGGTAGAAGGGGATTCGACCGTACTGGGTGACATTGCGCTCGATCTTGCCGCCGGGAAGATGTACTGGTCTGCCACTTACGGCGGCATCGTCACGTTCCCTGTCGGCGTCATTCATCGAGCGAATCTCGACGGGACGAACGTGGAAACCGTCGTCTCCGTCGATCAGGCCGCTATCGGGGCATTCGCCATCGATTTCTCGGGATCTGTAGGCCGGGAGATCTTGCCCGAACCGGCGGTAGCCTCACTCGGACCGGCGTACCCGAATCCAGCCAGAACCTCTACGACGATTACCTATTCGCTGTCGCGACCGGCCACGGTCACCCTGACGATCTATGATGTGCTTGGAAGAGAGGTCGAGACGATTGTGGCGGGGCATCGGTCGGTCGGTGATCACGCCACCGAGTTCGATGCCGGCGGGTTGCCGTCCGGGATCTACCTTTATCGACTGCAGGCGGACGGGCTGTCGAGTACCAGGATGTTGACGATCGTCAGGTGAGCAGGCTGCGCCCTGACAGTATCTACTGGCGCCGCATTCCTTTGCGACCGGCTACCTGCTAACCCCTACTGATAAGCATTCGAATGGATAGAACCAGGCAGAAACAGAAGCCCGCCGACTCGGCACCGATCGAGTCTGACCCCCAGGAAGAGTTGCATTTCGAAGAAGCCGGGCCGGTCGAAATGCCAGGGACCGACGCGACTGAGCAAACGTTCGATCCCTCGGGCGCAGAAGAAATCTGGCGGATAGCCGCGCGACTGCAGGCGGATGCAGCGCGGCGCCTGGACGATCGCAGCCGCGAAATCGCACATTCGGGTAGCAGGCCAGTCGCTCGCTCACGAGTTCTCGTTGAGCGAGGTCAAACTCATCGGCGATGAGGCCGGCATCGACCCGCAGTTCATCGAGCTGGCGCTCCGCCAGCACGCGGCCGAAAAGCATGCGCCAACGTCAGTCTCGCGCGAGATGTCGGACGTGGCCGGTCGATTCCTGGGTACGCCCGAGGAGCACGTAACGGTGACGCGGGTAATCCGGGCGGACAAGGGCAAGGTCCTCGATGCCATGAAAAAGCTTTTCCCCTCCGAGCCGTTCAATCTGAAACTCCTTGAAGTAATAGGCGACGAAGAGAACCTGGCAGATTCCACGTTGATCTTCAAGGTTCCTCAGCTTGAGCATGCGTTTTCGGCGAGTGGCGTCATCAGCACGTTCGCCTATCGGATGAGTATCGCCGACCTCAATCGGATGACCGTCACGCTGCACTCGATCGACGAGGAGCGCACAGAGGTGTCGACACAGTTGGATCTAAAGTTCGGCAAGTGGCGCAACTTCAAGGTCGGCTCGTGGATCAGCGGCATCTTCGGGTCGGCAATCGGATTCCTGGTTCTCGTTGTCGGTCTCAAGAAGATGGCCCTGGGACTGGTGGGTGTGGCAGGAATCGCGACGATGACGGGTCTTATCCTTGCATACGGTAGCTACTGGGCGTACCGGCTTGCGTATCGTTCCGGCATCCGCAAGGGACAGAGGGAGATCACGGAACTGCTCGCACAGATCGATGTCACGGCCCGCACGGGCGGCGGTTTCCAGGGCTGGACAGGCGAGGGTTGATTCGAGAAGAGCACCAGCGGGACACTGTTCCGGTCAATGGGGTGCGCCTTTGACGCACACCCGTTGTCAGTGGGCCCAGGATGAGTTGGACACATCGCTGGTTGCGAGACCTGGAACGCCTCCACGTGGCAACGATCAAGCGGGCGTCAATGCGCGGTGTCCGGCGGCAACTGACACACAGTCTTCGTTCCCCCCTACGAACCACCTGAGATAGCCCCTTCGTGGCATCTGAGGGCTGTTTACTATCTTGATTTGTTGCTGATACGAGCAGCAATCAAAACAGAACAAAGCGCAGGTCGGGCGGGCCTTATGCCGATTGACAGCGTGGCTTTGTCGCGTTGTTGCCGGTGATTCACCTTTGTCGATTTATAGCGACCTCGGTCGTGAACGATCTATCCAAACATGACATCAAAAATGGCAAAAGAGTCATATAGTGCGTTCGCCATGGCGCAGAAGCAGTTTGATCGCGCCGCCGGCATCCTCGAACTCGATCAGGCGGCGCGCGACCTGCTCCGAGACCCACTTCGCGAATATTCGATATCGATTCCGATCCGCATGGACGACGGGAGCGTCAAAGTCTTCAAGGGATTTCGCGTTCAGCACAACGACGCTCGCGGTCCCTCCAAGGGAGGCATCCGATTCCACCCGCAGGAGACGTTGGACACCGTGCGTGCCCTGGCGATGTGGATGTCCTGGAAATGTGCGGTCGTCGATATTCCGCTGGGCGGTGGCAAGGGCGGCGTTGTATGCGACCCGCACAATCTCAGCCAGCGGGAGCAGGAGTTGATCTGCCGCGGATGGGTTCGCCAACTGGCCAGGAATATCGGTGCGTATACCGACGTGCCGGCACCCGATGTCATGACGTCGGCACAGCATATGCTGTGGATGCTCGACGAGTACGAGACGATCCACGGGTCGAGACAACCAGGGTTCATCACTGGCAAGCCGGTGGGAATGGGAGGATCACTCGGACGTACGGAGGCCACTGGATACGGGCTCGTTTTCACGCTGAGAGAAGCTCTCAAGGAACTGGATATCCGGACGTCCGACACCGTCGCAAGCGTCCAGGGTTTTGGCAATGTCGCGCGCTACGCCATCGAACTGTACCAACAACTGGGTGGTACGGTCATGGCCGTCTCGTGCTGGCACCAGTCGGATGAGACCTCGTACACGTACCGAAAGAAGGATGGAATCAATCTGGAGCAGCTCCTGTCGATTACGAATCGTTTTGGAGAAATCGACAAAGACGCGGCTCCCGGTCTCGGATATGAAGTCCTTCCGGCCGAAGCGTGGCTCGAGCAAGACGTTGATGTCCTGATGCCGTGCGCTCTCGAAAACCAGATCACGGGTGACAATGCGTCCAGCATAAGCTCCCGCGTGAAGGTGATTGCCGAGGGTGCCAATGGCCCGACGACGCCCGAGGCCGATGCCGTGATCGACCAGCGACAGATCTTCGTGATTCCCGATTTTCTGGCGAATGCGGGCGGAGTGACGTGCAGCTATTTCGAACAGGTCCAGAGTAACATGAACTACTTCTGGGAGAAGGACGAAGTGCTGGGCAAACTGGATCTGAAGATGACCGCAGCCTTCATTGCGGTCAGCGACCTCGCACGGAAACGAAAGCTCTCGATGCGCGATGCCGCGTACGTCATCGCGGTTGACAGGGTGGCACGTGCCTGTCGCGATCGCGGATGGCTATAGCGGCCCGGACCGGCCTCCGCCTCCTGATCTTTCGGCATAGGCAACGGAGTACATAATGGGCGAGCAGTCCGACATGCGAAAGCCAGCCCTTTTCGACCGCGTCTTTTTCGAAGCATCCGGTGGCTTCAAACGCATTGGCGGAGGCGAGATCGGAGGAAAGGCAGCGGGACTGAACCGGGCCCGCGAAATCCTGACCGCGCACCCATATGAGGATGAAAGCGACCGCCTCCGGATCGTGATACCGTCAACCGTGGTCGTCGCCACCGACGTGTTCGAGGCCTTCATGGAACGCAATGGCCTGCACGAATACGCATTGTCAGGATCCCCGGATGAGCGCATCGCGCATAAGTTCATTGGCGGCGACTTCCCGGTTGAGAACGTGGGCGACCTTCGCGCCCTTGTCGAAGGCACCGGCGGGAATCCACTGGCTGTTCGTTCTTCCAGTCTTCTGGAGGACGCGCTCGCACATCCGTTTGCCGGCGTGTATCAGACCAAGATGATTCCCAACAATCATCCTGATCCAAACACCCGATTCAAACGGCTCCTCGAAGCAATCAAGTTTGTGTATGCCTCTGCCTACTTCCGCGACGCCGCCAACTACGTGACGGCCATCGGCAAGGACCCGGAGGAAGAGAGAATGGCGGTCGTGATACAGGAAGTGGTTGGCCGTCGGTTCGGAGAGCGTTTCTATCCGGAGATGTCCGGAGTATGCCGATCGTTCAACTTCTACCGGAGCGGATCGGCGAAGCCGGAGGAAGGAGTGGTCAACCTGGCACTGGGACTTGGAAAGACGATCGTGGATGGCGCGGTTAACTGGTCGTATTCGCCCGCTCATCCAAAGTCGCGTCCACCGTTTGCCTCGACCGCCGACATGTTGAACAACACGCAGTTGAAATTCTGGGCTGTCAACGTGGGTCCAACACCCCCGTACGACCCGACAAAGGAAACCGAGTATCTGGTCGAGTCTGATCTGGCCAGGGCGAACTACGATGACACGCTGCGACACCTCGCGTCCACCTTCGATCCGACCCGGGACAGACTGGTGCCGGGCGTCGGAATCGATGGGCCTCGCGTACTCGACTTTGCCCCCATACTCCAGCTCGACCTCTGGCCGGTCAACGAGGCCATAAGATTCATCCTGGATACGTTCGAACGAGAAACAAACAGCGCCGTCGAGATCGAGTTCGCCGTGACGTTCCCGGGAAGAAATGACGGACCCGCGCGACTCGCAGTCCTTCAGGTCCGACCCATGCTCGTGTCGAAGGAACCGGTCGACGTGCCGGAATCGACGCGCGAAAACGCGAATCTGCTGGCATTCTCCGAGCGAGTCATGGGTAACGGAAGAGTGGACGGGCTCCTGGATATCGTATACGTAAAGCCGGAGACCTTCGAGCGTCAATACACACCACAGATCGCCGCGGAACTCGAATCACTCAACCATACGCTGCGCGACGCCGGGAGGCCTTATGTCCTCATCGGGTTCGGTCGCTGGGGGAGCTCCGATCCATGGCTTGGAATTCCCGTAACGTGGGCGCAGATTAGTGGCGCAGCGGTTATCGTGGAGGCAACCCTGCCGGATTTCGACGTCGAACCGAGTCAGGGAACGCATTTTTTCCACAACATCGCCTCATTTCAGATCAGCTACTTTAGTGTTCATCACCACATCGATCCAGCCATCGACTGGGACTGGCTTTCACAGCAGCCGGTCACACATGAAGCGGAGTTCGTCAGGCACGTAGAATCGACACAGCCCCTCGCCGTTGCTGTGGACGGGCGGACAGGCCGAGGAGCGATCTGGCACAGGGCATCCGGGGTGCCTATCGTCAAGGAGGAGCGTTGAGGCAGATAGCATGACCAGTCATGACAACCAGATCGAAGGAATTCTGCACACGCTTCAGGAGCGGGCGAAGGAATTAAACTGTCTTTACACGGTCGATGAGGTGCTGAGCCAGCTCGACCTGCCTCCGGATGTCGTACTGCAGGAACTGGTGAATGCGTTGCCGGCCGGATGGCAATACCCTGACATCTGCCGGGCACGCATCACAATCGGTGAGCACCGTTTTGATTCAACAGACTTCCATGAGTCTGAGTGGTCCCAGCACATCGACATCATCCTCGACGACGTGCAGGCAGGCGCCATTGAGGTCTTCTATCTCGCGCCGGCTCCGCGCGCCGACGAAGGGCCCTTTCTGAAAGAAGAGAGAAAACTCATCAGGGCCATTGCCGACCGGGTTGCGCTACACCTGCTTCAGCGGAGAGTCCGATCGGCACACGACCGACTTGCAGACGCCATCGAGTCGGTAGAGAGTGAAAAGGACAGCTCGTGGAAAGTCATTCTCGATTTTCTGCGCCGAACCGATCAACCACTTCTGGCCAGGATCACCAGAAAGATGATCAACTATCTGGCCTGGACCGGAGTCGATCAAGCCAAACAACTTCTTCGGGCCTACGTGACCGACGGCGGGCCGGAAGGTGACGGGGGCGTGGAGGAGAACCGCCCACTACCACGAGGTGATCTGGAGGACGTAACGACACTCGCCGACAAGGCATTCGAGATCGCATCGCGAAACTGCAGCGATGACGAGATGATCTCCAACATCCGCGCCTGGATCGAAGAGGACAAGGCATCCGCCCTCGTTGATACGCTCGAGACGACACACAGCAGTCTGTCCGATATCGCTGCCGCCCTCGACAGGTTCAGGTCGTCGGAGTTGAACGAAGACGAAATGCCGCGGGCTCTTCAGACAAGCCTTCGCGCCTCGCTGCTACGCCGCTTCTTCAGTGGCGACATGAACTTCCTCCGGGTACTCAAGAACACCGTAAGGGTCGAGGACTTTCAGCAACTCATTCGTCGTGTGGTCTTCTCATCGAGAAGTCACGGCAGTCTTGGAGGTAAGAGCTCGGGGCTCTTCACGGCAACTACGCTCCTCGAGCGGGCCACCGAACATCGCGATGTATTCGATCGCATCAAGGTGCCGAAGACCTGGTATATCAGTTCCGACAGTGTGCTCGAGTTCATTCGACACAACAATCTTGACGACGTCTACGACTACAAGTACAGAGACATTGAGCGCGTACGACGAGACTATCCTCACATCGTACAGGTATTCAAGAACTCGCAGTTCCCGACCGAGATCTCGAACGGCCTCGCCGTTGCACTCGATGACTTCGGGCAGTGCCCTCTCATCATTCGTAGTTCCTCGCTCCTGGAAGACCAGACAGGTGCCGCATTTTCCGGGAAGTACAAGAGCCTGTTTGTAGCTAATCACGGCACCAAGAAGGAGAACCTGGCCGCCCTTCAGGATGCAGTGGCCGAGGTATATGCTTCGGTGTTTGCTCCGGACCCGATCGAGTATCGAGCTGAGCGCGGGCTTCTCGACGTCCACGAAGAGATGGCCGTGATGATACAGGAGGTTGTAGGAGTGCGCGTGGGCAAGTACTTCCTTCCGTCGTTTGCCGGCGTCGCGTTTTCCCAGAACGAGTTTCGCTGGTCGCCGAGAATCCAGCGAGAAGACGGCCTGGTCAGACTCGTACCGGGACTTGGCACGCGGGCCGTTGACCGCCTGAGTGACGACTATCCTGTTCTCTTCTCACCCGGCAAACCCGGATTGCGTGTCAACGTCACCGTCGACGAGGTAATCCGCTACTCACCCCAGAAGATCGACGTCATTGATCTCGACGAGAATGAGTTCAGAACGATATCAGTGAAGGGCTTGCTGCGTGAATTTGGTGATGAATACCCGCTCGCGCGCAAGCTTGTATCCATCGTATCAGGTGACTCGATGCGAGCGCCGACGGCTCTGGAGCCTGACTGGGAGTCCGATGAGGTGGTGGTCACCTTTGCCGGACTGATGAACGACAGCTCCTTCGCCAGGGATAGCAAGCTGCTACTCGACTATCTGAGCAGCGAGCTGGGCTACCCGGTGGATCTTGAATTTGCGTCGGATGGTGAGAACCTGTTTCTCCTTCAGTGTCGAGCGCAGAGCGCCTCGGCCGATTTCGAACCGTCTCCCATTCCTCGAAATCTGCCTCGCGAAAGAGTACTCTTCACGGCTAACCGCTTTGTATCCAATGGCCGGATTCCCGACATCACGCACATCGTGTATGTCGACCCGGAAGGCTATGCGAGCCTGCCTCGAGTAGAGGATTTGAAAAGCGTCGCCCGAGCCGTCGGAAGATTGAACAAGATCCTTCCGCGACGTCAGTTCATCCTGATGGGCCCCGGTCGATGGGGAAGTCGCGGAGACATCAAACTGGGTGTCGGCGTGACCTACGGCGAGATCAACAACACCGCCGTCCTGATGGAGGTAGCATGGACGAAGGGGAACTACGTTCCTGAGCTCTCCTTCGGAACCCATTTCTTCCAGGACCTCGTCGAGGCAGACATTCGCTATCTACCACTCTATCCAGACGAAAACGACGTCCTGTTCAACGAGCTTTTCCTTCGTCGGGCAAACTCGATACTCAGCGAGGTCTTGCCCGAGTATGCCCATCTCGATGACGTGATCCGCGTCATAGACGTGCCGGGAACCGCAGAAGGTCAGATTCTGAAGATCCTGCTCAATGCCGAGTTGGAGGAAGCTGTCGGTTTCTTCTCCTCTCCGACCGTCGATACCGGCGAAAAACTCGACGTCGAATTTCGAGTGGAGGAACGATCCGAAGATCACTGGCGCTGGCGACTCCTTATGGCAGAACGAGTTGCAGCGTCACTCGATGCAGAACGGTTCGGCGTGAAGGCAATGTATGTGATCGGCAGCGCGAAGAACGCTACGTCCGGACCAGCCAGCGATCTCGACATTGTGATTCATTTTGGTGGCACAGAGACTCAGCGCGAACAGTTGTCCCTGTGGCTGGATGGTTGGAGTCGATCGCTCGCGGAGATCAATTATCTCCGCACCGGATATCGCACCGAAGGGCTGCTCGATCTGCACTTTGTGTCGGACGAACAGATCGAGAACAAGAGCAGCTTCGGCGCGAAGATCGGTGCAGTTACGGACGCGGCACGTCCGTTGGAACTTGGCACGCGTTTCCCTGCCCGGTAGGCCGAGGTTCTACAGCAAAGTCCGCTCCGCCGACTCGAGATGTTCCAGGTCAAAGCGTACCACGCACAGCTCGGGACCATCGTGGGCCGCACTGAACATGTGCGTGCCCCCTATCCGGTCTCGCCACGACCCCGTAAGACGCGCAGATTCGTGGATATGACCGTGAAGCGTGAGCAACGGCTGGCGTTTCTCGATGAATCGCTGAACGGCGATGCTGCCGACATGGAGGTCGAGAGGAACGTGGTCCACCATCATGCCATCCGTCGCCGCACGATCCAGATTGGTGTCGTACGGCGGTGTGTGAAAGAGCATTACGGCGCGCATGAGATCGATCTCCGCAGTCAGTCGGTCGAGGTCGCTTAGGATCGTGGCGTTTCGAGTTTCACGAGGCTCGACCGGGATGGATCGAATACCCTTCTTCCGGCGACACGGCACCCGGCGGAACGTATCTGGATACGTCATACTTCTCCCAGTCCTTGTTCAGAAAGGGTGTCGGGGGAACGTAGGAGTAGCCGAGGACCGAATGTCCCGCAACCTCGCGGTTGGCATTGTGCACATAATGCCAGAGATCGCGGTCGTCCAACTCTCGAGCTTTGTCCTCTTCGGCGCGGGGGTCGTCGTTTCCCAGTATGGCGAATACGTCCGGGTAGTCGGCGCCCAGGGAATCTCTCAAGCGAAGCAGATTGATGGAGATAAAATCATCGATGAAGTCGTCATAGTCTGAAGCGTCCGCAAAATGCGGTGTCAGGTCGCCTCCGAGAAAGACGACCGATGGCCGATCTCTCCGAATCACATCAAATAGCTTCTCGTATCGGTCGACGCGACCGTGCAGATCGGAAACAAAGAGGCACTGACTCATGGCACCATGTGTGGCATCTTCTGTGACGACGACTGCCCACTCTGCACTTGCGGAGAAGCATCTCAGGGTTCATCAATAATACCGTTCTATTCCAAGATAGGCACGCCGCCCGGCTTGCAGATGACGTCGCCTGGACGGAACTACTCTTCGAAAGTTATCCGCCGTGCCGCGATGGAAGAGATCGGGCAGACGTCCGTACGCGGTCCACGTCAGATTACTGTGAGGCTTCGATCCGCTTCAGACTTGCTCTCGCCGCCTCCACAATGGGCTGCAACTCGGCGTCCGCATCCGCCCACAGTTCGATGAACCGCCGGTAATGCCTGCGCAGCTTCTTCCACGTTGCCGAGTTTCTCATAAAGCTCGCCCATCCGCCGATGAGCGGGAGCATTGAAGACGGTGTCAAAGGCACTGTTCTCGGCAAACGAACGGTAGTACTGAATAGCCTCCTCGTATCGCCCCGCATCCCTCAGCAACTCAGCTTTCACGAATCGATCACGTACCAGAGAAACAAAGGGAGAAGCAAACAACAGGTTGTACCATGCATGTCCCTTCTGACGGAGCAGCAACGTCAGTGCTTCATCGGAGCGACCCGCGTTTAGAGCGATATTCGCCTTCAGGCTCAGGGCAAGGTCGGCACCGGTAGAACCCAGGCTCGGCGTATTTTCCACCGTTACGTACTCAGCGGCGTACAATTCTGCCTTCCCTATCTCACCTATCTCCGCCGACAGTAAACCGAGTAAATACAGTCGCAGGTTGACATGAAAATCCTCGTGAACGACGTGCCAGCTCTGCGGGTTGGAGCCTCGGCGCACAGCCCCGGCGTCCCATGCCTCGAGCCTCGTAATCATCCGGGCAATCGCCTGCTCGTTCTTCGGAAAAAACGGGAGGGCAAGGAGAAACCCCTCATATGGCAACGCTGAATCTCTTGGAGACCTGGAGTGCCTCAGCCATTGCTGAGTTCGCCAGTCCTATTCGGCCGGCACTCGCCTCGAGGTACGACAACCACAGGTAACCGAGCACTCTTTGCTCCGTTGAGAAGCCGGGTCTCGTCATGTAGCGGGCGAACGGGATAGCGTCCGGCGGCCAGCCCGACTGTACGGCGACCGCGTGACCAGCGAGTGCTACCGCTCCCTCCGACGCGCCCTCCATACTTCGAAAGGCCTCGCTCATCATCTCTTCGTCGTCGTGGACGGCCGCCTGGAGTGCGTAAACCTCGACGATTCGATCGCCGTCCGGATTCAATTCAATGATGCGCTCAACCAGGCTGTCCATTTCTGCAACGTTACCCTGAAGTGCGGGTATCCGATACAGATGCCAGAGAGCCTGTAGATGGTCAGGCTCGAAGAACAAGACGCGCTCCCAGGCCTCCCGCGAAAACGAAGCAGATTGGCCAAACAGAGGAAACTGGTGTGCGAGAACCTCGCCAAGCTGAAACCACGCTTCCACGTCTTCCGGATAAACGGCTACGATGGTGCGGTACATCTGCTCCGCCTTCAGTGCATCGCCCTGTCGAAAGACGTCGAACGCGTCCAGCAGATCACGATCATGCGCTGACAGACGAGCACTTAGCCGGCGCGCCTGTACCGCGGCCTCGGTGCCGAGCCTGCCCTGCGCGTTCCATTCTGCTGCCACACTCAGGCGATACCAGGCCAGAGCAAACATCGAGTCAAGCTCCGTGGCGGTCCGGAAGGCCTCGAGAGCCGTTCGGTATCGGCCCGCTCTGAATTCGGACTCGCCCTCGAGATACGACTTCAAGGCAGGAAGAGACTCGGTCGTCACCGCTGCGAGCCGGATCACACGGTCGCCCGGATTCTCATCCTCCGCTACCAGCAGCTGCGCGGCAAGCTCATCAACCATCGAAAAGAGCTCATCCGCGGGACCCTCTGCGCTGCCGGAAGCAATGGGCTCACGATCTCCAGCAGATGAATAGACGGATGCGCGGACCTGCAGCGTTCCACCTACCTCTATGATCGATCCGAGGATGAAACGGTCTGCTCCGACTTTGGCTGCCACCTTTTCGCCGGCAGAAGGGTCGATGGAAGAACCGACCCCACCCAGAGATCCGAGGATGGCACGCGGATCGACGCTGCGCCAATTGCCGGCGCCATCGAGCTTCGTTGCGAGAATGTCCACCATGCCCTGACCGAGATATTCGATATCAGAACTGCCCCGAACCGTGAACGGCAGGACGGCAACGCGCGTGGCTGAGTCGGATGAAGTCTCTACGGTCTCGTTGGCTACCGGTGATTCTGGTTGCAGCGCCCACATGGCAACAGCCACAATGATCACAACGACCGCGGCGAACGCAAGCCATAGCGTTCGTCTGGACGCGCCCGTTAAACGCTGCATTCCCTCAGCAGGCCTAACGACGGACGATCGAGATGCGGCCGACCCGACAGCACCTGCCACCGGTTCGCCTGACAATTCGTCCAGAGATGGCCGCTCGGCAGGATCCTTGTCGAGACAACGCATGATGAATGCAGCGACATCACCCGGCGCCTCCGGTTTCAACTCTGCGACGGCAACCGGCTCAGCGTTGAGCACCGAATACATAACCGCCTGCTCGTAGTCGCCGGCAAAGGGAGGTTGACCGGTGACCATCTCGTACAGAACAACCCCCAGGCTCCAGACATCTGCGCGTGGGCCCACCTCCTCGCCGCGGTATTGCTCCGGACTCATGTAGGCAGCCGTACCGAGTGTCGAACCCGACTTCGTAAGCTGCGCCCCCGTCGTGAGCTTCGCGAGGCCGAAGTCGAGGATCTTAACCTCGCCGCGGTCCGTCACCATAATATTGGCCGGCTTGATATCCCGATGGACGATGCCAGCCTCGTGCGCTCGCTTCAGGCCGGCGGCCAGCTGGCGGCCGATCTCGAGGGCACGATCGACAGTGAATTCCTCGGACTCAAGACGGTACTTCAGCGTCTGGCCGTCGTACTGCGCCATGGCGATGAACAACTCGCCTTCGTCCGTTTCGCCGATCTGAAAGATCGAGCAGATATTGGGATGATCCAGAGCCGACGCGGCCTGCGCCTCCTGAATGAATCGCGCCTTGGCGTCCTCATCGGTCGCGAGGTGCGGAGGAAGGAATTTCAGAGCCGCGGGTCGATTCAGTCGAACATCGCGTGCTTTGTATACCACGCCCATCCCCCCGCTTCCGAGTTTCTCGAGGATCTCGAAATTTGATATGGTTCGGCCGATCATGGACTGAGCGCAGCAAACGGTAGAATCAAGGCTCCGGAAAATAGGAAACAGCCTGCGGGCAAACCCACCGCAGCGCGCTGAGCGGATTTTCCGACATTATCACGCCCGTCAAACGCGTTTCGTACTCGTTCGCCCGGTTCCTCATTCCGCAGGCCGTGCTGCGAGACCGCCGACATTCACAATCGATGCAACCAGGACATGATCCGGCAACACGCGTCCTGCACTCTCCTCCTTGTCGTCCTGCTACTAGCAGGAGCGGTGGCCTGCGACTCGTCTGAGCCCGGCATCGACATTGACAGACCGCCCCAGAACGGAGACGGCTGGGAGACTGCTTTCCCTCAGCAGGTGGGGATAGACTCAGCTCCCCTCGCAGACATGCTGGATCTCATTGCGTCCACCGAGAATCACCTGATCCACAGTCTGTTGATCGTCAAGGATCGGAAACTGGTGCTGGAAGAGTACTGGCCCGGCGTCGATCTCGATCCCGAAACCCTCGGTCCAGTTGAAAGAAGATTCGACCGAAACACCCTTCACTACGTAGCCTCCGTATCAAAAAGCATCACGTCGGCATTGCTCGGCATCGCCGTCGACCAGCGGCTCGTTGCGAGCGTGGACGATTCGGTGTCGTCGTACTTCCCGGAGTACCCGCAGATCGAGACATCGGACAAGGTGGGCATCACACTGCGGCATCTCCTCTCGTTTTCGTCAGGGCTGGAGTGGAACGAGTTTGTCTATGATTTTGGGGATCCACGTGATTCCCACAATCAGATGTTCGGAACCATCGATCCGGTGGGATTCCTTCTGGGGCGGCCACTGACGTTCGCGTCCGGAAGTCGCTTTCATTACAACAGCGGCGATACCAACATCCTCGGGGAAATCATCCGAATGACGTCCGGTTCCAACAATCTGCTCGAGTTCGCCAACGAGTACTTCTTTGATCCGCTCGGAATCGAGGACTATACCTGGCGCAGATTCCCGATGGCTCCCGAAGTGACGTTTGCGTCCGGTGGGGCGTCGCTGAGACCTCGCGACATGGCGAAGCTTGGCGCAGTCTATCTGAACGGTGGCGTGTGGAACGGAGAACGCATCGTCCCGGAACGGTGGGTTGACGAGTCTACCCGGATGGCTGTCCCGCTTTCCGGCACATATCGAACGCTGTACGGATACGGCTATAACTGGTGGCTGGGTCGATTTCCAGTCGGCAACTCCCGCGTGGACTACTTCCGGGCGGCAGGCTGGGGCGGACAGGACGTGTATGTGATACCCGAGCTCGAGATGGTCATTGTATTCACCGCAGGGGCGTACCATGAGGCGGGAGCCCTGTCCGTGGAAGAACTGATCGAGGACTATATCCTGCGGGCGGCAGGGGAGTAGTCGGGCGGACGATCTCGATGAACTGAGTCCTTGTCATCGCGGGTGAAGCGAAGCGATCCGGGCGATGAGGGAGACTGACCGTCTCGGATTGCTTCACTCGTTACACTCGTTCGCAAAGACGTGTGAGGCGGATAGGATGACGGAGGTGCCAGCCTGTCGTCATCGCGGGTAAACCAAAGCGAGTGTGGCTACCTGTCATCGCGAGCGAAGCGAAGCGATCCGGGCGATGAGGGAGACTCCGATCAATCGCGCGGCAGATACTTCTTCGGAAACTTCGCCACCACGGTGTAGATCGGATCGACGATGTTCGCCACGGTGCTCTCGCCGAGCTGGCCCACGAGCATGTAGGCGTCCCATCTTCCGAAACCGTACTCCGTCCTCCAGCCACTCGATGAGCTCGACGTGGGCCAGCCGGAACGCGTCGATCAGCGGCCGTGCGCTGCCCGCCACCATGATGTAGTTGTCGTCTTCGATGCGCGGCCAGTCGATGGTCTTCCCCTTCACGACGTCGATCTGCAGAATCACGTCCATGGACGTCTCGAGGCCGGTACCGTTGACCTCACCCTCGCCCTGTCGCGCATGGCCGTCGCCGAAGTAGAAGTAGGCGCCGTCGTGGAAGATGGGCAGATAGACGGTCGCGCCTTCGCGAATCTCCGGCGCGTCCATGTTGCCGCCGAAGTCGCCGGGCCATAGCCCGCTGAACGCCTCTTCTCCGCGCGGCGCAACCGCCACCCGACCCAGCATCGGACGCAGCTCGATCGTGATCTCGCCCATCTCGCTGTCCGGCAGCTTCGTCGTTCCCGTCATCTTCTCGGTGTCGAGCTCCCACTCGTAGCGACGTGGCGGAACCGGGTCGTTCAGAAGCCGCAGCCGACTGTCGGTGGCCAGTCCGCCGAAGTCTGAGTAGATCTGGGCGCCGGCCAGATAGTGATTCGGCCTGACCTTGATGATCTCGACCTTGAGCATGTCGTCGGTCGTTGCGCCTTCGACAAAGAACGGGCCCACCTCACCCGGGAAGGCGCCGCCACCGCGCTCGTAGTAGTCACCCTGGTTGGTCTCGGAGATGAGTACCGTCCCGGGTTGGATCGTCGCCACCGGCTCCCGCACGTCGAAGGTCGGATAGCCGACGGTGGGTGTGAAGCGAAGGGTGTCCTGGGCGGTTGCCGGACCGATGCCGACCAGGAAAAGCAGTAAGAGGAACAGGCGGACAGTGATGCTCATGATCGTGACTACCGTGGATTGATCGTTGCCGAACGAATGTGCGCGATCAAGGAAGATACGGTCGCAGCGCTGCGAGTGAGATTACATCAAACGTGCGTCAGGCAGAGTGACTCACGTCGGCGGCGCCGGCGGTCCAGTGCCATGCAGAGCGATCGCATGCCGCGTGAAACGGCAATACGAAGGGTAGACTCACATCACTCGTATTCAATCTCCATCACCCACACGTCGCTCACGTCCTCGTCCCAGCTGAATACGATGAAGTCCTCGGCTGCAGAGACAGAGTAGCTCAATCCGAGCCTCCCCTGTGCTCCTGTCAGATCCGTCAGCTGGCGTGCCGAGCCATCCAGACTCAGCTCGAAGATATCGTTCCCTACTGTGCAGATCGGCGCCCGGCCGTCGGCGGTCCACCCGCCGCACCCGAATCCGGCTGAAATGAGTCGGGGTTGTCCATCCTTCGAGAATAGTGAGGGTCCGCTCGGACCCGCGAAGGTCATAAACTCACCACTCGGTGACCAGCGAGGCAACGCTCCTGCGAAATGTTGGCTCGGCGTACCGCCCACCGACGGAACGGACATCACGGTAGGTGTTCCCGACTCCACCGAGTAGTACCATATTTCAAGACCATCGGGAGACCAGTCGGGCTGCAGTTCCTCCGTCGGACGATCAGTCACCTGGCGAATGAATCCCGATTCGACCGACAAAACAAAGATGTCTCGGTTTCCATTCCGGTCGGAATAGAACACGATCTCCGATTCATCGGGAGACCACCTGGGACCCCATTCGTGCTCCGGGTCTGACGTGAGCTGGGTGAGCTCGCCTGTCTCCAGGTCCTTAAGCCAGAGATCCTGATTCCCGAGTCGATCGGAACTGAAAATCAGGCGCCGGCCGTCTGCCGACAGGTCCGACCACTCAATTAGCGCGGAATCGTCGGTGAGCTTCTCGGCATCATCCCATGTCGCGAGTCGATCTTCAAGAAGGGGAATCTTCCAGAGGTTCCACGTGCCGATTCTATGGCCCTTCGAAAAAGCGATAGCTGTACCTGTTGGGGAGGCGGACACATCTCTGATTCCGATGCCGTTCGTAACCCGAGTGGGTTCACCGACAGGTCGCCCCGACGTGTTCAGGGTCTGCTTCCATATGTCCGTGATGCCGCCCAGGTTGGAAACGAAGAAAAGTGCCCGGCCCGTGGGGTCCCAGAAAGGACTGCGGTACGCGCCATGCTGCTTCGTGATCTGAACGGCTGTTCCATCCGACATGTCCTTTATCCACATTCGATCGGCCTCGGACTCACGGGCGATAGCGTCGACGTAGGCCAGGAAGCGGCCGTCAGGAGAAAACGACAGGTCCCATCTGGACTGGCTCGTGCCCTCGAGGAGTGTGTTTTCCATCCGGCCTGACGTAACGTCGACCATCTTGAGTGTATCGAAAAAGGTGTAATACAGAGAGGATCCGTCAGGCGACCAGACTGGCTTGTTTGCCGCTAGAGGGAACGGCGCGACCCGACGGGGTTGCGCCGGCGGCATCGGCATCACGTAAAGGCCCCCCTGTCCACGGCCGGACAAAAAAGCGAGTCGGGACCCATCTGGAGACCAGGATGGATAGGCGTCGAAGGCCTCCGAGTCCACCGTGAGGTTGGCGGGAGCGCCGCCGCCGATGGATGCGACCCAGATATCCGAGTTCCCTGATGCACGCGAATGATAGGCTATTCTTTCACCATCGGGAGACCACGTCGGAGAGTCTTCCAGCGCACGTGTCGTTGCAAGCGGGTAGGACTTGCCGAGCACCATCTCCGGGCCCCCCGTGGGCCGGAGGAAGACCGCGGCAGCGACAGTCGCCGCAACGGCGGACAACACCAACCGCACCGAACAAGATCTTCCTGTTTCGGAATCTTGCTTTGCGCTTCAGTCTGACGCAGATAGCTGAGTGCGAAAAACCGTTGAGTCGCCGACCTTCAGGTCGTCCAGGAGCTCATGGAGGTTCTGGTAGCGACTGTCGGGGTCTTTCGCCAGGCAGCGCTCGACGACGCCGTGCACCGTGAGCGGAACTCCCTCTACCGGTTCCGGCTCACTGTTGAGTATGGCGTAGCTGATGGCCTGTTCGTAGTCGCCGACAAAGGGCTTCCGTCCTGCAAGCATCTCGTAGAGTACTACGCCGAGGCTCCAGATATCCGTCCGCCCGTCCACCTCCTCTCCCCGAACCTGCTCCGGCGACATGTAGTGGGCCGTGCCAAGCGTGCTACCCGACTTCGTGAGATCCAACGATCCTGAAAGCTTCGCGAGGCCGAAGTCGAGGATCATCGCCCGCCCACGATCCGTGATGAGGATGTTCGCCGGCTTGATATCTCGATGGACGATGCCCTTTTCGTGCGCCGCCGCCAGTCCATCCGCGACCTGCCGTGCGATGTCGGATGCCAACGACTCCCCCATGGCCCCGGCCTCGAGTTTCTCCTTCAGCGTCTCGCCCCTCGTAGTGAGCCATCGCGATGAACATCTGGCCTCCCGACTCCCCGGGGGCAGGCTCCGTCTCGCCGATGTCGTGTATCGCGCAGATGTTCGCGTGGTTGAGCGCGGATGCCGATTCCGCCTCCTGTGCGAATCGCTTCTTGGCCTCTTCGTCCGTGCTCAGGTGGGGAGGGAGGAATTTCAGGGCAACGGTTCTCTTCGAGGCGCGTGTCCTCGGCGAGATATACTACGCCCATTCCGCCGCCGCCCAGCTTCTCAAGAACCTTGAAGTGCGATATGGTCTTGCCGATCATGAGGCCTCGTATTTCTGAAGAAGCGCCTGGAATGCGGGTTCGTCGCGCAACGAATCCCAGAACGGCATAGCCAGCCAGTGCACGGTCGTGAGGCCGTTTCCACCGATGTCTTCATCGAGAAGCCGGATCGCCTCGTCATTCTCTCCCGAGTAGCGTGTACGCGAGTGCGACGTACATGCGCCGAGAGTTCATCGTGTGGACGTCGTGACGTGTTTTGCGCCGCAACGTCTCCAACTCGCGTGCGGCCACCTCCTTTTCTCCCAGCCCTGCGTGGACCAGCGCAAGTGTCAGCAGCGCCCGCGCCTCAGTGACGCGAAGCCTGTTGGTCTGGCGTTCTGCGGTAGGGAGATCCTCGCGTGTAACGGATAGCAGTTCATTCCACGCCGAGATCTCTGCAGAACGACGATTTGTAAATCGGGAAACCATGGCCTTTTGGAAGTAGTAGTCGCCGATCTCATAGGGGAAGATGAGAGCGTACGACGGACGTCCAAGCTGCTCGGTGTTCGTCGCGGCCAGCCCGGCTGCGATGGAGTCGAAATTCCTTTCCGCGAGATCGGCGTACCAGCACGCAACCGTTCCCGGCTCTCCTGGCGCCTCGTTCTGTGCTTGCCTCGCATCGGCCGAAGAGCCCGTCCACAGAATACGATTCAACGACTTCCAGCAATAAGGGAAATCGTCGCGCGGATCAATCTGTATCGCTTTGTCAATCATTCTTTCGGCATCCGCGCGCCGTTTCATGACCATATACGTGAACGCCGCTTCAAGAGCCTGGTGGGGATTCAGCGGATCCAGTTCAAGTGAGCGTTCGAAGAGAGTGACCGACTCCTCGTATCGACCCAGGCGACGATAAACCACAGCCAGTCCATCGACAACCTCGAGAGCCCCCGGACGAATCCTGGAGGCCGCCTCAAACTCACCTCGGGCGCGGTCGTAGTCGACATCCAGATAGTAGGAGACATATCCCCGTGCAAGCAGCTCCTGAAAACTGCCCGGAGCGAGGCGACTGAGGTCTGCAACGGCAGCGCGAGCGAGCGAATCGTTCCGCGCCTGGTTGTCGGGCAGTCCGAGCCATGCTGCCAGACTGTAGTTGTGCACACGTCTGTAGTGTGCGTCTACAAACCCGGGGTCGGCCTTGATCGCCTCATCAAAGGCTCGCGCAGCCACCTCCGGCTCTTGCGACGCCGTTCGTTCGAGCGCGATACCTCGCAGGTAGAACTGGTAGGCGTCGAGGTTCTCCGTCGGACGCTGAGACAGCCGTTCACTCTCCCCCTGCAGCAGCTGAACGTTCAGCGCCGACGCAACACTGCGCCCCACATCCTCCTGGATCTCGAAGATGCCCTCAACCTGTCGCTGATAGGTCTCCGACCACACCTGCGTATCGTCGCTCACCCGGATCAGCTTCGGCGTAATTCTTACGGTGCTGTTTTCGTCGCGACTTTCCCAGCGGACGGTCCCTTCCAGGATGTAGTCGACATTGAGTTCGCTTCCCATTTCAGAGATGGTCTTCCCGCTGTCCCGTAGCCGGTTGGCGCTACTCTGCGCGATCACGGCGAGCGCGTCGATCGATCCCAGTCGGGACGACAGTTCCTCTGTGAGGCCGTCGGCGAAGTAGTCTTCTTCGGATGGACCAAGGTTCTGGAACGGCAAGACGACGAGGCGAATCGGCTCAACGGCCCCGGATTCAGTCGGGAAGAAGACGCGGATTACGATGAGCGCTGCAAGGAAAAGGCTCAATACCGCACCGACAGTCACAGCCACAACTCCGATGCGCATGTTTCGTGGTGCCGAGGCTGCTTGTCGAGGCGACCCGTTCACCGACGATGGCAACGATGTGAACTCGGCCGTACCGCGCCGCCGGTAGCCGGCCAGCTGCCCTGCGAGACCTGCGATATCCTGGACGCGTCCGCCGGGCTCTTTCTGAAGACAACTGCGGACGAAGTCCTCAAGATGTGCCACGGACGACGGCAGCGGCTCAGGTTCGCTGTTCAGGATCGCGTAACTGATCGCCTGTTCATAGTCGCCCACAAACGGTCTTCGGCCAGCCAACATCTCGTACAGCACGACCCCAAGGCTCCATGTATCGGTCCGATGATCGGCGGGCTCCCCGCGAACCTGCTCCGGCGACATGTAGTAGGCCGTGCCCAGCGTGCTGCCCGACTTCGTGAGATCGAGGGAGCCGGTCAGTTTCGCCAGTCCGAAATCAAGAATTACCGCTCGCCCACGATCGGTGATCAGGATATTCGCCGGCTTGATGTCGCGATGGATGATGCCCTTCTCATGGGCCGCCGCCAGCCCGTCGGCCACCTGCGCGGCGATGTCCAGAGCCTCGTCGGATGGAAGCGCACCTCGCTCGAGCTTCGCCCCCAGTGTCTCGCCCTCGTAGTGGGCCATCGCGATGAACATCTGGCCCCCGGCTCCCCGGGGCAGGCTCGGTTTCGCCGATGTCGTAGATCGTGCAGATGTTCGCGTGATTGAGGGCGGATGCGGATTGCGCCTCCTGCGCAAATCGCTGCTTCGCCTCCTCGTCGGTGCTCAGGTGGGGAGGGAGGAATTTCAGGGCGACGGTTCTCTTCAGGCGCGTGTCCTCGGCGACATATACGACGCCCATTCCGCCGCCGCCCAGCTTCTCGAGAACCTTGAAGTGTGATATGGTCTTGCCAATCATTTCTGGTCCGCGAACTCCATCATCCAGATGTCGCTTTCGAAATCGCCAATCGTGAAGTATACGTTTTTTCGATCCACGGCCAATTCGTGACGGTAGAGCGTACGGCGCCGTCGATCATCAAAGAGTACGATGGGCTCGGGGTCACCTCCCGTGGCCGGGACCCTCCAGATACTCGCGCCACCGTCATCGTCAAAGGCCTTGTAGTAAACAAACCGACCGTCTGTCGACCACTCGGGTGCCTCCGCCGCCGGAAGTCCCGCCTCCTGGGCCGAGACGAGTACCACTGGTTTACCGCCGGCTGCTGACACGACGCGAAGTTCGTGCACGGAGCTCGACATGTGGTGCGTCCGGCTACCCGAGATGTAGGCGATCATATCACTCTCGGGCGACCATTCGGCATGCAGGCCACCCTCGAATGTCATCTGACGCAACTCTCCCCACCCGTCGATCTCGCGCTCGATGATGTACAACTCCTGTCGACCGGTTCTGTCCGAGAAGAAGGTCAGACGCCTTCGGTCGGGAGACCAGTCCGGTGCGCGATCCTGAGACGGATGATCAGTCACCCGCTCGATGGCCCGGTCGACTACCGACACGATATACAACTCCCGATTCCCGTCACGAAACGAATGAAACGCAACGGACTGGCCGTCAGGTGACCACGAGGGCGAAAAGTCGTCTGCCGGATCCGTGGTCAGCTGGATGCTCTCTCCTCCCGCAAGCGGCATCACATAGATGTCCTGATTTCCCGCTAGATCCGAGTCGAACGCCAGCCACTGTTCGTCGTGGGATACGTTGATCGACTCGATACGCTGATTGCCCGTCGTAGTCGGAAGGGCACTCGAGACGGAAACAGAGCCGACGGTCGGCAGCTCGACGGACCATACGTTGGCAGTTGCCTGGAACGATGAGTAGGCGACAGTCCGGCCATCTTGCGCGATACTGATCGAGTGGGCGTCCAGGCCCGTGGTCAGCCGGTGTGCATCTCCTCGAGGAGCACTGGAATCGTCGATCCGCACGCGGTACACGTCCCGGCTGCCGCCGACGTTCGAGACCCACATCAGATACCGGCCGTCCGGTGACCAGATCGGACTCACGGCCTGTGCATCCTCCATTGTGACACGAACCGGCTCCGCTTCGTCGACGCTGCCAATCCAGATAGTGCTCGCCGCGAGGTTCGCAAACGACGCAGTTCCGAATACAAAGAACGGATTACCCGAGACGAACGCGATGGTCCGACCATCGGGAGACCACGCCGGGGAGTGTGGCTCAAAAGCATCGAACCCAGCGACGACGTCCCCGCTATCCAGGTCCTTCACCTCGATGCCGCTTGCCTTGGCGTACGCCACTGTCGTCCCGTCCGGGGACCAGTCCGCCCCGTAGACTCCCTCTCCCGGCCCCATTGAGATAATGCGTTTTGCGAATCCTCCCAGCGATGGAACGACAAAGACGGCACCCTCTGATTGAAACAGGATCTGAGAGCCGTCCGGCGACCATCTCGGCCACCTGTGATTGCCCGGGACATCGTCCGTGAGCGTGATGGTGCGCCCACCCTGAACCTGCCGGATGTGAATCCGCATATCGCCTTCCGGACCCGAAGAGTACGCGAGCAGGTTTCCGTCGGGCGACAGGGCCGGATCCACCTCAAGTCCTGGCGCGTGGGTCACCTGCCACGTCCTGGTAACTTCGATGGTGCCTTCGTCTGCCGTCCTTGAGAGAACGAATGGCAAGCCGATGGCAAGCAGAATCGCAACGCCAATGGCCGACCACTTCAGGCTGGAAGGCATGCGCCGACTGGACGTGGGTGCGAATAACGCGGCAGAATCTGAAAGCGCCCCGATGAGCGTGACCTCCACCTCTCTGGCATCCCGGAATCGACTCGCCGGCTCCTTGCGCAGCAGCGTGCCGACAATGCTCTCCAGTTCCGATGGACACGTCTTCGCGCAGAGTACCGACCGGCGGCGGTTCCTCGTTCAAAATGCTGTACGCGATCGCTTGATCGTAGTCGCCCTTGAACGGTCGTGAATTGGTCAACATCTCGAAGAGGCAGACGCCCAGCGACCACAGATCGGTACGTGGATCCAGCGACTCTCCACGAACCTGTTCCGGCGACATGTATGCAATGGTCCCCAGCGTGCTTCCCGTCTGGGTGAGATCTACGGCGCCAGTCAGTTTGGCAAGCCCGAAGTCCAGAATGACGGCTCGTCCATCTTCCGTGACGATGATGTTGGCGGGCTTGATGTCGCGATGCACGATGCCGTGTTCGTGGGCTGCAGCGAGGCCGTCCGAAATCTGCTGTGAAATGCGCACCGCCTCCGCGACTGGAACCGGTCCCTGGCCGAGTTTCTCCTTCAGCGTCTCGCCGCTGTAGTGAGCCATTGCAATGAACATCTGGCCCCCCGACTCTCCGGGGGCAGTCTCTGCCTGACCGATCTCGTGGATCGTACAGATGTTCGGGTGATTAAGGGCGGAAGCGGATTGCGCCTCCTGCACGAAGCGCTGCTTCGCCTCTTCATCGGTATTCAGATGGAGAGGGAGGAACTTGAGCGCGACGGTTCGCTTGAGGCGCGTGTCCTCAGCCAGATACACCACACCCATCCCGCCGCTGCCCGAGCTTCTCGAGAATCCTGAAATGCGATATGGTCTGGCCGATCATGCGGACCGAAGGATCTGCGGATTCCTGGTCATACCGACAGTGCCGCGACTAGACTACTTCGCGTTGGTTGTCCCGCGCCGTATATCGAACGCCTCATCATCACGCGTGGTGAAATGCAGTACCGGAGGCACATGCATCCACATGGGCCGGCCACGGCACTATCCTTCATTCCGTGATGTCTCGCCGCAGTCAATTCATGGCAATTGCAGCCTTGCCACGTCATGAACTCTCAGCAGCACCGACAGCATCCATTCTGGCAAATCGCGGACGAGCGAAAGGTACACTATGGCGTCAACTTCCCCGTTCAAGAACCTGTTCGGCGGAAATCCCTTCAGGGCCCTGCAGGAGCATCTGCGTGCGGCCGTTGGAGCCGTAGAGGTGGATCCTTGCGTTTTCAAGCGACTGGCCGACGGAGATCGTGCGACAGGTGAAGAAGCCAAAGACAGAATCTGCGAGTTGGAGGCCGAGACCGATCGGTGCCGGACTCGCGGCGCTATTCTTACAGTGATGCACCACACGTCGGCGTCCTACAACGCGGAAATGAAGCTGGTCGAATCCTGATCTATCGTGCGAATGGACAACGTTTCGTTTTTTCGGTAGAACGATCGAAGCTCGTTGACCGTGGGTTCTGAGGCGAGCAACTTAGCGAGCGCATCCAGTTCGTCGAACTCGGCAGGAGAGAGGTCTTCGTATTTCCTGAGCTTCACGAACTCGTACACTTCGCGTTCAGCCGATACCGAATCCTCTGAAGACCATCGAGCCTGATCGTGACCCGCGATGTCATGGTTCAGCAGGCTGTAGAAGTCCCACAGCAGCTGCGAGCGGATGTGCGAGCGGCCGTCCTGCGGCCACTCCGTGTAGCGATCGGGTTGAATGATTTCGACGTCCTCATTTTCAGCCACGCCTCGAAGGCGTATTCGAAGTGCTCTCGGGGCAAATGAAAGCCCACTTCGATGTCGCTCATGGCTTTGAGGAAGTCGCTATTGGCGTCGAGCCGTCTCCAGGGGTCCTGAGTCAGCATCCCAGTACTCGGCGACCCAGTGCTCCACGTGTTTGTTCACGGCCGACCTGATTGCGGGTGTACTCGTGGTTCACTTCTCGCCATCTCTCCGGGTCTTCTCGATACAGGTCGGCGGCCACACCTTTCGCGAGCGAGTTCTTCTCCCAGAAGGTGACAAGGTGATCTTCCTTCGTGTACACATCCTTGAAGTATCCCGCACGGATTCGCACTGGGATGTCGCGGTAGCGGAGCAGTCCCGCCAGCAGGTGTGACTCCGACATACAGGCGCCTCGGAGCCGATCCCGTGATCTCCCGTTCACCGAACAAGTCTCCCGGGCCGGACTTTTCCAGCGCCTTGAGGGCTTCGGTCATTCGCGGAGGCCACACGGCCTTGACTTCCGACCACCGCTCTGTGGGGACGTCCAGGTGGGCGAGCAGATTGTGATGCACGGTCAGATTCTTCGCGATGGCCGCAATCTCCTCGGGCTCGGCGGGAAGAGCGTCGAGCAGGACGGCGTGGTCTCCGGGATTGGTGAACCGGCTGACTGAGGTGTAGAGTTCCTGATCGTTGCCGTAGGGAGTGGTTTTCTCGCAGCCGACGCCGATCGACGTTAACCCGAGGATATAGAGCAGTACGAACTGGACGTTCCTGAGCATGGCGACTCTGAGCTGGTCAATTCCACATTTCAGGTACGGCGCAAGATGGGGTACGGTTGCGGAACATTACAGGTGGCACATCCACGGAAGTGGAGGTCCACGTGGGCCGAGAACGGAGTATCCTTCATTCCGTGACGTCTGCCATAGCAATTCATGCCAATTGCACCCTGCCATGCCATAAACTCTCGACAACACCAAAGCGTCCATTCTGACAAATCGAGGACGAGCGAAAGGATTGCCATGCCGTCAACTTCCCCTTTCAAGAACCTGTTCGGCCGAAATCCCTTCAGCGCCCTGCAGGAACATATGCGTGCGGCCGTTGGAGCCGTTGAGGTAGTTCCAGAACTGTTCAAGGCACTCGCCGACGGAGATCTTGCAGCAGTAGAAAAAGCCAAAGACAGAATCTGCGAACTGGAGGGGGAGGCCGATCGTGTTAAGAACGAGCTGCGAGACCATCTGCCTCGCGGGCTGTTTCTGCCGGTTAACCGCCGCGACCTCCTGGAGGTGCTCGACATGCAGGACTCCATGGCGGATACGGCCGAAGATATTGCCGGACTCCTGTTCGAGCGCCAGATGACGATTCCGTCCGGCATGGAAGAACCGCTGCTCACATTCGTCGATCGGTGTGTGAGCGTCTCGCGCTATGCGGCCAGGATCATTGAAGAACTGGACGAGCTCCTGGAGACGGGATTCGGTGGACGTGACGCCGCCCGCGTTGAAGAGATGGTCGGAAAACTCAACAAGCAGGAAGACGAAACCGACATACTCGAAGTCGAGCTCGCCCGGGCTTTGTTCAAACTGGAAGATTCGCTCGATCCCGTGTCCGTGATCTTCTGGTATCGCCTCATCGAGTGGATCGGTGATCTGGCGGACTACGCCGAGAAGGTCGGCGATCGCCTCCGACTCATGACTGCCAGCTAAGCCGATACCGAGACCGACGTGGACATAATTATTGCGCACGGAATGGTGTTCATGGGGCTGGCGGTCGCGTTCGGCCTCTATATGACATGGGGCATTGGCGCGAACGATGTGGCCAACGCGATGGGCACGTCGGTCGGATCCGGAGCCATCACCGTCAGGCAGGCGATCCTTATTGCGGCCGTCTTCGAGTTTGCCGGCGTTATGCTGGCCGGGGGACACGTGACGAGCACCATCCGGAAGGGTGTCGTTGACCCAGCGCCCATCATCGATTCGCCGGAATTGCTGGTCTATGGCATGCTGTCCGCATTGCTCGCCGCTGCCGTCTGGCTGATGATCGCGTCATGGAAGGGGTGGCCTGTCTCGACCACCCACTCGATCGTGGGAGCCCTTGTCGGATTTGCGGTGGTCGGCATCGGAAAGGACGCTGTCCAGTGGGACAAAGTCGGGCAGATCGTTGCCAGCTGGATCGTGTCTCCGCTACTGGGTGGACTACTGGCTTTCGTGTTGATGCGAAGCATCCGAAGACTAATTCTCAACACGGACCAGCCGTTTCAGAAAGCGAAGCAATGGGGGCCCGTCTATGTGTTTCTCGTCGGCTTTCTGATTGCCCTCGTCACGCTGTTCAAAGGACTCCAGCACCTCGACATCAACCTGTCGGTGCCGGCAAGCTTTGCGGCCGCAACGGGCATCGGTATTCTGACCGGATTTCTCGGATGGCTGTTCATCCGGAAACGTGAGATCGACGAGGCTGCGGACCGCGATTTCCACTACGCAAGTGTCGAGAAGGTCTTCGGACCCATGCAGGTGTTTACCGCATGTGCCATGGCGTTCGCGCACGGATCGAACGACGTGGCGAACGGAATCGGGCCACTGGCCGCGGTCGTGAGTATCGTGCGATCCGGAGGAGAGGTGGCGCAGACGTCGTCGCTGCCAATCTGGATTCTGTTGCTTGGAGGAGTCGGGATCGTGCTCGGTCTCGGAACGCTGGGCTATCGCGTGATGCGCACGATCGGCGAGAAGATCACGGAGCTGACGCCCACACGGGGATTCTCGGCTGAACTCGCTGCCGCGGCGACGGTTGTCCTTGCGTCCCGCACCGGACTCCCGGTATCGACGACGCACATCGCAGTCGGCGCCGTCCTGGGCGTGGGTTTCGCTCGCGGTATCGGTTCGATTGACATGCGGGTCATCGGAAGGATCGTCATCTCGTGGATCGTCACGTTGCCGATCGGTGCCGGACTGGCGGCGCTGTTCTTCTTCGTACTGAAGGGGATATTCGGGGGGTGACGGGAGAGGAGAGCGACGGTCGCCGAACGAGGCGCTTAGACCAAGCCGAGACTACCTGCCGAAACAGGTCGGCGTGGGTTCCAGTCCAGATCAGGATCAGATGCTCGTCGTTGACCAGATAGAGGAGAGGTCAAAGTGCGATATGACCTGCCCGGTTACGATGGCTCTCGCGCGGCGGCCCCCATCAACCGATCAAGACTCTCCCTCGCCTCGGTCACCATCGGCTGGAGCTCTTCGTCGGCGACTTCCCAGATCTCGATCGATCGCGTGTAGAGTTCAATGGCGCGGCTCGTTTCACCAAGCCTGTCGTAACATTGCGCACGCCGGAATGTCGCCGGCGGAAACAGCGGGAACCCGTTATCGACGTGAGGGCCGTCGTTAACGGAGGCATACCATTGAATGGCCTCTTCGTACCTGCCCTCGCTGAACAGAATCTCTGCCCGAACAAAGCGCGAAATCGATTGCGTGTAAAAGTCCTGATGATGATAGGGAAAGGTAATCGGCACAAAGGCACTGTCGAGAGATGCCAGCGCTTGATCAGCCTTCCCGGCGCTCCACAGCCCAAGAGCCTGAAGCGTCCTCGCAAAGACCACTTCAAGGTTGTCCAGCATCAGAGAATCTGAAGCAACATCAAGTGAACGAATCGCTGTCTCCAGATTGTCCGATTCACCCATTCGCCACGCGGCCACCCCCCCGGCAAAGTCCCTCAGCGACTGAGGTTTCGCGGTGGAATCGCTGCAGTGAAGACTCGCAGAACTGGTCAGATTCCGCAACTCTCTGAGTGCTGTCTCTGAGAACGGGTAGTAGACCAGCAGCGAGGTCAGCCGCTGCATCTGTCTTCGCCACTCGATCCCGCGGGCACGAACAAGTGAAAGAGCGGTCTGAACACGGCCCCTGGCAAAAGCCATCTCGTGCGGACCCCAGATCGAACTGCGCCACGTCAGACAATCTTCTTCACTCGCTTCTTGCCTGGCTGATGCCCGGTTGAGCAGTCGCTCGGCCATCTCTGGGTTTTCAAAGACGTACGCCAAACGGAAGGCGGTTGCGGGTATGTCATCGACTTCGTCAAGAAGTAGCTGCCTCGACAGGGAGTCCTTTGCCGACATGATCCGGAGTGCGACGGTATCCGCCGGCTGCAGGTAACCGTGAAAGTTCATTCCGGTCGTCAGCGACTCCGCGTCGGCGTAAGCACCAGCCCGAGTCATAAATCGGAATATGTGCAGACGCGCTTCAGCGAGATCGGGGTCCAGATCCAGCGCCCGTTCCAGCGCGTCGCGTCCGGCGAACGAGGGCTCACCCGAATACGGGTTATAGTGATATTGCCCGTCCCCAAGCATGAGCCAGGCCAGCGTTTTCTCCGGATTCTCGCTCACGACCCGCTCAAGAAGCTCGATACCTTCTCGATGCCTTCCATTCCTGGAGAGGTTCTCAGCTTCCATTGTCTGGCGAGTCGCACGCGGCAAATGCTGACTATGTCTCAGTGCTGTTTCAAACGCCTCTTGCGATACCCCAAGCGAATCCGCCCACAGCCAACCCACGGCGTGCGACAGTCTGTACCACGCGAGCGCAAACGAGGAATCTCCCAGAACGGCGCTGCGGAACTCCTCGGTCGCGGTCCGATAGTCGTCATCGTGCATCGCCTCTTCGCCACGCAGATAGTGACGGAGGGCGTCGAACGATTGAGTACCAGTTACGGCAAGTCCCGACAGTTCCCAGACGTCGGTCGACAGGCGATCCGCCAGCAAGATTCTGGCGAGTTCGTCGACACCGGACAGAAGCAGGGTGTCGGCTCCGACGTCGACAACCGCGTCCTTCTGCACATGACCGTCAGGGGAGTAGAGCGAGGCGCTCATCTGGAGCTGCCCGCCAATCCGCATCACGGAACCGAGAACGAAGTTGGCGGCGCCAAACCTCTTCGTTATGTCGATGCCGACATCCAACATGGGAGCGTCTGTGGCATCGCGTTCTATATGGGCAAACACCGCGTTAGGGTCAATGCTCCTCAGTTCACCCATTCCGTCCAGACGTGCACTCAGAAGCCGAACCATGCCGTTGTGGAGATAATCAAGGTCCTCGTCGCCCTCGACATCAAACGGCAAAACGGCAATCGCGGGAGCGGGTCCCGCAAGCGTGGCCGGTGCATCCGGGCGCGTTCGGCTGTCCGATAACTATCCAGACGAGAATAATGATGGTGAGCACGGCGCCCGCGGCTGCCACCATGCGCTTCGTCCGGGATCCGCGCGCCGAAGACGGCGATTGACTGCCATCAATACCGGACGAGACAGACGAGAATTCACCCAGAACCGAACGCAGCTGCTCCACGACCTCAGCCGCCGTCTGAACCCGCTCGCCGGGGTCCTTATTGAGGAGATTCTCTGTTAGCGCGCTGAGGCTTTCGGGCGTCTGCGGCTGAAGCACTTCAACTGAAACCGGGCTCTCGTTCGAGAATCGAGTACCCCAGAGCCTGTTCGTACTCACCTTCAAACGGCCGTTTCCCGACAAGCATCTCATAGAGTATGACACCAAGGCTCCAGAGGTCCGTTCGATGGTCAAGTGGCTCCGCTCGAACCTGCTCCGGCGACATATACCGCGCCGTCCCCAACGTGCTGCCCGACTTCGTCAGGTCGGCTGAGTCCATCAGCTTCACCAGGCCGAAATCAAGAATGACGGCCCTATCCCCATTCGCAATGAAGATGTTCGCCGGCTTGATGTCCCGGTGTACGATGCCATTTCCATGGGCCTCGCTCAAACCTTGCGCCACCTGGCGCGCGATGTCGGCGGCCTCTTCGGGTCGGCGAGGGGTCCCGACTCGAGCTTCTGCTTCAGCGTCTCGCCCTCGTAGCGGGCCATGGCGATGAAGAGCTGGCCGTCTTCCGTATGGCCGATCTCGTGGATCGTGCAGACGTTTGGATGATTCAGGCCGGAGGCCGCCTTCGCCTCCTGGATGAAGCGCCGATTGGCATCCTGGTCAGTCGAGAGGTGAGGCGGCAGGAACTTGAGCGCGACCTGGCGATCCAGATGCAGATCCTCCGCCACATACACCACCCCCATGCCACCACCGCCGAGCCTGTCCAGAACCTTAAAATGCGATATCGTCTGCCCCGTCATGCAGGCACCCCATGCCTTTCAGACCTATTGATACCCAGAAGTTGCCCGGGAGGCAACCGGCAACGCCCCGCCAGACTACGTTTCGTATGCGGGGCGTTCTGATTCAACCCGGTACTGATGTTCTCCATAGTTCCTCACCGAACCACGCAATCGCCCTCCAGCACCACTTCGTTCAATTCAAAAGCGAGCCGGCTGCGCTCGGCGAAGCGAGCACCCACGGGACCCGCATCCAACAGCGGCCAACCGCGCGCCGGCAACGACAGACGCGCCATCCTGAGGTCCTCGCCCACGTACAGGTAGGCGAGACCGTCATCCCACGCCACCTCCAGTTCCACCAACTCCACACATGCGGTCGTTCGCGGCAGATCCCCCGGTTCGAAGATCCATCTACCCCCCGGCACACCGTCATCTACGGGTCCGATGCCCTCGAAGACGAACGGACCCAGATTCCTGCCTTTTGCATCGAAGACCACAACTTCGAGCCACACCGAATCGATTGCACCGGAGTACAGGTTTTCCAACGAAAAGACATACCCCCAGTCCGGCTCGGGCAGGACCAGGCAATCCTCCTCCGGACGCAAATCACAGTGACGTCCCCACTCGTCTTCTTCCAACTTCATCATTTCCTTTTCGCGCTTGCCCAGGCGACGCTCGGGAAGAAAGCGGGCCGCAAGTAGCGATACGTACACTCCTTGCGACACGAGAGTCTGACCAGCGCGCTCGTGGGTCGAGGTCGCGACCCGCTGGAACTCGGCCCTCGCACGTCGTTCGGAAACGAGAGTGCGCAGACTGTCGCGCAAAGCCACGCGTGCGGCAACTCCCTCTTTCTCGGCAATCGTTCGCCGCGCCGCGATGACCGCCGATCCTGAAGGACCGGTGCTATCGACCGCTGAATCGCGCACGTATCCCCGAACCAGATCGCGCGTCGCGTGCCACCACTCTCCGTCTTCCAGGAGATAGCCACGCATGATAGATCCGGCTTCGACGATTCGAATCGTGCGGCTGTCGAACCGCGGCTCGGTCTTAAGCGCGACACTGCGCGCGACACGGAACTCGATGATCGAACTGTCGCTCGTGCCCTGTGCGCGGGCAGAACCCACCGCCAACGCCAGACATACTGCTAATACGAATCGTGCCTTCATGGTAGTCTTCCGACCATAGTTGTCGGCGTCGTAGCCACGTCAGTTTGAACGTAACCCGTGCATGACCATCATGATCATCCTACAGGATTTCGACACTCCATGCAAACATTCAAATTGAGAGCATGGACGAGGCCGGCCGGCACTGATCTGGCGCTACAAAGCTCACCTGTTCATTCGCCAGACGTCATGCATCGTAACCTAAGCGGTTCACCTCAGGCAACCTGTAGGGAAGACCCCCACAGCGCGTCGGGGTTGACCGGAGACGGATATTTTGTCGATTCTGATCCATCACGCGTCATCAATTGATCGGAGATCGCAAGCATGAAAACGAACGGTCTGCATCTTGTCCTGCTCGGGTTGTTCCTCATAGCCTCTGATGCTCAAGCCCAGGACTTCGAAGGGCAGTTTGTGCAACGCGTCGTCAGCGTTAACGCCGACGGTATCTACGAGGTACTTGGAGAGGCGATGTATGCCGAAGGTGTCGATGCAGTCGCCGAGGCGCTCATGGACCTCTCTCCGGACGAACTGATGAGCCGGGACTTCGTCGAGGTTGAAAATCTCCGGGTGTTCGTTAAGGGTGACGTCATGAGAGTGCAGATGAACACCGGCGGTGAACCAGAGGGCTATCAGCTTCTTAATTCCAACACCGGCACGAGCTGGATGGTGAACGTCCCCGAGAAATCGTACCTGGAGTTCACGAAGCAGGCAGCCGACGAAATGGCGCAGCAGGCAATGGAGATGATGGAGCAGATGGGCGTGGATCCGGATCAGATGGAGGAGTACGCCGAGGAGATGACCGGTGCCGGAACCACCGAGTCGACAGGGCGCACGGCAAATGTAAATGGCCGCACCGCAACGGCTTATAGATATAGTGATGATCAGACGGTTGTGATCGGCTGGTGCGCTGCAGATGACAGTGGCTTCTTCGCAGCCATGGCAAAACGAGCAACGGAAGGTGCGTTCGCCGATGCGGAGACAGATCAGGAGGATCTTGCCGGCTTTGAATGTCCCGATGGCGGACTTCCCGTGCGGACACTCACCTACGACCGATACGGAGAGAACCTGGAGATCGATGATTTTCTCGGTATGGACGCCGGCTCACTGCCGGACGCGCTCTTCAAGGTACCCGCCGGCTTTGAGAAGAAGTCCTTCAATCTCGGGGATATGCTCGGCGACAGATAGGCCGACCGGCAACGCCTGAAGACAACTCGCCAGCCAGCGAAGGACGCTGATGAACGCCGGGGTTACCGACCTTCTGCCCCAGCGGATCTTTGTGATTGACACCCGTCCGTCAGAAGGGGCGCCGGCCGTTCCCCTTGATTTGCACAAATCGGAAAGCTCTTTTAGCAGGACAGCCTGACTGCGCGATCAATCCGCCGGTCTCTATCTTCCGTCAACCGGTTCGCAGAGATAATCGACCGTCCTCACGCTTATGGGACTTCTTTCCGCACGCCTGCTGTGGCGCACGATCGCCGGACTACTGCTGGCCGTCGGCGCGTTATTGATTGTTCTCTGGCTGTTGCGGCCGCGGTGGGACGAAACTGTCATCCGGCAGTCGGTCATCACAACGATCCAGTCTGAGGCTCCCGCCTCCTTCTACGTGACCGGCATGTTGCGACTTGCGGCCACAAGCGAAGTCGCGGATACGCGGGTACTCTTTCCTGATCTCCTCCCGCTGAATCTCGGTACGACGCGCGCAACGGTGCGGCTGCCGGGTTCGGTCGCTTACGGGTTTGACGTCTCTGCGCTCGCACCTGCGAATGTGACCTTCCGCGACGACGGCGTGATCGAGGTCACGCTGCCGGATCTCCGGGTTTTCTCGGTCGAGCCCGACCTGGATGCCATGGAAATCCAGACGGACGTCGGATGGGCACGCACCCACGCCGGCAGCGGGCAGACGGCCACGCGCGCAGCAATCGTCCTGGCGCAAGACGTTCTGAGGCAGCAGGCCGAGTCCCATCTGAGCACAAGCGATCAACCACGAATCAACACTGCGAGCGCTCTGCAGGATCTTCTGACTCCGGTGCTTCAATCGGCAGGTCTGGATGACCCGCAGTTCAGTTTTCGCATCGGCCCGCACCTGGTGATGCAGCCAGGCGGGTGATCGGTAACCTGGATCAACACCGCTGTCCAGTCAGCCGGACGTACCGTCATGACCGGGCACAGGTGTCGTCCGCAGCACCAGCCAACCCGCAAGTCCCGCAAGAAGCGAGGCGGCAAAAATGCCGATCTTCGCCTGATCCAATACGGCGGCGTCAAGGAAGGCCAGGTTCGCTATGAAAAGGGCCATGGTGAAACCGATGCCGGTCAAGCAACTTACTCCGTAGATGTGGCGCCATGTGATTCCAGGCGGCATGACGGCCCATCCCATCCGCACGGCCAGCCAGGAGAAGAAGAGTACGCCCACCTGCTTGCCCACAAGCAGGCCGAACAGTACGCCCAGGGTTACCGAGGCTCCAAAGGCCGACCAGACGTCGCTGCCAAAGGCGACTCCCGCATTGGCCAGCGCAAACACCGGCATGATGCCAAACGCCACCCAGCCGTGCAGGGCATGTTCCATGCGCGCGAGCGGCGTCTCGATGTGCTCGCAAGATTCCTCCAGGGCATGCACCGCATCACGCTGATCAGCAGTCGGCTCGCTCTGTCCCGGCTGCACGTCCTGCGCAAACAAACCGATCAACTCCTGCGCCCTTTCACGGAATCCCGATGCGTCGATCTTCCGACGTGCCGGAACGGTCAAGGCCAACAACACGCCCGCAATCGTCGCATGCACACCCGACTTCAAGAACGCCACCCAGAGTCCAAGCCCCAGCACCACGTAGATAGCGGTCCGACGAACTCCCAGACGATTCATGGCGACAAGAGCCACAAGAATCCCGCAGCCACAACGAGACTACCCCGAGGAAATCTCAGCCGTGTAGAACAGCGCAATGACCAGCACGGCCCCGAGGTCGTCGACAATAGCGAGCGCCGTGAGAAAGATCTTGAGCGCTAACGGAGCACGCGATCCGAGCAGCGCCAGAACTCCCAGTGCAAATGCGATATCGGTAGCCATTGGAACGCCCCAGCCCTGCGCTGTGGGAGTCCCCGCATTAAAGGCGACGTACACGAGTGCCGGAACGACCATGCCACCGACCGCCGCCACCAGCGGAAGGGCGGCCTGCTTCGGAGAGCTCAGTTCTCCGACCAGTACCTCTCGCTTTATTTCGAGACCGACCACGAAGAAGAAAATGGCCATCAGTCCATCGTTGATCCAGAGCAGCAGTGGCTTCGAGATCACAAGGCTGCCCGCACCTGCGGTGACTGTCGTCTGCCAGAGTTCGAAATAGGACTCCGACCACGGAGAGTTTGCCCACGCGAGCGCCACCACTGCACAAGAGATCAGTAAGATGCCGCCCGCAACCTCCAGTCTGAAGAACTCCTGGAAGGGCCGCAGAAGGGTCACTCGACCCGGTGACGTCGAAGTGCTGGTTGCCATACCGAAAATGCGGAATTGTGTTTATCTAAATGGAAAGCGGTAGCGCGGTCGTCTCCACAGTTCGCCGGGGTGGTCAAGGCCGCGGACCGCACTCCGTACGCCCGCAGAATCCATCCGGGTCCCGGCAGCCGTCCCAATTGACACTTCTCTCACGAAAGATCCGTGGCCTGGAAAGCACGGCAGCTCCGCCGCGTCGTCGACCGCTACGGACTATTTCGCCACCCGCGTCGTGCTGACCCTCTTCAGTAGCAAGTCATGGTGATTCAGAAGGTTGTGTCATGTGTCACGGTGGAGATCCAACCGCCTCAGCGAACAAAACGCGCATAAGGGCTCACCAGCCTCTTTGGTAGCAGCGCAAGGTCCG
>CAVYIO010000013.1:0-46036 GCA_963768565.1 Rhodothermales bacterium
GCCATCAACGATTGGATCCAGACGCTGCAGGGATGACTTCTGGATATCCAGACTCACGGACAGACTCCTCTCTTCGAAGCAAAGCGCCTCAGTGGTGTATCGAGCGACCAGCCTCTGTTTGAGAGCCTGCTTGTGTTCGAGAACTACCCGGCACAGCGCGATACCGGATCAGATGCCCTCGAAATCGAGGACGTGCAGCATCAGGAGCAGAGCAATTTTCCGCTGGCGCTTCTCATTCTGCCCGGCGACCGAATGCAGATCCTGGTCGTGTATGATCCGTCACGATTCGAGGGCGAAGTGATCCGGTATTGCTCGGGCAATTCAGCACGGTGCTGGATCAAATGACCTCCGACAATTCCAGGCTTGTCGGAGACGTCCAGCTTCCCGAAAGCGATCTGTCGATTCTGCACGGTCCCACCAGCAGTGACGGTCCCTCCCCTTCATCGACAGATACTCGACATTGCCTCAGACCACCCTGATGCGACGGCCGTTGTCTGCGACGGCCGAAAGCTATCGTATCGGGGCCCTTTCACGGAAGTCTGCCTCCATTGCTGCCCGTCTGGCATCTTGTGGACTCGAACCGGGCGAACCCGTGTGTCTCGTTCTGAACCGCACTGTCGACATGATCGCTGCCATCCTCGGCGTCTTGCGTGCGGGCGGTGCTTACGTTCCCATCGATCCCGACGTACCGAGCGACCGTATTGAGCATCTCGTCAAAGATTGTGGCGCTCGCCTCCTTATGGAGAACACCGGGCCCGGCCCAGGTTTCGAGGCACTTCCGCCGTAACGAGAATCGGCGTGGAAGAGGTCAAAGATGATGTGACATCGTACGCAGACCCGGATGTATCGCCGTCCGACAGAGCGTACATCCTGTACACGTCGGGCTCCACCGGCCAGCCGAAGGGTGTGGAAGTCACGCACGAAAACCTGTCGGCTTCCACGGCTGCAAGGGCCGACTATTATCAGGATTCGCCGGAGTCGTTTCTCCTGCTGTCTTCGTACGTGTTCGACAGCTCCGTCGCCGGGATCTTCGGAACACTCTCCGCTGGTGGAAAGCTCGTAATCCCCCGTGTACGAATCGAGCAGGACCTCGATGCCCTCGCAAGACTCATTCACGACTATGCGATCACGCATACGCTTTGCCTGCCATCCCTGTACCGGCTGGTCCTCGAATACGCTGACCCACAACTTCTGTCCTGCCTGCGGACGGTGATCGTCGCGGGAAGACAGTGCCCTCTGAGTGTGATAAGACTCCATTTCGAGGTGCTGCCACATGTGGCACTTCATAATGAGTACGGTCCAACCGAAGCGACAGTGTGGGCCACCGTCGATCGTCTTGATGGTCCCTATGCAGACGTGACGATCGGTCGGCCCATACCTGGCGTTTCTGTCTACGTGTGCGGCGACGACCTGGTCCGCTGCCACGAGGGGTTCCCTGGCGAAATCTTTATCGGTGGCCCGGGAGTAACGCGCGGCTACCTGCATCAGCCCGAGCTCACCGCGCGCCACTTCGTCTCCGGAATCGTCGGCGCATCGAGCCAACGCCTGTACCGGACCGGTGACCGAGGCCGCGTGCGTCCGGACGGGAGATCCGGAGTTTCTCGGTCGCATCGATGACCAATTGAAGATCCGCGGGTACCGTCTGGCTCGCCGGAGGAGATCGAGGCTGTTCTCCACCAGTTTGAATCGGTAGAGGAGGCAGCGGTCGTGGCGATTCCGCGAGAAGATGACATCCATTCTGCCCTGCGTCTAGTCGCATTCTACACGACCAGCGTCACAGATGGAAAGAGCCCTGTCCGTACAGGCGACCTGAAGTCCTTCCTGTCGAAGCGACTTCCCGTGCACATGGTACCCGCCGAGTACGTGCAGCTTGATCGACACCCGAGAACTGCCACAGGCAAGATCGATCGGTTGAGACTGCGCTCGGAGCCGGTACCAACTGCGCCGGTCGACGAAAGCACGGCTCAGGCGACGCAGTCGCGCGAAGGAGACTCTGCTGGAAATATGGAGACAGGTCCTCGGCAACGAAGACATCCAGGTGACCGACAACTTCTTTGCGGTCGGCGGAGACTCGATACTGAGTATAGAGGTTACTTCGCTAGCCAGAAGACACGGTCTAACAGTCAGTCCTCATGATGTCTTTGAGACCCCAACCGTTCGGTCTCTCGTTGCCAGATCCCTAACGGATGTCAGGCAGTTCTCGCCGTCGCAGGCACCGTCCGGTCCGACGCCGCTGCTTCCGATTCACCACTGGCTGGTCGAGAACCAGGGAGGTCTTCCTCGTCACTGGAATATGTCCAGGCTGTTTGAACTACCGGAGGGCGTCGATGAGGCCGGAGTGCGTGCAATTGCCTCCTTTCTTCTGCGACATCACGACGCGCTGCGCGGGCGCATATTCGAAGGTGAGGATCGCTGGCGGATGGAGACCGTCGATGCCGAGTTGGGCTCGGTTGATGTAATCGATCTCTCGAACGCAAATGTGACCGACATAGCTGACAGTCTCGGCAAGTACTCGGAAGATGCTCAGCGGCAGATTGATCCGCGGGCCGGGAGGACCACACGTTTTGTGATGTTCAAGACAGCGGGATCACGACGGGATCTACTGCTTATTGCGGCTCATCACGCCGTTGTTGATGTCGTGTCGTGGCGAATTCTTCAACTGGACCTCGACCACCTCTGCCGCTGCGTTATCAGTCGCGAGATCTACATCTGCCACCGCGAACGACCCCGATGGGGACGTGGGCCACGGTTCTTCAGGGTATGGCGGATTCGGACGCGCTTATTGCCGAGCTGCCGTTCTGGGAAGACCAGGGTCGCGAGGTCACGAAAGTACCTCGTGATTCTGATGAGGCAGTTGACAACATTGAAGCCAATGCCGCGACCTTCCGTCAAGTTGTGGACTTTGACGTGGACATGCTCCTGAATCTCGCAGCCGGCGCTGACGTCCGCATCCACGAACTTCTGCTGGCAGCCATCACGGTTGCCCTGGCGGAGTGGATGAAGTCGTCAAAGGTCCTCATCGGAATCGAGGTCCACGGCCGCCGACAACACCTGGACCCGTCAATTGATCTCAGTCGGACCGTCGGATGGCTGACCGCAACCTATCCACTGTTGTTTTCGGCCGAGCCGAATCGGCCGCTCGTGGATAACATATGGTCGGTTCGGGACCAGATGCGGCAGGTGCCGGGACCGAGGGCCTTGGCTACGGCGTTCTCCGATACCTGTCTTCGGATCCCATCGTTCGAAAACAGCTTGCGGCAACCTCGCAGCCTGAGATTATCTTCAATTATCTTGGCTCGCACGACCGTCCGCAAGTCGTTGAGGGAGCAGGTCAAGTCGAAACGTCAAACAATAGAGACCGTGCCCCGGAAGCCAACAGACCGGCGATTATGGAATTCGGTGGCAGAGTTGTACTCAAGAAGGCTCCAGGTGGAGTGTCGCTACAACCCGAACATCCATCAGCCATCCACAGTCACGAAGCTTATCAATCGAGTCCGCGGGCTTCTTATCGAGTTTGGGTCGGCCGGCACCGACAGGCTGAATCGATCTGGTTCGGCCGATGCGGTACGGCTGAGCCAGGACGACTTCGAGGGTCTTATGCGGAGTCTTGGTGGATGAGAGGTCGCACATGAGGCAGGATCTTGAAGCAATATATCCTCTCTCGCCAGCACAAGAGCTCTTATTGCTCAGTGGTTGAGGCGTGACGGCAGCCACGACGTGGGAATTCAGCGTGTGGAACTGACCGTAAACGGAGTGTTGGAGCCTGAGCGATTTGTCGCTGCGTGGGCGAACGTGATGAAGCGGCACGGTGTCCTCAGGACATCCTTCCACTGGAAGGATATGACGCAGCCTGTACAAGTGGTCCATCGCGCTGCGAGTCCGATCGTTCACGGACCTCACCGATCTGGAGGACGGAGGCGCGAACGGATGGGCGTTCCAGACTGGCCGAAAAAGCGGTGGAGTTGATCGCATGGATATCATGCAGGCTCCGCTCTCTCAAGTTCGGGTTCAGCGTCTGGCAGAAGAGCAGTACAGGATCGAGTGGTTCGTACACCACCTCGTGGCGGATGGCTGGTCCAGTGCTCAGGTGATCGGCGAAGTACTGGCCCTGAGTAACGGTCAGGATCCCGCCTCTCTTGAGATTCCGAAGGCCACATATCGTCAGTTCGTAGAATGGCTCGCGGGGCGCAGCGATTCCACCGACTTTGACTTCTGGAGGCGTGAACTTGAAAGTGTAACACCTGCTTCTACGTTTCGTCGTGCAACACGGAAGAGTCGTTGATATCAATCCGGATCCCGTGGGAAGGGTGGCCATCCTCAAGATTGACGTCGCTCGAAGCGCTCGTATTCGAGATTCCGCGAGAGCGTTTCGTGTTTCTGTGGCATCGCTGGCACACGCCGCCTGGGCATTGACCACTGTCAAAGGTGACGGGCAGCAGGGATGTAGTCTTCGGCACGACCCTATCAGGCCGGCCGTCAGAACTTGCGGGTGTCGAAAATGTCGTGGGCCTCTTTTTCAACTACCGTTCCGATGCGGATTCGTCTGGATGAAGACGAAGGGGTCGGGGAATGGCTCAATAGCGTGCACCAGTGTGCAGGTCGCGTGTCTGCTCATCAGTACATCGCTCCGACAAGATTGCAGGAGGCCTGTCCAGTGCCATACGGCAAGTTGTTCGACACGGTTCTTGTTGTTGAAGACTACCCGAAAACATTGTCGAGCGGCGAGCCAGGGGGGCTTGCTGTTGTCGACGTTCGTGGTAGCGTCGCCTCGACATACCCGCTAACTGTACTCATACGGCCCGGTGAGCAAATCGAAATCGAGCTATTCAGCCGCCCTAAGGATGCGCATCTGGCGGAGAGGGTGGCTCTCGCACTGGGATCGTCGCTATCGGTACTTGCAAATGCGACGGATGTAAGTGTTGGTCAACTGCGGGGACAGGTAAAGATTGCAGATACTCTCGTCGCGCTCCGCGCGGAGTCGAGTGAGAGCCCGATCGATCGAGAGCGGCATGGCGGTGTGCCGCAGGGTGCGATCGAAACAAAGCTCGCGAGCCTGTTGAAGACGGTACTCGGAGTCGAGGTGGGCCGCGACGATGATTTCTTCGAAGTAGGAGGCACCTCGATTGCCGCAGCCAGCCTTTTCAACGCCATTGAAGCCAGGTTCGGCAAGAGGTTACCACTGGGCACGTTGTTTAGGGCACCGACGCTTCGGCTTCTTGCGCAGCATATCACCGATGGCGCCGCCGTGACGGATTTCGAGTTCATGCGAACGATTTGCGATGCCTCTGGATTGGGGCCGCTGATATGTATCCATGGGCAGGGCGGCGAGATCATCTACTTCCGGGACCTGGCGGTTTCTCTCGACGATAACAGGCCGTGCTACGGATTCGAAGCTAAAGGACTTGACGGATCGCCGCCGCATCAAACCGTGGAAGAAATGGAGACGGCCTATCTAGGTGAGCTTGCGCACGTCTACGAGTCGGGACCCCATAAACGTGATCTCGGTATGCGGTGGCAGTCACATCGCGTTCGAGATAGCCCGTCGCTTGAAGGAAACTCAGGAATCGGACGTGTTCCTCGTGTTAGTGGACCCGGCATGGCCGCGCCCCGACGACTCGATTAGTGATGGCGATGGCGCTACGGCAAACGATACTACGACTCTTGCTGGTCGAGGTGCTCTGATCCCGAAGCTTGGAGGCTACCTCATGAGACAGTGGCGCCGGGGAGTGGGCTTCGTCGCCAGGGAATGGGGGTATCGATCAATGGATGCTGGCCAGCGTAATGTGGCAAAGGCGGTACGCTGTGCGTACCTCTCCTATGTACCACGGCCTCTTGATGGTAAACTGGTGATTGTCCTGAGTAGGCTGTGGCAAACGGAACGACCGAACCTTGATGCCGAGCTCGAAACATGGCAGTCCCTTGTTTCGCAGCCAGTTGATATACACCGCCTTGAGGCGGATCATCACGAGATCCTACTTGCACCTGAACTGGCGGAGATCGTGAACGGTTATCTGCAAGACCGACCGTGACGGGCTAGGGAAGGAGGCTTTTCTTCCCGCCCCTGGTCATCGCACGCGCAGCGAAGCGATCCGGGACGTCCGCCCACCCATCTCTCGTCATCGCGAGCGCAGCGAAGCGATCTGGGACGGCGAGGCTGTTATGGCGTCCAGGACTATTCCCGCTGGTCATCAGTGGCCCCTCCGGGGACTCGTGTGCCACGGCCGCCGAAGGCGGCCTCGCAAGGACGATTCAACATCACGCCTCGTCATTGCGATGAGGAGCCGCAGGCGACGAAGAAGCAACCCGAGACGGTAAGTGCACCTGACTCGCGTGAGCCGGGCTAGCACGGCGCACTACGCGAAGGTCGAAGGCCGCGAGGCACAACGTCATCACGAGGAGGTCGAAGGCCGACGTGGTGATCCGAGACGATGAGGCACGACGGCACCGCTCCAGATTGCCGCGCTCGCTGACGCTCGCTCGCAACGTCGTCACGAGGAGGCCGCAGGCCGACGTGGTGATCCGATGACGATGAGGCGCGACCGAAACGCTCCAGATTGCCGCGCTCGCCCATCAACCCGCCTTCGCTACGCCCTACGGAACGCCTCGACGTCCCCGGCACATTGTGACCCCTCACTCGTTATCTTTCGAATTCCGCAATGACCGGCCGCTGCACGCTCGACGCACCGCCCGGTTCACGGCGCGGGCACCAACGTCGCAACCATCCAACGGGAGCATTCTCCCCGACCATCCACCATGATCGGCAAGACCGTCTCGCACTACGAAATCACCGAGCAACTCGGCCGCGGCGGCATGGGGATCGTCTACAAGGCCGTCGACACGAAACTCAAGCGGCCCGTCGCCCTCAAATTCCTGCCCTCCCACCTGAGCACAGACACCGACGCCAAGAACCGCTTCATCCAGGAGGCCCAGGCCGCGTCCGCCCTCGACCACGCGAACATCTGCACCATCTACGAGATCGGCGAGACCTCGGAGCCGGGCAAGGATCCCGAAGTCTACATCGCGATGGCCTACTACGGCGGCCAGACGCTCAAGTACCGGCTCGAATCGGACGACTTCACACCCGAACGCGCCGCTGACATCGCACGGCAGCTCGCGTCGGCCCTCGGCCGCGCCCACGAGGAGGGCATCGTCCACCGCGACGTGAAGCCGGCGAACATCATGATCACCGATCGCAGCGAAGTCAAACTCCTCGACTTCGGTCTCGCAAAACTCCTCGGCGGCGCCGAACTCACGCACGCCGGCAGCACGCTCGGCACCGCCGGCTACATGAGCCCCGAGCAGGTGAAGGGAGAGGACGTCACGCCGGCGTCCGACTACTGGTCACTCGGCGTCGTCCTCTACGAGATGCTCGCGGGCAAGAAGCCGTTCACGGGCGACTACGAACAGGCCGCGATGTACGCCATCCTGAATGAAACCCCCGAGGACCTGGCAACGCTCATCCCGGACCTCCCGCACGAAATCACGGATCTCGTCGCCCGCTGCCTTTCAAAAGATCCCTCGCGACCGACCCCAGAGCGCGGCCGAAATTGTAAACGCCATCGCCGACTCCGGTCTGGCATCAGGCTCGGGATCGCAAACCGTCATCAGCCGGCCGGCCGCGACGACATCTACGCGTCCCGCGTGGCTCATGCCGGTGATCGGTGTCGCAACAGCCGCGGTCATCGCGATCGCCGCCTTTCTCCTCTGGCCACGCAGCACCGACACGCAGATCACCGAGTCCATCACGCCGGATCCGGCTATCGCCGTGTTTCCTTTCTCCGTGGGTGGTGACGCAAGTCTGGACTATCTGCGGAACGGCATGGTCCGGCTGCTCAGCGCACGCTTCGACGGGATGGGGCAGATCCGGAGCATCGACCCGAACGCTCTGCTCGTCCAGGCCGAACTGAAGACGGAGGGCGAGATAGCCCCGACCGTCGGCGTCGAGGTGGCCCGACGGTTCAACGCGGAGAGCTTCGTCATCGGGAGCGTCTTGCGAATCGGAGGACCCATCCAGGTGAGCGCCAACATGTACGATCGCGACGGGACGTCCGTCGGCTACTCCGAGGTCACCATAGCGGCGGACTCCCTCCTGCTGACGGCTGTCGACCGTGTCGCGCAGGAACTTCTCGCCGGCAAGTTTGAAGGTCCCGCTCAGGCGATGACGAGCATGGCCGTCCAGAGTACCACATCATTTGACGCCCTGCGCGACTACCTCCAGGGCGAAGAGCTCATGCACGCAGGCCTGTTCAACGATGCAAAACCGTTGTTCCGGAGTGCGATCGACAAGGACTCGACTTTTGCTCTCGCGTGGCTTCGCCTTTCGGATGCCTACGGATGGACAAACTGGACGGATCCGATGCATGACGAGTCTATTCGCAGGGCGGAACAGCTGAGCAGTCGCCTGCCGGAACTGGTTCGCGAACGACTGACAATCGAACAGATGCTCAGGAACGGCGACTTTGAACGTGCACTGGCCGGGGCTGAGCGACTCCACCAGAAGCATCCCGATGATATTCAAACACTGCTCCTGCTCGGAGATTATCAGTGGCATTACAACGCGTACTTCGGCAAACCCGCCAACGATGCCGAACCTTATTTCCGCGATGTCCTTCGGATAGATCCTACTCTGGCCGAAGCGAAGTTCCATCTGATCGAACTTCTGATTCGTACCGACCGGTTTGCAGAGGCGGAGTCACTCGGAACTACAACACAGAGCAACGTCTTTGCCTTCTGGGGCCAGACGGCGAAACTGGCGGCGGCCTCATCTGACGGCACGCTCAGTGATGAGCAGGCTAGCGATATGCTTGGTGGATTGGACGAGATCCGGATTGCAAGGCAAGGGGCGTTACTTGCAAGCCTCGCCGGTAGACCGAAAACGGCGCGGCAGGTCATGACTTTACTCCAGGATGAGCAGCAACCTGCAGCGTCGCATCGAACTGGACAATACGAACGCGAAATGATCACCGCTCCGGATCAGTTAAACACGCAGAAAGTCGTCGTGCGCCAGATGTCCGGACAGTTTGGACCTAGCCTCGATGCCCTTCGCGCGCGCGATTCAGTCAGCTCGACCGTGCTTGCCGGCATGCTGACGTTCTATCCGTTCGAGCCGTCCGACCTCGAATTAGTGGCGAGCAGGTTCGAGGAACCGACCGACACAGTCGGAGCGGGGTCTAGTCCGGACGTTCTGATCTTCGCCGACAACCTGCCTGCGATTGCAGCCTTTCGATTGGCCCTGGTCGACTGGCGACGGGATGATATGGATGCGCTGCGAAACCGGCAGCGGCAGCTTGCCGCCATGAGCGAGGGTAAGCTGGATAATAACCTGGCTCACAGTTTTGCGAATCTACTCGACGCCCTGCTACTCTGGAAGGAAGGTCGTATTGACGATGCCGACGCGGCGTTTCGGAGTTCGACCATCCCGATCGCCGTCCGGCTGACCGCCTGGCCGTACTTCAACCTCGGCATCAACCGATTCCTGCACGGCCAGATGCTGCACGAGGCAGGGCGATACGAGGAGTCGTTACGATGGCTGTCCGCTGTCGAAGACGGTTTTCTCCACTGGAGCGACGCCAAGGATCTGCTATTCCCTGCGATGTACACGCGGGCGCAGAACCACGAGCAGCTCGGTGAGATCGAGCGGGCGATAGAGCTGTACGGCCGGTTCATTCGTGCGTGGGAAGATGCGGATCCGGCGCTGCAGCCGATGGTCGAAGATGCGCGCGGCCGGCTCGAGGCTCTGATGCTGCGTCGGCGCGGAGCCGGGGCTAGCACGGCGTCATTGCGAGAAGGCAGGACGCCGTCGTCACGAAACCGCACCTCAGACACAGTCGTCAAGACGATGCCGATGTCGACTTGCGCCTTCGCCACCGCGAAGGCGGCTGGGAAGGCGAGGAAGGCGCCCTACGCCGAAGAAGCAATCCGAAACGCCCAAGATTGCCGCGCTCGCTGACGCTCGCTCGCAACGACGTCACGAAGAGACCCCAGACTCAGGCACAACGTCATCACGAGGAGGCCGCAGGCCGACGTCGTGATGAGACGCTAGGCCGACGGACCGCTCCAGATTGCCGCGCTCGCTGGCGCTCGCTCGCAACGACGTCACGAGGAGGCCGCAGGCCCAAACGTCATCACGAGGAGGCCGCAGGCCGACGTGGTGATCCGAGACGATGAGGCACGACGGCACCGCTCCAGATTGCCACGCTCGCTGACGCTCGCTCGCAACGCCGACAGATCATCGCACCGTCGTCACGAGCAGGCCGCAGGACATCGTCACCCCGAGCCCGTCGAGGGGCCTATGGTTGACGGCTAGCAGCCGAGCCAACCCCCATCCACAGATCCCTCAATTCATTCGCGACGACGACCCCCAAACCCCCTACTCCGGCAACGGCTGCCCCTCGATCCACGGCGCCCCCGCCGCCTGCATCGCCCGCTCGATCCGCGGCATCTCCGTCTCCACAAGTCGCTGCAACTCGGGCCGCATCCGACCGAACTGCTCCACCGCTATCTCGAAGCTTCTCCGCTGCGCGGGCGTCGGCCCATACGTCGAACGCGAGCCCGACCACGCAAACGACTGCCGGTCGGCAAGCGTCGGCTCGTCCTGCTTCTCCCCAAACTCCGCCTTCGCCCCGTTGCCGGACAGCTGCTGATCGACAGCCAGCAACGACTCCTCAAGTTTATGCAACGCGGCCTCGAGGTCGCCGGGCACAGCCTGCGTCCGGATGAGCGCCTTCTTCAGCAGCTCCACCCGATCCACGGCCTTCCGCAACACGACCCGGGCCGCCGATGTCGAACGATTGAAATCCTCAACCTCCCGCCAGTACGCCGCCGTCACCTGCGGATCCGCCGACGGCAACGCACCCTCGTACATCCGCTCCACCTGGAACGTCACCGGACCCGCCAGCGCCGTCACAACTCCGTCGATTTCCTTCGATAACGAGACCGAGTATTCTCCCGGAGCCACCATCGCCGCATAATTGCCACCTTGCGGATCTCCAGTCTCCCGGATCGCATCGGTCGGCGGTACCTTGAGATCCCACGCCGTCCGGTTGAATCCCTTCTTGTTCTCCGCACGGATCCGCCGCACCACGTCACCGGAGGCCGCACGCACCGTCAACCAGAATCCCGGCTCGTCCTGACGCCGCTCCGCCTCCACGGCATCCCATCCCGGAAACGCGACCGGTCTTTTTGCCTCTTTGAGATCCTCCTCCGCGGCCTGCCGCTCCTGCTTCAGCGTCTTCAGCGACTCCTTGATGTAATACGTAAAGACCGCACCGAACGGCGGGTTGGGAGCGATATAATGATCGGCACCCTGAATCGACTTCCCGCCGCGCGGGATATACCACCACGCGCGCCGCACGGGGAAAAGCGTCGCCTCCTGCGCAAGCTGATCGTCCGATACATGCCGCAGTGCCGAGTAGTCGTCCAGTATGTAGAATCCACGCCCGAACGTCGCTCCGACCAGATCGTCCTCGCGCCGGTGGATCGCCAGATCGCGGAATGAGATCGTCGGCACACCACCCGTGAGCTTGTGCCATTTCCTTCCTCCGTCGAGCGTCGTAAACACGCCGAACTCCGTCCCGGCAAACAGCAAACCCGGCTTGACATGATCCTGAACCAACCGCCACACGAGCGTCCGGTCGGGCAGATCGCCGCGGATGGAAGTCCAGCTTCGACCGCGATCAGTGCTCTTCAACAGATACGGCTTGAAGTCCCCGAACTTGTGATTGTCGAGCGCGACGTACACCACATCGGTGTTGTGCAGATCCGCCTTGACGTCGTTCACGAACGCCGTGGCGGGCACACCGGGCATGCGGCCCACCTCCATCTTGCGCCAGTTCGCACCGCCGTCCTCTGTCACGGCAAACTGTCCGTCGTCCGTCCCGACATAGATCAGACCGGCCTGGCGCGGTGACTCGGCGATCGACGTGATGGTGTTGTACGTCGACATCGCGTACACATCCCACGGCTCGTCCCACCCCTGCGTGCTCCCCATGATCGGAAGAGACAGGCGCACCTGATTTCTCGACAGGTCATCCGAGATGGCCGTCCACGAGTCGCCGCGATTGTCGGACCGCCACACACGTTGCGAAGCGAAGTAGAGTCGGCTCGGCGAATGCGGGCTCACAAGAATCGGCGAATCCCAGTTGAAGCGTTCGAACGGCTCGCCTGCCTCAGGCTGCGGCTGAATGCGCACGGTCTCGCCGGTCGTTACGTCGACCCGGTACAGATGTCCCTGCTGCGACTCCGAGTAGACGATGTCGGGGTTTCCTGGCTCCGTCGCCGGCTGATGTCCGTCGCCGCCGAGCGTGATCCACCAGTCGGCGTTGTCGATTCCCACGCGGTAGGCGGTGCGCGACGGGCCGCCCTGCGTGTTGTTGTCCTGCGTTCCGCCGTACACATTGTAGAACGGCATCGCGTCGTCGATGGCCACCTTGTAGAACTGCGTCACCGGAAGGTTCGGGATGAATCGCCACGTCTCGCCGAGATCAAAACTCTCGTACAAACCACCGTCACATCCGACAAGCAGATAGTTCGGATCGTCGGCACGAAACGCGACGGCATGATTGTCGACGTGCTTGCGTGTCTCGCTGTTTCGTCGAAAGGTCTTGCCGCCATCTTCCGAAATCTGCAGGCGAACATCGGCCAGATAGATTCGGTCAAACGCATGCGGCGAGGCATACAGTTCCTGGTAGTAATGTGGACCCGTCCCACCGGCCACGGCGTCGGACATCTTCGTCCACGACGCTCCGCGATCGGTAGAGCGGTACACGCCGCCCGTCCGTCGTTCAAGCTCGATGGCGGCGTAGATGATGTCGGGTTGTTGTGGCGAGATGGCCAGACCGATCTTCCCCATGTTGGAGTCTGGTAGTCCGCTGGAGAGTTTCTCCCAGGTTGCACCGCCGTCCTCGGATCGGTAGATGGCAGTCCCGGGGCCTCCGCCCATATATGCAGCGACATTGCGATGACGTTGCCACGTTGCCGCGTAGAGTCGATTCGGATGTCTCGGGTCGATGAGGATGTCGGTAACGCCCGTCCATTCGTCATCGCCAAGTGTCTTGAACCAGTTCTTGCCTCCGTCGGTCGTCATGTACAGGCCGCGGTCGCCGCCCTTCGACCATAGCGGACCCTGGGCCGCAACCCACACGACGTCGGAGTTGTCCGGGTGTACAATGATCTTCGAAATGTGCTCGGAGTCCTTCAGTCCGAGGTTCTCCCAGGTCTTGCCGGCGTCGCGACTGCGGTAGACGCCGTCGCCATAACCCACATGTCGACCGCCCACATTCTCGCCCGTGCCCACCCAGATCGTCGAAGGATTCGACGGATCGATTGTGACGCTTCCAATCGAATACGAAGCCTGATCGTCAAAGATCGGATCCCAGGTCAGGCCGTTCGTGTCGGTCTTCCACACACCGCCCGAACCCACGGCGACGTACCACTGTCGCTCGTCTTGCGGATTGATCGCGATGTCGGCGATGCGACCGGCCATCAAGGCGGGTCCGATGCCGCGCAGTTCGAGACCGGAGAAGAGGGTATCTGTTGATTGGGACTTTCCAACTTCCTGGGCGAAGGCGGCGGAAGGCAGGATGATCAGGAGTCCGACCAGCAGGGCAGTGATTCGATTTGTCATGATCTCAGGACCTGGGTTTCCGGATGTGATTTCTAAAGGTTAGAGTATGTTGACGGCAGAGGCAAACGTTGCAGGTCGTGGGGGTTGCCCCGACGTTGTGAAGAACGTCGTTGCGAGCGAGCGATAGCGAGCGCGGCAATCTGAGGCGACTCCCCATAAGGAACGTCATTGCGAGCGAGCGCCAGCGAGCGCGGCAATCTGGGACGACACGCCGACGGAACGTCGTTGCGAGCGAGCGTTAGCGAGCGAGGCAATCTTTGACGGCTCCCCAGAAGGAACGTCGTTGCGAGCGCGGCAATCTTAGTCGGCCGTGAGCCCCTAGAAGAAATAGTACACCGCAAGGTGCGCGCGAATATTGGTGACAGCCTCATCCGAATCCAGCGCCACCGGAGCGTAGTTGTTGTCTCGATCGCTCGCGAAAAGAGCCGACGTCACTTCGCCCTCCAGCGCAAAGCGCAGCCGACCGGTCGAGTAGGTTGCGCGCGGCGCGACACGCCACAGCCGATCCAGATTGTCGGCTCTTGTCGCCTTCGTTTCCACATCACCGATCCCGTCGCCGTCCGTGTCTTGCAACAGAACGGTAACACTCGGACCCGCACCCATATTCGTGAGGACGCCACCGAACACGCCCAGTGCGACCGGCCCACCTGTGCTCCATGAGAACGTCTAGCCAGGCAGACCCCACGCGCAGCGATTCGTAGGATCCGTCGTCCACAGTCACGAAACCACCGGTCATCAGGTGATCGGTAAGATCCGCGCCATACGTCGCCTTCGCTCGCACCGTGAACGGCGCGCTCTCGACAATTGCGTATCCCTGGACAGCAGCCGCCGTAAACCGTTCAGAAGTCAACGTCGGGCGGATGGACTTTGCGTACACGCCGCCGCCGACGAGTCGGCCCGCCCCGAAAATCTGCACATGGGCGTGCCCGGCAGGAATGGCTGCCTGCTGCTGCAACTTGTTGCCTCCGATATCACTGAAAGCGTCACGCTGTTGTGAGAGCGCCGTGATGAGTCGCACGCCGCTGCGCTCAATCGTAAAGCGAATCTGACCGAATCGTGCGAACGGTTGAAACGGTGCACCCGTGTTGAAGGCCACCGTTTGTGGAAATACCGCAGCCGTAAAGAGCGGCGACCAGTACTGCCCGAACAGCAGCTTTTCGCCGCCCCAGTCGAGCTGGACGTACGCATGTCGCAGGCGGAACAGTCCGAGGTAGTCGTTGGCAGTGCCGAAGAAATCGGCCTCGACCACACCGGTCAGATCGGCACCGAGTGCCTCAGTGCCGGAGCCCGTAACGCGGATGCGCGACTGGAACGAAGCGTAGATCAGATTGTCGGTTCGCGACGCCTCGGTGTCGGGCAGCGGATACAGATGAAACTGACCCTCCCGTACCTGCGCCACCTGACGCGTATCGTATATGTTCTCGGCCTTGACGTAACCGGATATTCCGACGGACTGGGACCAAACTGATGGAACGACGAGAGCCGAGACGGAAAGAATGACAGTGAAGACCCCGGCTGTCGTAATGTGCGACATATCGCGGGTCCGCATAATAGTGGTGGGCATCTATGTTATGGGGGTCGCGGCGGCGCGCTTCCCGCTGCTGGTCAAACAAGTCGAACGGAGTATCGGACCCACGAACATACCGATTCGCAGGGGACTGGCGTAATGGTGTGCGGGGAATCCCTTACGAGTTGGGGCCGCGACGACGACGCGCCCGTCGTTGCGAGCGAGCGTCAGCGAGTGCGGCAATCTGAACCGGTGCCGTCGTGCCTCATCGTCTCGGATCACCACGTCGGCCTTCGGCCTCCTCGTGACGACGTTGTACCTGGGCCTGCGGCCTCCTCGTGACGTCGTTGCGAGCGAGCGACAGCGAGTGCGGCAATCTGAAGCGGTGCCGTCGCGCCTCATCGTCTCGGATCACCACGTCGGCCTTCGGCCTCCTCGTGACGACGGTGTAGCTGGGCCTGCGGCCTCCTCGTGACGTCGTTGCGAGCGAGCGTCAGCGAGCGCGGCAATCTTAGGCGTTTCGGATTGCTTCTTCGGCGCAGGGCGCCTCATCGCAATGACGAAGGCGTGGGTTGACGTCGTTGCGAGCGACCGCGGCAATCCAGCACCAGAACAAAGAGCCGGCGACCCATCGGCCACCGGCTCTTCATCCGCGTAGAATTGCGCCGCGTCGCCGTCGGCGCTGTGCCGTGCTATTTCAGCAGCACCACCGGTGCCGAAGCTGTACCGGCCTCCGTAACAAGCCGATACACGTAGAGTCCGCTCGGCAGATCGCCGGCCTCGAACCGCACGTCGTACGTTCCGGCCGACTGGAAGCCTTCAGCGAGCGTTCGCACCAGCTTCCCGGTCACATCGTAAACAGCCATTTCAACCGTACCGGCTTCCTTGAGCGCAAACCGGATAGACGTCGTCGGATTGAACGGATTCGGATACGCGCGGCCCAGCTCAAAACGCTCGGCGATCTCGATGTCCACTTCAATCATTTCGCTGTATGCAAACGTGCCGTCGTAGTCGACCTGCCGCAAACGGAATGAGTGCGTACCGGCTACAAGCGTATTGACACGATACTCGTAACGATTGACATCCGTCGAGTAACCCGCGCCAGCTACGAATCCGGTGGACACAAAGTCGTCATCTGCCGGCCTGCGATGCTCAACATCGAATCCGGCATTGCCCGTCTCGGAATATGTGGCCCAGCGAATCGAAACATCACGGCCGTCACGTATCACTTCCAGTGAGGACATCTCGACGGGAAGGCCCGACACATCGATGCCTGTAGCAGTGGCGTTATCCGCGGGGCCGTCGCTCTCGGGATCCGGATCACTGCCGGAGTGTGAGGTGTCGGTCGTGCTGCCGTCAGACGTACCATCCTCAGAAATATCACCCCGGCCCGTGCCCTGATGCGTCGTGCTTGTAACGCCGAGCGGTGGATACCAGGTGACGGTGAAGCTGATTTCCGCCGTAGCACCTACCGGAAGCTTGTCGCCTGCTACGTGAGTGATCAGATTCTGGTCCGTGGATCCATTGAAGTCCGTATTCGCAGCGCCAATCTCAGCGCCTCCCGTCAGAGTACCAATGACCGGGTCACCGACCGTGTACTGGCCTGCCGACAACGGACCGGATGATACATATGTCCCGAATGAGGATGCCAGGTTGTTCACGATCTGAAGATCGTACAGCGGAACCTGGGCGAACCCTTCTAGCAGCATCGTAAGCGGGATGTCATAGCTGCCGTCACCGTTGTCGACTATCGTCCCGGCTGCCAGTGCGGTGCCGATTTGCGCGGTGAGGGTCGTTGTAGTAGGATCGTCAAAGACGATCTGGCCCACACGGAAATCCCAGGAGAAGAGGCGATCGCCGGCCGTGGTTCCGGTGCCGGTCTGGCCGATGCTAATGTCGACGCGGTCCGTGGCCCCTACGTCCGCAACAGCGATGACCTGCGTGATTGTTGGGTCGATTCCACTGTAGGTCGTTTCGGGACCAACAATGCGTGTTCCAAGTGGAACCTGTGAGATGGTCAATTCAGAAGGACCCTGTGGTGATGTCGCCGCCAGTCCCTCGACCGTGTAGGATTCCACTCCCGATAGAATCACGAACTCCTGTCGGCCGGCGGATCCGTCGATGTCGATCGCCGCCAGTTCCAGGCCTGTGACCGAGGCAGGGTTCGTGGTGAGATGACTAACCAGCGACACTGAGAAATCGGCTTCAGGATCCTGGTTCGGCGTGCCGTTCAGCGTCGGCTGCAGCTCGGCGGAGCTCGTGTTGGGATCGTCAATCTGGACCAGCGTCGCTCCGTTCTTGAGCGCTTTGACCTCGACGAGGGCATCATATCCCGGGGCGACAAGGTTGAACCGGTATATAGCTCCTACCTGGAGATCTGCACCGGGGGACCCCGGTTCGAGCGCGAAACTGGTGAACGACAAGCTTTGCTGGGCTGATGCGCGCTCAACTCCCGTTCCGGAAATGAAAGCAAACAGGAGCAGTGGGAGTAGCAGTGATTTCATCAAAAACGACCGTAAACTTTAATTTAACAAGTGGTTATGGGTGGCATGCCATCAGATTGCAACGTCTGTAGCAGCGGCATTCGGAGCATCGGCCACTCGCGACAACTCTAAAGCCGAATTTCCGTGAATGAAATCGAGGGGCTGGGGAGTCTGGTGCCGGTAGCCTACTCTCGCGGGATCGCGCACGTCGACCTGCGGCCTCGCCCGCGATGACGGAGTTGTTGTTGCGAGCGCGTCCTTCAAGACTCCGTCATTGCGAGCGAGCACCAGCGAGCGCGACAATCTGAGACTGTGCCGGCGTGACTCATCGTCTCGGATCACCACGTCTGCCTTCGGCCTCCTCGTGATGACGGTCAGAAACGTCATTGCGAGCGAGCACCAGCGAGCGCGGCAATCTGAGACTGTGCCCGCGTGCCTCATCGTCTCGGATCACCACGTTCGCCTGCGGCCTTCTCGTGATGACGGTCAGAAACGTCATTGCGAGCGAGCGCCAGCGAGCGCGGCAATCTGGAGCGTCTCGGATTGCTTCTTCGGCGCAGGGCGCCTTCCTCGCCTTCCCCCGCCTTCGCGGGGGCAGAGCGCAAGGACGGGCCATCGCAACGACGAAGGCGTGGGTTGACGTCGTTGCGAGCGGCGGTAGGGGCCAGGCCACACCTCTGTCATGCTTGCGCTCCGCCCTTAGCCAGCGCGAGGGAACGCGAGCATCCGTCTAGAATCGCGGTTGCCTCAAGGCAACTTAGACCCCTCGACCGACTCGGGTGACGATTGCCTGCGGCCTCCTCGTGACGACGGTGAGCTTCGGATGCGGCATTCGCGGAGTGACGGACGTGCGGCAATCCAGCACCAGAACAAAGAGCCGGCGACCCATCGGCCACCGGCTCTTCACCCGCGTAATATTGCGTCGCGTCGCCGTCGGCGCTGTGCCGTTTTATTTCAGCAGCACCACCGGTGCCGAAGCTGTACCGGCCTCCGTAACAAGCCGATACACGTAGAGTCCGCTCGGCAGATCGCCGGCCTCGAACCGCACGTCGTACGTTCCGGCCGACTGGAAGCCTTCAGCGAGCGTTCGCACCAGCTTCCCGGTCACATCGTAAACGGCCAGTTCAACCGTACCGGCTTCCTTGAGCGCAAACCGGATAGACGTCGTCGGATTGAACGGATTCGGATACGCGCGGCCCAGTTCAAAGCGCTCTGCGAGCTCGATGTCCACTTCGATCACTTCGCTGTACGCAAACGTGCCGTCGTGGTCGATCTGCCGCAGTCGAAACTGATGCGTACCGGCCGCCAGGTCGTTGACGCGGTACTCGTATCGATTCACGTCCGTCGAGTAGCCTGCACCGCTTACAAATCCAGCCGTGACAAAGTCGCTCCTTTGCCGGCAGCGCGATGCTCAACATCGAATCCGGCATTGCCCGTCTCGGAATATGTTGACCAGCGAATCGAAACATCACGTCCGTCACGTATCACTTCCAGTGAGGACATCTCGACGGGAAGGCCCGACACATCGATGCCTGTAGCAGTGGTGTTATCCGCGGGACCGTCGCTCTCGGGATCCGGATCGCTGCCGGAGTGTGAGGTGTCGGTCGTGCTTCCGTCCGAGGTTCCATCTTCCGAAAAATCACCCCGCCCGGTTCCCTGATTGGTTGTGCTGGTCACGCCAATCGGAGGGTACCACGTTACATTGAACGTAATCTCCGCTGTCGCGCCGACAGGCAATTTGTCTCCGGTGGTCAGTGTAATCAGATTCTGATCTGTTGATCCATCGAAACCGCTGTTACCTGTCGACAGCACGGCGCCACCCGTCAGCGTTCCGATCACGGGGTCGTCCACGGTATACTGCCCGGCTACCAGAGGTCCCGAAGAGGCGTAGGTGCCAAATGACGCTGCAAGATTGTCAACGACCTGCACATCGAGAAGGGGCACATCGCCAAATCCCTCAAGCAGAAAAGTCATCGGGATATTGTAGCTGCCGTCGCCGTTGTCCGTAATCGTTCCGACGGCCAGCGCGGATCCGATCAGCGCGGTAAGATTCGTGGTCGTCGGGTCGTCGAAGACGATCTGGTTGACACGGAACTCCCACGAGAAAAGGCGATCACTGGCCGTAGCTGAGGTGCCCGTCTGGCCTATGCTGAAATCAAATCTCGATGCGGATCCCACGTCTGCCACAGCGATCACCTGCGTAATCGTCGGGTCGATACCCGTATAGGTCGTCACCGGCCCAAGAATACGAGTGCCGAGCGGGTCCGCCGAGATAGTCAATTCCGACGGGCCCTGCGGTGATGTGGCTGCTAGTCCTTCCACCGTGTACGACTGGACGCCGGACATGATCACATACTCCTGTTGCCCGGGTGATCCGTCAACATCCACCGCGCCAACCATCAGACCGGCCACGGCCACGGGCGATGATGTAACGGTGGTGATGAACGAGATCGAGAAGTCCGCCTGCGGATTCTGATCGGGCGCGCCGTTCAATGTGGGCTGCAAGAGGGCGGTGCTGGTGTTCGGGTCATCGAGCTGCGCCAGGACGCCGCCGCCAGTAAGTGCCTTGATCTCGACGAGAGCGTCAACACCGGTCGTTACGTTCGTGAACCGATATATGGATCCTGCCTGGAGAGCCGGGCCGGACACGTAGGAAAAGTCCGTAAAACTCAGGCTCACCTGAGCGGCGGCACGCTCATTTACTACGCCGGATATCACGGCAACGACCAGCAGGGATAGTAAAACTCGCTTCATCAACTACGACCTTAAGTACCTGTAAATATGCTTGTTATGCACTGCCGCAAAGTCAGTGACTGTGGCGGTGGCGCTCAAGTAATCGACCGATGCGCACGAGCCTCAAACCCGGAATTAATGAATGAACGACTTCATCGCGCTTCGAAAAAGGCGCAGAAACGTCATTCTGAGCCCGTCGAAGAAGCTCTGGGGGGAGCCCGCATCAACACGACACAGACCCCTCGACAGGCTCGGGGTGACAGGCAGTACTACTCGCCTCGAAGGAAGGAGTCGTCATTGCGAGCGAGCGCCAGCGAGCGCGGCAATCTGAGGCGATGCCGTGGTCCCTCATCATCTTGGATCACCACGTCGGCCTGCGGCCTCCTCGTGATGACCTTTGTGCTCTGGATGCGGCGTCCGCGGGGTGACAGCGTCGTCATTGCGAGCGAGCGCCAGCGAGCGCGGCAATCTGGAGGCGATGCCGTGGTCCCTCATCATCTTGGATCACCACGTCGGCCTGCGGCCTCCTCGTGATGACGTTTGTGCTCTGGATGCGGCGTCCGCGGGGTGACAGCGTCGTCATTGCGAGCGAGCGCCAGCGAGCGCGGCGATCTGAGGCGGTGCCGTGGTGCCTCATCGTCTTGGATCACCACGTCGGCCGGCGACCTCCTCGTGATGACGTTGCGAGCGAGCGCCAGCGAGCGCGGCAATCTGAGGCGGTGCCGTGGTGCCTCATCGTCTTGGATCACCACGTCGGCCTGCGACCTCCTCGTGATGACGTTGCGCTGGATACGGCGTTCGCGGGGTGACAGCGTCTCATCGCGAGCTCCCGAAGCGAGCACGGCAATCTGAGGTGGTGCCGTGGTGCCTCATCGTCTGGGATCACCACGTCGGCTCGGGGCCTCCTCGTGACATCGTTGCGAGCGAGCGCCAGCGCGGCAATCTGCGGCGTCTCGGATTGCTTCTTCGGCGCAGGGCGCCTCGTCGCCTCGCCAGAAGGAATCGTCATTGCGAGCTCCGAAGGGAGCGCGGCAATCTGAGACGGTGCGGTGGTGCCTAATCGTATTGGATCACCACGTCGGCCCAGCGGCCTCCTCGTGATGACGGGTAGCACCGCCCCGCCTCGCGCCCTATCGCCGCTCCCAGTACATTAGTCCACCGCCCTGGCCACCGGTCAAGACATCCCGGTCTCCGTCTCCATCCAGGTCGACAAACACCGGCGCCGAATACGCCGGCAGTGGCAGCGCGAGCACATCCGCAATGAAACCCGATGCAGACTCCGCATCAACCGGCACAAACTCCGGCGCGTTCACCGACCCATCGTTGCGGTACACAAGCACGCCTCCTGCCGCACGCCCGAGCACCATGTCGTAGTCGCCATCGGCGTCGAGATCTTCAAACACCGGGAAACACCTCCGCCCCACGTCGATCCCGCCGTACTCGTCGCTCACAAGAACGAAGTCCGGATCAGCCACCGACCCGTCGTTCCGATAATAAGTTCAACGTGCCCGACGTCTCCCCCACGAACAGATCCAGATCGCCATCCGCGTCGATGTCGACCAGCGCCGGCACCGCATTGCTTCCGCGCGTGAGTTTGGCCGCAACGGAATCAACAACCACAAACGAGTACGCACCGCGCTGCGCATCATTCCGGTACCAGGCCAGTTCGTCGCGCCACGTTCCCAGTACCATGTCCAGATCGCCGTCCCCGTCCAGATCACCGAGCGCCGGCGCATAGTGATATGCCGGCTTGAACATCAACGTGTCGGCCAACTGCCACACGAACCCGTTGCCAACCGGGCCACTACCATCACGGACTGCGTCGAACACATAGATGGCAGACGTCTTGCTGTCGTTCGGCTCGATCTGGTTCGCCAGTAATAATTCTTCATCCCCGTCTCCATCGATATCAGCCACGACCGGAATGCTCTCCGCCCCGACGTCTACCGTGTACAGGAACCGCCGCGTGCGAAGCGAGAACCGCCCGGGTGCCTCCTGCTCCAACAGATACAGATTGTCTGCCGTCGTCGTATTCGCGTTGAAGGCGCCGCCCAGCACGCCGATCAGCAGATCCAGATCGCCGTCCGCGTCCAGGTCGCCCGGCGCCGGCGCATTGTAACCGCTCGTCTTGATCGGGGCGTTCGGCGGAAACGGCATCGGCTGGCTTCCAAGCGCAAGCCGCTGACACGTGCCGGTATTCTCGATGAATAGCAGCCCCGGCTCGAAGTAGTCGCCCCATAGCAGGTCCTGGTCCCCGTCTTCGTCGAGATCCGCAAAGAACAGCGTGTTCGCCCCGTGCCGCGATCCCATAAACTGCCCGATGATCTCGATCCCCTGGAAGCGGTCCTCCATAAATCGGAATCGGGGCGCGCCCCGCACGTCATTATCCGACCACTCGTAGCGCGTGATCGTCCCGTCCAGACGACCCACGAACAGGTCCGGCTTTCCGTCGCAATCGATGTCCGTGACGTTGGGAATATTCTGACGATCCGAAAAGATGGCCTCGCCCCGGATGTCCGTCAGGCTATCGGCCACTTCCACGAATCGAGGGCCGTCGTCGCCTCCTTCATTCCGCAGATACCGGACATAGCTGTACGGCTGTTCGGATAACAGGTCGTAGTCACCATCAAGATCAAGATCCGCAAACCGGTACCACTCCCCGACGTCGATGCCTCCGTACTGCTCCGTGCGAAACGCGAACTTCTTGTCGCCGTCGCGCCCCGTGTTCTCGAAGAACATCACGCGGCCCTGGTCTTCCTGGATGAAGAGGTCGAGATCACCGTCCACGTCGATGTCGACCAACTGCGGACGAGGAACGTTGAAACCGCCGAGGAACGGAAGATGGTATGGACGACCGGTGGCGTCACGAATCTCGACCGGTCCGTCTACGCTCCGAAGGAATCCGTCTTGCCCGTCGCGCGTGGACGGCGATGCAAGTTCGTGACTTCCCGCACAGCCGCTCAGGACGATGCCCGCAAATGCGACGGCGAACGTCGTGAGGCGCAGCGGTATTTTCCAGATCGTACTCAACGGTCGATCAACCGGCCGGAACGGCCCCAACACCTGTCGCACCATTCTCCACCTCGATCACTTTGACGATCTCGCGCGACGCGACATCAATCACCACCACGGTGCCAATCATCCCGTTGTCACCGAGATTGTGTCGCGGCTTGTAGGCATGCTTCATGTTGTTGTTTGACACATAGACATACCGGCCATCCGACGACACAGCCGATCCATGCGGCTGCGACAAGCCATTGCCGCTCACAACGTTAACGACTTCGTTCTTGCTCAGATCGATGATGGCGACCGAGTTCATGCCCTTGTTGGGCACATAGAGCAAACCGTCCGGCGTAAAGACGGGATGCCATGGCATTCCACCGACTGTGAGAGAGTCCATCACGGCAACCGAAGGCGTTCCCGACACATCAAACCGGAGAAACTTGCCAGACAGCTGTCCCCCGGCCCCGAGCATCGTTCCATCCGATGACATGGCAAATTGCACGAGCGTCTGAACCGGGCCGCCCATGTCCGTCAGCGTGGCTTCGTACGTTTCCGCGTTGACCGCCACCACCGTGTTCTGCGCCAGACTCGCGGAGTACACGTACTTCCCGTCCGGCGCCACCGCGAGCGCGTGCGGTCGCGGAACGAACACATCAATCTCGTCGGCCGACATGTCCGTCGTGTTGATCACCCCGATCCGCCGCGGCGGGTTCACGGCGCTCATCGATCGCCCGGCGTAGAGCAGATTGCTGGACGCATCGAAGACCAGCATACCCGGCACTTCGAATTCGACTTCGCCAACCAGTTCGTTGTCGCGGGTAAATTTGAGGACGCGGTTCTCCCCGATCAGCGATACGTACCAGTGGTCGCCTCCGGGCTCCACCGCCACATGGTGCGGCTTCGCCATCGGGCCGTAGTCGAGTTTCCTTAGATCGACATTTCGGATGACCACATTCGCATCCGCGTCGATCACCGACACCATCGCTTCTCCCTGATTACAGACGTACACAAGATTTCGAGCGGAAGCGTACGGGACCTCGCCCGCCGCATTGCGCGCGCCATCCGCGATCCATCTCCTGAGCGCATCCACTTCTGCCGCCGTCAGCGTATCGGCAGATGCTTCGCCGGGATGAGATCCACCGACCCGCTTCGTTGCGAGCTCAATCATCAAACTGTTTTCCGGATCAAACGCGATCAGCGCTTCGCCGTATTGCGAACCACGAACAATGTGGTCCCACGAGTCAAGGCGTAATCCGGCGTCGGCCTTCTTCGATCCGTGACATGCCGCGCATTTCGCGGTCAGGATTCCCTGGGCCTGCGCGTAGTCGTCGACGGCGGCTTCCATTCCGGCGGCCGGTTCGTTCTGCATCACTTCCGTCTGTGCGCAAGCTGCCGTGAATCCGGCTGTAACAACGAGAAAGACTACTGTGCGATACATCATGGCAACACTCGGTCCCTGGTGTTAAACGTGCGGGGAGAAGATATAAAAGAAAAGGGGTCGCCAACCCGGCGACCCCCTTCGATCTAGATTCCTTCGTCCTTGCGCTGCAGCAGGAAGAGTCCCTCGTTGCCGCTCGTGACGGCAATCACCCCGTTCTTGAAGTACGGGTAGTTGCTCCACGAGCCATTCATACCCGCACCATCGTCACCAAACGGCACGGTGTCAAAGAAGCCAACCTCAACCGGGTTCGCAACATCCGAGATATCCAGGATGCGCAACCCGCTGTCGTAGTTCGACTGGTACATCAGATGCCCCTTGATGTACAGGTTGTGATCCGTCGCCTTGTTGTTGGCGATATGCTCGGCCAGCAGCTGCGGATCGTCGAGATCCTGCGACGTCCCAGATCAGCGTCCGCGTTCCTTCGACGAGGCCCGAGGGTTCGTCGCCTTCGTCGTTCAGGATGAAGTAGCGGTGATCGTCGGTGAGCCAGCCCTGGTGCGAGTATGCGACGTTCGGGTACGAGGCTCGAGCAACCGCCACCGGTGCATCCTTGTCGGTCACGTCGGCGATACTGAGGGCCGTTTCGTTCGACCCGAAGCAGATCTCGCGACCCGCGTAGTCGGCATCCGGGCCGTTGTAGACGATGCACTGTGCGTCGTGACTGTAGCCCGTGTTGCGGCGACCCGTGGTCGGATCCGCAAAGCAACCCGCGAACTGCGGATTGGCCGGCTCCCTGATGTCGATCATGTGGAGACCACCGCCGCATGTCTCGCCGCCCGCACTGTTTCCGACGGCAAACGCGAAGCCCGTGTCCTCGTTGATCACGATGTTGTGGGCACTCGCGATCTTGTCGTAGTGCGCGGTCGCCTTGAAGTCGACCGGCGCGTTCTCGAACGTTGCGAAGCTGCGTGAGGTCGAACACCTGCATGCCGTGCTGCTCGGCGCCGTCCGCGACGATGTACGCGTGGTCCTTGTACACCTTGATGTCGCGCCAGATGCTCGGAGGCGCACCTGCCGACCGGTCCAGGTTGCCGAGGTAGATCGGTTGGCTCGGATCCGTCACGTCGACGAACGACGTGCCGTCGACGCGGCCGACAAGGGCGTATTCGCGGCCCGTGAGTTTATCCTCCCAGCCCCACATGTCGTTGACACGCACGCCGCGACCGCCACCGATCTCGGCGACCGGTACGAAGGAAATCAAGTCGACGCGGTCGCACTTGAAGATGTTTGCCTCGCCGTCTTCGCAGGATACGCGGCCACCGCTGACCGTCTCAAGCCCGGTCGGGTCGCCTTCCAGTCTGGACGCCGAGACCCAACCCGCATCCGAGTGCTGCAGAATGACGGCGGATCCCGCGCCAAAGTCGGACCCGGTCAAACCTACAACGGCCGTCTTTCCAACCGCGGCAATCGAAGCGCCGAAGAAGGCTCCCCGGGACAGACCCTCGAGCGACACCTTGCTTACTCCGTTCCATGAGTCGCCGTCCCTATCGTACGAATAGATCGTACCCTCGAAGCGATTCGCATAAGGGGCGCCGATCCATAGGTCGCCCTCGTTGAATGCCAGAGCCGTGCCAAACCCGGCAAAGCGAGGCGCATCGAAGGGTCGCAGGATGCGCGACTCGATCCAGCGCTCGGAACTCTCATCGTAGGAATACAGATAGACGATCCCGGCTCTACCGCCCGCACCCGGTGCGGAGATGAGCATCTCGTTGCCCTCGACCGCAATGCGCATCCCGAACTGATCGCGCTCCGAACTCTCACTGCCGACCAGCGGTTCATCTTCCTTCCATGTCATCGTGGACTCGTCGTAGCGGAACGTGTATACGACACCACCTTTATCTTCCATCGGTGCGCTGACGAGCGCGACGCCTTTGGCCAGTGAGACGTTCGATGCATAGCCCGTCATGGCCTGCGAAGAATCAGCTTTCAGGGCAGCCTTCTGCGCCCAGGAACCATCCTCCGTTCGATTGAACAGGTAGGCGGTACCCGCCATGTCATTGTCACCTGACGATCCTGCGATCATCCACTTGCCCTGCACGGCGACAGCGCGGCCCAACTCCTTCGTCGGCTCTTGCGCGGTGACGCGAGCACTCGCGGCCCACTCGCCCGATGGATCCTTTTCAAAAACGTACACGGCACCGTGGCCGTCGTTCTGACTCGTGGCTCCGACGACAAGCGAATTGCCGGACATGGCGAGTGAGGCACCGAAACGATCGGCTCTCTCGGCGTCGGGCGCCTGAAGTCGCAGCGCGCGCTCCCAGTTGCCCCGGTCCTTTCGATATATGTAAACGAATCCGGACGAGTAGTCGTTCGTGGGTTCGGTCACTGCGATTTCGTCGGCCGACATGGCTACGGCACTTCCAAATCCCAATCGGGACGCTTGCTGTGCTTCTGAATTGTACGTCTGGGCCACGGAATCGGCAGCGAATGCGCATACCACGGCACTGGCCAGAAACAGGCGAATCATGGTCTTCATGCTACAAGTAAATATTGGATGGATAAGCGCATCACAGAATCGTGAATGCGCCAGGGATGGCGACGTGTCGAGCGTCAAGACGTATCGGACGGGACCACGATGACAAAAGATTCATGAATTACCGGTTTGTTGACAGATTTCCGGTCACTCGCCACCGGAATGACCTCCAGGTCAGTGGCCTGACGACGTACCTTTATCGTGCTCCACCGTCACAACAAGCCCTATATCTCCGATGAACCGAAAAGCCCTTCTTTGCACTCTCCTTATTGCGCTCGTCGCGCCGGTAGTTGTCGCGCAACATACCCGCCCGATTCCCTACCCCGTCTTCAATACGCCGGCCGTTCAGCGGGCGCTTGACCGCGGCACCCGCTCGCCCGACGGCGCACCGGGTTCGGAGTACTGGACCAACACCGCTGAGTACGTGATTGACGCGGTGCTTTCGCCGACCACGAATATGCTGCGCGGCTCCGAGACATTGACATATCACAACAACTCGCCGGACACGTTGCGGCAGCTGGTTGTCAACCTGTATCAGAACCTCCACAGTGAAGGCGTTGTCCGAACGCGTCCGGTTCAGATCACGGGAGGCGTGAAGGTGAGCCGGGTATCGATGAACGGGAAGAACCTGGTGGAGGGTCGGCAGCAGGGCTTCTTCTTTGGGCCGGGGTCGCGTCCCGATCTTAGACAGCAGTATTCGATTCGCGGTACAAAACTGCGCATCGATGTTCCCCAGGGCATTGCGCCGGGAACGCAGACGAAGCTCGACTTCTCCTGGAGTTTTGAAGTGCCGGAAGTCGGCGCGCCGCGCATGGGGCAGGACGGCGAAGTCTACTACCTCGCGTACTGGTATCCGCAGATTGCCGTCTACGACGACGTCGACGGATGGGACAACGATGAGTATCAGGGTAACGGCGAGTTCTACATGGGATACGCTGATTACGACGTGTCGATTACGGTACCCGAGGGCTGGTTGATCGGCGCCACAGGCGAGCTGCTGAATCCGAATGATATTCTGACGCCGACCGTGCAGGGCCGACTGGCGATCGCCGCACGAAGCGACGAGGTTGTGCGCGTGGTGACCCAGGACGAACGGCAAGTGGGTGTGTCAACCGTGGATAGTCCGTCCGGCACGTTGACCTGGAAATTCAAGGCGAACAATGTGCGCGATTTCGCCTTCGGGACGTCGGACCAGTACCTGTGGGATGCGACCAACGCCACGGTGGGTGACCTGAACGGCGACGGCAAGAATGATGCGTCGATGATCCACGCGTTCTACCGGCCCGATGCGCAGTCGTGGGACAAGGCCGCGGAGTTTTCGAAGTTTTCGATCGAGTCGCTCTCCCGCAACATCATGCCGTATCCCTATCCGCACATGACGGCGGTGCAGGGCATCATAGGTGGCGGGATGGAGTTCCCGATGATCACGCTGATCGGCGGCACGCGAAACGAGGCGCGACTGTTCGGCGTCACGTACCATGAGCTGGGCCACATGTGGTTTCCGATGTTGGTCGGACAGAACGAAAAAGCCTTCACGTGGATGGACGAAGGACTGACATCGTTCAACACGGCCGAGGGCAGTACGGAATTCTATTCGGAGGATCGCTGGCCGGGAGAGAAGCGCGGCTATCTCAGGATTGTGGGCAGCGGCTTTGAAGAGCCTTCGATGCGTCATGCCGATACATATCGGAATCAGTTCGGGCGCGGCACGGCAGCGTATGCCAAGCCCGCATCGGTGATGCACGCCCTCCGCGGCATGGTTGGTAACGAATTGTTCTACAAGGCGCTGCGCGAGTACGCTCATCGCTGGACGAACAAGCACCCGCTACCGTGGGACCTCTTCAATACGTTCGAAGACGTACTGGAGATGGAGCTCGACTGGTTCTGGACGTCGTGGTTCTTCGAGACGTGGCCGCTGGATCAGTCGGTTGCTTCGGTCGACACGGCGCCGGATGGATCCATTGAAGTGATCATTCGGGATCTCGGATTGACGCCGATGCCCGCCCCCGTGCGCGTGACGTATGCGGATGGCCGGACGGTCGACCAGGTTGTGCCGGTCGATCACTGGCTGGATGACAACCGGGTGGCCCGAATGTCGTTTCCGGCCGGAACCGTGAGCCGCGTGGAGATCGACGCGGATGGCTACTACCCCGATGCGAATCCCGCCAACGGTATCTGGACCGCGAGCGGCGAGTCGACGGAGTAGCAAGAAGGGGTGATACCAGGCGGGCGTTGAGAGCACGACGCCAGGCGGGCGTTGAGAGCACGACGCCAGGCGGGCGTTGCGAGCGTTACCTCCCGTCATCCCCGCGCAGGCGGGGATCCATACACCGATGTGATCGCCTCGGCGTCGCATGGATCCCGGATCAAGTCCCTCGCATTCGCAAGGGCAGGCCGGGATGACCAATAAGTGACGTACACCAACCTCCGCGTCATCCCCGCGCAGGCGGGGATCCATACAACGATGTGATCGCCTCGGCGTCGCATGGATCCCGGATCAAGTCCGGGATGACGGATCAGGCCCTACCCACGCCGACCGGATCGGCCGCGCCGGCCACCACCATCCCTCGGGCCCCTTCGATTCTTGTCCATGTACTTGGTGTACTTCTTCGCCTGGTCTTCGGTGAGCACCTCTGCCATTCGCGTATCGGTCTCCGCGCGCCACGTCTCCATTTCTGTCCGCATCGCCTGCCGTGCTTCGCGGTCGCCGGCCCGTCGGGCCTCCATCATCTCCCCCTGCTTCTCGATCTGCTCAGCCAGGATCCCTCTCACCTTCTCGGCCTGATCGTCGTTCAGCTGGAGCTCGGACGTCAGGTGACTCATCATGGTCTCCAGACGTGCCTCGGGGTCGGCCATGCGTTCGCGGGGCTGCGCGTCAGCCGTCAGCGTTCCAAATATCATCAGTGCCACGCCCAGGGTGGCCATGCGGGCTGCGGTCTTCTGTAGTAGTCTCATTGTACCTGTATCCTCGACATCGTTTTTGAATTCGTTCGGGTGACCATAAAGCTCGGTCACACAATCATTCTCTCCCTTAGACCCCCGGGGGTCGCCGCGCATTCCAATTTTCAGGCTTCGGCCGGGATCTCCAAGAATCGCGTTTCTTTGCGTTAGATAGAAGTGTCGCCGGTGGCGGCGGATCAGCACTTATCCTTCAAACCGGTCCGCACTCGCCATCTTGACATCATGACAATGAAAACGACACTTGCCACCCTCGCCCTGGGTGTCCTCGTTGCTGTGGTCCAGCCTGCAGACGCACAAACGCTGACATACGGCACAAAATCGGTCCATCAGCGATCAACTATCGCACAGCGCGCAGCGTTACGAAAACGGCTCCAGCGATCGCAGGCACGTCGCGTGCAGAGCACGGCGGCCAGTCGCCAGCGTACCCGGCAGTCGCGCACGATCCAGCGCATGCGAGACAGCGCCGGCGAGCGACCGAAATACTCGGTGAAATCGACGCAGACGCCCCAGCGCACGAAATACATGGTCGACAGAAATCGATCGCGCACGAGAGATCTGCGACCACCGAAGCAGGTCAAGACGGGAGTTCGGATCACCCAGCGCCGCATCGCGACGGATGCTGAGATGCGCGGTCTGCAGGGTCGGCCTACGCCGCAGCAACGCGCTGCACGAGCCGGCCGCGTGATCTACTAGGCGGCCTCCGCCTCGTCGACGCGAACGCGCACCAGAATCTGAGCCGCGATCTCCGGATCAAGAGCAAGTTCCGTCTCGTCGATCTTCAATACGCACGACGGCTTCTGCTGAATGACGGTGACCTCGGCGCCGGGCGCAAGACCGAACACGGCGAGGCGATCTTCACGGCTCTCGCCGCCGCCCACGCATAGCACCTCGGCCCGTGTACCGAACCGGAGCTCCGACACAGGGCGCACCTCCGTCGGCAGATTCGATGGCGAGTCCACCGACTTTTTCGAAAACAGTTTGCGCATCCAGGACTCGCGCGGATAGGTCTCAGCGAACTCGTAGTTGCAGCTCGGGCAACGCACGAGATTGCACATCGCGCCCAGCGGACAGCCATGTGCACACAGCGTGTCCGTGCGATCGAATCCGAATCCGCAAAGCGGACAAGTCAGAAGTTCAGAAGCCATCGGCCTATATAGTTGACGGCGCCGCCCACGAAAAAGGCGAACGGAATAATAAACGCCAGCATGCTGCCGGCCACCTTCATCCCCTGCTCGCGTGCGATCATCAGGAAGTTAGCGATACACGGCATGAACAGCGTGATCGTCACCATCGCAACGAGAATTTGATGGGGTGACAAAACGGAGTTGTCGCCGATCGCCGCATCCAGAATGTAAACGGCGCCGAAATCCCGACGCAGGAATCCAACCAGGAACGCGTTCGCCATCTCCGAGGGAAGACCCAGCCAACCGGTGACGAGAGGCTCGGCCGCGCGTGCGATGGCGCCGAGCGCGTTGACGCGATCGAGGACGAAAAGAATCGCGGTGCCGATCACGAAAATCGGAATCACCTCCCGCAGATACCAGCTGAGACGACTACCGGTCTTGAGCAACACGTTGGCCAACTGCGGGCGCCTCATCGGAGGGATCTCCAGAATGAACTCGCTGGTCTCGCCACCGAATATCCGGCTGCTCAGACTGCCAACGGCCAGCATGACGGCGACAACAAGAAGCACCCATACCGCCGCGCCGATCGGCGAGAGCGCTGCCATCATCGCGAGCAGCACGCCGAGCTGCGCCGAACACGGGACGGCGAGCGCAAGAAGCATGATCGTAACGAGCCGCTCCTTCCGGGTCTCCAGAATTCGCGTCGTCATCGTCGCCATCGTTGCGCAGCCCAGCCCCAGAATCATCGGGAGCACCGCCTTCCCGTTGAGCCCCATCAATCGAAATACGCGATTCACCATGACGGCCATGCGCGGAAAATAGCCGGAGTCCTCGAGGATGCTGAAGACGAGGAAGAACGTGGTTACGATCGGAAGAACGATGGCGAGCGCGTAGCTGAGAGCCATGGTGATGAGCCCATACTGCCCTACCAGCAGATCATGAAAGAAGCGCATCACCTTTTGCGCTGTCGTGAGCACGGCCCCCTGCGACAGCGCATAGTCCGGCAACGTAGCGACTTTGTCGAGATCAAGGATCGTGATCTCATGAACTGGCGTGATCGGTAGTCCGACGCCATGCGTGATATTCTCCGTTACGTGTTCGTGCGGGAATGGCAGGACGGCGTCCACCGCCGTGATGGCAGCCGGGACTTACACGTTGCTCAAACAGACCGACCTCCAGAAGGTCAACCAGCGTGCCGGCACCAAACAGGCCGACGAACCAGAACACGACCAGCAGCACGACTGCCAGAAACGCCATGCCCTTGAACGGGTGCATCGCCCAGAACCCCAGTCTGACACGCAGGCTGGCGTTGCTCGGCTTCTCGATCGCATACGTATCGTCCATGATTCGATGGACGGTATCAAGGCGGGCACGACTCGTGTTGTAACGACCGTCCTCCGATCCTGCAGCGTGATAGCCGTCGGACAGCCGCGGCGGGCGGGCATTGGCGACCTCCCGGATGACATCCTCCGTCCCCTGCTTGCGGATGGCCACCGTTCCGACGATCGGGATGCCAAGAATCTCGCTGAGGCGTTCGAAGTCGATCCGTCCGCCGCGCTCATCGAGTTCGTCGAGCATGTTCAGGACGAGGATCATCGGACGCCCGAGCTCCGCCAGCTGCAGCGTCAGAAACAGCGCGCGCCGAAGGTTCTTGGCGTCAGCCACCTGGACGATCGTGCCGGTCGGGTGGTCCTTCAGAAGCTGAAGCGTGACTTTCACATCGTCGGACCGCGGGGCGACATCGTTGATGCCCGGCGTATCGATCACCTGCACGGAGCGGCCGTTGAATCCCGCTTGCGCCCGAACCACCTCCACGGTCGTACCCGGATAGTTGGATACGATCACGAAACGATTCGTGAGGTTCTTGAACAGCAGGCTCTTGCCGACATTCGGATTGCCCACCAGAATGATGGCTTCGTCCGCTGAGTCGACGACCGTAGAGTCCGGCTGCTCTGGTGTAGCTGTTTGCATTCAGGGTGCCGGTAACGTTGCCGGCCTTGTATAAATCAAGCGGCAAGGTATCCGCACAGGCGCGAAGTCCCAACCTGAGCTACGGATGTCCACCAAATGGTCGAAATCCATACCGTCATGCTCATAGGCCAGATCTCATACCCCTACATGGTGCAGGCGTTTCCCCGGTACCCATGCAGGGAAGTCGAGCACACGGTTCCCTACACACTTTTCGCCGAAAATCCCTTACGGGTGTAGGTGTCTCGTGTACCGGACCACGCAAGCATAGCCCGCCTCGACCTTGGGACAAGCGCGGTAGTCCACGCGTCACTCGGTTACTAGACTGCGTACGGGAGAATCCACGTCTCCCCAATGACTCGACACTCACCTCAAGATGACATTCGCGGAGGAGGTTGATATGCGAACAAAAGCGTTACTGATTGCACTCACGGGACTCGTGCCGGCTGCTTTCTTTATCACACAGCTCGGATTTGAGGATAGTCTGCACGCGACCCGGGAGGGCAAGGCCTTCTTCTACAGCCAGGCCAATGGAGGGTTTGAGGCGCTCACCGGAATCCCGATGGCTGACCTGTCTTGCCAGAATTGTCACGCACCGACAAAGGCCAACGGGACACCCATCGACGCGGCGACCTATACGCCAGGCTGCGACGACTGCCATGCGTTCCCGAGCACCGAAGTCCCCGACAATGTTTGCATGGGATGCCACGGGCGGGCGGCTGCTGAGATTTCGCTCTCAGGCAGCCCCAATGCGACCGTGGCCGCGATGTTCGCCGACGTCCACCGCGACGAGGGAATGGGTTGTACGGATTGCCACGACAAGAACGAATTCCCGGTCGAGCACGGCACAAGCACGACGGTTTTCCAGAGCCTGCTCGACCCTGGCGCGTCACACGCCGATTGCGAGAACTGCCACAATCCCGCCGAGTTGGTCGCCAACACGGAGCACACGACGCACGCCGATTACGTCGAGTGCAACGCGTGTCACTCGAAGACTGTGATCACGTGCTACAATTGTCACTTCGAGACCGAAGTGGACGCGGACATGAAGCGGTACTACGGCAAGCCACCGATGTTCGGATTCGCTTTGCTAGTCAACGACACGGAGACGGGCAAGGTGACGACAGCCACCCTTCAAGCCGTGACGTATGACGAGCAGTCGTTCTACACGATCGCCCCGTTCCACGGACATACGATCTCGCGGAACGCACGCGAGTGCACCGACTGCCACGACTACAGACCTCATGCGCGGCTACAACTCGAACGGTCGAGATCCCGGTAGTGCAGTGGGACGCGGGTCAATCTAAACTCGTCAACACCAAGGGCATGATCCCGGTACCACGGATTGGAAGACGTCGCTGCTGTTCGACTTCGTACGCTACAAGGGGAATACGAGTGATCCGTTCGGTCGCACTCGATCTGGCGCAGTGGGAGTTCATGAAGAGCGGTGCAGACATGACGCAGATGCTGAGTCGAGTTTGCGACACCGTTCACCGCGGATCAGATGACCAAGCTGTCGATGAATGTCGTCGTCGGCGTCGAGGAGCAATCGACCGTGCCGGTTGCGTACGAACTTGAGCAGAACTATCCGAATCCATTCAATCCCGCGACAACAATCCGATACAGCGTCCCGCGGTCGGGTGATGTGACAGTTTCCATCTTCGATCTGGTCGGACGACGGGTCACGACGTTGTTCGAGGGCGAACGCACCCCGGGGACGTATGAGGTGATGTGGAACGCCACGAACGAGCCGAGTGGCGTTTACTTCTACAAGCTACAGACGGGGGACTTCGAGGAGACGAAGTCGATGTTGCTGGTGAAATGATGTAGCCTTGCAGGACCAGTTCGAAGAGCGAGGGCGGCGCGCATAAGAGGTGGGCCGCCCTTCGCTTTTGTGCTGATGTCCGGGGTACCTGGATGGAAGAAGGAGGTAGGCGCGGGCACCCCATCTTCCCCCACTTCGGGGGACAAAATAATGGGCCAATCCCCCTCTGTCACATGCCGGACCACCGGTAGCCGATCCGGCAGACATCCAATCATCCCTCCATAACTACGGCAAAGGCTCGTCGGTCTTGCGTACGACGAACACACCCTCCCTGACGCTCGTGACGACTATGTTGCCACTCTTGAAGTACGGATAGTTGCTCCACGACCCCGCGAACCCCGCGATGTTTTCGCCCCACGGAACCGTGTCGAACGCCGCAACCTCCTTCGGATTGAGCCGGTCGCTGATGTCAATCACGCGGAGACCGCTCACGTAGTTCGACTGGTACATCAGGTCGCCCTTGATATACAGGTTATGGTCGCTGGCGCCATTCGTGCCCAGAAACTCGGCCGCGAGAATCGGATCGTCGAGATCCGAGACGTCGTAAATCATGGTGCGCGTTCTGTCGAGACCGTGAAAAAGCTCGTCGCCCTCGTCATCCATGTAGAAGTACCTGTGATCTTCCGTCAGCCAGCCCTGGTGCGTGTATCCCACGCTCGGATAGGCCACCACGGCAACAGCCACGGGCGACTTCTTGTCGGTCACATCAGCGATCGACAACGCCGTCTCGTTGGCACCGAAACAGATCTCGCGTCCCTGATACTGTTTGTCCGGCCCGCGATAGATCACGCACTGCCCGTCGTGCGTCGCGCCGCGGCCGCCAATACCCGTGGTCGGGTCATGGAAACAGCCAGCAAAAGTCGGGTTGATCGGGTCCCGCACGTCCACCATGTGGAGCCCGCCACCACAGGTCTCGCCGCCGCCACTTGCTGCTACGATGTAGGCGAATCCGGTCTCCTCATTGATGACAACGTTGTGCGCCGAAGCAACCTTGTCGTACAGCGCATCCACCTCAAACGTCACCGGCGGATTCTCAACGTCACGTAGCCGGCGCAAGTCGAATACCTGCATGCCGTGCTGACCCACATTGTCCGCGACGATGAACGCATGATCCGCATACACCTTCGGATCTCTCCATGCATTTGGAATCGATCCCTCGGTCGCGAGTAACTGTCCGAGATACAGCGGATTGTGCGGATCCGTCACGTCGATGAACACCGTGCCATCGGAGCGCCCGACGATCGCGATCTCATGGCCCGTCTCGGGGTCGGTCCAACCCCAGAGGTCGTTCACGATGACGCCCTGCTCGGCCCCTACGGCACTGTTCGGCAGAAACGAAAGCAGATCAACCTGCATACAGCCAAAGTCGGCCGCCTCTCCATCCGTGCACCGCACCGCTTCACCTGTTATGGATGTCAGCCCGAGACCGGAATCAGTCACGTGACCTTCGCGCATCCACTCGCCGGACGCCTCATCCCGGCGGTGTATGTACGCGCGGCCGTCTCCAAAGTCAGCTCTGGTCGCACCGACCACCGCAAGGTTCTCCGACACGGCAAGAGAACTGCCAAAGCTCGCTCCCGGCGGCATGCCGCTCACGGTCAACGTCTGCTCCACCGCCCACCCGGATCCATCCTCGGCGGGTCCGTAGACATAGGCCGCCCCGACGCCCATATCCATCGGCGCGCCGACCCAGATTCGCCCATCCGGCGCAAGGGCGGCGGCGGTTCCAAAAAACATCGTCTGCGACTGCGAGGCTGTTTCGTCTTCCGGCCTCAGCGCAACAACCTCCTCCCATCCATCTCGCGAATGGCGGTAGTAGTAGACGGCACCCGTCTGCACGCGACCCGCGCCTCCGAAACTCAGACTGACAGCGTCCTGCGCACCTCGCACCGCTCCAACAATCAGATCCTGACCGGACATCGTCATGTGGGCGCCAAAGAACAGGTGGCTGGAGTCGGCCGGTGCAATGCTTGTGATGCAGTTCCCATTCGGACGGCTCGCCGTCAATCCCGAATACATATACAGACCCCATGCCGCCTTGTCGCGGGGCGCGCCTGCGACCGCGTGACTATGAAAGATGGCAACACTGCTCCCAAACTTCGCGTGAGCACCCGCCGGCGAGTCAAGCGTACCGACCATCGCCCAGGCGTTGGCGTCCGCATCTCGCCGAAACACCGCCGCCGTTCCTTTCCCTCCGGATCCCGGCGCCCCTGCAACGAGCAGATCACCCTCGAGAGCAAGGCCCCAACCGAGGCTGTCTCCGGGCTGCGAATCGGGCAGAGAGAGTCTGGCCGACTCGGTCCACACACCATCCGCTGTCCGACCGAATACGTAGATCGCGCCACGGCCCTCGTCTGCTTTTGGCGCCGAAACCGCCAGCACGTCGCCGGACAGCGCCAGACGAAATCCGAAGAGATCACCCAGTTCGCCGTCGGACGCCTGAACGACCTGCTTCTCCGACCAGCCATCATCCGTGTGGCCGAACACGTGAACCCCGCCCGCATGCATGGGCGGCTCCGGAAACATCATGGACTCGGCCGTCCGGCCTACAAGCACGTTTTCGCCGTCGATAAGAGCAACGGATGCGAATCCGGCACGCAATCCGGGCGCAATCTGCCCTGAGGACGTCGTCTGGGCCGTCGCGAGCGGTGCAATAATGAGTGAGCAGATGAATGCCAGCGAGAGAGTCGTCTTCATTGTAGCGGTCATTGTAGCGGTCTGGAGGTCTGGTAGTGGTCAGCGCGGACTAGATATCGCAAGATAATCGGTCAAGTGCAAGTCGGGGTCCGAAACAGGGCGGGAATGAGTGCGGTTCAAGAAACAGCGAAGGGGTTGTTCCGGGCCCTGACTGGCTTGTATTTTCTTTGTCTACGTTCGCCCTGTTGGGGGAACACAGGGTGCGGTGAAGCGGTTTGCCGCGACTGCCACATTCCTCGGTAGCTCAATGGTAGAGCATGCGGCTGTTAACCGCAGGGTTGTAGGTTCAAGTCCTACCCGGGGAGCCACGGTGATTTCGACTGAGACAGGAAGGTGCCGAAAGGTGCCTTCCTTTTGTTTTTTCGAGGACTTTCCGATTCCACTGACGTTGAATGAATTTGAATGAAACAGTAAACAGTTGTAATCTTCCACCTCAGTTAGGGTGGCCTTGTGCAAGCCTTCGGCGCTGAGCTCCCTGACGGCTAGCGTGCGATCAAAGGCCTGTCGGATCCCCTCCTCATCGTCCTCCCGCACCCAGATGAGAACAAGATTGACGTCACCACTTGCCAGAGCCTTTTGCGCAGCGTTGATCACCGGGCCGTCCATACCATCGCAGTGAGCCATGGCCGTGTTCCACGGTGGCAAAACTACGCCCAGCGTCAAAGCGATGAAAATTGTAGCGATTCCTCGATTCGTCTTCATGGTCGTGCCTTCGTGGAAATCCCGCCTTGCGGCATAGTGTCAACCGGATTTGCGGCGAGCCGCAATCCTGCGGTCAGACAACAGACTAGTAACTCCGAGCAGGGTCGCCAGCGCGTTAGAGAGACTACAGCATGAGCCGACACGCACGGCTGACTCATGAACGCAACTCGACCGATAATTCGATTTACGATGATCCATCCCATTAGTGCGTGGACCAGGTGAAAGGAATCGAAAACGCGACGAAGGGGACGGTTGAATCATCTACGCGTCAGACAGGTGACTCAGCATAGCCGCAGAGATCGCGCGAGCTCCGACCAATATCGCCGCGTCGTCTGCCACGAGGCAGGGGAATGCGTAATTCCAGCGGTGCCAGCCGTCGGGTTGCTGACTCTAAGGAAGTACATCACTCCGGGGACCTGAGCCTTGAACGACCCGAAGTCCTCGCTGAAGGCCGGGAGGATGCCGCGAAAGCTGAGAATCACCTCCACCCGAATCGGGAGAGTGAACGACTGATGTCCTTTCCCTAGGTATGGGGCACCATTTTCTCATCGCTATGCGTTCTCGGTTAGGGCCACTCAGCTACGTCTTCGCAACCATGCGTTCTCATTGATGTAAGTCTTTCATGACCGCTCGGATCGCCCATCCGCGATCCGGATCTCCCCCGGCTCCCTTGAATGGTACCGTTGAAAACGACTATCCTATGGGCCCATCGATAAATAACGGCTGTCGGAATTGTCTGATCCAAGCGAAGTAACCCGTTTATTGCAGCGATCACGTGCGGGCGATCAACGTGCGATAGATCAGCTCATACCGCTCGTTTATGACGAGCTGCGTGCGCGCGCGCGATGGGCACGTCGGCAGCATCGGCAGTATCACACGCTGAATACCACGGCGATCGTGCATGAGGCTTTCGAAAGGTTGGCTGGCAGGCCTGACGTTTCGATTGAGGATCGGGGCCATTTCTTTCGATTGGCCGCCAAATTGATGCGGGGCGTTCTGGTTGACTATGCACGAGCGCAGCGGGCGGAAAAGCGAGGCGGTGAGCACTCTGTGCTATCGCTCGAAGACGTCGGCGAAGTCCCGGAGGTCCGGGCCGACGAGGTTATTTCGGTCGATGGTGCCCTCAACCGCCTTTCAACAATCGATGAAAGGCAGGCCGAGATTGCTCAATTGCGTTACTTCGCAGGTCTTACTATCGCGGAGACGGCAGACGCGATGCACCTCTCTCCAGCAACGATCAAGCGCGAGTGGACGATTGCGCGCGCCTGGCTTTTTCGGGCATTGACGGAGGCGGCGTAGGATCGCGAATGGACGAACACAGATGGGGCCGCGTCAAGGAGTTGGTCATTCAGGCATTGGAGCTTCCGACGGTCGACCGCCGCGTATTGCTTGAGGCTGAGAACGACACAGGCATCAGAGAAGAAGCAGCCGAACTGATTGCAGCCAGTCGACTCGTCAGTGGCACTGACGCACTGCAAACGCCATACGAACCGGAATCGTGGGCCGATCTTGCGACGGGCGCGCAGGTTGGACCATGGAAGTTGCGGGAGCAAATCGGAGTCGGCGGCATGGGGGCGGTGTATCGGGCGGAACGGGCAGACGGTGCCTATGAACGCACGGTCGCGCTGAAACTGCTTCATCATGGCTCTCACACAACAGAACTGGCTCGTCGCCTTCGTGTCGAACAAAACGTCCTCGCGCGTCTGGAGCATCCGTACATCGCGCGGCTCTATGACGGAGGTGTCACAGGTCCAGAGTATGTCAACGGCGTCGGAGTCCCTGTATCTCGCGATGGGAGTATGTCGATGGTGAAACCATCACCGACTACTCACACTCAAAAGCACTTGCTGTTCGCGACCGGATCCGCCTGTTTCTTCAGGTGTGTGACGCGGTCGCGTATGCACACCACAATCTGATTGTTCATCGCGATCTCAAACCATCAAACATTCTTGTGACTGCAGAAGGCGAATGCCGGCTGCTGGATTTTGGAATCGCAAAACTGCTTGCAGAATCGGGGGACGGCGCGCTCGTTACGCAAACGGGACTGACGGCAATGACGCCTGCTTACGCCGCTCCGGAGCAGCTTCCGCCACCAGCCCATAACCACAGCCACTGATGTGTACAGCCTTGGGATACTGCTGTATCAGTTGCTGACAGGTGCGCGCCCGTACGAGTTGTCGGAGTTGTCACCGGCAGAAATCGAGCGCACAGTTTGTGTTGATGAGCCGCCCAGACCGTCGACAGTACTTGGTGACTCCGGACTCACGGGCGACCTGGATACGGTAGTCATGAAGGCCCTTGCCAAGGAACCTGGACAGCGGTACGCCTCGGCTGAGGCGCTCGGGGAAGATCTTCGGCGCTTTCTCGGTGGTCTTCCGATTTTCGCGCGTGTGCCAACGCTTGGCTACCGTTTTCGCAAGTTTGTTGGCCGAACAAAGAGATCGAGTGCTCGCGGCCACCATGGTCGTGGTTGCGCTACTGAGCGGATCCAGTGTGGCGCTCTGGCAGGCTCGCGTCGCGGACTGGCAGCGCGACGCAGCGCAAGTTGCTGCCGCGCGAGCTCAGGAGGAGTCAGATCGCGCTGAGGCTGTCTCTGACTTCCTTGCCCCAATCCTCAACGGGCGCCCAATGATAGCTGGTACGTCGAGAGCAACGTCAAAGGGCCGGACGTCCCGATCCGCGCTGTCCTTGACGAGGCGGCTGTACGCGTCGATAGGGATTTCGCAGACAGGCCGGTGCTTCGTGCCGATCTGCACAACATTCTCGGCGAGACCTATCACGCACTAGGCCTGATGGAGGAGGCTGAACATCACCACCGCACGTCGTTATCGCTACGTGAAGAGCTATTCAGTGCACCAAATCCGGAGATCGCTGAAGCACTGTACTACCTGGCGTCTGTCATGAAGACAAGCGACCCGCAGCAACGGATTGAGTTCTTGTGGCGTGCGATTGACATGCAGCGACAGGTGAACGAAGGCAACAACTTTCCCTTCATGGTGCAGGAGGTTGCCTGGTACCTTCGGTTAGGTGGTGCTCCCGACGTAGCCAGAAACCTCCTATCCGAAGCAGCGGCATTCGTGGACACCAGTTTTGTTGACGGGCGAGAATCGTTTCGCTATCGCGACTACGTGAGCACGATGGTAGCCATGTCGATGGTGGAACTTGAAGTGGCAAATGGAGATGCTGAGCAGGCGAACATTTGGTTCGCGCGGGGCGACTCCCTGATTGCGCAGATTCCTGAACAAGCACAACCGTCGTCGTGGCGAGACCTACTGTTGCAGCTCGAGGGTAGCAAGCACAGAGTCGACGGGAAGTATCGTGAAGCAGAAGAGTTGCTACTCACGGCATATAGCAACGCCAGTGATGAGCAGTCTCCGTCGGAACATTTTATTCACCGAATCGACTGGGTCGGCTACCACCTGTCGCTTCTATATCGCGACTGGGGCCGTCCTTACCAGGCATCTCGATATCGTACTCACGTTGATGTAGTTGATTCGGTGACAGCGCTTCTTACAGCGTCGGTAGGAGAGATTGATTTTGGTGAATTGTCTGATCGGCCTCATGCTTCGTCAACAATACGGTAGCTCTGTCCGATATTGTTGCGTCAGCGAAAGTTCTTTGCGAGAGGAACGATCTCGAAGTGGACCGCCGTAGAGTGTACCCTTCCGCAAACGACTACTTCACCCGAACGACACTGGCCTTACCAGAACGAGAGTATTGAGGGAGTTAATCCACCCGAAGGCAACGATGCAGAGTGCGTTGATCTCGGCGCCAAACGAGACAGATGACCCGATCCCGACGCCAGTCGCGATTGCAACCGAACCAGAAGTAAAACGATCTTGAACCCGAATGCTAAGCCTCATCTCACCGGCGAAAACGCTGGACTTTGACACGCCATCTCCAATCAGGTCGTCCAGCCAACCTGTCATGTTGGATCAGTCTGAATTATTGGTAGACCAACTACGAGGATTCAGTGCTGCAAAGATCTCGTCCCTGATGAAGATCAGCGACAAACTTGGCACACTGAACAGGGACCGCTTTAGGACCTGGGAACGGCCGTTTACTAGAACCAACGCCAAGCAGGCCTTGCTAGCCTTTCAAGGTGACGTGTATCGGGGCTTGAACTCCGAAACTTTCTCGGCAGAAGACTTCAGGTTTGCCCAAAAGCATCTGCGAATATTATCCGGGCTATACGGAGTCCTCCGTCCGTTTGATCTGATCCAACCGTACCGGCTTGAAATGGGAACGAAGTTGAAGAATGAACGGGGTAAGGATCTTTACGAATTCTGGGGTGACAGGATAACACAGCAACTCAATAAGCAGCTACGCTCACTGAATTCAAACACGGTTGTCAACCTTGCGTCGATCGAGTACTCCAAGTCGGTTGATACGGATTTACTGAAGGCGGACGTCATCGCTCCGGTGTTTCTCGACGAGAAGAATGGTAAGTACAAGATCATCAGTTTTTACGCGAAGAAGGCCCGAGGAATGATGGCCGGCTGGATGATCCGAAATCAGGTTGACGACCTCAAGCAGTTCCGCAAGTTCAAGCTTGGCGGGTATCGCTTTAGCGCAGACTTGTCGTCCAGCGAGCGCGAGCCGACGTTTGTGCGTGACGAATAGCGCTAGGTTGGAAGCGATCTTCGCATTCGACAGCTTCGAGCAGCCTCGAGAAGATCACATTCACTGCCCGGGTCGATTGCCGAAATCGAACGGCCCTCGTCAGAGTCGCCGGGTTGACTGTGGTCGGCTCACTGAACAACTGTCAACTTCCTTACCAATTGTGTGTTGCCCGCGGTCAAGCGAGAGATGTAGACACCAGACGCCAGATTTCGCACGTCCATGGATTCGGAGTGCCAGCCTGCCGCACGCGTCACATTGTTGACGACGCTAAGGACCGTACGCCCCTGCAGGTCATAGACGAAGATCGAAACCGGGCCGGTGTCGGGGAGACCGTATCGTATTGTTGCGACTCCATTGGATGGATTCGGGTATGCGGTATCCATGGCTAGCGAGAGCGGAATACCTGCATCATCGTTACCGCCGTCGATTCCGACCTGGACAGCCGTTGTCGCATCGGCAGTTGTTTTCATGGACTCGATGTTACCGGCAGCGTCGTACGCGACCGAAAAGAAGCTGTACGTGCTGTCGTCGGAACCCGCAAAGTCTGTTTCGGTCAAGTCGGTTCGAGTGAGCCACTGCTTGAACTGTCCTCCGTTTACAGCCACGAACACGTCATACGTGGAGATTCCCGCGCCTGCGTCGCTGCCGTCCCAGGATATCGCAAACGATGAGTCTGCTTGCTCGCTTGCGAGTCCAGTTATTGAACTGGATGGCCCCGTCAAATCGACCGTGTTAGTCCAGGGCGGTGTGTTGATCGGTTCGTTCAGGTCAAAAAATATCTGTGCCTGGTTGACTATCACCGCACCGTCGTTAACGCCATCCTTTAGTCGAGCGGAAAACGACACACTTCCTTCACCCTCCGGAGATGTCACGTTTGGTGGTAGAAAACCATCCAGGGGGTTGACGGGTAGCTCACCTGTATTTTTGTCGATGGTAATAAAGCGCCAGGTCAGCACTCCGGTCTCCGGCACAAGGTGGGCGTCGACGAGAAGTTCGAGCGGATCGTTCAGGGCGACTCGCGTCGAGAAGCTTGATTTCCCGCGAGGAACCGATACGCGACTGCTCCCGAAAGTGATTTCGTGCAATTGCAGGCTTGTCAGATCAAACGCGGTGGCGTCGAGCGTATCTCTAACGAGGACTTCCTGCGCGGGTGCTGACGCATCAGAATTGTTTTCAAAGCGAATGGTGTAGTCAAGCTCACCGTCACCCGCGATGTATCGATCTTCGTCGACTCCTACCGGGCCGATTTTGTCGTTCGGGTCAATAGACGTGAGCACGCCGATTGTGACCCTTTCGCTTGTTTCCGGCGGGGCACAGGAAAGAGTGGCCGTACTTCGGTTGGGCCGTTGGAAGAACATCTGTGGTGTTTCGTTCCACGATCTGCCGTTGACAGACGGGTCGAATAACCGCATGGTTGCGTTTCGGATGTCATCTTCGTCCGGGTCTTTAGAGAAATACTCTGCCTCGGGGTCTACCGGATAGACGATAATGATCTCGACATACGTGCCCCAAATGTCAGCGGTATAGTAGTTTCCGTGTGGACTCTGGGCGATGACAAACGTGTCGATAAAATCGTCCGTCAGCACGGAGGTCGATTTGTTAGAGTTTGCACTCGCTTTGCTTGAACTTGACGCACTGGCGCTATTGTTAGTCTCGCTGTTTTGGTTGGAGGTGGTCCTTCGCGTTCCCGCCTGGCGCAACTTGTATCCGTTCGGGAGGGGGGCGCTCGCCTCGGCTTCGATTATGGCGTTAGCAGCGTCCTCACAGGACGGTTGCTTCACACCGCGCGCTGCGAAGTTGTTTCGATTGCCAGCCTCCACCCCATGAATGGCCTCATGCAGCGCAGTCATCGGGTCATCATCGACTCCAAAAAACTCGGCGGAGGTATGTGCTTCTGCCCCGGTGGCTTCGTGGAGAAGTCGACTGCTTTCCCCCAACACGCTAAACTCGACAGGGCCGAAATCTATTACACGTTGTGCGTCCGCGTTCTCAACGCTGGTTACGTGTACCAACATCAGGAAGACCAGAATCTGGATGACGTTTCGGTGTCGCATTTATCTCTCTTTTTCGATTGATTTCCGGGGCCTGCACCACAGATCGCTACTTCAGCTACCACACGTAGGACCAGGACGCCACAACGTCATGTGTCGAACTTCCTGTGCTATATATGGGTATTCGCCTGGTCTCGCCGGCTCGCAGCGTCACCTGCGGAAGCCCGATTACCGTCCATTCGTCGACGACGTATGGAGGTAGGATTTCTGACCATGACGCATCCGGATCGGCGTCAAATACAAACGCATCTTCTTTCAGCGACCACCCCTCGTTTATCGCCGTTCCAGCGATTGACGGGTAGCCGGTAGCGTCAACGTTCGAGCGGTTTCGGAGAAGCACGGTGTATTCGACGGCACGAAACCGACCTACATTTGGAGGTGCAAGGACCTGTACAAAGACGCCAGGGTAGGTAGCCTCTTCGATTACAAATTGACCGGTCGCTATCAACTCTTCTGTTCCGTTGTGGACCCGAACAGTTCGCTCACCCGTCGGCTGGTCATCCATCAGGAACGTTGCAGTCAGTACCGTGCGAGATTCATCAACTTGCTGAGCAACGCTCTGGATCGGATCGCCGATCCCTGTCAACGTCACCGTGTTGTTTTCGGAGAAACCCTGACCGTACACTTCCAGCGTCACGAGCTTGCAGTTTCCGCCTCTATGCGGCGAGAAGCCGAGTAGTACGAAGTCGTCCACTGCTGGGCCATCCGAGATGTTTACGGTTGCGGATATTTGAACCGTTAATCGGACCCGGATAATTCAGAGTGAACACCGCCGTCTCGTCCGATTCTGATTGGTCGTCAGCAAGTGGGATGATGCTGAC
>CAVYIO010000014.1:0-14057 GCA_963768565.1 Rhodothermales bacterium
GACCCTGCCGCCAACGGTGGCCAGGGCGCCTGGGTAAATCGCGATCGGGAAGTGCAGACCCGCACGAACCCGACCGAGTGGCTGGAGACAGAACAGGACTGGGATCCGGCCGCAAACGGTGGCCAGGGCGACTGGGTAAACCGAGAACAGCAAGTAGTCACCCTGACTACGGACGGTGACTTCGTCGAATTCCTGGACCGTACCTGGGACCCGGTTGCCAACGGCGGTCAGGGCGACTGGACCAACGAGAGTCGGGGCACCTTCGTGTACAACGACCAGGGGTTGGTCGCTGAGAATACGACGCAGCTGTGGGACGGTGCCCAGTGGGTCAACGAGTCTCGTCTTCTGCAAAAGTACGGAGACTTCACAGGAACCGCCGTGGAGGACGACAATCCGATAGTCCGCTTCAGACTTCAGGCCAACTATCCGAACCCGTTCACAAGCGAGACCACGATTCGCTTCGCACTGCCTGCGGCACAACACGTTACTCTCGAGGTGTTCGATCTGCTTGGCCGCCGGATAACGACGCTGGTTGATGGTCAGACGGCACCTGGGAACCACGAGGTCGTTCTGGAGGCCAAAGGCATGGCAGGGGGATTGTACGTATACCGTCTCGCGGGGGACCACGTCCAGATTTCGCGCACCATGCTTCACGTCAGGTAAGTCGGCACACGACGCGCCCGTGCAGGCCTGGGGCTGGGTCTGCACGGGCAGCAGTGCTGATACGGGTGGTTCGGGTGTAGAGCCAAGGTATCGAAACCCTGCCCTTCGCAATGCCACTGGGAATTTCAACGGCCCCAAACCTTTGTGGGACAGTCGTTTACGGGAATAGTCGTCGTGAAGGAGTGTGCTCGGGATACAGGGAAAGACTGCACCACGGGGGCGTCACCAGGGGGACTCGCCTCCACTTGCCACCCTGGCAAGAAAAGTCCACCGCAGGCGCCGCTCATGAGAGGCGCCTATCCGTCGCTTGAATCCAGATAGCTCGGCGAGCTGCTGCTTTGCGTCCGGGTAGTAGGGATGAATCTCGAGAGCCCTCTCGAATGACCTTTTGGCTTCATCGGTTAACCCGTTCGCCTTTTGCGCCAGACCAAGCTGGTAATGAGCGCTGTGAAATTGAGGGTAGGTCTCGGTGTACATCCTGTAGAGTTCGAGAGCCGACCTCAATTTGTCCGGATCTGAGTTGAAACCGTTATCCCCGTACAGGAAGCCATAGCCGACGAAGAACGGAGTGTACTGGCTGAATAGAATCTCACTCGGCCAACGCTTCCTCGCGCGATCGAAGATCTCACGAGCATCATCCGTGCGTCCACTGAAGAGCTCCTTTTCCAGGTTGATCACCTCCTCCCTCAGCTCGCCATATGCTCTGTCAAGACTATCCAGCCTTGCCTCCAGTGACTCGCGCGAGTGCCATCGTCCGGCGAGTACGACTCCGCTGATCTCTCGCGAATTCCTGATGTCTTCGAGAGGGTTGCTGTCGAGCAGTATGAGATCGGCCCGATGGTCGACAGCGACGCGGCCTGTCCGAATCTCTGCGTCTACACAACGGACAAGAAAATCGGCTGGATTGACGGTGGCGACGGTCAAGGCTTCGCCAGGCGTGAGCCCGGCCGCAACCAGTTGCTCTAATTCTTCGTGTATGGCATCTCCCGGAAATACGCCGGACGTCGATGCGTCTGTGCCGGCAAGGAGCGTGACTCCTTCGCTATGTAGACGCCGAGTAATCTCATGCTCTATTTCCAGACGAGCGCGGACCTCCGGCACCCAGGTATCTGCATTGCGCAGATAGCGATTGTTCGCCGACCGGAACGGCTGAAGTATCGCCGGATGGAGTGCCCGGGCGACCGGTCGCTCGAGGAGACGCTCGAGATCCGATCCCTGGGCAATCAGCCCGGTTGTCCAACTGAGGTTGGGTGTAACCGTCGTATTCGAACCCGCGAGCGCGGATACGACACGGTCGACACCATTCGGATCATCCGCCGAGTCGAAGTACCACCGGATTAGATCCTGGCCGTGCGCGACATTATCCTGACCAAGTTCAACGAGATCGTCAAGAGCCGTGTCGGGACCGGCGTGCCCGACGACACATTGGCCGCTCTCGTGCGCTTCTTCGATGATGGCCGCACGCTGCTCTGCACTCAGCCGTGTGTAGACCTTGACGAAATCGTACCCGGCTTCATGCTGTTCACGGACGGATGCGCGAGCAGCCTCGGTGTCATCGAAGCTCATCAGAGGTTGCATGTACGGTGGGTAGCCGTCCATGTAGTCCCCGGTCGTGAACAGATGTGGGCCGAACCGGAGTCCGTCCTCGATCTCTGCCCTCCACGCAAGGTGCTGAGGAAGCCCGCGAAGCACGAATATCGAGGTGACACCAAAAGCTGGATAGATATTCAGCTCGTCCGGGTGATCCACGTGGACATGTGCATCGACTAAACCCGGGATCACAAACTTACCCGTTGCATCGAGCTCTACAAGGCCGCTTGTGCGGACGTCTTTAGACGTACCTATCTCGATGATTCGTCCGTCGTCGATAGCGATCGTCTGATCCGCGACAATTCGCTCATTCGCCGCATCGACGATCGTGGCACCGTGCAAGACGAGATCGACCTCGGGGGTCGTATCGCACCCGCACAACAGAACGCCTGATGAAAGGACAACAAGAACTGAGGCCGTGGTGGCCGCCGCACGGGACATTGCCATTATTGCAGTGAAAGCAGGTGAGTTCTTCGAGGCTGACGGAAAGATATCATTCTACCTGTCCGAATGGTAAGCCCGCTATTCGAGTCCGGATTCTCACGACACCTTCTCCGTTTTGGCTCACGCTGACCGATGTCCAAGATGTCTCCCTGCGGCCACTTCGTAACACAGAAACGACCGACGTATCGGCTGCACCATTTGTGCTACGGGCCGGCCGGCGTCGACTTGTCAATGATCAAGTGACAATCCGTGCAGCGCACCGACTATTCGACACGGTCGAACACAAAGCGAATCTCAGCGTCTGGATCTCTCTGTCTGCAGGTGAAAGCATTCCCGTCCGCCTCGTAGTAACACAGCCAATCGTACACCGGTAGATGGAATGCTCCGTTCTCAGTACGGGCGAAGGCTGTCCGTTCGTTTCCCTGCTGGAAGACAAGACCGAACTCCGTCGAAACCACCTGTACTTCCCAGCCAAATTGTCGAGCGAGAAACGATCCGGTGTAAACTGAGACATCGACATCTGCCGAAGGCTGCGCGACTGTGAATGAGATCAGATCAGCCTTCTTTCCCTCGTACAAGTCCACAATGTCGGCGATGAAACTGCCAGGCCATCCGGAGTTCGATGAAAGCGTTACGACCGACAGGCCGCTGTTGAAGTTCATGTAAACCTGCGCTAGCGCTCCCGGCGAGCGCCCGGTGATCAGAATATCCCCATCTTCGGGTATCGGAAATAGTTCGGTTGTCAGGCTGTCGTCGACGAAGCCGCCAGTATACGAAGCGCGAAAGAAGCGCCACACGTCCTGTGCGTTGCTGAAGAGCGACCCACCACCGATCCGATTTGCCGTTACGTAGACGGGAGCCTCGACTCGTACTCCGTAGACGGGTCCGGGTGCATAGCGATGAGCCATGTTCTCAACTACCGCGAAAGGTGCTTCGTGTCCAACTGAGTGGTATCCGCGCCTCGCGAACGTAGTCTGGATATAGTCACCGAATGGTTGACCGGAGACCATCTCAATTACTGCAGCGAGGATTGCATAGCCTCCGTTGGAGTAGGCGCGGTCGGTTCCGGGATCAAACTGTAGAGGTTCGTTGGACAAGCCGTCGACGATATCTCCAAGACTCATGGGGGTGTGCATATCCATCCAGTCGAGCCTGTTGGTGTGCGGAACCCCCGACGTGTGGTCGATCAGTTGCCGAAGCGTGATTTGCTCAGCGCTGGGAAAGTCTGGAAGGAACTCCGATAGCGACGTGTCCAACGAGAATCCGTTGGCACGGACCAGCAGGCCAATGCCGGCCATAGTGAATTGCTTTGATAGTGATGCGATGCGAAATCGCGTATCCAGTGCGAGGGGTGTTCCGAATCGATAGTCGGCGAGTCCGTATCCACAGTGATAGACGACATTGTCTCCTTCAGCAATGAGGACCACGCCGTCGAACGCAGCAAGGTGCTCATAGGACCTTACGTATTCGTCAACAGTGTGCAGAGTCCCGCATTCCATGGGGCTGCGCTGACTTTCGACCGGGCGCGGTGGCTGAGAGTCTTGTGCAAGGGAAACACCAGCGCACGTCAGCGAAATACCAACAAGTACCAGAATGTTCTTCATTGTGACCAGCGGCTTTGGAGGAACGAGTCTCGTGACCTGTCGAACAGAATAACCGACATAGTGGCGAATGGTTACACTGGACGGTCATGATGTGGTCCGGAGGACAGCGAGTATCGAAGCATTCGGGGAGTCTGCCGCACTCCTCAAGAATCTGATCGCGACCGAAACACACTGCCGTTCGACGCTGCAGGTGGATAGTTGCGGAATTGAAGTACCAAACGAATGCCCGCCCGAACTCCGGTTCGGCTCGGACCCTGCTTCGGCAATCTTATCTTGCGTCAGTGCCAACCCCGCCGGAGCAAATGCCTTGAGAACACCCCGATTCGTCGCTTTCCTGCCCTTGTTGCTCGCTGTTGCGATTGCAGCGACGAGTTGCGACAGCAGCGATCCCGATCCGGTCGACAACGAGATCCCGGTCATCCTCAAGAGCGCCAAGCGTGGCCTGGCATTCAACCTGACGAATCCGTCCGACTTCAATGCCCTGAAGGAGGGCGTGTCCTGGTGGTACAACTGGTATTGGAAAACTGATGCCCCGTCGAACTACCTCGACAACTACCAGATGGAGTTCATTCCGATGCTGTGGGGACGCAACGCTCCCGAGGATTTCACCCGGGTGAAGAGCTTCATTCTCGCGCACCCTGAGATCGAGTATTTGCTCGTGATGAACGAGCCCAATCTGACTGACCAGGCGAATCGTTTACCAGCCGTGGCCGCGTCGGACTGGCTCGCCTACGAGAACCTTGTGGCGGAGATCGAGGCGACGGGTCGCGAGCTCGCGCTTGTCGGCCCAGCGATAACCTGGGGCACGCAGACGAACTACTGGGATCCCGTGGTGTGGCTCGACGCATTCTATGCGGCCTACAGGGGAGCGAACGCAGGGCGGGATCCGCGTATCGATTACCTGGCTTTCCACTGGTACGACTACGGCCTGGACTCGCAACTGGACCGGCTCGTGAAGTATGGCAAGCGCATATGGGTGACCGAGATGGCCAACTGGAATCCCGCGATCAATTCATACGAAAAGCAGGCGGAGCAGATGCGGCTGATGGTCGCTCTATGTGAGTCCCGCGACGACGTGTTTCGATACGCGTGGTTCATCGGCCGCGGGGACTACCCGGACAATCGGTTTACGTATCTGCTCGATGCCGAGGCTGGGGTGACTACGTCACTCGGGGAGTTGTACCTGTCCCTGCCTTATTCCGTCGCCAGATAGGGAGCATCCTCAGACCGGTCACGGCCTGCGTTGCGATCTGTGAACGGCACGGGAGTTCGATCACGGTACGATGGAGCGATCTGACAGTTCGCCGGCAGCCAGAGTCGCCACGCGGGACGGTTCCAGAGTGATTTCGGGGTCGCGTGCGGGATTGTCTTGCGATGCAGGTCGGGGCAGTGTCTTTCAGGGATTCCCCTATGTCCAGACGTATCGGCGGTCTCTTACTTAGACCAGTTGGCCATACGATTCCAGCCTCTATACTCGTCACCAGGTTGACTTCCGTCCTGATCATAGCGCTTGGCACCGTACTCCTGGCATGGGTCTCGCGCCGGTCGTTAGTCCAACCGTCGTCGCATGGCTTTCCACGGTTCATCGCCTTCGAGTCGATACTCGTCCTGGTCGTCATCAATGCACCGTTCTGGATTGCCCACCCCCTCGCCATAAACCAGCTTGTCTCGTGGGTGCTACTTGCGGCGTCGCTCGTGGCGGTGGTCTGGGGCGTAATGCTCCTGCAGCAGCAAGGCAAACCCGCGCCATCCTCTCAGCCGTCGGCACTGTACGGGTGGGAGAACACAAGCACGTTGGTAACTGACGGTATCTACCGATACATCCGCCACCCTATGTACGCTTCTCTTCTATATCTGGCGTGGGGTGCGGCGTTCAAATCGTTGGGGGTAGTGACGGTCCTGCTGGCGCTGGTCAGTAGTGTCGCTCTCTTCCTGACTGCGAAGGCTGAGGAAAGGGAAAACCTTGTGAGTTTTGGGGAGGTCTATCGAAACTACATGGAGCAGACAAGACGATTCGTTCCATTCTTGTTCTAGTTGCTCGACGACGCGATTTGTCGCAAGCTAACGGTCGGATGAGGAGTGGACTGACGAAGCGACCTGGACGCCTCGCATGAGTTTCGGCGATTTGTTGAAGAGCATCCGTGGGTGGATACGTCTATTCGCTGACGATTTCGGGACGAGGTTTCCGGTCTTAGTTGGATATCGTCAGTGCTCGCACCTCATCGTCGAGCCCCGTCATCTCCCAGCGCGCCAGCGAAATCGGAATGCTGTCGATCGTGTTGAGTCGATCAAAGAAATCTTTCAGCTCAAACGGCTGGCCGCGCTCTTCGAGCTGTTTGGCATAGTCCGCCAGCGTCCGTTCGAGCAGGTATTTCCCGGTGACGTAGCTGGTGCCGTAGCCGGGCTGCCTGAGATACAGATGCTGCTCGAACAGGAGCAGTTCCTTTTCCGTCTTCATCCACCCGCGCGGGGTCCAGTCCATGTGTACGCCGCCCGCCTCTTCCATGGTCATTTCGTTTGCGTGAGCGTACAGCGAACCCAGTCCGCGTGCGGCCCGTTGCGCCAGCAGGATCCAGACGAGCTCGCGGGAGCGCGGGCTGTCATCGTAGAGGCCTGCATGCATGAACATCTCTTCGACACCGGTGGCCGTGCCTTCACTTGCGGCAGTCGAAGATGTTATACAGCAGTGCTCCCTGTCGCACCGGACTCGGATGCGGTTCGCGATCCATGCGGGCCAGTTCGAACCAGTGATAGAAGTGCGTAAACAGCGGCAGGGGATCGAGGTGCGCCGTGATCCGGAAGAAGTTGCGCTGCTCTTCGGGTACGAAGCTGCCGAGGTGCTCGCGGAGGGCCGGCTCCAGGTAGTCGGTGACGGTGAGGATCTCCTGCTGCTCAAGAAAGGTCATGAAGCGATTGGCGGCCTCATCGGCCATCGCATCGTACTCTGCAGGCGTCGACGCTGCCACTTGCGGCGGAAGATGGCGGTTGCGATGCTCCTCCAGCTTCAGAGACGACCACGCGCGGTCGAGCTCACGTTTGAGCAGCTGCACCTCTTCCTCCCACGTCATCGGCAGGAGGTGCACGTTCCGCTGGTACCAGGTGTAGTTGTCTTTCCCGATTCCGGACGGACCGTCCTTGTGCTGCGCCTCGGATTCGAGCCAGGCGACGAGAGCGTCCGTAGCAGACTTGCATTCGGCAATCACCGAAAGGAGCTCGTCGCTGGCCGCGGATGCCGACGCGTCGCCTATCTCGTCGAGGTCGGCGCGCTGCGATCGGATGTTCCGGATGCCGGCGATCCACAGCTCGCGCGCGTTGCCCGTCAGGTTCTTCTGCGCCTGACGCATCAACGGGGGGATCACGCTCAGGTCGGCGATCAAGCGCTGTTCTTCCGCCTCAGTGAGCGGAAATTCGTACGTCCAGAGTTCCGTCACCGCGTGGTGCGTCGGACCTTCGTGCGCCGGGACGTCGCTGCGCGCCATCCAGATGGACTGGTAGAAGGCGGGATCACGGGCCCAGGGCTTCAGCACGCGATGATTGAAGTCGAAGCCGTTCATTTCGGCGCGCACCAGGTGCCAGTCGACTTGCTCGGGTAGCGACCAGCCGGTCGTGTCGATGGCATTCAGGCGCGTCCTGAGATCTTTGTACGCCTCGTAGCGGGCAGCAAATGTTGCCGCGGTGTAGTCGGGGGCACCGTCGAGCAGGGGCGGGTGTTCGAAGGCCCGCCACTCATCGAAAAAGGCCAGAAGGTCGCCGTGGTTCGCTTGTCGCGGGTACAGGCTGCGCCTGGCAGATTACGGTTAGAGCAAATCCGAGACCGGCGAGCGCCAGCCGGCGGAGAGTGTGGGCGGTTCTTGTCGATTCAATCATACTCGTCGGGGTCTAATGGGCAGGAAGTGTTCTGACTGTCTGGCAGCAGACACTTCCAACAGCGGTTGATGATTGCGGAGTTCTTTCCTGACTGTCATGGGCCGAAACCGGGATTGACAATATTGTTGTAGATCAAACCGAAGGTGTAGCTGAGATCGACGGAGATCAAGGTACCGCCAGTCGCGTCCGGTTCTGTCAAAGAGTCTCGTTCTCGATTGCCTCGTGGATACGTTCTACCTGCCCGGCGATAGCTGCCAGTTCGTCCGGCGATTTGCGTCGTCAGATTGTGAAGCTGAAACGTCATTCGGCGGTTGCCCGCTAGGCGATCCTCGTGCGTCATCAAGAAGCTCCAGTACAGAGTCGTGAAAGGGCAGGCCTTCTCGCCGGTCGCATCGTCGGGATTGTAGAGACAGCCATCGCAGTAGTTGCTCATCCGCTTGATGTACTTGCCCGACGCAACATAGGGCTTCGTCCCGACCACACCCCCGTCCGCGTACTGAGACATGCCAATCGTGTTGGGCAGGGTTACCCACTCAACGGAATCAACGAACATCGCCATGTACCAATCGTGGACCTGTCGGGGATTGGCGCCGTAGAGCAGCGTAAACAGGCCGGTGACCATCAGTCGCTGGATGTGGTGGGCATAGCCGTGTTTGAGTAGCTGCTGTACCACCTGGCGGACACACTGCATTTCCGTCTCGCCGGTCCAGAAGAACGACGGCAAATCTCGATTTGCTTCCAGTTCGTTTCGAGTCTCGTAGCCCGGCATGTGAAGCCAGTAGACGCCTCGCATGAACTCACGCCAGCCGAGCACTTGCCGGACAAATCCTTCGACTGCGCCAAGTGGTGCATCGCCGGCTTCGTACGCCTCAATAGCCTTCTCGACGACGACACGTGGATTGATAAGCTTCAGGTTTAGCGCCGTTGAGAGCCGGGCGTGGAACAGGTATGGCTCATCTGTCCACATTGCGTCCTGATATCGGCCGAACTGGGGCAGCCGGTATCTAACGAAGTCGTCTACTGCGCGTCGCGCATCTTCGGGGGTGGAAGGCCAGTCGAAATCATCGACCGAGCCAGGAAGTTCGGGATAGCGTTGCTGTACGACATCAATGACCTCGCGCGTGATAGCGTCGGGCTTGAAGCCTAGAGGGGTGCGCTCGATGTGAGGACCATCGCGTCCAAACGCGGCACGATTGTCCTTGTCAAAATTCCACGCATCGCCTACGGGTTTGTCTCCGCGCATGAGGTAGCCGTACCGTCTTCGCATCTTCCTGTAGAAGTGTTCCAGGACGAGCGTCTTGCGCTCACTGGCCCATTCCTTGAAGTCGTTCCGCGAGCAGAAGAAGTGTTCGTCGGGTCGAACCTCAATCGGTATACCTTCAGCCCGGGCCGTGTCCAGGCACGCCCGTTCCAGCTGGAATCGACCGGGTTCCGTCATCACAACCCGTTCCGGCTTCAGCGCCCTGATCTGCTCCTGCAGAAAGCCAATCAGGCTTTCCGTCTCCGTTTCGTCGTCGATCTGACGATAGATAACCCTGTAGCCCTGCTCTCTGAGATCGTCCCGGAAATGCCGCATCGCAGCGAAAAAGAGCACCACGCGCTGCACGTGGTTTGGGTAGCGCTTGACCTCAGCATCAACCTCGGCCATTATGACGATGTCGCGGTCGGGTTCGGCGCCGTCGAATGCTGCGGCCGTGGGATCGAGTTGGTCGCCCAGAACAAAAATGAGGTTGCGCACACGAGTCATAAATATACCTTTGTGACCAGCACCCCCTACTACGGAGCCTGAGCCGTACATTTTCAAGTTAACGACCTCGGGTCAATTCCGACCATAGTTACCTCGTGCAGATATCCTTCCACTGAGGCTGTGTCAAAGAACGTGTATTTAGATGCCTCCGCTGTTGCGGTAGTCGGAGCGGGAATTTCCGGGCTTGTGGCTGCCAAAACGTTGTCAGACCACAACGTTCCGGTGCATATGTTCGACAAAGGGCGGGCTCCCGGAGGTCGGGCGTCGACACGGCGTCAGGGCGACTTCGAGTTTGATCACGGGGCCCAGTACTTCACTGCGAGGGACGAGAGGTTCGTCACACAGGTTCGTTCCTGGCTTCGGGACGGAGTCGTACAGACCTGGGGTGGAGAGATTGGAGTAGCCCACGGTGGCTCGGTTGAGTCGAAACTGACATCGATCGAGCGCTACGTCGGCGTGCCGCGCATGAGCGCTTTGGCACGGAATCTCGCCTCAGGTATTCGTGTGGACTCCGGCACGTTCGTCGCTGGTGTCGAGCGGGTCGGGAATCGATGGAAACTTCTGGATGGAGATCACGAGTCTCTCGGGACTTACGACGTGGTGGTGGTTGCGCTTCCGCCGGAGCAGGCGTTCAAGCTACTCACGAGTTCCCCTTCCCTGGCGGCAAAGGCATCCTCGGTTGAGATGCAGCCCTGCTGGGCGTCGCTGGTAGTATTCGACAAGCCGCTATCACTCAAGGTAGACGGGCTGTTCATGGATGACGACATTCTTAGTTGGGTCGCACGAAACAACAGTAAGCCTGGACGGCCCCGGTACGAGTCGTGGGTACTGCACGCGTCCCCGGAATGGTCGCAACGGCATATCGGGTGGCAGGCAGAGGATGTCGGTTCGGTGCTCCTGAAGGGCTTTCTCGAAGCGTCGGGCGCGCCCGAAACCGGCGTACTGCATTTGAATTCTCACCTGTGGCGATACGCCCAGGCTGCCACTCCCCTGAGCGAGGGCTGCCTGTGGGATGACAAACTCGGTATTGGTGCGTGTGGGGACTGGTGTAACGGCTCGCGGATCGAAGGTGCATTTCTTAGCGGAATTTCCGTGGCGGAACGCGTCGTGGGTCATCCAGGGATTGGGATTGCAGATGCGGGATGAACAAACGACGTTCACAGCTAGTCGTCAGCCCTGGCGGCGCAAATCGGCTCGGACGCCGAACCAGTTTGTCTACCGAGAGTCAAATGCTGCGCTTGTAGAATTCTGGTGGACAGACATTGACCGTCGAACAGCCAGCGGCGCGGCTTGACGCCGTCACGAAAGATTTTCAGGAAGGTGATCAGCTCCATCGTGTACTGCGCGGAGTTGATCTCGAGTTGCGCCAGGGCGAGCTCACCGTCCTGTTCGGACGCAGCGGAGCCGGCAAGAGTACGCTTCTCAACCTTCTGGGAGGTCTCGATCGCCCTACGTCGGGCAGTGTAGAGGTCGGTGGAGTCGATGTCTCCAGCATGAACGAGCGGGAGCTTACGCACTTCCGGCGCCATCGCATCGGCTTTGTGTTTCAGGCCTTCAACCTGATAAATACGCTGACCGTCCTGGAAAACGTTTTGCTTCCCATGGAGCTGGCAGGAAGAGAGAATGGCCGCGAAGCCCGCGCGCGGGCGCTTCTCGATCGTGTCGGCCTTGTCGATCGCGCACACAGTTACCCCGACCGATTGTCCGGCGGCGAGCAGCAGCGGGTCGCCCTCGTGAGAGCCCTGGCTCACGATCCAGTTCTTGTGCTGGCTGATGAGCCTACGGGCAATCTTGACTATCAGTCTGGTCGTGGCGTTATGCATCTCTTCGTAGAACTTGTGCGCCAGGATGGCAAGACGATGCTCGTGGTTACTCACGACACGGATTTTGTTGAGCGTGCAGATCGGCTGTTGCTCATGCGTGAAGGCAAGGTGATAGAAGCGACCGCCGACTCGGTGGGGCGCTGATGACGAGATTTCTCTTTCGTTCAAGTCTTCGGCATTTCGCACGCCATCCATGGATGCTCCTGCTATCGATCTCTGGTGTTGCTATCGGAGTCGCCGTTGTTGCCGGCATTGACCTGACCAATCACAGCGCATCGCGGGCGTTTCGTCTCTCGGCCGACGCCGTCACCGGCACGGCTACCCATCAGATCGTCTCGTCGTCTGGAGAACTTCCTGATTCGGTGTACGTCGCGCTGGCAACCGCCCGAACGGGGGTTCGCATTGCACCACTCGATCGAGGGCTATGCGCGCCTTCCGTCGTGCGATCAGCGGATTGTTCGAATCATTGGCATCGATCCTCTGGCCGACGGCGAGGTTCGGGGTCTCGTTCGGCGTACGGATCTCGACCTGGGACGTTTTTTATCGAGTCGCATGGCTCTGGTGGACAGGAATCTCGTGGACCAATGCGGCCTGGAGGCTGATCAAGCGGTTCGGATGCGAATAGACGGGATTGAGAAAGAGGTGACCGTCGGTGGATTTGTGGAAGCTTCCGAGGGAGGCGGCAATATGGGTCTGACCGGAGTCCTTGTCGTCGACATTTCGACAGGGCAGGAACTGCTGGGCATGGCGGGTAGCCTCTCGCGCATTGACATCCGAGTCGCTGAAGGCGATGCCGGACAGGAAGATATTGCGGCGCTCACCTCGCGTCTGCGTGGCGGGCTGGTCATACAGCAGTCGGACAGTCGAACCCAGGTTGTCGGCGATATGACTCGGGCGTTTGAGGTGAACCTGTCCGCTCTCAGCTTGCTCGCGCTGATGGTGGGCATGTTTCTCATCTACAACACGATCACTTTCTCGGTCGTACAGCGCAGGATCTTGATCGGTCGTCTTCGGGCCATCGGCGTCTCCCGCCGTCAGGTGTTTTTAATGGTGCTGCTCGAGAGTCTGCTTGTCGGCCTGCCGGCATCGATAGTCGGGCTAGCTCTGGGCGTACTGCTGTCGAAGGGTCTGATAGGCCTGGCCACGCAGACGATCAACGACCTTTACTTCGTACTGACAGTTTCGACGGTAGACCTTTCCGCGGCCGTGCTCCTGAAGGCTTCGGCTATTGGCGTACTGGCGACGAGCTTGTCGGCGGTGCCGCCGGCGATGGAAGCAACTTCAGTGGACGTAGCAACAGTGCTTCGGTCGTCCTCACTGGAATCCAGGGCGCGGCTGAATGCTCGGCGCCTTGCCGTGTTCGCGATCGGACCTCTGGTCGTAGCCATCGCTCTGATCGCGTTGTCCGGAAAGAGCGTGTGGACCGGCTACGCCGGACTGTTCTTTGTGATCGTGATGTTTGTGTTGCTGACGCCTGTTGCCGTAACGGTCGGTTGTCTTGTTTTGAGGTGGATCTTCGGGTCGGCACTCGGCACCCTCGGCAGGATGGCTGCAAGGGCCGTTGTCGCAAGCCTCAGTCGCACCGGTGTTGCCATCGCAGCACTGGCGGTCGCGGTTGCAGCGACGCTGGCCGTCGGCATCATGGTAGACAGTTTTCGGGGGACTGTCGAGCAGTGGCTTTCTTACACCCTCCAGGCTGACGTCTACGTGCAGCCGCCGCGCGTCATCGCACGACGCGGAGATAGCCGCATCGAAGCGGCACTCGCCGAAGAACTGCGCGGACTTCCAGGAGTGCGCGATTCGTACAGCGTCGCACATGAGTCGATTCAGACCGACGTGGGGACAGTGGACGTCGTCGTGATCGAGCCGGGACCTATGACCCCCCGCACATTTCGACTGCGATCCGGTTCTGAAGACCTCTGGACCCGGCTGGAAGATGAGGACATCCTCCTGCTGTCCGAGCCGTTTAGCTATCGACACGACCGGGGCTTGGGCGATCACATTGAACTGACTACGCCGGAGGGAACTCGGCGCTTCCGCATCGCCGGAGTGTACGTAGACTACGCGTCTGACGTAGGTACCGTACTGATGGCGAGAAGCACGTTCACACGACACCTTGGCGACCCGGGAATAGCCGGTCTGGCCCTGTACGCCAGCGAAGGTGTGGCGGAAAACGACTTGATACGACAGATCGAGAGTCGAAGCGCCGGCCGTCAGGAGCTAGTCGCTCAGTCGAATGCAGCGCTTCGGGGTATTTCCCTGGACATCTTCGACCGCACGTTTGCGATAACGTCCGTGCTCCGCTTGCTTGCGATCCTG
>CAVYIO010000015.1:0-200000 GCA_963768565.1 Rhodothermales bacterium
TGCATCCGTCCAGAGTGACGGGTGACGTTAATGTGCTCGGTCAGCCGCCTAGGTTAGCCCGCGTACCCGCGGAAGGTCCTACGGACTCAACGCGGCGCACATTACATAGCGGTCCCATCTACGCGGGCGGGACCAGAGTAATCCAGACTCTGGTCCGACATCATGAAAGCATCGCGCTTCTTCTCGCTTCCGGCTCTCTCTTTTCTTCTCGTCGTCGCACTCTTCAGCGGCTGCACCGACTCTCCTTTTGACCTGGCAGACGATTCGCTGCTAACAGACGCGGGTGTCTCCGACACGGGAAAATTTCGCAACGAGCATCTGCTACCGCGCGCCAACAAGTTTCTCAGTCGGGCCAAAGATGACACGACTCAGTCAATTGGTCTCGTTCTGGCCGTACCGGGCAACGTCGAGAAGCAGCGCGTGCTTGAGCGCTACCGCGTGCTCGAACGATACAAGGTCATCGAGCGATACGAATTCAACGACGTGTTCAACGGCTACGCCATCGTAGTCACCGACACGTCAGCCCTTAGCGACTATGACGAGTTCATGATGACGCTGTTTGAAGATCCGGATATTCTCTGGTTCGAGCCTGACTTCTCCGTGACGCTTCCGGAAGCGCAGTCGCAGGTGGACGGCTTCGAGCAGAAGATCCCGTGGAGCGTCTCCGCTATCGGCGGTCAGTACAGCTGGGCGCAATCGGGTGACGGAAAAGGAACGGTTGGCGTAGATATCTATCTGCTCGACACCGGTGTCACCAACGACGATATCAACATTGTGGAGTCTTTGAATTTCAGTGACAGTCCCGACGCAAAGGACTACGACGGTCACGGAACGCACGTGGCGGGAATCGCGGCTGCCGCTGATAACAACTTCGGGCTCGTCGGAGTGGCACCGGGCGCGCGCGTTCACAGCATGAAGGTGCTCAATGACGATGGTTCGGCGGACGTATCGGTTGTGATAGCGGCCGTGGAGGAGATCACGGGTCGCAAGCTCGCCAATCCAAAATTACCGATGGTCGTCAACATGAGCCTCGGCGAACATGTTGCCACGTCGCAGTACACGGCGCTTGATGAAGCCATTGAAACCTCGATTGCTGCAGGCGTGGTCTATGTCGTCGCCGCAGGGAATCATCGCGGGGAAGCGGCACTTGTGACTCCGGCTCACGCGCTGAGTGCGATCACCGTTGCTTCAAGCGACGTTGAGGGCAGGTTCTCCTGGTTCTCGAACTTTGGATCAGCCATTGACCTCGTTGCGCCGGGAGAGGGAGTGGTTTCTCTGGCCGCCGGTTCGACGTCCCCTGTTTCGATGAGTGGAACGTCAATGGCCGCGGCACACGTAACAGGCGCTGTGGCACTCTATCTCGCGAAAGACCCGTACGCAACGCCCGAGGATGTCCGGCAGGCGCTCGTGGCAAAAGCAAAGCACCAGACACTTTATGCGCCCCAATCGACGACCGACTTGATGGTCTGGGTCGGCGACCTGCTGCAGAGGGATCGGTTCACAGAACCCTCGTTCACAAACAACGATGGCTTGCAGAACTGGGCGGGCGGATGGATCGAGAATGGCGAGTCCGACGGCTCCGGACTGGGTTCTATCCGGATCAGCTCCGGCACGTACTGCCCCGACGGCAACTGCCTGCGAATCGGTGAGGGCGATGAAAGAAAGATCGCTCAGAAGACTATCTCCCGGACCGCCGACCTTTCCTCGACTGACCGTGCCCTGCTCTCATTTGACTACAACATCTGGTCGCTGAGGGGATACGGTACCATGTACGTCCAGGTAAAAAACGGAGACCAGCTGCAAGACGCTGGCGACATATCAACTCTCCGGTGGAGATCGCAACGGACATGCTGAGTACGATATCTCCGCTTATGCTTCGGCCAACACGGAGATCGTGATCAAGATGGTCCCCGACTCAAAAGGCGACCGGGTTTCCGGCTACCTGCACCTCGACAATGTGGAATTGCGCAGCGTACCAGGACCGACCCTGATGGTCGCCCCGATATATAACTACTATCTGCCAATCGACGGACTGGCGGTGATGTAAGCCTGCCTCCTGCGAGGCCACCTCTTCGGCAGCAGCGTCCGGATCTTCCCGGATGCCGCCTGCCGCGAGGATAGGAATTTGTTCTTGTAGATACTTTCTCGCTCCTGAATGGAGCAAAAGCATCCGTCCTTTGAACGGGTGAAGCATAATGTGCTCGGTCATCTGCTTGAGATGGCTCGCGTACCCGCAAGGAGCCCCCGGCTCGCCGCGGCGCACATTACATAACGGTCCCATCTACGCGGGCGGGACCAGAGTAATCCAGACTCTGGTCCGACATCATGAAAGCACCGCGTTTCTTTTCACTCGCCGTCGCCCTCGTTCTCATCGCAATCGTATTCACCGGTTGCAGCGATTCTCCGTTCGAAAGCAGCGAAGCTCCCATTGCACAGGAAGGCACTTCCAAGATGCGCCAGTCGCATTTGTTCGCGAGCAAGTTTCTTTCCCGCGCCAAGGTGCTGGAGCGCTACGCCGAGCTGGCTGCGACAAATGACTTCGTGCTCGGCATGAATAAGGTGCTTGAGCGCTACAGGGTTCTTGAGCGTTATGACGGCTACGACGGCGTCGCGATCAAGAAGAATTACGAGAGGACCATCGATGGTTTCGCCGTTCACGTTGACGGGACGGGCATGACGATCGAGGAATTCCTCGCCATCGTCGAACTCGACCAAGACATCGAGTGGATCGAGCCCGACATTCGTTTTGTACCTCCGCTGAGCAAGGGTTCGGTAGACAAGAAGAGCACGAAGCAGTTCGTGCCGTACACGACCGAATTGATCGGGGCCAGGGAGAGCTGGACCGTCTCTGGAGATGGTAACGGTACGGTCGCAGGCGTGGATGTCTACATCATGGACACAGGAGTCGCACACGAAGATCTCAACGTCGTCGAGTCTGTCAATTTCGCAGATGATGAGATGGTCGAGAATCCTATGTGGGAGCACGGAACGCACGTGGCTGGTACCGTCGGTGCGATGGACGATGACAATGGAAGCGTCGGAGTGGCACCCGGCGTACGGCTCCATAACCTGCGCGTCCTCAATAATCTCGGTCAGGCCGATCTGTCAGCCGCGATCGCAGCCGTCGAGTATGTCACCGAGCAGAAGCTCGCGAACCCGGCGGCACCGATAGTCGTGAACATATCCTTCGGTGGCGACATCGGCTCGACAGAGTACAATGCGCTGGATCAGGCGATCGTATCGTCGATTTCATACGGGGTCGTTTACGTGATCGCGGCGGGGAATGAAGCGATTGACGTGCAAACCGTAACTCCTGCACACGTGCAGGAAGCGATCACGGTCGCGTCGTTCTACGATCACAGTACGAATACAAACCTGTTCTCTGGATTTTCCAACTACGGATCAGACGTGGATCTTGTGGCGCCGGGCAACAATATCAAGTCGCTCGACTTCAACAGCACGGCCCCGTTGAGAATGGACGGAACCTCCATGGCCGCGCCCCATGTCTCGGGAGCAGCCGCTCTCTTCATGGCCCAGAATCCGTCAGCTACACCAACGCAGGTGCTAGCCGCTCTTCGGTCCGACGCGGCCGCGGGTGGGTTCACCGTGGAGGATTCGCCTGCGGGAACGACGGATTTGATCGTCTGGGTAGGCCAGGCGTCCGGATCGACCCAAGAGCCAACCGCTCCGACATCAGGCGGTGGCGGCAAGGGCGGCAAGGGCGGCAAGGGCAAGTAGAGACACTATCACATTCCAGGGCGGGACGTGATACTCTCGCACTATGATGGAAGGCCCGGCCCCTCAGGGGGTCGGGCTTTTCTCTGTCACCGCATGTCGTTGCGAGCGCACGCAGTGCGCGTGGCAATCCGAGACGACAAGGATTCCTCGGCGGCCGGATCACCTCGCCGGCCTATAGCCTCCTCGTGGCGACGACACACTGATGGATCCCGGGTCGAGCCCGGGATGACCGTGGCGCACGACGACCGGGCATCTCCCTACCCGCCTACTACCACCTTCCTGCTCACAAGCCTCTGCTCGTTCCCTTCCTGAATCTCGAGGCGAATGAAGTAGACCCCGGCACCAAGTGCGGGTTCGATGTCAATCAACTGTTCGCCCGGCGCGAAAGCGCGCGCCGGCTCCTCGTACACCTGCCGCCCGAGAACATCGAACATCTTCATCCCCACGCTCGCACCCGACGCACTTTCGAATCGAACCGTCAGTCGGTCGGCGAACGGATTGGGGTATACGTCGAGGAGTCGCAAAGCCGACGGCAGCTCGTCCTTATCCTCGATGCTCGTCGGCGACACCAACTTGAAGGTCATCCGGTTGATGTTCGTATCGCTCGACTCAACAACCAGCAGACGCATCACCTGCTCACCGGCCGCAAGGGTGACGCCCGGTATCGTTACCGTGATCCAGTTTTGAAAACCGCCCGTATTAGGAACGACAACCGGATCCCCCATGTCTCGTTCATTCATTTTCAGGCTCAGCAGTCCAGTGCCCGTGCCGCTCGCAACTCGCAGGTCGATGTCATATACGCCGGCGGTCTCGACGTTTACCGTGTAGCGGATCCACTCGTCCGGCCTCATCCACGCGACGTTGTATTTGAAGCCCTCCGGATCTGTCGAGCGCTCGATGTCGACGCCGTCGTTCCGATACGTGCCACCATTATTTCCCCCGCCCGGCGCGCCCGTTACGGCACTGATGATCCGAATCCGAGTACGCGGATCCCTGAAAGCCCAGGTTGTAGTCGGCCGCATTGATAACACCCGGGATCACATGATCCTTGAACGGCCTGTGCACAAAGCCGACGTCGGGATCAAACTGTGCTTCAAGGACGCCGGGCCGTACCTCGCAGGAATCAAGATCGAGGCCTCGTGCCATGGCCAAGGAGTCCTTCCAGCGCGGCGCGGTCCGACGGCCGCGGACCGGCGCCTCTCCAGTAGTCGATTACCTCCTGGTACCCCGGAGCGTATGGCGCCGACAGGGGGGCAGCTGTCGCTTCGATCTGCTTGTGCGTCCACCAGTTCACGCCAATGCCGTTTTGCTCCATGAGCCGTGTCACATTCCAGTACCAGGTGTTCGAGTTCTCGCCCGTCTCGCCCAGCCAGAGCGGCACGTTGTCACGGTTTCGCAGGTCGATTAGATACTGGATGGAGCCCTGGTCCGGGCCGTTCCAGTACTTATGGAAGGCATAGACCATGTTGTCGTCGAAGGGAGCCACGGCCGGAAACGTGGTCCCGTAGTAGTTGCCCTCGATGAACAGAATGTGATTGGTGTCGACCTGGCGGATGGCAGCGGCGATCCGTGCGTAAAGCGGCCAGAGATCGTCGAAGTATCCGTCCGGCGTCACGGGTTCGTTGATCAGGTCGTAGCCCATGATTATCGGTTCATCGGCATACCTCCGGGCAATCTCTGTCCAGATCTCGACGGTCTGATCCTGATGCGGGATGGGCTCCGTCCACAGACGCGCGACACCGTCACTATCCGAGATCGGCCCATCATTTTGCGCTCCGGGGGCAGCGTGCATGTCAAGAATCACGCTGACGTTGTAGGTGCGGCACCATCCCAGAAACCTGTCGAGCAAGGCAAAGCCATCTTCCTTGAAGGTCCCCGTGTCCGGGTCATAGAAGTTGTTGTAGTGGAAGGGGAGACGAAGGTGGTCGACACCCCAGCTTGCCATCGCGGCCACGTCCTTCTCGTCGACGTAGTTGGCTTCATAGATCTCGTAGAACGTCGCCGTGTTGACGGGTCCGATGAGGTCCTCAATCTGCGCTCGGATGGACGAGGGCGAGCCACCAAGAGGCGTATCGATGTCCAGCATATACCCTTCGGGCACCAGCCAGCCCTCCAAGCCCAATGCCGCGAGGCACGACGGGGTTGCCGGAGGGGTCGACGATTTCCTTGCCTTCGGCCCTGAAGAAACCGGTACCGTTCTGTGCGACTGCGTGCGTGGAGAGAACTGACCAGGCCAGCGGCGCGATAGCGATCGCGATAAACCAGACGTGCTTTCTCATGACAGATCCCCTTCGTTGTCTTGTCGAACGTGCAGGCGTGCTCTTTCGGGCTAATGTCACCGCAGCAAGGACCGGCCAGCTCAGACTAGCCTCTGAATCTCCCGGAAACAGCGGTTTCGCTTCTTGAAAACGTTTTCATAGAGTCGGTTCCCTTCACGAAAACGTGCCAGGCACACCTTCATCGATTTCTCTCTGATAATTTCGCGGGCGGCCCCTCTATCCTGATGTCTGCTGCTGCCGTACAATTGCGCCGTTTTGCGGAAATATTGCCGCACAAACACTCACTAATTCATGTACTGACTTCGCGGTGCAATCCAAATGAAACGCTATCTCGTGTTGCTGGCATGTGTCAGTGCCGCTGCGGGCTCTGCGTATGCCCAGGAAAACGTCAAGACCGGACCCGATCGCGGCGGCTTCACACTGCTGCTGACCATGGGCCTGGGGCTACAGAACGACACCGGTGTTCAGGAGTCCGCTGTGGGACTTGGTGGATTGAATCTTGGCATCGGAGCTTTAAGTGAGATGCGCTGATGTTGCTTCTACCGCCGCACAGACAATCACTAATTCATGTACTGACTTCGCGGTGCAATCCAATGAAACGCTATCTCGTAATGCTGGCATGTGTCAGTGCCGCTGCGGGTTCTGCGCATGCCCAGGAAAACGTCAAGACCGGACCCGATCGCGGCGGCTTCACACTGCTGCTGACCATGGGCCTGGGGCTACAGAACGACACCGGTGTTCAGGAGTCCGCTGCGGGACTTGGCGGACTGAATCTTGGCATCGGAGGCTTCCTGAGTGACGACCTGGCGCTGATGTTCCGCTTCTCCGGAACGAACGTCAGCTATTCGTACGACGACTCCGGGATCGCGTTTAGCTACAACCAGGTTTCTGGTGTTGGTGGCTAGCCCTCCAGTACTGGCTCAATGACCGCTTCAACGTCGAAGGTGGCCCGGGCTATGGTTTCTGGTCGACCGATTCCGGCGACGACAGCGGGTTTGGTCTCATGGTCGGAGCCGGATTCACGGTCTTTAACAGAGGTCGCAACAACCTGCAGCTTGGCCTGGAATACGCCCCTGCCTTTACGACCGGTGGCGCAATCCACAACGTCGGCCTGACGCTGGGTTATCAGCTGCTGTAGGCGCGACCGAACGCGTGGGGCAATCCACAACGTCGGCCTGACGCTGGGTTATCAGTTGCTGTAGGACAACCGGTTTGAACGGGCGGGCACGGCGAGGCACAGGCAATAATGCTTCTGCGCCTGCCGCCGCTCGCACAGGGTTCCATATCCGGTTTCAAGCGGGCCCGCGCCAGTGCGAATAGCGCTGACGACCCGTCCAGGATGCCGCAACTACGGCGAAAAAGAGCCTGTCGTCGCGGGTCTCTTGATTCTGCCCTCTGTATTCCGTAATTGAGCGCATCACACAGGGACACTTCAGCGAGGCCGGCCGTACCTCCGGCGTGCAAACAACGTCGCAATGACACCTGCCGGGAGGGTGGTGCAGTCTTTTCGGGCGACGGGTCGACGGTCACGCAATTCGCTCCAAACAGCGAGGCACTTTCACGATGTCCAACAACCAGTCGCCGAATTGGAATACGCTCGTTGGCCAGGCCGCGAGGTGGATTGTGGTTTTTGTCGCAGGGCTGGGAATCCTGTGGGTCGTCGAGTACCTGCTGAATCTCATCATCGGCTGGGGACTCGGCTGGAGACTCGGTGGATGGGGTGCCTTCCTGCTCTTTATTGGCAGCGGAATCCTGGTGCTCATTGCCATGATCATCGCCGGAAAAATCGCCGCAACGGTAACAGCGCGCATCGCTCCGCTCCCCAGAAAGGGCCTGCTGATTCTGGGCGCCGTCTACGTCGTGGCCCAGGCCGTCAGGCTGTATGGCCTCTTCGGCGACGCGGAGTCGGTCTGGCAGTTCGTTCTGATGAAGATCGAGTTCGTCATCGTCGTGACCATCGTCTTCACCCTTGCATACTGGATCGAGGATGCGGATCCCGGCGCCGATCTGCAACCGGAGGGTGATGCGGCCGCGTAATAACGGCTCCGGCCCGAAGCCCGAACGGACATCACCCGGTGTGCGCTGGATGGAAAATTTGAGGCAAGACCTGTAATCTCCCGTAATTCTTCGCTCCGACTCACCCCGCCTCGTTCACAATGGCTCGAAAAAAGAAAGAGCCCGACCAGCCGGTCGAGCTTCAGATCACCAACAAGATGATCCGCTTCGGCGGAGAGATTTATCCACTACGTAACATTTCACATGTGCGGTCGGTGGTCCTCAAACCGAACTACACAAATCCAGTCACTCCCGGTTTCGTGTTCTTCGCTCTCGTTGCCCTGGCGGTGAGCGTTCTCATAGCGATGGGCGAGCTCATGCAGGCCTCCGAGTCGCGCACGGTCGTCGGGCTGGGTAACCTTTGTGTTCGGCGCGCTGATCCTCGTGTTCTGGTGGCGAAAGAGAAAGCCGCCGCCAGACGAATACGGGATCCAGCTTGCCACAAACGCCGGCGCCCAGCAACTCTTTTCGAGTCCGAACAAGGAGTTCATCGAATTGGTCGTGATGCGAATTGTCGATGTAATAGAGCGGGGAAACCGCCCTACAGACGTGACGGTCAACATCGCGGATCAGATCATCCAGGACAACTCGACCACGGTGAACCAGCAGATCGTTTACGACATGCGGGTTCAGCACCTGAACCTGTCGGTGGAGGACTCGGAGTTTTTGCTTCTCACCTTCCGACCTGCTCTGGAACGACTTGCTCAGGAGCTGCAGGAGGCCGGAGATGAGAAGGCGTTGCAGGGGCTTCAGCAGATCACAGACGAGATCAACTCGCAGAGCCCGAGTGGTGGTGTCATCCGGGCGGTCTGGGACAAAGTCAGTAAGGTGTGCTCCAGCTACGAGACGGTGAAGACCGTTTCGGAGATCGCGGGGATGGTAGCGCGCGTGGCGACGATACTCGCCTGACGTTCCAACAATAAGGCGTTGGTCGGCGTACAACGCGGTACGCCATTCCAGAAGAACGCCTTCCTATGATTGCATCGCCTTCTCCGACGCGCATGCGCGTCGCCGTCGCTCAGTACTTCGTCCGTCCCATCACCCGCTTCGAGCAGTTCGAGGACCAGGTTACAGCCGTAGTGGAGGTGGCCAGGGGGTACAAGTGCCGGTTGCTCGTCCTGCCCGAGTACTTCACGATGCAACTCATCACGCTGCACGATATCCATCGTCCGATGTCAGACCAGGTGCGTGACGTGGCGTCATATCGCGAGCGGTTCGTCGAGATGATGAGCGGTCTTGCAAGATCCAACGGCCTGTATATCGTTGCGGGCACCATTCCGACAATCGACGACGGGGACGAGCGGCTGTTCAATGACGCCTGTCTGTTCGCGCCCTCCGGAGAACATGCCGTTCAGGGCAAACTGCACATGACCCGATTCGAGAAGGAGGAGTGGCGAGTGTCGTCACGGGATCGGCTGAAGGTCTTCGAGACCGATTTCGGAAGGATCGCCATCGCGATCTGCTACGATGTCGAGTTCCCTGAAATCGCCCGGGCGGCCGCCCACGAGGGGGCCCACCTGCTCGCCGTTCCCAGCGCCACCGACGACCGCAAGGGCTTCCTGCGCGTGCGGTACTGCTCTCATGCACGGACTATCGAGAACCAGATGTACGTCCTCCACAGTCCGACCGTCGGCTCCATTCCTCGGGTTGCGGACATGATGCTCAACTATGGCCAGGCCTCGATTCTGACTCCCTCGGATTATCCGTTCTCCAGAGACGGCATCCTCGCGGAAGGCGTTGTCAATCAGGAGGACATCGTCATCGGTGAGCTCAACCTCAGCACGATCGACGAGAGCCGCACCTTCGGGACCGTGCTGCCGCTCAACGACAGCCGGCACACCCGCGCGTTGATCGAGAACCTGGAGGTCGTGACGATATGAGCGACGTCGACGGCGAAGTGATAGTTCGAAATACGCGGCCGGAAGATTTCGGACAGATTACCGAGCTCTGCCGAATGGTCTATCCGCGCATGAAGCCGTGGGCCGAGCGTTTTCTTTCGTCACACCTCGAACACTTTCCCGAGGGACAATTTGTGGCGATCGATGAGGGGACCGGAAACGTCGTGGGCATGTCCGCAAGCCTCATCCTCAGCTGGGAGGACTACCACCATATCGATAGCTACGGAGACTTCACCGACGGTGGCTTGTTCACGAACCACGATCCGACGGGGGGCACGCTATACGGCGCGGAGGTTATGGTGGACCCGTCGCAGCGTCGGCGTGGCGTCGGCTCGAAGATCTACAGGGCACGACGGGAGCTGGTTGAACGAAAGGGGCTGCGCCGTATACGGGCGGGCGCCCGGCTGCCGAGCTACCACCGGTACGAGGACGAGATGACGGCGGAGGAGTACGTAGCGAGAGTGATTCGGGGCGAGTTGACCGATCCGACGCTCACATTCCAGCTGAAGCAGGGGTTCGAGGTGCTGGACGTGGTGTCGGACTACTTCAGCAACGACCCTCGAAGCCGCGACTACGCGGCATTCATCGAGTGGATCAACATGGAGGTAGCGCGGCCGGAGGACTACGCCGCACGAGACGCACGGGATAGACGCTTCGAATAGCTTCGGGAAGAGTTCGGTTCGGCATGACTGACGCTGTGACCCCGTTTCCCGAATCGCTACCGGGCGGGTCCCACATGCGTCTACCCGGCCGCCAGGTGCTCTTTCGCTGTGCACCAACGACAGGCCTCAGCCTCACTTCTGCACGTCCTCCGGACTACAGGGCGACGGCGGCTCCCGTCCGGACACTCTCATAGATCGCGTCGATGACACGCATGTCGCGCAGTCCCTCGTAGCCATCAACCGTCGATTTGTGGCCGTTGATGATGCTGTCGGCTACGCCGTCCATGTGCCGTGCCTGCTGGTTGACCTGCGGAAAGTCCATGGGGCCCTCCGACGTCCGGCCCGAAATCCCGCCGTACCCGTAGGCAGGTCGCAATTCCACCCATCCGTTCTCGGCCGACGCGTAGAGTCGCTCCTCGTAAGCCGCGTAGGTCGTCGCGCATGTGGCGACGCAGCCACTCGGAAATGTCATCTGCCACGCGATGGTCTCGTCGACTTCCGCGAATTTCTCGGGATCCGTCTTGTACTCCTGGGCCGTCACCTGCACGGGCTCTTCTCCGGTCACATACCGCGCGGCCTGCAGGGCGTAGATACCCACATCCATCAGAGCGCCGCCGCCCGAGAGCGACTTCTTGAGCCGCCACTGGTTCGGGTTGCCGAGTCGGAAGCCGAACGCCGTCTGCACGTACTTGATCGCACCGTAGACTCGTTCCTGCCCGATACGCATCGCTTCGAGATTGTGCGGCTCGAAGTGTAGTCGGTAGCCAATGCAGAGTTTTCGGTCGACGGCTTCGCACACCTGGATCATCGTCTCTGCTTCGGCCGCCGAGACGGCCATAGGCTTCTCGCAGATCACGTGCTTCCCGGCAGTCGCGGCTCGGATCGTGAACTCCGCATGCATGCTGTTCGGCAGCACGACATAGACGATGTCGATCGCGTCGTCGTCGACAATACGGTCAAACGTCTCGTAGTTGTATACGTGGCCTTCGAGTTCGGGATGTTGCTGCATCCACCGCTCCGCCTTGGAGGGCGTGCCGGTCACGATGCCCGCGAGCTTGCACAAACGGGTCTCTTTGAGGGCGGGTGCGAGCTGCCGGGTCGAGTAGCTGCCGAGTCCCACGAGCGCGATACCGAGTTTCTGTTCCTCGGAGCGTTCCGGGGCCGCCGCCGGAGATGCGGCCTGTTGTTCTCGGCCGCACAGCACCGGTCCAAGGCCCAGGGCTCCTGCGGCCATCTTGTTGAAGCTTCGTCGCGAGAGTCGTGTGGACGAGGTGTTCTTCGCATTCATCGTGCTTAGCGTAGATTTGGATTAAGCTCGCACAGGTCATCATCGCACTCGCCGTCAATTTGAGCGACTCAGTCAACTGCGTCTGACAGATGTCCGAGTGGCGACCCGCGCCATGCATGGTCAGTACATCATCTCGCTATCGTGGTAGTACTTGAATTCGACGAGGTTGTTGGAGGGGTCAACAAGGACGAAGCTCAGATGCTCTTCGCGCTTTCCTTCAAAACGTGTGAACGGCTCAGCAAAGAAGCTGAGTGCGTTGGCATGTGCACGGTTCAGAATTTGATCGAAGTCCGCCCGGCGGCGAAACGTGATCCCGAAGTGCCGCGGATACAATTCGGGAGCAGAATCGATTTTGTCAGGAGAGAGGTGGAATACGACCTGATGATCGAAGAACCTGATAGAAATTCTGTCGTCGTATCGCCTGCCGGCAGTGCAGCCCAGGTTGTCAACGTAGAAACGATGTGTCAAGTCCAGATCGTGAGTTGGCACGGCAAGGTGGAAAACACCTGATGAGTCATTCATGGTTGTTTCGCGATTACTACCAGCGCTCTGTCGGTGATGGCAATTATTATAACTTAGTGTTCGTCAGGTTGAATAAGAGCAGCGCCAGATGTGTTCAGGGCGCATTGTCCGAATGCTGGAATGACTGACGACCAACCCAACACCGTTCTGGGCCTGGTACACGCGTCGGCATTATTTTCTGCCGGCTCTATGGCGCTTCTGGCTCCCGATCGCCCGGCCCTGACCTACCGCGAACTGCTCGATCAAATCCGCGGATTCGGGACAGAGCTGCGGTCTCGCGGCGTCTCGCGAAAGGACCCGGTCGCTATTGTGCTCCCAAATGGACCCGAAATGGCATCCGCGTTCCTCGCAGTCGCTTCGTACGCCACAGCGGCGCCACTCAACCCTGCATTGACGGAGCGAGAGTTCGAGTTCTACCTCGCTGATCTCGGCGCGAAGATCCTGGTAACGGAACCAGCTGCGGGCAACCGAGCGGCGGCTGCTGCGCATCGCATGGGGATTACCGTGCTGGAGATCAGGAATGATCCAGAGCGATCGGCCGGAACACTCCTGGAAGGCCCGATCCAGGAAGACGTCGCAGAGCCGGATGCCGGCCAGCCGGACGACACGGCGTTGCTCCTCCATACGTCCGGCACAACCGCTAGACCCAAGCTGACCCCGTTAAGCCATCGAAATCTTGCGGCGTGTGTCCGGGCCATTCACTCAACGCTGGGATTGTCGACATCAGACAGATGCCTGAACGTAATGCCGCTCTTCCATGTGCACGGACTGGTCGGTGCCATGTTGTGCACGCTTTCCTCCGGGGGGAGCGTCGTCTGTACGGGCGGCCTGGACGTCTCAAGGATGTTCGAGTGGCTTGAACGCTACAGACCGACATGGTACACAGCCGCTCCTACCATGCATCGAGCTGTACTAGAACGGGCCACAGACGAGCCGCACCGAGCACGACATACCTCGCTGCGATTCATTCGCTCCGCCGCAGCAGCCCTCCCTGCCAGCGTCGCCACCAGAATGGAGGCAATGTTCGGCGTACCCGTGATCGAGGCGTACGGAATGACTGAGGCATCACAGCAGATCTGTTCGAATCCGCTGCCGCCAGCAGTACGCAAGTTAGGCTCAGTCGGGCTCGCCGCCGGACCACAGGTTCGGGTAGTGGATGATGAGGGGCGATCCGTGCCCTCGGGAACACCCGGCAACGTGGTCATCCGCGGTGCGAGTGTAACAAAGGGGTACCTGCGACCGGAAGGTGTGAACAGCATGAGTTTCGTGAATGGATGGTTCCAAACCGGCGACCTTGGGTACTTCGATGAGGATGGCTATCTCTTCTTGCGGGGCCGCCGGACTGAAACTATTAACCGGGGCGGCGAACTCATTTCGCCCCACGAGATAGACGAGGTGCTTCGCGAGCACCCGGCCATCCAGCAGGTTGCCGTATTTGGCGTGCCACATGAAGGCCTGGGTGAGATGCTTGTCGCTGCCGTCGTTGTCAGGCCGGGGTGGGTCCTCTCGGTCGACGATATCAGGCGCTTCTCGGTTGAGAGGCTCGCATCGTTCAAGATCCCGTCGCGCTGGTTATTCGTTGACAATCTTCCCGCGGGACCGACCGGCAAGATCCAACGCAAGCTCCTGAAAGATCAGGTCGGCCTCGATGACTCCGAGCGGATTGGGTCGTATCTGCCCGTGCCTGCAACCGACTCTGAAAGGAAGATTGCGGAGATCTGGTCGAGTGTTCTGCGGCTGAAACAAATCGGTGTCTCGACTGATTTGCACAGCCTGGGAGCCGATTCCCTGCAGATGGGGCAGATCGTGGCTCGTATCAACGAGGTCTTTGGGACGGCCTTGACGCTGAAACATGCCTTCGATTTCGCAACGATACGAGATCAGTCTCGCCTTGTAGATGACATTCGGAATCCGGTCGATGAACCATGATCAGGTGATGGCTGGAGAGTTTCTGTACGACTATCAGCACGACGTTCTCTTTTGCAGTACGATCCAGAACAAGTTGTTTCGCCCCAAAACGACAAAAGCCCCATTCTTTCGAACGAGGCTTCCCTGAGGTGACGGGCGGAATCGAACCGCCGTACAAGGTTTTGCAGACCTTTGCCTAACCACTCGGCCACGTCACCGGTGTCGCGGACCGTCGGTTTTGCCAGACACCACGGCCGGTGGTACGCCAGGCAGGACTTGAACCTGCGACCTACGGATTAGAAATCCGTTGCTCTATCCAGCTGAGCTACTGGCGCTCGGTTCTTAACAGGTCCGATACATACTCTCGTCGGGGTGGCAGGATTCGAACCTGCGGCCTTCTGCTCCCAAAGCAGACGCGCTAACCGGGCTGCGCCACACCCCGAGTCGGCGAAATACAATCGCTCGCCGCTGACTCCAGAAACTCTACGGCCGAGACGCCTTGATCTCGTCCTTCACGCTTGCAGCATCGACCATCTTCTGCTGAAAACTGTAGTGCCCGTTGTCCTTCTTCACCGCAACGATCAGCTTCGCCATCTTGCGGCTCTCTTCCTTTGACTTGCGGACCTTGTCTCCGAATGATTGTGCCTTGGCCATGACTGACTATCTCCGTTGCGCGACGGCCCGTGCCGTCACGGATTACTTGATCTCCCGATGCAGGGTGTGCTTGCGCAGCCTGGCGTTGTACTTCTTCAACTCCACTCGGCCCTGCGTGTTACGACGATTCTTCGTGGTCGAGTACCTGGACGTTCCCGGAGCTTCTGTACACTCCAGTATGACCTGTACTCTGGTGCCTTTTGCTTTGGCCATCGGTCCTACTCTCTAAGGTTGCTGTGCGCGAACTAAACTTTGACGCCGCGCGCACGCGCTTCGTCCAGCACCGCCTTGATGCCTTTCTTGTTGATCGTCTTGAGTGTCTTCGTGGAGACCCGCAACGTCACCCACCGATCCTCTTCAGGAACGAAGAAACGCTTTTTCTGGAGATTGATCTCAAAACGCCGCCGCACTTTGTTGTGCGCGTGGGAAACGTGGTTTCCCGATCGCGGCCCTCGACCCGTAAGCTGATCCTTCCGTGACATAACTGCTTAAATGCCCCGTCGCGGGCACTCCTCGAGATATTCTGAGATCGATTAGCGCAAAAATGGCCGCCAATAGCGGCCAGAGCACGGAAAGATACGACCCCGCGAGCGCTAAAAGCAAAGCGGTGAGCGGGACCGAAACCGCCTCGGGCGGGGAATTATCTATGAAGGGCCGCTTTCAGCCCCCTGGGACGCCTTAATAGAGTCTCGCACTGTCGCCAGAGCCCGTGGCCGCATCGGCACGATGCCTGCGGGGGAATCAGCCCGAGACCTACTCCTCCGACTTGAGCGTGGACAATCCGATGGGCGCGTACAATGGGCAGGTTCCTACGGCGCTGGTCAACAGAAATACGACCGCGAGGATGCCGAGGATGATGGCTGCCGTGCCACTGATCTGTCCGGTGAAGTACAATACAGCCACAACGACGGCAACAAGAAACCGTATCACACGATCGATGGTCCCCATGTTCTTCTTCATTTCGCGCCCTCCTGATGGTCGGATGAATTGAATGTCTGAGTAGTTGCTTCCTATCATCTCACTAACAAAATACGGGGTGATTGCTTCCAAAAACGGCGTGGCTGCTCAATTAGCAAACAGTTGGCATGATGGGGAAATTCATCAAATGGTTCGGAGTCGCGGCGCTGTTGCTGGTATTCCTCGTACTGGTCGCGGGCAGTTACTACTACTGGAAGAGTGATCAGCTTCTCAACGCAGCCTATGATGTGGCCCCGATGGGCCTCGATCTGACGCCTGCAGATTCCACGATGCTGGCCCGCGGCAGGCACATCGCCATCGCTCACGGCTGCATGGACTGCCACGGTCCCGATCTGGCCGGGACTCCGATGATGGACGCCATGCCTGTGGCCATCATCCCGGCGTCTAATCTCACACCGGCCGGGGCCGTCGCGTCGTATACGGACGCGGACTGGTTCCGGGCCATCCGAAACGGCATCGGTCCCGACGGCAAGAGCCTGTGGCTGATGCCGTCCGCGGCATACACACGATTGAGTCCGTCGGATCTGGTGAGTCTGATCTCTTTTCTGAAACAGGCCGAGCCCGTTGTTCGCGACTTTGCGCCGAAGCGCATGGGACCCCTTGGTCGCATGCTCGTCGCCAGCGGCACGTACAAACTGGCGGCCGATCTCGTCGATCATGATCTGCCCTTGAGAGCCGCTCCGCCGGCAGGCCCGACCGCCGCGTACGGCGAGTACGTCGTGTATTATTGCCGGTACTGTCACGGCCCGGACCTGGCCGGCGGATTAATACAGGGGCCACCGGGGACGCCTCCCTCGTCGAATCTCACTCCCTCCGAAGACGGGCTCGGCGAGCTACACGGAACAGGACTTTATCCGCGCGCTGCGAGAGGGTCACAAACCGGATGGCGAGCGGATGGAGGCGGTCTACATGCCCTGGCAGGCCACCGCCGCTATGACGGATGATGAGATCCGTGCCGTCTGGGAATATCTGCAGACCCTGGATCCTCTGCCCATCGGCCAGCCGTAACCGCGGCACGATACCGGCAGCCTACTCCACGTTCACCGCCACGGCCGGCTGCACCGACGCAGCCCTCGAGGCCGGGTAGAGCGACGCCACGACGCAAAGAAGCAGCGCAATCGCCGCGACTCCCACAACATCCCCTACCCGGATGGAAACCGGATACGCACGCAGCAGGAATGAGTCCGCGCCGACAAGTGGCACCAGCTCCAGGTACTTCTGCGCCAGCGACATGCCCAGGCCCAGGACCAGCCCGGCGATCGTTCCCGTGATGCCGATCAACAGGCCCTCAAGCCGAAAAATCCAGGCGATATCCTTCCGGGACACTCCCATGGCCTGCAACACCCCGATGTCCCGGCGCTTCTCCAGGACCACCATCGTTATGGAGGCCACGATACTGAACGCAGCCACGACAATGATCAGGGCCAGAATGAGCGTCGCGGCCCACTTCTCCAGTTTCATCACGCTGTAGAGCGACCTCTGAAGATCATACCACGTGCTGACAGCAAACCGGTCGGCCGGAAGTCTGGCCTGAAGCTGTGACTTGACGGCCGATGCGTTCTCGATATCATCCAGCCGAATCTCGATGCCGGTAACAGACTTGCCCGTGCGAAAGAGCCGCTGCGCCTCGGAGATCGCGATATACACGCGGCTTTCGTCGTTCCCCGACTCCAGGTCGTAGACCCCTCGGACCTCAAACCGCGGAACGTGGAACCCCGAAAACGGCTGCGTGATGCGTCGCTCCAGTTCCGGTGCCGAGAGCAGACCCAGCCGGCTGGCGTCGAGCGAACCGCTCTTCGGAGACAGGCCGAACCGCCGCGCCAATCCTATTCCCACCACGATTCCCGACAGCCCGTTCTCGCGCTCCAGATTGAATGAGCCGAATCCTGTTCGGTCCACCTCGTCCTCCGACGAAAACTGCCCCGGGTCGATGCCTCTCACAAGTACGACCTTCGCCGTCTCGGTTTCTCCTTCGTACGCCAGCAGGGCCTTGCCCTGCACATATGGTGTGGCGGTAATGACGCCCGGAATGGCAAGGGCGACCTGCCGAACCGAATCGGGAGATGGAATCCCCCGGCCCTGTACCGCTTCTATGCGCACATGAGGATCAACCGAAACAAGGAGGTCGCGCACAAAATCGAAGAAGCCGTTCATCACCGACAACACAATGATGAGCGCCGCCACTCCCACCGTCACTCCTACGGTGGAGATTCCCGTGATAATCGAAATCAGCGTCAGGCGCTTTCGGCCAACGAGATATCGGCGTGCTATAAAGAGGCGGAAGTCCAAATAGGATCTGACCTGTCGGCGCCGGCAAACGACAACCCGTGATATCCCGCCTACTCCATTGCCATCTCGGGGTTCGCGAAGAGCTCGTCCGGAACCGATGGCGGTAGCGCGCGCACGTCAGTGAGTATCGCGACGGGCGCAGTGACGGACTCTTTTCGCTGGGCAAGACGAACGGTGCCGGACGGCATTTCGAAGTTCCGGTAGTCGGTCCAGTAGTAGGATGAAGTACGCGCCCCGGGGCCCTGCAGAACGTACGTCCATTTCACTACGTCGCCGCTGTCCCTGTCGACTTCAATCCAGTACTGATCACCCGGTGTCAGCCCCACGCCGTCAAAGGCGAGATGAATCATTTCTGTGGCGACCGAAGATGAGTCGGGCAAATACGTCCGCGTGACTCCGGGGTCGAACAGCTTTGTCGGCGCCATCAGCCAGTACGAATCGTTGATAAACCGTTGATATGCGGTTTCGAGGATCGCTGCCTCATCACCGCCGGCCTCCTTCCCGTTGACAAAGGCGCGCCCATCGCGCGTGTTCACATTGAAGAGGGCGACCACGGTCGTATCGGTGCCCCTCGTCCACTCCACTCTGTATCTGCCCTCGTGGCGATCCCAGAGATGGCGAATTGCGGGTCTTCGCGCTCCCTCTCGCTCGACAGCAAAATCGAAACGCATGTATCGCACACCGGCCCAGGCTGCCGGGCCACCCGTCGCCTGCAGCACCTGCATGGCCACGGTGTCGGCGCGGCTCGTCATCTTGATCTGTGTCGCTTCCGGTTCCGATCGGTTCGAGCATGCGGCGAGTACCAGCATGGCTGCGAATGCCACACCCGCCACGGGCGCTTTCCAGCCCGGCCGCTTACACGTTGAACCTGAACAGTATGACGTCTCCATCCTGCACCTCGTATTCTTTTCCTTCTGAGCGCATCACTCCGGCGTCCCGCGCCGCGGCCTCCGAGCCGAGACGGTCATAGTCCACATACTTGATGGTCTCGGCTCGAATAAATCCGCGCTCGAAATCGGTGTGTATCGTACCCGCCGCGGCTGCCGCCTTCGTCCCGCGCTTTATCGTCCACGCACGCGCCTGGTTCGGGCCTGCTGTAAAGAAGGTAATCAGATCCAGTAGATCATATGCAGCATGGACAAGCCGATCGAGACCGGATTCGTGCATTCCGAGTGCTTCCAGGAAGACGGACCTCTCGGCCGGATCCAGTTCGGCTATCTGTGCTTCGATTTCCGCGACGACCGTAACTACGACGGCTCCCTCGATGCGGGCGATATCCTCCACGGCGCGAACGTACTCGTTACCGGTGGCCGCATCTTCTTCAGAGACATTGGCGGCGTACAGCACCTTCTTGTTCGTGAGAAGGAAAAGCGGCTTCATCCATGCCGCCTCGTCCGGCTTCATCTCGAACAGGCGCGCCGGCTGACCGCGTCCCAGGAACTCGACGAGTCGCTCGTAGAAGTTCACCTCGACAAGCACCTTCTTGTCGCCGGATCGCGAAGCCTTTATCGTACGCTCCAGTTTTAGTTCGACCGAGTCCAGGTCCTTCAGGAGCAGCTCTGTTTCGATCGTTTCGATATCGCTCGCGGGATCTACCTCAGCAGACACGTGCACAACGTTGTCGTCGTCGAAGCATCGGACGACGTGGATGATCGCGTCCACTTCCCGGATGTGTCCGAGAAACTGATTCCCGAGGCCTTCGCCTTTGGATGCTCCCGCGACGAGGCCCGCGATGTCGACAAATTCGATCGTAGTCGGTATCGTTTCGGGTGCTCCGGCGAGCTCCGCGAGCCGCGCCACTCGCTTGTCGGGGATAGGGACGACGCCTACATTCGGTTCGATGGTGCAGAACGGATAGTTCGCCGAATCTGCGCCGGCGCTGCTGAGCGCATTGAACAGGGTTGATTTACCGACGTTGGGCAGCCCAACAATCCCACAGCGAAGTGGCATCCTCTACTCCGTCTTCAGGTATTGAAAAGGAACTGGCGCAGTATCGGGGGGAGACCTCTTCTGTTCCGCCGTTCACGCCGTACGGGTACCGCCTTTCGCACAATTCGCAGAGTATTATCTCTCATCAAGGATTTGAGTGGATTGTGCGCCTGGTGGCCTTCGCCGCATTGTCGCTCCTCCTGATGCCGCTCTCCGCGTCCGCCCAGCGCACTACGTCAACTGACGTCTTCCAGTTGGGGGCTGCGGGCCTGCCGGGAGTGGGCATTCAACTGGGATACGTTGACGCCGGAGATATCTTCACCCGCGAGGCGCTCGTCTACGCTGACGTCAGGCCACGCTTTAAGTCGGACAGCGAGACGTTGCTGATATCCGCGGGCGTCGGGGTATCGATCCGCATCGTTGGCGGACTCGAGACCGTGGAGCTCATCACACCAAGAATCTGGGACTTCCATGTCGGGGTGCGCTTTGGCCCGGGGTTGCTCTTTCGCCGCAACGAAACGCCGGCCGAAAAGAATCAGCGCTTCTCTCTGTTTCTTGATCCGTTCTTACGCTTCACCGTGGCGCCCGGCGGAAGGCAAACGTACTTCCTGGAGGCCGGTGTCCACCGGCCATCACTGCGCGCCGGTGTGTGGCTCCGGATCTGAACTGCGCCCCTACCAGTCCGTGTTTCGAACGATCACGAACTCGCGCTCAGGGAGTATGACGGCTGTCAACTTTCCAAGCAGCGGATTGAAGCGATATACGCATCCCGTATCGATGTTGATAAGCTGGGGATGATCGATTGGCTTCGAGACCGGCGTGTGCCCACACACAACAACCTTCTCCCATGCATATTCGTCGACGTTGAGGTGGCTTCGTTCCCAGAGGAATACCTCGGGGTCGACCTGGCCCTTGTTCTCCTCAATCGTCAAGAAGGGCTTGAGACCCGCATGCACGAAAAAGTAGTCTTCTGTTTCGTGGAAGTACGTGGTCGCCTGCACGAACTCAACGTGATCATCCGGATAGCTCGCGTCTTCCGAGCCGTTCAGGTAGCTGCCCACCGTTTCCCGACCACCATTCATTGACCAGATTTCATCGACGCCTTCTTCCAGGTACTCGAGAAACATGGATTCATGATTGCCCCGCAGAAACGTACACGTGTAGTGCTCGCGAAGCTCAATGAGGCGCTGGATCACGCCTTTCGAATCGGGGCCTCGATCGACGTAGTCGCCTACGAAGATCAAGTGCATGTCGGCCGTAAGCTCGAGCTTTTCGAGAAGACGATCGAGCGTCTTCAAGCAGCCGTGGACATCACCAATTGCAATCTGCTTCATGCGGGATAGAACTTACACACCTGGGGCCTGGTCAATCGAAGGCGCTTCGGGCGCCACACTTCTTCCTTCCAGCGAGTCCATTCCGACAAGGCCCCGGCCGCTCTTCCGCAACCTGCCCTGCTCGTAAAGCAGGACAAGGACGGCGTCCAGGATTCCGTTAATGAACTTGCCGCTGTTTTCAGTACTGAACTTCTTCGCGATCTCAATCGATTCGTTAATCGACACTTTGGGCGGGATATCCGGAAAAGATAGCATTTCGCAGATGGCCATCCGCAGAAGTAGCCTGTCGATCAGGGCAATTCGCGAGAACTCCCAGTTCTCGGCGTGCGATCGGATGATCTCATTGGCCTCCTCCTCACCGGCAATCGCCCGGAGGAACAGGTTTTGCGAGAAGCGAAGCGATGTCTCATCGTCCTCGAGACCCGGGCGAATGATGTGCGTGATGATGTGCTCCGGCGAGCCGCCGCCCTGCTCGTAAGCATAGAGCGCCTGCATCACCCTCTCTCGTACCTCACGTCGGCTGCTCATTTTCCGCTGCGCCACGATTTGAATGAACGGGCCTGATTTGCGATGGTCAAGAACAACTGTGTTCTTGCATTTTCGCGCAGTCATATTACCACACCCCCCCATTGGATCCAACTGCGCACATCCTATTCAAGCCGCCGCCGAGATATCTCGAAGCGTCGATCGGGCAGGGGTTATGCGACAGGCAGAATCGGTGTCTTCATGACACAACCGGTTACTCATGCATCGTCGCGGAAGTGTGTCGTCGGCGTCGCCAGCCCTGCTCGTGGCGATCGCGCTGGCTGTTGGAATATGGTGGTCCGACCTCCATGCTGAATACGTGTGGCCCGGCAGCTTTGTTATCATCGTTGCCGGCGTCATTGTTGCGACGCATTTGATTCGTAGACCGTCGGGCGTGACCGGTCTTCTCCCGTTGTCAAGATTCGCAGTCGCAGATTCTTCTCTTGATCTGCGGCGGCTCGATGCGCAACCAGTTTGCGCGACAGGGGGAGAGTGCGTGGGCGTCGATCTACCGCGTCACAGAAGACCGGGAGCTGATGCTCGAAGGACGTGTCGAGGAGATGCGGAAGTCCGGGTCGGGAGCAAAGCGTTTCGTGCTGGACGATGTTCGAGTACAAACCGGTCGTCGCGTTCCGGGACGTGTTATCGTCTACCCATCGTCTCACCATCCGATCGCCCGGATCGGGCGCACGCGTAATGATCTCCGGACGCCTGGCGTCTCTGCCAGACGCGAGAAACCCGGGCGAATTTGATTACGGCGTCTACCTCCGACGCCGGGCTATACATGGCCGCCTCTTCATGGACGAGGGCGGAACGTTTCGCCAGCTCAGCCCCGCGCCCGGATTCATGCGCGCCACCGCGAGCGTCCGTGCTTTTGTCGAGGCGAAGTTGATCACTCACATCCCCTCAGATGCCTCGCGATCCGTTCTGGTCGCCATGGTTCTCGGTGATCGATCGGGAATCGACCCTGTCATGCAGGAGACCTTCGTCGCGACCGGGCTGGTACACCTCCTCGCCGTTTCGGGTTTGCACGTCATGATCGTGGGACTCACGTTCTATAGACTGTGTCGGCCCGCCCTCCTTCGTCTCGGGATGCCATGGCGAATCGCGGAGTCGCTGCGATCGGTGGCCACCCTGGGCTTACTCGTCGTCTACGCCATGATTACGGGCCTGCCGGCATCTGTGGTCAGGGCCGTTACGATGACGGCCGCACTGTTGATCGGCACGGTGATACATCGCCGCTCGCAGTCGTTGAATAGTCTCGGTGTCGCCGCGACCGCCATTCTCTGGGTGCAACCGTACTCACTTTTCGATCCCGGATTCCAGCTCAGCGTGTCTGCCGTCAGTGGAATCATCCTTATGGTTCCGCCACTCAAGACAACGCTCGCGCGACGCTTTTCCGCCCGAGTTACGGAAGGAGCAGTTTGCTCGAGCCTGCTGGTATCGCTTTCAGCTACCGCTTCAACACTTCCGGTGTTGATGGCACACTTCGGTCGAGCCTCACTCGCAGGGATTCCACTGAATGTCGTGGCGATACCTCTTGCCGCAGCCGCCCTGTCGTCGGCCGTCCTGTGTCTGATAGCGACGCCGGTGCCGTTGATCGCGTCGGCGTTCGGAGCAAGCGCAGATCTGTGTATGCGATTGCTGGCAAGACTTGCATCCACCGGATCACAACTCTTGTCTCCACTCGACGTCGACACCGCTTCCGGACTGGTCGGTCACGTCGGCGTCGTGACCCTCATCGTGATACTCGTGTCCTTAGACCAGCCGGCGCGAAACCGTCGCGCGTTCGTGGCCGGCATGATTCTCATCGCCCTTCTTCGACTTCGTCCGATTGTAGAGAAACCCACGCTCGACGTACTCTTTCTTGACGTGGGCCAGGGAGATGCGACCCTGATCAAGACACCTCTTGGAGCATATGTTCTCGTTGATGCAGGTCCTCGCAATGACCGCATTGACACCGCAGCACGTGTCATCTTGCCGTTCCTTTCCCGGAATCGCATTAGCCACATCGACATTCTTCTGCTGACTCACGCACACGCCGATCATATCGGAGGCGCAAGCTCCATCCTCAGAACCATCGATGTGGGTCGACTCGTCTACACGGGGATCCGACACTCGTCCACCATGATGGAAGAGATATTGAATGTGGCAGACAGTGTCGGGGTGCCCCGACATCGAGTCGCTGCGGGCGACAGCTTGCAACTGGATGCCAATGTCCGGATGTATATCCCCGGGCCCTCATCATCAATTCTCGCTACAGCCGGTGAAAACAACCGGTCCGCCGTCGGTATCGTCACGTTTGGACAAACATCCCTGCTCCTGATGGGTGACGCGGAAGAGCTGGCGGAAGCTGATCTACTCCAGAGGTATGAGACGATCCTTACGGCCGACGTCGTGAAGGTGGGCCACCACGGATCGGCCACGAGCAGTCGTCAGGATCTTGTGTCCGCCGTCACCCGAGTTCCCGTGGAAAAATCATGGGCGGTTGTCAGCGTTGGTCGAAGAAATTCGTACGGACTGCCGAGTCGCAGCGTGCTCGATAGATGGAAGTCCGCCGGCATGGAAACAGTTTCGACTGCCACGAACGGAGCCGTGCTCGTCAGGTCCGATGGCGCTTCTTTCGAGCGAGTGCTGTGGCGCCGGCCGTCGTGACTACTGATTGAGAAACAACGGAAGCGGGCACTCCTTGAGAAGCTTCTCTGTAATCGACCCGAACGCGATTCTCTTGATACCCGAGACGGAGTGGGAACCGATCGCAAGCATGTCCGCATCCACGTCCCGCGAGTAATCGAGAATGGCCGTTCGCGTATCATTACTCTTAAAACTTGCAGCCGTCGCTTCGATACCGTGTGCAGCCAGGTACCGTTTCAGGAGCGACAGCATCAGTTCAGACTCGGAAGAATCTTTCTCGTAAACATTAACAAGATGAACGGCTACGTCGGGTCCAAATGGCTTCAGATATGCATAGTCCCTCACGGTTCGCGCTGACGCAAGACTGCCGTCGTAAGCAACTACGAGCCGGCGAATTGTTGTGTAGGAGTCGCTGACAACAATCGAGGGAGCAACCGTGGCCTTTACTACCGACGCGAGGGTATCGGGAGTTTCTTTCTTCGGGTGACCATAAAACAGATGTGGATCCCGTCCAATTACGAGTAGATCGTGGTACTTCATGTCCTCCACGATTCGCTGCACGGGAACACCCTCCTGAACCATCTCCACGTGTTCAATACCGGCATCGGCAACGGCAGACTCAAACGTCTGCAATCAACTCCCTGGCTTTGACGCGCGTTTCTGCGGTGAGCTTCTCGCGGAGCTTCTCTGCGTAGTAAAAACTCCCAATTCCACCGCCCTTCGACCCCGACTTGATACTTCCGAGGTCAACGACTGCAAGGCCCGTCACTGAGGCATCAAACCGCTTCGCAATTTCCGTCGCATATCGAATGGCGACAGCTGTGTCGGAATCAGCATCCAGGGCTACAAGAATCTTCTTGATCATATTCATCTTACCGGCGTGCCAGACTTTCCGAATAATGTAATTCCCCCACCAATGGGTGCCAACGGATATTGGGAGGAGAGATGAACCTGAAGGTTACTGACAGATTGTCTTACTCTTACTTCTTAAAGAGTATTAATTAGAAAAGATGTAGTGGGTAGTTGGTCGTGTTAGGTTCTTGATAACCGGGCTATCCACCGGGCTGTTCACAAATGTGCATTACGCGCAGCGACTTCCCAACAACGTTATCCACCGATTGTTGACGCGCGAATTGGCGGGAACGGCCCGCCGCTCGGCTATCCGGCCCCGGAGCAGGAACTTATCAACACCGGCGGCCATCTTCCGGCTCCGGCCTCGCGCGGGCCTTTGTCCACACGTGCCCTGCTCTGTGAGTTGGTGTTGGCCCGACTGTGAAGAGAGGGCCGGTGATCCACACCTGTCCACACGGCAAAACTTTCCACAATCTCCAACACCGGTTGCCAACAGGCTTGTCCACCCGTGGGCTCTGGCGCATGTGCAAAGAATAATGCGATCAGGAGCGCCCGAGGAGTTTGTACATCTCGGCTTTATAGTCCTCGACGCCGGGTTGATCAAACGGATTCACCCCCAGCAGGTAGCCGCCGACGGCCACGGCGTGCTCAAAGAAGTAGATAAGACGACCGATAGAGACGGCCTCGAGCGAATCGATCGTAATCGTCATGTTCGGTACACCACCGTTGAGATGGGCCTGCGCCGTTCCCTCGTACGCCTTCTGATTCACGGCAGACAAACGTTGCCCGGTCAGGTATTCCAGACCATCCGGCGGGCCATCAACTTCGGGCACCACAAGGGTGTCTGAAACCTTGCGCTCCATCAGGAACGTCTCGATCACCCGCCTCTGTCCGTCCTGCATGTACTGACCAATGGAGTGCAGGTCTGTGGTGTACTGCACCATGACCGGGAAGAGTCCGCGATGGTTCTTGCCTTCGCTTTCGCCAAAGAGCTGTTGCCACCAGCGTGCAATACCGTAGAGCCGCGGCTCGAGGACGGCAAGGGCGTCCACCGAGTATCCCTTTTCGTGAAGCAGGTAGCGCGCGGCGGCGTATTCGAGCGCGACATTGTCATCGTTCGCCGCGAGGAGATCGCACATTTCAACGGCGCCACGAAAGAGCGCCCGGATGTCGACCCCGGCAGCGGCGATCGGAAGAAGACCGACGGGCGTGAGAACAGAAAAGCGACCACCCACGTCGGCAGGGATCACATAGCGGCGGTACCCGTGCACGTCGCGAAGCTCGTTGAGCTTTCCGCGCTCGGGGTCGGTTGTCACGATGATCCGTCTGTCGGCATCTTCGAAGGTGTCGTGCATCCAGTTACGAAGCAGCCGGAACGCTATGGCCGGCTCAAGAGTGGTTCCGCTCTTGGAGATCACATTGACGTATACGGATTTTCCCTCCAGATACCGGAGCAACTCTTGATGATAGGAGCCACTGAGGTGGTGGCCGGCGAACAGGATCTCGGGGGTGCCTTCCGGCCGGGTGAGATGAGGTGTCAGCGCAGCAATGACGGCCTGGGCGCCCAGGTACGACCCGCCAATTCCGATGCAGACGAGGACGTCCGCTCGCTCTCGTATCTCCGCCGCGGTACTCTCCAGCTCCTCCAGCATGGCGTTGGCGGGAGTCCCGAGCAAATCTCGCCAGCCCAGGTAGTTGTTACCGGCACCACTTTTTTGCAGCAGGCTCTGGTGGGCTGCGACCAGCCGCGGGCGGAGAACATCGTATTCCTCAGCAGAGACAAATGGCGAAAGATTGTTGCGATTGAGTTCCAACATGGAGGCACACCCGGGCGGGGCAGTTAGTGAATCTGCAGATAAACGTAGCGACGCGTGATGGAGCCGCTCCCAAAACTATGAAAGAAACGGCATGCGGCCCGGGTAGCGCAGCAGGCGACGAGATGGACTACGGCGCCCGTTCGGCGGCAGAACATTCGGGCAGCAGGGTCGTCAATATCCCCACACCCCACCACCGCATGACTTTATGAATCGGCTCCCCGGTCGATTCTACAGAGTACCGGCAGCACCCACGCCGGCTCACGGTCATGCACAGCCCACTGCCATGATGAAACAGAGCAATCGCACTCTGGACGTCACTACACTTGTGGCCTACCTCTCGAATCAGCTTTCTGACGACGAACGCGCAGAAGTCACCGCCGTGCTCGTGCGGGACCCGGAATCGCGCGAACTGCTGGCCATGGCAGCGAAAGCGATGAGCGTAGAGAAGGACAGGCACCGAGGCCAGCTCGTCGTGGACTCCGCCGACCGGAAGGCGGAGAGGAAGGGATCGCCACGAATCACGGGCAAGGAAAGAGCGTTGAAGGCGAGGCGCGGCTAGGAAAGCGGTCACCTCTTCATCACGGGCTATCAATGATTCTCTTTGCGTGTGCGCGCGACGCGTCATTACCGGAGATCCAGAAATACGGTCTCAGGTTTTCGGGTCTCGGCCACAAGATGTATCGAACCCTCGCCGGCGCCAGACGAGATTGCGGAGGCAAGGTTCTGGCGGTCGAGCTGGATAAGGCGGACCTGGCGAGCTGCACGATCAAGGAGAAGACCGTTCTCGTGCCACAGGTTCGATTGTCGTCCTTTCAAAATCTCAATCCATACCTTCCGCTGGTCGACGTGGTGGCAGGCGGCGGCCTGGTCGTGAAACAGGTCAAAAGGAAGAATCAGGTCATCGTGATTCACCGCCGGGGAGTGTGGGATCTGCCGAAGGGGAAACTGGACGACGGAGAGTCCATTGAAACATGCGCAAGGCGCGAGGTTTGCGAAGAGCTGGGTATCGACGAAGCGACCATCGTCGGTCGGGCCGGCGAGACACTCCATAGCTACACGCGCAGCCGGTCGTACCAGATCAAGACGACGCACTGGTTCTGGATGACGACCGGGGCGACGAAATTCACCCCCCAGGCCGAAGAACAGATCGACAAAGTTATGTGGATGTCGTGGGGCGATGCGAAGAAGAAACTGGCCTATCCCGTGCTCAGGAATCTGCTGAAGGGCCTGAACCCCTCGCAGGCAATGGCGCAAGATTAGAGCCTTGACGCCACGCGCCGGCCGTACCTTTTGAACATGTCAATCAAGTAGCACAAAGCCAGATGGGTCCGGTTCTCTGCAACTACTACGTAACGTACCGCTGCAATGCACGGTGCGGGTTCTGTGATATCTGGGAACAGCCGTCTCCGATGATATCGCTTTCAGATGCGGAGAAGAACCTTGACGATCTGAGACGACTGGGCGTCCGCTTCATCGACTTCACGGGAGGCGAGCCGCTTCTGCATCGACAGCTCGACCAGTTGCTGCAGATGGCAAAGGACCGCGGATTTCTGACGACCGTCACGACCAACGGGTTGCTCTATCCGAAACGCGCAGAAGCGCTGTCAGGCAAGATCGACCTGCTGCATTTTTCGATTGACTCGTCGAATGCAGCCGACCATGATCGCTCTCGTGGAGTGAAGTGCTTCGACAAACTCATGGAGTCCATTGATGTCGCCATGTCCCTGGGCGAGTCGCCGGACCTCCTGCTGACCGTGACGAACGACAACTATGGCGAGATACGGAAGATCTATGAAGAGCTGGCGCTTCCGAACAAACTCGTCCTCATTCTGAATCCGCTTTTCGAGTACAACTCGCTGGGCGAGCAATTGTCCGAAGACGTTATGCGGCTGATGGAGGAGTTTGGACGCAAGCCGTACACCTATCTGAATCCGGCCTTTTTGACGCTCCGGAAGAAGGGGGGGAACGACCCGGACAAGCCGACCTGCAAGGCCGTGTCGTCGACGGTTGTGATATCGCCGTCTAATGAGCTCGTGCTTCCATGCTACCACTATGGTCTGGAGAAGGTGCCGATCGAGGGGAAGCTGTACGATCTGTGGCGCTCGGACACGGTCGACGGGCATCGGGCCCTCGAAGGGCGGCACGAGGTATGCAGGGGATGTACGATAAACTGCTACTTCGAGCCGAGTTTTTCACGATCGCCAGGCAGCCGTTACTTCTGGCAGAGCATGCCGTCGAAGATCGGATACGGCTGGACCAAGTTCGTGGTGCAGCGCATGCGGTCGCGAGCAGGTACAAGCGCAGCGCTCCTGCCGGAGTGGAGCAACGACCCGGCGCCAGACACTTTTTCTGGTGACGGCTCGTCGGAAGTGATCGAACTGCCGATTCTTGGCTCGCCGGCGCGGAGCGACACAGAGCGACGCTGAGTCCGTTACCCGGGTCGGCGTGAGGCGAGACGGCTTACGCCGCGAACCACTGGATCAAGAGGACGGCGCCCGCGATGAGTGCGAGGCACATCGTACAGACGAGCAGCAGCTTCAGGATCTTCTTGCCGGTCATTGTCGGGAAAAGAAAGGGCCCCCGCCATAAGCGAGAGCCCTTCCAGGCCATTTCCGTGGGTGTTTACAGAATGATGCTTGCGCCGGCGATGAACGTCAGCGTCGAAAGCGTGTTCGTGACGGACGTTCCGGGGTTTGAACCACCGAAGGCGTCCGGGAAGATCCACTGGCCCTCGCCCGAATTCTCCAGACCGTATTGGACGGCCACGTTCGCATTTACACGGTCGCTTATTCTGACGCCGACTCCGCCGGCGACGCGATGCTGAATAAGAGCGTTGGCCGGCGTGTTGAAGAACGCGAGATCGTCCGGCAGAGGATTCTCGTTGTACGAGTACGCCGAGCACGCACCACGATAGCCGTCGGCCACCTCGTACTGTAGCCCAGCGCCGCGACAATGATGCTCTCCCAGCCGAAGCCGTCACGGCGTTCATGTCGTTGTAGCCGCTGTCCTTGAAGCCGTCTGTATTCGAGAAGTCGATGTAGCGCACGTCCGCAGCGAGCAGCAGATTTTCTACGCCCGTGTAGGCGACGCCCGCCGGAGATGATCATCGGATAGTCGAGATTGAACGCGAACTCGGTACCCGGTCGGATTTCCTCGGCGGTGAACTCAAAGTCCTGGAACCACTGCGGGCTCTTGACGGACAGTCCCGCGCTCAACCCGCTCGGATCCTTCGGCATGGACGCCTACCTGAAAGCCGAATCCCAGGGCGCCGGTGCGCGGCCCGTCGGGGAACAGGAACGTCATGTCAGGCGGTGCAGCCGGGAACGGGGACACCTGAAGCAGGGCATAGTTGATCGTCGGCGCGAAGCCGATCGCTACCTGGTCCGAGAGCTTGTACGCAATCGTCGGATTGACCTGAAGCAGGGCGAACTCCGATTTGATCGCTCCGAAGCCGAGACCGCCCTGTGCCTGCTGCGGAGTCAAGATCGGATTGACGTTTGGATTGAAACTTCCGTCCTGGTTAAACGGTGACGGCGAGGCCGCGTAGTCCACTCCAAAGCCACCGACGAACATCGCTCCCAGGCCAAACGTGAGATTCGACTCCGGCATGACACGGACGTAGCCGAGCGCCGGAATCGGAAACGGCCCGGCATCGCTGTCGGTCTTGCCGGACATTGCGGCGGGCGGCAGCGGCGTATCGGCAGGAAACGGCGGCGAGGGTGCCGGCCCGAATGCGCCCGGGTTGACGGATGACTCAATGCTTCCGGTTGGCTGCAGGAACTGAATACTCAGATCCAGACGGCTCTCCTTCGACATTGCTATCGAAGCGGGATTCCAGTGAACCGGGACAAGCGCATCCTGAGGCGCAGCCATGCCGGCTCCCGCCATAGCCTGGTCAATCGGTCCGACACCGTTGAGGACATGACCACTCTGGGCCATAACCGTTGTGAAACTTCCGGCGAGCAGTAACAGAACTGCCGTCAGGAGCGATATGGATTTTGTATTCATGACGACTGGGTCGTTGGTTGTTGGGGGTAATCGATGGGTATTCTGGCTGCTGCGGGCAGGTGTCGTTCGCGGCTATCGCGATCAAGCCCTGCCGCGCAACATGCCGTTCCAGTAAAGCTGTGGGAGTACGTAGAGCTTCAGACGCGTACATGGAATACCGCTCTCGCGTCGTGTCGAAAGGGAAAGACGGAAGCGGGCGGTTGTCGTAATCGAACTCTGCGAGAACGAGTCGGCCGAACCCTGTCACGAGAGGGCAGGACGAATAGCCGTCGTAGACCATTTCGTCGGATATCGCGCCGTCCCGTAGCACCTGCATCAAGTGGTGCACTACAATGGGCGCCTGTTTGCGCACAGCGGCTCCGGTCTTTGCATTGGGTGTTGATGTGGCGTCGCCAAGTCCGAAGACATTCGGATACTTGTTGTGCTGCAGCGTGTCCCGACTCACATCGACCCATCCGTCGACATTGGCCAGGGGGCTTTCCTTAATGAAGTCGGGGGCGCTCTGCGGCGGCACAACGTGCATCATGTCGAAGGGATACACCTTGTCTTCGACCACTTCGTCGTCCTCATTTCGCACGCGGATGACGGCTTCTTTCTGATCGCCGCGTACCTCAACCAGTTCGTGGCGGGTGTTGAACGTGATGCCGTAGCGCGCAATGATCTTCTTAAGCGTGCGCTCGAATTCCTTCACGCCAAAGACGACCGTACCCGGCGACATGAACTGGATATCAGTGTCTTCCAGTTTGCCGTTCAGCCGCAGATAGTCGGCCGTCAGGTACATGATCTTCTGAGGAGCGCCGCCACACTTGACCGGGGTGTTGGGTTGCGTAAAGATGGCGCGACCGCCCTTGAACTTGCTCAGCACCTCCCACGTGTATTCGGCTCGATCGAAGCCGTAGTTGCTGCAGACGCCGTTCGTGCCGATCGTTTCGGCGAGACCCGGGATCTTGTTCCAATCCAGTTGTATTCCGGGACATACGACGAGTGCGTCGTATCCGAATGTCTTGCCGCCCTTTGTCGTGACCGTGTTCTTGTCCGGGTCGAAGCTGACGACATAGTCCTTGATCCAGGTCACGCCGTCGGGGATATAATCCGCCTCTGATCTGACCGAGATCTCTTTCGGGAAGACACCCGCGCCAACGAGCGTCCAGATCGGTTGGTAGTAGTGTTTGTCGGAGGGCTCGATGAGGGTGACGGAAGGACCGTCTTCCAGCTCTCGAAGTCGTGCTGCGACTGTGATCCCGGCGGTACCACCGCCTACGATAACCACCTGATACTTTTCGCTCATCTACTTTTCGCTGTTTTGTCGTTCGCTGGCAATTAGAGCATGTCGCTCGGCCATCCCCTGACCGAACATCTTTCCGAAATTCACAAGGAAACCGAGGGCGCGCCGGGCGTCCGGATCGCGCGAGGTTCGGATGAGTTCCCACGCTGTCGCGCTGTACGGCTCCTCGCGCGAGAGGCACTCCTTCTGACAACGCGCCAGGGTGCTTCCCAACATGCCGACGAAGCCGACAGCGTCAGCATCAAGAACCTGGTCGAGGGCGTCGACGGTGGCGGGGGCGGTCAACTTTTCTCCCAGGGCAAAGGTGCTTCGCACCCGGGCGTCGATACTGATCCCGACCGCTTCGGCACCCTGGTAGATCTCATCAACAGCGTCCACCATCATCGAGATGAAGCCGGGCAGGTCGTCGAGGAGCGAGGCCAGTTCGGCGATCTTGTCCATGCGCTCCAGCAGGCCGGTGATGGCCGCGACAGTCGCAGGCTCGGTGAGTTTTTCGACCAGGGCGAGAGATACCCGGACTCTTTCGTCAATGTCAATGCCCGACTCGTGGGCCCGATCAGCTACGTCGTCGGCGATGTCAGCGAACGAGCTGACGAGCGCGGGACCCTGGGCGACAGCCTGCTCAACCCGGTTGAGCGTGTTTTCTATAGATTCAAGGCGGTCCAGAAGCCGGCTCAGCCGCTCGGCGGTTTCCGGCTCGTTGATCCGCTCCTGCAACATCGCGATGCCGCGAGATTCAGACATATTCATTGACCGTTCTGTCGTGGTACGCAGGCTTTCTTGTCCTGCGCACCAGTTTGTTGCATCAGCTTGAGCGCGAACCGGGAAAGTATCGGGACTGGAGCGCCACAAACCTGAAGTCTCGCTCCCCACAGGACGGTGAGGTTCATCCCCTCGAAAGCGTAGGGGACCACCCTACAGGCTTTCCGATGGCTCCGACCATCAAGTAATCAACCGAACAGATCTACCGGATGATCGTTGAGGATCGGGCGGTATTATTCCCGCAGCGCAGCGACACCATGGCGAACCAGTAGACCACATGAGAGCGATAAAGAATCCCTTCCGAGCATTTCGATGGTTCGCCCTGCGGAGGTTTATCAGAACGACGTTCCCCGAGGTAGAACAGCTGTCGACCATGGATCTTTCGCGCATCCTCGAGTCGTCCGCTGAAGGGACGATCCTGCTACTGGATACGCGCAGGGAGAGCGAGTTCGCAGTGAGTCATCTGGAGGGTGCCGTTCGGCTCGATCCTGACACAAATGATGATGACCTTGCGAAAATCGCGGATCGGAAGGGCGCGGTCGTTACGTATTGCTCGGTTGGTTATCGTTCGTCCGGCATAGCCAGGCGACTCCTCAGGGCGGGCTGCCAGGACGTGCGCAACCTGGAGGGATCGATCTTCAAGTGGGCGAACGAAGGACGCACGGTCGTGCGTGACGGGAAAGAGGTCAGAGAGGTGCATCCCTACAATGAACACTGGGGCAACCTTCTTCGCGCAGAACTTCGTTCGGAAAGGCCAAAGTAGGCGGGCGCGGTGTCCGGACTACTCACAGAACAAGGAGTCGATTCATCCTGCCGCGAGGACCACCATCTACTCAGGCCGCCGGGTGCCGGATGGTTCGATAGCAGCCAGGCGATGCAGATTCGCAGCTATTCGGACCAGCAGAAGTGAAGCCATCAGTGCAATACACGCGATACCGAACAGATCAAAAATGGTCGCACCCTTGCCGAGAAATCCCAGTGGCACCGGTCCGGCCAGCACCGCGACAGTATTCAGAAAAATCAAGACGAGCCGGCCCTCGGTGGGCCCCATCCGGCCGTACCCGAAATTGAACGTGTCGTCCACGTGTGTCTCAAGGTAGACGTTGATCGACATCACGAGATAGACAACCACGAGTGCGACGCCAACGTTGAAGTACATGACCGATGACAGGCCGAGCCCGAGCCCGACAGCAATCGTGGAGTAGGCGTCCGTGATGTGGTCGAGATAGAAACCGTATCTGGGCCGCTCCGTCTTGCGAACCCTCGCGAGCGTACCGTCCAGGCTGTCACCGAACCAGTGAACGACGAGCAGAAGGCTTGCGACCCAGAACCAGCGAGGATCTTCGCTGGTGGCCACGTAGGCAGCGCAGATCGCCGTAGACGAGAGAATGCCGAGAATCGTCAAGTGGTCCGGCATGACCCAGGATGGAAGGGCTGCTGCCAGTCGGGGCAGCGCCCACCGCTCAAAACGCGCAAGGGTAAACTCTGACGCTCGGCTATGCTCGCCCAGTTCTGTCATTCGCGCACCACCCGCTCGATAGTCTTCTGCAGTCCGCGCCATCTACAGATAAATAGCCGCTACCTCAACCTGGAAAGTAACCTTCTGACGGCCACGCCGGATCTCAGCCAACTGTCAGATCGCCCGGACGAGGCGAGTCCAGCGATTACGGATCAGGACCCTGGAGCGCGACGATCGGCCTGCGCAAGGGGCATCTTGATCAGAGCGGCAAGCGAGTCCGCCTCAGGACCTGCGAACTGGTCGAGGCCGAACTCGATCTCGTGGGGATCGGCGCGAAGCCGGAACGACCGGGCCGCCCGATCCCAGAACGAGAACAGAGCGCTGTAGTTCGAGTCCGTCTCCATCATCACGCGCGAATGATGGACCTTGTGCATGGCCGGCGTGACAATTGCGATCCGTAGAATTCGGTCCAGTCGTGGAGAGACGCCGATGTTCGCGTGGTGGAATTGCACTACGCCAAACATGATGGTTTCGTAGAGAAGCAGCTCCCATGCATAAACGCCGAGCAGAACGATGAGGGGAATTCGCAACGCCGACGACAGGATGATCTCGCCGACATGAAAGCGGCCGGCCGTTGAGACGTCCATCTGGGTGTCGGAGTGGTGAACGCGGTGAAAGCGCCACAGGAAGGGGACGCGGTGGTTCAGCCGGTGCCACGTGTAGGTCCATGCGTCGAAAAGAAGCACAGCTCCAACCGCATGCGCCCACGGCGGCAACCCTATCAACGAAAGCTGGTTGAGCAGACCCCAGGAATGCTCCTCGGCCCAGATGGACGCCGCCACCCACATGGCGACGAAAGCCAGGGCGATGATCAGCGAGTTGATGGCGCCCAGAACAAGATTCTTGATTATGTGCGAGGCGCGCACGCGGCCGGAAGAGCGGAAGAAAGAAAAGAAAGGGCGCAGGCTCTCCCACGCCAGAAATAGAACCAGGCCGATGATGTAGACCAGAACCTGAGCCTGGCCGATCTGTGAGATGACAACTTGCATATCGCGCACGTTTATTGAAAGAGTGCGACCCCCGCTACAGAGGAAGGTTTCTCAACCCGACAGATGCCGCCAGGCACGGTTCTGGCGATCGGGTCAGTCCGTCGCAGGGAAAAGTTCGCCCGCCGTCCTGAAAGCCGAACCTACCACCGTCTCTTCATGGGTGCACTTCTAGTCATGCACGTCTGACATTGGGTGGACTAGTTTCGGAGTGGTGGCCGAATCTAGACTTTGAAGGCCCGGGTTTGGTGGAACCCGGGCCTTCGCTTTTTCTGTCGCGATTGCTGCCCAACCCTTCTACTTCGGTTCCTGCGGGCCCTCGTCTTCACGCTTGCTTTGATGATGCCGGAGCAGTTCGGCGGCACGTCTGCGGGCGTTGTCCTCCGCCGACGGGAGAACGGCGTCCAGCATCGGCCGGATCAACACATCGTAGTTATAGATCAGAAGCAGGATAGCGGCCGCCGCTGCGACCGCGCCAATCAGGTACCACATGCAGCAAATATCGGCGCCCTGACGCACAGGTCAAGCGTGGACCGGCTCGAGTGCGCCGGCCTCAGCGGTTCGCCTCCACTGCATCTCGATGCCACGACACCTTAATGGACTTCTCTCCGTCTCCGTACGTGAAGTTTAGGTCGCCCTGATACGATCGGCCAACGGCGTCGCCGATCCGCCTCGCCACGTGGACGCCAGTTGTTGTGATCTCCAGACCGCCAGGGACCTCCGAGATAGCCATGATGCGCTCCAGAGGATGCTCGCCTTTCTCCAGCGCCTCCACGTTGTGAATGAGGCCGACGATTTCACTGCGATGATCGGCAAGGAAGGACCCGGACAACTTCAAGATGCCCGCGGGCACATTGTCCGCAATACGCTGGCACGACGGACAAGTCGTGGTATTCGTGGTCTCAGCGCGATCGCCCCATGACCAACGGCCGTCCGTAAAAACAGCCCCGCATTCCCGGCAGGCACTGGGTTCGCGGAGCTTCTTGTCAACCCTGTATACGTCATGCCTCTTTTCTCGGACGAGGCGATCCTTCCTGCCAAATACACCTTTGTACATTCATTCACCTCACATTGAGAATACTTTCTCACAGAACATATCGGGACCGCGCAACAGAACCTTTGTAAGAGAACGTGCAGGGAGTATTGTCCCTCCGTGTCGAGCTGGCGCGCGCATCCGTGATTACCGGGAGATTTTGCTCGCGGGCGCCCCGCCACCTGACAACATGTAGCGCCCGCCTGCCCTGGGCCCGGCCCCGCAGATCTACTTCACCCTTCGCCAGACTTCCTCCAACCTCATCTGGCCAATCTGGCCCGTGTGATACCACAGGCTGTCGCCCACCAGCCTTGCCTTGAACTTGACCGTCAGGCCGACGTTGGGCGCGGATTCGTGGTACTCGATATACTCGGTGTACGCGCTATCGCCATCAAATTTGTAGCGGCCGCCACCGGCATAGACATCATCCTCCACGACACCGTTGATGATCTGTTGGCGCCCAAAAGCGAAATGCGTGTCATTGAGCATCTTGTACGATGGCCCCAGATATCGGCCCCGGTCGATGGTAGTGTCGGGATAGATAGATCGCTGGCTGACCATCTCCCACGTTCCGACAAGAGGATTGGACTGGGCCTGAGTGGCCACTGCCGTAACAAGCAGCGCGATGAAGAAAAGGGGGACCACACGCATTTCTGATCACCTCCTGTGTACAAGAAACCAATGAAAACACGTCCGCTGACCCGCGTGGAGGCACCGGGCCGCGCCTTTCGAATGTATCCGATGGGAGCCTGAGATTCAACTTGCCCCACCGTGAATTGGCGCCTCGTACCGCAGGCAAAAGGTGGCCGCCGTCGAGAGGGGAACGCCCGAGAGGAACCGGACGCAAGGCTCGCCAATCCCGGCCTAACGTTTTCGGTGCCGGTCACCGGTAACCGCCATCCAGATGAAAACCACGCCCAGAAACGCCACACCGAGCAGGCTGATCAGGATGGTTCCCCATTCGAGAATGACGCTCACGAATATCAGAACAGCCAGGCTCAGTAACATAAATCCAAAGAGGATATCCTGCATATCGGCAATAGGGTAGTGGTCGGATCGGAGTCGGGGAATTGCGCCCGGGCTTCTCCAATGAACCGGTCTTTTGGATGACAGTCAAGAATGTCGACAGGCGCTCGTGCGCGAACACGTTGAAAGCTGTACTTTTTGTTATCAACGGGACGATTATGGACACGATCTGGGGAAACATTTTCAGGAGCAATGCGGGACCGAACGATCCCCTTGCTGTGCTGAAGAGCGTTCCGATCTTTGCGCGGCTTTCCAGGCGGCAGTTGCAATCAGTGGAGAAGATCCTCCACACACGCCGGTACACTCCGGGAGAAATAGTCTTTCGCCAGGGCGATCCCGGGGTGGGGATGTACATCATTGCGCGCGGCCGTGTCGCCATCTCTCAGGAACCGGACGATACACCGCTTGCGGAGCTGGGTGAAGGAGATTTCTTCGGCGAAATAGCGCTACTCAACGAAAGGTCCCGCAGCGCGACGGCTGTAGCCGTTGAAAACACGACGCTCTTCGGGTTCTTTCAACCCGACCTGCTGTCGATTCTGGAGAGGCAGCCAAGGATCGGCGTGATTGTACTCCGCGGCCTGGCGGAAATCGCGGGCGAGCGTCTCTTGAGAACCGAGGGCAAACTCCGCGACTGTCAGCGCGCGCTGACGCCCGCCGAGGGCACGGAAGCACGCACGTAGGGCCAGCAGGATGATACAGAAAGCCCCGGCCTGGGCACGGCTATTCCTGATCGCGATTCTCGTCGCCGGGGTGATATACGTGTTGAGCGGTCTCGGCCACGTCGTTCGCCTGCTGATCGTAGGCGGCCTCCTTGCATACCTCCTCGATCCCGTCGCGCGCTCTCTGGAGGCGAGGGGTTTGACCAGGGGTCTCGCGACGATCCTGATCTTCTCCAGCCTCGTGCTCCTTCTGCTAGCGCTGGTGTATGCGCTGTCTCCAATCGTTTTCGAGCAGGCCGCAGGCCTCCAGGAGGGTTTCGATGCGACGGATATCGATCGGCTCCTCTACGACATTGACTGGCTCATCAACGGCTTCCTGAGTCGGTTTGGCGCAGGCGCAATCGACGTTCCGACTGTTGCGCACGACTGGCTTGCTCAACAGTCCGCCAACCTGCTCAAACTCATACCGAACGCCCTGTCACTGGTCACGGACATACTGATCGTGCCCTTCATCATGTTCTTCCTGTTGCGGGACGGCGTCGAAATGAAGAAGACGTTCATCAGCTGGTTGCCCAATCGCTACTTCGAATTCAGCCTGTCGGTTATCCACAAGAGCAGCATCAAGCTTGGGGCGTATCTGCGAGGACAGGCGACTGCTGCGCTCGTTGTTGCGATACTCTCCAGCGTTGCGCTGTGGGCAATCGGTATCGACTACTACCTGATAGTCGGTGTTTTCGCAGGCTTCGCCAACATGGTGCCATACCTCGGGCCAGTGGCAGGCGCGGTGGCGGCCATCATCGTGTCGTCGTTGACGACGGGATCGCTGCAAGATGCGGCGTGGATCGCAGGGTCGTTCGCGGTGATCCAGGCCATAGACAACATGCTCGTGCAGCCGTTTGTCCTGTCCAGGAACGTCGAAATGCATCCGCTCGGAATCCTGCTGGCCGTAATCGTCGGAGGCCAGCTCTTCGGGCTGTGGGGATTGTTACTGGCGGTGCCGGTGGCGTCGATGGCGAAGGTCATCATCGCCGAGGTGCTTGGCAACCTTCGGAGGTTCCGCCTGACCGGGCAGAGCAGCTAGTCCTCGTCTTCGAGAATATCCTCGATGTTACTGAGGATGTCGTCCGGACTCGGACGTTCGATCGCGAGGATCGCGGCGTGGTGGACGATCAGGTAGTTCTTGTTTCTGTATGAGATCTCGACCGCCTCTTTGCGAACAAAGAACGCAAAATCACCCGGCTGGGCCTGCAGGGGCAGGTAGCGAACGGACTCGCGATTTTCCGCCCAGGGCTCGCCCTCCGAGTATTCGGGATTCGCCGTCAGGTATCCCGGGCCCACCCGAATCACACGCCCGCTGCCGACTTTGTCGCGCTCGGCGACGGTGGCCGGAAGAACAAGACCCGACTCGGTCTGCTTCTCGCCGTCGTGCGGCTCGATGAGCACGCGGTCTCCCGTAATGATGAGTTGTCCCATGTCGTGGGCGTGTGAGTATTAATGCCCGGCGCACGCGCCAGCATCGGCCTGGTATCTGCCGTATCTATTCTGAAACGAAATCAACTGCGCGATGGGTTCCGTCGCAGAAGGGCTTGTTGTTTGAATGTCCGCACCGGCAGAGCACCGCACGCGTACCGCGCCGCTCCTCTCCGTCCGAACCTTCGATTCGGAATTCGCCGGCCAGAAGGAACGACCCATTCTTGTTCAGCTTCACCGACATGATGCTGTCGGACAGGCCGGGTGCAATCTTGACACCTCCCTCTCCGAGCGATCCGTCGTCGACGAAGCCACCTTCCTTGTGGCTGTTGTCGCAGTACGGCTTGTTTGAAGAAAGACCGCACCGGCAGAGCGCGAGGCGCGTTTCGGTTGAGATCAGCGAGTCATCCGGCCCCTTGAGCTCGATGTCACCTGTCAGGTACAGGGGCCCGTTTTCGCCGACCGTGACGACATTCTCTTCAGGAATCAGCTCCCCGGCGCCCCCATCAAGCCGCTCATAGGTCAGGGCACCAGACGGACAACGATGAATGACGACAGCGATTCGGTCGGGACGTGCGCCATCCGGATCGATCCACGGTTTACGCTGAGGATCAAAAACATCAGGAAGCCCCTCGGCACACTCGGCCGCATGAATACACCGGCCCACATCGTAGGTGATGGCAATGTCTTCTCCTTCGTAGCGGATGACTTTAGAAGCCATTTTCAATATCTCCGTGCGAGATTGGTGAACAGTAAAAAACGTCTACCCGGGCGACTCGGAAAGCAAGAAGTCAACATAATCCGAATATTGCTTGACGAGTTCCAGATAATGGCTACCCGTGCCGGGCCCGGCGAAGCCGGTGTGGATTTTCCTGACCTTACCCTGGCGATCAATGAACACCGTGGTCGGATAGGCCATAATATGGTTCAGCATCGGGAGTGTTTTTTGCGCCTCACCTTTTCCCGATGTACCGGCAATGAGTAGCGGGTACTCGATGCGGTGTCTTCGGGCGAACTCGTGTGCCTGGGCTACTGCCGCATCGAAGTCGTCCAGGTGTTCATACAAGAGCGCGACAACCTCGACGCCGCGCTGATGGTTCTTCCGATAGAACGGGGCGAGAAAGGCAGCCTCGTCGTGGCAGTTCGGGCACCACGTGCCCGCGATCGTCACAACCACAACCTTGTTTACGAATGCGGAATCAGCAAGCGACACGAGCTCACCGGTGGTATCTGGAAACGCAAACGTGAACGCCCGGGTGCCGGGCTTGAGAAAAGTGAGGGCATCCGGATTGGTGAGAGCCGCCGACTCGTCGCGAACGGCCTCCCAGGTTTCATGCCATTTGGTGCCCGACCAGAAATCGCCACGCATCACACCATCGTCGTCGACGCGGGCATCAAATAGAAACGCGTGGTATCCGTCGAACGTGGACAGTCGCACGCGCGATCCCGCCACGTCGCCTTCCAGGAATCGGTAGTCTCCCGATGGCGTGAGGAAGGTGCCGGTCAGATTGGAACCGGACTGCTTGAATTCGCCCACCGCGGGTGTGATGGTTCCATCGGCCTGGCGAAACGCAACACCCCATCGACCGGTAATATTTACAGCAGCGGGCTCGCCCAGAGGAGCGAATCGCTCCGGTTGGCTCTTGACGGCTCGAAGGGGCATCATCTGCCGAGTGCCTCCGCTCTTGACAACTGACAATGAGCCGACGAGAAAGCCGTTCTCTAAAGATGCGCTGATTCTGGAATTGAAGGCGCGGAAGTTTATGACCAGATCCCGGCCACTGACGGAAACGTCGGAAGTCGTAACGCGCTCTGCTCCGTTGATCAGTGTCGCACTGATGTGACCGGCTTCGCGGCTCAGATCGAGAAAGAAGGGTAGCTCTCCACCGGGCGAGGTCAGGCCGACGCGCCACACGCCAATGGGGACGGGATCCACCTGTGGCAGCGGCCGTTGCCGGCACGCCACAGACTGAAGCAGCAAGACCAGCGCGGCAAGGGTGAGGGCTTGAGCCCGCATGGTCTTTCGGGTCGATCGAGGTGTGGATCAAAATCTGGATACGCCCGGCGAAATATGCGGATCCATCAAACCGACCGACGCGCGCGAGATATCGGTGCTGCTAATTCGGCAGAAACTGGGATTCCAGCTTCGAGCGCACCTCATCGAGTTCCTTGCGGAACGGCATGTCAGTGTCGAAACGATCTCCGACCGCCCGGCACGCATGGATCACTGTTGAGTGATCGCGCCCGCCAAACCGAAGGCCGATCGTCTTGAGGGGCTGGGCCGTGAGCTGCTTGCAGAAAAACATGGCCATGTGTCTGGCCTGCACAACCTCACGCCGTCTCGTCTTCGCGGAGAGGAGGTCCAGCGGCACGTTGTAGTACAGCGCGACCTGGCGCTTGATATCCTCGATATCAAGGCGTGTAGGTTTCTCGTCGAGGAGATCGTCGAGCACCTCGCGCGCAAATGGCAGGTCGATGCGCGGGTTGCTGTGGAGGCTCGCGTGGGCAGTCAGGCGGATCAGCGCGCCCTCGAGTTTTCGGATGTTGGTCTTGATTCGCTCGGCGATGAACTCGGCCACGCCGGTTTCAAGCATCACGCTTTCGGCCTGTGCCTTTCGCCGGAGTATGGCGATGCGCGTTTCGAGATCCGGAGGCTGGACGTCCGCTACAAGGCCCCAGTGGAAGCGCGACAACAGGCGCTCCTCGATGCCGACGATGTCTTTGGGTGGCCGGTCGCACGAAAGAACGATCTGGCATCGGTTCTGGTGCAGCTCATTGAAGATGTGGAAGAACTCTTCCTGCGTCTTCTCCTTGCCGTTGAAGAACTGAACGTCGTCCATGATGAGCATCCTGACCTCGCGGAAGCGTCGAGCAAACTCGGCGATACGATTCTGCTGGATGGCCTGCACGAACATCGACGTAAATCTCTCGCTGGAGATGTACAGGGTGCCGTTCCCGAAACCGTTACTGGCGGCGTAGTTGCCGATAGCCTGGATCAGGTGAGTCTTGCCGAGCCCTGCGCCGCCGTAAACGAGGAAGGGGTTGAAGCTGGTTTCGCCGGGCCGCTCTCCGATGGCAAGAGCGGCACTGCGTGCGAGTCGGTTGCAGTCGCCTTCTATGAACCGATCGAATGTGTAGAGGCGATTGAGGTCGGGTGTCTGTTGATACGTAGCATCCCGCGTGGACGGCCGGTCGGCCTGTCGCGTGAAAGGCGAGTTGTATGTCCGGGCGGGAGGGGGCGCAAAGGCAGGAGGCGCCTGGCGATGGGTTGTCGGGTGCCGGTGGGGATCAGGCGTCTCCTGTCGTGCGGTGCGCCCGCTGAGGTCATCGAGGGCAGGTGGCGTTTCAGGCTCGGCTAGATCCGAGTCAATGAGGAAAGAAATTTCAGTGCTGGTGCCCGTAACGCGATCGACGGTACTGCTGAGGATCACGTTGAAGCGGCTCTCCAGCCACTCGTAGAAAAAGCGACTGGGAACACCGAGGCGAAGCTGATAGCCGCTGCCTGCGCGCTGAAGCGACATCGGTTTGATGGGCTCGAACCATGTCTTGTAGACCTGTGGCGCGAGTTCGTCGGCGAGTTTACTCAGACATGATGTCCACGTCTCTTCGGCGGTGAGGTGCATGTTTGGTGGTACGAAGGGGGGATCAACAACACAGGCTTTCATCGGCACTTTTGCGGAAAGCATTCTAGCCGCGAAACCGGTGCGCTTGCAAGGACTTTCTGTCCCCCAAATACCCACAGAAAAAGGGAGACTTGTGAACGGTTGTCCACAGGTTATCAACAGTGCGCGGCCGGGGCTGGAAGCGCTTTTGGGACGCGAAATTGAAGAAAGGGCCAGGGGGTGAATGTTGATAAGATCTATAGTCCTGACGACCGCTAATCGTGTGCCAAGCATCCTTTTGAGCGCGGTCTCACCGGTTTGTTATGGGACAGGATCTTCACAGTGTGGATAAGCCGCGCGGGGCGCCGGGTGCGCCCGGCCGCCAGTCCATCCACCTGTTCACAGGTTGTTCACAGCGAGGTCGGCTCGTCGGCGTCCGCGGGTTCCCCTCAAGTTTCATCAGAAACAAAGGGTTAGGGCCGACAGCACCGATCGCCGCACACGTGTCAACGCGTCACGACAAGTGCGCGCGTCGCGGCGGCGCGTTCTGTTTCTACATATCCCGGATTCCCGCCGCCCTGGAAGAAGAGTCCGCCCGTGTTGAAGACGCGAGCCCGGATGTCGGCGACGGTAGGCACGAGAGCCAGGAACGCTCCGTTCATTGTATCACGGTGATCGGCCGAGCAAGGTTGATGACTTGCGTCTCGAGCCGGCAGAAGTAGGACCCGGCGGGCAGACCGTCCAGAGACAGCGTGACGCGATTCGTTCCTTCGGCGAAGGGACCGTCTGCCACCACAGCCACTTCACGACCGAGGACGTCGTAGAGAACCAGCCGGGCCGACATCGATGTCGGCAGCTCGAAGTCGAAGGTGGCGATCTCGGAGGCTGGCTGCGGATAATGAAAGAGCCGGTAGTCCGGACGGCGCGGGGGTATCTCCGGTGGAGGAGGAGCACGTTGGGTTGTCGTGTCGAAGGGCATGATCAGGGGGAGGGCCCGCTCCGTGTTGAGTGCCGCCTGCTTGAGCAGTCTGACGGAATCGAATCGGTCCGCGCCCTGCGCCCAGAGGATGGAAACAACGATCTCCTGCACATCGCCGGGCTCCATGCGGAAAGGACCGGACGCCGTCACGAACCGGACGTCACCGGGAGTGAATCGTGTACCGTCGCCGTAGAGGTCATCCATCACTCCAGAAGTCCGGAGGATCCCCCGTGAACATGAACTGCACAGCGGTGAGCGGCCAACCGGTGATGGTCTGCGTGCCGAGTCCGCCGTAGGATATCGTCATTCCGTCTAGCCAGCGAGGAATCAGATAGCCATACATCTCGTCGGCCCTCGTCGGATTCCCGTTGACGCTACGTGCTGCTGACGTAGAACACGAAGGAGGTCGCACCCGTGCGCTCGCCGGGCTCGTCGGCGGTACCGTCCCGATCGTTGTCCTTCCCATCCGAATCGACAAGCGGCCCCTGTGCGAACCGGTATCCGAGCGCGGGTGGCCGACTGCCGTAGCCGCCGGTGCCACCGTCGTCGTTGTCCCCGTTGTAGACGAACGCGAGTCCGAGCGACGAGTCGGATCCGACGTAGTCATCTCCGGCGTCGCCGAGGTCCGGATCAGACCAGATCCCGAAATACATACTGTCGATGGCGGAGGTCCCACGGTAGACCAGCTCGTATCGGTAGAACGTCGCGTTCCGGACCCAGCTGTCTTCGGCGCTCTCGGCGGCGAAGGCAGCCACTCGAATCTCCAGTCGGAGTGGCGGGGCGCCGGAGTACCGGTGCTCGTTGCCGGCGTCGTTCATCACCCACCACGCCGTCTGATCGCCGTACACGTACGGCCGGTCTCCTGCGGGGAGGTCATAGTTGTCGGGATTTCCGTCACCGTCGAACACGGGTGCACCGAGCTGCCACGGCCAGTCGCGCATGTCGGCTGTGGCCTCACCCGACTCGTTGTAGCGCCGGATGTCCTCGTCGTAGACGGTGTAGATTCGATCGTAGGCCGAGCAATCGGCCGGCGGATTCCCGTTCTCGTCGAGTGGGCCGGGCCAGAACTCCCAGCGGTCGTATGTCGCGGCGGTCATCCGCAGCTCGCCGTCGACGAAGCCGCCGATCCAGAGATTGGTGGCGAAGATCGAGGTTTTGCCGCTGTCTTTCGGGACTTCGTACATCGGCCGACCCACCGTCCAGAACAGGCCGCCCGTGTTGAACATCCGTGCCCGGACGTTGGCGACATCGAGATCAGCGGACGCTACTCCGGTATCGCACGTGCCGGTGGTCTGGGCGCTCACGGGCACCGCCGTGACGACGGCCAGGAGAATGACCTGAAATATCCGCGTTGAGATACGCATCACTTCGCCAGGATCATTGCCCGGGACCGGACAAACGGTCCGGCTCGCAGCCGATACAGGTACAGTCCACTGGCGAGATGGTCCGCCTTCCATCGCGCCCGGTGTTTGCCCGCCGGGAGCTGGCCATCGACGAGTGTCGCGACCCGCCGTCCGAGCGTATCGAAGATCTCGAGTGACACCTCTTGAGACCGAGGTAAATCAAACCGGATCGTGGTCTCCGGGTTGAAGGGATTCGGATAGTTGGGATGCAGGGCGAAGCGGTCGGGTATTCCCTCCTCCTCGGTGCCCGTGATCGTCGGGACGGTGAATGACCAGACATGCGACCAGTCGGATGTGCCGTTGGCGTTCGTCAGATTGCCACGCCAGAAGTAGGTCCCGGCGCTCGGAAGCGAGGACACGGTCGATCCTGCGCGATCGATAACAATCGTTCTCGAAGTTCGGATCAGCGGCGACCTGAACGTTCGAGACGCCGCCGTTCCACCACAGTCTGATGGGGAGCGTCAGTCCGGTGGCTCCGTCTCTTGGAGCGGACTGGATGGGCGGTGCCGGCGGGATCCTGTCCAGCGTGTAGAAGCGCACGACCACGCCGAACGCCGGATGCGGCGGGTCGGAGTCGGGATCACCGAAGAAGACGGTCCGCTGCAGCGTTCGTCCGCGGCGGAAGTCTAGATGCGGTCTTCGATCGCGCCATCGGTCAGGTCGTAGACGTTCGGACAGCCATTAGGATCGGCCTCGACGAGGGGTTGTACGGCGGACTTCCCAGTCCTGGTACGTGCCCGTGGGATATAAGGCGTAGACACGTTGCGTCGATCCCGGATAACCCTCGAAGGGGCTCCCAGGACTCGCGTCGTATTTCCACTCGCACACGTTGCGGTCACCGGCAAAGAGAATCGGGATCAATCGAACATCATCGGACGGGTCATTCGGATTGATGTTCGTCCCGGTGTAGGTGCGTCCGATGTCCCAGACCTCGAAGGGGACCCGGATCACCGTCCCGTCTGTGAAAGCGTGATAAGCGAGGGATCCCCGTTCCGTGAACCGGATCTCGAAGTCGTTGGGAGAGAACCGTCCAAGGGTCGACTCGGAGCCGGTACCTTCGTGCCACATGATGTAGTCGCCGCTGCCATTTTCGGAGCCATAGACGTGGTTGCCGCCGACCTCGTCGCAACCAAAGGTGGACCCGCGTTCGCACCGCAGGCATAGGCGTCCGTCGGTCCGTCGACCTCGACGAACATGTACTCGTCATCGATCACGACGGGGCCGCTCTGGCCGGAGTACAGAGAGTCGGCGCCCAGCGTGAATCGCCAGGCATCCGACCATGGACCCTCCCCGGCGGAATTCACGGCGCGAACCCTCCACCAGAGTGTGGAGCCGGGTGCCAGCTCACGCGGCGATTCGAGCGTGACCTCGAACCGGTGCGTCAGAGTCGACGCGACAAAGTCATCAAACTCCGGATCGGCGGCGACCTGCCAGATGAAACGCGAGGCTTCCGGGACCTGGCCCCACCTCAAGTGTGACGTTCTCCGGCTGGTCCGTCCGCACCGTCATCCGGCGCGAGCTAGCACGGGCGCTGTTGTGGAGCCTGGAGATCCGGGACGTCGAATCCGGAGTCAAAGATGGCCTGGATCCGATCGGAGTCGCGCTTGAGTTCTTGCACGGAGTCGAGTCGGTCGTTCCCGCGTGACCAGATGATGGCCAGCCAGATCTCCTCGGTGTCGCCGGGCTCCATGCTGAAGGGGCCGGTGGAGGAAAGGAAACGACGATCTGCAGGAGGGAATCTCGTGCCCTGTCCGTCGACGTTGTCTTCGCTCCAGAAGGCCGGTGGGTCGCCAGGGAAGAAGAATCGAGTCGGGGTGTCCGGAGAATCCCAGGCCGGATGCCGCCATATGTTACCGGCGTACCGTCTTGCCAACGCCCCTGTAGGTAAAAGTAGTACACCTCGGCCCAATGCCGGATTACTCGGTAATGGAGTTGTCCAACAGGATTCATGAACGTTGTCATGGACTGGGTTTCTCCCGACTCGTCGATGGCACCGTCGTAGTCATTGTCCAGGCCGTCCGCGTCAGCCAGAGGACCCTTCAGGATGTCGTAGCCGAGCGCAGGGGGCGGGAAGCCATAGCCGAGAGACCCTCCGTCGAAGTCATCACCGTTGTAGACATAGCCGATTCCGCGTAACGAGTCGCTGCCGATATAGTCGTCGCCCGCGTCGCCCAGGTCCGGATCGGCCCAGAATCCGAAGTACATCTCTCAATAGCGAGCGGCGCCCTTATAGACGAGATCGTACCGGTAGAACGTCGTATTGCCGATCACGTCGTCTCGCTCGAAGGCGAACGCGGAGACATGGACCTCGAGTCCCATGGGCGGCGCCTCGGAGGTCAGGTGTAGATTGCCTGCATCGTTCATCACCCACCAGGCCATCTGGTCGCCGAGGATATCTGGCCGATCGCCGGCCGCGAGGTCGTAGTTATCCGGATTGCCGTCTCCGTCAACAACCGGCGCGCCGAGCTCCCACGGCCACTCGGCGAGATCAGTTGCTGCGCTACCGGCTTGATCGTAGCGCCTGAGGTCTTCGCGCGAGACGAGATAGATGCGGTCGTAGGCGGAGCAGTCGGCCGGTGGGTTGCCGTTCTCATCGAGCGGTCCCGGCCAGAACTCCCAGTCGGAGTAGGTAGCGGCCGCCATCCGGAGTTCGTCGTCGACGAGCCCGCCCGATCCAGAGTCCGGAGGCGAAGATGGCGTTGGAGCCGCTGCCCTTCGGGACTTCGTACACGGGGGGCCCGCCGTTCCAGAACAGCCCGCCGGTGTTGTACATCCGAGCCCGGACGTTTCCGACATCGAGATCGGCTGTTGCCGAGCCGAGGTTGCAGTCGCCGGTCGTCTGGGCAGTGGCCGACATCGTCAAGCCGGCAGCAAGAGCAGCAAGCAGAAGAGTAGTAGCGCGACCCATAGGCATGTCCAAAGGTTTCGGGGTCGAACCTCTAAGACATAAGGTAGCCCGGTCGCCGCACCACACAAGCCGTGCGGCTCGAAATGACCGTCAAGAGAAGCGAACGGCACGTGGGGCCGTTCGATCGGAGATATCTCCGGCCGTCCTACCGCCCGAGATGCGTATCCAGAAAGGCGTCGATGCGCTCGGCGTACAGATCTCCCGTCGCGATGAATCCGTTGTTATGCCCGCCCTTCATCTCGAAGAACTCCTTGTTGCCGCGTGCCGCACGAAACAACTCTTCGCCATGCGAAAACGGTACGATCTCGTCGGTCGGACTGTGGATTACCATGAGCGCACCGGTCTGCATCGAGTGAACGCGCGACAGGCTGTCGAACTTGTCGTTGAGCAATAATTGAACCGGCACAAACGGGTAATGATGGAAGATCAGATCGTGAACCGACGTGAACGCGGACTCCAGTATCACCGCACGAGAATTGTGCCGTGCCGCCAGCCATGTAGCGACGCCGCCGCCGAGTGATCTTCCGAAAATCACGATCTTCATCGGATCGATACCGCGCGTTCCGGTGAGATACCGCCACGCACTTTCGCTGTCTTCGTAGAGTCCGTTCTCGGTCGAGGTGCCGCTGCTCTGGCCGTACCCGCGGTAATCAAAAATGAAGACGCTGAGCCCCAGGCTGTTGAAGATCTTCAACGACTCGATCCGGTCGGACATGTTGCCGGCGTTCCCGTGGAGGAAGAGCATGACGCCGCGCTCGCGCTGGGCCGGGAGCCACCAGCCAAAGAGAGTCTCACCATCGGATGTGTTGAACGACACGGGCTCGAAGACGAGTCCGTGGTGCCCCGGGGTGGTCTCCAGGTGCTCCTTGGGGTGGTACATCAGGCGCTCCTGAAGGACATACACGACCCCTACGAACGCTACGTAGAGAATGACGAGCGCAAAAAACGTGACAAGGGTGGTCTTCAGCACGGAAACTCGGGTTTGCGGCCCCTGGGTGAGGCGGTGGGTAAACCCCGGATACTACTTACTGATGAACGCCCGGACATGGGCCGGGTTGCGGTATTGGTATCGGCGGGAGTACGGGCAGACTTGAGACAGGGTTTTTGTGAAGTTGAAGGGGATCGGAGGCGGGTGGCCGGGTCGCGACGATGGGAGTTGGCAGCCCTGTGTGCTAGCTTATCCGCGTGTTTCCAGGTGATCCCGGTGACGGCCATGAAAATTGCTGATAGCACGCGTCTATCATTGGCGCTCTCCATGGTGTTCGGTCTGGCGATGATCGCGCCGGCATACGGCCAGTACTGCGGAGTTGAGGGTGTCGGCGGATCCTATCTCAATGCGCGATACGGATTCGAAATCCAGTACGCGGGCGGTTGGCACCGGCTGCACGTCGGCCCGAGGGAAGACTCGTTTCAGTGGACCTGCCGGGATACGCTGGTGGTGGACGGGACGGTGCTGGATCTTGAGTATGTGGAGTTTTCCGGAGAGAAGACGCATGCAGACTCGCTATGGAAGGCCGTCACCCATAAGGCGACACTCTTCTGTGGCGCCGACGGTGTGGACGGGGGATCGCACTGCGAGGGCCCGGAGGATGTAGAGTCGTTTACTTCCCGTGCCGGCGTGCCCGTCTTGAAATTCTATCAGACGTTCATCTACGAGCATTACGCGGACGACGAGCCCACGGAGAAGCATCGCGTGGGCCCCTACTTCGCGATCGACATCTCGCAGCAGGGGGCGACCCGGGCGTTGCTCCTGACGTCGGAGATGCACAGGGAAGCGTCGGATAGATACGCGGCATTTGTGGAGGGGATGGTGCAGTCGGTCCAGGTGGTTGACTCGCCGTATCTGAAGAAGAAGCGGCGCCCCATTGTTGTGCCACTGAGGAGATAGGGCGGCTGGATGGCGCGCCGTCGCATTCACTCGTCTTTGCGAGCGAGTGTCCGCGAGCGTGGCAATCCTGGACGGTGAGTCTGTCCGGGGCGATCAAGATTGCTCGTTCGGAGCCGACGGCTCTTCGTGGCAATGACGCCGAAAGCGGTTGCGCAGCAATGCTGTCCGGATGCGGTCCTGGCGGCGCACACCCGCTCACCGTCATCCCGGCCCTGGAGCCGGGATCCATGCAACGATGAGGCTTTGCAGGCACCCGGCTGGATGGCCGCCTGCGCGGCCATGACGGGCGAGGATGAGTTACTCGTCTTCGTCTTTGCGAGGCCGCACCGGCCAGCCACACATCTCGTCATCCCGAACGCAGTGAGGGATCTGTGGCCGGGGCAGCGCCGCTGGTTGACGGAGATTCGAGAGGTTTTCTAGTCAGTCAGACAAAAACAGTCATTGCTATACACATATGTTTAACATATAATCATAGTTCATTTTGACTCTTCTTCCATGGGCAGCTCATGCAGATAGGCAGTCTGTTTATCCCTTCGTTCCCCGCATGGGCGTTTCTACAGGCCGAGGGCAGTGGGGCGCCTCTGGCCGTGATCGCCTCGGGCCGGGTGATCGCCGCCTGCCGTGCGAGTCGCCGCAGCGGCATCGAACCGGGGATGAGCGGCGAGCGGGTAAAATCGCTCTGCCCGGACGTCCGGCTGCGCATTCGCAGTGCCGAACTCGAAGCGGCGGCATGGGAAGAGGTCGTCCACTCGGTAAACGGGATCACGCCGTTCATCGAAAAGTCGCGGCCGCCGCTCCTGTACTTCAGGCCGGATGATCTGCCGGTTGCCCGCGCATTGACAGAAACACTCTCTGTGCACGGAGGCGTGGCGCCGCACCGGGCAGCGGCTCAGCTTGCAGCCCTGCGCGCAGCTCCGGGAAACATGCTCGTCGTGTCGCCCCGGAATCTTGACGGATTTCTCGATCGGTTCGCCGTCGAACGGATTGCAGAGATCGGCTTCGAAGAGGACACCGTTGAACTGCTGCACCATTTCGGTTACGCCACACTCGGAGCGGTAAAGAAACTTTCGCTTCGCCATCTCAAGGCGCAGTTTGGCGACGACGGGGATCGACTCTTCAAGATGCTCCATCCGGGAACGGAGCCTCCGATACCGCTCTTCCGGGAATCGCGCGTCATCCGGCAGGGCTACGAATTTGATGACCCCTGCCGGGAGCCACGAGAGATTCTTCCGGTGCTCGAATATCTGGTCTGCCAGGCAGCTGAAATCCTCCGGCCTGAGTATTGCCAGCGACTGCGCCTGGTAGCAAAAGGTTATCGGAACAGGGCGAACGCGACAGCCTTTCGCATTCTGCCCGAGCCGATCGGCAACCTGCCCGGTCTGTTGCGCGCCGCGGTGCGCCTGCTCCATGCAGTGCTGTCGCCCGGTCTGGAGGTGGAGTCCCTGGCGCTGGAGCTGGGGGCTCTCCGGCATATGAAGTCCGCGCAGGTGCCGCTTTTCAAGGAACGCCCCTCGGTCTTCACGGCCGTGAGGGCCGTGCACCGGCGCTTTCCGGAGATGGTGCAGCGGGCCGTCGTGCAACCGGACGTACTGTTTTCGGAGGATGAGATGCGGCTTGATCCCTTCCCGGAGAAGGAGCCGCCTCGAAGAAAGAGGAAGAGGCCCCGATGATCGATCATGAAACGGATCGAAGAGGCGGTCGAGGTGGAGGATCGGAAAGGGTGGCCGGTGCGGATACAGCGTGGCACCCGCATCTACCGTGTTCAGAAGTTGGTGGACGTGTGGGTCGTGCAGGGCCACTGGTGGCTCGAGGAAGAAAAGCGCGTGTACTTCCGCGTGCTTACGGATAAAGGGGTAATGGATGTGTATCGGCGGGACAAAAACGGAGAATGGGTGATGGCAAAACTGGCGGATTGACGCTGAGCTTGCTCAGCGTCATCCCGAACACGGTGAGGGATCTCTTGTGGTTGGCAGGAGGTTAACCCCCTCGTCTTTGCGAGGCGGCGAAGCCGCCGCGGCAATCTTAAACGGTAAGTGTTGCCTCGGCGCCCGGATTGCTTCTTCGGAGCTATGGCTCCTCATCGCAATGACGAAGGATTATCCAAACCGTCTTTGCGAGGCGGCGAAGCCGCCGCGGCAATCCGAGACGGTGAGGTTACTCGGGCGACCAAGATTGCTTCTTCGGAGCTAGGGCTCCTCATCGCAATGACGAAGGGTTATCCAAACCGTCTTTGCGAGGCGGCGAAGCCGCCGCGGCAATCTTAAACGGTGAGCATTGCCTCGGCGCCCGGATTGCTTCTTCGGAGCTATGGCTCCTCATCGCAATGACGAAGGATTATCCAAACCGTCTTTGCGAGGCGGCGAAGCCGCCGCGGCAATCTTAAACGGTAAGTCTGTCTGAGCGCCCGGATCGCTTCGGTCTGCCCGCGATGACACAATATCAACATGTTTACACACCTTCACACGCGCAGCTGGTTCTCCTTCCTCGCCGGCGGCTCGTCACCGGAGGCGCTCGCCGTCATGGCCGCCACCCGCGGAATGAAGGCCCTCGCGCTCACCGACTTCGGAGGCGTCTACGGCGTCGTCCGGTTGCAGCGAGCCTGCCGCGAGCATGGCATCAAGTCGATCTTCGGCGCCGAGGTCCCCGTCGACGGCTCGCCGCTTGTATTGCTCGCCGCCAACTCGAAAGGCTACACCAACCTGTGCAAGCTGCTCACCCATGCCCATCACCGCGAGCGCCTCAAGCCCGACGCTACGTTCGAGGAATTAGTCGAACACGCTAACGGCCTCCACTGCCTCACCGGTGCTCGTGGCAGCCGCCTCTGGACCCTGGTCGACGGCGGCCGCATGGAAGACGCGCAGGTGTGGGTGCAACAGCTCCAGCAGGTGTTTCGCTACAGACTGTCGATTGAAGTAGCCCACCATCTCCATCCCGGAGACACCCGCCGCATCCACCGCTTGCACGATCTCTCCGAGATCACCTACGTGCCGCTCGTCGCTACTGGCGACGTCCGCTATGCCATCCCCGAAGACTATCGCCGCTACGATCTCGCGACGTGCATCCGCCTCGGCATCAGCGTCTTCGAACCCCACCCCGAGCGGCCACGAAACGCAGAGGCCTATCTGAAATCAGAATCCGCCCTCCGCAAACTCATACCGTACCCTGCCGCCTTTGATCGTGCAGAAGAAATAGCTGAAGAATGCAGCGTCGACCTGCTACCCGGGTACATCACGCCGCCCGCTGCGAGCATACCGCCACGTTATACCGCCGAGAAATATCTCCACACAAAGTGCCACGAGGCGCTCCCGCGACGGTACGCCGGCACCGCCCGCTCCCGCGCTCGCGCACAGCTCGAGAAAGAACTCGCCGTGATCGGCCAGCTGGATCTGGAAGAATTCTTCCTGGTCGTCCGCGAAATCACGGAAGAATCGCGCCGCCGGGGAATCCGCTGCGCCGGACGCGGCTCGGCCGCCAACTCCATCGTTGCCTACTTGCTCGGCATCACGGCCGTCGACCCGATCGAAAACAAACTCCTTTTCGAGCGCTTCCTGCACGCCGGCCGCAAAGGCACACCCGATATCGACGTCGACTTCGACTCCGACCGTCGCGACGAGATCATCGCGTGGATGATCGAGCGATTCGGTATCGAACAGACCGCCATGACAGCTACGCTCATCACGTATCGCATCCGCTCGGCTGTGCGCGATACCGCCAAAGCACTCGGGTGGCCGATGGAACAGGTCAACCGCATCGGCAAGACCGTCCCGCCCTACGGCGGAAGCCACAAAGTCAGCGACTACCGCGTGCGGCTCGAGCAGGTGATCGGTCCATCTCCACTATTCGACGTACTCATCAACATGGCCGAAGGTCTGTACGGCTGCCCGCGCCATCTCGGACTCCATTCGGGCGGCATGGTGCTGTCGCGCAAATCCCTCTTCAACTTCACTCCGATCCAGACATCCGCGAACGGAGTCATGATGGTCACCTTCGACAAGGATGATGTTGAAGCTCTCGGCCTTGTCAAGTTCGACGTGCTCGGTCTTCGCATGCTGGCCGCACTCAGCGAAGCCGTTGAGCTGGTTCACCGCCACATCTCTCCGGATCTCGACATCGATGAGATTCCACTGGACGACATTCCCACCTACAACATGATTCGTGCGAGCAAAACACTCGGTGTGTTCCAGATCGAATCGCAGGGCCAGCTCCACTTGCTCGCGCAGCATCAGCCGGAGAACTTTCGCGACCTGATCAACGAGATCGCGCTCTTCCGCCCGGGCCCATTGCAGAGCGGCATGGTTCATCCATTCGTCCGCCGCCGTCGCGGACTCGAACCGGTCGAGTATCTGCATCCGAGTCTGGAGCCGGTTCTCGAAGACACCTACGGCGTTATCGTATACCAGGAACAGGTGCTGGAGGTCGCTCATCACTTTGCGGGGATGTCGCTGGAAGAAGCCGACGAGTTCCGCCGCCTAATGTCGAAGTTTCGCGACCCGGGGGAGATGGAAAACATGCGCGGTCGAGTTTGTCGCCGGCGCAATGAATCGGGGCGTGTCCGAACTCCATCGCCAACCAGGTATTCGACAACGTCTCCAACTTCGTGGGATTCGGCTTCTGCCGGAGTCACGCGGCGGCGTTTGCAAAAACCGTCTACCAGTCCGCCTACATGAAGCGTCATTACACGGCCGCGTTCATGGCCGCGTTCATGCAACACCGCCCGGGGTTTTACACACTCATGACGATCGAGGAGGAGACGCGGCGCTTCGGGGTGTCCGTGCTGCCGCCCGACATCAATCGATCCTGTTTTCGATATGATCTCGAAAAAACCGATGAAGGCCGCCTGGCCATCCGGAAGTCGCTGGTGTCGGTGACAAGTGTATCGGAAGATGCCGGTCGCATCATCATATGGGAACGGCTCGGGGGTGCGTTTACAAGTGTGGAAGATCTCTATCGGCGTGTTCCGCTGGAGATCGACGCATTCCGCAATCTCGCACGATCCGGTGCTCTCGATAGCCTCGCCGGATCCAGCCGCCGCGCCCTGTGGGAGGTCGGGCTTCTGGCACGCCGCAATGGTACACCCGGCGCCGAACCGGTACTTACGCTGTTCGAGATGCGGGCGGTGGAGGAAATAGATATCCCGGACCTGTCGGATCTAACCACACCCGAGCGCCTGAGCTGGGACTACCAGACGCACGATGCCGCCCGCTCGCATCCGATGGCACTCGTTCGCCGAACCCTCAACGAGCTCGAGGTGCGTACCATCGAGACGTGCTACCGTCTGGGGCGCTACCTCGACGTCGGCACCGGGGCGACTTCAACAGTCATTACCATCGCCGGCCTGGCGATTCTGCGTCAGCGGCCGCCCACCGCGAAGGGCGTGCTCTTCCTCACACTCGAAGACGAAACCGGCTTCATCCAGACCATCGTCCAGCCGCGCGTGCTCGAGCACCTCGACCACCTGATGAGCCTGTCGGCGCTCATCGTCCGCGGCCAGCTCCAGGTGATGGGCAACTGGCGGGGCCTCGTCGTCACGCAGGCCTGGCCGCTCCACGGGGTGTTCGGGGGATATGAAGGCTTCCCGGCGCATACCGGCGGCCGCGACCGGTTCATCACGACGGAAGACGAAGCAGAAAAGATCGGAGCGGCGGCGTGGAAGAACCCAAAGAAGACAACAGAGGATCCGAAAAGAAAGACCAGGTATGTCACAACCGCTGCGCGTACGGGCAACGGGTAATACTCTCAAGACGAGACGTCCTCAACACAGGCACCCGATTGCAATCGACGCATCGACTCGCGACCTTCTCCAAATGAGATATCTACTATCAACCATTCTAATCACCTGTGCGCTGGTCGTCGGCTGCGAACAGAAGACAAGCCCCATTGCATTGGGCGACACGAACCCGCGGACCCCAGCCACTGATCTCGCTCAACTCTCGTGGATGCAAGGCTACTGGACCGGCGAACAGGACGGCACCCGCATGGAAGAAGTCTGGCTGCCGCCGCGAGGCAACGTGATGATTGGCCTGCACGTCGACCTGTTCGCGTCGGGACGCTCCTTCTTTGAGTACCTGCGAATCGAACAGCGCGGCGACACGCTCGTGTTTCTTGCCAGTCCGCGCGGTCGGCCGCCGACACCCTTCATCGCGTCAGGTGCGACGGATTCCAGCGTCACGTTCGAAAACTCCGCTCACGATTTTCCGCAAATGATTGCCTATCGGGTTGATCGCGCGAGCCGACTTCATGCCAGGATCTCGGGCCAGGGCGACGGCGAAGAACAGTCTTCCGAATGGATCTGGAGCCGGAGCGATTTGCCTCGCCCGTGACGGCGCTGTGCGGATGGCTTGCGATACAACTGCAGTTCATTGCCGCGAGGGACAATGTGCCGCCCGGCGCTACTACCGGGAATCCACGGGGAGTCTTCGCCGCTTGAAGACGTAGAAGAGGTAGGCGAAGGCGGGGAGTAGCAGCACTGTTCCTGCGCCGAGTGTCAGCGTGAGGAGTCGCAGCGTGGCCGGCGCGGTGGCGGCACCCGCAAAGGTGACGTCGGGGACGATGACGTAGGGGAATTGCGCTACTCCCCAGCCCACGAGGATCAGGGTTACCTGCAGAACGGCTGCGACCCGCGCCCACGCGAAGCGGCGCACCCAGAGCGCTACAACGGCTCCGATACCGAGAAGGGAAACGGCGGCGCCTATCGGTGGCGACCACCACTGTGAGAGACCATCGAAGAGAAACGGAGCGCCGTCAGCCGCGAGGAGGTAGACAAGCAGTGCCGCCGGTGCGAGCGTTACGGCCGAGATCAACGATCGGATCTGAAAGTCTCTCTGGACTGCCGGATTGTCTTCCGTCTCCACGGTCATGTAGACGGCGGCCAGATACGCAAAGAGCCCCTGCGCAAAAAGCCCGCACCCGACAGCAAAGGCTGTCGTCCACCCCGCGTAAAATCCAGAGATGAGCACACCGTCTTCAACGCGGATATCACCGGTAGCAAGTGCGCCGAGGCTGAGGCCAAGGAAGAACGGGGTCAGGAAACTCGCGATGCCGAAGATCGCACTCCAGCGGCGATGCACGGCGTCCCGCTGCGCGTCGTATTTACGAAAGACAAAGGTGGTGCCACGGAGCACAATCCCGATGAGGATCAAGATCATGGGCATGAACAGTGCCGTCATGATCAGTCCGAAGGCGGGCGGAAACGCCGAGAAAAGAAGTACGATCACGAGAATCAGCCAGACATGATTCGCCTCCCACACGGGTCCGATGGCGTCGGCGATCGCGTCTCGTTGCTGCCGCCGATTCGGTCCGAACGCCAGAAGATCCCACATGCCTCCGCCGTAGTCCGCCCCGGCGAAAAGCGCATACAGCACGAGCGCTGCGAGCATCACCAGCGCCAGGATCATTTCATACATCGTGTTTCTGGTTGATCGATTAAGTCACGCAAGGAGGCGATCCGCCCGGGCATCCGCACATCAGGATCGATGATCCCCGGAGTGTGTCTCGAGGAACTGCCGCTTGAGCAAGAAGACGAGGACGACGGAGAGAAAGACATACAGGACCGTGAACGCGATGAACGGGGCCACCAAACCACTCACGGGAGTAACGGCATCCTCGGTACGCATCACACCCCAGATGATCCACGGCTGTCGACCAACTTCCGTCACGATCCACCCCGCCTCGATGGCGATAAATCCGAGCGGCCCGGCAGCGATGAGGGCCAGCAATAACCGCGGATCGTCCGGGAGTCGGCGTGTTCGCGCCCACTTCCACCCGGCCCAGAGCGCGAGGACAAACATCATCATTCCACAACCCACCATGATGTCGAACGCCCAGTGAACGATCGTCACGTTCGGCCATTCATCCCGAGGGTAGGCATCGAGTCCTGTTACCTCTGCGTCAACGTCGCCGTGGGCCAGGAAGCTGAGGCCGTACGGAACCTCGAGTGGCGTACCGGGTCTCCATCGCCGCGTCATCAGGCAGGCCCCCGATGACCAGGGGCGCGCCGGACTCGGTGTGATAGTGCGCCTCCATCGCCGCAAACTTGGGTGGCTGCAGCACGGCTGTCATCTTTGCAATTCGGTCACCGCTGACGAGCTCAAGCGGGATGCTCACCATCGCCATTACAAGCGCGAGGCCAAACGCGTAGCGGTGGAAGATGCTGGTTCGGTCCTTCCGCAGGAAATAGGCATGTACAGCCGACACTGCAAAACCGACAGCCACGTACGAAGCAAGGATCATGTGGATGATCTGCTGTAGTGCTGCCGGATTCATCATCGCAGCAACGGGATCGACGTTCGTGATCACTCCGTCGACGAGATCAAACCCGACAGGAGCGTTCATCCAGGCATTCGCGGTGATCACAAACACGCCGGAAAGCGCTCCACTGAGAGCTACCACCACCCCGGCCAGCCAGTGAGCGACGGGCGGTATGCGATCCCACGCATACAGGTAGATTCCGAGGAAGATGGCTTCGGTGAAGAAGGCAAATCCTTCGAGCGAGAATGGCATGCCGATCACTCCACCGGCCACCGCCATGAAGTCCGGCCAGAGCAACCCCAGTTCGAACGACAGCACCGTCCCCGAAACCGCACCAACGGCAAAGAGAATTGCAGTTCCGCGCGCCCATCGCTTCGCCAGATCGAGGTACACAGGGTCCTTCGTTCGGAGATATTTGCCCTCCGCCATGGCCATGAGCAGCGGCATCCCGATACCCATCACCGCGAAGACGATGTGGAAGGCCAGAGAGAGCGCCATCAGGGAGCGCGCGAAGAAGAAATCTTCCATTCTCACCTCGACACGTGCGTTGGAGTGACGGCTTACCCGAGAAGAAGAAGCGGGTTCACGGCTCCGCGGTTAAGATTCGCAGAAGGCCACGGCATGAATTCCAAGTCTTCGTCATCGTCAGCAAAGGATGTTGCACCGGGCTAGCGGGGGGGACTTTGCGTCCGGGTAGAAATCGCCGACAACCGTCCGCCAAAGGTCCCTCACTTCGTTCGGGATGACGTAGCGTGGGTTGCGATGGCGCGGCAAAGGCTCGGATGCCGCCAAATGGTTCGGATGGCGTAGCGTAGGTTGCGATGGCGCGGCTAAGGCTCGCATGACGTAGCGAGACTTGCGATGGCGCGGCGAAGGCCAGGATGACACGGGAGTTCAGATGATGTTGCGCGCTGTGTATCTTCGTTTCATGAGGAAACTGATTCTTGTCTCGGCCTGCCTGGTCGCCGCGGCGTGTACCAACGAACCCGCCGCAACCAGGGAATTTAAAGGCGTAAAGACCGTCGTCTACGTCACGCCGGATCTCGACGTAGGAAAGGCGTGGTACTCGTCCGTCTTCGGCATCGAGCCGTATTTCGACGAGCCGTTCTATGTGGGTTTCCAGGTGGGCGACTTCGAGCTTGGACTTGACCCCGACACCGCCCTTGCCCCCCCGGGCCGCGGAGGCATGTGGGTATATTGGGAAGTCGATGACGCCGTCGCGACGTACGACAGACTGATGACCCTCGGAGCCACTGAGGTCGCCGGCGTGAGTGACGTCGGTGGCGGCGTCCTTGTCGGGACCGTCGAAGACCCGTTCGGCAACCTCTTCGGCATCATTCAGATGCCCTGATTTTCACATCACACCGAACAACTTGAAGCATGGATATCCCCGTCGAAGCCTACGAAAAAATGGGCGAGTTCTACCTGGGTCGGTCGTACGATCTGGAAAAGCGCGAGATGCTCGATGACCTGCTCCTCTATGATTCCAAGGATCTTACGACGCATGCTGTTTGCGTGGGGATGACCGGGTCCGGAAAGACGGGCCTGTGCATCTCGCTGTTGGAGGAAGCAATCATTGACGGGATCCCCGCGCTGATCATCGATCCCAAAGGTGACATCCCCAACCTGATGCTCACCTTCCCCAACCTCTCGCCCGATGAGTTCCTGCCGTGGATCAACATCGACGACGCGAGGAAGAAGAATCTTTCGCCGGAGGAATTCGCGGCAAAGCAGGCGGATCTCTGGAAGAACGGCCTGGCAAGCTGGGGCGAGGGCCCCGATCGGGTCCGGAAGCTCCGCGATGCCGCAGACGTCACGATCTACACTCCGGGTAGCGAAGCCGGTGTCCCTGTGTCGATCCTGTCGTCCTTTGCTCCGCCGTCCGAACAGGTTCGGGAAGATCGGGATCTGATGAACGACCGGATCTCGTCCACCGCGACAGGACTTCTCGGACTCCTCGGCATTGACGCAGATCCGTTGCGCAGCCGCGAACATATTCTGATCTCCAATCTTCTGGAGAACGCCTGGAACGATGGGCTTACACTCGATCTCGGTTCGCTGATTCAGGCCATCCAGACTCCGCCCTTCGAACGTATCGGGGTGATGAACCTGGACTCATTCTTCCCGCCGAAAGAGCGCTTTGAACTCGCGATGGCACTCAACAATCTGTTGGCGTCGCCGGGATTCGAGACGTGGATGAAGGGCGTGCCCATCGACATCGACAAGATGCTGTACGACGACTCCGGGAAACCGCGCGTCGCCATCCTGTCAATTGCACATCTGTCGGAGGCGGAGCGGATGTTCTTCGTCTCACTCTCTGCTGAACGAAACCCTTTCGTGGATCCGCACTAAACCGGGAACGACCAGTCTGCGGGCCTTGCTGTACATCGATGAGATTTTCGGATACATGCCGCCGGTGGCAAATCCACCGTCCAAGCAACCGCTGCTGACGTTGCTCAAGCAGGCGCGCGCGTACGGACTTGGTGTGGTTCTCGCCACGCAGAATCCGGTCGACCTGGATTACAAAGGCCTGTCGAATACCGGCACGTGGTTTATCGGCCGGCTCCAGACGGAGCGCGACAAGATGCGCGTTCTGGAAGGACTTGAGGGAGCTTCGGGCGGTGGAGAGTTCGATCGAGGGCAAATGGAGCGCGTGCTCGCGGGACTCGGCAAACGGGTCTTTCTGATGCACAACGTGCACGAACCCGCCCCCGAGATCTTCCATACGCGCTGGGCGATGTCGTACCTCAGGGGCCCGATGACGCGAACGCAGATCAAGTCGCTGATGCAGGACCGCCAGACCACCGCGACTGCTACAACGACGGAAACCGCCCGACCCTCGTCGAAGGCTTCGGCAAGTAAATCTGCGACGCAATCGAGACCCGTTGTGCCGCCGGACGTGACACAGCGATTCCTCCCCTCCGGATCTGCAGATTCGACGCACTATGAGCCGAGGGTTATCGGAACGGCGTCGGTCCATTTTCAGGACAGGAAGCGTGGTATCGAAGCCGATCGCGAGATCGCTCTTCTCGCAGAGATCAGGGCAGGCGCTGTCTCACCTGTTGAGTGGGAAGATGCCGAGCGGGCCGACGTCGATGTCGATCGCCTTGGGACCGAGCCGGACAAGAATGCATCGTTCGGAGATCTTCCATCGGAGGCACAGAAGGCGCGAGACTACGCCGGATGGAAAAAGGACCTCGCCGACTGGCTCTATCGAGAGGAGCGGGTCACATCGTTCCTCCATCCGGGACTCGGTGTCGCATCCGACCCCGACGAAAGCGAACGAGATTTTCGGATTCGCTTGCGGGACGTTGGACGGGAGGAGCGAGACAATCAGATCGAGGAGCTTCGCGGGAAATACGAGAGGAAGATCACGACCGCTGCGGAGCGGATTCGGAAAGCCGAACAGAAGGTCGATCGCGAGCAGGAACAGGCGGAGTCGGTGAAGATGAGTAACTATGTAAACATCGGGACCACCGTGTTGTCGGCTCTTCTCGGACGAAAGGCGATCAGCCGATCGAGTGTCGGGCGCGCTTCGACAACCGTGCGCGGCATGTCCCGGACTTCCAAGGAGAAGCAGGATGTAGAGCGAGCCCTCGAGGACCTCAGCGCACGCCAGGAATCTCTGGACGAACTCGAAAAGGAACTGGAGCAGGAGATTGAGGACCTGAAAGAGCGCCTCGATCCTGAAATGGGCCGACTCGAAACGTTCGAATTGAAACCGCGAAGGACGGACGTGGACGTCCACTTCGTTGCTCTGGCGTGGGTGCCACAGTAGGCTCGGTGCTGCGCGTCGATCAGGCAAAAAGAACAGAGTGTCAAAGGTGAACGATTATGAAGGCCGTCAAGATTATTCTCGTCGCGATCCTGGTGATCTTTTTTCTTCTGGTGATTGTCGGATTCCTGCTACCCGCTGAATGGGAAGTCAGCGAGTCCGTCGCCATCGAGGCGACTCCGGCGGAGGTGTACGCGCACGTTTCAGAGTTTCGCCAGTGGCCCGCGTGGACCGCATGGGCGGCGGCAGACCCCGACATGACGTACTCCTACAGCGGTCCTGATACGGGCGTCGGCCAGGTAACAGAGTGGTCGGGGAATCAAGGGACGGGGCGAATGGAGATCACAGACATCGACTCTCTGCGCCGCATCGACTACTACTTTTCCATGGACGACGACACCTTCGGGGCCGCGTCGTCGATTGTTCTGGATGATGTTGATGGTGAGACACACGTGACATGGTCGTCCGCGGGTGATGTTGGTGGTAATATCGCCGCCAGATATTTCATGAAAGTCTTCACGCCGTATATGTCGGCCGACTACCAGAGCGGGTTGGATCGGCTGAAAGAGATTGCGGAGTCGGGGAGAGCCGATTTATAGTCCAGATTGATGGGCGCGGATGGCCGCCTTCGCGGCCATGACAGGCGGGGGGAAGTTGCTCGCCTCTCGTCTTTGCGAGGCCGCGAAGCGGCCGCGGCAATCCTGGACGGTGAGTTGATCTCGGCAGCCCGGATTGCTTCTTCCGAGCCGACGGCTCCTCATCGCAATGACGGTTCCTTCAAACACTTTTCTATCGTCTTCGCGAGGCCGCGAAGCGGCCGCGGCAATCTTAGACGGTGAGTTGATCTCGGCGGCCCGGATTGCTTCTTCGGAGCGAGGGGCTCCTCATCGCAATGACCGTTCCTTCAAACTACTTTTCTATCGTCTTTGCGAGGCCGCGAAGCGGCCGCGGCAATCTTAGACGGTGAGTTGATCTCGGCGGCCCGGATTGCTTCTTCGGAGCCGAGGGGCTCCTCATCGCAATGACGCGTTCCTTCAAACTACTTGTCCTTCGTCTTTGCGAGGCCGCGAAGCGGCCGCGGCAATCTTAGACGGTGAGTTGATCTCGGCGGCCCGGATTGCTTCTTCGGAGCGAGGGGCTCCTCATCGCAATGACCCTTCCTTCAAACTACTCGTCCTTCGTCTTTGCGAGGCCGCGAAGCGGCCGCGGCAACCTTAGACGGTGAGTTGATCTCGGCGGCCCGGATTGCTTCTTCGGAGCGAGGGGCTCCTCATCGCAATGACCGTTCCTTCAAACTACTTGTCCTTCGTCTTTGCGAGGCCGCGAAGCGGCCGCGGCAATCCTGGACGTGAGTTGATCTCGGCGGCCCGGATTGCTTCTTCGGAGCCAACGGCTCCTCATCGCAATGACCATTCCTTCAAACTGCTCGTCCTTCGTCTTCGCGAGGCCGCGAAGCGGCCGCGGCAACCTTAGACGGTGAGTTGCTCTCGGCGGCCCGGATTGCTTCTTCGGAGCCAGGGGCGCCTCATCGCAATGACGGTTCGGTCAATTCCTCGACCGCCTAGAAAGTCCGGTGCTCAAAAAGGTCCAGTGCGTCTCCAACCATTGCGCACTTGCTCGGACCAAACCCCTTGATCTTCCCGAGTCGTTTTTGAACCGCTGCCAGATCAGAGCCGTCGTTCCACAGGTTCGTCGCATTCCCTTTGTACTCATCGACCAGAGTCTGCGCCAACTCTTGAACACGGCCGGCCATCATGTTTGCAAAGCTGTGCACGGCCGGTTTCTGCCGGAAGATGTCCTGCAGCTTTTCGAGATCCATCTTCGCGATCTTGCGCATATCCAGATGGCCGAGCCGCTGTTTCATTTTTAGCGGGCCCTTAAAAGCCATCTCGGCCTTGATTCGTTGATCAAGCAGAATCCCTATAAGCAACGCATTCCCATCGGCCTGGAGGAGCCGATCAGCGTCCTCGTCGAGGGTGGCCGCACCGTGTTGCACCTTGTTGTCAATCAGCCTCGCGAGTCCACCCATGATTCAAAGCTCCGGTTGCATTTCAGGATTACAGTTGGTCACAGCGCTACATAGTCTGAAGTCGTGACATTGGTTCCGGAAGCCGCCACGTCAGTGATCAAACATCTGTCCAACGCGTAAGAGGTCGCCCTCAGCAGCAAGTCATCACCCGCCGAGATGGTTACCCCGGAATCCCGGCAGCCCCTACTCACCATAGACCGAAACGGTCTCTACTGTAAGGCAGGTCGATTCTATATCGATCCGCAGCGCGCCGTGGCGAGGGCGATAATCACCCACGGCCACTCCGATCACGCCCGTCCCGGTTCGAAGGCTTATCTCTCATCCCGATCCAGTGCGCCAATTCTCCGCGAGCGCCTGGGCAAGAATACACCGATCGAAACACTGGAGTTCGGCGAGACCGTTGACATGAACGGCGTCTCCGTCTCCCTGCATCCGGCCGGACATATTCTGGGGTCCGCGCAGATTCGGGTTGAATACAAGCGGTGAGGTGTGGGTCGTGACAGGCGACTACAAGACGGAGGCGGACTCCACCTGTGAAGCGTTTGAACAGGTCAGGTGCGACACGCTCATCACGGAGTGTACGTTCGGATTGCCGATCTACAGATGGCCTGAGCCGTCGGTGGTCAGGGACGACATCAACCAGTGGTGGAGATCCAATCGCGATCGAGGCGTCACCAGCGTGCTTCTCGGATACAGCCTCGGCAAAGCACAGAGGCTCATCGCAGGTCTGGATCCGTCGATCGGCCCCATCTACTGTCACCACGCGGTAGAGCGCATGAACAATCTGTACCGCGAGCAGGGCAGACTGGATGCAGAAACCACTGACGTGGAGAATTGCTGCCGTCCCGCCCCGCTGGAGCGACGGAATCGTCGTGACTCCGAGTGTGCCGGCCGATTCGTCATGGTTTGGTCGTCTTGGGCCGACGTCGGTAGCCTTCGCCAGCGGCTGGATGGCAATTCGGAGTCGGCGCCGCCAGCGAGGGTCGGATCGAGGGTTTGTCGTATCGGACCACGTAGACTGGCCGTCACTGATTGAGGTGATCAAAGGATCGGGCTGTTCGCGGGTTCTGGCGACCCACGGCTACACGAGGCAACTGTGTCGATGGCTCAACGAGAACGGTACCTTCGCCGCGCCGCTTGACGAGGACGCGGAGCGTGACTCGGAGCGTGATTCGGAGATCGTGACGGTCGACGACGAGGCGTCTGCGTAAAGATGCACGAATTCTCCCGTCTATACCGGCGACTGGACGAGACGACGAAGACCGGCGAGAAGACGGCCGCGCTCGCCGACTATTTTGCGCATGCCGGTGCGGCAGATGCCGCATGGGCCGTGTACTTCCTGATCGGGCGTCGTCCGAAACGAGCGGTGAAAATGGCACGCCTGCGACGATGGGCGGCTGAGCAAGCCGGTATCAACGACTGGTTGTTCACCGATTGCCACGATGTCGTCGGCGATCTGGCGGAAACCATCACCCGTGTTCTTCCGACGACGAAGACGGTCGAACGACGACCTCTTCACGAGTGGGTTGACCAGCACCTTCTCCCGCTTCGCGATGCACCCGAGGCAGTACGGCGTCGAACGGTGACGGGTGCGTGGAAAGACATGGATGCGGACTCGCGACTAGTCTGGAACAAGATCCTGACGAGCGGCCTCCGCGCGCAGGCGTCTCAAAAGCAATCGTCGTCCGAGGCTTGTCTGTCGCGTTCGGACTCGAGGAGAGTGTACTGGTGCACCGGATGGCTGGCGACTGGCAGCCATCCGCCGAATTCTTCGGGCGGCTGGTGGCCCATGACACCTCGGACACATCAGCAAGCCGTCCGTATCCCTTCTGCCCGGCGCATCTGCTGGAGAGTGACCCGACCACACTCGGAGAGCCGGAGCAATGGATGGTCGAGTGGAAGTGGGATGGGATACGGGTTCAGATCATCCGACGTCACGGACAGGTCTTTATGTGGACGCGTCAGGGAGAACTCGTCACGGACCGTTTTCCGGAGACGGCTGCCAGCGCCATGATGCTCCCCGATGGAACGGTTCTCGACGGCGAACTGCTCGCCTGGGGCCCGGATGGCGTGTTGCCATTTGGTGAGCTTCAGCGGCGATTGGGCCATAAAACGTTGGGGCCAAAGCTTCTGCGAGATACGCCGATTTGCTGTATTGTGTTTGACTTGCTTGAGTACGAGAGCCGGAGTATCCGCGATCAGCCACTGCGCGCCCGGCGACGCATACTTGCGAAGTTGCTTTCCGATATGCCGGGCTCCGCGGCGATGTGTTTGTCCAAGACGATAGATTTCGAAACCTGGGCTGACCTCGGCGCGCTGCGTGAGGAGAGTCGAAAGCAGGCGGGTGGAAGGACTTGTCCTGAAGGATCTTGACGCACCCTATGTTGATGATCGAGTGACGAAAGCATGGTGGAGTTGGAAGGTTGATCCACTGACGGTCTTGGCGGTGCTGATCTATGCCGAGCGTCGTCAAGCGGATTCGGGCGGCGGCTACACCGACTACACGTTTGCCGTCTGGGATGAAGACAATACGCTCGTGCCATTCACGCACGCGCACCAGGGGCTCACGGATAGCGAGGTCAAAGAGATCGACAGATTTGTGAAGCAGAATACCGTCGAACGTTTTGGGCCGGTCAGCAGTGTCAAGCCTGAACTCGTCTTCGAGATAGCTTTTGAATCGATTCGTGTTTCATCCCGCCACAAGTCAGGAATAGCGGTTCGATCTCCCAGAGTCCGCGCGTGGCTAAGAGACAATTCTCCTGCGGATGCTGATCAGACTCTCGAGGCTTCAGACATTTCTCACGTCGTAAGAGACCAAGATCTTGTTCCCGGGATATTGGTCGATGGAAGAGGCGAATACCTCTCCAGTCGGCTCTGCTTGCAGGTTCTTATTCAACGCGGCGAGGGTGTGGAACGCGTATGTGGAAGGTTATCCTTCGACAGATGAGATCAGGACCTCTGGAGACCCGGGTCGCATAGTTCCGAACTCACTTAGTCAGGAGCATGGTTCGCGTTTCGACGAAGCTGTCAGCCTCCATCCGGAAGAAATACACGCCGCTCGGCAGCGCACGAGCGTCGAACGCAACGCGGTACCGTCCCGGTCCGCGATCGCCGTCCGCCAGGCGCCGGACCTCACGGCCCAGCAGGTCATACACCACCAGACGTACCGACGACTGCACCGGCACGGCATACTCGATTGTCGTTGTCGGATTGAACGGGTTCGGGTAGTTCTGGTCCAGCGTAAACTCGGTCGGCACATCCTCCACCTCCTCGGCTCCAACCGGTCCGATGATCTCCACCTGGGCCTCTCCGACAACCGTACCGCTGGCATCTTCGGCACGCACGACAAAGCTGCCTCCAAACGCGCCGGCCGTGAAGACCCCGCTGCGTCGATCGAACCGCCCGTCGCGGACCAAGAGGCGGTCAACGGAAAATCTCCACCCACCTGGTCAAAGCCCTCGGCCGTGAACGTCTGGACCTCACCCGGCTCGAGCACGGCGAAGTCCGGCGTGACGGCGATGGACGTCAGCGCCGCCTGCTGCTCCGAGACGGTGAAGTCAACGACAATCGGATAGGTGATCGTGTGGTTCTGGATGCTCAGATCAAGCGAGAGCGTGTCCGCATACGATCCTTCGGAGAGCGCACTGGCATCGAAAGTCAGACTGATCGTGACCGGTAGTCTGACCGGCTGTTGCGTCCGGCTGGATCCACTCGGCGTTCTTCGCCAGCGACCACTGCCATACGGGTCCGCCGACATCGGGCAGCTCGATCGATGCGGTCGTCGTCGTCTGCGTGGCCTTGATGACACCGACCGCAAGCACTCCGGGCGAGGGAGTCGGGATGGCCGGCGCCGCGCCAGTGCTCGTCAGCTGAGCCGTAGGCGCTGCCACTGCTTCGTACGTCCCGTCCCCGTCTGCGTCGACCTCCCACACGGCATCCATCGGCGTACCCGATTCGGACAGCGTGAACCGCATCTTACCGCCCTGTGAAACGACCTGGCGGTCGAAGAGCAGGTTCTCCCGGCTACTCTCACCGGCGACCATGCGGATCGACCGAGATGCGCGTCTCCTGCAGCGGGGCCGTTACGTCGACGGTGTAGGTGCTGTCGGCTGGCAGCGAGAGCGTCGTGCCGAACGTGGACGCCCAGTAGCCGATCTCCGGGACGCCGTACTCAAACCTGAACGCGCTCCTCCGGTGGATACGGGCCCCGTGTGGTTTCCACGGCCGTCCGTAACACCTGACCGTGATCGGGCCGGAGCCGTGGACGTAGAATACATCTCAGGTCGTCAGCGACTCTGTAACACCTGGCGGATTTAGCGGATCGGGTCTCTCGCGGCCAGAGTCCTCGAATCGTCGTCACGCGGTACGACATCTCCAGCAACTTCACCAACAGGTCCGTGAAATGCTCATCATCGGACAGGCGACCGGGTCGGTAGCACGCTCGGGGATCGTTGCATGTCGGTGACGTTGATGCCATCCACAGAGATGTGGTGACCGCATCTGATGCGATCCACTACTCGCCAATCTTCGGATCCCTCGGCAGGCGAAAGCTCCTTTGGCAGCATGACCAGGTCCTCAGGATCAACACCGTCTCCTCTGGCAAGGATTGGAACGAGCTTCTCTCTGTACAACACGAACCTGAGCGGACTCAGTCCCTTCACGGAACCTGGTGTTTTCCAGGAGTGACTCGACTTCCTGAGTCCACAAGAGCAGTAAACAAGTAGTCTTCCGCCACGTCCCAGCGTGCGACCGTGCTCGCTTCTTGTTCGCAGGATTGGCTGAAAGGCAATCAGCTGTGGCGGTCCGAGCCACGGAGAGTCGGCATTAACAAGGACTGCGATCAGTCTGTTCAATCAAATATCGGTTGCGGGCGAGCCCTCGGATGTTCCGTCGCTTCCTTTGCTGAGGATAGACAATCGCTGGGCGTGCGAAGCGGACTTTTGCCAATTGAAACTGAGGTCCCTCACGAAGCCGATCGTATCCCCGATGCTCCCGTGTGAGCGCATAGGCTGACTGCGGTGATAGAAGGGCATACGCGAGCGGCCAGTTCCGCTGCATCTCGATGACCCTTCCCCAGTCCGGCTTGAAGTCCCGGATCGTTCCGGCGAGTCCGAACAGCATACCCCGTCAAGTGAAAGCCGAAGTAGGCCGGCGCACCCTTGAACGGCGTTGCGAAGGTCAAACAGACGATGGACGCGGTTCCGGCCTAGTTCCGGGTACTTCTTGGCGTAGGTGGCGGCGACGAGTCCACCGGTTCCGAGCGCCACGATGTCCATCTGACACGCCCACGCCGTTGTTTTTCGGTTGATGCTGCTTTCGCCCACGATGCCGTCAATGAATTTCTTGAGTGAGTCGGCCGTCTCGGAGGGGCTCTTCCGCCAGTCGTACGGAAAGAGCCACTTGTCCTGCTCGGCTCGGGCCGGGAATTATCGAGATAGCTGACGAATCCGGCCGTCGAACAGACGTCTGAAGAATACCGCGATTGCCGAAATCCTTGTCTAGAAACGTCTCGATCACCCGATGCGGCCGGACGCCATGGATGTCTTCACCCCGGTCGTTCATCTCTAGTCGCAGCAGCCGCTCCATCACGGCCTCGTCGGAGTCCGAAATCAGCTCGAATGGTGGCCAGACGTTCGCTCCCGTTCGATCCTTCAGCCACGTCCCCCCGATATCCGGAACGAACACGATGGGCCGGCGCACCTGAGACAGCTCGGATGAGTTGCCGTCCTCATCAATCGCCATCGCGGTGACGTAGGTGCCGTCGAACATCCCGGTGTAGATTTCGAACGCGCCGCTGTGCGTCGGCCGTCGTATGTCCAACCGGGCGGACTTTCTTTGCGTAGTAACGCTGCAGGCCCGAGCCCGTCTCCTCCAGCTCGTACAGGATCACTCGAGCCCCGGGTCGCGTCATGCCCCGCGCGTTCTCGTCCACGCGTAGTAGCCGCGGCGCCGGCATGTTGCCATTAGGGCCGGCTCGGTCGTTACGCTCCCAGTCCTGACAGCTCGGCCCGCGTCGAGACCCGACGAGATCGACCAGCAGGTTGTCGCTGTCATCTTCCAGAGCCATGACATTCTTCAGCACACTGATCCTCTCGGTTCCCCAGTTCACCGATGACCACACCGCCGCCGAGGTAGTTCATCTCGTCGTCCTCCCATCCGCCAATCGTGACGTCCTTCGCACCGTCAAAAACGACCACGGCCCCCAACCCGTTCGGCTTGAGGTTTTCGCCGGCCGGATCAAACCCGATCCGACTGCCGATGATCTTGTGGCCAAAGCCGCCCTCGATCGCGATACCATACTCGTTGAACGAGTGCAGGGTCAGGCCCCGGATCTCCACCCGGCTCGCGCTAAGATGCAGCCCGTCGGCTTCAACCCCCTGTGGAACTCCACTTCCGTCGATCTCGACCATCTTGACTTCCCGGCTGCGAGGTCCCGTCAATCAGGACGCTCTTCGTAACCCACGGCAGCGGCCAGTCTACTTCGATCAGCGGTGGTCCTACCTCGTCCGGGATATCGAAGAGAATCGGAATGCCTTCCTCGAGCATGGCGTTGGAGGTCTGGATAGCGGCACGCAAGGTGCACTCCGGCTCCTCATTATCATCCCGAAAGATGGTGTCTCCCGTCGTACAGTTCTTGTCGTCATGGTTCGTGTCGTCGCCGTCTAACTCCGAATTGACGACGATTTGCAGGGGATCGCCGATCATGAAGACGTACGCGTCGACGCTGCCGCTGTGATCGGGCTGGAAAGCATTCAGGACGGGAAAATCGTGCGCCCATGTCCATCCTACGTGGTATGCATTCCCGCGCGCACTCACGGCCACAGCCTCTCCGGTCGATTGTTTGTCCCCACCCAGATACGTCGAATACACAAGCCCGCCGGATCCCGACACCGACGGGTCGATGCTGGCGGCGAGAGCGTTCTGCCAGCCGGCCGGTGCAACGGGCTGAAAGCCCTCCGGATCGGTTGGGAAATTCTGGGACTGCGTCGAGCCGGTCACGTGGATCACACCGCGACTGTCGACCGCGATATCTAACAGCTTGTCATCGTCACTCCCTCCCAGGTATGAAAAATACAGCAGGCTGCCGGTTGTACCCCATACGCTGACAAAACCGTCCCATCCGCCTCCCAGTTGCGGTTGGAACGCGTTCGGGGTTATCGGGAGTGAGTCGTCGGTGGCACCCACGTATCCACCAACATACAAACGCCCGTCAGCGCCCACAGAGATTCCTCGTGCGTTCGCAAAGCCACAGAACCGCGCCCATACTTCAGTGGCTGCACCATCTGAGCTGAGCCGCTCGAGGTCCGTAGAGAATCGCGTACACTCGGCCGGTTGGTGGTCATGCCCGGCGAGATACACGCGCCCCTGGCCATCTGCAGCGATGGCGGGAGCATGACCGCCCCACCCGCCGAGAAGCGTAGCATAGCCAGGCCCGCCGCCGTCCGGGTTGATCCGAACAACAAAGTCGGCTGTCTCATACTGGTCTTGCGACTCAGACAGGAACTGATCCGATTCGGTGTGCCCCAGGACGTACGCGTTGCCCGCACCGTCCAGTGCGATCGCTGAGCCCTCGTCCGGCTCGTCTCCTCCGAGATAGGTCGAATAGAGCAGCTCGTCCCCCGCCGCACTGAGCTTGAATGCAAAGGCGTCTCCACAGTCATCGGCCACGACCGACGCGTAGCAGTCCGCTATCGGATCGTTGTTTTCACTCTGAATAGCGTTCTTCGTAGGGAAGTCGTACGTGAACGTCTTTCCGGTCACATAGGCATTGCCCTCACTGTCGACGGCAATGGCTTGCGCCGTTTCCTCCAGGCCCTCGTGATCATGGCCGCCGACGAAAGCAGTCCACAGGATTCGATTTCCTGCCGGAGTCATTTTGGTCACAAAGACGTTCTCATCTTGACTGGGATTCTCGCTCGGATGGTAATAGGCCATTTCCCCGGTCGGGAATTGTGGCGTATATGTATTGCCGACGATGTAAACGTACCCGGCTGCATCGACGCCCACGTCAACGGCATAGTCCGCACTGTTAGCGCCCAGGAACGTGGAGAATCCGACGACGGGATCGATGACGAGGAGATGACCCGGTCGTAGTCTCCTACGCGGATCCGAACCTCGTGGCCTTCAACCACAAACTCGGTCGCAACAACCTGTCGTCTGCCGTCGATTTGCTGATACGCGATCGGCCTCTCGAGGATGATGTCGCCATCTCGATCCGCAACGACCAGATTGCCTTTCCCGTCTAAGGTGATCTCCGGGACCCCGTCTAACCGGAACCGGATGTTCTTCGTCTCCGCACCGGGAGCCACCACAAAGTCGAACTCCAGCCGCCCGTCGTTGCCGTAGTATTCCAGGTCGATTCCCGGATAGAGGTGATCGAGTTGCAGCCTGTCGTAGTTAGGCACGTCGGTGATCCACTCCGCTGGATCTTCTCCCAGGAAGTAGTGGGTCCGACTCACGGAGTTCATTCCCTACAAGTGCCTTCGACAATGACCTGATGTATTCAGGAACTCGAATATCCAGCGAGACCGCGTTCTCTCCGTCCGGTGGCATTCCGACTGACCGGAAGAACACGCCCTCGTCCGTCAGATAGACCTGGCGGTCGACACCCCTCGTGGTGAATCGTACATCCGGGTGGATCTGGCCGGCGTTGCTTCTCGAAGAGCACCGACGTTTTGCCGCGGACAGCTTCCACAGGGGTTTCGAATTCGGCCGGAATCTCACGAGGAGGCGACTCACTGGCAAACGGAACAAACCGCGCTACTATCAGGAATGCAGCGAGTGCGGTAAGGCTGATTGTCAAGCGCTTCATAGCTGGCACCTCCATTGCGGAACTCGATGGCTCTAACGAGGCCCGATGTAATCGCAGAGCAGGAGAGGCAGTGCACCTTTCGAGAGAGCGCCTCGAACTGCTGTGGCCCTTCTCGTCCTGCATGCTCCGAATTGTCCCAGGGTTCGCGATCGATTGACGACCCCTGCCCGCTCGTCCCCCGGATTGTCTTTACCAACTATGTGGATCTGGGAAAAAGAAAAAGCGGACTATCGCGTTTCGTGGTGAGGGGTTTTCCCCCGCGCACCATAAAAACCATGAGAGTGACGTGCGATCGGATGGCTGTTGCCGGCAGCCGACCATCCTGGAGAGGGGGTACCACGTGAACTTCGGATGTGCGTAAGGAGTAATGCGCCGGCGAAGAGAGGTCTCGGGCCGCCCGAAGCCGCTTTGCAAGCGATGAGAGCGGGGTGGTTCAAACGCTCATACCCACGGACCCCGGGAAGGGCCTGAGGTATAGATCACACCCCCCAAAACGGCCTCTCCCTCGCAACAGTCTTTTTCCAGCGTATACCGCGACCCACCGACAAATGGACTCGATTACACAGATAGCGCTGGGCGCAGCCGTCGGTGAGGCTGCCCTCGGGAAAAAGGCTGGCAACAAAGCACCGATCTGGGGCGCTGTGCTGGGGACCATTCCCGACCTCGATGTGCTGGCGTACCCGTTTCTTTCCGAATCGGGGCAGTTGCTGTTTCATCGCGGCCCCACGCACGCCGTGATGTTTACCGTGGTCGTGGCTCCCATCGTGGGCTGGTTGCTGTCGCGGCTGCACAACCAGGACGGGGCAGGAGCCTGGCGCTGGACCGTGCTCGCCGGAGCGGCTTTTCTTACGCACGCACTGCTGGACTCCTTCACGGCCTACGGCACTCAACTGCTGTTTCCCTTTTCCAACACGCCCTTCGCCTTCAACACGATTTCCATCATTGATCCGTTGTACACCGTTCCGCTGCTGGTCGGAATCATTGGCGCCATGTTTCTCCGCCGCGACCGTCAGGCACGCCGCGTCTTCAACTATTTCGGACTGGTATCGAGCACGCTGTATCTGGCACTTGCCACCGTCAACATGTTGCACGTTCGGGCGATCGCCAACGACAACCTCGCCAGGCAGGAGATTCCCTATGAGCATCTGGAGGTCATGCCGAGCCTGTTCAACAATATTCTCTGGACAATTCTGGCAGCCGATGCAGATACCGTCTGGGTCGGGCTGCATTCCATCCTCGACGACGATGATGTCATCTCCTTTCGTGCCATCCCGAAACAAGAAGAGCTGATGCCTGCGGACTCGAGAACCGGGGAGGCATCCGCGCTGTACTGGTTTTCTCGAGAGTTATTTACGATCAGTGAAGAGGACGGGGTTCTGTACTTCAACGATCTCCATGTGGGCCGAACGGACTTCTTTCTGACGGATAGCGGAGACTCTATCTTTCGCTATGAAATGCAGCGCGACGGGGCCGGCCGTATTGCGACGCTGAAATCGCATCGTCCCGGTTTTTCGAACCGGTCCGACGTTGTAGATGCGTTTGTCTGTCGCATCCTCGGAGAACCCATCGGCAATGGCTGGCGCGGTGAGTGGTTCGGATGCGACACCGCGCCGGATGCCGTTGCGACCAATAGAAGCACAGCAGGAGTAGAGCCGTGAACAGATTCGTGCGGGAGGCAACAGGGATCGCGATCGCGTTCGTGGTCGCCATCGTGCTCGTCCCACCGATCGTGGCCGCAGTCGCCTATCAGAGCGGCCAGGCAATGTTCTGGCCTGCACTGCAGTCTCTGTATACCTATTTCCTGCCATACACCATTGTTGCGGCCATCGGAGTAGCTGTGCTGTTCGAGATCACGCGTGCTGTGATTCGACATCTCCGGAGGAGCAGCGCCCCCGATACGCGAGACAGCCCTACATGACGTGCGGTCGGATGCCCCACAAGATCGAATACTCCCCGGCCTGACTGGTATGCGTTAGCCGGCTCGCGCTCAAAGACCCGCACTCCGAAACGCTGTATTATGCCACGGCAGTGTTGATTTGACGCAGCATCTTGATACATTGGGATCGCGATTGCAGCAGATCCTTCCAACCATTGCTCGACATTCCCGCCATGGCTGAAACGAGACGCAAGTTCCTGAACGCCCTCATCGGTACCGGCCTCGTCGGATGGCTCGCGTCCGTCCTGTACCCCGTCTTCTCGTTTCTCAAGCCACCCGAGTTACCTGAGGCGACCGTGAGTTCGCTGAAATGGGGCGCTGCCGCGGACTTCCCATCGGGCACCAGCGAGATTATAAAGTTCGGCCGCTCGCCTGTCTTGCTCATTCGGCTCGATAGCGGCGAATTCAAGGCGTTCGAAGCGACGTGCACCCACCTGGATTGCACGGTCCAGTTCAGGTCCGAAAAGAAAGACATCTGGTGCGCCTGCCACAACGGAGTTTACGATCTGCGTGGACTGAACGTGTCGGGTCCGCCGCCAAGGCCGCTGAGCCAGTATGCGGTGAACATCGTGGACGGCGAAGTCTTTGTCGCGAAGGCGGAGGCGTGATCATGCCAACCAGAAAGGAGAGAATGTTTGAATGGCTCGATGATCGGTTCCAACTGAGTCCACTCATCGAGTTCATGCGCCACAAGATGGTGCCAATTCATCGGCACACGATCTGGTACTACATGGGCGGAGTGTCGCTCTTCCTGTTTATCGTCCAGCTCTTCACGGGCATCCTCCTGTTGCTTTACTACCAGCCGGGCGAAGAGAGTGCATACGAGAGCATTCGCTTCATCATGAACAAGGTGCCATTTGGATGGCTGTTCAGATCGATCCACAGCTGGGGCGCCAACCTGTTCATCTTCTTCATCTTCGTCCACATGTTCAGCACCTTCTTCACGGCGCGCATATCGCAAGCCGAGGGAGCTCGACGTGGGTGACGGGATTCATACTGCTCGTTCTTGCGATGGGATTCGGATTCAGCGGGTACCTGCTTCCGTGGAACGAACTCGCATTCTTCGCGACCAAGGTGGGTACGGATATCGCGGGCGTGGTGCCGCTCATCGGTGACGCGATCAAGATCGTCCTGCAGAGGCGGACCGGACGTGACCGGAGCGACGCTGACCCGGTTCTACGCGTTTCACATCGCACTGATACCTGCCATCTTTACCATCTTCCTGGGCATACACCTGCTGTTCGTTCAGCGTCAGGGTATGCACGAGCCGGAGTCGGTTGCGAATATGCCCGCGGAGCGGAAGAAGATGATTCCCTTCTTTCCGAACTTCCTGCTGCGAGACGTATTCGCATGGCTGATTGTATTGAATCTCGTGCTGTTCCTTTCCGTCTTCTTCCCGTGGGAGATTGGGATCAAGGCCGACCTGTTCGCACCGGCGCCGGTCGGCATCCGGCCTGAATGGTTCTTCATGTTCATGTTCCAGACCCTCAAGTGGGTGCCGCCGCATATTCTCGGCATGGAAGGCGAGGTGCTGGGCGTGATGGCATTCGCCGTTGCAGCACTGGCATGGATGTTGGTGCCCTTCTGGGAGATAAGAAGCCGTTCGACCGGTAAACTGAAACCAATGATCCTAATCGGGTTATTTGCGCTGTTTTTCATCATTGTGATGACCATTATTGGATACGCCGTGTAGCCCGAAAGAATCAGTGAAACCGACCATGACATACCGAATCGGACTCTGGATGCTGGCCGCCTTCGTGCCGCTCGCCCTGGCGACGGCTCAGGAGGTCCCGGAAAATCTGGCGGAAGACCAGTGCGTCGTCTGCCACGTCGACGCTTGAGGCGCTGCCGGAAGGCTTTCTCATGGACAACGTGCACATGAAGCGGGATCTATCCTGCGTCGGGTGCCACGGGGGAGATGCGACCTCCGATGACGAAGAGGTGGCCCACGCCGGAAATTTTGTGGGCATCCCGGCCCCGAAGGACATCCCGGATTTCTGCGGAAAGTGTCACTCCGACCTGCGCATTATGCGCCGCTTCCAGCCGAGCGCATCAACCGACCAGGTCAGCCAGTACTACACCAGTGTGCATGGCGAGAAACTGCAGGGCGGTGACCTGATGGTTGCTCAGTGTGCAAGCTGCCACACGTCGCATGCCATCCTTCCTGCGTCGGACGGTCGATCATCTGTACACCCGCTCAACGTTCCCGAGCCATGTGCAACCAGTGCCATGGAGATGCGGACTACATGGCCGGGTACGGAATTCGCACGAATCAGTATCGGGATTATGCGAAGAGCGTGCATGGTGTCGCGCTGCTGGAACGACAAGACACAGGGTCACCGGCGTGTAACGACTGCCACGGCAATCACGGAGCGATGCCGCCCGGAATCGACGCGATCGAATACGTCTGCGGCATCTGCCACGTGAACAACGCGGAGTTCTTCCACGAAACGAATATGGCGCGGGCATTCAACGAGGAAGAGCTTCACGGCTGCGAAGAGTGTCACGGCATACACGACGTTGCGAAAACGACACTGGAGATGGTGGGCGTCGGTGACGAGTCCGTGTGTATCGCCTGCCATGACGAGGGAGACGAAGGCTACAAGGTCGCCGAAGAAATGTATGGGCAACTCTCCGCACTTGTCAGCGCGCAGGACTCCGCGAGAGTACTCGCAGAAGAGGTCCATCGCATCGGGATGGACGACCTGGACATTAGCTATCTGCAGCGGGAAGTAAACCAGAGTCTGATCACGGCTCGGACGCTGGTCCACACATTTGACCCGTCAAAAACGGGCGAAGTAACTACCGCCGGGATCGAGACCGCCCGCAACGCCGTTGCACTGGCGCGTACTGAGCTCGAGCAGTTCAGTTTTCGCAGACTCGGGTTCGGCGTGGCAACGCTGTTTATTACCATCCTGACGGTAGCACTTTTCTTCAAAATTAGGGAAATTGAGTCCAGCAAGGACTCGTGATCAATAGGAACCAGACTTCGAAAAACAACCATCGTGGTGAATACAAAAATGAAACGACTTACAACCCTTGCTGCATCGAGCATTTCGGTGCTTGCTGTTGTCCTCCTGTTCGTGGCGATGCAGGTCGACCGACCCACGTCGCGTACGACGTCGGACGACGGTGCTTCGTCTGTTCTCGCGCTCGAGGATGCAGAGTTCATCGGCGCGGCCAAGTGCAAGACCTGTCACAAGAAAGCGGAGGCAGGTGAGCAGTACCCAAAGTGGGAAGCCAGTGCACATGCAGGTGCATACGCCACGCTGGCAACAGACAAGGCGAAGGAGATTGCGGCAGCGAAGGGCATTGAGAATCCGCAGACAGCCGATGAGTGCCTCGCGTGCCACGTCACTGCTCACGGAGTTGCAGCAGAACTTCTCGGGCCGAAGTACAGTGTCGAGGAAGGCGTGAGTTGCGAATCGTGCCACGGTGCCGGCGGCAACTACTACAAGAAGAAGACGATGGCGTCGATAACCTCGGGTGAGATAGAAGGTGCGTCGGTTGGCCTCGTAGCTCCGACCGAAGAGACCTGTGTTGCGTGTCACAACGACAAGAGCCCGACCTTTAAAGGGTTCGACTTTGCGGAGTACTCCGAAAAGATCGCACACCCGATTCCGGACGCAAAGAAAGCGGAATACAAGTAAGCTTCTACCCACTACAGGTTAAGGGGGCTGGCCTGTGCTGAAGCGTTTATTCGTATCGATCCTGTTCACCGGGGCCCTCGTGGCCCCGGCGTTCAGTCAGGTTGAGTTTTCAGGTACGACGCAGTCTTACCTGTATTCGTATGAGACGGCCGACGGAGATCAGAGGGGCGACTTCTACCAGGGTCTTCGCTTTCGGGCATGGCTCCACGACGCTCCGCAGCTCCAGCTGCGATCCTACATGAGGGTGGCGCGACGTGGCGATCCCGGAGAATGGGAAGCGCGCTGGTACAACGGATCTCTTCGATGGAAACCGGATTCGCGCGTCGATCTTCGGCTTGGCCGGCAGTTCCTGTACGACGGTGTGATCAACGCATCGTCCGATGCCTTCTCGGTGGCAGCAACACCCACCAAAGACATCAGGGTCCGTCTCGTCGCGGGACTGGAAACACCCCGTGACCGCGCGTTTGAATTCCTCTCTCCGGACGACGGCTATGTGCTGGGCGGTTTCGCGTCGGGCCGTTTCGCCAGACAGGCGAAGCTGGACGTGAGCTACTTCCAGCGTAACCGGTCGGATAATCTCGTCTGGCAGGTAGCAGGTGCTTCCTTGACCGGCCAACTGGTTGACAGGCTGACGTACCTCGCTCAACTCGACTACAATTTGCAGGATGAAGATTTCCAGCGCATGCGGTATCGACTCTCGTATGCGACGGGCCCGTGGACCGTTTCCGGTGAGTTTCAGAGTCAGAAACCCCAGGTGTTCGAGGATTCCTACTTCAACATCTTCAGCCTGAATGCCTATCGGCAGATACGCGGCGCCGTCTATCGTCAATTCGGACAGTACCAGGTAGGGATACAGAACTACTATACGTTGTACGACGAGAGCGAGACTGGTAACGAAATCATCGGAACCCTCTCCGCCAGGTGGGGCACCATCGGCGTCGTGTACCAGTCCGGGTTCGGGGGCGAACGGATCGGGCTGTATGGTGAGGCCCGCTATGCACTGACACCGAGATTTGAGGCAAGAGCCCAGAGCAGCTATTATAATTTCCAGCGATATACCGCCGATTTCGATGAGGACGCGACCTCCTTTTCGGCAGGACTACGGTACAATGCCGGTCGCGAGATCACCGTTGATGCAGAGCTGCAGGAAAGCCTGAACAGTCTGTACGACAACGATCTGCGACTCCTGTTCAGGGTTTCCTACCGACTGTCTACCATCTGATCAAGAAGAGAACAACGCATTGAAATCCGGACTCGTCATACTGATTTCGCCGCTCGTTCTGGCGTTTGTTTTTCAGTCGCGCATGCCTGACGTCGCGCGCCCCGCGTCATCTGACGAACTGATATTCAGCCACGTTCTTCATGTGGATGAGAACGAGATGGCGTGCGAGGACTGTCATGGCGGCGTCGAGAGCAGCGTAACCGGATTGGACAACCTTCTGCCAGACATGGATGTCTGTGCCGATTGTCATGACGTCGACGATGACGACGAGTGCGCGACATGCCACACGAATCCGGACGATCCGGAGAGCTCGGACTACATCACGAAATACAGTCAGAAGTTCTCTCACGAGAAGCATCTCGTTGGTGGCTTTGAGTGTCAGGACTGCCACGCGGCTGTACTCGTCGAAACGCCGACCGAAGAGTCATCTCTGCCGACGATGCTCAACTGCCAGGATTGCCACGAAATGGAATCGGCTTCTCTCGAATGCGCAACGTGCCACATGCCGGACGACGTGCTGAAGCCCGCCAGTCATGTCGCTGGATTCCTGCATGCTCACTCGGACATGGCCCAGACCGATGCGCATGCAGACCTGAACGGTTTGCAGTGCCAGTCGTGTCACGACGATGACTTCTGCCAGGATTGCCACGAGGGAGACAACGTCGACAGATTTACGCACCCGCTCAACTACGAGTTTACGCATGCGCTGGACGCGAGGAGCCTGGAGAAAGCATGTATATCGTGCCACACCGATCAGACGTTCTGCGTGGACTGTCACAACGACAACCAGGTCCTGCCGTTGAACCACCGTCCTGGCTGGGTCAACCGGGTCGATGGCGGCTTGCACCGGTTCGAGGCCTCGAGTGACCTGAACAATTGTATTGCGTGCCATGAGGATAACGCAGATCAGATCTGCCAACCCTGCCACGGATCGCCTAACTGATATGCTGAAGTTGCGCAGTATTCCCGTTGCTGTACTCGTTGTGTTCGCTGCATGGCTGCTGGCCTCTTGCGCGGACACGTCGGATTTCCTTGTCGAGAAAACGCATCCGGATGGCTGGAATAGTGCGTCGTCGGAGACGTTCCACGGGAAGTTCGTTCTGGAGAGTGCCAGCCCTTCGGAAAGCTGTCAGTCATGTCATGGGCAGGACTATGGTGGCGGTACCTCCGGTGTATCCTGCGCCACGTGCCACACGGCGTATCCTCATCCGGAAGGTTTTGCCGTGCCGTCGTCGATGGAGTTCCACGAGGCGGTATTTCAGGACATGGCGGACTGGGATATCACGAAGTGTCAGACCTGTCATGGTGATGACTACGGCCGGGAGATTATATCCGTGCAGGTGGGCGAGACCATCAGCTGTTTGACGTGCCACGCGGGCGATGACGGACCTGAAGCGTGCTCCACTTGCCACGGTGGCGCACAGAATGACGCTCCGCCGCAGGATCTGATGGACAACACCGCGACCACCGCCTCCGGTGTCGGTGCTCATCAGCAACACCTCGCTGCACAGATCGCGGAAGGCGTCGAGTGTTCGGAGTGCCACGTCGAGCCCGACGATTTTGACGACCCCGGACATGTCCTTGGTGATTCGACGCCGGGTATGGCCGAAGTCGTGTTCGGCACACTTGCCACACACGACGGCGAGACAGATCCCGTCTACGATTTCGCGACGTCGACGTGCGGCAACAGCTACTGCCATGGAGGCTTTGCCTTTGCGAAGGCAGATGCCGGGTCCAATTCGTGGGGCTACGCGGAGGACTTCATCCGCGGCAACAACCCGAACGTGGTCTGGAGTGCAGTGGGCACTGGCGAGGCCGAGTGCGGCACGTGCCACAGTCTGCCACCAATCGGTCACATTCCGGGCGCGTCCACGTGCTCCAATTGCCACGTCGGTGTCACCGACGCACAGAACAACATCCTCGACCCCACGCTGCACATCAACGGCGAGAAAGACCTGTTCTAGCACCCTGTTGGCAGGTCATTTGAACAGGCTCGCGTGAAGGACGATAGCTTGTGTAGTTCGCGTCTACGCCACCCGTCCACCAGCGCGGCGCGACCTTCTCGGTTGAGCATACTCTTGACTCCCTGCGCGAGGGTCAGGACTCTGCTTGTACCACCAACTGGTCCCACGGATATCCCATGAAGAACCTATTACAACATATCACCGGCGTCGGATTGGTCGTCGTAGCAGCGGGAAGCCTTCTGGGCTTTGCAATTCTCCGAGGCGGCGGCTCTCCCGGCGGCTACACGGGAGCCCCAATCGATGGGCAGACCTGCACGAATTGTCATAGTTCGGCACCTGGTTCAGGATCTCTTACGATTACGGCGCCCGCCAGCTACACCCCCGGCGCCCCTCTGGATATCACCGTGGAAATGGATGAACCGGGCGAAACCGACCACGGTTTTGAGCTTGTTGTAGTCGATGCCACAACCGGCAGCAACGTCGTCGGGACGATTACACTTGATCAGACGCTCGACGCCACGAAGTTTTCCCTCTCGAACACGCACGTGACGCACGACAGCCAGGGAGGCGACCCTGGTCAGTGGAAAGTGACGTGGACTCCCGGAGTGAGTGAGACGCAGGCGGTGACCGTGTATGTCGCGGGTGCCTCAAAGACCTCCAAGCCCGACCTACAACGAGACATGGACCATCTCGCCAACTCTCCCCGTCGAGCTGTCCTCATTCGACGTTCGCCTCGACGGGCCAAACGCGATTCTGGACTGGCGTACCGAGTCCGAGTCCAACAACATCGGCTTTGACATCCAGCACGCTGACGACAGCGGCAGCTTTGAGGCAGTTGCCTTCGTTCCCGGAGCCGGCACGACCTCCGAGGCCCGTGAATACAGCTACACCATCAGCGACCTGCTACCTGGAACACATCGCTTCCGATTGCGGCAGATCGATCTCGACGGCACCACAACGGTGTCCGAGCAGATCGATGTTGCAGTAGGTGTACCGAATCAGTTCTTCCTTTCTGAGGCGTACCCGAACCCGTTCAATCCCGCGACGACGTTCGAATTCGCTGTGAGGCAGGACCAGGAAGTTCGGGTTCGCGTCTTCGACGAAATGGGTCGCCAGGTCTCGGATCTGTTCAATGGAACGATGAGTGCGAATGAAACGCTCCGCGTCACGTTCGACGCCGCCGGACTGGCCAGCGGTACGTACATCATCCAGATGCAGGGCGCGGACTTCTCCGAATCCCGACAGGTTGTGCTGCTGAAGTAGCCACCGATTGACAGTCCTGTACCAGGCGGGGGCGATCCACATCGTGGGTCGCCCCTTTTCTGTTAGCGCATCGTCTGCGCTCGCAAGCTCGCCCCACCGTCCGCGTCCCGACAAAGAGCGCTAACACGTAAGGTATTTCACTACAAATGGTGTACGGCAAAGACTATTTAGTTTCTCGTCACTCGTCGATTATAATTACGTGTAGTGAAATCGACTCGCCATTAAAGCGCTGCACACACTGATCCACCGACAATTTGCGGATTGGAGAACCTCGGAAAGGACTCAAAACCCGATTACCACCGGCACTGCCCAAACTTGTCTGACGTTGCGCCAGACCCGGGTCGAGCGCCGGAACGGTGCCAGTCTGGAATGATGAACATGAGACAAATCTGCGCCTCGCTGCTACTGTTTGTGCTCCTGCCCCTGCTGGGCCCTCCGGTTCTGGCCCAGGAGTATGCCGTGGAGGAGGACGAAGAGTGCATGATGTGTCATGATGACCGCACTCTCACAAAGGAGGTGAACGGCCGCACCATTTCCCTCTTTGTGAACTACCGCTCGCACGCGATTTCTGTACATGGCAAAGAGGGTTGCACATCCTGCCACTCGGACGTCGACGTGGACGACCTACCGCACGAGGATGAACTCGAAAAGGTCGAGTGCGACATGTGCCACGACGACCAGTTCGCGGAGTACGAGCGCAGTCTGCACGGACAGGCGTTCAGGAGGGGTCGCTACCTGGCTCCGACGTGCCTGTCGTGCCACGGCAAGCACAACATGCGGTCGTCGACGGATGAGAGATCGCCCACGTTCGTGATGAACATCCCGAATTTATGCGGGAGGTGTCACAAAGAAGGAACACTCGTCTCTGAGCTCGCAGGAATAAGCCAGCACAACGTGCTCGAAAACTACTCGCAGTCGATTCACGGAGACGGTCTGTTCCGTCGCGGACTGACCGTCACTGCTGTGTGTACCAGTTGTCATAAATCTCATGACATCCTGCCGCACGAGAGCCGGGCGTCCTCGATCAATCGGGCCAATATTGCATCCACGTGCATGAAGTGCCACGCGCAGATCGAGAAAGTGCACGTGAAGGTGATTGACGGTAAGCTCTGGGAAGAGAAGCCGCATCAGCTACCGATTTGCGTCGATTGCCATCAGCCACACATTGTTCGGAGGGTCTTCTATACCGAGAGCTTTCCCGACAGCCAGTGTCTGTCGTGTCATGGCGACCCGGACTTCCAGAAAGAGAAAGACGGAGAGCAGGTTTCCCTTCTACGTGGACGCCGACGAGATCGCGGGTTCTGCACACGGTGGAAATGCCTGTTTCAAGTGTCATACGAACGTATCCCGTTCGAAAGACCCGGTTTGTATTGGGAGTGGACCGGTCGACTGCTCTATGTGCCATTCCGCACAGGTTGAGGAGTTCACCGGAAGTGAACACGGTCGACGGGTGGCAGAGGGAGATTCGACGGCGCCAAACTGCACGGACTGTCACGGTTCTCACGGCACACTCTTCAAGGAAGATCAGGCTTCGCCAACGTTCACCCGGAATATCCCTGCACTATGCGGACAGTGTCATAGCGACGGACAGAAAGCGGCGGCCGGCTATCAAGGGGGCGGAGCATCAGATCGTCAGCAACTACACGATGAGTATCCACGGCAAGGGCTTGCTCGAGAGTGGACTCATGGTGACGGCAACGTGTGTCAGCTGCCATACCGCCCACAGCGAAAAGCCCATCACGGACTCCACGTCTACGGTCTTTCCCGCAAACATTGCAGCAACTTGCGCCCAGTGTCACCTGGGCATCTATGAAGAGTTCAAGAGCAGCGTGCACAGCCCCACCGTTTCAAAGAACACGGACGCGAAGCTACCGGTGTGCAACGACTGCCATCAGTCTCACACGATCAAGCGGGTAGACGTAGGGGACTTTCGACAGGAGATCCTCGATCAGTGCGGCAAATGCCACCTTGACGTGACGGAGACGTACTTCGACACGTTCCACGGGAAGGTGTCCAAACTCGGCGCCGAGCAGACGGCGAAATGCTACGACTGTCACGGAGCGCACAATATTTTGCCTCCGACAAATCCGGACTCAAAGCTGAGTCGAGCCAACGTCGTGGAGACGTGCAAGGCATGTCACCCCAACTCAAATCGAAAGTTTGTTGGCTACCTGACCCACGCCACGCACCACGACAAGGACAAGTACCCATATCTGCACTACACGTACCTCTTCATGACGACGTTGCTCGTCAGCGTTTTTGCTTTCTTCGGTGTGCACACGCTCCTCTGGATACCCCGGGCCGTCAGGGAGCGCCAGAAGATTGAGAGAACAAAGAATGGCGGGAAAGCAAATGAGTGATCCCTCTGACGGATCTTCGATCGTTGAACAAGCGGGAGTTGATTCTCCTGTTGAACCGGCAACCACAGACGCGCCACAGCCGGAACCCGCGCCGGACGCTGAGCCGGGGCGATTCTACGAACGGTTTGACGGCTATTCCCGGTTCTTGCATCTGCTGGTAATCGTCAGCTTCCTGTCGCTGGCCATCACCGGAATGACGATCAAGTTTTCAGGGGTCGGAGTATTCCAGACGCTGTCAAGAATCCTGGGCGGATATGAGGTGACGGGATTCATTCATCGCGTTGCGGCCATTATCACCTTTGTGTACTTCTTCCTGCACGTGAGCTACCTGGTGAAGAACAAGCGGAAGACGAAGACTTCGATGCGCGGGATGTTATCAGGCGAAGACACGTTGTGGTTTCGCAAGCAGGACATCATCGAGTTTGGGCAGACGGTGAAGTGGTTTCTCGGAATCGGTCCACGTCCTGGTTATGGCAGATGGACCTACTGGGAAAAGTTCGACTACATGGCCGTGTTCTGGGGCGTGTTGGTAATCGGTAGCAGCGGCATGCTGCTCTGGTTTCCGGAGTTCTTCACGCGTCTTGGAATCCCGGGATCCTGGATCAACGTCGCCACGATCATCCACAGTGACGAAGCACTTCTCGCAACAGGGTTCATCTTCACGGTCCATTTCTTCAACACACATTTTCGTCCGGATAAATTCCCCATGGATCCCGTGATCTTTACGGGTCGCGTGGATTTACATGAATTGAAAGAGGACCGGCCCCGTTTGTACGCGCAACTGTTGGAATCAGGCAAACTGGAAGACGCCATCACCGGGCCGCCACCGGCGTGGCTTGAGCGATGGGCGCGCGTGTTCGGAATGACGGCTCTGACCCTGGGCATACTGACGATCGTTATGATCATTTACTCGATGGTGTTCCTCTACCGCTAAAGCCAGTATGTCGTTTCTGAGACAACCGAATCACCTCCTTAATCAAAGTGGCTGTCGGCATGTACCGGGAATCAGAGGTGGCATTTTCGACGAAGTTGGCCGGGAAGTTGCTCACCATCATCGGTCTGGCCCTGGTTGGGGTGGTCGTCGCCGGTGCAGGAAAACCGGATGGATCTCCGGCCCCGTCCCCAATCTCGATCTCGATACTTGAAGGGCGTGGAATTGATTTTCTGCCGGCGCACGAACCGTACAGCTCTGCACGCGGCAGTTCGTGGTTGCCGGTAGCGGATGCCCGACATTCGTCCATCCGGAGTCGCGCGTCTGTGGCGGACCTGGACGCTTGCCTTGACTGTCATGATGACGACAGCATGACGATGGAGAGAGACGGTCGAGAGGTCTCTCTCAACGTGTCGCCGGAAGCCTATGCCGCTTCACCTCACGGGAAGATCGATTGTGTAGAGTGCCACGTCGGGTATGACCCGGATGAAGAACCGCACAACGAGAACGCGCAGCCGGTAGACTGTGCAACCTGTCACAACTCGGCGTCGAGAGCCTTTCGTGCCAGTGGTCACAGGACGGACCTGTCATGTTCGTCGTGTCATTCGAATCTCCATACGAGAGGTGGCACGCGTGCGACGGTCGCGACGTGCGCCAGCTGTCATGATGATGCTGTGCGCGATGTCAAGGCTAGTCTGCACGCCAGCGGAGACTTCGGACCGACATGTCTCACCTGTCACGATTCTCACCGTGTCGCACTGGCAAACTCAGCCACGTGTCTATCGTGTCACGGAGAGCGCGAGTTTGTGCATGACCATATCCTGGACGAGGACGTCGAGGCGGTACTGAAGTACAGCGACAGCATTCACGGCGACAACATTGAGTGCAATGACTGCCATGCAAGCCACAAGGTGTTGTCGACAGACGACCCTGGATCGCCCGTTTCGAGAAAGAACGTTGCCAGCACCTGTGCCACGTGCCACGACGACGCGGCTGACGAATACCTCGCGTCCGAACATGGCAGGGCGCTGCAGTCCGGCTTTGAAGGGGCTCCGACATGTACGGACTGTCATGGCGAGCACGACATCCATCAGATAACGGATAGTGAGTCGCTCGTAAGTCGGCAGCATGAGGTTGAGGTGTGCGAAAGCTGCCATCTGAACACGAAGGAAGTCACCGCCCGGATGACACATACCACGGGCTTTGTGGCGGGCTACAATCTGAGCGTACACGGACTCGCGTCGGCCGGAGGAAACGCCGACGCTGCCATCTGCAGCGACTGTCACGGAGGACACCAGGCGGTAAAGGCAAGCAACCCCAACTCGAAGATCAACAAGTTCAACATTGCTGCAACCTGTGGACATTGTCACGACGAGATCGAGACGGTGTTCGAAGGCAGCATTCATGGAATCGCACTTGCAGACGGCAATTCGGATTCGCCCACGTGTACGACGTGCCACTCCGAACATGCGATCATGGAACACACGAGTTCGGCATCACCTGTGGCAGCCCTGAACGTCTCCGAGCAGGTGTGTCGGCCATGCCATGACTCGTACAAACTGTCGACCAAATATGGATTTCCGTCGGACCGGCCCAAGTCGTTTGGTGACAGTTATCACGGTCTCGCCACGAGGTTCGGATCGGACGAAGCGGCAAACTGCGCAAGTTGCCATGGTGTGCACGACATCTTACCATCGTCGGACGAGCGATCGAGAGTGTTCCCCGGGAATCTCGAAGTGACGTGTGGAGAGTGCCATCCGGGAGCCACCGCAAATTTCGCGCGCGGTTCTGTTCATGTTGTCCGCACGCCGAGCGGCGATTCGCTACTGTACTGGATCTCGACGATATACATCCTGGTGATCATTGCGACGATCGGGGCCATGGGGGTCCACAACATGTTGGACTGGGGTCGCAAGATGATCAACCATTACCATGAACGACTCCAACCGCCGCCCCGTGGAATTCCCGGCGTAGAGCGGAAGAGAGGTCTCTACGTTCGCATGACGGTGAACGAGCGAGTTCAGCACGCGCTGCTGGCCGGTACCTTCATCATGCTGACCGTCACCGGATTCATGCTCAAGTTTCCGGATGCCTGGTGGGTCGTCTTTCTCCGGGACAACTTCGGGGTCGGTGTGTTTGATCTTCGAGGAATACTGCACAGAGGAGCGGCGATTGTCATGGTGGGCGACTCAGTCTACCATCTCTACTACATCATCTTTACGAAACGGGGCAGGCAGTTTGTAAGCGATATCATGCTCCGCGGCCAGGATTTTCGGGACATCATACAGATGATGCGCTACTACCTCGGTGCTGCAAAGAATCGACCACTTTTCGATCGCTTCAACTACGTCGAGAAGTCGGAGTACTGGGCCCTCATCTGGGGCACCATCGTGATGACTGTAACGGGAATTATTCTCTGGTTCGAAAACCAGTTTATGGGACAGTTCTCGAAGCTGTTCGTGGACGTGAGTGAGACGGTTCACTACTACGAGGCCTGGCTCGCATTTCTGGCTATTGTGGTGTGGCACATCTACTACGTGATATTCAACCCTGACGCCTACCCCATGAATTTCACATGGCTGACAGGAAGAATCACGGAAGAGGAGATGGAGCACGAGCACCCGCTCGAGTTGCAGCGGCTGAAGCGTGAGGAAGAGGAGAGGAGTCGCGAAACGGAAGAGTGACCCCTGTCGAGATCGGCTCAACATTCGGTCCAGCCAGAAAAACCTGATTCAACCCGGGTCTTTTCTGAAGCTTTGGCGTTTGGTACGCCGCCCGCGGTATACTAGTCGTGGGTTGGTTTTAAGGGACACGGGCACGCTGCCGTTCCTTGAGAATATCAACTACTGGATATGAACCGATTTCGATCTCTTAGTGGAAAGATTTCCGTGTGGCTCAAGCGCCCCGGAAGCAAGCGCAAGCTGGCAATCCGCTCGTCAGTAATCGGTGTTCTGGCGATTCTCTTCGTGGGTCTCTCGGCCGAGTACACGTCGCGACCAACGTTTTGTCCCACTTGCCATTACATGCAGCCGTACTACGAGAGCTGGCTTGCGGCGCCGGCTCACGAGGAGGTGTCGTGCGTCACGTGTCATTTTCCACCGGGGATTGCCGGGACAATACGCGGTAAAGTTGAAGGACTAATGCAGGTGGTGAACTACCTGGGCAGCTCGTACACGCGCCGAAAGCCCTGGGCAGAGATTGATGACGCCTCGTGTCTCCAGAGCGGTTGTCATGATACGCGACTTCTCGCAGGCAAAGTCGGTTTCAGGGGAGTTGCGTTCGACCACGAACCGCACCTCGGAGATCTCCGGCGAGGTAAAGAACTGCGATGCACCAGCTGCCACTCGCAGATCGTCCAGGGCGACCATATCCGGGTGACGGAGACCACATGCTATCTGTGTCATCTCAAGCCCGAAGGCAACATTGAAACGGCCGAATTCGAGCGAGCCTCGGACTGCACGACCTGCCACGTCTGGGATTCGGTCACGGTCGAACAGCCGACAGAGATCACCGCGTTCCACACGGAAGTTCTTTCACGCGGACTGGAGTGTAACCAGTGTCACAGCAAGACGGTCATGGGAGACGGGTTTGTCCCGCCCGAGAACTGCTTCGGCTGTCACAGCGAGCGGGACCGCCTTGACAAGATCGACGACCTGGATCTCATTCACCGTGAGCACATCTCCGAAAACAAGATCGAGTGCATCCAGTGCCACCTCCAGATTCAGCACAAGATTCAACGTGTGAATCTGGAGCAGGAACTCGATTGTGCGACCTGCCACAGGAAGACCCACAGGGAGCAAGTGATGCTCTTCACGGGAGAGATCGGTGATGGCGATTCAGCGCCCAGTGCGATGTTCGCAGCCGGCCTTGACTGCGCCGGTTGTCATGTGTTTCACGAAGACATCGTCGGAGCCGACGATGATCGCATAGCCCAGCCGCAATCCTGTGAGAATTGCCATGGAGCGGGCTACAACCGGCTCCTGCGCCTCTGGAAGCAGGGCGCAAATGCAAACCTTGTCGACTTCAGCCGAACCATTCGGACGGTAGAGAATGCGGCCAGAAATCGGGGCGCCCAGACCCGGGAGAAAACGGATCCCTTCATTGAGAAAGCGAAGAAGATTCTCCACGTTGTGCAGACGGGGCAGCCGGTTCACAATGTGACGTTCTACGACCAGCTTATCCGTACCGGCTACACAGATCTGGAGAAGGCCGTTCAGGCGGCAAACCTGGGCGTAAGAGTGCCGCCGTATAAGAGTGCGCCAACGGTACCCGGTCAGTGTGCGAACTGTCACACCGGTATCGATCGGCTTTCGGTCCAGCACGAAGGACTGACGTTCTCCCATGAGATCCATGTGGACATGCAGGGCGTTACGTGCGGGACGTGCCATTCGAATGCCGTACGACACGGGCAGGTGGTGCTGACGATGCAGAACTGCAATAGCTGTCACCACAAGGCGACGCCGCCGGAAGTCACGTGCGAATCCTGTCACGAAGAGGCTGCAAGCATCTATGCCGGCACGTATCTCGACAAGGATACACCGGACTATATGTTTGAGGAAGATGTCGAGTGCGTGGATTGTCACATCCCGGATTCAAAGGTCATTCGCCCCACCGTTGCCTCGTGTCTCGATTGTCACGATGAGGGCTACGACTCCGACGCCGAGGATTGGAAAGTGGAAGTCACCGACCTTACCCAGTCGATTCGGTCGCTGATGACTGGCATACCGCGCTCCAGGCGTGACGCAGCGGCCTACGTGACAGCGAGAAGGGTCCTGGCCGATTTCGAGAAGGGTGCAGCCGGTGGCCTTCATAACTATGAGTTGACGAGCGAATTGCTGCTCGAAGTGAAGGGTGGACTGGAAGCAATGGGCGTCGGTCAGTAGAGATCCGCGAACAGATCGAAAGAGCGGGATAGCATGTTCTGCCTCGCTCGATCCCGATTCCGCGGATGGCCACTGGCCCGATCTTGTCCCCGCGCTGGCGGTCGGCCACGTGGAGTCCACGACGATTCGGGAAGTTCGCGACATTCGGCAGTCCGGCGATCTCCTGGCGAATCTCAGGCTCGAGTCTCGCAGGACGTCTGTAGTACGAACTGACGCGTAATGTTAGTGTGAAATCCGGATCATGGAATTCTCGGCCCTCAACCTCATGTTTTATGCCGTTGAAGTAGATGGACGGCACGCCTGGTGGCGGAACAGCGAGACGTGCAAGGATCGAACCCCTTCGGAGTCGGTACCAATTGATTGGACACGACGAGACGTACCTGATACTCCGGGCCGAGTCAATTAGTCGATGACCAGACAAATCTCAGTCATAGCCGTGGTCGCGGTAGTTCTACTCGGCATCATCTTCCTGCCGGTCGACGTGCCATACAGCATTGCCGTTCAGGGTCGTGTCGTTCCGGCGAAGGAATGGTCGCTTTCTCGCAGTCGCAATGACGCCATAGAGACGACGGTGCGTGACAACGAGCGCGGCGGCGTGACGCAATACACGGTCAATCGTTTTGCGGGCGGCGATGCAGCTCGTCTCACGATTGAGTCAGGATTGCAGTCGGGCTCGACCGTGCACGAGGGCGATACCGTAGCCTCGATTTACTCGAATGAGATCGCTCGCCAGTACTCAGAGCTTTCGGGACGACTGAACATGGCCACCGCGTCTCTGGATCTCTATGCCACAGGAGAGAAAGAGGCTATCGTTGAGGAAGAGCGGGTCAAGGTGTTGCAGGCCGAGGAGCTTTCCCGGCAGCACCAGCTGGAGTTGAATCGCCTCCGGAGACTGCGGAGGCGAAAGCCTCATTTCAGAACAGGAACTCGAGTTGGCCGAAAGCGAGCAGCGCGTTCTCGAAGCGGGTGTTGAAGTGGCACGTGCGCGCTACGAGTCCGTCAGCTCCGGCGCCAAACCCGAGCAGATGGAGCTCACGCGAACGGAAGTTCGATCACTGCAGGAAGAGATCAACGAGATTACCGAGCGGCTTCGTCTTTCCACCATTACGAGTCCGCTGTCAGGTCGGGTGGCGCGCTCATTCGGAGCCGACACGCTCGTTTCCATTTACGACACGACCGCTTATGTCGTGATGATGATCGTTCCCCTGCATCGTCGCGCAGTGGTCGGTATCGGGGATACGGTGCTGGTCTCCGTCGCCGGGCTGGCCGATGACGTGAGCGCCGTAGTGAGCGAACTGGGCGATGAGGTGCACATTGCACATGGGCAGGAGGTGCTTCTCGTACACGCACGAATCAGTAATCCGCCGCGCTTCCTCTTCCCCGGTTCGTCTGCGCGATGCCGAATTCAAGTCGGCAGGGTGCCGATCTGGGAGTTCATCCGTCAGAGCCTTTCGGTGTCGGCATGAGCAGACACGAACTGAAGTATCTCGTCGGGGAAGATCAACTGCCGTTCCTTCGGCGGCAGATAGAATCCTTTGTGGAGGTGGACCCGCATGTCCGTGGATTTGAGGGCGAAGGCTATACCGTACGAAGCGTCTACCTCGACACGGCCGGGCTTCGCTACTACCGCGAGAAGAAGGCGGGTATCCGTGTGAGGCGCAAGCTCCGCGTGCGAGCGTATAACAAATTTACTCCGGGAGACTGGGTCTTCCTGGAAATAAAGAGGAAGGTTCAGGATCGGGTGTCTAAGAACCGGGCCCCGCTGCGCTTTGAATCACTGGATGCGCTATTTCGCTCCGGTGATGTCGAACAGCACATTCTCACCGATCGATTCTATCCCGCGTCGATCGATGACGCAAAACGGTTCTTTTATCATGTGTACAAATACAATCTCATTCCGGTCGTTTCAACCGTGTACGAACGGGAAGCGTTTATCGGGAGGTATGATCCGACACTCAGGATCACGTTCGACCGAAACCTTCGTGGCCGGGGATACCCGCGGTTGACGGACATATACGATGAAGGGCAGCATCGTCTCGTCAAACCTGGCAGCTTCGTCATCGAGGTGAAATACAACACCGGATTTCCGCAGTGGCTTCGTGCGGTTCTCGGGCGATATGGACTCCGGACACAGGCGGTTTCGAAGTACTGCCTGTGTGCAGAAATATCGGAACGAGAGCGGGACAGAAAATCACAGGTCCTGGGCAGTTATCAGCAGCAGGCGAAAGCTATAAGTCTCGGTCGGATCAGATATGGGTAGCAGAATAATTCAGGACATCCAGGCGCTCGGTCAGTTCAATACGACGATCGGCGACGTCGTCATGTCCCTGCTCGTCTCGTTCGTTTGCGGAATGTCGGTCTCGCTCGTATACCGCTGGACGTACCGGGGGGCCAGCTATTCGCCCAGTCTTGTGCGATCCATGATTACGCTTGCGATGATCACAGCGATGATCATGCTCGTGATCGGCAACAACCTTGCTCGCGCCTTCGGGCTTGTGGGCGCGATGTCCATCATCCGCTTTCGGACAGCGCTCAAAGATCCGCACGATATTGTATTTGTGTTCTTCGCGCTTGCTGCTGGCATGGCGGCGGGAGTTGGGATGTACAAACTTGCACTCATCAGCACCGCGGGCGTAAGTGTTGTGATCGCGCTCACGACCAGACTGGGGTACGCAGAACAGGAACGGGATTCGCTCATCCTGCGGTTCTCCTACACCGGCGCAGCCGGAGAGAAAGAGGCGTCCTACTTGCCGTTGATAGAACGCTATTGCAAGTCGACAAAACTCATCAACGTTCGGGCCGATCGAGCCGAACTTTCGGAGCTCACCTTCTTTGCCAACCTTCGCAAGAAGGGTGAGCGCGAAGCGTTGACGCGGGCGCTCGCGGCGCTGCCCGACGTCGCCAATGTCAGCCTGTACTACGACACAGAGCAGTCGTAGCGGCAGGCGTCACATGGGCCACAGCCAGCCGAAGACCCCCGCGGTGGCAACGGCAAACAAGATGCCGTCTATGGTGCACTTCAAGGCAAAGGACCAGCTGAAGTAGTTCCAGATCGGATAGACGCAATGCGCTCCTGCATGGGCCACGAATGCAATTGCACCAACGACGTGAAAAACGTTGACAAAGCCAGCACCGGGCGGTAGCACCAATCCGGTGATGTACGCAATTATGGCCGTCAACATGGCGAAGTGCACAAACTGCATCGCCAGCTGCCGGACGGATGGACTCAGCACGTTGGGCTGAATGACGAGTATCCCTACCGGTCCGCGCCGGACTCTCTTCTGGTACTCGGGATCTTTCGAATCGACTGCCGAACTAGCAAACGGGAAGGCGTATTGACCTTTCTTCAGATTATGATTCCGCAACTCAACACTAAACCGCTCCTCTTCATCAATTCCATCAAAATCGGTGCGGTGATGAGGCAATACCACGAACAGGAAGAAACTCACTACAAAAACCAGAACCGTAGCGACTAGAATCGGCAGCCATAGAGCAAGGAGGCCGACTTCCATGGTAAATCCTCGAAACTCCCATGAGGGTGATAGATTGTTAGGGTGATATCGCGCAAATGAATCGAGCGACTGGGGCGACCGTGCAGATTTTAGTCACTTGCACGGGAACGGTCAACCCTGACAGGGCGATATGACCGAAATGCACGATCTTGAATCTGCCAGATTGTAAAGATCCGGCAGGATCGCTAAGATCTACGTCTAATTTTCATAATAGAGTCGTCGGCAGGGACGGACAAGATGCAAAAAATCAGAATGTTAACGATCGCTGTTTTCTCCTGTGTTACGGTCGGCGCTGCGCTCGCCCAGGATGCTGATCTGCTCGAGCGGGCTCTGTCGACTCGCCCCGACCCCTCCACTCCGGTCGGCGAGAATTTTGAAGTCCCTATGGGCTGGAACGTTCGGCTCGACAAACCGGATGAGTCCGTGCGTGTCGGCTCTGACAAAGAGAGCGATATCTATTTCGTCTCAATGACGCCCGGATGGCATCTGACCACCAGGCCCCGGGCGATATTCTATCATCCGGCGAGCACGGCCGAGGGTTCGTACCGGGCTCGGGCCGCAATCTATCTGTTCCCGCCAGGAGAACGGAATGAGGGCTTATGGCCTGTTCGTTGGCGGGCAGGATCTGGAAGGGGATGATCAGAAGTACCTCTACTTTCTGATCCGCCGCAGCGGTGAGTTCCTGATCAAGACCCGAGCGGGAGACGAGACCAGCGTGGTACATCCGTGGACAGTCGAGCGATGCGATCATCCCGTACACGGATACTACGGAGGGCACCGTTCATAACGTCCTGGAAATCCAGTCGACTGCAGATCGGTTGACGTTTATGGTCAACAGTACCGAAGTCGCGAGTGTACCGCGTGCCGACCTCCCCGCAGATGGCATTGTGGGCCTGCGCGTCAATCACGCCCTCAACCTGCACATCGACGATTTCAGCGTTGAGGACCTCGACTGAGTCGACGCGCGGTAAAAACAAAAAGCCCAGCCTTACGGGGCTGGGCTTTCAAAGGAGCATCAACCGCTAATAGTCAAAGATAATTGAACGGTGAGCTCGTAGATAAGTATCGGTCGATCTCCGGAATCTTTAGCGGCTCGGTCATCTTTTCATCGGAGAAGAATCAGTCTTCGAGATGCCCGCCCTGCGTCAGATTCGAGGATATAGTAGTACACGCCTGAGGACAGGTCGCCGGCGTGCCATTCGACTTGATGATGTCCGGACGGCAGATACCGCAAAGGCAGCGTGTCGACCAACTGGCCCTGCACGTTGTAAAGGTCAAGTCGCAGCGTAGTCGCCCGGGGAAGCGAGAAAGAAATCGTTGTAGACGCGACGAACGGATTCGGATAGTTTTGATAGAGCGTGGTGACGACGGGCTGTTCCGGGATGGCGTCCACCGCGACGAAAGGGATGATCGCGTTGAAGACACCGTCTCCGCTGGTTGCTGCGAACAACTCGTGTGCGTCGTTTCCGAAACTCAGGTATGCAAGCGATCGGACGAACCGATTGTGGAGCCCCTTGTCCAGATGCACCCAGGTCGTGTCCGGTGTCGTTCTGGCGAAGACGCCGTCACCAAACGTAGCGGCGTAAATCGTGCCGTTGGCTCCGCGCAGGATGGCGGTGACAAAGCGGCTCTGGAGTCCATTCTTCTCCCACGTCGTTCCTCCGTCACGCGAACGAGCCACGCCATCGGGAGTGCCGACGAGCAGCCCCTCATCGCGATCTATGTGCGTCGAAAAGACTCCCGCCCGAACTACTTCGTCTGTGATCGGATCCCACGGCTCGCCACCGGATGCACTGCGAAAGAGGCCTGTACTTGTACCCGCGTAGGTGAGTCCGTTATCGTCCATGGCCAGGGTCCAGATGACATGGCCATCGAGCCCGACCTCTCTTCCACGTGATGCCGCCATCCTCAGAGCGGAGTATTCCGTCGCCCGCGGAACCGGCAAGCACGATGCGCCCCTGAACCGCCAGTGACCAGATGGGATCTCGCGTCCATTCGTCTCCCGGGTCTTTGTTTGTAATCGTCCACGAACGACCATCGTCGTCAGACTCGAACACGCGTCCCACGATGCCGCCTGCATACAGCCGTTCGCCATCGGATACGACCGAATAGACATCTTCGTGACGTCGATCTGTCGGCACCCACTCGGCGCCGCGGTTTCCGGACCGGAGAAGTCCACTTTCATACGTTGCTGCGACAATGGTGCCGCCGGTGGTTGTCGCGAGCGAATAGACGTAGCTCCTGGGGATTCCCATAAGCCGCCAGTCGTAGTCGGGCCCCTTCGATCTGTAGATGCCTGTTTGGGTGCCAATCCATACGTCTCCGTTGTTTCCCGCAGTGATGGCGGTGACCGTCCCGCCTTCGAGACCCACGGAATGCCACGTTCGCGACGCTTCGTCGAACGCGTAGATTCCGTGTCCATGCATGCCCGCGAGGAGCTGGCCTCCCGGAAGAACGGCAACCGTCCAGACTTTCTGATTGGGCAGACCGTCAGCGATCCGGGTCCACGCACCTTCTCTCTGGTAGTTGCGAGCCACGCCGCCCACCCAGCCGGCGGCGACGATCTCACGGCGGGATGCAGCAATGAACCGCAGAGCGCCCAGCGGAGAGCCGCCGTCGAAGCGCGACCACGTCTGGCCGCTGTCTGTCGATAGAAAGACCCCGTCGCGCCGGCATGCAGCGTAGGCGGTCTCTACTGTTCCAAACGTGACTGACCTTACGTCTAGATCGGTGAGCCCCTCATTCGAGGAACGCCATGTATTCTCGTCGCGCAGGACGAATACACCGGATCCGAATGTGCCGGCGAGTATCACGCCCTCTTCGTTGCCGCTGAGCGATTGAATACGAGACTCAGGGAGCCCGGCATTGAATCCAGCCCACGTCTCGCCACGGTCGGTCGACCGGTAGACTCCGTCTCCAAATGTGCCCGCGAGAAGTTGGCCGCCCGGGGCGATCACGAGTCCGCGAATGTCCGTGTCGTCCAACCCGAGTCGCTTCCACGAATGGCCATCGTCGTCCGATCGAAACACGCCTTCCCGGTACGTACCGGCGTAGACCGTACCATCGATATCTACAGCAATGGCGCTTGTATGGGCGGCCATGGGTCCGTTCGTTCGCGTCCAGTTCGATTGCGCTGCTGCGTCCTGAACGAACTCGTGGCAAATCACGCACGCAACGAGGATCCCGAACAACAAGCGGACTGTTGTGCAGCGGGAGCTGCGGCGGGGCAGTGAGCTAGAGGCATTGAATTGGCATCGAGGCGACTGCAACGCACCATAGTGCGACGACTGATGCCCAGGTTCTCCCGTTCTGCCAGGTCGATAGTGTGCCGCAGTCATGGTTTTGGACCGCGAAGGTGAAAAAGTGCGTGTCCGAAGCGTCTTTGTGTCTATATCCTCTCTGTGTCTATATCCCCGGATTGTGCTGTCGCCCATCAGCAGGTATGGAAGTGAAGACGGATCAGAATATCAAGTCAAAATCGCGCAGGCAGCAAACGGGGCAAGCGCCTTGCGACACTTGCCCCGAATTATCGATCGACTTTGAAGCCGGCTCAGGTTGGCATTGCGGCCCAGGAGGTACAGTGGCCGCCGGGGGTGACCGGTCCCTTCAGGATCTTGCAGGCGCCACATGCGGACGCGCCTTCCGGTTGGATATACAGTTGGCAGTTGTCGCAGCGCTTGTCGGGGATATCCGTCACCTCGATGTACTGCAGGGCTCCTCGCATCTGCTTCTCCTGATCGGTCAGTCCCGTCAGGTCGTTGCATGCACCTGCGACAGCATCCGAGGCGGCTGCGGGTACATCAGGCGTCGCCGCTTCCTTGCCGCCGCAAGCCGCAAGGATTGCGCTTCCACCGACGGCTGCCATGCCGAGGGCCGACGCGCGAAGGAAGAAATCTCGTCTTGAAAGGTCGTTGCTATTCATCTTACTCGTTGTTTTCTGGCACGTTGGCTGCCATAAGCTAACCACGTCGCGGCAATTGGCAAAGCGAGCGGCCTACGTGCCGGCCGTTGTCGTGTCAGTAGGCCCTGGAACTCGAATGTGCGACTGTGCGGCTTCAACGGCGTCGTGAATGGTAGCATGGAAGTTCGCAGATCCCACGCGATCCTCGAGGCCGGCCTTAAGCAGAACGTCCCGAACAGGTCCTTTTGCACCTGACACGTAGAAGCGAACCGCCCTGGCCTCCAGAACCTCCAGCACTTCCGCGAGCGCATGTAGAGCCGATGAGTCGAGCTTGTTTACCGGATACATGTCGAGAACGACGGCCCGTATGTTCGGTCGTGCACCCTGCAGTCGGTCCTTGACGTGTTCCGCGTTTGCGAAATACAGGGACGCATCGATGCGAAGGACGAGTATACCCTCAGGGGCCACCGCCGTCGGATTGCGGTCCACGTTCTTGTAGGTCTGGGAGCCGGGAAGTCTTCCAAGAACTGCCGTGTAGGGTCGAGATGACTGGTACACGACGACGGTCAATGACGCAATCACGCCGACGAGGATACCTTCCTCGATACCGAGTATGAGTGTCGCGACAAAAGTCAGGAGCATCAGGAAGAAATCACGTCTGTCGACTTTCCACAGAAATACGGCCTCTTTGAAATCGATCAACCCCATCACGGCTACAATGATGATGGCTGCCAGGGCGGCCTTCGGCATGTAGAAGAAGAGAGGAGTCAGGAACAGCAGCGTAAGCGCAATGATCAATGCGCTTACGAGCGATGCGACCGTCGTCTTCGCCCCGGCCTCCGCGTTGATGGCCGTCCTGGAGAAGCCCCCCGTCGTAGGGAAAGACTGAAAGAAGGCACCGGCGATGTTTGCGACCCCGAGACCGATGAGTTCCTGATTGGCGTCGATCCGGTAGCGATTGCGCGATGCAAATGATTTCGCCACGGCTATCGACTCCATGAAACCTATGAGCGCAATGACCATGGCCGTCGGCGCCAGCGCAGCAATTTCGGCAGTCGAGAACGTCGGCAGTCCGAACGATGGCAACCCTTCCGGTACCGCTCCGACTATTTCCAGACCGGCTTCATTCGCAGACGTCAGCCACACCGCGAGGGTAGCTGCAACTACGGCGAACAGCGCTCCCGGCAGGGTCCGCTTCCATCTTCGGATAGCCACAAGGATCACGATGGAGGCGACGCCGATTATGACTGCGGCCGGATGGACGTCGGCACTTTGTCGGATGGCGCTCCACACGATTTCGTGCACAAAATTGGAGCGAGGAATCTCTACACCAAGGAGATTCTTGATCTGACTTGATGCGATGATGAGTGCCGCCGCGGACGTGAATCCCGACAGCACCGGGTGGGAAAGGAAGTTTACAAGGAATCCAAAACGGATAGCCCCGAGCAGGAATTGAATGGCGCCCACCATGAGGGCGAGGATAACAGCGAGCCGGATGTAATCGGCGCTGTCCTGCGGGGCCAGCGGTGCTATCCCGGCGGCAACAAGGAGGGAGACCATCGCAACCGGTCCCACCGCGAGCTGCCTCGATGAACCGAACAGAGCATATCCGATGAGCGGGACGAGCGCGGAATACAGCCCGTATATGGGTGGCAATCCGGCGATCAGGGCATATGCCATCCCCTGAGGAATCAGCATCACGCCGACGGTCACACCAGCGAGAACGTCACTCTTGAGGGTGGCCGCGCCGTACGTGGGAAGCCATGTCGCCGGCGGGAAGAGGCGGCGGAGAAGCTCCATATGGATTCACCGTGGGTACGTTGCCGGCCCGAGCACAAACAGGGACGACCTCAAGCGGATCGCCCCTGTCGGGTTCGTCAACCGGTTGTCTCGAGTTCCGGTGAGCCGGTCACAACCTCACCCATCTGGGCCCAGTTGGTCCATTCGTCGTTGACCAGGGAGACGGTCCTGCCGGAACGGGAGAGGAGAGAAGCGGCCGATGCCGCGCGCGCTCCTGTTCCACAGTGAACAAGCAGCTTGCGGTTCTTTGGCAGCTCGTCACAGCGGAGGAACAGACGCGTGTGAGCAATATTGAGGGCGTTCGGCACGTGTCCTTCCTGGTATTCGGAGATACCCCGCACGTCAAGTACGTCAACGTCTCCAACGTTGCCATGAGCCTTGACCGTGTCGAACTTCACTTCCTCGATGCTGTTCAGCTTGCCGTGCGTTTCGTCGTACACGAGCAACGTATCAGGCGTCGCATAGCCCGCGACCTCATCGAGCCCGATGCGGACGAGTGATCTTACAGCGTCCATCAGGTCCTTCTCCTCGACCACCAGATAGATCGGCACGCCCTCATCCACGTATGATCCGGCGATGGTCGGGAACGTCTTGTTGAGCGGTGCAAAGATGCTTCCCGGCAGGTGGCCGGCCATGAAAGCTGTTCTGTCGAGGCGGGTGTCGAGCACCGCGATGTCGGTCCGGTCGGAGAGCTTGACGAGCTCGCGCGCGGTAAGAAGCTGAGGTTGCGGTAGCGTCCCCAGGACGGGAGGTCCGATCTTGTTATCGCGCTTCATCCGCGCGAAATACATCGGCGGCTCGGGTTGGCCCTCCAGGATGTAGTTGACGAAGTCCGTTTCGCCCTCGATGGCGGTCTGGATCGCCACGTTGAAGCGTCGTTCGTACCCTACCGTCGTTTTCGGAACGGCTCCGAGCGCTTTGCCACATGCGGAGCCGGCGCCGTGGCCCGGCCATATCTGCATATAGTCAGGCAGCTGCAGGAATTCCTGCACGGAAGAATGGAGGACCCTGGCCGAGGGCTCCATTGCGCCCTGGACACCGGCGGCGGACTCGAGCAAGTCGGGTCGACCCAGGTCTCCGACGAACACGAAGTCGCCGCTGGCCATTCCCATCGGTTCGTTCGCTCCACCACCAAGATCCGTCACCAGGAAACTCAGGTGTTCCGGCGTGTGCCCCGGGGTGTGAACCGCACGAAGTTCGATGTTTCCGATTTTGAATGCGTCGCCGTCCTTCAACAACGTGTAGTTGTAGTCACCCTTTTTCACCCACTCGTACTTCCAGTCTGCGTCGCCCTCGTCGGACAGGTAGACGTGAACATCATGCTGCTCGGCGAACTCGCGCGATCCGGAAAGGAAATCAGCGTGGATGTGTGTCTCGGTGACGGCCACGATCTCGAGGCCCTCACCAGTTGCAATCTTGACATACTGATCGATGTCCCGCTCAGGGTCGATCACGATAGCCTCTCCAGTGGCCTGACAGCCGATCAGGTATGCATACTGGGCCAGCTTTTCGTCAAATACCTGTCTGAAAAACATTATTAGTCACACGATTTGTAAGAAATAAGATGACGGTACTCCGGTGCACTCTAGTGCGGCAGTTTTGGCCTGAGCGCGGAATACGCCCACGTACCGGCGAGTGCGCTCAACAGTGTGATGACCATCACAAGAACGCCGTTGCCGATGAGCGCGAAGATCGGGCCCGGGCAGGCTCCTGTGAGCGCCCAGCCCAGTCCGAAGATGGTGCCCCCGATCCAGTAGCGATACCCTTTGCCCAGCATCTTCGGGGGGATCGAGATATCGCTGCCCTTGAACGTCTTTGCGTGTGTCTTCTTGATCAGAAACACGGACAGCGCGGCGACAACTACCGCGGAGCCGATAATCCCGTACATGTGAAACGCCTGGAAGCGAAACATCTCCTGAATTCGAAACCAGGAAATCACTTCGCTCTTGGTGAACACGATACCAAACGCGATGCCCACCAGGAGATATTTGAGAAGGCCGTCACGAGCCGGTTTGAGGACGGAATCCGCCGTTCCCGCAACCGCCTGCTGAGAGTCTGAAACCTGCATGCTGCTCACCTACAGAAGGATGGGGAGAATGAAGAACGTGGCGATCAATCCGCCGACGAAGAAACCGATCACGGCAATCAGCGACGGCAACTGCAGATCCGCTAGACCGGAAATGGCATGCCCCGACGTGCAGCCGCCTGCATACCGCGATCCAAACCCGATGAAGAAACCGCCGAAGACGATCATGATGATCCCCGGAACGGACGCCAGTCCCGACCAGCTGAATATCTGCTGAGGTACCAGTCCGCTGAAATCCGATATGCCGAGCGCGGCGAGATCTGACCTTGTGGCCTCGGAGATCGCGATCGGATCCGGGTTGTTCAGAAACGTGTGCGCAATGAAGCCACCGATGAGGACGCCGACGATAACGGTCATATTCCAGATGCCCGCTTTCCAGTCATACTTCAGAAACTCGATGTTTCCGGGAAAGGTAGCCGCACACATGTGTCGGAGGTTCTCCGAGATGCCAAATTGCCGGTTACCCATATATAGCAGCGCCGGTACAACGAGGCCGATCAAGGGACCCGCAACGTACCATGGCCACGGCTGAGAGAGAAATTCAATCATAAGGCCGAACGACCGTCAAGTAGGTTAATCAGGGATATCCGATTATTCCGCCACAGGAATTAGGTTCCTGCGCGTTCCAGGGAGTTGACATGATTTCACGCGAGTCAAACAACCCCGATAATCCCAAGATTGCGAACCCTGCCCGACAAATACAATATTGGCTTTCCTGATCTCGATGTGGTGCTTGTCCTCGCGCCCAAATCGACGCAAAATGATCACCAGGGAAGATTGTGGAAGGACCTGCACATGCACCCGAGCTTGAGCCCATCGGACGTGCTCACCCGTCTAGCGACGCCACGTCTTCCCGGTGGCGTGGCAGGATCATTCCGGTCACCGCATCATATTACTCGCAGAGAATATATTCTGGTCTAGGCGATGGCGATTCAACTGGTACCCAACACGCTGCTTGAGGCTGCTGCGGAGCGTTTCCGGATTCTGTCGGAGCCCGTGCGGCTGGCCCTGCTGAATCATCTCAACGCGAATGGTGAGATGAGTGTGCAGCAGTTGGTCGACGCAACAGGCGAACGTCAGTCCAACGTGAGCAAACATCTCGGGCAGATGGCGCAAGCAGGGATGTTGGGGCGGCGGCGGTCTGGACAGAACGTGTTGTACCGGGTGATTGACCCGACCATCTCCGCGCTGTGTTTGCTCGTCTGCGGCCAGCTGCAGGCGTCGGCGGCGGACGAGTCAACTACGTCTGCAGCCTGACGTCCTTTGCCTTTAGCTGAAGTGATCGCGTTCCGTTCCAGGTGCGTTCCTGGACGTTGAAGACCATTTCGAGCGGGCCCCCGCTCTCGCGGCTCTGCATCACCGCTTCCAGTTTGTCGGCGAGTCCAAACCCGATCACCTCCATCGATCGGCCGCTCTCCTGCCTGACGCTGAATTTGAGGTGGCTGTCGTCCCGGCCGACCGACCGCGGGCGTCCCACCACCTGCAAATCCGAGGACTTGAACACCGGGTTCCGGTTCGAAGGGCCGTACGGTTCAAACTGAGTCAGGAGCGCCAGGAATCTCCTGTCAACCTGGTCGAGTTCGAGAGTCGAATCATAGCTGATGGACGGGATGAAGCTGTCCGCAGAGGCGAGCTCGCCAACGGCGGCATCAAATCGCTCGCTGAATTCTCCAATTCTCTCGGTACGGATCGACAGCCCGGCCGCGTAGTTGTGACCGCCGAAGTCCTCCACGAGATCCTCGCAGGTCCGGATCGCTTCGTAGATGTTGATGCCATGGATGGAGCGTGCCGAGCCCTTCGCCACACCGTTCACTGTTGTCAGCAGGATCGTAGGCCGGACAAACCGTTCAACCAGTCGACTGGCAACGATTCCGATGACGCCGGGATGCCACTCGGCGTTGTGCAATACGATCCCGTTGACGTCCTGTCGGGCAAAGAGAGCCTCCGCCTTCAGCACAGCATCTTCCACCGTTTCCCGATCGATGGTTTTGCGGCGGTCGTTCGTCTTCTCCAGGATCGCGGCGAGGCGGTCTGCGTCACGGTCGTCTTCGGCAAGCATCAGGTCAACAGCACGGCCGGCGTCGCCCAGACGGCCTGCGGCGTTGATTCGTGGTCCGAGGGCGAAAAGGATCTGGGATGTCGAACACGTTGAAAGATCAGCGCCCGCGTGTCGTGCAAGAGCGCGAAAACCGGTCGTTGGGTTCGTGTGCAACTTGTGCAGCCCTTCCCTCATCAGGATTCTGTTCTCACCGTCGATAGGCACGATGTCACTGGCGATGGACACGGCAACGAGGTCGAGGAAGCCACGCGCCTCCTCTTCGGCTTCGCCGAGTGTCGCCGAAGTTGCCTGGGCAAGCTTGAATCCGATGCCGCAGCCGGACAGTTCGTCGAAGGGATAGTTACAATCCGGACGCTTGGGATCGAGTACGGCGACCGCCTCCGGCACCTCGTTCTTGACCGTATGGTGGTCGCAAATGATAAGATCGATACCGAGCGATTTCGCGTACACCGCTTCCTCAAACGCGGTGATGCCACAGTCAAGTGCGATAATGAGTGAGGCGCGACGCTCGCGGGCCATGTCGATTCCGGCGGCACTCAACCCGTATCCGTGGTCGACGCGATGTGGCACGAAGTAGCTTACATCCACACCGCGTTGCCGCAGGAATGCCGTCATAAGGGCCGTGGCCGTCGTGCCGTCGACGTCATAATCCCCATACACCATCACGCGTTCGCTACTCTGAATCGCACGAACAACGCGGTCAACCGCCTTGCTCATGTCTTTCATCAGAAAGGGATCGAGGATGTCTGCAGACGAAGGCCGAAAGAAGTGGCGGGCCTTTTCGTAGGAATCGATGCCTCGAAGAACGAGAGCACGGGCCAGGGGCAGGGGGATGTCGTTCAGCTGGGCGCTAAGCTGCGGGACCAGGTCGGGGTTATCGGGTTGGCGGAGGCGCCATTGAAAATCCATCCGTAGGGAGTTTGTGCCGTCGCGAGGCTGAAGTGAGTGGCAAGGGTCGGGATTGACCGCCAAGATACGCAGGGTGGGTGCGCGATGTAGGAGCAGAAGTGCGGACTCGAGTGATCAAATTGAAGCGGGAGAAACCGCTCGCAGCTCATCATCGAATTCGACCTCGGTATCAGTGTTCGGGGTGTTCGTGTTTTGGACGGAAAGCGCCGTGCGTGGTCGGCCCGCCGCCGGAGTCCTCACCATCTCCGGGGAGATCGTCTGAGACCCCACCCGAATCGGCCCCGTGTTCAGGGCTTCCCTGAAGCGCATTGAGAGTGGCGTGACGATGCAAGGGGAGTGCTGCGGGGGCGCTAAACCCATCGACCCACGTCAGGACGCCCACGTGCGAGAAACATTGTCATCCGCCGACAGGTTGACGTCCGTTCGCACTTCACTTGACGGTCTGCCGTGTGTCCCGGCTTCCCACGAACGCTTTTCTCATTCTGGCGGCACTCTGGCTGATGATGTTCTCTGCCAGCGCGCAGGTGATCATCGTTGCCCCGATTCTTCCTGAGATCAGTGAGGCCCTCGGTATTGGTGAGGCCCTGCAGGGTCTCTTGATCACGTCCTACACGGTCACGCTCGGAATTGTCGCGCTGATCATCGGTCCGATTTCTGACAAGGTCGGCCGGCGTCGGATCCTGTTGATTGGATGCGGGTCCATGAGTGCTGCGCTCGCGCTTCACGGGATGGTCGATACGTACGTTTCCTTCGTGGCTGTGCGTGCCCTCGCCGGTGCTGCGGGTGGAGCCCTGAGTGGTGGCGCGGTGGCCTTTGTCGGCGACTTCTTTCCGTACGAGAGAAGAGGGTGGGCAAATGGCTGGGTGATGAGCGGAATGGCTGTCGGTCAAATTCTCGGGATACCTGTCGGAAAACTCCTCGCCGATCAGTTCGGATTCAGGTGGCCGTTCCTGATGTTCGCTGTGACGATGGCGATCGCGACGCTGCTGGTGTGGCTCTTTCTGCCGCAGCCGGATGTGCGCCGAGACGAGGGGCGACTGGGCATCCGAAGCTCGATCGCAAAGTACCGGCTGCTCATGGCTACCGATGCCGTTCGTGCGGTGTCGATCGTCTATCTGTTGATGTTCTTCAGTCTCGGGCTATTCGTGATCTATCTCCCGACGTGGCTCGAGACGGTCGTGGGCGTTAGCGGGACCGACATTGCGTCACTCTTCTTCGTCGGTGGTCTGGCAAACGTGGTGAGCAGTCCGATAGCCGGCCGGCTGTCCGACCGCCTCGGTCGCAAGCCATTGATCATCGCTTCGTGTATCGGTCTGGGCATCGTTATGGTTGTGACCACCTATGCCATCCAGGGAATCTGGACCGCCTACATTCTCTTCGCGATGGCCATGGTGATGTTCGCACTCCGGATCAGTCCGCTTCAGTCACTGATGACGGCACTGGTCCCCGACGAGCGCCGGGGCATGTTGATGAGCCTCGCAATTGCGGTGGGTCAGGTCGGTATGGGACTGGGGTCCGCGCTGGCCGGTGTGGCTTACACGAGCTACGGCTACATCAGTAATACCATGATGGCCACCGCATCCATCGTCGTCATGGCATTCATGGTCCACTATTTCCTGCCGGAGCCGACGGCCGAGACGGCTGCTGCGTCGACCTGATAGATTCCGAGGCCCGGGCAGCTACACCAATCCGACCAGTCGAGCCAGCGCCTCGTGGCTGGAGACGACGAATCGCGCGCCATGGCTGCGGAGCAGGTCGCCATGCGCGACGGTCTCCAGATAGGGGGGAACGAACCCCACGGGTATGACCCCGGCGTTGGTTGCGGCCTGCATGTCGTCGATAGTGTCACCGACGTAGGCCGATTCTCCGGGTAGATGATCCCTGGAAGATTCCCGTAGTCGCTCCAGTGCTCTGGTAAGTGGATAACCGTCGGGTTTGGGTCTTTTCCCCTGCTGCTCTCGCGCGATGACGACTTTGAAGAAGCGCGACCACCCGAAGTGTTCGATCGTCCACAGGGCTTCCTCAGCGGGACGCCCGGTTACGACGCCGATGTCGATGCCCTTGCTCGTGAGGCCTTCGAGGAGCGAATCCGGTACCAGCGGGGTCTCGTCGGTGATCAGTCCATTCCACGACGATCCGCGATATCGCATCTGAAACTCGCGTACGACGTCGTCGAGGTGAACCTCAACGCCTGCTTCCCGAACTATCGCGCGCGTCAGTTGCCAATCATCGTTGAAACCACCGCGGTTCTTGAAGTCCTGTATCACGTGCGGCTCGACAACCTGACCGGTAAAGTGCTCGGCGGTCTGCACAACAGCCGAACGGTACGATCGCGAGACGTCGACGAGTACGCCGTCCATATCGAACATCACGCACGTAACTGAGGGAAGAACGTCCATAGTCCGGCGAATTCGTCTGGCTCTATACGCAAAGAGGCCCGTCGTTGAAATAACGATGGGCCTCTCTCTAGCGCTGGTCCGACAGCACTACGAGTTCATGGTGATAAGGAATTCATCATTGTCCCGCGTTCCTCGCATCTTGTCGAGGAGGAAGGACATGGCCTGCAGGGCATCCATGTCGGCAAGCAGTTTCCTGAGAATCCAGATCCGCTGAAGTTTGGCTTCGGGGATAAGGAGCTCTTCGCGACGTGTTCCGGATTTGATCACGTTGATGGCCGGGAAGATTCGCCGGTCGGACAAACCACGATCAAGGACAAGTTCGGAGTTACCCGTTCCTTTGAACTCCTCGAAGATAACCTCATCCATTCGGCTGCCCGTATCGATGAGTGCGGTTCCGATAATCGTAAGCGAACCACCCTCTTCTACATTACGGGCGGCTCCAAAGAAACGCTTAGGGCCACGCAGTGCGCCCGCCTCGATACCACCGGACAAAGTCTTGCCACTGTTTGTCGTGATTGCGTTGTGCGCACGCGCGAGTCGAGTAATCGAGTCGAGCAGGATTACGACATCCTGTCCGGCTTCGACAAGTCGCTTCGCCTTTTCGAGAACGATATCGGCGACCTGGACGTGCCGTTCGGGATCCTGATCGAACGTCGACGAAATGACTTCCGCCGCGCTCACGTTGCGTTCCATGTCAGTGACCTCTTCCGGTCGCTCATCGACCAGCAGAATCATCAAATACACATCGGGATGATTCTCGTGGATCGCATTCGCAAGCTTCTGCAGAAGGATCGTCTTTCCTGTCTTCGGTTGCGCGACAATGAGGCCACGTTGTCCCATCCCGATGGGGTTGAAGAGGTCCAGGATTCGCGAGCTGTACTCGGTCGATTTCGTCTCAAGCTTGAGATGTTTTTCAGGGTAGAGCGGTGTGAGATAATCGAACAACGGACGGTCTTCCAGCTCGGCAGGTGTTCGTCCGTTCACCGTGTTAACCTGTATCAGCGCGAAGAATCGTTCTCCTTCCTTCGGGGGACGAACTTCACCGTCGACTGTATCGCCAAGCTTCAAGCTGAATCGCTTGATTTGCGATGGCGAAACGTAGATGTCGTCGGGGCTCGGCAAGTAGTTGTATTCCGCTGATCGGAGAAAGCCGTATCCGTCGGGAAGTATTTCGAGCACGCCGATCTTCCGGATCATGCCGTCGAGGTCCGTCTTGCTGGGATCGTGCTGAGCCATGTACTCGGGGCGACCCTCGTACACCTTCTTGCGACGCTCCTCGTTCTCGCGTCCTCCACGGCGGTTGTCCTTGCCTCGTCTGCCGTCACGACGGCGATTTCTGCCGCCACGATCACTGCCGCCGCGTTCGTTGCCGCCGCGTACGTTCCCGCTACGTTCGTTCCCGCCACGTTCGCTCCCGCTGCGTTCACCGCGACCGCCGCGATCGTTCCGATCACCCCTGTCGCTGCGCTCATTCCTGTCACGACCCTTGTCTCGGTCACCGCGTCCGCCCCGGTCACCCCCGTCACTTCTGTCGCGCGGACGGTCGTCGCGGTTGCCACCGTCGCGTCCGCCGCGGTCATCACGGTTTCGATCTCCGCGTCCGCCACGGTCATCGCGGTTGCCACCATCGCGTCCGCCACGGTCATCACGGTTTCGTTCTCCGCGGTTGCCCGGTCACCCGGTCACCCCGGTCACCCCCGTCACTTCTGTCGCGCGGACGGTCATCGCGGTTGCCACCATCGCGTCCGCCTCGGTCACCACGGTCTCGTTCTCCGCGTCCGCCACGGTCATCACGATTACGTCCTCCACGATCGCGGTCATCGCGTCCCTGGCGGTCTCCCCGCGATTGTGAATCACGTGCACCGCGGTCGTTGTCACCGCGATCATCTTTTCCGGGTCCGCGGTCGTCTTCTTTCCCCTGATCTTGCGACGCGTCCGCATCGTCGTCTCTTGACGGCCGCTCGGGGATCTCGACCTTTTCCAGACGTGTGCTTTTGCCCGGCCTCTCACTATTGCGTTGGCGCGTGTCAGACTCCCGGTCAGCGTTCTCCCGATCTGGTGTCGAAGAAGACGAGCCCTGCGATTGTTTTGCTCGCTTGCCGTCATCCGAGTCACTTGCGTCGCGTGGCGGCCGCGTGGAACCATCGGCGGCGCGCTCTGCGTGGGTCTCGAGAATCTTGTATATCAAGTCCTGCTTCTTCATGGTTGAGAAGCCGGCGAGTCCCATCTTGCGGGCCTTGTCTCGAAGGTCGGGGAGTTTCTGGTCTTGCAGGTCGGAGATTTTCATAGCATGCGATGAGTTGCCGGAAGGACGAGCTCTGCGTCAGGTGCCTTCGCACCGTCTCGTGCAGGTATACAGGTCGTTCTGGTCGGGGAGGGTGTTCAATGCGAACGTTAGCAGGGATCGATCGTGACGATCCACTCTACGATTGAAGTCGGAGGGTAAGTCTCTTCTCGTCGAAGGCGCGAGACTGACAAGGAGTGCAAACTTGCGGAAGGTGCGACAGACTGAAAAATTCGTGTTCTGCCGCGTGCGCGAGGCCTGCAAGCGAAGTGTTCTACGCCGCAAGATAGCGCAATAAGTAGAAAAAACAACACTCTTCCCGCTGTGGCGCGAGAAGCGGAGTTTGCGGAGGAGTGCCGCGAGAGAGCTCGCCTACCGTCGGTCGACGGACTTGAGCGGGCGGCATTCTATATACGCAACCGAAATTTCGGGGTTTCAATCACTGGTTCTGACGGCCTCCAGGGCCGAGGCGGCAATATGGTGAGAGCCGGTCAGGAGCAGTACGTCGTGCGCATCAGCAGTTTGTCGAAACCGATCAAGCACGTGTGATACGCTTCCCTGAATATCGACGCGTAATCCGCTCCGCTTAAGCAATGACGCGAACCTGGCTGGATCAATAGCGCGATCGGCGTCAATGGGAACGACGGAAACACTCGCGCCGCTGGCAACAAGCGATCTGGCAATGCCCTCGGCGTCCTTGTCATTCATGAGGCCGATAGCGACATGGAGCCGTCCCGATGAATGTGCCGCGATGTGTTTCAACACGGCGTCGAGACCCTGGGTGTTGTGTGCCACGTCGGCCACGATCAAAGGTTGACGACTGAGTGTCGAAAGGCGACCCATAAATCCTGCGTTCCGGCTGACGTTTACGAGACCAGATCGGATAGCGTCCTCGGAGACATCAATCTCTGGATCACGCGACAGCAACTCCACGATTCGAACAGCGATGGCGGCGTTCCAGATCTGGTGTTGACCGGGAAGACCAATCTCCAGATCGTCGTAGCGACGTTCCGGTGTTTCGAGTTCAATCCGCGTTTCGGTCAAGCGGACATCGACGCTCCTGACGGAACAACTCCTGCGCACGTTCTCGATGCTTGACCCGACGGCGCGCGCAGCTTCGGCTATGGTGTCGAAAGCGGCACCCTTCGCGATCGTGAGGGCCGGGATGCCCGCCTTGATGATCCCCGCTTTCTCCGCCGCAATTTCTGGCAGCGTACTGCCCAGAATATCGGTGTGCTCCAGGCTGATGTCGGTGATCACGGATACCTCGGGCCGAATCACATTTGTCGCGTCGTAGCGACCTCCCAGACCTACCTCGACGACACCGATGTCGACTCCGAACTCTGCGAAGTAAAGGAAACTGAGTAGAACGGTGGCCTCAAAGAAGCTCGCCCCGACATCTTCCAGTGATTCTCTGAAACGACCGACGGCGCCCGCGACCCAATCGGGGGATGCCGGCGCCCCATTGATCCGCATGCGCTCCTCCAGCGAGTGCAAGTGTGGAGACGTGTGCAGTCCGACTTGCTTACCCGCCGCGGTCAGCATCGAAGCAGCCATAGACGCCACAGACCCCTTGCCGTTGGTGCCGGCGACATGAACAGAGGGATACCGGCGATGCGGATGGTCGGCCGTCGTCAGGAGCGCGCGCATGCGCTCCAGCCCGGGTTTGTATGCGGCACTACCCTCCAGGGCGAAGCGCGGCAGTCCAAGCAGATAGTCGTATGCCCTTTTGGTGTCGGGAGTGTTCAACCGTGCACGCTCGGACTAGTGAACTCGATATATCGTCGATCGCCAGTTCGATGACTCAGGCGAATACGAATTGCATCGTCCGGAAGAACGGACTCGACGACTTCCGGCCATTCGATGAGGCAGACGCCGTCGCCCTCGAAGTACTCCTCGTAACCAAGGGCCAGGAACTCGTCGAGACTCTTGAGGCGGTAGGTGTCGAAGTGATAGACCGTCCACTTCTTTCCGACATACTCGTTGATCAGCGCGAAGGTCGGACTTGTGACGTGATCCGGATCCAGGCCCAGTCCGGCGCATATTCCTTTCGCGAGGTGAGTCTTTCCGGAACCGAGATCACCATACAGCGCAACAACTTGTCCCGGCTTGAGCCGGCCTGCGAGGCGGCGACCCACCTCAAGCGTATCTATCGGCGAGGTCGTTTCCGCCGGAAGCGTATCGGTCATCGGCGTGGTATCGACTGGCTGCGCTCAGGCCGTCCTGCGTCTGGGGGTCATCGTAATGATCGGCAAGATCATCTCTTCCATCGACGCTCCACCATGCTGCATCGTGTCCCGGTATTTGTTCAGATACTGGTTGTAGTTCGTCGGATACACGAAGTAGTAGTCTTCCTTGGCGATGATGAAATTCGAGTTTATGCCCGTACTTGGCAGTCCGTAGGCCTCGGGGTCCTTGACGAAGATGGCATGGCGCGCGTCGCACTTCAGATTGCGGCCATACTTGTACCGCAGTGCCGTCGACGTGTGGCGATCCCCGATCACTTTTGCCGCGTGTAAACTTCGGATCGCTCCGTGATCTGTCGTGACGACCACGGTACAGTCGGCGGCAGCCAGATCCCGGAAAGCCTGAAAGAGCCAGGAGTGTTCGAACCAGGTTCTGGTGAGCGCACGATACGCCCGCTCGTCCGGTGCGATCTCTTTGAGTACGGCGGAATCGGAGCGAGAGTGCGCGAGAATATCTACGAAGTTGACCACGACGGCGCTCAAGTCATGCTGCAGCAGGTCATGCACGTTGGTGGCAAAATCGCGACCGTCATTGGTGCCAACGAGTTTGTCGTATCGGAGCCGGCAGGTCACACCCTTTCTCTTCAGTTGGTCTCTGAGAAACGGCTCTTCGTTTCTGTTGCGGCTATGCTCATCTTCTTCACCGTCCGCCCACACCTTTGGATACTTGCGGGCCAGGTCACGTGGCAGCAGTCCGCTGAAGATTGAATTCCGTGAGTAAGGTGTTGCTGTGGGCAACAGGGAAAAATGAAACTTCTGTTCCAGTTCAAAGAGGGGATGCAGCAGCTTCTCGAACATCAGCCACTGATCGTATCGCATGCAGTCGATTACGAAGAAGACGACCGGCCGCTTTGATGTGAGATGTGGTATGACGGCTGACTCGACCACCTCGTGGGAAAGGATCGGACGGTCGCCACCGGATGCTGGCGGCGCCCCGGCAACCCAGCGTTCATAGTTGTTCTCCACATAACCGCCGAAGACCCGGTTCGCCTCTCGATACTGATCCTCGAGGATCTGTCGGGTCCCCTCGTCCTCTTCAATCTCAAGATCAAAGCGGACCATACGATTATACAGTTCGGTCCACTCGGTCGAGGTCAGTGGAGCCGCCAGTGCCTGGGTAATCTCGTTGAAGGCTTGCAGGTAAGTCTGCGTCGCCTGTTCGCTGCGCAGGCGTTGGCGGTCGAGGATTCGTTTACACGTGAGCAGGACCTGGCTCGGGTTTACCGGCTTGGTGAGGTAGTCGCTGATCTGGCGACCGAGAGCTTCTTCCATAATGCGCTCCTCCTCGCTTTTCGTGATCATCACGACCGGGACCTCGGGGGCAATCCGGTTGATTTCGGCGAGAGTCTGGAGACCTCCGATGCCCGGCATCTGTTCGTCCAGAAGGACCAACTCAAACTGCTCGTCGCGCACCTTTTCGATCGCATCCGAGCCATTGGTTACGCTGGTAACTTCGTAGCCCTTCGACTCAAGAAAAAGGATGTGCGGCTTCAGCAGATCGATCTCGTCGTCCGCCCAGAGGATGCGAGGATTCGGCATTCGGTCCCGGTAAATACTGAGGAGTTATGGCGTACGTCCGGATCGCACCGAAGCACGGTCCTGCGCAGGTATACCGGACGTCAGGCGCTTTTGATTCTGTCGCGGCCTGGCGGAGCGAGAGAGGCGTCGCTCAGCTGGTAGGCTCCCAGACGTATGACCCCGACGGGTCGATATAGCCATACTTTCCATCGATCCCGACCAATGCGAGACCGTGCGAGAAGTCCCAGGCTACATCAAACCGGGGTTCGATCGCCACGCTTCCGTCGGGGCGAATGAATCCCCAGCGACCATCGACGCGCACGCGCGCCATGCCCTCCACGAAATTCCAGGCCTGATTGTACTGAGGTTCGATGACGACATCACCGGATGGATTCGAGTAGCCGTAAACGTCGCCGACTCGAGTTCTGCCGAGTCTCGGTTCAGGCTTCCCGTTTTGCTCCAGGAAAGAAGCCTCGATGCGAAACGCGGGTTCGACGGCGGTACGTCCGGTCGCATCGATGTACACCCACTGGCCATCCTTTTCAACCGGGGCCAATCCGCCCGAAAAGAACCAGGCATCAGTGAACTCTGCGGGAATGACGAGTGCGCCGGTGGGATCGATATACCCGTAGCGGTCGCCGGACTGGACGAGCGCACGCTTTTCCGAAAACGGCCAGGCCCGCTCAAACCGGGGTTGGACGACAACCTGGCCTGACACATCGATGAAGCCCCACATTCCGTCCTGTACAACTGGAAAGAAGACCGTTTCGGTCGTGGTTGAGTCGGGTGCCGAATCCGTTCCGGACTGGCACGACGAGAATCCCAGCGTAGCTACGGCCAATGTGGCGGCGCACGCCGTATGGTATAGAAGGGTCATAGTATCTTGAATGAACCTAGAATTCCCGGAAGGCGGACCAGCCGGCAGCAACCTGTGTGGTCGCCAGGTATTACACAGTATACGCAGGTGGCCGTGCAGGCTCTATGGATTGTCGCGCCGAAAACAGAGAAACAGGAGAGAAAGGGACAGATGAAGAAAGCTATTGTTGAAGCCATAAATGAACAAATACAGGCGGAGTTCGAGTCAGCCTACATTTACCTGGCGATGTCGGCCCGTATGGACCAGATGAATTTGCCGGGTTTTGCTTCCTGGTTACGCATTCAGTGGCAGGAAGAGACGGTTCACGCCATGAAGCTGTTCGATTTCATGATTCAGCGGGACGCGGAAGTTGAGCTGAAGCAGATTGAGAAACCGGCGACGAAATTCAAGACGCCGACGGAAGCGTTCGAGGCCGTGCTCAGCCATGAGCAATACATCACTAATCGCATTCACAAGCTGTATGCACTTGCGGTAAAGGAGACCGACTATCCTTTGCAGACATTGCTGCAGTGGTTTATTGATGAGCAGGTGGAAGAGGAGGAGAATGCTCGTGCAGCCATCGACAGCCTCAAGTTGGTAGGCGATTCCGGTTCCGGTCTTTTCATGCTGGATCGGGAGATGGGCAGTCGAAGCCTTCCGGCTGATGCGGGCGCCTGAAAACGCCTGATTCCTTGCTCAAGCCGCTGTGTCCATAGTAATCCGTCCGTCAGACGTCGAGACCCCACTTGATCCCGTTCGGTTGTTTGGCCGGGAGGGGCCTCTGGTCCTTGAGGTCGGGTTTGGAAACGGCGAGTTCCTGACGCACCTGGCGGAGCGATTTCAGGATTGGAATATTCTCGGGGCGGATACGTCACCCTCGTCGGTCGTGCGGGCCCGGAAACGGATTCGTCGAGGGTCGTTCGAGAACATTCGGTTGTACGGTGGCGATGCGCGGTATGTCGTGCGAAACATGGTGGCCGCGGCCGGTTTGCATCGGGCCTATGTTCTCTTTCCTGATCCGTGGCCACGCAGACGACACGCGCCGCGGCGCCTCCTGTCGTCCGCGTTTCTGACACTCCTTGCGTCGAGATTGACCACGGACGGTGTATTGTCGCTCACGACGGATCATCTGGAGTACTTTGAGTTTGCTCGCAAGAGTGTGGCCGCGACCGGTTTGTTCAGGGAAGAGGTCGGTGAGCCACCGACGGAAATGTTGGAGACCCGGTGGGCGCGGCGATGGCTGGACCAGGATAGACCGATCTATCACGCTCTCTTTTGCAAGACTGCGGATCCGCGCGCGATTCCCGGACGACAGGAGAAGACAGAAATGCAACACGCCCTTATGAGAGGTGACCTTTCAACGGTTGCTCGTTTCGAAAAGGAGGCCTATGTGCGGGAGGGGGCTACGATCGTGCTCACTGACGCGTATCGTTCGCTCGACGGCTTGGCCATGATCTTTCTGGCCATGGTCGAAGAGGACGATCTTCATCAGAACGTTCTCATCGAGGCCCGACCTAAGGGAGAAGACATCCTGATCGGCATTACAAAGTTCGGGAAGCCGCTCAGCACGCGGGGGTTGAATCAGGCCGTGTCGTGCGTAGCCGAATACCTCGCGAGTCAGGGGCTGGAGGTACTGGAGTCCCGGTACTAGGTGTCGGCGTCGTCGACGTGTGCTGTGGACCGCTTGCTGTTACTGCGCTAGCGGAACTCCTTGCGATTCTTCCATCCCGGCGAAGCATGAGTTGGCTCGCCGGCATCCTGCTGCCGGTGGTTCGAGTTGATCCGGGTTGACAGGGCGGCCGCAATGGATCCTGCGGCAAACTCTCTGTCGTCCAGTTGCGGCAGCGCGGAGGGCTCGAAATGCTGTTCGATAAACTGCGTGCTTATGTCGCCCTTCCGATAGGCCTCGTTGCGCATTACAAACTGACAGAACGGAATCGTAGTGCGGACTCCGTCGATAGCATAGGCTGAGAGCGCGCGGTCCATGCGGTTGATGGCCTCGATACGCGTCCGGCCCCATGCGGTGAGCTTCGAGATCATCGGGTCGTAGTGAATTTCGACTTTGCCACCCTCCTCAACGCCCGCGTCCACGCGTACGAAAGGTCCCTCCGGGGGTCGGTGCCTCAGCAACGTCCCCGAGTCTGGCAGGAAACCGTTCGCGGGGTCCTCGGCATAGATCCGACTCTCGACAGCATGTCCCCGTAGGTGAAGATCGTCCTGTGTGACGGTGAGTGACCCGCCTTCGGCGATGCGAATCTGCTCGGCGACGAGGTCCAGTCCGGTGATCCACTCCGTGACCGGGTGTTCAACCTGGAGCCGCGTGTTCATTTCCATGAAGTAGTAGTTCAGATCACTGTCAACGAGGAACTCGACGGTGCCGGCATTGACGTAGCCGCATGAGCGTGCCGCTTCGACGGCGGCTTTTCCCATGCGCTCGCGCAGCGCTTCCGTCATGATCGGGGACGGCGCTTCCTCGATGACTTTCTGATGCCGTCGCTGAATCGAGCACTCACGCTCGAACAGATGGATGATGTTACCGTGTGCGTCAGCGAGTATTTGAAATTCGATGTGGCGCGGCTTCTGAATGAGTTTCTCGAGAAAGACCCTTCCGTCACCAAATGCTGACTGAGCTTCGGACTGTGCCGAGGCGAGTGCTTTCTCGAGTTCCGATTCGCTTCGGACGACGCGCATGCCTTTACCGCCGCCGCCGGCGGCCGCTTTGAGCAGGACGGGGTAGCCGATTTCTGCCGCAATGGTCGCTGCCGCGCCAGCGGTTTCGACAGGTTCGACCGTGCCGGGCACGACCGGCACTCCCGCCGCCTCCATCATCTTGCGGGCGGCGGTCTTGTCGCCCATTGACCGGATGGCGGATGGCGGGGGGCCGATGAAACAGATCCCGTTCTCGGCGCACATGTCGGCGAAAGCGGCGTTCTCGGCGAGGAAGCCATAGCCCGGGTGGATGGCGTCAGAATCGGTCTGGCGGGCGAGATCGACGATCGCTTCCTGGCGCAGGTAGGATTCGCGTGACGGGGCCGGGCCGATCTCGTAGGCCTCGTCGCAGTAGCGTACGTGGGGCGCGGAACGATCGGGAGTGCTGTAGACTGCTACGGTCTGGATGCCGAGCTCCTTACAGGTTCGTGCAATGCGAAGTGCGATCTCGCCACGATTCGCAATCAGAATCCGGTTGAATCTATGGTTGTACATTTGGTCGCGTGCGCATCCTCTGGCACGGATTGTGCGTTCACACTTAATAGAAAGGAAACGAAGACATATGCCGCCGCAACGGACTCGAACCGGAAGAAATGCCCGGCATCCGGTGACAGAACGGCCGACCGGAGCTAAAAGACTTCCCGTTGCAGCGGTCTCGCAGAGCGATGCCCGAACATAAGGATTACTACAAAATACTCGGTGTGAGCGAGTCGGATGGGGCGGCCGAGATAAAAAAGGCGTATCGGAAGCTCGCTCAGAAGTACCATCCCGACAGGAATCCGGGCGACAAAGCCTCGGAGGACCGCTTCAAAGAAGTCCAGGAGGCGAACGAGGTGCTTTCGGACTCTAAGAAGCGGAAGGAGTACGACAAGCGCCGGAAGAACCCGCTCGGGTACGGCGACGGGTTTGCTACATCAGGCGGCGGTCGTTTCTATCGCTCGCCGGATGGCACGTATGTACGTTTTGACGGCGGGCCCGGACAGCCCGGTTCTGGTGGACCGGGGCCGGATGCGTTCGGCGATTTCGGGGGAATATTCGACAGGTTCTTTAGTGGCGGGGCGCCGGAGCCGACGGGTGCCGTCGGGGACGATCATCCCGACTGGATTCCGAGACGACGCTCCGGATTAGTTTTGATCGTGCGTTGCGTGGTGGAAGAACGGAAGTAACCCTTCCGTCCGGTGAACGCGTGCGGATCAACATACCGAAGGGCGTGCGGCAGGGGTTCAAGATTCGGCTCAAGGGCAGGGGTCAGCGCGGGCCCGGTAACAGGCGCGGAGATCTCTATGTCTCTTTCCTTATTGAGCCACATGCGGAGTTGCGCCGGGACGGTGATGACGTGCTGGCGCACGTACGCATCAATGTCTTTGAAGCAATGCTGGGCACTTCGCTGGAGGTTGCCAACGCATACGGGAAGACGATCAAGGTGCAGATTCCGGCGGGTACGCAGCCGGGCGAGCGACTTCGGCTGGGAGGCCAGGGAATCGAGACGGAGACACGGACAGGTGACATGTTCGTAGAGGTGGATGTTGAGGTGCCGAAGAAACTGACGAAGGAGCAGAAGGAGAAGCTCGACAAAGCCGCGCGGGATGCGGGTCTGCTCTAGTCGGGCCATGGCGCCAGACGTTGTTGCGAGGGAGCCCAGGCGACCGAAGCAATCTGAGACGTTCAGGCGGCATCCCGACCGCCCGGATTGCTTCGCTGCGGTTCGCAACGACGCCAACGTCGTTGCGAGGGAGCTCAGGCGACCGAAGCAATCTGAGACGTTCAGGCGGCACCCCGCCGCCCGGATTGCTTCACTTCGTTCGCAATGACAGGGTAATGGGATTGCTCACTGCGGTTCGCCATGACGTCAACGTCGTTGCGAGGGAGCCCCGGCGACCGAAGCAATCTGAGACGTTCAGGCGGCACCCCGCCGCCCGGATTGCTTCACTTCGTTCGCAATGACGCCAGCGGTCATGACGAACGGTGCCCAGGCGACCGAAGCAATCTGAGGCGTTCAGGCAAATCCCACCGCCCGGATTGCTCACTGCGGTTCGCAACGACGGGGTAGAAACTGCCCAGGCGACCGAAGCAATCTGAGGCGTTCAGGCAAATCCCACCGCCCGGATTGCTTCACTTCGTTCGCAATGACAGGGTAATGGGATTGCTCACTGCGATTCGCCATGACGTCAACGTCGTTGCGAGGGAGCCCAGGCGACCGAAGCAATCTGAGACGTTCAGGCACACCCCGTCGCCCGGCCAGCTTCACTGCGGTTCGCACCAACACCTCGACTTGCGACTACCCCGCCTGAAGGGCGTGTCGTACCAACTCCTCGACCGAGTTGATGCCCGGGTGATCTTTCAGCGCACGGCTGATACTTCGCTCCGCTCCTGCCCGCGACAACCCGAGTGCTTCCAGAGCTGCGAGCGCGTCGGCCCGCAATGAACTTGCTGCTCCGGCGACGCCCCCCGCCGGCACGTTCAATTCCACTCGCGCGAACTTGTCTTTAAGCTCCACCACCAGCCGCTCTGCCGTCTTGCGACCCACACCGGGTATTCCGGTCAGGACGCCGACATCGCCGCGGACGACATGTTCTTGAAGGTCCGCGGGCGGAAATGCGGACAGTGCCGCGAGCGCGAGTTTCGGACCGACGCCCGACACACTCAGCATGGCCTCGAAAATCGACCGCTGATCGACATCAGCAAAACCGTACAGCAGGATCGCATCCTCCCGAACATAGTGATGTGTATGCAGGATGGCCTGCTTGCCTGCGTCGGGAAGTTTCTCGTACGTCGAAGTCGGAATGCGGATCTCATACCCGATTCCCTGAACGTCGATAACCACTTCGGTGGCCTTCTTCGAAACAAGTTTTCCCGACACGTAGGTGATCATGCGTCCGTCTTTCCTGATTTGTTCTTCTTCGCCACGTCCCGGTTCCAACGCATCACGATCGGCACTCGCCTTCCCATTCCGAACGCTTTCGTGCTTACGCGTATTCCGGGTGCTGCCTGCCGCCGCTTGTATTCGTTGCGATCGACCATATCCAGGATGCTTCTTACAAGCGGTTCGTCAAATGAAGTCGACTCCACAATCTCGTCCAGCTCCTGCTGGTCCTCGACGTATAACTCGAGGATGCGGTCGAGCACGGCATAGTCGGGTAACGAATCGCTGTCTTGTTGATCCGGCCGAAGCTCGGCAGACGGCGGCTTCTCGATCGTGCTTCTCGGAATGAGTTCACGTCCAGCGCGTTCGTTAATGTATTCGGCGACTTCGTAGACCTGCGTCTTGTATACGTCGGCAAGGACCGCGAGTCCGCCGTTCATGTCCCCGTACAGCGTGGCGTATCCGACGGACATTTCGCTCTTGTTGCCGGTCGACAGGAGTAGATATCCGAACTTGTTTGACACGGCCATGAGCGTGACGCCCCGCGAGCGCGCCTGGATGTTCTCTTCCGCGACGTCGGCGCTCGTCTCAGCGAAGACGGACTCGAGCATCTCGTCGAAAGCCGATACGGCAGGCCCGATGCCGATATTATGGAACTCGATTCCGAGATTGGAAGCGAGTGTTTCGGAGTCAGTCACGGATCCCGCGGACGAATAGGCCGACGGCATGGTAATCCCGACCACATTCTCGGGTCCGAGAGCTGCAACAGCGAGTGCGCAGGTAACAGCCGAGTCAATCCCCCCGGAAAGACCAATCAATGTCTTGTTGAACGCACCGGTCTTGAAAAAATAGTCGGCAATACCGAGCGTCAGTGCGTCGTGCAGTTGCTCAGCCTCCGTCAGCGCGACCGAACAGGGCGAGGGTTCTGCCTCCGTGTCCCAGATCACGAGGTCTTCCCGAAAGGAGGCGGCGCACACGACCAGTTCGCCCCGGTCATTGTGCACGCGGCTGTCGCCATCAAAGACGACCTCTGTATTTGCCCCGACCTGATTGACGAGCACGAACGGGATCCCGTGCTCAATGCAGATTTCTTCGACGACTTCGTTCCTGCGCTCGTGCTTCCCGACCGAAAATGGTGACGCACTGATGTTGACGAAGAGATCGGCTCCCATCTCCGCAAGCCTGTCGATCGGGTTCGTTCGGTAAAGATGATAGTCGGCCTGCTCCTCGTTATTCCACATGTCTTCGCAGATATGCAGTCCGAGTTGTAGGCCGCGCCATTCGACGAGTTGGAGGTGATGTGTCGGCTCGAAGTAGCGGTATTCGTCGAAGACGTCGTAGGTGGGCAGCAGCGATTTATGCACCTCTGCGACACGTGATCCGCCCTCGACAAGAATTGCTGCATTGAACAGGCGTTTTCCGACGTCGTCAGAATTCCGAACGGGCGATCCCACGATGGCGGCAAGGCCTGCGGGCAGATTCGCCGCGAAACGGTCAACAGCATCGCTGCAGGAGTCAATGAATGAGTCGTTTTCGAGCAGATCAAGAGCCGGATAGCCGCAGATCGATAACTCCGGATAGACGACCAGATCAGCGCCAAGGCCTGCGGCCCGTCCGGCATGTTCCAGCATCCGCGACACGTTGCCATCGACGTCGCCGACGGTCGGGTTGATCTGTGCAAGGGCTATCTTCATCGCATCGAGAGATCGTTTTGCGCGCGCTCGATCAGCACGCCCAGGAGCCGGAAGTCGTTCCCGCTAACGTGCGTTCTTGAAACGGAAACACGATCTTATCCAACAGAATCGCGTCCGAAGTTTGGACCGGTCCGACTGTAAAACTAATCGCGTGGAGGAAAGGTATGCCGCGGATTCTTGTGCTGCTCTTGATGACGAGTGTCTGCCTGTCCTGCTTCGGGCAGCAATCACCGGCAACCGACGATGATTCGTCGGTCGTGGCGATCGTGGGTGCGACTGTCATTTCGATGGATTCGGACGCGGTGCAGCGAGACCATACCATCGTGATCAGGGGTGACAGGATCGTATCGGTTGGTCCGGTTGAGGAAGTGGAGATTCCTGACGAAGCAACCCGGATCGAAGGGCGGGGCCGATATGTCGTGCCAGGCCTTGCTGAAATGCATGGACACATCCCCTCGCCAGGCCAATCGCAGGAGTTCATTGACGCCGTGCTCTTTCTGTACGTTGCGAACGGAGTCACGACTGTCCGCGGCATGCTGGGATATGACGGTCAGCTTGAGCTGAAGGACCGGGTGTTGAGCAGCGAGACGATCGGGCCGACCCTGTATCTGGCGGGACCGAGTTTCAATGGCAGGTCCGTTCAGAGCCCCGAAGAGGCGGAAAGAATGGCCAGGCGACAGGCAGCGGAAGGATGGGACCTGATCAAGATCCATCCGGGTCTTTCGCTCGAGAGTTATGATCGGATGGCGGAGACGGCAAGGGAACTGGGTATGCGTTTCGGGGGTCACGTTCCCGAGGACGTGGGACTCCTGCATGCGCTTGAGATGGGACAGGAGACGTTTGATCATATCGACGGATACACGGCGTACCTGGGCTCGGCCGATCGAGATGTGGCGGACGGCGACCTGAGAGACATCGCCCGGAAGACGCGCGACGCCGGCGCATATGTCGTCCCGACCATGGCGCTCTGGGAGACGCTCTGGGGGATCGCTGATCTGTCGGTCATGGCGAGTTACCCGGAGCTGAAGTACATGCCGGCTGCGACGGTGCGAATCGTGGGAGTCCAACGTCAGGCAGCGCATGAGTCAGGCGGACCCGGAGGCTGGCGTCTCGTGTCATCGATACGAGGATGCGGCTTCTGAAGGTGATGCAGGATGAAGGCGTCAAGATTCTATTCGGCACTGACGCTCCCCAGCTGTTCAGCGTGCCGGGTTTTTCTGTGCATCGAGAGGTCGTGCGTATGGTGGAAGCGGGACTCTCGCCTTTTGACATCCTCGTTTCTGCGACGCGCAATGTCGGCGAGTACTTTGCCAACGAGGATACGTTTGGAACCATCGCGTCGGGACAGCGCGCGGATCTGCTGGTACTGGAGGCGGATCCGCTGGCGGACATTTCGAATCTCACGCGCAGAGCCGGCGTGGTGCTACAGGGGGAGATGGATTTCGGAGCGTGAGATTCAGGAGAGACTGGCGCAGATCGCGTCGGCCCGGTAGCGCACGAGATCAGGCCCGTTCGGGTTGCGCACTGTGCGGTGCCCGAGATTCGCGATGCTCCAGGAAGACGACCACCATCGTTCCCGCCAGACCAATTGCGGCAACAAAATACATTCTATGTGGAATGCTGCTGCAGCGCAGCAACGGAGGATGCGAAATCCGGCGCTATAGAGAACGCTTCTGTGGCGGTAACGAGGGGCGAGGATGTGCGTGGGTACGTGGAGGGTGAATCACGATGGTCGAAAAGTCGGCACCTGGCGGGCACGTCATTCGCCAGCCTGGTCCACGTCCCGAAAGGCCTGCTTGAAGACGGTCCGGAGGGAGTCGGTTATCGTCCGTGCTCGCTCCGCTTCAGTCCGGTACAGTGTGGCGTCTTCGGGGCGGTTCGTGTGCTCGTAGAGGGCGACGAGGTCGAGTGTGGCGGCCAGGCAGGAGGGAGTTGCATTGCTACAGGGTGTGGCCCGTCCGGGCTCGAGGAATGGCGACGAGATGGGCGTTGGTGCCAGCTTTCCGACGCACGACGACAGGGCCTCTTCCGCCTTTTCCAGATCGCCTTCTCGCATTGCCAGGCGTCCTTTTAGGCATACAACATCGACCCACAGAGCCTGATAGGCCGGATCCTGCGGAAGCCTCGTGAGAATAGAGTCGGCCATGGCGAGGAACTGATGAGAATCGTCCAGACGGCCCAGTTCGGCATTCAGGTATGACCTCATGCCGTAGTGAATTACGAGCTGCCCGTCTCGGTAGCGATGGCCGTCTGAATCCGGAACGAAGGACTCTTCTATGAAAGCGATGGCCTCCTGTGCGAGTAAGTCGGCGTCTGCGTATCGACCGGCGTACAGATTGAAATTGGCCAACGATTGCAGGATGAACGGGAAGTTGTTGCCCTCATTCCGGAGCCTCAGCATCGCGGCTGCTCGTGCCAGTTTGGAGAGGGCGTCAGCGGGAGAATCAGTAAAGCTGTCGTAATACAGTGCCTCGGCGAGCTTGGGATGTGGGGGTGAGTAGAGCCGTTCCCGGAGATTGAACGTCATGCGGTGGTGCTGTGCCGCCTTGTCCCAGAGACCGAGGGCACCGTATGTGTCTCCGACGATGTGGTGCAAGTCGGCGCGGAGGTCCGGCTGGTTGGCGAAGTCTATCGGGATCCGCGCAGCCGCTTCGTTGAGCACTTCGATGATGGGCGTGTCCGGGCCCTTGTTCTTCACTGCGACATACCATCGGGCATTGGGAGCGCGGAGGATCTGTTCGAGGAAGCCGGCCACCGCCTGTGCGCGTTCCGCCTGGTCCACCGCCTCGGTGGCCGCCAGCTGGGCCCTGTTGCGCTCTCTCGTCAGGCTTGCTGTAAACAGCGTGATCAACGTGATCAGGACGGCGAGAACGAGAGACGCGGCACCGACTCCTAACCGGTGTCGTCTGACAAATTTACCGAGACGATACCCGATAGAGTCCGACCGGGCGACGACCGGAAGTCCATCGAGATGACGCCGAATGTCAGCGGCCAGCGCGTCCGCCGTCGAGTACCGTCGTGAGGGTTCCTTTGCCAGCGCCTTCAGTACAACCTGGTCGAGGTCACCCCGAAGTTGTCGACCTGAACGGCGCTCTTCAACGACATCGGACGGCCGTGGCGGGACTACGTCGCAAACCACTCGCTCAGTCTGGGATGCGGTGAGGGAGTCGAGATCATACGGAAGGACGCCGGTCAAGAGGTTATAGAGCACGACACCGAGCGCGTAAACGTCGGTTGCCGTGGTGATCGGATTCCCGAGCAACTGCTCCGGTGCCGCATACGCCGGCGTCATGGGGCCGGGACCTGTTCTTGTGAGCGTGGCCTCGTCTGACTCGATCAATCGGGCAATTCCGAAGTCGAGCAACTTCACGCGTGACGGCCGGAGTCGGTCGTCGACCAGCATGTGACTCGGTTTGAGGTCACGGTGAACGACGAAGTTGTGATGGGCGTACGCTACGGCGTCGCAGCCTGTAAGGAAGAGTTCGAGACGATCGCGCACATTCAGGTTGTGGCGCTCGCAGTACTCCGTGATCGGGTCACCGTCGACCAACTCCATGGCGATGTAAGGAGTCCCGTCGTCGGTGACGCCTCCGTCGAGCAGTCGGGCTACGCCGGGATGGTCCAGACCAGCGAGGATGGCGCGTTCGTGGACGAAGCGCTCGCGGAAGTCGGCGGCGAAGCCGGCGCGGACCAGTTTAAGCGCTGCAGTTTGCCTGAAGCTTTCATCGATTCTTTCTGCGGCGTAGACGACGCCCATGCCTCCGGACCCGAGTCTTCGCACGGGTTTCCATGGGCCGACATGGTCCGGGAGAGGTTGGCTCGTAACGATTCTCTGCGGCAGCGGCTTCGGCGACTACACCCGACATCGGAGACTCGAATGCGTTGACTAAATCGGCGGCGTGAGCGGCACGTATCAAGGCCTCGGCCTCCTTCTTGAGGTCGACGTCGAGGGTACCGTCGTGGTGACGGCAGGCTCGTGTTCAGGAATGACTCACGCGCGGCAGGAGCGAGTTCGAGCGAGTCTATCAGGAGCTCGGTCAGGCGGGCCCATCGAGCAGGATTCACGGTCTTGCTGTCCCGGATATTCTCATCGTATCACGACATAGTCGCGCCACCCAGACAACCGAAGATTGCGGGCGAGTCGGATCGGCGCAACGGTTTCCGAATCTATGCGCTGAGCGGTTGATCGTCTGAGAGCTCGCGGTAGAGCCAGGCTCTCGCGACCGTCCAGCGCCGTTTGACGGTGGCCGTAGATATCCCGAGTGCTTCGGCTGTCTCTTCTGTTGTCAGTCCGGCGAAGTATCGAAGTTCCGTAACGCGGGCGGACTCCTCGTCTATGGATTTGAATCGCTCCAGCGCTGAGTGCACGGAGAGGATTTCCGACGGGTCGATCGTCTCGGCGGGTCTTGCGGGAACACTCTTCATGGCGCCGAACCGTAGTGTCGGGTTGGGTCCGCCTCGCTTCTGGGTGGTCTGCGCCCGTGCGTAGTCCACGATGATGTCGCGCATCACGCGTGCGGCGATGCGGAAGAAGTGGCCGCGGTCTACAAAGCTGGATCCTCCTTCTCGTCCAATCGCACCGGCCATTTTTGCGTACGCCTCGTGGACGAGCGCAGTGGTGTTTACTGTATCTGAGGCGCCGAGGCGTCTTCTTTTGCCACGCGCAATAGTCCGAAGCTCGTCGTAAATCTCTCCGACGAGTTCATCGAAAGCGTTCGCGTCGCCGTCGCGTGCGCGGACGAACAGGGCGGTGACGTCGGGGTTGGTCGACAGAGGTCGCCGAGGTGATCGGAGTGAGCGATCCAAGGCGTGATTGGAGCGTGACTTATATAGTAATAACGGACCAGTGTTGCGAAGTCGTGATGGTCGGCCGTCCGGGCATTTGCAGGTCGAATCGGGCCCGCCGTGCGGGCCCGCCTGGAACACGGTTTGATGTCGAGACTTTTCGGTCGCCGCAGCGACAATGACGCCGTTGCTATCTGAGCAGCGTCAGGGTCCGAGTGGCCGTGAAAGACGCCGTTTCAATTCGGTAGAAGTACGTACCGCTGGCGAGCCGGGACGCGTCCCAGTTCAACGTGTAGCGGCCGGCGCTTCGTTGCTCGTCGAGAATAGGCAACGACGCGGCCCAGGACATCGTAGACCTGCAGCCGAACATTAGCCGGCTCGGGCAGGTCAAACGCGATTGTTGTCGCCGGATTGAACGGGTTCGGATAATTCTGACGCAGGGCGTAAGTCGTTGGCAGGTCGTCGGTCACTTCCTCCTCAATGGAGACAACCACCGTAGTGGTGGCATCCGCGTTCGTCTTGAGGTTCTCAACGTTGCCCGTCCGATCTCGCGCGATGCTGTAGAAGCCGTACATACGCCCGTTCTCGCCCAGGAAGGTGGCTTCCGTTTTGTATGTAGCGCTGATCCACCGGTTGAAGGCGCCGCCGTCGATGGAAAGGTATACGTCGTACGACTGGATGCCTGCTCCATCCGGATCGGTCCCGCCCCACTGCACTGTCAGGATGCTGTCGGTGCGCGAGGTGACGATAGCTGAGACGGCGCTCGTCGGTGCCTGTGTGTCGATCACGTTTCGCCAGACGGGCGTGTCAATTGGCTCGTTCAGGTCGAAAATGATACGCGCTTGGTTGCGGATTACGGTACTGTTGGGTAGGCCAGGTAGCGTTTCGATGGTGAAAGCCACGCTTCCTTCGCCTTCCGGGGCAGACTGGTTGGGGGGGAGGAAACCGTCGAGTGGGTCAAACGGAAGATCGCCGGTCTGACGATCGAGCGTCGTGAACTTCCACATCACGATCCCTGTTGCTTCGGCGAGCCCGGCCGTGATGAGCACCTCAAAGCGGTCGTCGTCAAGCAGTACACGTGTCGAGAAAGCGCGGCGGCCGGCAGGCACGGGGACGCGCTGGTCGCCAAACCGAATCTCACCCAACTGGAACGTCGCAAGGTCAAACACACGCGTGTCAAGTGTGTCTCGGACGAGTACTTCCTGCGCCGGTGCGGAGGCATCGGGCATGTTCTCGAACCGTATTACGTAGGGCAGCGGCTGGTTCGGCGTGATGAACCGCTCTGAACCGACGCCGCGCAGGCCCAGCTTATCGTTCGGATCGGCCGACGTTAGCACCTCAACTTCGACAGGTTCGCTCGAACGAGGCGGGTCGTCTTTGACGATCTCCTTGCTGGGGTCACGCAGCGGACCGTTGAACTGGGATTCGTATTCCTCTTCGGTCTCATCCCACGCACGACCACGCCTGTTCAGGTTCGACAAGCGATGCGTCCCGTTGCGAACGTCGGTTTCATTGGGATCCTCGGAAAAAAAGGTCGCGTCGGCGTCGATGGGATAGACCCTACGCGTTTTGATGCCTCCCTGCCAGTTGTCCACCGTGAAGTATTCGCCGTCCGGCGTCTTTACGATATTCAGGCTGTGAGCGTACGTTGGGGGTTCAAGCGGGTTGTAGCCCTCGCCGTCTCCCCAGGTCCACTTGATCACCTCGCTCGGTGTGAACAGGGAGTTCTCGGTATTGGTGAGTGTGCCCAGCGTTCCCACCTGGCGGATGTCGTAGCCCGGGGGCAAGGTGCTCCGGCCGGTAACTTCCTCGTACATGTTCTCAGCAGCAGCCTCGCACGAGTTGTCCAGGCCGGAGGTCAGCTTTTTGGACAACTGGAAACGTTCGTCGGGGGCTCGTTCGATGGCTACCCCGAGCACATCGGTCATGACGCCTGCATCGTTGCCATAGTAGCTTTCGTAGGATTCCAATTCAACGCCGTTGAAGAAGCTCTCATGACGCAGCATCTGTTCGCCATTGACCACGACCACCGTCGTCTGCGCCCAGGTTGCGGGGACGGCGATGAGCAGAGCACACGACAGTGAGGCGAAAGTGCGGTACGGCAGGGTAAGAAAGATTCGGTAGAACATAGCTAGATCAGAATAGGAGGAAAGAGTGCGAAGGGCGGCGCAGCGGCTTAGCGATCGTAGACCCAGGCGCCTATGAGGCTCAGCGTCTGCGGTGTCGAGATACTTGCCCTGAGGTCGATGCGACGGATCTCACCCGGGCCCAGAAGGAGGCGAGGGAGCATTATGACCTGCGTTTCGTCCTCCTCTTCCGGGGGATATAGCGCTTTGAGGTCCTTCCACGTCAGATCGCGGCCACTAGGGGGTACATAGAGCGTGGGATCGACGGTCCACTCAGCGTCAAAGGGGAGTCCAGAGATCGCCGGTGACCCGGTCACATCGACGTTGCCGCGATTGTGCACGATCACCGTATAGGTGCGCTCGCGCGTTCGCGGCACGCGGGGGGGTGCGGTGACCTGAACGAAGACTTCAGGAAAGACGGCCGGCTCCAGCGTGATCGCACCGACGAGGGTCTTGGAGGCCCCATCACCGTTCTCGATGACGAGATCTCGAACTCCCGTAGCCTGCCCATTCACGTCGAAGACGGCGCGCAAGCGCGTCCCATTGGCATCAACGACGCTGCCGATTGGTGTGAGTCCTGCACCGCCACCCTGAGCAAGACGAACAGTGGCGTCTTCGGTGAAGCCCTGGCCTCCAATAGTCACCGTCACCGTGCCGATGTTGCCCGCCAAGCGTGGCTTGGACGCATACACCGCGAATGCGTTCGTAGCTGGTCCGTCGGCAATGCGGATGAAGGCAGTCCCTGACGACGAGGCTAGCGCCTGGCTCGAGACTGAGAACGTGACGCTTTCTTCATTCTCGACGATGTCATCGCTCACTGGGAAGACTGCCACAACGGTTGAGTCTATGCCAGCCGGGATTGACAGCGTGCCGCCAAGAATGTCGAGAGAGTAGTCGGCGAACAGCGTGGCGGTACCGCCGAGTGTGTAGGACAACGCGATCGGCGTGAGGCTCGGACGATTCAGACGGATGAGTATCAGCCCGGGCTCGCCGTCAGCCTCCGAGGTTAGGTCTTGCAGCGCGGTAACTGAGGCTTGGAGTGGCGACGGTTCCACCGTCATCGTCGTTCGGGCCTCACCACCTCGCGTGTCCGTCACGACGAGGTCGTACGTGCCCAGTCGGCGGCCGTCGCGTAGATCGAAGACAACGCCGATTTCGGTCGGTGTGATTGTGCCCACCAGGCCTGTGACGTCATCCTCAACTCCCTGGCATGCAGTGCATTGCAGGCGAACTTCGACATCCGGTCCGAAGCCGCTGCCACGTACGATTACACTTCTGAGTTGGTCGCCTACGACAGAGGCCGGCTGGGCGCTGATGGAACCGGTAATCGTCGGCACGCCAGAGACGGCCGTTAGCGTAATCGTTGTATCGCCGATCGTTGGGTATAGCGAGATGTCTCCCTGTATCAGGCCCGTGCGAGATGCGAATCCACCCGCGATACCCTGAGGAGCGATCAGAATGTCGAACGTACTTCCGGGTTGCGGTGCGTAGCCGTCTATCAGCCGAGCTTCGAGACCACCACCGAGCACTGCGTCTCCGCCGATAAAGCGGAAGCCGACGCGGTAGGACGTTTCCTCAACCGCAAGAACGTCGTAGTCCGTTTCTGCCATCGTTCCACCCAGCTCGATCTGTAGCGTCGCTTCGGGCGACGACGGCGAGTAGGTGCCGACGTAGGTGAGCCGGCCGGCTGAGGTGCCGGGCTGGAAGGAGCCACCGTTCGTAAAGTCTGCCGTTGCAAAATCCAGGGACGCGTTGCCCTGTAAAATCGCTCCGGACTCCGTGTCGACGCTCCCTGTGAATCGCAGGGTACCGGATGCGGCGTCAATGGTCGAGCCTGTAAGGCCTTGAACACTCGGGCTTATGATAGCGGTTCCATCTCCGGAACTCTTGACGAACAGGCCGCCGGCCTCGTTGACGAAGCCGAAAGACTCGGGGTCAAATCCCGTCATCGAGTGGTCGTCCTGAAGATCAAAAACACCCGCGTTGACGATTGTACTCTGGTTGACGTTGACGTTGCCACCCTGCCACAAGACCTGATCATTGTTCAGGAGTGTGCTTTGTGTGAGCGTCAACCCAGTTCCCGCCAACGTAGTCTGTGAATCGTTGCGAAACACGGCCCCATTCAGGGTGAGGAAACCCTGATTCTGGTCGAAGGTGCCTTCATTCCGGAGCGAATCGACCGTGAGCGTCTTTCCACTCGTCGATGTAAGGATCATCTGGCCGAGATTGCGCAGTGTGCCGTCGCCACCAATGGTCCCGGCGAGCCATTCAAATCCATTTCCCGTGAAGTCGAAAGTTGCTCCGGAAAGACCTATGTCGATGGTTGTACCCCCCAGAAGCTGGAGGCTGCCAGCCACGTTCTCTCGAAACGTACCTGTAAGCGTGTGGGTACCGCCGATGAATTTTACTATGGTGCCGGCGGAGGGTATGTAGCGCCCACTGGTGTAGGTGCCCCCTTCGGTAAGTTGAAGCTCACCCTGTTCGACAGAGATCGTGCCGTCATTGTTGGTGACGGGTACGTCGAGAAAGGTGTGGTCGTTTTCTGCGCCGACGGATTTGCGGAGGGTGCCGGTGTTGATCAGGGTCTGGGGCGCGACACCGGTGCGTCGTACGTCGTTGTCGGTGGCGATGTCGAACGTGCCGCGATTGTCAAAGGTGCTATTCGTGTTGAAGTACACCGCACCTTCTTCCCATCGGAGCGTCCCGGTATTGATGAGACTGCCTGGCCCGAGGCTCTTGGTAAAGCTCGTGGTGAAGCGCATCAGGCCGATGTTGGTCAGGGTTTGCTCCACTGCGGATCCAAGGACGGTGTTCTGCCACTGGAAGCCGGTTCCGTCGAAGTCGAGTATGGCGCCATTGGCACCGGCTTCGAGGAGGTTCGTGAGGAAGGCGATGTCTCCGACGGGACTACCGGTCAGGGTTCCGTTCACCACATGGGTGCCGCCATTAAACCAGAGCTTCGTCCCATCGGCGGCGGCGTACGTGCCGCGGGTGTAAGTGCCGCCCTCGGTGAATTGAAGGTTGCCCTGCTCGACCGAGACGGCGCCGTCATTGTTGGTGACGGGGACGTCGAGGAAGGTGTGGTCGTTTTCTGCGCCGACGGATTTGCGGAGGGTGCCGGTGTTGATCAGGGTCTGGGGCGCGACACCGGTGCGTCGTACGTCGTTGTCGGTGGCGATGTCGAACGTGCCACGATTGTCAAAGGTGCTGTTCGTGTTGAAGTACACCGCACCTTCTTCCCATCGGAGCGTCCCGGTATTGATGAGACTGCCTGGCCCGAGGCTCTTGGTAGAGCTCGTGGTGAAGCGCATCAGGCCGGTGTTGGTCAGGGTTTGCTCCACTGCGGATCCAAGGACGGTGTTCTGCCACTGGAAGCCGGTTCCGTCGAAGTCGAGTATGGCGCCATTGGTACCGGCTTCGAGGAGGTTCGTGAGGAAGGCGATGTCTCCGACAGGACTACCGGTGAGGGTTCCGTTCACCACATGGGTGCCGCCATTAAACCACAGCTTCGTCCCGTCGGCGGCGGCGTACGTACCGCGGGTGTAGGTGCCGCCCTTGGTGAATTGAAGGTTGCCCTGCTCGACAGAGATCGTGCCGTCATTGTTGGTGACGGGTACGTCGAGAAAGGTGTGGTCGTTTTCTGCGCCGACGGATTTGCGGAGGGTGCCGGTGTTGATCAGGGTCTGGGGCGCGACACCGCTGCGTCGTACGTCGTTGTCGGTGGCGATGTCGAACGTGCCGCGATTGTCAAAGGTGCTGTTCGTGTTGAAGTACACCGCACCTTCTTCCCATCGGAGCGTCCCGGTATTGATGAGACTGCCTGGCCCGAGGCTCTTGGTAGAGCTCGTGGTGAAGCGCATCAGGCCGGTGTTGGTCAGGGTTTGCTCCACTGCGGATCCAAGGACGGTGTTCTGCCACTGGAAGCCGGTTCCGTCGAAGTCGAGTATGGCGCCATTGGTACCGGCTTCGAGGAGGTTCGTGAGGAAGGCGATGTCTCCGACAGGACTACCGGTGAGGGTTCCGTTCACCACATGGGTGCCGCCATTAAACCAGAGCTTCGTCCCGTCGTCGGCGGCGTACGTACCGCGGGTGTAGGTGCCGCCCTCGGTGAATTGAAGGTTGCCCTGCTCGACCGAGACGGCGCCGTCATTGTTGGTGACGGGTACGTCGAGGAAGGTGTGGTCGTTTTCTGCGCCGACGGATTTGCGGAGAGTGCCGGTGTTGATCAGGGTCTGGGGCGCGACACCGCTGCGTCGTAGGTCGTTGTCGGTGGCGATGTCGAACGTGCCGCGGTTGTCGAGGACGCTGTTTGTAGCAAAGTAGAGGCTTCCGCCTGTCCAGGTAACCGCACCTGTGTTCAGAAGTACACCTGCCCCCAGCGTCATGGTTGCCGGACCCTCCATCTGGACGCCCCCCCGGACCATCAACGTATCAGTCGCAAGCACCCCGCCGGTCCATCGCAATATGCCTCGGGTCTCGATCGAACTGGCATCTGCCAATGTCAGGTTTCGCGTGTTGGTGACCAGGATCTGCTGCCCGGAGCTTCCTCCTACCACCAGACTATTCACCGAAACGTTGACGCTCAGTTGTACGGAGTACGTTCCTCCGGCAGTGATAGCTACGTCATCCGCTGCGTCCGGCACCCGGGCGGGACTCCAGTTCAGAGGGTCGGACCACGACGTCCCGTCGCCACTCCCTGCCCAAGTGATGGATTGAGCATTTGCTGAGGTGATAGTGCCCAGAACGACGAGGACGACGACGAACGGGCTGAAACGAAATCTGGACTTCATATTCTGCTACTGAGTAGGATTAGTTGGCGGAATAGTTTGATTCATTTATCTCATCGAGACGAAAGGCCTCGGCGCCGCGCCCGCCATTGATCGAAAGGCGATCGGCTAATCAGCGGTGTGTCTACTGAAACGGTCACCGCACTATGGTCAGTGGCCGTACGACGCGGGATCTGGGTGTTGAGGCCATCACCATATACACGCCGGTAGCCAATCCCGACGCATCGAAGGTGAACGTGTGTGTCCCCGCAGCATAAACGTTCCCCGCAAGCTGTACCTGCCGCCTGCCGAGCATGTCGTACACATCCACCTGGAGCGGGCCCGGCTCCGTATGGTCCACGGTCACCGTCGCAATTCCGTTCGTCGGGTTCGGATATGCCGACAGTGCGAATTTCATTGGCGTTGGTGACTCGGGATCCTCCGTACCGACTTGCGTCGGGCCGCGTATCGTCAGGATGAGCGCTCCCTCCTCACCGTCCGACCCCGTCACGCGGATGTAATACTTCGTGCCTGCTACGGCGTCGATGTCCAGGTACGACTGCTTGACCGCGTCGCCGCCCGGATTGACATGGTCGTCGTTGCAGGCGACTTCGGTCAGCGGATGCGCCGAGCCCGTCCAGACGCTAAGCACCGTGCTGAAACCCGAGTTGAAGGTCTCGAAGGCCACGGCACCGCTGGTCGACGGCGTGTACTCGTACCACAGTGAGTTGCCGTCACCTCCACACGAGGCGAACGCTTCGTCGGGTTCCGCAGTCGCCGCGACATGCCATGCAAATCGCCCAATTCCTAGTTCATCAGCAAAGGGACGTGCTTCAGACAGATCGTCCCCATAAGGGCGACCTGTGTAGAACGAGTATGGCGCCGACCATTCGCCCTGACCCGACAGGTTGGATGCTGCGACGCGCCAGTAATACCGCGTACGGTCGTCGAGTTGGTCCAGCGTCAGATCCGACTCCGTCAAGTCGGCATGGGTCTGCACGATATCGGCAAAAAGCGTATCCGTAGCCACCTCCACGAGGTAGCTCGAGGCCGGAGCAAAGGAATACCACGAGAGGGTCGGCATGCGTGAAGCACCTGGCAGCCCGGAGACTCCTCCTACGTTGACCGGGGCAGCCGGCGGTCCCAGTTCCAGCGAATCGACGTACGCCACACGCGATCCAGCGGCATGATTGTACTTCAGCGGGACCGACAGTCCCAGCATAGACCCGGTGATCGCGACGATCTGTACGCGCTCCTGGGTCTCCAGGCCCGGATCAATCATGACAACATGCCCGACGGCGAACGTGGAGTCATCCTCCGTCGCCAGCTTGCCATTCGGACTCTCGAGCGTGACTATCTGCTCGAACTCCGATGCCAGCGTCGTCGTGGACTCCACCGGCTCCTGAGTCAGGAAGATGCTCTTGTTGTAGTTCTTCGTGATCAGCTTCTTGTAGTCGACCTTCGGGGAGTTGTCCGGGGTCGTGTTCAGCGTGAAGTAGAGCGCCTGCACCTCGTCGGTGTTCTCCTTTTTGTGGGACACTTCCCAGAGGTCGAACGTGATCGTCGGGCGCACTCCCGTTGTAACAAATTGAAAGGCGAGGGATCGGTTGGCCTCACTGATGGCATCCACGAACTCGCTCGCGTGTGTCAGGAAGGGAGGAGACCTTGTTAGACCGGTTTCGCCCGTACCGGCCAGCGAGAGTTGAAACTGACCTTGAAACCACCACACTCCAAGCACAGATGCCGCCTTGCCAAACGCATCAATCAAAGCCAGTTGGTCCGCTTTCGACTTAAGCTCATCATCCCGCTTAGTATTATCGTCAGTGATGTACTCGGCAAGCCCTTCACTGCAGGTCCAGTCAATAGCCTTCGCCAGGGCCTTTTTGAGGAGCCCGTCGACACGAGTTCCAGCGAACTCAGCGTCTTTCTTTAATGCCCAGTCAATCACCGTCGTACATATCTTTTTCGGCCAGTTCGGCAAATCAGCGACCTGTTGCAAGCCGCTGGCGATGCTAAGGGCAAACATATCGGCGTCGCTGGGTGACGCTCTGTTGGTGCCAGCCTCTACCTTGGTCGGTCGAATGAGCACCTGGTGCTCGTACTCGGTAGTCTGGAAACCCTCGTTGGTCGCCTTGGCCGTGAGGTAGGCCTCGACCGGCCACGTCACTCCGGGGACCCAGAACCGCACCTTCTGCTTGCCTTGGGCATCCGTAGGTGGCAGCTTCAGCGTCTTGCCGCACTGAGTTTCGAAGCAGAACACGCCGCCTCCCTGGTCGGGTGTGACGACAGACGTCTGGCTGGCGTCGGTATCGAGAAGCACCCGAGATAACTCAACGACGGCGCCTTCGACGGGCGCGCCGGCGGGATCTTTGACTGCAATTTCCAGGTCAGTGCACCCGGAATTGCACTCTAGCTCCGCTCCCAGCCCACTCCGCAGAAGGTGCTCAAATCGACCTTTCGGGAATAGGTCGCTCACGCGCTTCTTGAGTCCGGCGTTTACCGAGGCCGTCTCCCCGTCGATCGTGCTGGACTTCGCAGTAACAGCCATCGGCTTGTACACGACCAGAGTCTCGTCGGTGCAGCCAGTGCCCCTCTCACACTCATTGGAGTTGTTCACCGCAGCCGGAAATCCAGATTCATCTACTCCGCCCAGGCCAATCACACTCACCTTCCAGCGCACGGGCACGTCCCGCTTGACGCCCGCGTCGTTTTCGACAGCACCCGTCAGCACCTTGTACGACTGACCAACGTTCACCGTCGCGCCGGGACCCAGATCTGTGACGACAGAATCGGCGATGGACGACAAAGCCATCCGTCTTGCATCTGTACTCTTCGTAAGGATGCTCTCCGGATATGTCGGTGGAAAGCGGTAATCCCGCGGCAGGTTGACGGTCGCGGCTTTAAGCGTTCCAACGTTCGTGACGCTGAGCGACACATACATCGTGTCGCCAATCTCAACGGTCCCGGTCGCTGTAGCCGTGTATTCGAGGACAACGCCTCTGACGGTGACCCGCCTGGTTTCAGTGTCCTGTTCATCATCGTCGTCGGTAACTGTCAGTGAAACCGTGTACACTCCTGGCTGATCGTAGGTGTGAGTAGGCCGGGCGGACGAAGAGGGCGCCTTACCATCACCAAAGTCCCACTCGTAAGACACGACAGGCTTGGCTCCGGTCACCTCCACCTCACGCGAAAGGCGAAAACCACCGTCAAAGGCGACGTCGAGACCGCGCATCTGTTGCCACTCGAAACCCGCAATCACTCTTCCAGCGGGAACGCTGTAGATCGCCCACCACTCCGTGACACGGAACGGATTTGGTGGCACAACGCCACCCCCGACCCACGTTGCATAGATAGACTCATAATAACTGCAGGCGGAAGAGTAGGCACCGCCCGCCTGTGTTCCTGTACTGCCGGAATAAATCCCGTAGTAACCTTCCGGCACGACGATATTCAAGAGGGAGTCAGACAAAGTCTGGCCGAGCGAATACACACTTTCCCCCTCGGTCGCCACCAGCCTGTAGTCAGAAAACCGTGTGGGCCCATTGACGATCTTCTGGCCGATGTCTCTCCAGACGGCGTACATCCCTGCACCGCAGTTGTAGTACGCATTCTGGGGGCCACTCCTGTACTGGTACTTGAAAAGCTTGACCTCCATTCTCGTCGAGTCCGCGACATTCTGGGCGCTGCTTACGTCAATGCCAACGAGCAGCGAGGCAGCCAGTGTGGAAGTGATCAGAATAGATCTGGTAAGACCTCTGATTCGACTGTGGAGGCGAGACATGCTGTATCAACCGGGTTGAGGGAGACTTGTATTCTCTACACAACCGAGGAAATCAGCAATACAGGCTCAACGCGTCCAGCAGGGTCTGGGGATGTGCAGGAATGGGGGATTGGACCACTGGGCAGGAATACACCACTAGCGTCAACGACGACGCCCCCATCACCAAGAGCACCCTGACTGACAGTGTCGACGCATCAAAGATGACCAGACGGGCACCCTCCGCCCGATGGCTCGAGGTCAGGCTACCTGGTCCGCCCGAACGGTCAGAGGATATCGTCCGGACCGAACTCGAGCACCGGTCCTCGATAACGAAAGATCATCTTGAGGATCCTCACCAGGGTGGGCGACTGCTTCTGCACGTACCACTGGTCGGCAGCGCGCCGGGCGCCGAGACCGTAGGTCGGATACGGGTGGATGGTGTCGGAGATCTTCCGAAGCGAGATGCGGTTCTTCATTGCGAGGGCGTACTCGCTGATCAGTTCTCCGGCGCTCGTGCCGACGATGTCGACGCCGTAGATGCGACCGGTGGATGGCTTTGCATACACCTTGATCACACCTTCGGTCTCTCCGTCTGTCACCGCGCGGTCGACCTTGCTGTAGGGAAAGCGATAGGTTTGGAATTTGGTGCCGGCTTGTGTCAGATCGGCTGAGGTGGCGCCCACGTGCGCGACCTCGGGATCCGTGAACGTTACCCACGGGACGTTCCGGCTGTCGATCTTCATCGGCAGTTTGAGGAGCGCATTCGTTACGGCCACCTTGGCCATGTGCTCACTCATGTGTGTGAACTGGTAGCGTCCCGTGACGTCGCCGACCGCGTAGATGTGGCGCCGCGACGTTCGGCAGCGGTCGTTCACGATGATGCCGGGTCTGCCGACCTCTACTCCTGCCGCTTCAAGATTCAGCGACGAGATGTTGGCACGTCTTCCAGTCGCCATCAAGAGAGCATCTGCAGGCACGATCGATGTGATTTCATCCCGCGTGATGCTGATCGCAATCTCACCGGCGCGTTCAGAAATCTCGTTCACGCCCGCGCCGAGCTGGAAGTTCACGCCTTCGGAGGACAGCCTTTTCTGGATCAACGCCGAAGCCTCGAGATCATCCTTCGACAGAATACGGTCGAGCATGTCGATGACCGTCACGTGGGTACCGAGCCGCGAGAACGCCTGCGCCATCTCAGTCCCGATGGGTCCGCCGCCGACAATGGCCAGTCTACCAGGCTGTTCTCTTAACTCGAACAGCGATTCATTCGTCAGGAACGGGACGCTCGTCCAGTCCCGGGATCGGTGGTACCCAGGCTTTGGCACCCGTGGCGATAACAAAGTATCTGCCCGTGACCGTCCAGCTTTTTCGTCCTTCAATGCTGATGGTATGGTCGTCGATGAAGCTGGCATATCCTGCGCGAACCTCGACCCCGAGATTCTCAAAGATCTCGGGCCGGTCGGCTTCCTCATATACCTCCTCGCGGACGTGGCGAACGTGCTCCATCATCCGAGTGAACGAGAAGTCGAGCTCAGCTCCGGAGAGCCCGTATTTCTCGGCATCTCGTGACTGCTGCGCAACCTTCGCAGCTTTCAGGAGCGTCTTGCTCGGCACACAGCCGTACCATGTGCAGTCGCCGCCAAGACGCTCGCCTTCGATCATCAATGTCTTGGCGCCGAGCGTGACCGCCAGTCCGGCGGACGTGAGGCCGGCTGCGCCGCCACCAATCACGATAACGTCGTAGTCATACGCCATGATCTTCTGCCGTTTGCTTCTTGACCTTCTTCACAGTGGACCACGCGCCGAATGCTAACAGGGCAACGATCAATCCATAAACCCAGAGCGGGATGTTGCGTCCGGCGATGAGCAGGTAAAGGTAGGCCGAGATGAAGCAGAACCCGGCACTCAGAATGGGGAGTGTAGCCGGCTTGCCGCTCCGCACATTGCGAACGAGCCACCCGATCGACAGCGTGAAGAACGGAATCGCTCCGACGTAGATAGCGGCGAAAATGACCGGGTTGACGCCGTAGCTGGTCCCCAGGGCCATAATCTGGTCGAAATAAGGCTGTAATCCCATCTGAAATGAGTTTCGTGGTTCTTCCTGCCGAAACTGAGTTTCGCCGGCCGGCCAGTCGTTACAATGATGGGTCGCGCCGATCGTCTCAGGCACTGACGGTTGCTCAGGGAGCGATTTGGCGGTGCTTCGGAAAGAATAGTGAGATCTACCTGAAAAGCAATTGGGCCTCCGTCTCTTTACAGGTGCACTTCGATACACGCACTTCTATATGGGTGGTAGGGCTCGGCCTGGGAACCGAGCTCACGAGTTGAAGGCCTGAGTTTGGTGGAACTCGGGCCTTCATTTTTTTGTGGGTGATTTAGCGGATTCTCGGACGCTCAAGGAGGGGCTGAGGCTCATGCGGACGCCAGAGGTCGGATGATCGTCCGGGATTGCTTCACTCGCTTCGCTCGTTCGCAATGACGGATAGGCGTGGCTGCGTTCATGGTCGACGTGGCGGTCCGGACTTAGCACGCCGAACTTCGCCGAACGACGGAGCCGAACGACGCAGCTGAACGACCCACGCAGCTAGGCCCCACCGCCGAACGACGCAGCCGAACGACCCAGCCGAACGACGCAGCCGAGTGACGCAGCCGAACGACGCCCCGGACGTTGGTTCGGGGACATATCATCCCGACATCGTGGGGGGATCCGTGACGACAGGCCGGCGCAGCGCGTTGGTTCTCGCTGCGCTCGGAATGACAGACGGGCAAATTGCTGAAAGACAGAGTCGCCAGAGACCGACCGCCACGACTCCTGACAGGGAAAATTGTCACAGCGGCCACCACTGCATATATTCCCGCCGCGCTGTTGAGTGCTCGACACCCGCCGCACAAATCAGATTTCGCCCCTTCGGCCCGGCCTTCACCCGACGATGAGTTCAGCCAAGACGTTTTTGCTGATGGCGCTATTCGTCCTGGTCGGTCTACCGATGGTTGCGTACCTGTGGGAGACGATCAACGAACTGCTGGCACTGAAAGTGGACCCGGTCCGAATCGGGATCTCAATTCCAGTGCTGGCACTTCTGATCGGATTGCTCGCCATCGTGGCTCGGCGAGTCAATGCGTGGCATTCAGAGCCCGAGAAAACATAAATCGTTCACCAGTTTCCCTGGGACACCATGACTGACTTGAAAGGGACAACTGCGCCGGAGACGACGACTTCTCAGGAGCAGCACGATGGACTTCCGGCTGAGCAGGAGCCTGTCGTTACGGGTACCCTGTTCCTCACGATGATCTTCCTGATGATGATCTTCGGCTTCTGGGCGCTCATGTACGTGACACTACTAGACCGATAGCCATGAACAGAATCGAGACGTACGAAAAGGCCTTCCTGTGGCTTGGCGCGGTGTTGCTGGTCGCGTGCATGGGAGTACTTGCCTACGCGAGCATCGCGATGGGCATTAACCTGCCGGGCCGAGTGGGCCAGGTTGATCCGGCGACCATGCGGTCGCAGCCACCGTTCGATAATCCGGGCGTACGGCAGACCGGAGAGAACTCCTACGAAGTCGTGATGATCGGCCAGGTGTGGGCGTTTGTCCCGGCCGAGATTCGAGTGCCGGCGGGCGCCGAAGTGACGTTCGTCGCGACGTCGAACGACGTCATACACGGAATGCAGGTCGTGGGCACGCGGGTCAACATGATGCTTGTCCCCGGCCAGGTATCGCGTAATACCTACGTATTCAACGAGCCCGGTGAGCGCTTGCTACTCTGCCATGAGTATTGCGGCATCGGTCACCACACCATGTACGGAAAAGTAATCGTGGAATAGCCTGATGAACGCAATTGTCTTTGATCCATCGGGCTTCAAGCTGCCCGAAAACCAGCGGCGACCGCTTCTATGGGCCATGTACCTCGGTTATGCCGCGCTGACCGCCGGCATCTTCCACGGACTGGCGCAATCGCTTTCGTATGCCGGGATTGACATCCTGGGGTACTTCCCATTTCTGAAGAGCTACTATCAGGGGCTCACCGCTCACGGTGTTGCCAACGCACTGATCTTCACCTTCTCGTTCTCGAACGGCTTCTTGCCTCTGATGACGGCGAGGGCGTTATCGAAGAAGCTCGTCGACTGGATGCTCTGGCTTTCATTCGGTTTGCTCGCTCTCGGAAACGTACTGGTCATCTACGCTGTGGCGTCGAACAAAGCCAGCGTTCTGTACACATCGTACGCTCCGCTGCAGGCCCACTGGACATACTACATCGGTCTTGCGCTGGTGGTGGTGAGCACGTGGGTTGCGCTGGCCAACATGATCATCGTCTGGAGACAGTGGAGAAAGGAGAATCCCGGAGAACGCGTGCCGCTGCTCGCTCACATCTCGGTGTTCTCCTACTCGATGTGGGGGCTCGCGTCCATCCCGATTGCCGTTTCGTTTCTCGGTTTCCTGACACCGTGGACGCTCGGCTGGATGGAAAAGACCGACCCGCTGCTGACGCGCACGCTCTTCTGGTTCACGGCGCACGCGATCGTGTACGCCTGGCTGTTGCCGGCCTACGTGTCGTGGTATGCGCTGGTGCCGCGGCAGGCCGGGGGAAAAATCGTCAGCGACTCGTTGACGCGGTTCGTGTTCGTTCTCTTTCTGCTTCTGTCGATTCCGACCGGCTTTCATCATCAGTACACGGATCCTGGCATCGCGACGTGGATGAAGGCAATCCACGGCGTGCTGACCTTTGGTGTGTTCTTTCCGAGCCTGGCGACGGCCTTCTCGGTTATGGCTTCACTGGAGATTGGCGGGCGGGCCGCAGGTGGTCGTGGGCTGCTGGGCTGGATCCGGAAGTTGCCATGGAAGGACCCGTCACTGGTTGCCCAGCTGCTGGCCATGATCACCTTCGTGTTCGGCGGGATCACCGGGTTGATCAACGCCAGCTTCACGATGAATCAGGTGGTGCACAACACGACCTGGATTCCCGGCCACTTTCATATGACGGTTGGCAGTGCCGTGGCGCTGACACTCATGGGCGTCGCGTACTGGCTCGTTCCGTATCTGTCGGGTCGCGGCCTCTGGGGCAAGACGTGGGCGGTGGCTTCGTCCTGGATCTATACGGTCGGCGTCTTGATATTCGCCCGCGGAATGATTTCAGCAGGACTCGAGGGAATGCCGCGCCGGATTTATCGTGCGCAGGCTACCTATACCAATGAGGCATGGGATCTCGGCGGCGCGCTCACGGCTGTGGGTGGTTCGCTGATGTTCGTCGGGATCTTCGTGTTCTTCATCGTGATCCTCGTGACGATTCTCTGGGGCAAGAAAGGAGAGATTCCCGCAGATATCCCGTGGTCGGAGACGCTCTCCGCTCCGGGTGTAAGCAAGTGGGAGTTGCGACTGGACAAACTGGGGTTCTGGATGGTCGTGGCAATCGTCATGATCATTGTTGCCTACGGGCCGTTCTTCGCCAGCTATCTGCCGCCCAACTTCGTGTCGCCAGGCTTCACGCTCTGGTAGATCACGGGTGGATGACGATTGATTCGATACGGGCCGGCCGGGAGTGATCTTCCGGTCGGCTTTGTTTTTTGCGCGTGGGCGGTTGGTTAGGCGGCTTCGTCCGCAATCGTCGCTGCGGCAGGATGCGGCGACTGTGGCGGCGGAGTGATGCCTGACGTCCAAGATTGCCACGCTCCCTTCGGGATCTCGCAATGACGATTCCCTGGCCGGGAGCTCGCGAGGACAGCTTCTCACGCCGGGAGCTCGCGAGGACAGTTTCTCGCTCCTGGAGCTCGCACCAAGGGGTCCGTCGGGGCCGGTTCTCCGTAGTGGTCTCTCCTTCGTTCTGGATGCGAATTATATACTTTCCAGGAAGCTCAAAGAGTGCTATCGTATTCCGTGGTAGCATCGAAGAGGTCACATGAAGGAAGATCCTCGACAGCACCCGTTGTGGATGCGCGAGTTTGACCATACGGCGGACCTGGGGGTCGAGGTCGAAGCATCAAACATTGAACAGCTGTTCGAGCGGACGGCGTACGCCATGTTCTGGCTGATCGCCGATGTGGATGATGTGGAATCCGATGTCTCCATCCCCATCCAGATCGACGCGGGAGACGTCGACGCGCTGATGGTAGCCTGGCTTTCCGAGCTCAACTACCGGCACCAGGTGGACGGCCTCGTATTCTCCCGTTTTCAGGTGACGCAGATCTCCGATTTTTCTCTACAGGGCACGGCGATCGGCGAGGGCATTTCGGGGGGTCGGCCGCGGGTCTTCGGCGAAATAAAAGCGGTGACCTATCACGATCTTCAGGTTGGCTGCGACGGCGAACGGTGCAGGGCACGAGTGATCTTCGATATTTGATGGCCGTACCGATATGAAGCAGGTTCAAATCAGACAGATAGAGCCGTACCTGTGGGAGATCCCCAGGTCGGGTGACATGATCGTGCCCGCGCGCATCTATGCGACCAAGAGAATGATGCGCGACATCCTCAAAGACCGGGCTGCCGAGCAGGCAAAGAACGTTGCGCATTTGCCAGGGATCGTGAAGGCGTCACTGGCGATGCCTGACATTCACTGGGGGTACGGATTTCCGATTGGCGGAGTGGCCGCGTTTGATGCGAATGATGGAGTGATTTCGCCCGGAGGCGTCGGCTACGACATCAATTGTGGTGTTCGTCTGATGGCCTCGAATCTGCAGCGAAGCGATGTCGTTGAGGTTCTGCACCCGATCGTGAATCAGCTCTTCAAGTGGGTGCCGACGGGTGTCGGATCGGCTGGAGCGCTGCGGGTCTCCGTCCCGGAGCTCCAAAAGGCGGCAGTTGATGGAGCGCGATGGGCCGTCGGAGAAGGGTATGGATCGGCGGACGACCTGGCGTTCATTGAGGAGAATGGTCAGATCGACGGTGCAGATGTCTCGGCCATCTCGCACCGTGCGTGGAAGCGGGGAGCGCCTCAACTCGGCACTCTCGGTTCGGGCAATCACTTTCTGGAGTTCGGATATGTGGATGAAGTATTCGACGAAACGGCCGCCGCTGCACTCGGACTCCAGCTCGACCAGGTGACACTCATCATCCACACGGGCTCGCGGGGATTCGGACATCAGACCTGTGAGGACAATCTCTCCGTCATGGACGGTGCCATGCGGAAGTACGGCATTAAACTGCCGGACCGACAGCTGGCCTGCGCGCCGATTCGGTCGGCGGAAGGGCAGAGGTATCTGGGAGCCATGAACTGTGCAGTCAATTTTGCTTTTGCGAACCGACAGATCATTGCTCACAATGCTCGGCGCGCGTTCTGCGAAGCGCTCGGGATCGGTGAGGCAGAACTTGGTCTTCGCACGGTATATGAAGTTGCTCACAACATCGCGAAGTTCGAAAGTCACGTCATCGATGGTGAGGCAAGGGATGTGTGTGTTCATCGCAAGGGTGCGACACGTGCATTCGGTCCCGGCAGCGCCTCCGTCCCCGACCGGTACCGGTCTGTTGGACAACCCGTACTGGTTCCGGGGGACATGGGGAGGTACTCCTACGTGCTTGTTGGAACGGAGCGGGCAATGCGAGACACGTTCGGGAGCACGTGCCACGGCGCTGGGCGCCAGATGAGCCGTCGCAAAGCCGCGAAGACCGCGCAGCATCGTGATATCAAGGCCGAGCTGGAGGAGCGGGGCATCGTTGTCAGGGGTGCCAGTCGCCGGACGATCAACGAAGAGCTTCCGGAGGCGTACAAGGACGTGGCGGAGGTGGTCGAAACGTGCCAGATGGCCGGTATCTCCAAAAAGGTGGCGAGGCTGATCCCTCTCGGCTGCATCAAGGGCTAGATATTCCGGTATATTGCGGTAGACCCGTGTAACCCCCGAGAGCTTGAGTAACCATGCCTGGACAACGTCTTTCCGTCTTTCTGATATGCTTTGTCGTGCTCCCGTTCACGTCCCGGGTGGCAGCACAGCCCCACGCTGCGTCCGGCGATGCCGCGGCGGAGCATCTGGGAGCACTTATTGACACCTGGCATGCAGCAGCCGGTGCCGCGGACGCAGAAACGTACTTCGGGCTTATGGCGGATGACGCCATCTACATTGGAACCGAAGCCGGCGAAAGATGGACCAAGCCGGAATTCGTCGAGTTCGGGAAGCCCTATTTCGACCGTGGCTCCGCGTGGGACTTCACCTCCACGACCCGGCACATCTACATGTCTGATGACGGTCAGATCGCATGGTTCGAAGAGCTTCTGGATACGTGGATGGGCGTGTGTGCGGGCTCCGGGGTGCTTCAGAAGACCGCCGACGGATGGAAGTTCAAACACTACCACCTGTCGGTTACGGTGCCGAACGACCTGATAAACGAGTTCATCGATCTGGTCAAGTCGGGCGCGAAAGAGACTCACGAGTGATCCGGGTCGTTGACAATCATGTCATGTAATCAGTGCATCGGGGTCGAGGAAGAATTCAACCCGGCGATTGCCCGGCGGCAGCTGAAGCGCTACCTCCGGCGTGGACCCAAGCGAACCACGGCATGGCTGATCCAGGCGATACTCGATCGCGGAATCGTCGAACCCAGCCTTCTCGATATCGGCGGTGGCGTTGGAGAAATCCAGCATGAGCTCGCGGCATTGGGGGCCGGTGCTGTAACGAGTGTGGACGCATCGTCCGCATATCTCGAACAGTCGAAACGTGAGGCAGAGCGGCGCGGCTATCGAGATCGAGCAAAGTATCTGTTTGCGGGGTTTACGGATGTGCACCGAGAGGTCGACGTCGGCGGATGTCGTGACGCTGGACCGCGTGATCTGCTGCTTCGATAACGTCGACGACCTCGTTGACCTATCGGTCGCGAAGGCAACGCGGCTGTACGGGCTGGTCTATCCGCGAGAGTCGTGGTGGACGGCGTTGGGCTTTCGCTCGATCAACCTGGTTCAACGCTTGCGCCGTGCACACTTCCGTGTATACCTGCACCCGAGCGAGCGCGTTGATGCGATGATCACCCGGGCTGGTTTCAAGAGCGTGTTTCATCGAAACAGCTTTCTGTGGCAGGTGGTGCTGTACGAAGCTGTCGTTGGCCAGGAGGTGGGGTAGCGCCCTGCCAAACACTTTCTCGTGGGTTGGTGCACACACCGGACGTGCGGACCTGGAGGACACATCTCCGTTTAATGATGTATATAAAACTTGACATGAAGTCAAATGTATATTACATTATGTCAATCTTGTTTTACACATCAGGAGAACGCCGATGGAACAGTCTTACGCAGAAAAGAGCGCCTGGGTAATGCTGGCAACGCTTCTTGCGGCATTTGGTTGGTATTTCTACAGCCATGGCGGAGCGTTGATGGCGGGCTCGCTCACATTCGGCGATATGTTGGGGGCCATGATCGGCCTCGTGGTGCTGATCGTTGTCGTCGAGGTGACCTTTCATGTCATGCTCGGCATCGAAGCCGCACACGACAGCAGGCTCTCCGAGTTGACTGAAACGGACGAACGGGACGATCTGATTGACGTCAAGTCCGAACGATTTGCGAGCTACATCCTGAGCTCCGGAGCAATCGGCGGCATCTTCAGTGCAGCCTTTCTCAGTCCCGTACTGACGGCGCACGTACTGCTCCTGACACTGGTGACTGCTGAGGTAGTGAAGCTTGTTTCGCAACTCGCATACTATCGCCGGGGTGTCTGATATGGGAAAGACCGCTGTACGGAATCAGATCCGAAAGCTCAGATTCGAGCACGGCGAAATGACGCAGGCGGAGCTGGCGCGCCGAATCGGTGTAACGCGGCAGACGGTCGTCGCCATCGAGAATGAGAAGTACTCGCCCTCGCTCGAGGTTGCGTTTCGAATCGCGCGGGTGTTCGGAGTGCCCCTCGAGAGCGCCTTTCGATATGAGGCAACCTGAGACGAAACGCCAGGGCCGCTTTGAGCGAAGGCCCGTACCGATCAGGGATTTGACTCGCATCTGCCTGCGCACCTCGATAGTTTGCACGCGGGAATCATCAGTCTGCTACAGATACGGTACGGAGCTATGTGCAGTCGCCTCAGTTCTCTGGCAATCGTTCTATTGCTGACAGTCGGCCCGGCCGCCGCTCAGCTCGACGGGCTCGAACAGATATCGAGCCTCGCGCGCGTGGGGCGCTTCGGTGTTGTCGTCGACGTCGAGGCCACAGCTACACTTGCCGCGAATCCGGCCCTAGACGCATCGACTCTGCGGGCGCTTCTGGGGGATCGGATCGCAGCCGTGAGTGGCCGTCGGCCGTCCATGGATCCACTTGAGACCGGGCACCCGTACGTCTATGTGCATATCAACGCAATCGATGTCGCTGACGGGCTCGTTCCGTTTGCGGTGAATGCATCGTTTATCCAGGAAGGCCGTCTGGCTTCGGGAGGGGGTCCCATCAACATGACAACGTGGGAATCAGGGTCCGTCGGACTGGTTTCGCACGATCGCATTCGGGCAATTGCCGAAACAGCGCTGGGGTTGGTTGAGGAGTTTGCCGGGGATCTTCTGATGGCAGGTGACGGATAGCAGCACGGCGCGAAAGGATGCCCCCGGGCGTTTCAGGGGCGATTCTGATGCTTTTGGCGCTGTGAGGCCGTCGCTCCGATCGCCCGTCGATCTCGAGGACGCGACGTCCGGTTTTGTACGCGCACACAATAAGCGAACCGGGCACGTCGTTAGTATTCGCACAGCCACACAGCTCAGGCGCCGACGACTGCAGCGTTCCGTTCGCTGTCCGAGATCGTGAGCGAGGCACATCAGTAGCAGGTCGATCGGCGCACCCGGAGGTCACATCCGTATTGTTCAATCAGACTCAGGATGGACCCATGTATCCAAACAAATTCGAGAGGCCCTTCGCACTTGTGGCGCTGGTTGTCCTCGGTCTTTTCGTCATCGTGGCGGGATCGAGGATTGTCAGAGCGTTGGGCACGTCAGCCGCGCCTTCTTCGGTAGAAATGCACGAGGACGGCGTGAAGCCGATACCCGGCTATGTCCGCACGGGACTCGACTGGCTGGCCGCGGCACAATTTCAGAATGGCGGCTGGGGGGCGGGTAGCCACTCGGCCCAGAATGTTCGAGACCCGCACGCGGTGCAAGTCGACCCTGCCACGACGGCATTCGCAGCGATGGCCCTGATGCGTTCCGGCAGCACCGTATACTCGGGCTCCTATCAGAAGAACATCCGGTTGGCGCTGGGCAATTTGCTCGAGATCGTGGAGGCAAGTTCTCAGAACAGCGGCCAGATCACCAGCATTTCCGGAACGCAGCCCCAGGCGAAGCTGGGCCACAATATTGACGTGTCCATGACCGCGCAATTCTTCGCACGGGTATTGCCGACGTTGAAGCGAACGGATCGGCTGAAGGCGCGCGTGGAGAAAGGCCTGGACAAGTGCCTCCGAAAACTGGAGATGGCTCAACAGGCCGATGGCAGCTGGAATGAGGCGGGCTGGGCGCCGGTGTTGCAGTCGGCCGTGGCAAATGGTGCGCTGGAGATGGCGGCTTCCGCAGGGCGCGAGGTCAACCAGGAAGCGCTGGACCGGTCCCGGCGATATCAGAAGAACAATGTTGACAGTGAGTCCGGTGACGTGAAGACGGATGCGGCGGCGGGTGTCTCGTTGTACTCTATCGCGAGCAGTCAGAGGGCGTCGGCTCCGGCGGCACGGGATGCGATGGAGCGAATCAAGGAAGCCAAGAAGAGGGGCGAGCTGGAAGAGGATGCGGATGTGACCGTCGACAATCTGCGGAAGGCGGGATTTGGCGAGCGGCGAGCGGAAGAGCTTTTTGATTCCTATCGTCAGAATGAGGCGACGAAAAAGCTGCTGAGCGATGAGCGTGTTCTGTCCGGGTTCGGCAACAACGGCGGCGAGGAATTCCTGAGCTACATGATGGCCAGTGAATCACTTGTAGTTACAGGAGATAACGAGTGGGATAAATGGCACACTCGCATGAATAAGCTCTTTGAACGCGTCCAGAACCAGGACGGCAGCTGGAGCGGTCATCATTGCATCACGAGCCCGGTATTTTGCACCGCGGCGGTGATCCTGACGATGACGGCGGATCGCGACGCCGACTTCCTCCGCAACAAGAAGAAGGGCTAAGCTGATGGCCGGTCTACGAATCAAACCCCGCTTGCTCGCGGCCGTGCTCGGTGTTGGCACGGTCGTGGGCGCGGCGGGGCTGGCTGGATGCGGATCCTCCGACCTCGACGAGCGGGGGCAGCTACTCCGCACCACAGCGGAGTATCTGTGGACGCAGCAGGGCGAGGACGGGGGTTGGCACAGCGAAACCCACGGCCTGCTCCGCGGCGGCGAAACATGGACGCCCTTCGTCGCTCACTATCTGTTTCAGATACCGGATTCGATCTTTCTCTGCTCCCGTCAGTCGGCGGGAGCACGCGCTGCAGTTCATCCGGGAGCACGCGACCGATGCGGGCATTCTGGGAATCAGCGATCCTACGGTTCTTGAGTACCCGAACTATGCCACTTCCTACGCGCTCCGCGTCCTGAAGCTATGGGGAGCACCGTCTGACAGTACGCTGATCCGGAAGATGGCCCGGTACCTACACGGACAACAGTATGACGAATTGAGGGGTATCGGAGCGGAGCACCCGGCGTATGGAGCCTGGGGCTTCGGCGAGACATCTCTCCCGGTCGGCCAGGTGGGCCACATTGATCTGTCCCACACCCGACGAGTTCTTGAGGCGCTCGCATCAACAGGAGTACGAGGGGAGCACGAAATGAAAGTGCAGCGATTCCTGGCCATGCTCCAGAAGCATCCGTCTGACACGCGACCGCAACCCGGTGCCAATCAGGGCGACAGGCGCCCTCCGTACGACGGGGGATTCTACGCCTCGACCGTCACGGTTGGACTGAACAAGGGCGGCGCCGTGACGGACAGCCTCGGCCTGTCCTACTACCCGAGCTATTCGACCACCACCTGCGACGGAGTTCTGACACTCCTCGCGGCGGGCGTGCCGGCAGACGACGAGCGTGTCAGGCGTGCAGCGGAATGGTTGTCGATGCATACCGACCTTACGGTCGTACAGGGCATTCCGGAAAATCCGTCGCAATGGCAACACGTGATGTTCTACTACCACTTGCTGGTTCGCAGCGAAGCGAACACGGCACTCGGGATCGGTGGCACGTGGCCGGATGACATGCTGGCCCTGCTAGCCGATCGTCAACGCCCCGACGGTTCATTCAGCAATCCGGGAGGAGCGCCGAACAAAGAGGACGACCCGATCCTGGCGACCACGATGGTCGTCGGCACACTGCTTAACGCGCACCGCCACTAGCCGGTCGCCGGCGACGCTGACTCTACCAGCTCGGCGAGCAACGCCATCCCGATCAAGGGAACGACGAATATGGTTTGCGGCAAGCGACACTCAGGGCAAGACGCTTATCTGAGTCATCTGAATGTTCGGTCCTTCAACCTCGACCGTGAAACGGACCGAGTCTCCCGCCGCGATACCCGTGGCCAGCGAAGTATCTCTCAGGGCGAAAGGCATCTTCATGGCTGACATGAAACCGGGCATGTCTTCGTGGTCGACGACGACATATTTCCGATTGGGCAGCACAGACATGACGAGTCCCTGCCCTTCAAACGTCGCCACTTCGATGTCGGCGGTCGAGGTGGAATCGGCCGAAGCCGCGGAGGAGTCTTTGTCGGACGTGCAGCCGACAGCAAATCCGGTAATGATCAGAAGCGAGCAGAAAAGAAGACGCATGGGTACCGGTTGGCTTGTTCTTGTGTCGGCGGCTTGAACGCCCGACTCACATAATTGTTAGCCACTCGCCACCGTCGCGAATCTCGACGCGCTCGAGAATCAGAATGGCTGTGGATGTGGCGCAGTTCGGCACCTTCATCATTTCATCGCCGGCGCTCACACTGGCTTCCGTACGTGACGGTCTTGAGCGTCGATGACTCGACAGCGGAGGCAGAAGCAACCGGCGGGACCGTGTACCATCCGCCGACGGCGATTGACGGACCGGGAGGCGGCAGGTTTTCGGTGATTGCAGACCCGACGGGCGCAGCCATCGGATTGTTCGAGCGCCAGACCGCCTAGTAGTCTTCGCCCGGGTTGACGAAGCGGTTCGTTTCCCAGTCGTACTGACGGTCGTGGAGTTCGCGGTAGCGGCCACCTACGAGCATGAGCTCATCGTGCGTGCCCCGCTCGACGATAGCGCCGTCTTCGAGCACGAGTATCTGATCGGCACTGCGAATCGTGGACAACCGGTGCGCGATGACGAACGTCGTGCGTCCCTCGCGCAGCCGCTGCAGTCCTTCCTGAATGAGCGCCTCGCTCTCTGTGTCGAGGCTCGATGTGGCCTCATCGAGAATGAGAATCTGTGGATCCGCCAGGATCGCGCGCGCAATGGCGACGCGTTGGCGTTGTCCGCCCGAGAGCTTCACGCCACGCTCACCGACGATGGTGTCGTACCCGTCGGGGAAGGACGTTACGAACTCCTCGCAGTGAGCGATGCGACCAACCAGCTCCACCTCCTCGCGTGTCGCGTCGGGCCTTGGAAACCGGATGTTGTCGGCGACCGACCCGTCGAAAAGGAAGTTGTCCTGCATGACGACGCCCAGCATCTTGCGGTATTCGCCGACGCGGATGTTATCAAGGTCGCGCCCATCGAGAAGTATTCGCCCCTCCTGGGGTTGGTTGAATGCCATCACCAGACTAACGAGGGTGCTCTTGCCGGATCCGCTGGAGCCCACGAGCGCAGTGGTCGTGCCCGCAGGAGCATCGAACGAAATTCCTTTCAGAACCGGCTGGCCTTCTTCATAGGCGAAGGTGACATCCTGGAACGAGACCGTCGCACCTACGTCGCCAAGCGCTTCGCGTCGCTCGTCCTGGGCGTCTTCCGTTTCCATGGCGAAGACCTCGCGGATCCTGTCCAATCCGGCAAACGCCTCCGAGATCTGGGTCCCGATCGACGCCATCTGGATGATCGGAGCGGCCATCAGCCCGGTGAAGAAGATGTACATGATGAAGTCACCGAGCGTCATGGTCTCGTTCAGAATCGCCCGCCCGCCGCTGACAATCATGATGACGCCAACCACACCGATGACGACCGAGCCAAACGCTGTGACCGCCGAAACGCCCGTAATCGACTGCGCAATGTTTCTGAACAATCGTTCTATACCTTCTGAGAACGCCGACTGCTCCCGGCCTTCCGCGGCGTAGGCCTTCACGATGCGAATGCCTCCGAGCGTTTCGTTCAGCCGGGCCGTGACGTCTGCGTTGATTTCGCGACGCTCACGAAAGATGGGCCGCAGCCGATTAAAGGCGATCGCCATCGCGGCACCAAAGGCCGCAAGGACGATCAGAATGATCGACGTCAGCTGCCAGTTCAGCCAGAAAAGCACAATAAGCGCCAGAATGGCCGTGAACACTCCGCCCACGAGCTGAATTATGCCTGTACCGACGAGATTTCGGATCCCTTCCGGATCCGTCATGATCCGCGAAATCAGCTCGCCGGACTTCGAGTTGTCGAAGAATCGGATCGGCAGCCGCGTGATCTGGTCCTGCAACTGCCGCCGCATGTTCATGATGACGCGCTGCGCGGCTACGCTGATGAGCTGCGATAGCGAAAACGTCGTCCCCGCCTGTACGACGGTGGCCGCACCCACGGCGAGCGCCAGCGGAACCAGCATATCCACATTCGATTTGGCCAGCACCTCGTCGATGAGGTATTTCGAACTGGCAGGCAGCACGAGTCCTGCCAGGCGATTGACGATCATGAGGATCAATCCGATGCCGAGCCGACCGCGCTGCGCCCACATGAGTTCGCGTGCCTCGCGCGCGACAACAGACCATTTGAGCGAGTTCTTCTTCTTCTCGGGTTTCATAGAAATCGGATTCGATGACCGGACGCCTTCGACGCTCGTAGAAGTTCAAGGGTCCGCAAACCGCTACGGAATGTTCCGGAATTCCATATTATTGATCGATCGCCACTCTTCGAGCCACGAATATGAATAACACCACCGGACAGGACAAGTCGACCATGCTGGCCATCGTCCGCGTGGCGATGCTCGGCGGAGTCGTAATTCTCGGCGCGGTTGCAATCTTCCTCACAAAGAGCGGCCAGGTTCAGCCGATGGCCGATGAGATTCTCGCTCCGTTGCGGATCGCGTTCGTCGCCATCCTTGGCATCGTCGTCATCACGATGTTCTTTTTCCGGAAGAAACGAAGAGCCCTGACCGCGGAAGACGATCCGACGACAGTCAACATCATTGGCTGGGCGCTCGGCGAGGCTATGGCGATGTTCGGCGCCGTAATCCTGTTCCTGAGTGGAGACCTGTCGTACTTCTTCGCCGGCGTAGTGATAATGCTCGTGGCATTCGTGTTTTTCCCGATTCCACAGGAGTGAATCTCCCGGAAGTATCTACAACCGGTCGAGCAGCGCATTCACCTGGCGCTTGCTGCTCCGAACGAACTGACGATCCCGGCCGGTCTTGGCCATGAGTATCATTCCCTGCGCGATCGTAACCAGGAAGCGTGCGATCTCGGCGACCGGTGTATCGTCTGCGATGGCTCCCCTTTCCCGGGCGGTCTGAAGAGCGCGCTCGAAATTCCGGCCCAGCTCCGCATACATGCTGTTGAGCGGCTCGAGAGCGATCTCGTCTTTGCGCGCTAACTCCACGCCGGTATTCTGGCCGAAACAACCCCGATGCCCGAGCGGTGACGTAACCGTTGTTTCCAGCGCCTCGAAATACCTGCGAATGGTCGCCACACCGCCGGATGACTTCTCGGACAGATGCACAATCTGTGGAAGCACGTGCCGGAAATAGTGGCCCAGTGCTTGCAGGAATAGACCGCGTTTGTCGCCGAAAGTCTGGTACATGCTGAACCGGTTGATGCCGGTCGCCTCGACGAGATCCTGCACGGACGTCGCCTCGTAGCCCTTCTCCCAGAAGACATGCATGGCCTTCTCGACCACCACTTCGGGATCATACTTTTTCGGTCGAGGCATGGGGTGCGGTGCGCAATTGTTGACGGCGGCAAGCTACGAAGAAATCAGGCCTCATGACCAGTATCGCGCGCTCGACGCGAGCCTGCCGCGATGTGGCAAAACCACCTTGCGTCTCTCTGGCAGCTTCGGCATCTTGAGTCCGACGACACCTCATTAATCGCCCGGCCTGGACAATGTCAGAGTTTTCCGGATTCCCAAAGTCTGCCTTCAAGTTCTTCACGGATCTGAAGCAGAACAACGATCGCGACTGGTTCAACGCCAACAAATCGGTTTACGTTGAATCGGTTCTCGAGCCGGCCAAGCTGTTCATTCAGGCCCTGGGTGAGCGGCTCACCGGCATCCATCCCTACGTCCATTACGACACGGCTACGAACGGTAGCGGTTCGATGTTCAGGATCTATCGCGACGTTCGGTTCGGCAATGACAAGTCCCCCTACAAGACCCACCTGGGTATTGTATTCTGGCTGGACGGGAACCGGAAGAAGACGGAGGCGCCGGGGTATTACTTCGGGATGAGTGACGGGCCGCCGCAGATTCATGGAGGGCACTATCAATTCGGGAAGGAACACCTCAAGGCTTATCGGGAGTATGTTTCTGATCCTGCGCACGGTGACGAATTGCGCGAGATACTCGCGAGGATCGAGGAGGAAGGATTTGAGACCGGAGTACAGCATTACAAGCAGGTGCCACGCGGCTACGCGAAAGATCACCCGAACGCCGACTTGCTGCGGTATAACGGAGTAGTGGCAACCTCAAAGAAGATCCCCGTCAAGGTGGCGCGCTCGGGGCAGCTCGTGGAGACATGCTTCGACAAGTGCCTTACGATGGCGCCCCTACTGTTCTGGCTGCGGGACATGGAAGCGCAGCATTAACCCGGCGGGAGCACAGCCCGCGTGCTCCGGCAAAAGCGGGAGCATGCTCCGAATTATCTCCCGGCAGGTCCTCAGGCGGGATATTTGCCTGTGATGTAGTCCGTCAGATAGTGAACACGCGCCTGGGCGTTCTCGGAGATGGTCTTGACGAGATCCCCGATAGATACCAGCCCGATCAGCTTTTCTCCCTCCATCACGGGCAGGTGACGAATCTTCTTCTCCGTCATAATCGCCAGACACTCTTCGACGGTATACTTCGGGTCGACGCAGACGAGATTTTCGGTCATGACATCGCCGACGGGGCACGTCTTCGACGTCCGGCCGCGCAGCACGACCCGGCGGAGGTAGTCGCGTTCGGTAAAGATGCCGGCAACGTCCCCATCCTTAAGAACGATGATGGATCCTACCCGCTTCGATTCCATTTGCTCGATGGCCTCGTATACGGTGGCCGTCCGTTGAATGGTGAGGACATCGTTTCCCTTGTCTGACAGGATATGGCCGATCGTAGTTTTCATGGTACTTGGAGCGCCAGTGTTGTGGAGTCGAACCTTGCTTGAATAGAAAAGCCCGGGCAGATTGTCAACTATGCCGGGTACAGATCCGGGACCTTAACTTTAGATTTGCCCGCATACGAACGATTAAACCGGTTCAGCCCCCGACGAACTTGCCGCTTCTGTGATAAGGCGTTGCCCGCTAGTCGGGCACTCAGTATATAACAATCGTCTCTCTAACCATCCCGCTCTCAAGGGTTCTCGGACGTGACAGTTCAGGTAGTCGATGCGACGGAAAAAAGTAAGGTGCCCTTTCTGAGGGGCATCCTCACGCGATCCCTGGTGAAGGCGGGCCTCTCTTTCGACGATGCGTACGAGATTGCGGATCGAATCCGTGACGAGATCGGCGCGGACAAGGAGATCACGACCGACGACCTGAAGACGCTCGTCAAGAAACAGCTGAAGAACGCTGGCGAGAAGGATGTGATGAGGCGCTACATCGCGGGCGCAACGGGTTACATTCCGGTACGGGTCATTGATCGCGATGGCATACCGCGCCCGTTCTCGAAAGGCCTTCTGGCGAACTCACTCGAGATCTGCTCACTGCCGAACGAGCGCATGTTCACGATTACGCGCGGTATCGAGCGATACCTTCTCGATACCGGTGTGAAAGAGATCAACTCGCTTGAGCTGGCGAGTATCACATACAAGTATCTGGTCGATCAGGAATCGGCCGAGATGGCTCGTCGCTACCTGACGTGGAGACAGTACCTCCGCTCGGAACGCCCGTTGTTGATATTGATCGGCGGTACGACAGGATGTGGCAAGAGTACAATCAGTTCCGAGATTGCGCACCGACTGAATATTGTCAGAACGCAGTCGACCGACATGCTCCGTGAGGTCATGCGACTGATGATTCCGGAGCGCCTCCTGCCTACGCTTCATACGTCGTCGTTTAATTCCTGGGAGGCCATTCCTTCCTGGAAAGGTCAGCCCACGCGGCTCGAGACGCATTTCGAACAGGGGTATCTCGCGCAGGCCGGGCACGTCGGAATCGGGATAGAGGGCGTACTTCAGCGAGCGGATCGCGAGCGCGTGTCGTTGATCGTGGAGGGCGTTCATATTCACCCTCGATTGCAGCGGTCGCTCGTGGATACGGTTGACGCCATTGTGGTGCCGATCGTGCTGGCCGTGGTGAAGAAGAAGAGGCTGCGCGAGCAACTTCAGGGTCGGGGCAAGCGAGCCGTATCGAGGCGGGCGGAACGATATCTGGAGCATTTCGATGCCATCTGGCGATTGCAGGACTTCATGCTTGCTGAGGCGGATCGGTATGACATTCCGGTTGTGCCGAACGACGAGCAGGAGGAGACTATCAAGCTGGTGATGGATGAGATTTCCGATGCACTTACGGAGGAGTACTCGGGTGATGAGGGATGGCTTCTCGAGATGAAGAACGCTAGCGCCGGGTGACCACATATGAATTCAACATCGCCGGGCGCCTTGAAAGGGCTGATGATCATTCTGGATGGGCTGGGTGATCGCCCGGTAGAGCAATTTGGTGGCCAGACCCCGCTTGAGGCCGCTGTGACGCCGAATCTCGACGACATGGTCGACCGCGGAATGTCTGGTATGGTCCGACCGATTCGACCCTGGGTGCCGGTCGGCACGCAGGTAGGTACCGCTCTCCTCATGGGGCTGGCTGCGGCCGATATACCGCTTCTGAACCGCGGGCCCGTCGAAGCTGCGGGAGCCGGCCTGAAGCTGCGGGATGGTGACATCGCGTTGAGGTGCAATTTCGCCACGCTCCGCGAGAATGGAGTGGCCTTTGAGATCGCCGATCGCCGAGCGGGTAGAATCGATTCCGGGACTTCAGAACTTGCAGCAGCAGTCGACGGCATGGAGTTGTTCGGAGGTGTCGTTGCAGGATTTCGAGCGTCGACCCAGCATCGAGCCGTGCTTCGTCTCTCGGGTACCGGGCTCTCGGCCGACATCACCGATACCGATCCCGGTACCGGGAACGAGGAGTGGGGCGTGCAGCCATGTCGGCCGCTGGATCCGGGTGACGCAGCTGCGCAGCGAACAGCCGCGCTCGTAAACGAGTTCGTTCAGAGATCGCACGAGGTGCTCGACACACATCCCGTTAACGAGGCCCGGCTGTCACGGGGGCAGCTCGCTGCCAACGGGTTGTTGACGCGCGGCGCGGGGATGGTCATGACTCCGCGGAATTTCGTGAACCAGCTTGGCCTGTCAGCGACCCTCGTAACGGGCGAGGGAACGGTCGACGGGCTTGGAAAACTCTTCGGCTTTTCGGTGATCAACAAACCCGAGTTCACGGGCGCGCCGGTAACCGACATCGAAGCGAAGATAGAAGCCGCGCGAGCAGCGTTGGAGAGCTCCGACCTGGTATTCGTTCACTTCAAGGGGCCGGATGTAGCTGCGCACGACCTGAACCCATCCGCGAAACGCGATTTCATCGCGAAGGTCGACGCATACATCTCGACCCTGGTAGACGAGAATGTTGTTCTTGCCGTTACGGGAGATCACACCACCGATTCGACGACCGGCCGGCACACCGGTGACGCCGTGCCCGGTGTGATTCTCGCGCGCGGCTCACGTCTCGATCAGGTATCACGATTCGCCGAAAGCACGTGTCGAGCCGGAGCTCTCGGCAGCCTCACGTCCACTTCCTTCCTCATGGCGATGCTGGACCACATGCACGTCCTCCACAACTATCGGGGCTATGAGGACGATTTCATTCAGTGAGCGGGGGGTCACCTGACGAAGTCTGGACGGTGTCCGGAGGTTCGTCGGTGGACGGCGTGTCGATTGCGCGCGCGAGCGTGAGAATGAGGAGCGGGATGGCGCCCGATACAGTGAGTCCGCCCCCGGCCACGATAGAGACAACAAGAGAAGTAGCGGCGGACGAACTCTGCACCAGCGACGTGGCAAGAATGCCGACGAAGAGGCCCACGAACGGATTCGAGGTGGTCTGAATCCGTGTCTGCGCCACCCCACGCCCCGGGAGTTTGAACGACGCACCCAGGAGCTAGAGACCAAGGAAGAGTACTGCCACTACCAGAGCAAGGCTCAGAAAGCGAAGCAGACGGCCAAAGAAACCATTACGCCGTGCAGATGGGCAGGGCCTGCAGCTGGGGCAGCGACGTCACCCGTAGCGCCCTTCGATATAGTCCGCCGTTTCCCTGTGCGCCGGCGTGACGAACATATCCTCCGTACGCGTATGCTCCACAAGTTTGCCCATCAACATGAACGCGCACTCATCACTCGCGCGTCGGGCCTGGGCCATATTGTGTGTGACGATAAGAATCGTAAACTCTCCCCGGAGCTCCCAGATCAATTCTTCGACGGCCTCGGTTGCCTTGGGGTCAAGCGCCGAGCACGGCTCGTCCATCAGAAGGATGCCCGGCTTGACCGGGAGAAGTCTCGCGATGCACAGCTTCTGCTGCTCTTCCAGTGACAGCTTCGTCGCTCGCTGGTCGAGCCGGTCCTTTACCGTATCCCACAGCAAAACTTCCTGAAGCGACGACTGCACAATCTCATCCTGTTCGGACTTGCTCAGCCGATCCTTCCTGGAACGGTGGATGCCTGTGCTGAACAGGATGTTGTCTCTTATCGAAAGCGGGAACGGATTGGGACGTTGAAACACCATTCCGATCTGCTTGCGCAATTGCGACAGTTCGACGTCTTCCTCGTAGATATTCTCGCCCTGCACCTCGACGGTACCCTCGGTTCGCACGTAACCCAGCCGCTCATTGATGCGGTTGACACATCGCAACAGGGTGGATTTCCCGCATCCGGACGGTCCGATCAACGAAGTGACTAGGCCACGTTTGACTTCAAAATCCACATCGAACAGGGCCTGAAAATCCCCGTACCAGAGATTCAGGTTCTGAGTCCGAATCGCTAGTTCGGCAGTGGTCTTTGTTCGAGAGTTGGTCGCCATTATTGTTGCCGCTCAGCCGAACCGGCCCTGGATATAGTCGGTCGTACGCTGGTCCTTCACCTCTCCGCTGAACAGCGCTTCGGTCTCGCCGATCTCGACGCACTGGCCGTTCAGGAAGAACGCCGTCCGATCCGCAAGCCGCCGTGCCTGCTGGACAAGGTTTGTCACGAGAATAATGGTCACCTTCTCGCGAAGACTTTTGAGTACGTCCTCGATTCGCATCGTTGTCACGGGATCGACGGCGATTGAAAACTCGTCGAGCATCAGCAGGTCGGGATCCTGCGAAAGGGCTCGCGCGATGGTCAGTCGCTGCTGCTGGCCGCCCGAGAGGAGGCTGCCCAGGGAATCGAGTCGATCCTTTACTTCATCCCACAGGGCGGCGCGACGCAGGCAACGCTCCACGATGACGTCCAGGTCAGCCTTTTGCTTTGTGCCGGACAGGCGAGGAGAGAGGGCGACGTTGTCGTAGACGCTGAGCGGAAGCCCGACCGGAAGAGGGAATACGACGCCAACCCTCCGCCTGAGTGCGTATACGTTTCGCCACTCGTTGACATTCTTTCCGAGAAAGCGGACATCGCCCTCGACCTTCATGGCCGAGTTGAACATGTCCATGCGGTTGATGGCCTTCAGAAATGTCGTCTTGCCACCGTTCGCAGGCCCGATGATACCGAAGATTTCGTGCTGCGGAACGTCTAGGGTGACGTCTGACAGAGCCACGTGGTTACCGTAGCGTACGGAAAGATCACGCACCTCTAGCACGTTCCGGCTATCGACCGTGGCTTCGGGTCGGGCTATGGCGGTATCGGTCACCATTTCTTCCGACCCCGGAGGTAAACACGGAAACCGATCGAAACCGCGTTCATCAGAAGCACGATCGTGATCAGGAGCAAAGCCACGCCAAAGGGTAACTGCTCGGGAACCCCCGGAACCTGGGTGGAGACCACAAACAGGTGCAGGGACAGTGCCATTGTCTGGTCGAACACACTTTCAGGCAGGAACGGAAGAAAGAAGGCGGCGCCCGTAAACATGATCGGTGCGGTTTCTCCGGCCGTTCTCGAAACCTCAAGAATGATACCTGTCAGAATGCCGCTGATCGCGTTCGGCAGACACCACTTTTCGAATGGTCTGCCACCGAGTTGCCCCCATGCTCCAGCATGCCTCTCGAAACGCCTGCGGTACCGCCTGCAAGGATTCCTTCGTCGCTACGATGACGACCGGCAGGGTCATGATCGCGAGCGTGAGGCTCGCCGACAGGATGCTCGTTCCAAATCCGAAGAACACGACGAAAGCCCCGACGCCGAATAGAGCGTAGACGATAGAGGGCACGCCGGCCAGATTGATGATGGCCAGATTGATGATGCGCGTGAGCCAGTTGTCACCCGCGTACTCGCTCAGGTAGATGGCCGCCGCGACGCCCAGAGGTACCGATGCGATCAGGGCGACAACCACGAGGAAGATGGTACCGAGCAGCGCAGGGAACACGCCGCCGGCCGTCATCCCGTTCTTGGGAAACTCGGTCAGAAACGCCCAGGTGAGAACGGGCCCGCCTTCAACGATCAACAGAATCATAATGATGACCACCGGCAGGATAAGCAAGATGGTCATCACCAGGAACAGCGTCCTGAAGAGCTTTTGAACCCTGTGGTTCCTCTGGCTTAAATCGGTGGCGGCAAATCTCGAACTCATTGCTTCCTGACGCCCCGCACGACCAGATCTGCGGTCAGATTGATGATGAATGTGATCAGGAACAGGAATATGCCCAGCGTAAAGAGAGCGCCGTAGTGCTCGGAGCCCACAGCGGTTTCGCCAAGTTCGGCAGCGATCGTTGCTGTCAGCGCCCGGACGGAGTCAAAGACGCTCGACGGGATGTTGATGGCGTGACCACTCGCCATCAGCACGGCCATCGTTTCGCCGAAGCCGCGCCCGACGCCCAGAAGAATGGCCGAAACGAGTCCTGACTTCGCAGCCGGCAGGACCACCTTGAATATCACCTGCCAGCGGGTAGCGCCCATGGCCTCGGCCGCCTGTCGAAAATCGTCCGGGACGGCCTTCAATGCGTCCTCGGCGATCGTCGTCATGATCGGCGCCGCCATCAGTCCGAGTATGACTCCGGCATTCAGCACGTTCAGTCCGACGGCCACGTCGAAGACGTCGATGATCAACCGGTTCATGATGCTGAGACCGATGAAGCCCCAGACCACAGACGGAATCGCGGCCAGGAGCTCGACAAATATCTTCAGGCTCTCACGAACCCGTCCCGTCGCAAACTCTCCGATATAGATCGCCGCACCCAGAGAGAAAGGAATGGCGACAATCATCGCCGTACCGGTCACGCTTGCCGTTCCGACGATGAGTGCGAGTGCGCCGTAGGTGGGGTTATTCTCGGACGTCGGGGTCCAGCGCATCGACGTGAAGAACTCCACGATGTCGAAGCTCGAAGTGATAAACCCGAGGCCCTCTTTCGTGATGAACACGAAGATGCCCACGATGAACACAATCGCTGACACCCCTCCGAGGAAGACGAGCGACTGAACCGCGCGGTCCACATACCAGGCCACGTTGCGACGGTCTATCTGATCAAGACCGACCTGAGACGACTCCGAATCAGCCATGGTGATCGTCCTCGGTCAGGCCGCCTCGCATGGTTTCCATCAGGTTGTCCAGCCTATCGGCAACCTCCCGATACATGTCTCGCAAGCGCTCGGGTCCGGGATGCGCATCACCCTGGGCCGACGGATCAACGATAGGCCACTCGAAGGCGACGGTACCGACCGGTACTTCGTTGACGAACGTCGCTACAGGTCCGTCGAGACACACAAGAACGTCGTAGTCTCTCCAGTTGATGCTGTCGAGATCGAGACGCGTTTGCGGCTGCTTCTCGAGGCCGTGACCGGCTTCCTCCATAAACGAGATCAGTGCGTCGTCGATCGGCTTGTTCGCGAGACCCACGCTGTGATAAATGCCTGAATCCGGAAAAGCTTTGCTTCCGATCGCAACGGCTATCTGCGCGGCCGAATTGGCACCGCTCTCAAGGAATAGCACTTTGACCGGCCGGCGCTTCTTCCGGTCGCCCGTCAACGCGAATACGACTTCCTCACACAGGTTCTTCGACTGTGCACTGACCCGTTCAAGCATGTAGATCACGATCAACTTGCTGAGCAGGTCCTTTACGGGAGTGCCCGCCGCGCCACCTTCCCGAACCAGGTCGTCATAAATCGTCTCGAACTCGACGACGACCGCCTTTGCCGATTTCATCGTCGCGCGCGCCGCTTCTTCGTTGCCTTCGGCGAAAGCTGCGATGGCATACCGGTACATCCTCAGTGAGTCCTTCGCCATGCGCTCGATCTCGCCGCGAATGGGATCCTCGATGGGATGCTGTATCGTGGCCGCTTCGCGAGCAATATTGGCCGCGTAGTCGCCGACGCGCTCCAGTTCGACGTTCATGCGCAGCACCGACGAGATGAACCGTAGATGTCCTGCACTCGGCAGATGGCGGGCCACGAAATAGTGGCACAGCCTGTCAACTTCCTCCGCCTGACGATTGATCGGGTTGTCCTCGATAATCGTCCGATATGCGAGATCCGAATCGAGCGTCAGAAGTGCCGTGATGGCGTTCTCGAGACCTCGTTCTGCACCCTTAGCTATCGCAATCACGCCGTTTCGGATATGCTCGATATCCTTCTCCAGGCGCTCCTGAAAATGAGTCATCGTTCCACTCCAATACCTCAGTGACGGGGGACCCCAAGGTAATAAGGTCCGGCGGACATGTCTGTGATGTCCGCCGGAGTATTTCTGCCTGATCAGGAACTCATTCCGCAGTCGACGGACTTCGCCGGTGCATAGCCCTTCTTGAATATGATGCACTGTCCTTCGTCGCTGAGAATCCAGTCGAGGTACTCCTTGACCGCACCGGCCGGCTCGCCAAGCGTGTACATGAAGAGCGGCCGGGCAATCGGATAGGACTGATCCACCGCTGTCTCGACGGAGGGGGCGACGCAGCTCGCACCGTCGGGCGTCTCGATACAGGGCATCTTGACCGTTTCCGTTGCGTAAGCGAGTCCGGAATAACCGATCGCACAGGCGGTATTCTGCACAAGGTCGACGACATCCTTCGACCCGTGCATATCCCGCGAGCCCAGCTTGAAGTCGCGGTTCGAGCCAAGCACGGTTCCGCGGAAGTAGGCAAAAGTACCCGAGTTGTTCTGTCGGCTTACCCGCACAATTTCTTGCCCCTGGCATCCTGGAACGGTGATGCCGAGGTCGGTCCACTTCTCCGTCGTACCATCCTCGCCGTAGATCCCGGCAAGGGTCTCAAGAGAAACGCGATCCATCGGATTGTTCGGGTGAACGAACACGGCAAGGGCGTCGTAGCCGACGACGTGCTCGATCGGTTCATTGCCGTTCTTGCGCGCCAGCTCCAGTTCGCTATCCTTCATGGCACGACTGGAATTTGCGAGATCGACGGTGCCGTTGATCAGCGCGGCGATGCCCGTTCCGGAGCCGCCACCCGAGACTGCTACGGCAAGGTTGGGGTTGACTTCCTGATACGCTTCGGCCCACGCCTGTGCAACGTTGACGAGTGTATCGGAACCCTTATTCTGCAAAACCTGTCGCTTTCCTTCTGATCCACTCCTGCTACACCCGGTGGTCAGAAGCATGGCGCAGAATCCAAATTTGAGTACTCTGTTCAGCATGATTCTTTTTCTATTTGGTGATCCGGAAGGCCGGTTAGAACTTAAAGTGAGCGGTGAGGCGGCCGCTCACGAAGGCCGAGTCATCACCATCCATCTTGCTCATCCAGACATTAGGGATGAACTCCACATTCTTGTGAGGGCGAAGGGCAACGCCTCCGATAAAGTAGTTTTCGGAACCTTCTACGACGGGTCCACTCATTTCGACCCGGTCAAACCGTGCGATGAGTGTTACGTTTTCGTTAACATTTGCCCGGGCAAATAAACTGACGCCGTAGGTCTCGTCATTCGCGTTTACACCGGTCAGGTCGACCTGGTAAAAGAAGCCCTCGGCACCGATCGAGAAATCGTCGCCCTGGTACGCTGCGAGGGCATTGCCGTTGAGTCCACGCTCGGCCGTCTCGTCCGAGGTCAAACTTGTATAGTCGCCACCAAGCGTGAAGACAAGTTCATCCGTCGGATACAGCTCGATCTGCCCGTAGACCCGCTTGTCCTTGTTGCTCTCCGCCTTCGTGCCGCTGTTGTTCGCGACCATTACGCCATACCGGACAGTTCCGTCCTCGTTGAGCTCTGCCTCTGACGGCCAGACCGAAGTCACGTGACGAGACGATATTGACACGATCCTGGATGGTCTTTTCCAGACTGCGGTAACCCCAGACTTTCTCTGCCACCGTAAATGACGGCGGCGGAGCTGATGCCCAGGTAGATGTCGTGACCGTCGGCAAAGCTGTTCTTCCAACGGAGATAGAGATCCTTGATGAAGGGAGCGGGCTTGCCGTCGCTGTTTGTTGAGCTGTCGCTGGCTTCGAGCCGTGCGCGTGCGGAAAAGTCATCCGAGATCGTGAAGTCAGAGGTGAGGTAGAGGCGTCGATAGCCAAAACCATTCTCTCCTTCCTCCTCCGAATCGGACGATGAAATCGTGTAGTCGTAGTCCATGTACGCCAGACCGCTGATCTTGACCGCATCCTGCGCAAGGGCGGTGGCTGTGACGGTGAGTCCCAGCAAAGCAAGGGCGGCTGGCAGTAGCTTGTCCTTCATGAAGTTTGCAGGTCTCCGGTAACGAATTACGGGGGCGGGGCCCCGCGTCGCCAGCGGATGATCTATTCAATTGTTGATTTTGATTCCGAAAACTAGGGCTCCTGGCAGGTATGTTTCCGTTACGAAATTGTTAACAAGTCAGCAGAGGCTGCCTGACTCCCACGGGACAATTCCTGCGTCATAGCGGGGCAATCGCGGAACGCCAGCTACGATTTGCCGTTTTTCCGGACGGCAGGAGTCCAAATGAGAGCACCCAGGTGCTTAGGACGCACCGGATTTCGCCGAAACTAGCGGTCAGGGCACGAGCCCCGGGCATTAAGGCACATCGACGGATTAATTGTGGAATCAGAGAGTCGCGACATTACCTCGGGAAACGGGCAGGCCGCCGGCGATGGCGCGGTGCGCCCGACCGACGATCCGGATCAGCCGAGTTGGACCCAGCTGGGTCAGATGTCGTCTACCGAGGGCGATGACCAGGGCGACGAAGCTCCGGACTACAAGGACCCGGACCTGTATCTGAATCGTGAGCTCAGCTTGCTGCGATTTCAGGAGCGCGTGCTCGAGGAGGCGCAGGATGCGTCGCTGCCCCTGCTCGAAAGGCTGAAGTTCATCGCGATTCTGGGCTCGAATCTGGATGAGTTCTTCATGGTGCGCGTTGGGCGGCATCAAGCTGCAGCTCGCCGAAGGCGTCGTGGAACGATCGCCCGATGGTCGGACGCCGGCAGAACAGCTGGCCGAGATCCGGCGGTTCTCCCAGGAGCTCATGAGTCGTACGAAGACCTGCCTGCTCGACGACATCATGCCCAGTCTGAAAGAGGAGGGCGTCTTCCTGCTCGACTATCACGAGCTGTCCGACAAACAGGCGGACCAGGTCGGGGCATACTTTGAGGAGGTCATCTTTCCGGTCCTTACTCCGATGGCCTTCGACCCGGGGCATCCGTTTCCGCATATCTCCAATCTGAGCCTGAACCTGGCTGTTGTGATACGGCACGAGAACGGCGGCGAGCGCTTTGCCCGCGTCAAAGTGCCGGCGTCCATTCCGCGGCTGGTGCCGCTCAAGCGTTCGTCCGGAAGCGTGCGCAAGGACGGGACGGCTCCGCGCAAGCATTACTTCGTCTGGGTCGAACAGGTGATTGCGGCCAATCTGCAGGCGCTATTCCCGGGAATGGAGATCGTCGCTTCGTATCCGTTCCGCGTGACACGAAACGCGGACATGATCATCCAGGAACTTGAAGCGGACGACCTGCTCGAGACGATGGAAAAGAGCGTTCGTCAGCGCCGGTTCGGTGCGGTCGATCGCCTGACCTTCAATCCCGGGATACCGGAATCGACTCGAACGATCGTCACCGAAAACCTGCGGGTTGATCCGAAGGACGTGTACATACTGGACGGCCCTCTGGGCTCCAGTGGTATGATGGAGTTGTACTCGAGCGTGGTTCGCCCCGACCTGAAAGAGGAGCCGTTCATTGCGTACTCCTCGCCGAAGTTTCGGACCGACGGGACGGACAGCGATGTTTTCGCACGAATCTCCAGAGCAAATTCGATCGTCCACCACCCGTACGATTCGTTCGCACCGGTACTGGATTTTCTGTTTGCTGCGGCGAACGATCCGGATGTTCTGGCCATCAAGCAGACGCTGTACCGCGTCGGGAAGAACGCTCCGGTGGTGAAGGCGCTGTTGCGGGCCCGGGAAAACGGCAAGCAGGTAACGGCGCTGATCGAACTCAAAGCCCGTTTTGATGAGGAATCAAATATCAGCTGGGCAAGGACTCTCGAGCGCGAAGGAGTTCACGTTGTCTATGGGTTGCTCGGACTGAAAACGCACTCGAAGATCGCTCTCGTCGTGCGGAAGGAGGGGGACCATATTCGCCGCTATGTGCATCTGTCTACGGGCAATTACAACGCAGTGACGGCGAGCATGTATGAGGATATCGGATTCTTTACCTGCGATCCGGATATCGGCGCCGACGCTACCGATCTGTTCAATTATCTGACGGGCTATTCCCGCAAGAAGGATTACCGCAAACTGTTCGTGGCTCCTATCAATCTGCGCCACAGTCTAATAGAGCGAATACAACGCGAGATCGATCATGCCGTGGCAGGCCGCGGCGGACATCTGGTCTTCAAGACGAATGCTCTGGTCGACAAAGCGATCATCAAGCTTCTGTACAAGGCGTCTACTGCCGGCGTTGAGATTGACCTGATCGTTCGGGGAATCTGCTGTCTCCGGCCCGGTGTCGAGGGAGTCAGCGAGAATATCCGTGTTCGGAGCGTTGTTGGGAGATTCCTGGAGCATAGCCGGATCTACTACTTCGGCAACGGTGGAACTCCGGAAGTGTACCTGGGCTCAGCGGACCTGATGCCGCGAAATATCGACCGGCGGGTAGAGGTTGTGTTTCCGATCGAAGATCGTCAGCACGTGCGCTATCTGCGCGAGGAAGTGCTGGAGACTTATCTAAAGGACAACGTGAAGGCTCGCTTGATGCAGCCCGATGGTTCGTACAAGCAGCAGACGCCGGCAGACGGCGACGTTGCGGTCTACAGCCAGCAGTGGTTCCTGCGGCAGCGGGCGAGGTGGCAGCAAGAGGAGTCGGGCGTCAAGGAGCTCAGTTGATGCGTGGCGCCGGCCGCTGACCGTGAGCGGTACGTCACGAGAATCGAATCGGCCTTTCGTCCGTACAATTCCCCTGCAGGCTCGACTCGTGCGACACGGGACAGTCGGGTGAAGTGTACACATGCATCGCTCAACTCAGAATGACGGACGAATCCATTTCCACATTGAGGGCGATGGTGGCGGACTGCCCACCGATGCGGCTCAGACCCGCGTCATTGTTTGTGGCCCACTGTGGAGTTCTCACGATCGTGTTCGAGGGATTCGACGCCTGCATTCTGGCCATGAAAGACAAGATCGACCGTGCGTTTCCGGGCCTTGAAGAGGAGCACGAAGGGTCGTTGTGGCCAAAAGTCACGCTGGCCGTTCTTAAGGATTGGAAGCGCCTGACGGAGGAAGAAGTAGGGCGATTGCGTGACGTGGCTGACGAGTGGAAAGCAGCGATCTGTACACCGGAGAACGAGATCGAAATCAACGAACTCCTCGTCGTCGAATACGGTTGTCGCAACCTTGAGGTGAGACGACGCACCGAGACACTCCCGTTGCAGGGGAGGCCTGCCGACCCCACCCCTCCTCCGCATCACGCGAGATACGTCCGGTCCGTTCTCGGGCAGTTTACTCGAGATCGAATCCAGGAGTACACGGCGTTGATAGACCGTGAGGGGAATCGAGAAACACACTATCGCGAGTCGGCGAACGGGTGGTCACTGGTTGCCGACGTTGCCGAGGAGCAGCTACGATTTGCACCACAGATCCTGGAATCTGTCGATAGCGTGGCTGCAGGGAAGTACTGCCCGTTTGACCCGGCCAGCTGGCATGTGACCGTCCGGTCACTGGACCGTGCCGCCGAATGAGAGCGCCCGGTCGGTGACGGGAAGCCGGAGAGGATCAGCTTCAGGCGTCCGTCGGCTGAACGTCATCGCGTTCGAGTACGACGGCGGGCTCCGTCGCATGAACGCCCACGCGCTCCCCGGGCAGAAACGACTCTCTGTTGTGCATGTGCGCCAGATAAGTGACGCCGTCGACGTCGACACGATACGTGACGTCGTGTCCGCGAAATTCCTTTTCGATCACGGTACCGAGAGCATGCTCTGAATCACGCGCGGCCGCGTGGAGGGCCACGTGTTCCGGGCGCAAGGCCAGCAGGACGCTCCCCTCGGCCGGCCGGTTCAGTCGGACTCTGCCGATGGGCGTGTCGGCGAACTCGCCGGACGCATCACATACCAGCAGATTGGTTCGACCGAGGAACTGAGCCACGAACAGGGTTCGTGGCTCGTGATAGATCTGCTCCGGCGTTCCGATCTGCTCGATCCGGCCGTCTTTCATGACCGCCACACGATCAGCAAAAGACAGGGCCTCCTCCTGATCGTGCGTAACAAGAATCGTCGTCGCCCCGGTCGACTTGAGAATCTTCCGAATCTCCTGACGAGTGCCCTGACGCATCAGAGCATCCAGGTTGGAGAAGGGCTCGTCCATCAGGATGAGCGCCGGCGCCGTAGCCAGCGTCCGAGCCACCGCCACCCGCTGTTGCTGGCCGCCCGACAAATGATGCGGCTGCCGATTCTCGAGTCCGGTCAGTCCCACGAGACTTACCAGCTCCTTTACGCGCGTCGATCGCTCCGTAGCCGGAAGCCCTCGCAATCCGAACGCCACGTTCTCGCTTACCGACAGATGAGGGAAAAGGGCGTAATCCTGAAAGATCAGTCCGACATCGCGGCGCTCGGGGGGCACGTGCATACGCGCACCGGAGATCGCCAGCCCGTTGATCAGGATCTGGCCGTCATCAGGCCGCTCGAACCCGGCTATCAGACGCAAAGTGGTGGTCTTTCCGCATCCGGAGGGACCAAGGATTGCAAGTATCTCGCCCGCTGCAACATCCAGAGAAATCCCGTCGACCGCCGGTGGTCCGCCCGGCACGAATCGCTTGACCAGGGATTGTATGGATAGTAGCGGAGGCATTTAATGAGTCTCGCCCGAGCGTTATGGCCGCTTCGTAACGGGTGTGCCCGGGAAAGGTTTAACAGGATCGGTTACTCGTGAGCGATGTATCGGGGTTCCGTGGCGAGATCCCTCGCGCTTCAGAAGAATGCCGACAAAGATCGCCGACACCGCCACAATGGCGAGGGCGTAGGGCGCGGCCCGAGCAAACATCGCCTCGTTAGCGAAACCCCAGACATTGGTAGAGAGCGTTTCAAATCCCGGCGGCGAAAGCAGAATCGTCAGCGGCAGCTCCTTCAGCGCGGACAGGAACACGAACGCGACGCTAACCACAATACCGGTACGTAGCAGGGGCAGGGTCGTAGCGGCAAATGCGCGAAGCGGCGAATAGCCGAGTGAGCGCGCGGCCTCCTCGACATTCGGCGATAGCTGATACAACGCGGCCCGAACGGGACCGATGGCTTCCGCAAGGAAGTGCAGCGTGTAGGCGAAGACAAGCAGCGCAAGGGTCTGGTAGATCATCGGGAATGCGCCGAGCGCAAAGAAGATGTACGCGAGGGCAAGCGCCAGCGGCGGAAGTGCATACCCGAGGTACGCAACACGTTCTACGGAGCGTGACAGCGGAGAGGGTTTGCGGACCCTTAGATAGGCAATGGGTATCGCAAGAAGTCCGGCAGAGACGGCCGCCAAACCGGAGGCCTCGACGGCGTTGATGAGCGGCTTCACCAGGTCGGCGAGGGCCCCGGCATTTGAGCCTGCCGCCCAGGCTGCGATGGAGACGACGGGGAATAGGACCGTCGCGCCGGCATAGGCGACGCAGTACAATGTCGCGAACGGCTTCCACCGTCCCAGCGGCACGACGCCGGCGCCGCCCGCATGCCCACTGCCTGTGCGGTAAAGGGTGGTTCGCCGCAGTGCCCGCGCTTCCACGATGAGGAAGACACTTGTCAGAGCGAGAAGCGCCAGGGCCAGAATGGCGGCGTACGTGCGATCAAACGCCGCAACAAATTGCAGATAGATCGCCAGACTGAACGTCTCGAAACGCATGAGTGACACGACGCCGAAGTCGCCGGCAACATGCAGCACAACAAGTACTGCACCGGCGACCAGAGCCGGCCGCAATTGCGGGAGAGTCACTCGCACCAGAACCTGCAGTCGATTGAGACCTAGAGATCGTGCCGCCTCCTCAAGCGATTCGTCAGCACGGAGAAGAGCCGCACGAGCATTGAGGAACATGTACGGGGATAGATAAATCGAGAGCGCCGTGAGTGCGCCCCAGTATCCGTCGAGCGTTGGCAGGTCGATGCCGATGTAGCGGGCCAGCGTTCCGTACGAACCGGTTGTACCGAGAATCACGTACGCCAGAACGTAGCCGGGCACGGCAAGAGGCAAGACCCCGATGATCGTAAAGAACGATCGAGAATGCAGATCAGTCCGCGCCGTGAGCCATGCGAGGGGAAGGGCCAGGACGGAACTGCCTGCCAGGACGCCACCGGCCAGTAGCAGGGTGTTGACGAGCAGTTGGAGATTTCTCTTGCTCAGGATCAGATCGACGGTCCGTTGCGCGTCGGCGCTCAGCGCACGTACCACGAGATACAGCAGCGGAATCGCCAGGCCGACCAGCACAATGGCGATCGGAATCAAGAAATACCAGCGATAAAGCCTCTTCACTCGGGGAGCCCGCGATCTATAACAGCCCGGCAGTTCTGAGCATTTCAAGGGTCCGCTCGAGATCACGAAGATCGTCGAGGGCGATGGCGGGCTGCAGGGAATCCGAAACTTCCGGCATACGATCGGCCGCTGCAGCAACCGTGTACTCAAACGTCTCGGCGGCGAAGTATGCCTGGGACTCCGGACCGATCACAAACCGAATGAAATCGTGCGCCGCGTCCGCGTGACGACTTGCCGTCAGCACGCCGATGCCGGCAACATTGATCAGATTGCCGACATCTCCGGCCTCGAACCCGGTCTGCCCGACGGGGAAGTCGGGATCTTCAGATTTGAAACGGTGCAGGTAGTAGTGGTTGGGGAGACCGAAGTCGATTTCGCCATTCGCAATGCCCTGCAGGATGGCTGTGTTCTTGGGATAGGAGCGCGCGCCATTGGCCTTCATCGCATTGAGCCACGTGCGGGTTTGTTCGTCTCCGGCGACCTTTCGCATCGCGGTCACAAACGCCTGAAAGGATCCGTTTGCCGGCGCCCAGCCCACCCGATCGCGGTACGCCGGAGCGACGAGGTCGAACACCGAGCCGGGTAGCGCCGCGGTGTCGGCACGGATGGTAGAGAATGCGAGAGTCCGGGCCCGTCCGCTGGTTGCGATCCATTTGCCTCCGGAGCCCCGGTATGAAGGATCCACATGGTTCAGCAGCGAGTCGGGCAGTGTCGTGAGCAGTCCGGAGGCCGCGACGGCGCCGAGCGCACCGGCATCCTGCGCCCAGAAAAGGTCCGCCTTGGATCGGTCTCCTTCTTCGGTGAGCGCGACCGCCAGTTGCGCCGTGTCACCGTATCTTACGTCGACCCGATTGCCCGTCTGTTCCTCGTATTTCAGCACGAGCGGCTCGACAAGGGCCTTGCTCCTGCCCGAATAGATGGTCAGGTGATCGGGCTCGGATCCGGTGCAGCCGAAGGAGACGAGAACCAGGCCTAGTAACAGGTTGCGATGCATGGGATCAGTGACTGCGGAGTTATCGTTTTTGGGTTGGCGGAGCGATACGACCCTGGCCGCCCGCCCCCGATTCTGTTATTTAGACCGAATCTAAACAAGCCTGATCATTAATTGTAGCCTGGACGTTGTGCCGGGTACGGACCGGATGGAATATTCACTGCCGTCGAGGCTGCGACAATTCAAATCAGGATGCCCATGAGGGTGCGCGAAGGCGGTTCGGTGCGGGTTCTGTTCGTAGGTGAGTCGAAATACACGGCCATCAGAAAAACGGCCCTTCGTTCCGGCCGGGCTGAAGGCGTCGCCGTGGACGTTGTCGATGCAACCGACGACCAATTCGGGCCGGGATCGGTCTGTTTCACGACTCTGGCGTCCGACGACGCGCTGGAACAGTCGAAACGGCTCTTGAAATCAGGATGTCACGTATTTCTAGATACGGTGCTCGTGCCGTTGCAAGATCTCCAGCAGCTCGCCTTGGTCGCGGAAGAAGCCGGCGTGGAGGTGGGCATCAGCCGGCCACTGCGGTATTCCAGCGCACTTGCCGGGTGGAATGACCGTGCGACCATCGCCACCATCGCGGCCGAGTTCGGCGACGGACCCGATTCATGGCAGCGATGCCTGCTGCATACGATGGACCTGTGCGTCCATCTGTGTGGAACGGGGAATACGCGCCGCGTCGAGGCATCCGTGGAGCGGGCCGATCAGCTCTGGCCGATATTCGCGGCTGTCAGTCTGCGGTTTGACAATGGTTCACTTGCTCTGGCGTCGTTGCGAAAGACGGCGTCAGGCCCGGGCCCGACACGCTGCACCATCACAACGGGTCCGATTGTGAGCAGCCTCGAGCTTGCCGGTGGGACCGAAGCGTACGAAGCCGAAACAAGGGACTTCATCGAGCAGGTAGCCCGAGGTGCCCCTGCGCCCGTATCGATTTCGGATGGACTGGCGGGCGTCCGACTGCTGGACCAAGTGCAGGCGCTGCTACGTTAGCCTGCCCGTCAGACGTAACGCCATGAGTACAGATATCAGATCAACACTCGAAAGCACTCCGCTGGGCTTCCTGCTGCGGCGCATCGGCGAGGTCGCGGACGGGGCCGGTGTGGAGGCGTATGCCGTGGGTGGCGTCGTGCGCGATCTGATCATCGGGCGGCCGACCAACGACGTCGATTTCGTGACGGTCGGTGCGGGCACCGGGATTGATCTGGCGCAGGCCGTCGCCGCCGACTTCGGCGTCAAGCCGGTGAGCGTGTATCCGAAGTTCGGGACGGCTGCCGTTCGGATTCCTCCCGACGGCACGTTTTTCGAAGGATTGCTCCTCGAGTTCGTGGCTTCCCGTCGCGAAAGCTATCGAGCGGATTCACGAAAGCCCATCGTCGAAGACGGCTCCCTCGAAGATGATCAGCGGCGTCGCGACTTTACCATCAACGCAATGGCGATTCACCTGAATCAGCCCGGTTTCGGTGCGTTGATTGACCCGTTCGAGGGCCTGTCGGATCTCGACCGGAAGATGATACGCACCCCGCTGGAGCCGGAGGAGACCTTCGACGACGACCCGCTTCGAATGGTGCGGGCGGCGCGTTTCGCCTCACAACTCCAGTTTGAGATTGACCCGCGAGCACTCGACGCCATGGCCAGGCACGCCGATCGCATTACGATCGTGAGCCAGGAGCGCATCACCGACGAACTCGAAAAGATCATCTGCTCGAATCGGCCTTCGGTCGGGTTCAAGATTCTTGAGAGCGCAGGGCTCCTCTCGCTCGTCTTCCCGGAGCTTGTGGATCTGAAAGGCGTCGAGACGGTGGAGGGGCAAAAGCACAAGGACAATTTCTATCACACGCTGGAGGTGCTGGACAATCTGGTGGAGATGACTCCCCGGCGTTCGTGTGACGAGACCGCCTGGCTCCGATGGGCCGCACTGCTTCATGACATTGGAAAGCCGTCTACGAAGAGGTTCTCCCGCGGCAGCGGCTGGACCTTCCACGGTCACGAGGAGGTCGGCGCCCGGATGATTGGAAGGCTCTTCCGGCGGCTGCGATTGCCCACGGACGATCGGATGAACTATGTACGAAAGATGATCAGGCTTCACCACCGGCCGGTTTCCCTGGTCGACGAGCACGTCACCGATTCCGCGGTGCGGCGGCTGCTGTTTGACGCCGGCGATGAAGTCGATGACCTGATGACGCTTGTTCGGGCGGATATCACATCCAAGAACCCCCGTCGAGTTCGCCGCTACCTGACAGCCTTCGACGAAGTCGATCGCAAAATGGTGGAGGTCGAAGAAAAGGACAGGCTGCGCCACTTTCAGCCGCCGGTCGACGGGAACGAGATCATGGAGGTGCTGGGTCTGCCGCCGTCTCGTGTGGTCGGTGACCTCAAGGAGGCCATCCGGGAGGCTATCCTGGACGGTCGCATCCCGAACGAACATGACGAGGCCTTTGAGTATTTGATGGAAATCAAGGACGACATCATCGCACGCCGATCAACCTGACGGCGGCGACGCGAGGGATATGGAACAGCGCGACGATAACAACCAGCTGGACGCCGTGACGGACACCACAAGTCGGGACTGGAGTCCAGTGGTGCAAGAGCACGCACAGCGACTCCTGCGTGTTGTCGAACCGGTTGCCCGGGCGGCGAGTGGCTTTTCCGGATTCTTCTCGACGATGGCAATCGTTTCGACGGTGGCGGCGGCAGTTCTACTTCTGCTGTTGTTCGCAGGTATCGAAGGCTTGACGGTCTGGAAGATGGCGCTCGCAATCGTGGTGTCGATCCTGCTGCTCCTTCCGGGCGCAGTGCTCGGCGTGTTCTGGATCGGCCTCAGGCAGTTGATCACGATTCCGGGAGAACTCGCCGAAGCGTTGGGTGACTTCGGACAGCGGAGCGCTGCAGCCTTCGCGGATGCCTCGGCAGCCCCGGATGGACGCGGCCGGGTCCGCGGCTTGCTGCGTTTCGTGCGGTCGCTGGTGGACGTCCGCTCTTCGCTGCTTCAGAGCAGGGACGTCCTTACGAAGAGTATGGTCCTCGTTCGCGTAGCAAACCCGGTGAGCCTGGTCGTGGTTTTGGTAGCGACGGCTTTCGCCTGCCTGCTGGTGCTGATAGCATCAGCAGCAGCCATCCTATTCCTGGCTGCCTAGCGGAAAGTCTGTATTCCAGTTCCCGGCGCAGTCTACCTGCATCGTGTTGCCAGACTGGAACACGTGAAGGTCGGCAGCGCCGTTCTCGACAGCGATGGGCCCTGACCTGGCATTGAGTGAAGCCTTCCTCTACGAGTCCTCCTTCCTGATTCGCCCAGAAGTTGAAGATGTTGTCCTCTACGTACGACACGTTAACGATCGTCTCGGCAACTACCCCCGTCGGTTCCCCTACACCTTTCGTCGGAAGGACTCGACGAGGTCGTAGCAGAGTGTGACGGTATCATCGCCTTCCGCGTACCTAGTATCGTAACGTAATTACCCTTGTTGATCCAATGAGTTAATTATTCTGAGGATGTCATCTTTTCCCGTCGGGTCCCGTATCGCACGCGGTCCACGAACAGGCATGCAAGGCAAACGAGTGCAAAGACTTTCATAGTTCTCATGGCGTAGTCTCCGGGCTGTCCCGCGGCCGGATCGATTGGCTGCGGATTCGTAAAAGGTGTCGCGCACGCCAAGAATAGCTGATCCAGATCGGAAAGTCACGCGGGTCGCAATAAGGACCGGGCGAACGGCGGCCACGGTCAACGGTCAGTCGGGTACGCGAGCGACGGGCCCGTGCAGCAGTGCTAGTCGGCTCCTTCATTGCCGGACGGATGTCCCAGAGAAGCATCTGCTCGATATCGCCGTAATCTTCCTCGCCGTCGGTGTCCACGAACGAGTAGTCGCCGAACTCGTCCCGCTTCGACTGCACTATGCGCGTCCAGCGTACGCCATCCGGGTCGGTGAACTCGTCAGGGAACGGACTTTCGATGCGGTACGACGGGTGGTAATTGCGGTACGTCTTCTCTGCTTCGTAGAGAGCGGCTCTCCGGGCGCCCGCCTTGGTCGAACTGGTGCCGACAACGCGGAACGGTGTGATGGTGATGGAAGCTTCGAAGGTGCCATCTTCGAGGTCTTCGTATTCCGGGCGCATCACTTTGAAGTCACCGGGGACGGGATAGGCGCTTCTCTCAGTTGTCTCGAGCATAACAGTCGTTTTCAGTCCAATTTTACCGATCGCAGCGGTCTGCGTACGTGCAAAGAGTCTTGCCTGGTTTGACAGGCGGGTTGTCCGAACCCCTGCAATTCGAGGGCGTTCCCGCGCGCCGCCTGAGCGAAGGAAATTCATATGGCGCGGCACCGGCCGGAGTTCGGAGTGGGATGGCAGTCCGAGCCTGTTATTTTTTGGCTCGAAGATTCGTGTTCGGGTCGCCCGGCGTATTGCTTTCCTGATGACGTGTATGTTATTTCTGAAGCCTGAGGACCACCCCTGGAGGTGGTTTGAGTCGGTCACTCCGCGTGCAAGAAACAGGCGATGCAATGATGCTCCATTCTCAGGCTGACGGCTGCCTCGACCTCGACGGTGCCGGCATCTCGCTGCCGGCCGGTATCCGGACGGCGGTAATCGAGCGAGCACGATTCTCATGGGTCGGATCGCTTCCGTTGCGGGTCGTGATGGATGGCCAGGACGACGATTTCGAAAGCGACTTCGAGGACGACTTCGACGACGACGATCTTGATGATCTGGTTGAGGTTGAGGACGACGACTTCGACAGTCTTGATGACCTCGACGAAGACCTGGATGATTTCGACGACGAAGTTTGATGGCTGGCGCGTCGTCCTTTTGTCGGTTGGCGTGGCGCGTCAATTGCTGGTCGAGCTGCGTGTTTCCGGCCGGGCTTTGCCCCGAAGTCCGTTATTGCGAGGACTGTGCACCATCCTTTGTTCGTTACCTGTGGATAACGCGATTGTGTCTGTGCGCATCTTGTTGACACGCGTTGCCAATAACGGACATCACCATATGTCGGCGAAAGAGCCCGCGTGGCGATCGTTTATTTTTCATGGGCTGAAGGCCGGTATCGAAGTAGCGCAAGTGAAAACAACGCTGTTGAAAGATTTCATTTGCATAACGGACGTCGAGACATTTAATTAGATCGTGCGCGGAGTTGCCGCGCGCGGAACGGTTTATGGCCAGGCGGCGATAGACCGTTATTCGTCTCCGCTCTTTTCTTTGCTGTCCCTACGATTTGGGGACGCGTCCTGCCCGCAGTTGCGAACGTCCCGCAGCACCGGGGACGAGCCAGCCTGATCCGTTCATAGGTCCGTGTGGATCCCACCGAGAAACACGCGACCCCGCAACATCGCCGATATGCCCGACAACGCTGTCACAACCAAGCCTTCCCTCGCCACAGAACCCACCTTCCAGTCCGATCTTTCCCACGGTCTCTCGATCCCACGTGTCTTTTCCACGGAGGGCCAGCATCCGTTTGAGTCGCTCGAATGGGAAACACGCGATGCAGTCATCCGGAACCACACCGGCGACGCCATCTTCGAACAGAAAGGCGTCGAGTTTCCGAAGACCTGGAGCCGGCTCGCTACCAACGTGGTTACGAGCAAGTACTTCTACGGTGACCACACACGCAATGGAGAGAATCCGTCGGAGGGCGGCCGCGAGCATTCGCTGAAGCAACTCATCCACCGCGTAACGCGCACCATTGCGGACTGGGGGATCGAGCAGCACTACTTCGCGACCGAAGAGGACGGCCAGCGATTCTACGAGGAACTGACGTGGCTCTGCACCAACCAGCACGGGTCCTTCAATAGCCCGGTCTGGTTCAATGTCGGGCTCTTCCAGCAGTACGGCGTCCGGGATTCAGGCGGCAAGGTGATCTACGGATGGGACGAGAAGCAGCAGGCCGTCGTCGAAGTCGATCCCTACGAACGCCCGCAGGCATCGGCATGCTTCATCATCTCGGTCGAAGACTCGATCGACGATATCTGGAAGCTGATGGGCGAGAGCGCCCGGCTGTTCAAGTTCGGATCAGGCGTAGGAGCAGACTGGTCCGCTCTCCGCTCTTCAAAGGAAAAGCTGTCCGGCGGTGGCACGCCGTCAGGCCCGGTGTCCTTCATGCGCGTCCAGGACGCGACCGGTGGAACCATCAAGAGTGGAGGCAAGACGCGCCGCGCCGCGATCATGCAGACGCTGAAGTGCTGGCACGCGGACATCATGGAGTTCGTGACGGCTAAACAGAACGAGGAGAAGAAGGCATGGGCCCTCATCGAACAGGGCTATGACGGCTCGTTCAATGGGCCCGCGTACGGCAGCGTAGCGTTCCAGAACGTAAACCAGTCCGTCCGGGTAACCGACGAGTTCATGACGGCCGCCGAAGCCGACGAATCCTACACACTTCACGGCGTGAACGACGGTGGTGTGAAGACCAAGGTGCAGGCAGCGGACGTGCTGAACAAGATCGCAGAAGGCACCCACGTGTGCGGCGATCCGGGCCTGCAGTACGAAGACACCATCCAGCGCTGGCACACGTGCAAAAATTCGGCCCCCATCAACTCGAGCAATCCGTGCTCCGAGTACATGTTTCTGGATGACTCCGCCTGTAACCTCGCGTCCCTCAATCTGCGGAAGTTTCAGGACGCCGACGGCAATTTTGATGTCGAACGATTTCGTGCCGCATCACGTCTGTTTATCACGGCGATGGAGATCCTGGTCGACAATGCCGGCTATCCGTCTCCGCAGATCACAAAGAACAGTCGCGACTACCGTCCGCTCGGGCTCGGGTTCGCGAACCTGGGCGCGCTGATCATGTCGATGGGTATGCCATACGACTCCGATGAGGGCCGGGCCGTCGCCGGAGCCATCACGGCCATCGAGCACGCCGAAGCCTTTGCACGCAGCGCTGAAATAGCCGCCAACAGCTCGATCGGGACGTTCGTTGGATACGAGCGCAACCGCGACGTCATGCTGGAGGTGATGCGCATGCACCAGCACGCCGTCGAGAACATCGACCCCAGCTGTCCGGAATATCTACTGAACGCGGCACACGAATCGATGGCGAAGATGGTTCGCAACGGTGAGGAGCACGGGTTTCGAAATGCGCAGGCAACCGTGCTGGCGCCAACAGGGACCATCGGCTTCATGATGGATTGCGATACGACGGGAATCGAGCCCGACATCGCTCTCGTCAAGTACAAGCTTCTCGCCGGCAAGGGAGACGGCCTGCTGAAGATCGTAAACAGAACGGTGCCCGAAGCTCTGCACCGCCTGGGATATACGGACCAGGAATGCCTGGACATCCTCGACTACATGGAAACCGAAGACACGATAGAGGGCGCCCCGGGCCTGAAGGATGAGCACCTGTCGGTTTTCGACTGCGCGTTCAAGCCCCACAAGGGCACACGCTCGATCGGGCACATGGGACACATCAAGATGATGGCGGCCTGCCAGCCGTTCATCTCGGGGGCAATCTCGAAGACGGTAAACATGCCGGAAAACGCGACGGTCGAAGACATCGCCGATGCGTACGTCCAGGGATGGAAGCTCGGGCTGAAGGCAGTCGCCATCTATCGCGAGAATTCCAAACGCAGCCAGCCGCTGTCCACGCGCGAGGGCGGCAACACGCAGGGCAAAGAGATCGCAGGAGGAGATGGCGTCGCGCGACAAACCTCGAACCCGAGATCGTCGAGAAAGTGGTCTACCGACCCGTCAGAAAGCGACTGCCGGATGAGCGCCCCTCGATCACACACAAATTCAGTATCGCCGGCCACGAAGGCTACCTGCACATCGGACTCTACCCGGACACCAGCATGCCGGGCGAGATCTTTATCACGATGGCAAAGCAGGGCTCGACCATTGCTGGACTGATGGACGCGTTCGCCACGTCGATATCGATCGCACTACAATACGGCGTGCCGCTCGAAGATCTGTGCACCAAGTTCAGCCACATGCGATTCGAGCCGTCAGGATTTACGAACAATCGCCAGATCCCGATTGCGAAATCCATCATGGACTACATCTTACGGTACCTGTCGCTCAAGTTTCTCGGTAACACGTCCCCGCGCGTCGGGTACGTCAGCTCACCGGATCTGGTCGATCATCACGTCGCCACGCCCGCGGCACCGAAGAAGGGTCTCACGGTAACGCGGGACAAACCGGAGGACGATGCGCTGGTCGGTGGTACCGTCGAGGAGTTTCTTGATGCAGCCGAACACGCCGGTGCGACGAAAGCATCCGTGCATGTAGAGATAGACGCGACCGCATCGTTTCAGAATCAGGAAGACGCGCCGCCCTGCTCCAACTGCGGGTCGATCACGGTTCGCTCCGGATCATGCTACTCGTGCCCGAATTGCGGCAACACTAGTGGATGCGGATAAAACGAAAATGAATATCTGACCGAACGGTGAACACCGTGAGCGGAGTGGACTCCGGTCCGAACCGCTCTAGGTCTGATTGAAGACGCCCGGGACCGTGGGGGGAACCCGGGCGTTCTTCTTTTCTCGCGTTTTTCTGTGCCTCGCTCCGGGTCCTACGGGAAAATCCCCATCTCCGTGTAGGATGAGGCGACCTTGTTGATAGCATTCACGAAGGCCGCGGTCCGCAGGTCGAGGTTCTTCTCCCTGGCGGTGGCGCGAATCTCACCGTAGGCGTTCACCATGGTTTCCTCGAGCCCGGAATAGACCAGCGTCGCCTCGTCTGCGCCTCTGGCGATTTGCACTTTGCGCTCCGGCGAGAACTCGGTGCCGGACAACTCCTCCATCGCCGACAACATGATTTCCTGAGCACTTTGCTCAAAACGGCGACTCATTCGCCCGAAGCGAACGTGTGACAGATTCCGCAGCCATTCGAAGTACGACACAGTCACGCCGCCAGCGTTCAGATAGACGTCCGGAATGATCATCACATTTCGCTTCAGGAGCATCTCGTCGGCTTCTGCCGTCACGGGCCCGTTGGCTGCCTCTCCGATGATCTTTGCCTTGATCTCGTCCGCATTGGCTACGGTGATCTGGCTTTCGAGGGCCGCCGGGATAAGAATGTCACACGGCCGCGCCAGAATATCTCTCGAGTTCTCGATGTTTTCGGCGCCGCCGAAATCAAACACGCTGCCGGTATCCTTTCGGTGACTCACCAGCTGCTCCAGATCAATGCCCTCCGGATTGTAGATCGCCCCTTCGTACTCTCCGACACCGATCAGACGCGCTCCGCTCTCGGTCAAGAACTTCGCGGCATGATACCCGACGTTTCCAAGTCCCTGCACGATAAAGGTCTTGCCTGCGACACCCGGCCCCAGGCCAATCGCCGCCATATCATCCGCAAAAGAACATGCCTCGCGGATGCCGTAATAGACACCCAGCCCGGTCGCTTCCTTGCGACCGCGAATACCTCCCTGTCCAACCGGTTTACCCGTTACACAGGCGAGCGCGTCCAGCGGATCAGTGGTCAATGAGTTGTATGTATCGAGGATCCAGGCCATTTCCTTGGCGCCGGTCCCGTAGTCCGGTGCCGGAACGTCGATGCCAGGACCGATGAAGTTCTTCCGGGTCAGTTCATACGTGTAGCGGCGCGTGATGCGTTGGAGTTCAGGGGACGAGAAGTTGCGCGTGCTGATCTTGACCCCGCCCTTTGCTCCACCGAACGGCACATCGACGATCGCGCACTTGTAGGTCATGAGCGTCGCCAGCGCCTTCACCTCGTCTTCCGTCACATTCGAGGCATATCGGATGCCACCCTTCGTCGGGAGCTTGTGCTGGCTGTGCTCGGCACGCCATGCGCGGATCGTCAGGATTGAACCGTCATCACGCTGCAGAGGGAATTCCATGGCGTACACGGAATTGCACATCTTGATCTGTTTAAGCAACCCCGACGGGTGCTCGGTAAACGCGGCCGCCTTCTCAAACATTCGGTCGACCTGTTCCAGGAAACTGATTTCGGACATGACTCCTCTCTGAAGAAATGAAATGCGATGATGGGTCGGGCTTTGTGCCGGCCGGGCAACGCAGCCAACCGAAGGCTACCGCACGCCGCGGAAAAGTACAACGGTCACGAGGGCAAGAGTGAAATACAGGACGTCTCGTTTCGGCAGCGAGACGGGTGAAACGCATTCGTTTCGCCACAATTCTGTGACATCCTGGGGCTGCGATCGCCGATATACTACGAGCAGACATGCAACACGACCGACAATACACTCAATGAAAGATTATTAGTGGAGGCAGCAATGAAAAAGAACTACTTGACGCTCTGGCTTTCGGGACTCGTCCTGGTCGCCATCGTTGGATGTGACTCGAGCGCAAACGACGAGAGTCTCAGTGCTTCAGAAGACGTGGCGGAATCGCTCGCAAAGCTGGTGGCTGAGGATACGGGCGGTCTTGTCGAGCAAGCGGGTGACATCATGGAACTCGCCTCTGTCGGTGACATCCAGGCGCAGACGGCAGTCGTAGCAGGTAAGCAGCAAACCGACGTGATCGAGCGCTCGTACGACGCGGAAACCGGCACCTGGACGATAAGCGTGTCGCGAGAGCGCGGCGATGCTGCGGGTGATCGCTACATGTCGCTTCAGAAAGTGTATGAGGTGCAGTTCCTGGATGCGAATGGCGATCCGCAACGGTTCTTCGTCACGCAGGGCGATACGGCGCGCGCAATCGGCTTTGTCATCGTTGAGGGAAGTATCTCTCTCACGACGCCTCATGTCAGTGCGCTCCGCGACAACATTACCGGCTCGTGGATGGCGACCGGTGTTAATACGGACGTCGTGACGCTCAACGGAACCTACGCGCGTTCCGGCGGACATACGATCACGCATCTGGAGGCTGTACGCACGCTCGACTATGACCTGGCGCTGGATGTCGAGGAACTGGTCGGACCGAAGGGTAGCCGCCGGGATCTGTCTCAGAAGCTCAGCGGCACCGTCAGCGGGCAGTATGATGCTTTCGCAACCTTTGAGCGTGGCGACGCCTACCGTGAACGTGAGATCTCTCGAGCATTCACTATCACGATCTCGGAAGGTGAGGCCACGCATTGTGGTGAATGGTGAAGTCTATGGGGGCAATGTCAGAACCGGCGACCTCGCGGGCCGGTGACGATAGTCGTTTCTGAAGGCACACGAGAACCCCGGCCCGGTATCACGGCGTCGGGGTTTTTGTGCTTTCATGGCTTCCGATCGTTTGGCGTGTCAGTCGGCACCATTACTTTCAGAAGCAAGCCGCAACGCGCAGAACCCACGCTCGACCGAACTGACAATCCCACCAAGTCCCAGATTCGCATGGTCATTGGTCCTGGCACCCGGCTGGCAACACTGATCGGAGATCCGGTCGGACATTCGTTGTCGCCGGCCATTCACAATGCCGCCTACGGCATTCAGGGCGTCGATGCGGTATATCTGTCCATGCGCGTGCCCATCGGACAGTTGCGCGACGCCGTCGTGGGTCTCAAGGCAATGGGAGTGATGGGCATCAACGTGACCATACCTCACAAACGGTCGGTTGTAGAGCTTTTGGACGAAGTGCGCGCGGACGCGCAAGCCATCGGAGCCGTGAACACCATCGTGCTGAAGGACGACGGAAACGGATCCACGCGATTGATAGGCGAAAACACGGACGTCAGCGGATTCATAGCGCCGCTGGCGGCTCTCCGCGAATTGATTCGCGACAAGAGTGCGGTGATACTTGGCGCGGGAGGAGCGGCCCGCGCCGCATTGTACGCCTGCCATACATCGCTTCGTCCTTCGAATGTCACTGTGGTGGCCCGGAAGCCGGCACGTGCGCAGCAGATGGTCGATGCCCTTGCACAGTTCTCGCCGAAGCAAACGGTCACCGTACTTTCGTTCGACGACGCCCGGGACGCTGTGGCAGAAGCGAAACTGATCGTCAATACGACTCCCGTTGGCACGTATCCCGGCGTTCACGCGACCCCGTGGATGCATGTAGATTCCTTTCGTCCCGGGCAGATCGTATACGATGTCGTGTACAATCCGGTCGAGACCCGTTTCTTGCGAGACGCACAGAGTCGCGGCGCCACCGTACTCAACGGAATGGAGATGCTGCTGGCTCAGGCTTCCGCGGCGCACACGCTGTGGACGGGTCTTCGGATGCCGATCGACGAGGTTCGCGAAACAGTTCTGGATCAGCGGCGAGATCGACGCACATGATATCGTCAGCGGCCCGGCCATCCTCCCGCGGTACACCCGAAATCCGCCGCCCCGAAGTATTCGGATCAAAGGTCGTCGCAGGATTCTCAACACGCCACGGAGGCCTGAGTACGGGCGGGTTCGAGTCGCTGAACGTCGGCTTGAATACAAGAGATATCGAGTCGACCGTCCTGGAAAACAGAGAACTTCTGTTTCAGACGATCGGAAGAAAGTGGTCCGACGTGGCAATCGCCGGACAGGTCCATGGGACAGCGGTGGCGTACGCGGACGCCCCGGGCCTTTATGCTGAAACGGATGCCCTCGTAACGAATACGCCAAATCGAGTATTAGCGATCACGGCCGCCGACTGTGCGGTGGTCCTGATGGCGGACGAGGAGGCAGGGGTCGTCGGCGCGTGCCATGCAGGTTGGCGCGGCGCCGCTGGAAGAATCTGCTCGGCGACCATCCGCAACATGGTCGACCTGGGGGCGAGAACGAAACGCATCTGCGCGTATGTCAGCCCGTGCATATCCGTTGACCGGTTTGAAGTGGGTGAAGAGGTCGCCCGTCTCTTCAACGATCGGCATGTGGTCCGGCGCAAGGCGTGGACTCGACCGCACGTTGATTTGAAAAGCAGCCTCGCCGACGAACTCTTCTCCTGCGGGGTCCCGTCTGAATCAGTCGAGGTTTCGCCGGAATGCACCTGCGACAGTCCGGACTTCTTCTCGTACCGATGTGCAGCGGGCGACACGGGGCGGATGATGGGCTTCATCATGATATCGCCGTCCGGCTGATACCGGGATCTGGCCGCGACTCGGTAAGACTCGGGTGGCCTTGCGGAGGCCCTCAGTGCCTGACGCTCTCGGGGAACGGGAACGGCCGCGTCGACTTCAGAACCGCGTAGCGTTCGGGTGGCAGGAAGGCGAGGAGCGGCCGTCGCTCAAGCATGACCTTATCGTCCTGTTCGAAAAGTCGAAGCGACTCCTTGTTTACGGCAGCGCGGCGAATTACCCCACTGATCAGACAGTTCTCGCCAAAGCCTGTAATAATTCTGTCCAGCTCACACTCCAGGAACAGATAGGAGTCGGAAACGAACATGGCGTCCATCGTGACCGCCTTCGTCATGGGAAGTGCCTGTAGAACAGGCTTCTTGTGCCCCTCTCGTCTCGTTGACGAGGTGAGGCTGGTGACTACCACACTCGACGGGTTCGGAAAACTGACAGTGAAACACCGATCTCGACTGATGTTGCGATAGGTCGCGTGCTGCTCGGTGGAGATGAAGCCGAAATACAGACCGGAGCCGAGTGGGAGCGCGAGGTGTTTCGGCTCCAGGTCGTAGTTGCCCATGGCATCGCGCGTTCCCACGACGACCAGCGGGGCTACCGTGAATACACGGTCCCAGATCGGATGATCGAGACTCAGGTCAACGGTCTCTTCTGTTTGTCGTACGGTCTCCATGACTGGTCACGGTAAAATCCACCTGCTCAGTATCACGGTACGCGCCGGGCAACACGTCCGCTGACAGGGATTTTAGATGCAGCGTGAGGGGACATTCGCCGATCCTTCATGCTGTGTTTACCGCGGGGAGCCGTCGGGAAAATCGCCAGCCGGCGTGGGTTTCCGAATTGGGCAGATCCAGGCCCCCGCCGTTATCGCAAGGGGATATGAGAAAACCGAATCCGTCGGTTGAGACGGCGCCCCCGCTGCGAAGCGTTGGTCGAAATCGGGTGATTTGCACCGAGGGAAATGACGACGAGCCTTTCTTCGTCGATCCCGTGGGCATCGATGAAATACTGCACGACAGCGGCGGCCCTCGCTGCAGAAAGCTCCCAGTTCGTCGGGTAGCGCTTCTTGAGTTCGCCGGCCGGCCGGGTCGAATCCGAGTATCCCTCCACATGGATGTGCCCCGTGGCTGACTTCTCGGCGAGCGTCTCGGCGAGAAGGGCCAGACGCTCTCTACCACGATCCGTAAGGTCCGCACTGGCGGCCGCGAACAGGTCGTCAACCAACTCGGTCGCTATGGTCTCACCTCCGTCAAGGCAGACCGCAAGCTCGTACGTGAGCCGGTTGACCTGCGTGTTCTTGAAGCGTATCTCTCGATCAAATTCACCGCTCTCAATGAAGTCGTAGAAAGCGATCGAATCCCTGTAGGTGTCGAGTTCGTGGGCGAGTGCCGAATTCAGCGAGCGGAGCGAATCAATCTCGACCGCCTGATCGGCAATCAAAGCACGGCTTCCGGAACAACCGGACCCAGCCACGGCGATCAGAACCCAGAGGCACAGTCCTATCGCGAAAGCTCCAGCAGACACATCGCCTCGAGGCCGATCTCTGAGAGTGGACATGCGCTGCACTACTGGGGAAGGACAGCAAGGCGGACCCTGCGATTCTGACTTCTGCCGTCAGCCGTGGTGTTGGATGCTACCGGACTGTAGTGACCGTAGGCGACCACTTCGAACCGGGCCGGATCCATTTTGTGCGTCCACTGGAGGTGCCGGACCACCGCGGCGGCTCGCGCACCTGACAGTTCCCAGTTGCTCGGATACGTCGCCTTGAGGGATGCGCCGATCGGATTGCTATCGGTGTGACCCTCCACGCGGATGCGACGGCCCGCATATCGATCGCGGATGTTTGCTGCCACGTCGGCCAGCCGTGTTACGCCATCGGACGTCAACTTCGTACTTCCGCTCTCGAAATAGAGGTCCGTGAGCAGAACCGTGATCGTTTCGCCGACGCAGCCATATTCGCCGCACGGCTCGGTGACCGCCGCGTCTCTCGAGTTGACGGGCTTGATTCCAGCAAGCCTGTCGCTCAGTTGATCATTCTGAACACGAAGTTGGGCAATCTCTTCCTGTTGTCGACGGATGATGTCTTTCGAGCCGGAGCAGCCGGCAAGAATTGACACCACAAGCACGAGAGCAATTCTGGACATAGTAGATGTAGGGAATGCATCGGGTGGGATGGGGCTCGGCCCGTTACGACGACGTCCGATTCACCATCGTCGAAGATGACTGATCGGTCGGCATCATAATGATCTCCGATATATTGACGTGATCGGGCCGGCTCACACAATATAGTACGGCGTCCGCTACATCTTCCGCCGTCAGCGCCGTCATTCCACGATACACCTTCGCGGCTCTTTCGTCGTCGCCGTCAAATCGTACGCTGCTGAACTCGGTTTCGACCAACCCCGGATCGACCGACGAAACGCGCACGCCCGTCGTGTGCAGATCCATCTTCAGGCCTTTCGTGATCGCCAGCACCGCGTGCTTCGTGGCGCAATAGACGGTGCCGCCCGGATAGACCTCGCGGCCGGCCACCGAACCGATGTTGCACACGTGTCCCCGTCCCCGCGCCACCATACCGGGGACCACAGCCCGCGTGACGTACAGCAGGCCTTTAACGTTTGTATCCACCATCACGTCGATGTCGGCGACACGATTACCAAATACGGTGTCGAGAGCTCGCGAGAGTCCGGCGTTGTTGATCAGAATGTCGATCTCCGACCACTCGGCCGGGAGACTGTCGATGGCTGCATCAACGGCGGCGCTGTCGCGGACGTCAAGGTCCAGCGCGAGGACGTCGGTCCCATCACTCCGTAGCGAGTCCGCAAGAGATCGAAGCCGATCCGTCCGACGTGCCGCCAGTACCAGGCGGGCACCGGCACCCGCAAGCGCCTCGGCACAGGCTTTGCCGATCCCGGATGATGCTCCCGTGACGAGCGCAAGTCGATTTTCGAGAGGCTGCATGGTCAAGACGTTTGGCTCTGTTGGGGCTGCGGCAGTGGAGAAGAGACGTCGTGGGACCTCGTTCTGCCGATCCGGCGTAATATATGTATGCGGCATTCGACCCGGGGCGCGTTCGCGGACTCAATCGTGCCTTGATCCGAACTGCTGCGCGTCCCTATCGTGTCGGCCTGTCATCACAACTCTACCATTGTACCGTTTTGTCTGGAAAACTCGCCCGTAGAGTATTCGCTTTGTTGGCTGTCGTGGCGACAGGTCTTCCGGCAGCGGCGCAATGGTCGTCGACGCAAGAAGCTGTGGCTCAACAGAATACAGTTTCAGCCAGGTCAGTCCAGCCCTGTGCCGATGGATTCGCAGCGACCTATCCGTGCAGCAATGTCGATCTCCTGTCATTTATGTCGAAGGCGGACCTCGGGGTAGGAGAAGGATCGCTCAACGATGTGTGGGGCTGGACCGATTCACAAACCGGCAAAGAGTACGCACTGGTTGGCCTCAGCTCCGGGACGGGATTCGTAGATGTCTCGGACCCCGAGGCACCCTGGCTGGTCGGCACCCTCCCGACACAGACATTCCAATCGTCCTGGCGGGACATCAAGGTATACAGGGACCACGCGTTGGTCGTGTCAGAAGCCTCCGGCCACGGCATTCAGGTTTTCGATCTTACCCAGCTGCGAAATGTCAGCGTAAAGCCCGTCACCTTTTCACCGACAGCCGTTTACACAGGGGTGGGGTCGTCGCACAACATCTTTGTCAACGAAGACTCGGGGTTTGCCTACGCCGTCGGATCTCGTGGTGGCGACCTTGCGAACTGCGGGCAGGGGCTGCACATCGTCGACGTGCGCACACCGGAGCAGCCGACGTTTGCCGGTTGCTTTGCTCATGCCGGGACAGGGCGCGCTGGTTCGGGCTATTCGCATGACGTGCAGTGCGTGATATACGACGGACCCGATACGGACCACACGGGTCGAGAAATTTGCTTCGGCTCCAACGAGACGGCGATCAGCGTTGCCGACGTGACGGACAAGCAGGCCCCGTTCGCGATCTCACTTGCGACCTACCCGATATCCCAGAACACGTACATCCACCAGGGATGGCTCACGGAGGATCATCGGTACTTCCTTCAGAACGATGAACTGGACGAGCGGAATGGACTTGTCGCCCTGACCACAACCCGCATCTGGGATATGGCAGATCTCGAGGCGCCATTCCTGCTTACGACGTATGAGGGTCCGAGCGGCGCCATCGACCATAATCTCTACGTGCTGGGCAGTTGGGTCTACATGGCCAACTACCAGAGCGGGCTGCGGGTGGTAGACCTGACGGATATTCTGAACCCGCGAGAAATCGCGTTCTTCGACACGTTTCCCGATAGTGATGCGGCCGGATTCAGTGGGGCCTGGAGCACGTACCCGTATTTCGCCAGCGGGTCCGTGTTGATCAGCAGTATCGGAGAGGGGCTTTTCGTCGTGAGACCCCCGCTGAACCAGACGAACGTCGACGATGAGGATCCGAACGGGCCCGTCGCATCGTTGAACATCTTCCCGAACCCCTTCGCAGATGTGGCGCTCGCCGCGCTTCGTCTCTCGGAGCCTGATGAGATTCGCGCGACCGTTTACGACATCCTCGGCCGCAAAGTAGTCGAAGTCGGTCCCATTCGACTCCCACAAGGAGTGACGCGGGGAATCCCGATTGACGCCGCTGGTCTTCCCGCCGGTCGGTACATCCTGCGTGTATCAGGATCTTCTACGTTTCTGACGCGGCTCATGACGGTTGTGAAATAGTGCACCCGTCGGCATTCCCACCTGATGGTACGGTATACGTGATGAGACGATTCTGGATATGGCTGGTTCTTGCTCCGTTTCTTTCGGTGCTCGGACTGTCTGGCTGCGAGCTCTCGTCGAATCTTGGGGGCGACTCGGGTCCCATGCAGACTGTGTTCTCTCGTCAGATACAGCCGACGCTGAACCAGAAATGCACGTCGTGTCACGGGCTCCTTTCGCAGGAGGCCGGGCTTTCCCTTGCGTCGTGGGAGGATGTGTTTCAGGGCTCCCGGTATGGCGATGTCGTTATCCCGTTCAGCCCTGCCCGAAGCCTTCTGCTTCGTATGGCGACGGCGAGGGTCGGAGGCGCGCACCCCGGCGAGCTGGCGTCCGATACGCTGTCGCAGAACGAACTTCAGCTCTTGCGCGAGTGGATCACGGATGGTGCGTCCAGCGACGACGGTACCGTCGCGTTTGAGGATGCGGAGGATCTTCTGTACGTGGCGAATCAGGAAGCCGCCACCGTGTCGATCATCGACATGACGACGAACGTCGTGGTCCGCGTCGTCGACCTGCGAGACCACGGCTACTCTGCGACTTCCAAACCTCACCACGTGGCTGTCGAGCCCGACGGAAGCTACTGGTACGTTTCGCTGATCGGAGAGAACCTCGTCGCCAAGTTTGACCGATTGAATAATCTGTCGGGCGAATTTGAGTTTGAAACGCCGGGCATGCTTGCCATGGACCCCGTCGACGACTGGCTTTACGCCGGCCGATCGCTGTCGGCGCCCAGTCCGCCCGCATCGATCGGGAAAATCCGTCGAAGTGACATGAGCGGCGAGGTCATTCCCGTTGTGTTTCAGAGGCCGCACGCACTAACGACCGACCCAACCGGGACGTTTGTCTACTCCTCGTCCCTGGGTCAGAATCAGATCATCGCGTACGAGACGGCGTCCGGAGACGTCACGTTCTCTCCCGTTGCAGGTCCGATCCATTCGTTTGTGCAACACGTCGTTACACCGGATGGCGGGACGCTCGCGGCGACCGCTCAGCTGACAAACCAGATACTATTCTTTGATCTGGCCACGCCTGCGGCGCCGGCGTTTTCCTGGTCCGTGGGGGCGAATGCATCTCCATGGCATCCGGTATTTGCTCCTGACGGGCTGCACCTGTACGTCGGAAACAAGGACGCCAACACAGTGACGGTGGTCTCGGTTGTGAACCGTCGCGTTGAGAGCATTATTACGGGTGACGGTCTGGCCGAGCCCCACGGGTCCGCGCTCTCACCGGATGGCAGCCTGCTCTACATATCGAACAGGAATTCGAGCGGGTCGTACACGCCGAGGCACGACCTGGGCGACAATGGACGGGATGGAACGGTCGTAGTGATTGACCGGGTCACAGGAGACATCACGAAAGTACTTGAGGTTGGCCCTTTTGCGGCAGGACTCGGAACCAGGTGACTTCGCCATTCGGATGCTGGCCCGGTTGTTTCTGACGATCGCCGTTCTGCTGGCGGCTCCCGGCGAGTTCGTAATGGCGCAGGACCACCAGCTCGTTCGCGTCGTGTCTCCCTTTCCCGTGACCGACACGGGGCTTTCACTCCGTTACCCTTTCCTCGGCGGATTCGATGGCCCGCGGCCTGAGTTCGTAGACATCGACGGCGACGACGACCTGGACCTCTTTGTTCAGGAGCACGTGGGCTCGGTGATGTTCTTTCGAAATGACGGAAGCGAGCAGTCGGCGGATTTTGTTTTTGTGACCGACGACTATCAGGGACTTGATGTCGGGCAGTGGTTCACGTTCGCTGACGTCGACGACGATCTGGATCTGGATCTGCTGGCCGAACAGCCGTTCGGTCGCATTCGTGTTTATCGGAACGACGGTGACGTATCCAGCGCGGCTTTCACGCGATCCAGCGACACACTTAAGACGGACACAGGTGACGTGATTGTGACGGAGCCCCCGACGCTTCCCGTCGTTGTCGATGTCGATTGCAACGGCCGCCTCGACCTGATGATAGGCCGTCAGTCGGGCACAATCTCCAGATACGAGTGGATCGGGACGGATGGCAATGGCGATCCTGTCTTTACGTTTGTTGAGGATCGCTACCAGGGTATCGAGGTTGTGGGCGGGATTGGTAAGCGCGGTAGCTCGGCGCTTCATGGAGCAAGTGCCATGTCGTTCTCGGATCTGGATGGGGATAACGATCCGGACCTTCTATGGGGTGATTTTTTCGAGCCAAATCTGATTCTGTTCAGGAATGAGGGCACCTGCAGCACTCCGGCCCTGGTGCGCGAGACGGATGCAGCCATGCGCAGCGGTGCGGACGCGGTGAACACGTCCGGGTTCAATGCCCCGAGGGTCACCGACATCGATGCGGACGGTGCGTTGGACCTGTTCGTCGGCGTACAGGGAGGAGCGTTTGTGACTAGCTCATCAAGCGTTGAGAATTTCTATCGCTTCGAAGAGGTCAACGGTGTCTTCGATCTGGTGACCCGGCGATACCTGCCCGTCATCGATGTAGGCTCCGAAGCGGCACCCGCAATCGCTGATCTCACGGGTGACGGCAATCCTGACATTGCAGTGGGGAACATCATTTCACCGTTCGACCCAACACACGCGTCTCTTGCTCTCATTAAGAAGACGTCAACCGGGCTCGATGTGCTCGGTACCGACGTGGTTCCGTTTCAGGGGTTCTCGGCTACTCCGGCCGCCGCCGATCTTGATTGCGATCTGGATCTCGACCTGTTCATTGGCGGGTTCGATGGCACGATTCGCTCTTACGTCAACAACGGGAGCGGTGGCGCCGATGCGTGGGTTCTCGATGAAGCCGCGTTTGCCGGAATCGACGTGGGTTCAAACAGTGCACCCTCCTGGGCGGACATCGATGCCGATGGGGATGCAGATCTTTTTGTGGGCGAAGGCGCCGGCAACGTCAATTACTTCAAGAACACTGGATCGCGATGCGCACCCGTTCTGAGTCTTGAGCAAGAACAGTTTGCGGGTATCGACGCCGGCCAGCGGAGTCGGCCGGTGTTGGCCGATTATGACGCGGACGGTGATGTGGATCTTTTTGTTGGTTCGGACGGCGGTACGGTCCGCTTCTATCGAAACGTCGGATCGCCCCAGGCCCACCAATTCGTCGAGGGCGAACCGATCCAGGTACCGGTCACGGGGATCGTCTCGCCGGCTCTCGGCGATCTGGATGGAGATGGTGATCTGGATGTGATCGTCGGTGTCGCGTCAGGGGGGCTGCTGTATTATCGCAACGACCGGGTAGTGACGGGTCGTGAGGTTCTGCCACGCACCGCGGTCAACGTCCCGACGGTCCGCGCGATCCATCCGAATCCCGCGGGAGAGCGTGTAGTCGTGGAGGTGGAGCTGCCGTACGCCGGACGGCTGGACATCGACGTTGTGGACATGCTGGGCCGAGTCGTTTTGCGCCGGTCCTACGGGCCGTTCCCCGCCGGGTCAGTGCGACTCCCCATCATCGGTCTGCAACTGGCCTCGGGTGTCTACGTGCTGCGGCTGACCGGTCCCACGGGTCAGGCGTCGGCGACGTTCGCAATACGTCGCTAGGCGCTCGTTCGTCGTCGCGGAAGTTCTGGACCACTGAAACGAGACAGCGCCAGTACGAAAACGATGCCGGCGATCATGAGAACGACGGGTATCAGGATGTTGTCCGTCGAATCCGGAAGGAGTAGAGAACGGTCGACGGTGATCCATGGCCAGAGGGCGCGGAGCGAGCCTCCCATAAGGCCCAGAAGAACGGCCATCGTCAGGTCGTGGTAGTGTTCGAGAAGCCAGTTGAGGATTCCGGAGAAGGACCCGAGCCCGACGGCGGCTCCGGCACCGAAAACCGCAACGTACAGGAGTTCTCTGTTGTGAATTGCTGAAAGTGTGGGCTCGTAAATACCGAATACGAGAAGGAGGAATGCGCCGCTTACTCCCGGCAGAATCATGGCACAGATGGCGACGGCTGCCATGAGAAAGACTGACCACAACGACGGGTCGACGGCCTCTCGCGCCGGCAGGCCAACCAGAACGAATGCCGCGACGGCGGATGCAACAACCAGAGCAAGCGCGCGCGGACCGCGCTCCGTCATCCGTCGCCACGGGATAGTCAGCGAACCGACGATCAAGCCGAAAAAGAGCGCCCGCATCTGCACGGGGTAGTTTTCCAGCAGATCGGGGATGAAGGCGGCCCCGATCAGGAGTGCCGTCACAATTCCGGCAAACAGCGGAACGATGAGTAGCCACTCGACCTCCGCGAGGTGTCTGCGGAACTCCGGCACGCTTCCGCGCAGCAACGCAACCAGCGAATCAAACACAAGCTTGATGCAGTGAACCAGGCGCTCATAGATCCCGACGATGAGAGCAACCGTTCCACCGCTGACCCCGGGTATGATGTCGGCGCCGCCCATGAGAAGTCCCCGGGCGTAGTTGGCGATGATCTGCGGGATCCCTTTAATCGGCACGGCGGTCGGGTTTTCTGGAAATAAAACGGGCGGCCGTTTCGCGCGCCGCCCTGCCTTCTGGAGAAGTGTACTCGTGATTAACTATCCAGCCCCAGTTCGCGGCGGATATCTGAATCGGCAAGCAACTCGGGCCACGAGGTCTGCCATTCATCCTTCTTCTTTGGATCAATGACAAACGCCATCTTCAGGGAGCGGAGGCTTTCCTCGGATCTTCCGAGAGCCAGCAGGGCCTTGGCTTGCTGAACGTACGCGCCGGCGCAGTCAGGTTTCAGCGACAGGGCCCGGCTATACGCCTCCAGTGCTTCCTCCATTCTCGATGCCTTGAAAAGCGTCTCGGCATAGTCAAGCCACGCGTCCCGGTTTCCGGAATCGAGCTTGACCACCATCCGGTACGAGTCGGCGGCCTGCTGGAGCTTGCCGATCACGTGCTCGCTATCGGCTTTGGCATACCAGAATTCGCCGACATCCGGGGTAATGCTGATTGCACGATCGTAGAACTCGATGGCTTCCGTGTGCTGGTCCTGCGCATCGAAGCAGCACCCGAGACCGTACCATGCCTCCGCATACTTCGGATCTTCCTTCAGGGCGTTCCTGAACTGATGAATGGCGGCACTGAACTGGCCGAGCTCCTCGTGGGCAAGTGCGATATTGTAGTGCGTCGCCGCGTCGCCGCCTTCGAGCTCGATGACCTGAGCGTAGCTGGCGATAGCTTCCTGGAGGCGATTCATGTTCGCCAGCGCATTACCGCGATTGTAATGAGCGGAGGCAAAATCCTCCTTGATGGCAATCGCCATGTCGTACGACCATGCCGCGTCCTTGAATCGCTTCATGCGGTTGAGCACGATTCCCCGGTTGTACCAGGCGTCGCAAGAGTAGGGGTCCTGGTCGATGTGCCGATCGTAGCATTCGACGCTTCTCGCATCCTGCCCCAGACGATCGTAACAGTAGCCGAGCTCGTACCACGCCTCCGGATGATCCTCATTCATCTCGATGCACGAGACGAAAACTTCGACCGCGTCGGCGAGCCGTTCCATCCGCTCCAGCGTGACGCCTTTGTTGAACAGGGCGTCGTCGTGAGAGGGATCAAGACACAGCGCTTGCTCATACGCCGCAAGAGCAGCCTCACCATCGTTGAGCGTGTCGAGCGTGATACCGCGATTGACTATCGTCTCTGTGTCATTCGGGTTGATCGCGAGTGACTTGTCGTAGGCCTGCAGCGCGTCGTCGTGACGGCCGAGGTTGTTCATGAGCACGCCGCGTCGCATCCAGGCGTCCGACGAGAACGGGTAGCTGTCGAGCAGCCTGTCGATCACGCGTAGAGCCCCCTCATAGTCCGCGCGCTCGAAGTAGTAGGTCGCGATCTCTTCGAGCGTATCGGAGTCATAGTAGGCGGACTCGCCTGACTCGTATGCGGAGACGAGGTCAGTCAGTCGCTGCTCGTCCGCAAACTCTTCCTGATCGTCAAAGCCGTATTCAAACATGCTCGCTTTGGATCGATTTTTCGCCCGCCAGGCGTGCAAAAATGGGTTTCTCTACCTTGTGTGCGGCGACGACGTTCGAGATGGTGGCGACGTGCTTCAAACGCACAAACCAGTATAATTTGAGATTGCAGCTTATGCAAGCGGTTCGGCAAGCGGACCGGTCACAGTATGTATTAACGAATCAAACGCGATTTCTTGCTCCGGCGCCATTGCGCTCATAACGGGGCAGAATCGTCCCACACTATGCCTCTCATAACGTTCGAGGGAATTGACGGGAGTGGAAAGGGCACTCAGATTCGCCTGCTGCGCCAGAGGTACCAGGAGCTGGGTGTCGATTCCACCGTCTTCCGGGAGCCGGGTGGCACGCTTCTCTCGGAGCGTGTTCGGACGCTGTTGCTGGATCCCGCGTTGCACGTGGAGCCGCTGGCGGAACTCCTGCTGTTTTCGGCCGCTCGATCACAGCTATGCGAGGAGAAGATCCGGCCGCTTCTTGCCGAAGGCGCTGTCGTCATTCTGGACCGTTTCTATGATTCTACGGTTGCCTACCAGGGAGGAGGCAGGCAGATCGGCGATTTCGACTGGCTTTCGGAGTTCAATCGCCGCGTCACCGGAGGCCTGGCGCCGGACCGCACCTATTATCTCAGAGTCTCGCTGGAAGTTGCGGGGCGGCGTCGCCGACATCGCGAAGAAGATCGCCTGGAATCGGGCGGCGAGGCATTCTTCGGACGGGTTGAGGCGGCCTATGAACGCATTGCGCAGGAAAACCCTGATCGCGTGGTGCCGATCGATGGAAACGGTCCTCCCGAGGAGGTCGCAGAAGCAGTGTGGAAGGACGCCCGAACCTTGATTGTGCCACCGGAACCCGGCACTTCGAGGTCCGGTTCATCCGTGGCCGTGATAAGCAACAAACGATATGTCACTTATTCCGAAGCGTCAACAGGAGGAGGTTCGCCGGATCTTCAGCGATTTTCTGAAGGACCGGAATCAACGGCAGACGCCGGAACGGTTCACGATTCTGGAAGAAGTCTATCAGAGTTCTGTTCATTTTGACGCCGACGAGCTGTATGCGAAACTGAAGGAGAACGGCGTTCGCGTAAGCCGGGCGACGGTGTACAACACACTGGACCTTCTCATCGACTGTGACCTGGTTGTCAAGCATCAGTTTGGTAACAAACAGGCGAAGTATGAGCGCGCCTACAGTTACTGGCAGCACGACCACCTGATCTGCATGGACTGCAATGAGCTCTTTGAATTCTGCGATCCCAGGATCCAGAGTATTCAGGAAATGGTGGCCGAGATCTACGACTTTGAGGTCAAGCACCACTCCCTGCACATCTACGGGCATTGCAAGAGGAGTAATTGCCCAAACCGAACGGCTGCCGGGGATTCCTGACAGTTCACGTGAGCAGGTTAAAATCTGTGGACATGTTCTGGTCCACGCACTATTTTACTGCGTAGTCCGAACACTGTCTTCGAGAGCATTTTCTTCACGACCGTCTGTGTCTAAAGCTGCATTCATAGCTGCTGTATTCGTCCTGGGCGCTGCGTCAGTCACCCTGTTCAGCGTTCGGTTGAGCTATTTCAGTGTTCAGCCGAAGGGGGACAACTTCGAGATTGCCTGGCAGACAGACGTGGAGGACGGCGTTTCGGCATACGAGCTGCACAGGCGCACGACGACCACGAACAACGAATTCGTGCTGGTCAGGACCGAGGCGCCGCACGGGGCCGGCAGGTTGTACAGCGTCAGAGACGACCAGGTCTTCAAATCGGCGAGTGAGCTGATCGACTATCGGCTGCAGGCCATTCTGGCCGATGGCTCACGTCAGGTGCTACGTCTCGAATCAGTGAATTACACGCCGACGGCGATCCGGAGAACATGGGGCAGCATCAAGGCGATGTTCTAGAAAGGTCCCGGCCGGCGCATGGCCCGGTTTGATGTACAGTCCCCAGACCGAGGCTCCCATGTCGGATACCGAGATACTCTCCGCCGAACGGGTCCATCGCATCATCGTCCGACTGGCGTACGAAATCGTCGAACGCAATCGCGGCGCTGACAACCTGGTCATTCTCGGCATTCTCAACGACGGCGAGAAGATCGGCGAGGCGATTGCGGCTGCGATTCCGGCTGTTGACGGGTCGGTACCGGCCTATCCGCTTGATGTGTCCCTCTATCGGGATGACGCCCCGAGGGCCTCCAGAGAGCCTTCCGGCGATCTCGAACTGACGGACCGGGACGTCATACTCGTCGACGACGTGCTGTTTACAGGCCGGACGGTGCGGGCGGCTCTGGACGCGATTGTCGCCTTTGGTCGCCCCAGGTCCATACAACTCGTGGTCCTGATCGATCGCGGTCACCGGGAGTACCCGATACACGCCGACTATGTGGGACGGGCCATCCCGACGAAGCATCGCGAACGCATTGAGGTGCGCACGACGCCGGAGATCAGCGTGCATCTCGTGGAGTGACGGAGCCTATTCTCCTCTTGGCGCGGCGAAGAGCCGTATCTCGAACCCCTGCCGAACCTGGGTTCCGGCCGCCCTGCTCTGGCGGGCGACGGTATCCTCCTCAGACACGGCATCGACGGCCACGGAGCGCAATCTGAGTGCGAGGAGTGCTCTTCGGGCCTGCTGGATGGTCATTCCCTCGACCTGCGGCACCTCGACGTAGTCTGTCCCCAGCCCCGTGCTGAACCACAGCGTCACGGAAGATCCGCGATCTACGGTCGATCCGGCGGGAGGACTCTGGTTGGTGACGGTATTCTCGTAGGGTGACGGAATGGGGTCGGGTCGCTCCGAGGCGACTTTGAGTCCAGCGGTGAGCATGCGGTTTTTTGCTTCACGCAGGGCAAGGCCCTCCACACGAGGAACGGTGACGGTCGGGACGGATCCTGAGTTCACCGACAGGTAGATGCGGCGGCCGGACTTGACCCGGGCTTCTGCCGGAGGGTTCTGGTCGACCACGATTTCCTTCTCGATGTTGGGGTTGAATCGTTGCACGACGCGTTCGACCTGAAGATCTCTTGCCT
>CAVYIO010000015.1:207500-295181 GCA_963768565.1 Rhodothermales bacterium
TCCGACTATCTCTACTGGGTCGATCTCGGCTCAGGCGAGGTCATGCGACTGCGGCATGTCGACGAAACCGTGCTGGCCGTCGAACTCTCATCCATTCAGGCCACGACTCGCGACAACAAAGTCAGGCTCGAATGGACGACGACCGCCGAAGGCACATCTTCGGGGTTCGCAGTTGAACACCGGCCGCCCTCGCAGACAAACTACTTTGAGATCGGATTCGTCGCGTCGAGCAACGTCGCTAACGACGCCGCCACCTACCGGTACGAAACGCACGTCCTTGATCCGGGCTTGCATACGTTCCGACTCCGACAGACGGACGGTGACGGAACCAGCATGTACAGTCGTGACGTGGAAATCCACGTGGGAGTGGGAGAGGACTTTCGAATTGACGCAGCTTATCCAAACCCGTTTTCGACGGGAACGAAGCTGCGCTTTGCGGTCTCCGAGACACAGCGTGTGGAAGTTGCCCTGTACGATCCTCTCGGGCGACGGCGCGCGCTTCTCTTTGATGAACTAGTGCAGGCCGATGAGATACGGTCTATCTCTGTCGATGGGACTGACCTGGAAAGCGGCACGTACGTGGTTCGTCTGTCCGGTGAGACGCAATCTTCCGAGCGCTTCATCGTCCGGGTAAAGTAGCAGGCGGCGAAGGATGCGTGCCTCGCGAACCGAAGTTTCGAACCGCTGGTCGGCCCACCCGACCCGCCACACTTCGAGTGCAGGTCGGTGGACCACCTGCCTGCGCATGGAAGGATCGTCCACGCCCAAATTGACGCAGGATTCGATGTCCTCCTCGCGGCAGCGCCCTCTTCCACGCTCGCAGCCGCCGTATCTTGCCGGTCGCAGACAGATATCTGTATCCATCCAACCAATCGAACCTCCCCATGCCCACCGCGACGCTCCAGGAACCCGACGTGGACCTGCAACTGGCTCTGGAACATGGTCTTACAGAAGAAGAGTACGGGTGGGTCGTCGACGCACTGGGCCGAACGCCCACGTTCGTCGAGCTTGGTATCTACTCCGTCATGTGGAGCGAACACTGCAGCTACAAGAACTCGATCGCGGTGCTGAAGACGTTGCCACGAGAAGGCGAAGCGCTGCTCGTTGGAGCGGGTGAAGAGAACGCAGGACTCGTCGATATTGGAGATGGACTTGCCGTCGCCTTCAAGATCGAGTCGCATAACCATCCGTCGGCCGTCGAACCTTATCAAGGTGCAGCCACCGGAGTGGGCGGCATCCAGCGAGACATCTTTACGATGGGCGCCCGGCCAATCTGCTCGCTCAACTCCCTGCGCTTCGGCTCTCTGGAAAACCCCCGCGTCCGATACCTGTTCGACGGAGTTGTGCGGGGAATCGGGGACTACGGAAATTCGTTCGGCGTCCCAACCGTGGCCGGCGAGGTCTACTTCGATCCATCGTACGAGGGCAACCCGCTCGTTAACGCCATGAGTGTCGGAGTCGTGAAAGCCGGGCGCACGGCATCGGCCATCGCGACCGGAGTCGGTAACCCCGTCTACATCGTCGGCTCGGCCACAGGCCGCGACGGTATTCACGGCGCCACCTTCGCCTCCGAAGAGATCTCCGAAGCGAGTGAGGCAAAGCGCCCGAGCGTACAGGTCGGCGATCCATTTACGGAGAAGCTGCTCCTCGAGGCCACGCTGGAGGCGATCGGCAGCGGAGCCGTCGTCGGGATCCAGGATATGGGCGCAGCGGGCATCACTTGCTCGTCATGCGAGATGAGCGCGAAAGGCAAAAGCGGCATGACGCTACATATCGATCGGGTCCCGATGCGCGAAGAGGGGATGAGCCCGTACGAAGTCATGCTGTCGGAGAGCCAGGAGCGGATGCTGGTCGTTGTCGAGAAAGGCCGTGAAAACGAGGTAGAAGAGATCTTCGACCGCTGGGACCTCCATGCCGTCCAGATCGGGCAGGTTACGGACAACGAGCGCGTGCAGGCATACTGGCATGGAGATCTTGTCGCCGACGTACCCGCAGATCATCTCGTGCTCGGGGGAGGAGCACCCGTGTACACGCGCGAGACAATCAGGCCGGCATACCTGGATGAAGGCGCGTCTCTCGATCTGAATCAGATACCCGACGTTACGGAAAACGACGCCACCGACGTCCTGCGCACGCTACTCGACTCGCCGAACATCGCCTCCAAGCGCTGGGTGTTTGAGCAGTACGATACCACCGTGCGCACCAACACCGTCGTGGGCCCGGGTGCCTCGGATGCGGCCGTGGTGCGCATCAAGGGGACAAATCGGGCGCTGGCCGTCAAGACCGATTGCAATGGTCGATATGTCTACCTGAATCCGCGGCGCGGTGGGCGTATCGCTGTCGTGGAAGCCGCCCGCAACGTGGTCTGCTCCGGCGGCAAACCTCTGGCGATCACTAACTGCCTGAACTTCGGGAATCCGTACAAGCCTGAGGTCTACTGGGTGTTCAAGGAGGCCGTCGGCGGAATGGGCGACGCCTGCCGGCGCCTGAACACGCCCGTAACCGGCGGCAATGTTTCGTTCTACAACGAGAACCCCGAAGGGGCCGTCTTCCCGACACCTACCATCGGTATGCTCGGTCTTGTGGACGACGTCGCTGAGCATACCACAACGGTAGCGTTCAAGTCCGACGGCGACGCAATCTTCCTGTTGACGCCAGCAGCCTGGCATATGCGAAATGACATTGGCGGGAGTGAATATCTGGCGACCGTCCGTTCTGTGACCGGCGGTGACGCGCCCCACCTCGATCTTGACGAGGAGGCTTCGATCCAGGAAGCGGCACTGGCGATGATCCGTTCGGGTGTGATCCGCAGCGCCCACGACGTATCGGATGGCGGGCTCGCGGTGTGTCTGAGCGAGTGCGCCCTGCATTCCGAGGGCCTGGGGGCCGCGATTTCAGTCGACATCCCGGAGGGGGTCCGATTGGACGCCGCCCTGTTTGGAGAGGCACAATCGAGAATCGTACTTACGGCGGACAACTCGGATGGGCAGAAACTGGTCGACCTGGCATCCAGCTGGCCGGTGGAGGTGAGACGCATCGGTACGGTCGGCGGCGACCGGCTCAGCATCTCGGCCGGAGACGTCACACTGCTCGATGCTGCGGTCGATGAACTTCGCACGATCTACGAGTCGGCAATTCCCTCCCGAATAGGCGCATAGAGAATTCGAGGAACGGCATGGAGAGAACGGCATGTAACGGCGCGCACTTAAGATGAACATATGGACGATCTCGACCACCGACTTGCCTCTGGCATCATACTTGAGACATCGGGATCGACTACTTAGAAAACAAGGAGACTGACACAATGGCACAGGATGCGAAATATGTGACGCTTACTGACCAGAACTTTGAGCAAGAGGTGTTGAACGCGGACGAGCCGGTACTCGTAGATTTCTGGGCAGCATGGTGCGGTCCGTGTCGCATAATCGCACCGGCCATCGAGGAACTTGCTGTCGAGTTCGAAGGACGCGCGAAGATTGCCAAAATGGATGTCGACACCAATCCTCAGATCCCAATGAGTTTCGGCGTTCGGTCCATTCCCACTCTGCTCTTCTTCAAAGATGGCAAAGTGGTTGATCAGTTGATCGGCGTTGCTCCCAAAAAGGCTCTCGCCGACCGACTTGAATCACTGGCACTGAAGGTAGCGTGACCGCGGTCGGATGGATTCGACGTTCGTAGCGATACAGACTGACTGCAGCCCGCCGGCGTTGAGCGTCGTCGGGCTGTTTTCTTGAAGTATATCTGCCCATTGGTGAAAACGGACTAATGACAATGAATGACGCAACGGAATCGCAGATCAACTTTGGCAGTGCCGAACACCGGCCTGTGGTGATTGTCGGCACGGGCCCCGCGGGACTCACCGCGGCGCTCTACGCAGCGCGTGCAAATCTCGAACCGCTCGTACTTCAGGGGCCTGAGCCCGGAGGGCAACTGGTCACAACCACCGATGTGGAGAATTATCCCGGATTCGCCGAAGGGATTCTCGGACCTGAACTCATGCAGAAGTTCGAGGATCAGGCGCGCCGTTTTGGCGCCGAGCTCCGGTTCGGCACCGTGACAACCGTTGATTTCTCGAACCGGCCGTTCAAGCTCGTGGTTGACGAGACGACACCGATCACAGCCGACGTCGTCATCATTTCGACGGGCGCCTCGGCGAAATACCTCGGACTCGATAATGAACAACGGCTGCTAGGTCACGGCGTGTCGGCGTGCGCAACGTGTGACGGTGCTTTCTTCCGCGGTGAAGATGTGGCGATCGTTGGAGGAGGGGACACGGCGATGGAGGAGGCTCTGTTTCTTACACGCTTCGCGTCCAGGGTCTACGTTGTTCATCGCCGCAGTGAATTGAGAGCCTCAAAGATCATGCAGGAGAGGGCTTTCGCAAACGACAAGATCGAGTTCGTCTGGAATGCTGTCGTCACCGACGTGCTGGGGGACAAGGAAGTGGATGGCATCCGGCTTCTGAACCGTGAGACCAACGAGGAAAGCACGCTTCCGGTCAAAGGTTTATTCCTGGGGATCGGCCACAAGCCGAACACGGACATATTTCAGGAGTGGCTGGATATGGATGACGTCGGCTACATCAAGACAAAGCCGGACTCGTCATACACCAATGTGACAGGCGTATTTGCGTGCGGTGATGCGCAGGACAGCGTTTACCGCCAGGCGGTTACGGCCGCCGGCACCGGGTGCATGGCTGCCATGGATGCCGAGAGGTGGCTGGCCGAACAGCCAGCGGCTCAAGAACAGGCCTGATCAGCGACGGAACAGGTTTGTGAGCACAAACCAGACGTTCTCCTTGCGCTCGCGCAGGCGCCGCGAAAAGTAGGGCAACCACTGTCTTCCGTACGGGACATAGATGCGCATATTGTACCCGTCCCGCGCAATCTGAAGCTGTGTGTCGGGACGGATTCCGTACAACATCTGGAATTCGAAACGGTCCGACGGCACCTGGTTTTCCTTTACGAATTGTTGCGTGGCGGCGATCAGCCGATCATCGTGAGTCGCGATTCCGGGGTATCGTGATTCCGTGATCAGGAGCTTCATGTAAGCCACGAATCGCTCCCGTATCTGGTCCATGTTGTGATACGCGATCGACGCGGGCTCTTTGTAGGCGCCCTTGCAGAGCCTGACCCGCGCATTGAGCTCGCACATTCGCTCAATATCCTTCTCTGTTCTCTTGAGGTAAGCCTGGAGGACGATTCCCACATTATCGGGATAGTCGGGGTATACATCTTCGAAGATCGACAGTGTCGACTCTGTGATGTCGCTTCCCTCCATATCGAGTCGGACAAAGACGTCCTTCTCTTTCGCAAGTGCGAGCAATTGGCGCAGGTTGTCGAGACAGAACGCCTCGTCGATCTTTTGCCCCATCACAGACAACTTGACGGAGATGTTTGCGTCGGTTCCGTGTCGGTCGCGCTCGTTGGCGACTCTTTCGGCGACCTGTAGATAGATGTCGCGGGCCTCGGCTGCCACACTGCGGTCGCGAACGTACTCACCAAGTAAATCGAGGGTCGTGGCCAGTCCGCGGCTCTTGAGATCTGCGAGTACATGAATCGTATCGTCCAGATTCTCGGCAGCAACGAATCGTCTAGCGAGAAAGAATGGCAGCTTCATACGGTAAGCGGGAAACAGGTGGCTGCGGTCAGAATGGCGTCTCAGTACGTTGCGATGGGCCGCCCGGAATATAATCACCGGGAACACAATAGAGGCACGGAAGGTGTGCGTTGCCAACGCAAAGACAGATTGAAATGAGGATGGGCACCATGGACCGGAACGTTGCATCACTTAGGAAGGAGTACGCCGGGGCCGCGCTCTTGCGGGAGAACGTACACCCGGATCCGGTCGAGCAGTTTGGCAACTGGTTCAGCCAGTGCCGCGAAGCAGGATTGCCGGAACCGAATGCGATGACACTATGCTGTGTCGGCGCTGACAGCCGCCCGTCTTCGAGGATGGTGTTGCTCAAGGGAATCGACGAAGGAGGCTTTACGTTCTTTACGAACTTCGAGAGTCGGAAGGCGCGGGAGCTGGCGCTGAATCCGTTTGCGAGCCTGGTATTCTGGTGGCAAGAACTCGAACGTCAGGTGCGCATTGAGGGAGTCGTCGAGCGCATCGATGACGAGACGGCGACACGGTACTTTCGACTCTCGTCCTCGCGCCAGCCAGCTTGGTGCCTGGGCATCGCCCCAGAGTCGAACCGTCGCATCCCGTCGAGAGTTGGAAGACCGGTTCGAGAGTTTCGCGACACAGTTCCCTGATCGGGTACCCAAACCGGATCACTGGGGCGGATTCTGCCTTCGTCCGGATCGAATGGAATTCTGGCAGGGTCGTCAGGGCAGACTCCACGATCGCATCTCATACACGCTGACTGGAACAACATGGGCCAATGAGCGACTTGCTCCGTAACTCGCCTCGCTTGTCCTGGCGAGTCAGTATTGACGGCGTCCTGGCCTTCGAAACCTGCTCAAATCATCGCGATTGAGTTGTTTCTGAAGGCTTAAGGGCCGGTTTGGTGAGTCGATACCCGTCTGAGGACCTTCCCCGCTGAAAGGGGTCCGGTACAGACTATGCCCACAGTCGCCTTTCATCAACACCGCCTATTCGTGGCCTGTTCGAGGTCGTCGAACACTTCTCCATGTTAAGACGTCTCTCCGTCAACATATTTGTCGCGCTTGCAACCATGTTTGTTGTCGGCGCGCAGGTCCGGGCGCAGTCGACGCGTGGCCTGGATCCTGAGAAGCTGCTGACACAATACCAGATGGACGTCTGGGGTGCCGACGAGGGCCTGCCGCAGAAATCCATCTATTCGATCTGGCAGTCGAGAAGCGGATACCTGTGGTTGGGCACACAGGAGGGCCTGGTGCGATTCGACGGAATCGATTTTCGCACGTATGACAAGACCAACTCCGCACTCGTCCGAAATGCCATTTCCGCTGTCTTCGAGTCGACCGACGGAACCATCTGGGTGGGTACCCGGGAGGGTGGACTCACCAGATTTCGTGACGGCGAATCGAGTACGACCACACGTGAGCACGGCCTGTCGAGTGACAACGTAAGTGCTATTGCGGCAGACGCGTCGGGCGACCTGTGGGTCGGCACAGATGATGCCGGGCTTAATGTCATTCGAGACGGCAAGGTGTTCAGCTACACGATTGAGGACGGTCTTCCGAGCAAGAGCATCAACGTGCTACTTGTAGACCGCGAAGGCACGCTCTGGATCGGTACTCGCGGCTCAGGATTGGCTGCGCTGAAGGATGGCCAGTTCAACACGCTAACGACGGCCGATGGTCTCCCGGGAGACAATATTACCGCGCTGCACGAGGACGCTGACGGAAATCTATGGATCGGTACTGCGAGTGGAGGGCCGGCGCTCTACTCGAACAGTGCCGTATCGATGGTCGGGCGCGACCAGTCAGTCGATGCAGACCGTATCGAGTCTGTGAGCAGTATTCTGGAGGACAATCACGGCAGTATCTGGATAGGGACGGACAAACAGGGCCTCAGTCGTTGGCGAGACGGGCGGCTCGAATACCTGACGGCCTCTGACGGCCTGCCGTCGTACAACATCAAGTCTTTGATGCAGGATCGCGAGGGCACCCTGTGGATCGGAACCGATGGCGGCGGTCTGGTCAGACTTCAGAATGGAAAATTTACTCCCTGGGGAATGCGCGAGGGACTTGCCGCGGATTACATCTACGGAGTGATGGAGGACAGGGCGGGCAACGTCTGGATCGGGACGGAAGGTGGCGGTGTGAGTCGCCTCGCAGACGGTCGAGTGACGACGCTCACCGCGACAGACGGTCTGCAGAGTAGCGTCGTCTACGCAGTCGGCCAGACCAAAGACGGAGGGATCTGGCTTGGCACGGAGGGTGGAGGACTCGTTCGGTACCAGAATGGGAAACTGGACAGGTATACGACGTCGGACGGTCTACCCACGAACACCATCTATTCGCTTTTTGGGGATTCCGATGGCAAGCTGTGGATCGCCACAAGTTCAGGCGGATTGACGTCGTACCACAACGGTGTCTTCGGGACGCTTACTTCGGCGAACGGGCTCTCCAGTGATTTTGTTACGGCGATTCTGGAGTCCGCCAAGGGGGGACTCTGGGTTGGCACCTATGACGGGGGCCTGAACTACGTCAACGACGGACGCGTGATCAGCCGCTACTCGACGTCGAATGGACTGAACAGCGACTACATCCTTTCTCTGCATGAAGACGCGGATGGCGTGCTGTGGGTAGGTACCCGCGAAGGCGGGATACACCGCATCAAGGATGGTCGGGTTGTGGCGATTACGACGAAGAACGGTCTCTATAATGACATCGTCAATACCATTCTGGAAGACGATTTCGGATATCTCTGGATGAGTTGCAACAAGGGCCTCTTCAAGGTCCGAAGAGATGAACTGAATGCGTTCGCGGAGGGCAGAGTCGAGAGGATAGCCTCGGAGTTCTATGATCGAAGTGACGGACTCCGCAGCCACGAATTCAACGGAGGGTTTCAGCCGGCCGGGTGGAAAGGACAGGGCGGGCGACTCTGGTTCCCGTCCGACCGGGGCCTGGTGGGCGTAGACCCGGGCAATATTCCGACTAACGACCTGCCACCGGTCGTTCACATCGAATCAGTCAGTGCGGACGGAAACGTGACCCGTGTCGCCGTCGGCGCGCGCGTTGTTCTGAGACCGGGTACTCACAAGTTTGAGTTTCGCTATGTGGGTTTGAGCTTTATATCCTCCCGGCAGATTCGTTACCAGTACCAACTCGAAGGCGTAGACGAAGCCTGGGTGGATGCAGGACCTCGCCGCGTCGCGTACTACACGAACCTCGCGCCAGGCGATTACACGTTTCGCGTACGTGCCAGCAACAGCGATGGCCTGTGGAACAAAGAAGGTGCTTCGGTTTCCGTTTATCTGAAGCCGTTCTTCTATCAGACTCTCTGGTTTCAACTCCTGTGTTTGATTGCCGCCATCTCCGCTGGATTCCTGATCTACTGGATCCGCGTGCGCCACCTGACTCAGCTTCAGATAGAACTCGAAACACTGGTCAGCGACCGCACGCGTGATCTGCGTGAGGAAAAGGAGCGGACCGAAGGAGCACTCCAGCAAACGGAGGCGGCTCGACGGGAGGCTGAGGCGCAGAAAGAAGTGGCGGAAAGGGCAAAGGGCGTTATCGAAGCGCAGGCAGAGAAACTTCGCGAAATGGATCGCATCAAGTCGCGGTTCTTCGGCAACATATCTCATGAGTTCCGGACCCCCCTGACTCTCACCATCGGTCCCCTTGAGAACGCACTTACGCAGATGTACGGGCCGGTCAGTCCAGCGCTCTCGCGCCAACTGGAGATCATGCTACGCAACTCCCGAAGACTGCTCCGGCTTATCAACCAACTCCTGGATCTGTCCAAGCTGGAGGCCGGTGGGCTTACGCTGAAGGTAGTCGAAGGGAATATGGTGCAGATGCTGGAAGGAGTAGTGATGTCATTTACGGCTTTTGCCGAGAAAGAAGGCGTCGAACTCTCTCTGGATACGTCCGCAGCCGAGATCATGCTCTACTTCGATCCGGAGAATCTCGAAAAGGTCTTCTTCAACCTGTTGTCGAATGCCGTGAAGTTCACACCGGAGCGCGGCCATGTGTCGGTTTCAATTGCTGAGACGACCGTTGCGATGCAGGGACTACAGGTTGAAGCCGTTGAAATTCGAGTGGCGGATACGGGACAGGGCATTCCGAAGCAAGAACTTGGATATATCTTCGACAGATTCCACCAGGTTGACGGGACCGTCTCTCGTGTTCAGGAAGGAACGGGTATCGGTCTTTCGCTCGTGAAGGAGCTCGTGGAATTGCATGGTGGAATGATTCAGGTGGAGAGTGAGATAGGCGAGGGGACAGAGTTCATAGTCATCCTGCCGAAGGGCACGAAACACCTGAAGAAGTTCGAACTCATCGACGACGTCGACGAGTCGAATCTCTACGATATCACGCGCGGCCCCATGATGGAAATGGCGGTCTTTGAAGATCTGGATGTAGCCAGCGCTGTGTCATCGGCAGACACAAACGGTGGCCGGATCCCCGACCATACGGTTCTGGTTGTCGATGACAGCGTCGACGTGCGCAACTATATCGTGGGATGCCTGGAGGGCGCATATCGGATTGTGACCGCAAAAGACGGAATCGACGGACTTGAGAAGGCGGAGCAGGAGAATCCTGACCTGATCGTCAGTGACGTCATGATGCCTCGGATGGATGGGTACGAATTCTGTCGAAGGCTCAAGTCGGACGATCGGTTTAACCACATTCCTGTAATTCTCCTGACGTCAAAGGCGTCTCTGGAAGCCAAGCTGGAGGGCCTTCAGGCCGGCTCGGACGAATACCTTTCCAAGCCGTTTAATGCTGAGGAGTTGCGGGTTCGTATCGCGAATCTGATCAACATGCGGGAGCAGGCGCGCAATTTGAAGGGGCTGAACACTGAGCTCGAAGGTACCAACGAAGCACTGCGCCGGGCGAGTGATCTGAAGAGTCAGCTTCTGAGCATCGCGTCGCACGACATGAAGAATCCTCTGACGGCGATCCGGGAGTTTTCTCGCATTCTGAAAGAGGAAATCGAGTCGGAGTCACACCTTAGCGAACTCGTCGATCTCATCTTCTCGTCGTCTGACGAAATGCTGCGGCTTGTCACACAGCTGCTCGACTCTTCAGCGCTCGAGAGCGGAAAGCTTGAGCTGAATACACGCCCCGTCGATCTGAGTGCGCTCGCGCAACTCGTCGTTCACCGGAGCTTGAAGCAGGGTGAACTGAAGGGGCAGAAGATTCACTTCAGCAGTGCCGAGGAGGGCAAGAGCATTGTGATGGCGGACTTTGATCGGCTTCAGGAGGCCATGAACAACGTTGTCAACAATGCCGTCAAGTACACCGAAAAGAACAAGGATATCTTTGTTTCGGTGTCGCCCGTGGGCGACAAGGTGAGGTTCGAAGTTCGGGATGAGGGGCCGGGCATTGCTGAGGATGAATTGCCGAAGATATTCGACAAGTTCCAGAAGCTTTCCAACCAGCCGACGGGTGGCGAAAACTCGACCGGACTTGGCCTGAGCATTGTGAAGCAAATCGTCGAGATGCACAACGGCCGGGTATGGGTGGAGAGTGAAGTTGGCAAAGGAAGCAAGTTCTACATAGAACTGGATCATGAGCAGCGCTCACAGGGCCCGTCGGGCGACCGGCCGCCGCATCCACTCCGCCGCTCGGACGATCTACACGAGACTCGGAACAGGGCTTCGGAGAACGATCCCGCAACGGAAAGCTGAGTCAGCGGATCACGTTCCCAATCCGTTGTTCGACACCAGCCCAGGGCGGCTGTTGTGAGTCTGAACGGGGTTAAGATGCCCCTTCCTGAGTCGATCTCAAAAGGTGGGGAGATCTCCATCTATACGTGCCTTCGGCCATGCCACATCAAGCCTTCTCAAGATCATTTCGGGCGGTGCTCAAGCTCGACGTGATAAGCATACCCTGCCGGTTCGGCGCGGTCGGTCGCATAATTCTTGCGCTCGTTGTTGTCATCCTCGGTAGCAGCACACGAACCGTTTCCGCCCAGGTCACACACGCGCCGCTGGATCCCGATCAGGCCATAACGCAGCTGGTCCATGACGTATGGCGAATCGAGGATGGTCTCCCGCAGAACTCCGTACGCGCCATTGAGCAAACCAGAGATGGTTACCTGTGGCTTGGCACCGAAGAGGGCCTCGCACGCTACAACGGCATTGGTTTCAGGACGTTCGACAAGCGCACGGTGCCGGCCTTTCGCGAAAGCCAGAGTATTCGCGCACTTCTGGAAGACTCTCGCGGAACGCTCTGGATAGGAACCATGGGTGGCGGACTTATCCGCTATCGTGACGGCGTCTTTGAAGTGGTGGGACCGGAAACCGGATTTCGCGGCGACGTGGTCGGGGCATTTGCGGAAGGGGCCGACGGAGAAATCTACGTGGGCACTTCAGACCAGGGGCTGTTCGTCTTTCGCGACGAAGTCTACACTCAAATACCGCTTGGAGGCCAGGGTAGTCCTGTGTTCGTCCGCGCCCTGGCCCATGACCGCTATGGTGCCATCTGGGTCGGCACACGAGAAGGGTTGTTTCGCATCAACCACGGTCGGGAGACGTCTTTCAGAACCGAAGACGGGTTGACAGACAACTTTGTAATGGCCCTGGTTGAAGACGAGGATGGATCTCTGTGGGTGGGTACGGCGACCGGCCTCTCCCACTACAAGGATGGCAGATTTGTCGAGTTTGATCAGAACAGCGAGAGACTGAAGCATCCGGCACAGACGATCATCCAGGATCGAACGGGTCTTGTGTGGATTGGCCTGGATGGAGAAGGTCTGCTCAGGGTACGGGGCGTGCACTCGTCGTTCTTCGATATGCAGGATGGACTCTCACACAACCGCGTACTGAGCCTCTTCGAAGACCGGGAAGGAAGTATCTGGATCGGAACGGAAGGTGGGGGACTGAATCGGCTGCGAAAAGGGAAGTTCACGACCTATTCGGAACAGGAAGGCCTGTCACTTGACATGGCGTTGGCCGTGTATGCCGATTCGCAGGGTGACGTGTGGGTGGGAACGGAAGGGGGTGGGCTGAATCGCCTCCGCGACGGCAAAATCAAGGTCTTCGGAGTCAAGGACGGCCTCAGTAGTGATATCATCACGTCGATCTACGGTGGAGATGAAGGCGAACTGTGGGTAGGTACGTTCCGGTCGGGCCTGAATCGTCTGTATGACGACTCCTTTCGCACATTCACGACAAGCGACGGGCTTCCGGGCAATGGCATCAGTGCACTACATCGGGGCTCGACGGGGAAGTTGTGGATCGCAACGGATGCTGGTCTCGCGGTCTATGAGAACGATACGTTCCGTGCCCTCACGACAGAGGATGGACTCTCAAGCGATATTGTCATGTCCGTACTTGAGGTGACCGGCGGAGATGTCTGGGTCGGGACGTACGACGCCGGTCTGAACATCATTCGAGGGGCCGAGATACGTCACATGAATCAAACGGACGGACTTGGCAGCAACACAGTTCTGGCACTCCACGAGGATGTTGACGGTGTGATGTGGATCGGGACATACGGGGGTGGTCTGTCGCGTGTTCGCGCCGGAGTCGTGCAGACGGTCAACTCAGAGGGCGGGCTCTTTAACGACAACGTCTATCAGATCCTTGAAGATGACAACGGCAATCTGTGGATGAGTTGTAACAAGGGGATCTTCTATGTCAAGAAATCTGATCTGGAGCAGTTCTTTGATGGAAAGATGTCGGCGGTGACGTCAACTTCGTTTGATCGGAGCGACGGGTTGAAGAGCTACGAACTTAACGGCGGATTCCAGCCGGCCGGTTGGAGAGCGGCAGACGGACACCTCTGGTTTCCATCGGTCAGGGGCGTGGTGTCAATCGATCCCTCGTCGATCGAGGCTAACATGATTACTCCGTCCATCGTGATCGAGCAGTTACGAATCGATGGAGAGGCGATGGCGCTCTCAAGTTCAGTTCGTATCGGTCCGGGTCGTCACAAAGTGGAGTTCGACTACGTGGGTCTCAGCTTTGTCAACTCAGACAATTTGAACTATCGATATCAACTCGAGGGATATGAGTCTGGCTGGAACGAAGTCGAAAGCAGGCGAACCGCGACGTATACGAATCTTGATCCGGGACAATACACCTTTCGCGTGATGGTGGCGGACGAGGCAGGTGGATGGGGCGCCGCTGATGCTTCCGTTCAGTTTCGAATCGACCCTGCTTTCTACCAGAACGCCTGGTTCTGGATTCTCTGCTCGACGGGCGCACTGGTTCTTGCCTTTTCGCTCTACATGTTCCGAATCAAATCGCTCAAGACAAGACAGCGCGAACTCGAAGAAGAGGTCAATCGCCGAACCGGAGATTTGACAAAGGCGAAGGATCAGCTTGAGGAACAGGCGACAGCTATCGGCGAGCTCTATCGGTTCAAGGCACAGTTCTTCAACAATATCTCTCACGAATTGCGCACGCCGCTGACGCTGCTGCTGGGACCACTGGAAAACTCACTCACCGGAGCCTACGGCCGGATGAACGGACTTTTGCGTGGCCAGCTGGAGATCATGCTGCGAAATGGTCGGCGCCTGCTTCGCCTGATCAACCAACTGCTCGACCTCGCGAAAATAGAGAGCGGCAAAATGGAGCTCCGCGCCGGACCCGGCGACCTGCCGTCCTTTGTCGAAGGTATCGTAATGTCGTTCACGGCGTTTGCCGTGGAGCGAGACGTTGCGATCAATTTCACCTGCGACGACGAGATCGGCACGATCTACTTCGATCCGGAGAAACTTGAAAAAGTGCTCTTCAATCTGCTTTCGAATGCGGTGAAGTTTACGCCGTCGAATGGACGGATTGACGTGTCAGTCGGTCGAAGCGGCCTGGAGGAGGGCGTGGTGGAAATCGCTGTCGGCGACACGGGCCCGGGTATCCCCGCTGAAGATATCGAGTCCATTTTCGATCGATACCGCCAGGTCGATGGCAGCGTATCGAACGTCCAGGAAGGCACCGGAATTGGCCTGTCACTGGCCCGTGAACTGGTGGAGTTGCATGGAGGGTCCATCAGAGTGGAGAGTGTTGTCGGATCCGGTGCGACTTTCACGGTGTCGCTTCTCGAGGGTTCGGATCATCTCACTCCAGACGATATCGAAATACACCGTGACGACTCCGAAGTCCCGTACGCGTCTCATGCAGCGATGGTTGAAATGGTCGCCGCATTTGCGAACGACGAAAGCACTCATGCAGACCCGCCTCTGCAATCACCCGTCAACGAGAATGCGCCCTGCATACTGATTGTTGACGACAATCGGGATGTTCGGCAATACGTGGTCGGTTGTCTCCATCCAGACTACCTCGTTGTACAGGCGCGAAATGGTGAGGAAGCGCTGGAACGGGTTGAAGACAGCTCGCCCGCTTTGATACTAAGCGACGTGATGATGCCGGTGATGGATGGCCATGAGCTCGTGCGCCGACTGAAGAAGCATGAGGTGTGGAGTCAGATTCCGATCGTGATGCTGACGGCAAAGGCGTCTGAAACGAGCAAGATAGAAGGACTGGAGATGGGCGTTGATGACTACATATCCAAACCCTTCAATGCTCGTGAATTGAGAGCACGAATTGGAAATCTGCTGCGAATCCATGAGCAGGAAAGAGAACTGCGAGCACACAACGACAACCTGGAGCGCCGTGTGCAGGAGCACATCAACCGTATCCTCGGTGAACGTCGTCGATATGAGCAGGAGTTGATCACGGCACGTGACAAGGCCGAAGCGTCGGCGAGAATGAAGTCGACAATTCTGGACAATATCAGCCACGAACTGCGGACGCCTCTGTCAACGATCCTGGGCTACGCGCAGATTCTGGGCAAGGAGTTGGATACCGAGCATCGGGATTTTGCCAACCTTATCGAGCGCGGTGGACGTCGACTCCTGGGTACACTTGGGACGATTATCGATCTCTCCCAATTGGAATCAGGCAGCGTTGTTCTGGATCCAACCGAGTTTTCTATACGGGCGATGGTCGAAGAGGTCGTCGCGGAGTATTCGGAATCTGCGAAGGAGAAGGGTATTGCGATAGAGTGCGATTTTCCTGAGAACCACCCCTCGGTATTTCTGGATCGACCCAAGACGCAGCGAATTCTGGATCACCTTCTCAACAACGCGGTCAAGTTCACTGAAGAGGGCACGGTGGGCATCAAGCTGGTCGAGCGAGGTTCAAATGTTTCGATCACCGTGACGGACACGGGTATCGGAATCGGCGGGCAGTTTCTCCGACGACTGTTCACGCCGTTTGCGCAGGAATCCGGTGGGACAAGCCGATCCTACGAAGGCAGTGGACTTGGGCTGGCCGTGGCCAACGGACTGACCGAGTTGATGTACGGGCGAATTGACGTCCAGTCCGAGAAGGGCAAGGGGTCCAGGTTCGCGATCACGCTACCAATGCGGCTTCCGAAACAGGACGAGTTTGCTGCCGATCGAGACCCGGCGATCTCAGTGCATCGGTCGCGCGAAACGACGACAGGTCAGCGCACGGACTCCGCGAATCGCGAGACGACTCGATAATCGGGCGACTGCTCAGGTTTCGTCGGGGCGATCGCAGAAGACATAGTCGACCCCGTATTCGATTCGCTGCAAAGTGCCCTCGTCCGTTACCTCCAGGTGCTCGACGGCCTCAAGGACTCCCGTCTTTGGATTCCAGTCCAGACCCTGAAAACTCTTCACCGTTTCCTCCACGGTGTCCCGTGACGGGCCGTCTGTCCACTTCACCACAATCGCGGTCAGGTGCTGAGACAGATCATAAGGAGGCGCCGGCACGTCGATCGTTATATCGAAGGTCGTCAGCGGGAATGCAGTCTCCAGTTCCCGCCGGATCAACGCCGCAGTGGCATTTGAGGTGAAATGCAAAGTGTGTATCGACATGATCAATGACGCGCTTTCCGATTGTGATTGAGTCTCAAAGCGATGCCGAAGTACCCGTCTTCCGGCCGCAAGAACCATGTTTCAATTATCGGGCCAAGATCATCAAGAATTAGACGTTCCGGTGATGTTGGCGCTTCGATGTACATTTGCAGTATGGGAATTCCGGACGACGTTATGGAGTGGCGAGGCGGGGTCATGCCCGCGTTTCCGGCGGACGGGGACGTACATCTGTGGCGAGCGAGTCTTGAACCCGGCCCTGTGGCGATCAGCCGATTCCGGTCCGTCTTACAGGACGACGAACTCGAGCGGGCTGCCCGATTCCGGTTCGACGTTCACCGAAACCGGTACGTTGCGAGTCGCGGAATTCTGAGAATCCTGCTGTCCGGTTATCTCGATATGGGAGCACGTGAGATCGCCATTTTGCTGACGAGCCACGGAAAGCCGGAATTGGAGCGGCGTCAATCTGACCTTCGGTTCAACCTTTCGCATGCGGGTGATATGGGTGTCTTTGCGTTTGCCGTCGGACGCCGTGTCGGTGTCGACGTGGAAGAGACCGCCCGCGACGTTTCGTTCCGGCAACTTGCGTCACGATACTTCTCGCCCGACGAGCAGGCGGTTCTAACGAGTAGTTCCGACGCAGACGTGCGAGACGTCTTCTACGCGTGCTGGACACGCAAGGAAGCGTATATCAAGGCGCTGGGACTGGGGGTGACGCACGGTCTGGATAACTTCACTGTAGCAATTGCTCCCGACGCAGAACCCGCTATCGTCCAGTCGAAAGTGGACGCGGCTGCACCGGAAAAATGGGGAATGCGCGCTTTTGTCCCGGCGGACGGCTTTGCAGGAGCTCTCGTCGTAGAAGGAAAGGATTGGTCACTGCGATCGTTCGAGTTCAGCCCGGCCGAGTAGAGAGCGGCCGACCCTATTGTTCGAACGACTCGGCTACCGACACCAGCATCGTACTGAGGAATGTGTTGACGCGGCGGATGAGCCGCTTGCTGGCATCCTGGTCCATACGTGCCGCGGCAGGTAGAGACACGGCGGCCTCCAGGATTCTATCCCGAAAGAACGTCATCGCCTGAAGTACGGAGGAAAGGTTCATTCCCTTTCCCTTCGTATTGGTGCCGTACTCGCGCCCCATCGATTCGGCTGCCCTGATCAGGGGAGCGTCATCTTCGTCCTCGGACACGAATCGTTCAAGCAGTGACATGACATGCCGACCCATGGAGCGCATCTGGATACGCTCGGTTTCGTTCATGTCGGCCGTCCACGCGTAATCCGGATGCTCTGCGATCTCGGCCCGCGCATTCTTCAGGGCGGCCTCCACCAGATTCGAGCCGACGTCTTCCGAATTGTCGCTGACGGAGCGGTCGCCTGACAGCCGGTCTATTTCCGCGACAGGGAAGCGACGGTGCCCGCCAGGGGTGACCATGACAAGCACATCCCCATTGTCGGCCCAGCGCCGAAGGGTCGCGGGATGAACGTTCAGGCGCCTGGCCGCCTCCTTCAAGGTCAGTAGTTGGGTCGCCGCTCTGGTCTCTTCCATCTCCATCCGCTTCTGTGAAGTACGGGCAAAAACCTACACAAATCTATACATAACTGTACAATGCTGTGTATACTTCGCGTCAAGAATGACTCAAAGATCCGCGTCTGATCTGGCGCTGCCGTTACGTCAAAGATAGCGATCGGGTGAAAGTATTGGGCCACAATTGTTTCGCTGGAATTCGCCGGCTGGTGCTGCTTCTTGCGGTCGCTCCGGTGTTGTTTGTCGACCCCGCTGCCGTACTCGCCCAGGCTAGCGTCGACGCCGGGTCGGATTCACTTCTGTACTACGAGATCCCTGCCGTGGTCGTCACGGCTACACGGGGAGAGCGGCAACTCCGCAATATTCCGGTGTCCACGGAAGTCGTCATGAAGGACGATATCCAGGCCCGCGGCTCGGCGCGACTCACAGATCTCCTCGCCGAGCAGGCAGGCATTACCATCGTTCACGAGTTTGGTGCAGGCCTTCAGATGCAGGGTCTCAACTCGGACTATATCCTGGTACTCATTGACGGCGAGCCCGTTATCGGCAGGTCGGGTGGAACGCTCGATCTCGACCGTCTCACCGTACGAGGCCTCGAGAGAATCGAGATCGTCCGCGGACCTTCGTCTTCGCTGTACGGAAGTGATGCACTCGCCGGAGTCGTAAACCTCATCACGCGGAAGTCCACCACACCGATCCGGGCGTCGGTCGGCATGAGATACGAGACGCACTCTACCGCCGACCTGTCCCTGTCCTCCGACTTCTCGCAGGGGCGCTTCGAAGGTTCCGTGCTGCTGGATCGCTACAGTTCAAACGGCTACGATCTCTTCCCGGAAAAACCCGGGCAGACCGCCCCGGGGTTCGTTGACTATACAGGTTCGGGACGCCTGAGCTACGCCGCCGGCCGGAATACGAAGCTGCGTCTGGCGGGTCGATTCGGGCGACTCGACCAGAAGGACGAAATAGGGCTGTCCTTCGCCGACGGCTCGGCGCCGACCGCCAGCGTGGGCGAACGGTCCGAATGGAATCTGAGCGGAGGCTTCAATCAGCGTCTGTCCACTTTTACCTCGATCGACGGCTCCGCGTACATTTCCCGATTCATCTCCACCACCGCGCTCGAGAGCAGCGATTCGAGATTTGACCACCGCTACAGTGAGTCCGAGCTGAAACTCGACGCGGTAATCGGAACAACTCAGCTCCTTACGGCCGGAGCGGGTGTCACCCTGGAATATGTCGAGGCCGATCGGGTATCGGGTGGGAGCCAGTCCACTACGGCCGGATTCGGGTACGCGCAGCACCAGTGGACGCCGGCGGAGGAAGTCAATCTTGTCGTCAGTGCCCGATACGATATGCACAGCGACTACGAGAACAGGCTCAGTCCGAAGCTGTCCGTCCTCTACAAGCCCATCGGCACCGTGCACCTCCGGGGTTCGGTTGGCAGCGGATTCAAGGCACCGACGTTCCAGCAACGCTATCTGGATTTCAGCAATCCCATTGGTGGATACAGAGTCTTTGGGGCCAGCGGGGCGGGAACTGCTCTGGCCGACCTTGAAGCCGCAGGTGACATACGACGGTACACCACTGCACTGGGCATTGGAGAATCACTGAGACCGGAGAACTCGTGGTCGTTCAATATCGGTGCGGACTGGTACCCCTCGAAGAACTACGATATTCGTGTCAACCTGTTCACCAATCGCATCAACGACCTGATTGAAACACTGCTTGTTGCGGAGCAGGTGAGCGGCACGCAGATATTTTCGTATGCCAACCTGGATCGTATTCGAACCCGTGGCGCGGAGGTCAACATCGGCGTCCGTCCTCTGAAACGACTGAGGATTGATCTCGGCTATCAGTACCTGGATGCTGAAGATCTTGAGGTAGTGGATCAGTTGGAGGCGGGAACGATCTACAAACGCGTCAACGGGCGCGACCGGCTGGTCACGCGCAGCGAATACGGTGGACTCTTCCAGCGCTCAAGGCACTCCGCCTCGATGAACCTTCGCTACCGCATCGAGCCCATGGGAATGACGGCATCCATTCGCGGGATGCTCAAGGGCCGATACGGACTCTACGACCTGAACGGCAATCTCATTCTTGATGACGATCGGGAGTATGTGGGGACACATACGCTGTGGAATGTCACACTGACTCAGCGTGTGACCAACAGGGTCTCTCTCCAACTCGGCGTCAAGAACCTCTTCGATCACACCAACCCGGACTTCATTCCGTCGCTCCCGGGCCGACTCGTGTTCGGCGGAATCGAGCTACAAACCAAGTAAGAAACCAATCCTTCGACCATGATAAAGAACAGAATTTTTCAGACGCTTCTCGGACTTGTACTTGTTGTCGGACTCTCTGCGTGCGACAGCGATTCCACGACCGACGACCCCTTCACGGGAGATGCGACGCTGGTACAGGACGTACCCGCCGATCCTGCGACAGGTCGTGATCCGATGACCGGCCAGCCCGTAGGGACAACCGGCCACTTCACACTGTTCAGCCTGCGCGAGAACATGATTGTTACCTCCGGTGCGAGTTTCTCGGCTGCGGATTCCAACTCGACGAACTGGGATATCGGATTCCGCGGGACGACCATCATCATCAACGGCGGCACGAGCGGCCCGGGTCAGGGTGGGGCTATCGTACGCGAGGGAATCTTCGAGGACCTTGCTGAAGCGCCGCAGACGGGATACACGGTGGATTCCGGGGCGGGATACGCCGTACCCGCGGGCTCCGGAAACGGCTGGTACAACTACAACCCGGCAGCCATGGTCCTTTCGCCGATCCCCGGGCGCTTCTTGGTCGTCCGTACGGCAGATGGCCGCTATGCCCGCGTCCGACTCCTGAGCTACTACCAGGGCGCGCCCGATCCGGTAGACCCGTTCACGGCTCTCGAGCGCTATTTCACGTTTGAGTATGTGTTTCAGCCGGACGGCTCGACGAAGCTGTCTGCCGACTGATACCACCTCACCTTCTGCCCTCTCTCGAGCATGCGATCTCTCGTTCACTACCTCCCGATTGCCACGACACTCGTCTCGATTGTCTTTGCGTTCGTGCTATACAAGCACTGGCGAAAGAAACCGAAGGCTCTCTACCTGTTCTGGTGGACTCTGGGTGTAATCCTCTACGGTGTGGGTACGCTGACTGAGAGTTTGACGACTCTTCTGGGGTGGAACGAGCTGGTGTTCAAGTCCTGGTACATCAGTGGTGCCCTGCTGGGCGGGGCACCACTGGCCCAGGGCACCGTGTACCTGTTGATGAGCAACAAGGTCGCACACCGCCTCACGGCTGTGCTGGTGACCTTCATTGTGATTGCTGCGACGTGCGTGGTCCTGTCGCCGGTCAATTACGAGGCCGTAGAGACGTATCGTCTGTCCGGTAGCGTTCTCGGTTGGCAGTGGACCCGACTGTTCTCACCGATCATCAACACGTACGCCCTCATCTTTCTCGTTGGCGGTGCCGCATGGTCCGCATGGAAATACTGGCGGAGCTCGCTCGACTTCCGATCCCGAGCGCACGGCAACACGCTCATCGCGGTCGGGGCACTTCTGCCCGGCATCGGCGGTTCATTCACACGCTTCGGCTATGTGGAGGTCCTCTACGTGACCGAGATCATCGGCATCCTGCTGATCTGGCTCGGCTATTACGTCATCTCGAACGATCCCAGTCGGTCGATCCACACGAAGCAATCCGTCGAGTCAGTTCCAGCGATTATTTCAGTCGTACCGGAGCCGGTCGCGGTCGAGCCCTAGGCTACGTCAGTTGGTCCTCCAGTAGCTTCCGTACCAACGCCGGATTCGCCTTGCCGGCAGTCTGCTGCATCACCTGTCCGACAAAGAAGCCGATCAGGCCCTTCTTGCCCTCTCGATAGGCGGAGGCCTTCTCCGGATTCTCAGCGACAATATTTGAGATGATTGCGCCGAGACTGACCGCATCCGTCACTTGACGAAGACCCTTCGACTCGACGATCGCTGCGGGTCTGTCTCCCGAGACAATCATCTCCGAAAACACGTCCTTGGCAATGCGACCCGAAATCGTCGCATCGTCTACAAGCGAAACCAGTTCGACCAGATGACCCGGCGTTACGGGCAGGCTGGCAAGCGACTGTCCCTTGAGCTCGCGGAGGAGTTCGTGGAGGATCCAGTTCGCCATCGTGCGTGGTGATCCACCTTCTTTGACGGCGGTTTCAAAGAAGGAAGCCAGACCATCGCTCGCCGAAAGAAGGGCGGCGTCCTCGCTGTCCAATCCCAGATCGGCCACATAAGCATCGGCTCGTTTCTGCCGCTCCGCGTTCAGTCTGGGGAGCCGTTTGAGCACAGGTTCTGTGGGATCACCATCCGTCTCCGCAACCTGGTCCGAATCCGATCGGTCAGACCCTTCCGATGCCGAACCAACGGACTGTTCCTGCACGATTTTCGCCCACGAATCGCGCAGCGTAACGATGCGATTAAATACGAGATGGTCGTCCGACGAGTCGACAGGATCGCGCCAGAAATATCCCTGACGTTCAAACTGGTAACGTGTGTCGGCGGAGTCGTCCAGTACACTCGGTTCGACGCGCGCATCTGTCAGCACGAGATTCGATTTCGGATTGATGAACGTCTGCCAGTCTTCATCACCGTCTTCGGGTGCCGGCACGCTGAACAGCCGATCGTACACGCGCACCTCGGCCGTGACGGCATGTCCGGCCGAAACCCAGTGAAGCGTCGCTTTGACTTTGCGGCCATCCGGTGCGTCACCGCCGCGGGTGGCGGGGTCGTATGTGCAGCGGAGCTCGTCAATCTCGCCTGTGTCTGGATTTTTGATTACCTCATTACAGGTCAAGAAGTAACCGTATCGGAGACGAACTTCCCGACCCGGTGCGAGCCGGTAAAACTTTCGCGGCGGATCCTCCATGAAGTCGTCACTCTCGATGAAGATCGTACGACTGAACGGCACCTTGCGTGATCCCTCTTTTGGCACGTCGTGCGGCCAGTAGGGTGCGTCCAGCCATTCAGTTTCACCTTCGGGATAATTCGTGATCACGACGCGCAGGGGACGCAGCACGGCCATGACTCGCGGCGCGCGATAGTTAAGATCATTGCGGATGCTGTATTCGAGAAGCGCTATGTCGATACGCGTATCCGTCTTGACCACACCGATGCGATCACAAAGGTCCCGGATGGCCTCGGGAGTGACGCCACGGCGACGAAGTCCTGCGAGTGTCGGAAGGCGTGGATCGTCCCAGCCGTCGACGAGATGTCCCTCTACGAGCTGAAGCAGCTTGCGCTTGCTCATCACCATGTAGGACAGGTTCAGCCGATTGAACTCGTGCTGGTACGGCCGAGGGGTTGTCCACGCGTTGTCGAGGACCCAGTCGTACAGTGCCCGGTTGTTCACAAACTCCAGCGTGCAAACCGAGTGCGTGATTCCTTCTATCGCGTCGGAAAGGGGATGGGCAAAATCGTACATCGGGTAGATGCACCAGTCGTCACCGCGCCGGTAGTGGTGTGCGTGTCGAATCCTGTAGAGCAACGGGTCGCGCAGTTTCATGTTCGTCGACGACATGTCAATCTTGCCGCGAAGGACGTGCTCTCCGTCCTTGAATTCGCCGGCGCGCATGCGTGTGAACAGGTCCAGGTTTTCTTCCGGAGAACGATCGCGATACGGACTCTCGCTTCCCGGTGTTGTCACCGTCCCTCTGGTCTGACGAAGCTCATCGTCTGACTGGCTGTCTACGTATGCGTTGCCGTCGTTGATGAGTTTGACGGCGCAGTCGAAGAGTTGCTCGAAATAGTCTGATGCGAAGTAGAGGCGGTCCTCCCAGTCGAACCCGAGCCACTTGATGTCGCGGATTATTGCGGCTACGTATTCAGGATCCTCGGTCTCCGGGTTTGTGTCATCGAAGCGCACGTTGCAAATGCCGTTGTAGTCCGCGGCCAGGCCGAAGTTGAGACAGATGGACTTGGCATGCCCAATGTGCAGGTAGCCGTTGGGTTCGGGTGGAAATCGAGTAACAACACGGCCGTCGTACTTCTTTGTGGCGATATCCTCATCAATGATGTCGCGAATAAAATTGGTCGCGCCGCCGCCGTCGGCCTCGGGCACTGGAGTGTGGTCACTCATTGGTTCTCAATGATCATGATGGTGTCGACGATCAGGCCGTCGCGAAGAATGGATATACGCAAATCGAGAAAGATTATTCCCCTCTCTCGCCGAGAGCCGGCGAATCGGCCTGCGTTGCGCCGAGCAGACCGTTGACAGGCGTCTGTTGCGCCGAGGCAGACCGACGAGGGAGATAAGTACCAGGCGCTACGAGGCGAATGGAACGACATCGTCACCCCGAGCCCGTCGAGGGGCCTGTGTTGCGCCGAGGCAGACCGTTGACAGGCGTCTGTTGCGTCGAGGCCGACCGTTGAGGAAGGTAAGTGCCAGGCGCTACGTGGCGAATGCAACCACATCGTCACCCCGAGCCCGTCGAGGGGCCTGTGTTGCGCCGAGGCAGACTCGTTGACAGGCGTCTGTTGCGTCGAGGCCGACCGTTGAGGAAGAGTAAGTGCCAGGCGCTACGTGGCGAATGCAACCACATCGTCACCCCGAGCCCGTCGAGGGGTCTGTGTTGCGCCGAGGCAGACCGTTGACATGGATTCCTCGACAGGCTTGGAATGCCGACGGATCTCGCCGCTGTGTCCCGCTCTCGCAGCGAAGTCGGGCGGAATAGAAAAGGGCCCCGCAGGATGCGCTTCCGCGGGGCCCCATCTATGCACACAGCGAAGGCTCTATTTGATGAGCGCCATCGTCCGTGTTTGAACGGTGCCTGCGACACGAGCCTGATACAGGTATAGACCCGATGCCACTGCAGCACCTGATGCATCCGTTCCGTTCCAGACGAATGAGTACGTGCCCGATGCCAACACCCCGCTGGCAAGCGTCGCGACTCTCTGCCCGAGGACATTGTAGATCGTCAGATCAACGGACCCCGCTGTCGTCACCTCCAGTTCGATCGTCGTGCTGGGGTTGAACGGGTTGGGGTAGTTCTGTCCAAGATTGAACGACGCCGGCAGGGCATCTCCGTCCGGATCAGTCTCGACCGTGGTCGACTGGCTGTCCTGGTGTATCGTGATCTTGGACACGACGAGTTCGCCGACCTCGCTCGTGGCGGCCCGAATCTCGACAAGCGAGGAGCTACCGGTCTCTGCCATTGATCCGGCGCGGCCGTTATCGAGCATCACGAGCGGATCCGAGTCCATGATGAAGTCGCGACCGAGAATCCGAACTCGATCTGAGGCCAGAACATCGACATGGCCCATGACGACGAGTACCTCAAGTACCCGGATCTTGCGAGCAAGTCGCGTCCCGTCGGGCTGACCGACAGCCTGGACATCAACCGTCGCACCGACCGCGATATCAGCCAGAGCTATCGGACGTCCGAGTACGTCGACGACCTGCGTCGAGCCATCGACGAAGAAGTGGATTCCGATAACCTCAATCGTACTGGCACCCGAAGATTCGACCGGGCCGACGACGTGGATTCCACGAACGTCACGGTCGAGCTTCTTCACCTTGTACGCTACAAGTGTACCGTCTTCCAGCAGATCCCCCCGAATCGCGACCGGTTTCCCGATCTCGAGACCGTCGACACCAATCTCGTTCCCCGACTCATCCAGGATGACCGTAGTCGACAAGAACTGGAAGGACACGCCGAGAACTGTGATCGACTCACCCTCGACCGCCTCGAGCACAGCCGCTACCAGGACCTCGTCCTCCACGCGCAGCCTGACCCGGATGCTCCTGGCCGTAACACCGCCGTCCGTCTTCCATCCAATTACGCGCACGACCTGTCCGACCTCCAGGTCGGCAAACTCGAGAACGTTGCCGTCCACGTCCATGATCTGCGTGTCCGCAGTCACAAACACGCGAATTCCGGAAACCGAGATCGCGTCTGTTCCGATCTCGTTGATGGTTCCCGTAAGATGGACGTAGCGACGGGTACGGACCTCGATCTTGAGCGCGACCGCTTCATGGGTAGCGGGGAAGATGTATCCCTTCACCCTGGCGAACATTCCGACGGAGAGATCTGAGAATCTGATCGGAGCACCCATCTCATCGACGATCTGCGTGTCGTTGGTTACGCGGAACGGTATGGATTTAACGACCAGAACCCTGTCACCCAGCCGCTGAATCTCGCCGGCCACTGTGATCTCGTGTCGTTCCGGATCCTCGACCTCGATCAGACGAGCCACCGGAACGCCCGCGTCATTCACGAAGCCGTGAACCTCCACAAACTGACCCACTTCGAGGTCCGCAAACGTGATGGGCTCGTCGTCCTTTCCGAGGATCTTCGTGTCGTCTGTGACGAGGATCTTCATGGCAAAGGAAGGCCCCATGGTGCCCGGACGCGGGTCCCAGGTGATCAGAATCGCGTTGTCGCCAATCTCCCGGATAAAGCCCTTGACCTCGAACTCTCTCGGACCGGGTTCGTCCTCGACTTTGACGCGCCGAGCCGTAGGAACGCGATCGGCGCCGAGCACGCCGTGTACCTGCACGAACATGCCGACCTCGAGATCACCAAACGTCAACTGCTCTCCATTTTCGCCGAAATATTCTGTCTGATCATCTACAGCGATGAAGTGATTCTCGAGTTCGAATCCACGGTCGCCAATCGATGTGATCGTTCCTTTCACCTCGAACGTCAAGTCGTTACCGGCACGAACGCGAATTCGAAGCGCAACGATGTGGTCCATGTCGACACGGACCTTCACGTGCGCCATCATCCCCGGCTGGAGCTCCGAGAAGGGAATCGGCTGCTCATTGGCGCCGAGAATTTCGGTTCGTTCGTTCACCTCGATCTTGCGGCCGAACATCACGATCCCGCGGTCGAAAACCTCCTGGATCATTCCGGAGAACTCAACTTCGTTCTGCCCGTCGTGAGACTTGAGCTGGATCCTCTTCGCAACCGGTGTGCCATCATCTCCGATGATGCCGCGGACGTGCACTCGATCTCCGATCTCAATATCTGAGAAACGAATTGGGCGATCGGTGTCGTCCTCAATCTCTGTTCGCTCGGTGACACGGATCTTGCGGTTCATGACGCCGATGAATCCGTCGCCGAGATCGGTCACAAGCCCTTCGAGTTCAAACTCACTAAGCTGTACCCCTGCGCCGATTCCAATGGAGAGGCGCGTCTCAAACTCATGTCCGACTTTATCCCGAAGCCGAACGTGAAGTGTCCATCTACCGCGAGCCCATTCGGCATCAGGTAGCTGGACGTTGGCGGTGTAGCGAGCGTTGAACTGATTCTCGAGTCGAAGTCGAATCTCCTCGCCGCTGTTCTCGTGCCGAAGCCGAAGCTCGTTCGCGTCGATATCCATGGGATCGAGTTCGGGTGCGTCGACGAGAACAAACATTTTCTCGCCAGGCTCGAACGTCAGATCGTGGGTGGAGAAGTCGCTGTTGCGCGAGACGGTCATCCCGCTCTGGGCAAAGGCGACCGGGGCGCTGAGGAGCAGAATCATTCCCAGCAGCACTCCCCTGGTTTTCGTATCGAAAGCAATCATTGTCGTTGCACTCCCGTCAGATGTCAGATGGTTTTTCCTGGATGTGTTGATGAGGAGATTGCAAAGGTGATGCCGATCTTCGAAAACGAGCGCGAGAACGTCGTTTTTGTGACCAATCAGGGGTCTGCAGCGCTTTGAGCCGGAATAGAGGGCGACGAACAGCCAGCGAGTTGAGCACCACGGTTACGCCGTGTGCAGAATGTGCGCAACGCCTAATTCAGGGTCAATCGAAGAGAAAGCGATGGTCGATTCGAAGACGCATCAGTCGTTACTCCCACGGACGGATGCACGACCGATCGGCTGCTTCTGCTGCTCTCAAAGATCAACGCATCGAGATAGCTCACGACCCATGTGGCGAGAGTGCCCATCGCCAGGCTGTTTCGGACTTTGTGCCAGCGGTTGAAAGAGTCGAATCGATCCTGAACTGCGGAGGGATCCGTTTCATCGAGATAAGCGTCGTGCTTGTTGTGCCGAATGATGTGCGCCGTGACGGTGCCAGCTGCGGCCGTTCCCCACAACGCCATCATAACGATTCCACGCTGTCGCTGTCCTTTGTACATCTGACCCCAGCCGGGCAGAACCAACGACCGGTATGCCGCAGCGGGGCGAGGATCGTAGACGCGGAGATATCGGATCGATGCTGCAGGTGGATCCGCGGTACTCGCTCTGGTTTCAGCGCGAACCGACTCGAACAACTCTACCGCCCGCGGCGACGCCTGGACGGGATCGATCGTAAGGTCCGGGTCGATGCTCAGCGCAGAGGCAAAGTGCTCGCGCGCTACACGCGTCTGGTTGCGGGCAACGAGCACGAGCGCTGCAATCGTGTGGACCTCTACAAGGTCTTCCGCCGTTTGCCGTTCACCCGATCGGATGACGGTTTCCGCCCGCGTCAGAGTCAGATCGAAATCCAGTTGCTCGTACGCGTTGCGTACACCGGCAACGCCCAGTGTATCCTGCGTTTGAGCAAACGATGGTCGGGTCATTCCGACCGACAGGAGGATTAGAATCGTCGCGGACGCTCGATACTTCAACGGGCAACTCGTACGGCTTTCCGGATAATACTGAAGGGCCCCTGACGCATGCGAATCAGGTAGAACCCGTCGGCGACCTGAGCGCCCGCATCATTGTCACCACTCCACGAGATTTCGTACATGCCGGGCGCCCGTGCTTCATTGATCAGACTCCTGACATTCCGGCCGGTGACATCCAGTACGTCGATCCGGACACGACCGGTTTGCGACGAGACAGAGTAGCGAAAACGGGTATTCTGGGCAAATGGATTGGGAAATCCCGGTTCGAGTGTCAGATCCGGCGGTAGCGCTATCTCGTCTGTGGCAGTGCTGATGGGTCCCAGTTTCTCGACGGAAGCCAGCGGTACACCGTCCTGTCCGATGCCACCGAATGCGTAGATCGATTGATCGATTCTGACCGCCGAAAAGCTGTGCCTGGGTCTGTTCAATGATGGGGCCTCGGTCCATCCCGCATCACTGGGCCGGAAGATCTCCGTCGTGCCGAGCACCCTGTCCTTGCTGCGTCCTCCGATAACGTAGATCGATCGGTGCATCGTCACCGCGGCCAGCGCTCCGCGAGCAACTCTCATTTCTGAAAACTGAACACTACCGGACGTAGAGTTGTACTGCTGAACCTGGCCGACCGGTCCAAACGTATTGAAGCCGCCGAAGATATAGACGGAGGCATCGAACACCGCTGCTGCCGACGAGACGCGAGGTCGATCGAGTTTCCATTCACTGATCTCGTCCCAGCGGTCGTTCGCGACATCAAACAACTCGACGGTCTGCGAGCGCTCTTTCACCCTGGTCGCTTCCGCCGATCAGATACAGACGACTCCCGAGGATGATCGCCGTCGCACCCTCTCGTTGCCGCTTCGTATCGGGAAAGTCGCGCCATTCATTTCTGGAGGGGTCAAAAACCTCCACCGTCTGCAGGACCTCGCCCTGGGCACTGCGACCTCCGATCACGAAGATCTTTCGACCAAGAACCGCCGCAGTGGCGTTCACTCGAGCTTCCTTCAAGTGTGGTATTTCGTCGCCGCCACTCCAGTGGTTCGATAGAGGATCGTATCGAAATACCGTAGCGGACGCGCGCTCTCGCTGCCCTCGCCCGCCGATAACCCAGACCTGCCCGTCGAGCTCGACTACTGCCGCGCCAGCTCGTGCCTGAGGCATCTCGGAGACAATCTCCCATTCCTGGGCGGCAACGGTGTCAGGCAGAGCCAACCACGCTGCGAGCCACGCACCGAGGACCACCGTGCTCAGGATTATCGTTCGTAAACGTCGTTGCATAGCGCAAATATTGCTCGAGATTAGCCGGTCTGTTCGTCTCGTAGTGTATGTGGCAAGAGCCGTACCATAATCCTACTGCGACCTTTCCTGTCGCATATTGTACGCCAGATTTCTGTGTTCGCCGGCCGTCAGCACAATGTCGCGGCGGATCTCTCCCAGATCCGGATGGATGAGGCGAAGACGATGCGCACCAGGGGTCAGTATCAATGGGCGAACTTGCGGCGGGATCGTGTCAACAACGGCTCCATCGATCTCGATCTCGGCCCAGGGAATCACGGTCAACGACAAGCGCGCGACGGTGGCCCAAAGGCTGACATCCAATCGGGTGAACTCGTCCGGGTCGATTCGCACCGTTCGACGTACGTCGGGAAAATCGGGATTTCGAAGCAGTATCTCGTGCTCGCCGGCTGCCAGACGCAGCGTGTCGAGCGAAGCCGTAGCGAGCGAGTCGCCGTCGATCCATATCGTGGCCCACGGAATACATCTTACGGCGAGGAAGCCGGGGCGTGCGACAACCATGGCGGTGTCGATGGCGACTTCGACACGGGCAGAATCCAGGGCCGCGGTCACCGGGACGACAGGATCGATCATCGTAAGCGTCTGGTGGTCGAGTGGCTTCCGGCTCCACGTCGGGCTTCCTTTCTTCATTCAGAATCGGGATCGTACGCTCGGCCGTGGACGCGCCCGGAGGCTGCTCCTCGGAAACGCGCGTATTCAACACGTCGACTGTGGCGGAGTCCAGAGACCCCTCAGCCAATCGTCCGGGATCAGCGTCGGGAAGAAGCCTCGTAAGCAGGAAGATCGCTGCAGCGACGACGGTCACAGCCAGAGCCCACGACGCAACCGGACGAGCAAGACGCCGTTCGTGGGCAGCCGGGCGCATCGAATCGTCGTCCACTGGTTTCGGGCGAGCCGCGGGCGGCGCCCAGCCGGCAGGATCCGCGACATACGCAGCGATGTCCACATCTTCAACGGCAATCGCCCCCGGACCCTCCATCAAGGCCTGCTCCAGATCAGCCGCGCTGGCGAAACGTCTGGCTGGATCCTTCTGGAGCAGTTTGCTGCATATAACCATCAGGCTCGACGGCGCGTCCGTGAACAACTCGACGTCTTGCATCGGACTCGCGCTCAGCAGTCCTTCGATGACCTCGCTTTCCGAGTCACCGGAGAACGCCCTTCGACCGGTGAGCATCTCAAAAAACGTGGCGCCGACAGCGAACAGATCTGACGACTCCGAGGGGGCGGCACCACCGATGATCTCTGGCGCCATGTAGGGAAGCGTGCCGGCCATCGCGGGAGACTTCTCGGCAGCATCCTGTGAAACAGCGAGGCCGAAATCCGTCAACTTCACAGCGCCCTTCGCCGAGACGAGGATGTTGTCCGGCTTGAAATCGCGGTGCAATACACCTTCGGCGTGCGCAGCGGCGAGGCCGGCCGCGGTTCTCTGGAGGATACCGGCTGCGACGGTCGCGGGCAGGGGACCACTTTGCAGCAACTCGTCCAGTGACTGACCTTCGACGTATTCGGTGGCCATGTAGGTCACGCCACCCTCTTCGCCGTAGGAATAGACGGACACAACGTTGGGATGAACGACCCTGGCCAACAGTTGCGCTTCGCTCTTGAATCGTTCTGCAATGTCGTCGTGTACCGCGAACTCCGGACGCAAGACTTTCAACAACACATAGCGGTCCAGCGACGAGTCGTATCCCTTGTATACGATCGTCGTCGCCCGCCGACTGATTTCGGCAAACGGCTGGATGCCTGCTACTGCTCCTCGGAGCCCCATTCCTTTAGCCGATAGTGTAGCCACCTTCGCGAAACGCCAAGCGTGCGCGCCGCCTCAGAGATATTGCCATCGAGCTCTTTCAGCGTTCGCAGTGTCACGATTCGCTCCACGTCCTTCAGAGTCATTCCGGCCTCGAACGGATCACGATCTTCCATCGGTCGAAGCTTGAGATCTTCAGGTACAATTGTATCTCCTTTGCTGAGCACAACGGCACGCTCGATCACGTTCTCGAGCTCTCGCACATTTCCGGGCCACGCATACTCGCGCAGTACATCCAATGACTCCGCCGCGAATCCCCGGATGTGCGCTCGGCCTTTGGTGGCAAACTTGTCCAGAAAGTGGTTCGCGAGAAGATCGATGTCGCCACCGCGGAGGCGCAGCGGAGGCATCGTTATTTCTATCGTGTTCAATCTGTAGAAAAGATCCTCACGAAAATCTCCCGACTTCGTCCGTTCCTCAAGTGACTGGTTCGTCGCTGAGATAACCCTGACGTTCACTCGTCGCACATCCGTGTCACCGACCCGACGGATCTCTCCATCCTGGAGGACGCGCAGCAGAGACGTCTGCATTCGGGGACTCAGATCCGCTATCTCGTCGAGGAAGATGGAGCCGGTGTGTGCGGCTTCGAACAGACCTTTCTTATCCCCGACAGCTCCGGTGAACGACCCCTTTTTGTGACCGAACAGTTCGCTCTCAAGCAATTCATCCGCCAGCGAGCCACAGAACACGGCGACGAACGGCTGCTCCTTGCGACTCCCGTTGTAGTGGATTGCACGGGCTACGAGCTCCTTGCCGGTTCCGCTCTCACCCTGAAGAAGTACCGAGGCGTCCGAATCGATGACCCGCGAGACCGTATCAAAAATGTCCCGCATCGGTCGGCTGCGTCCGATGATCTCGTCGAATCCGTAAAGTCGCTGCACCTCACCACGAAGATGCCGGTTCTCGTCGCGGATAGAGCGGTAGAGTCGAGCATTCTCAATCGCTACGGCCGATTGATCCGCGATGGCAGTCAGGAGCGGTAGACTCTCGCGAGTAAATCGGCCCGGTTGTGAAACACTGTCGAGATAGATCGCTCCGATTCGCCGGGCACGCAGCGAGAGGGGCACGCAGGCGATGGACTGGATCTGCTCTACGACGATGCTCTCGGTAGATCCAAACCGATCGTCTTTCTGTGCCTCGTACAGAAGGAGAGGGTCGCCCGACTTGATGACCTGAGTCACGACCGTTCGGGAGATACGCTCAAGTTTGACCAGCTCGTCGTCGTTGAAATTGCGATAGCTCTTGACCTCCAGATCCGGAAGTCCACGTGCAGATTCCAGTATGACAAAGCCGCGTTCCGCTCCGATCGACTCCATCGCTGCTTCGAGAACACGCTCAAGAAGATGGTCCGGATCTTCCAGTGAGTTGATGGTGGCTGCAATCGAGGAAAGCGTTTGCAGCGCGCTCGGGGTTATGGATTCTTCAGCAGTACTCATGGGATGATGCAGAATCCGACCTGCTTCGATCGGCTTCGGTTCATGAATTCGTCGACCACCGCGACCGTCCAGTAATACTCGCCATCCGGCAATGGTGTGGCCACGATCGAGGTCTCGTCAAATGGAATGTTATCGATACGTTCAACGAGTGTCTCGAGTCCCGAGTCCACGCGAATGATGTCGACGCGGTGCGTGAACGGATACGGCAGGAAGAGTGGTTTCCACTCGATCAGCGGAACGACCCCACTGCCTGACTGACCCTGCAGACAGTCCTGGGGTCCGTTCTGAAAAGCTTCTTCCACGGCTTCAGGCGTCTCGTCTATTACACGCACGAGTCGCAGATCAGGCGTGGTTACGATGTCGCTCAGGTGGTCCCGAACGGACAACAACATGGGTCGACCGAGGAGCGCGTGAATCGTAGGCGTCGGGAGGTCAAGATCATTCAGAGTTCGCGCGAACGTACCGGTGGTCTGAGTGGTGAGCAAGGTGTCCGCGAAACCGTAGTCGGGAATATCGAGCCAGACTTTGTCGACATCGAAGACACCGTCGATGTCTGACGCCTGCACGACAAACTCTACCTGGAAGAGGTCTTCAAGGGGCCACCATCGACTGATGTGAGCGGTGTTGACCGTCCACGACTCGAGGATCGGGAGTCCGTTGAGTTCGAAGTTGGAGGCAACGGGGACGCCCGGTGCCACCGAAATGGTATCTGCGGCATTCGCGTAACCGGCCGCTTCGACACTCAGGGTATAGCTGCCACTCGGGACGTCAGAAATCAAGAACGACCCGGAGCCATCGGTGACACTGGTGAGCGACCCGGGCGTCAGTTTCACAAGGCTCCCGGCAACACCGGTTAACGATCGCTGCGTCACGCGTCCGCTCACCTGCCCTTCGTCGACGAAATTGGAGGAAAGGGGATCGAGGGGATTGCCGCGTTCGCCATCCTCCAGGCACGCCGACATGATCAGCGTCAGGGCGAGGATACTGGTGCCGATCTGGGCCTTGGCCATCGTCCGCTGGTTCGCAGTGAGGATCGTGTTATAGTCGAGTCTCGATGGTTAGTTCGATGCCGACGGGGGTAGCCGGGGGTCAATTGTCCATGCCTCCGGAATGTAGGTATCGATGACGTTCCGCGTCAGGTTTAGCCAGCGGGAGGTCTGATCGAGGACGACCGAGTCAGAGGTGGCCGCGACCATCTCCGATGATTTCAGTATACGGTCCGGGCTCATCTCGCCTTCCCTATGTACTTAAACCCCCAGGATATATGGCCGAAACTCATATTAGAATTGTGCGTCTCCATAGAGAAAGGGCTTGTGCAAGAGTATCGGCAGGACGTTTATTAGCTGTCCGCCAGGGCACATGGACCACATGGAATCGTGAAGCATACCGGATACGATCTCGCTGCCATCACCTCTTCGGCCACCCGTGCCGAGGGTATTAACCGCCTGGACATGCGGCCGGGAGACGTATTGATTGTCAAGACACGCAACTCCGTCTATGCCGTACGGGCACTCGGTGAGAGTTCCTTCTCGGTATCGGGAGGCTGGTTTGACCGCAAGTTCGGCGGCCCTTTTCAGACGACGATTGCCGGCTGCACGTGGGGAGGTACCGTATTGAAACGTGACCTCGTGGCGGCGTGTGGAATGCACCTCGAGTTCGGCAACCGCGTCGTGACATCCACGATCCAGAAGGTCTGCCACTTCCCGGGCCGCAACCTCAACTGAGTCGACGGCCGGTTACTTTGTCCCGCTTGCGGTCGCTGCGTCGATGGCAGACTGTGTCGCCTGGATTTCGTTCTGCTTCTGCTGACCCGAACTCAGATCCGCTCGCGTGTACGGCGACGTCACCGGATTCGGAACGTGCTCACGCGGACCCAGCTCGGAGAGATCTTTCCAGACGCCGGTAGACGTGCGGGCCTGAACGTCGCCGGATAGTCGGTCGACTCTTGTTGCGAGGTGTGTTTGTTCGGAGTGAGGTCCTTCGCCGGACTTGTACTCCTGGTAGCGGGTCGGCCAGACGAAGTACGCGAACGCACCGGCAAGAACGAGAAGGACGAAGAGCTTCTTCATAGACAGGGGTGGTGGTCGTGGGGAAATCTCTCCTTGTATCGACCGTCCCCCCGGCTCACATTAAGTGCAGCCCTGACAGGCTACCGGAGTCTTACGACGCGTCCTTAAGAATCCAGTTGGCAATCACCTGCATCGCCTTCGGCGAAAAGGTCTCCTCGATAGTGGCATATTCGGACGGCGCGCCGGTCTCGGACGTCTGGAAGAGGTGGTTCAATCCCTCCATCTCAACAATGCGGAAGTTCGGATTGCCACCTTTCTTCAGGGCACGTTCTATCTCCGGAAGATTCTGGTACGGCGGCACCTGAAGGTCTTTCTCTCCGTTGATCACAAGCGTCGGGCACGTGACCTTCTCAAGCGTCGGTCGGGGGTCATACGACAGGAAGAAGCGCATCCACGGAGACGCAACCTGTTGTACTTGCGGCTCGATCATCGCTTCGGAAAGTCCTGACGCCTCCCGTTCCTGCTCATCCATCTCTTCCAGCGTTTGGCCCAGGTATGCGCGAAGCTTTTCCCGAACCTCATCGAGTGGCACATCCGACATTGCTATTTCGAACATGGCTTCTTGAGTGGCCCGGTTGCTCGCGATTCTCTCTTCGTCAGCACCTCCGGCGCGCAGGATCACGGCTCCCTGCTCGTACAGAATCTCCTCACCGGTCACACCGGGGCCCGCCATCAGCACGATGTATCCGAGATCATCGCGATCAACGGCGACGACCGGGGCAATAAGCCCTCCCTCGCTGTGACCGACAAGCCCAATGCGCTCCGGATCTACTTCCGACCGTCCTTTGAGGAAATCGACGGCGGCGGAGGCATCCTCCGCGAAATCGACGGACGTCGCTGTCGTAAAGTCTCCGGTGGATTCAGCTATGCCACGATCGTCGTAGCGTAAGACAGCGATGCCCTGGCGGGTCATGTAGTCGGCCAGGACGTGGAAAGGTCGGTGTCCGAGTAGGGCCTCGTCTCGATTCTGCGGTCCGGATCCGCTGATCAAAATCGCGGCGGGGAAGGGTCCGTCTCCCTCTGGAATCGTCAGAGTGCCGGCCAGCCGAATATCAGCTTCTGTGTTGTCGAACGTGACCTCCTCTTCGATATACGGATAAGGAGGTCGCGGCTCCTGTGGCCGATCGGGCAACCTGATACTTTCGTCGTCGGCCGGCTCGAGCCTGAGCGGCAGTGTGCCCCCGCCCTGGCTCCAGGTGCCTTCAATGGCGGATCGGTTGGTTTCAATCGTGCCCTCATAGCTGCCGGCGACGGCGGGGATCTGGATAGTGATCGACGATCCCGATCCGGAGATATCGCCGAGGGGAATGCCGGTCGCACCCTGGTCCGGGCTGTCGAGCGTTCCCGTCAATGCCCCGTCGTCACCCTCCTCGATGTGAAACACGACGCGCAGTTGTGTGCCGCCCGCGTTCAGGCGACCCATCCACGTGCCCGTGACGTCTATGTCGGGCCTGGATGGCGGAGCCTGCTCCTCCGCGGCTTCGACCCTCATTTCCAGATTGAGAGGAAAGGACTGGCCGCCCTGTGACCAGGTCCCTTCCAGTTGGCCCTCGTTCAGAGTGGCCCTGTACTCGCCGGCCAGGGTGGGTACGGTCGCGATCAGTTCACTCTCGTTTATGGTGACGGCACCGAGCGGAATCCCGTTGGCGCCCTGATCGGGGCTGTCCATCGTTCCGCCGTAGGATCCGTCATCGGAAGTCGTGAAGTGGAAGACGAGCGTCAGTGAGGCTCCGGGCACTGTCAGGGTGCCCTCCCATGTGCCGGCAACACCGTCACCTGAATCCTGGGCGTACAGGGGTATGAACATGAAGAGAGCAAGCAGCGTAAGAGCGGCTTGTTTGAGCATCTGTGTCATGAGATTGTCGCGCCTTCTTTTGGAGGTTTCACGTTGGACATTTTGGGTTCAACGAGGACTTTCGAAACTACGTCCCGGCGTACGCGATTTCACGCTCGATGGATGCACCCTTCGTGTTGATTTTGCGAAGGTTACGCCCTATAAAGGGGTTCTGCGCCGACTTAACTGCCTGTCCAGCAAGGCAAATCTCTGCCCGCAAGGGCTGAAGGGGGAGAATTCGTCATGACTCCGGGGACAACTATTTCCCATTACCGCGTCGTCGAGCAACTCGGCCGGGGCGGAATGGGCATCGTTTACAAGGCCGAGGACACAAAGCTGGACCGGACGGTCGCGCTCAAGCTGCTTCCTCCGCATGCACTGATTTCGGAAGATGACAGGGCCCGTTTTTACCGCGAGGCCCGGGCGGCCGCGGCGCTCAATCATCCGAATATTGCGCACGTCTACGAGATCGATGAAGTGGTGACCGACGGCGAGTCCCGGCCCGTTCATTGCCATGGAGTTTATCGACGGTGAATCGCTCGCTGATCTCGTCGCGAAGGGACCTCTGCCGCTGAAGGACGCCATCTCCTATGCCTCGCAGATTGCCGAAGGACTGAAGGTGGCGCACGAGGCTCAGGTCGTGCATCGCGATATCAAGAGCGGCAACATCATGCTGACGAAGAAGAGGGTCGCAAAAATCCTCGACTTCGGTCTGGCGAAGACGGCGGCCTCGACGAAACTTACGCAGATGGGCTCGACGCTTGGGACGGTGGCGTACATGAGTCCGGAGCAGGCGAAGGGAGAAGAAGTTGATCGGCGAAGCGACGTCTGGTCTCTGGGCGTGATTCTCTATGAGATGGTAACGGGTCGGCTGCCGTTCAAGGGGGACTACGAGCAGGCCGTTGTGTATGGGATTCTGAATGAGGATCCCGAGTCGATGACGACGCTGCGGGCAGGGGTTCCGATGGCGCTGGACGGAATCATCGCCAAGATGCTGGCCAAGGATCCGGATCTGCGTTATCAGCACGTCGATGAGCTGCCGGCCGATCTCAAGGCGATCGATCTGGGGTCCGCCATACAGACTTCGCGGATCTCGACGGGAAGTCGCTCTGTCATTGACGCTCCGTTGTCGGTTTCGGAGTCGATTCCTGCCACGTCGGTTGCGGCCGGAAGGACGAGGGGGCCGAAGTGGATTGTACCGGTCGTTGCCGTCGCGGCGCTCCTTGCCGGCGCGCTGGCAGGTTGGCTCCTGCGTACGCCGGACGCGAATCCGCCGCCCATCCGCAAGCTCGACGTCACTATCGAGCGGATGATCGCTCAGGATCCGGGTATCTCGCCCGACGGTCGGTACTGGGCGTTCGAAACCGCGGATACAGTCGGGTTCACCGGCATCACGATCGTGGATCTGCATGACGGGACTTACTACACGCCACCCGAGAGCGAGGGATATTCTGCTCCCCGTTTTTCGCCCGACAGCCGGTGGGTTCTGGCCGGAAACGGAAGCGAGATCGTCAGCATACTGGTTCCGGACGGTCGTCCAGTACCGTTGAGTGAGACAGGTGCCCAGTTTACCTGGATCCGGGCTAACACCGTGGGCATTACTCGGAACGGACAGGAGATCATTCTGCATGACCTGGATTCACAGGAGTCCACAGAAATAGACCTGGCGCGATTCGACACGACCATCAATCGTGTCGATCTACCCCACCACATTCCTGGAACGGAACAGGTCCTGCTCACGGTCGATATCTCGGGTGGCACGTCCAACGTCGTTTCTTACGATCTTGGAGACGACAGCTATACCGTCCTGGCCCGAAATGCGTGTTGCGCACGACCGATACGCGACGATGTGATTGTCTACCACATCGGCGGCCGTCTCGGGCAGGTGGTAGCACAGCGCTACGATGCGTCAGACAAGGCACTTACCGGCTCTCCTGCGGACATAATTGGATCCCAGATGCTGCGGCTTTCCTGGGCCGTCGGCCACGACGATTCGTTCCTGCACCAGCGAGAAGGCGGGTTCGAAGAGGAGGAGGTGTTCTCGCTGCTGAACACGACGACACGAGAGTCTCGTGACATGCCCATGGAGCTGGCGAACTACGACCGGGTCAGCTTCTCGCCGGATGGAAGAAAGCTCGCCGTCGAGCGCCACATCGGAACCAGTGGGCAGTCGACCTACATCGCGGTGTTCGATCCCGCGACCGGGGTCGAGCAACGGATGACGTATCAGTTCGAGGTTAGTCGAGCTCCCACCTGGTCCCCGAATGGAAAGATCTACTATTCGGCGGGACCCGCGCAGGACTCCGACATCTATTCAAAGAACTCCGACGGGACAGGACCCGAAGAACTTGTCGTAGAGGACGGCGACTATGCCCACGCCTCACGAGACGGAAAGTGGCTTGCATTTGCCTCCGGCCCGGTTCTCAAGGCTCTTAGTCTGGAGTCAGGAGAGATCACCATCGTCGATTCGACGTTCTCCCGACAGGGCGACCCGAAGATCTCACCCGATTCACGCTATATCGCCTTCACGGCTGATAATCAGACGAGCACGTTCGTTTCAGGTGGTCAGCGACTGTTCGTGCGGTCCTTCCCGGACCCGTCGCTCTTCTACGAAAAGGTCACGGAGACGTACGCGGACGACCCCGTCTGGGCGAATGACGGGTCGGAATTGTACTTCCGAAACCGGGGGCGAGTGTTTGTGATGCCGATCGACATATCCGGCGTATTCAGAAAGCGGGGAAGTCCGTCGCTCATGTACACGTATCCCGGCGTCAACGTCCGGCTCGACGTGAATGCGGCCACTGGCGAGATGGTCGTCGTGCATCCTCAATCAGGTTTGGACTTTGGACGAAACACGCGATTTATTCTCATCGAGTCCTTCACCGCCTACCTCGACAAACTGTTCGAACGATGACACCAGGAACGACCATATCGCATTACCGCGTCACGGGCGAACTCGGCCGGGGCGGCATGGGCATCGTGTACAAGGCCGAGGACACCAAGCTCGACCGGACGGTGGCGCTGAAGCTGCTGCCGCCGCATGCGCTCGTGTCCGAGGACGACAAGGCGCGCTTCTACCGGGAGGCGCGGTCGGCCGCGGCGCTCAATCATCCGAACATCGCTCATGTCTACGAGATCGACGAGGCGGAGGTGACCCCGGGCGACGTGCGTCCGTTCATTGCGATGGAGTACATCGACGGCGAGACGATTGCGGACCGTATTGTGAAGGGGCCCATCCCGTTGAAAGATGCGGTCTCATACGCCTCTCAGATGGCCGAAGGCCTCAAGGCCGCCCATCGCAAGGATGTCGTGCACCGCGACGTCAAGAGCGGCAACATGATGCTGACCTCGGACGGGACCATCAAGATTCTGGATTTCGGACTCGCGAAGACGACAGCGTCGACGAAGCTCACGCAGATGGGCTCGACCCTGGGGACGGTGGCGTACATGAGTCCGGAGCAGGCGCGTGGCGAGGAGGTGGACCGCCGGAGCGACATCTGGTCGCTGGGGGTGATTCTCTACGAGATGATCACGGGCGTGCTGCCCTTCCGCGGCGACTACGAGCAGGCGGTGGTGTACGGGATTCTGAATGAGGATCCGGACTCCATGACGAATCTGAGAGCGGGTGTGCCGATGGCGCTCGATGGCGTGATCGGAAAGATGCTTTCAAAAGACCCGGACCTCCGGTACCAGAACGTCGACGAGTTGCCGGCGGACCTGAAGGCGATCGATCTGGGCTCGGCCATCACACGCTCCCGCATCTCAACGGGGAGCCGGTCGGTGATTGCGCCGGTTGCTGCGACTCCAGCTTCCACCATGACACCGGCACAGCAACCGCCCGCCCGTAAGGCGGGGATCCCGATCTGGGTCTGGGGACTGGTCGCCGTGGCGCTTGTCGGCGGTGCGGGCGCAGGAGTGCTCTTGTGGGGCGGCTCGGCGACTACGTCGGTTCCTACGCAGTTCGTGATTGAGTTGGAAGACCGAAGTGAACCTTTATCAGCGGTGTGGTCTGCCGACAGCCGATCGATCTATTACATAGCGGCCGATTCTGCAGGGGGGAACACATCGGTCCGGCGCTTCTCCCTCGATACTGGAACGTCGGAGCTGGTGCCGGGCACTAATGACGCCAGCGAGCTGTCAGCAAGTCCCGACGGAAGATGGCTCATCATTCGTGACCTCGCCGAGAACCGGCTCGAACGGCTGGCGGCCGAAGGCGGCCAGGCCTCTCCGATTCCGGGGACCGAGGGAGCTCGCAGTATTCGGGTAGCGCCCGGTGGCGACGTGTACTTCGCGTCTGAGGGCTGGGCTCTGATGGCAGTCTCCGAGGAGGGCGAAGTACGCTCGGTGGCAAGCAACGACACGATCGCGGGGCGTTTCTTTGCGGAGCCCGTGGTCTCGCCCTCGGGCGAAGCGGTCTACTGGGGCGCCTGGTCGAGCACGACCATCGTTGAACGGACCTGGGGTAATCCGGGTGGCACTCCCGCTCCCGCGCTTGACCAGTACCGGCTGCGCGCGATAACCGCCAACGGCCTTGCACTGGTAGAGCCCAGCGGGCCTGTTGGCGAGACCGTTTCAGTTGTTCGATTTGATCCGTCCGACGGGACAACGAGCGGGGCGCCAAGGCCGGTCGCTTATATGTCGGCAGTTTCGCTTTCCGGAAGTGGGCATCTATTGTTCGAGGAGCCGGCAAACGTGGCCGATCCTTCTCGGGGCGAGCCCTTCTATATGGTCGACGGGCAGGAAGTGGATCGCATAGGGCGAATTCCGGGCACCTCCAACGACTTTGCCGTTTCCCATGATGGTGCTTCGGTCGTCGCGGAAACGCGCCTGGAGAGCTCGGACCGCCGCGATTTGTACCTCATGGAGATCGCAACGGAGACATCGACGCGGTTCACACGAGATGGTGAAAACCAAAACCCATTCTGGGCTCCCGGCGATGACTACATATACTGGGATCGTTTAGACGGCGATACGTTTTCCGTCGTTCGACGACGATCGGATGCGTCAACTCCTCTCGAAGTGATCGTTTCTGACTCGACTGTACTCGGCAATCCTGCCATAACACCCGACGGCCGGACGATGCTGTACGTACGGATGGGAGAGAGCAACCCCGATCTTTTTGCCCGGGACCTCGAAACGGGTGAGGAACGACTTGTTGGCTCCGGCACCGGTTTCCAGACAGATGCAGACATCGCGCCAGACGGACGATATGTCGTGTATCGCTCCGGCAGCTCTACGACCGGGTCGATTCTGGTGGCGCCGCTGGACGGCACAGGAGAAGTGGAGGTCACCGACTCCGGCGGTTACCCGGTCTGGTCGTTGGACGGATCGAGCATCTACTTTTCTCGGAATCGTAACATCCTTTACCGCGTCGCTGTAACCACCGACCCGGTATTCCGCATTCTGGGCCGCGAGGAAGAGGTGTACCGATCACAGACGCATATTCACTTCGACCTTCTGCCCGACGGTGGAGTCATCGTGGCGCAACCCGGTGTGGTGGAGAATGCGGAATCGCGCATACGGGTCATCCTCAATTTTGAGGACCATGCCGCCGCACTGATGCAGGAAGGAGACTAAGACACCATGACACCAGGAACGACCATATCGCATTACCGCGTGACGGGCGAGCTCGGCCGGGGCGGCATGGGCATCGTCTACAAGGCCGAGGACACCAAGCTCGACCGGACGGTAGCGCTCAAGCTGCTGCCTCCGCATGCGCTCGTGTCCGAAGACGACAAGGCGCGCTTCTACCGGGAGGCGCGGTCAGCGGCGGCGCTCAACCACCCGAACATCGCGCACGTCTATGAGATCGACGAGGCTGAGGTGACCCCGGGCGACATGCGTCCCTTCATCGCAATGGAGTACATCGACGGCGAGACGATCGCGGATCGGATCACCACGGGACAGATTCCGCTCAAAGAGGTGATCTCCTACGCTTCGCAGATGGCCGAGGGGCTCAAGGCCGCGCACCGCGAAGGACGTCGTACACCGCGACGTCAAGAGCGGCAACATGATGCTGACCTCGGACGGGACGATCAAGATCCTGGACTTCGGACTGGCGAAGACGGCGGCCTCGACGAAGCTGACGCAGATGGGCTCGACGCTGGGGACGGTGGCGTACATGAGTCCGGAGCAGGCGCGGGGAGAGGAGGTGGATCGGCGGAGCGACATCTGGTCGCTGGGCGTGATTCTCTACGAGATGATCACGGGCGTGCTGCCGTTCCGGGGCGACTACGAGCAGGCGGTGGTGTACGGCATTCTGAACGAGGATCCGGACTCGATGACGAATCTGCGGGCCGGCGTGCCGATGGCGCTCGACGGTGTGATCGGCAAGATGCTCTCAAAGGACCCGGACCTGCGGTATCAGAACGTCGATGAGCTGCCGGCGGACCTGAAGGCGATCGATCTGGGGTCGGCGATCACACGGTCGCGGATCTCGACGGGAAGCCGGTCTGTGATTGCGGCAGCACCTCTGACAGGCGTGGCGCCGGTTGCCGAGACGCTTACGCAGCCCGCTCGCAAGAAGACGTGGTATACGAATCCCGTGCTGATCGGGGTGGCCACGCTGGTGCTTGGCGCAGCTATAGGCTTGGTAGCTGACCGCATGCTCTCGGGCGATGCAGAGCAAGTGAGGGCGCTCATGCGATTCCAGATCGATCTCCCTCACGCCATCGAACAACTGATGCCCCAGTGGAGCCCGGACGGCAGCGAGTTGTATTATCTCGCACAAGCGAGTGACGACCCCTTACACATTCGTCGATACGTCCTGACCACGGGTGAATCCAGCGCAGTGCCCGGGACGGAGGATGCACGGGATATACACGTTTCTCCGGATGGCCGCTGGCTGGTTTTCTTTGATGGAAATCGACGACGCTACCAGCGCGCTCTTCGATCTGGAGGAGCATTCACGGACATCCCAGGCGTTGAATCTCCGTGGCAATGGGGCGCCTACGGACGAGACGGGCGATTCTATTTCACCGACGCTGCGAGCGAGCTCGCCTCGGCGGGGGAGTCGGGAGACGTAATTGTTCATACGCAGAAAGACTCAACGGTGAACTGGTTCGGAATTCCGCTCCCCACAGCAGACGGGACAACCGTGTTTTTTTCGCACTGGTCGTCAGCCACTCAGTCGCTGGGCACCTTCCGACTGGCGGACCGTGCACCGGGGTATGAGCCGGTTTCTCCGCAGTACACCTTCTTGCAGATTCTCGATAACGGCTACGCTCTTGCGCTTCCGTCCGGGTCGACAAGCCAACCCGTGGCACTTGCACCGATCGATCGAAAGACGGGGGAGCTACAGGGACCTGCCGTTCCCGTTGCTCGCTTCAACCCGTGGGGCTACGGGTTCTCGCCGACCGGCCACCTGGTATACCGGGAGCAGACGGACGCCTCCTACGAGTCCGAACCCCTGTTTCGGGTCGGGGACGAGGGAAACCCTGTCATCATCTCGGGCACTCCCCAGAACTCCGACGACTTCGCGGCAGCACGTGGTCGCAACCTGGTCGCCATCGAAGCCAACCCCGAAAATCCGGACGGAGAAGATATCTACATTTTGAACCTCGATTCCGGCGTGCAGACGCGGTTGACGCGCGGTGGAAACAATCAGTTTGCCGACTGGTCGCCCGATGACCGGTACGTGTACTACCGGAGCATTCCCGATCAAGCTTCGAAAGGGGTCATCATGCGCCGGCGTGCAGATGCCTCGGAACCGGCTGAGCTGGTGCTCGCCAATACTTCGGACTCCGGTGGCGGAGTGTTCCATCCGGCCGTTACCTCCGATGGCTTGCAGTTACTTTTCACGCACGTTGGCGGAGAGCTGGGGTCGGAGCTGCACCGCATTGCCCTCGGAGGAACCGTCCCCCTGGATCTTGCCAACGCCGAGCGACTGACGGAGGCTGAAGACAACGTATTTGCTCCGGACCCTTCACCGGACGATCGGTACGTGGTCTACGTGGCGGGCCAATCCGTCCTTGTCTCGTCGATTGAAGGACAGGGCGAGGTCGAGATCACGAGTGAAGGGGCGGAGCCCATATGGTCGCCGGATGGCGCGTGGATCTACTTCTTGCGAAACGATCAAGAAGTTTACCGGGTGGCGGTTACGACCGAACCTGTCTTCAGCCTTCTCGGGTCCGCAGAGCGCGTATTCAATACAGGACTTCACCTGCATTTTGATATTGCTTCGGACGGAAGCTTGCTCGTAACCATGCCGGAAGGAGCCAGCCAGGACGCGGGCTCGAAGATCTGGGTCGTCCTGAACCTCGCGGACGAGGCGGAGCGTATCGCACCAAGGAATCCATAACCGGCCTCATCCTCGCTCTCGACCCGTACAGTGTCGACGCCGAACAAAGGCTAAATCAATACACATCCTATTTCAAATCTTGAGTATCGCGGAATGACACCCGGAACGACCATTTCTCATTACCGCGTGACGGGCGAGCTCGGCCGGGGCGGCATGGGCATCGTCTACAAGGCCGAGGATACGAAGCTCGACCGGACGGTCGCGCTCAAGCTGCTGCCTCCGCATGCGCTCGTGTCCGAAGACGACAAGGCGCGCTTCTACCGGGAGGCGCGGTCGGCCGCGGCGCTCAACCACCCGAACATCGCCCACGTCTATGAGATCGACGAGGCCGAGGTGACCCCGGGCGACATGCGCCCCTTCATCGCAATGGAGTACATCGACGGCGAGACGATCGCGGATCGGATCACCACGGGACAGATTCCGCTCAAAGAGGTGATCTCCTACGCTTCGCAGATGGCCGAGGGGCTCAAGGCCGCACACCGCAAGGACGTCGTACACCGCGACGTCAAGAGCGGCAACATGATGCTGACCTCCGACGGGACGATCAAGATCCTGGACTTCGGACTGGCGAAGACGGCGGCCTCGACGAAGCTGACGCAGATGGGCTCGACGCTCGGTACGGTGGCGTACATGAGTCCGGAGCAGGCGCGGGGCGAGGAGGTGGATCGGCGGAGCGACATCTGGTCGCTGGGCGTGATTCTCTACGAGATGATCACGGGTGTGCTTCCGTTCCGCGGCGACTACGAGCAGGCGGTGGTGTACGGCATTCTGAATGAAGATCCGGACTCGATGACCAATCTTCGGGCCGGCGTGCCGATGGCACTCGACGGTGTTATTGGCAAGATGCTCTCAAAGGACCCGGACCTGCGGTATCAGAACGTCGATGAGTTGCCGGCGGACCTGAAGGCGATCGATCTGGGGTCGGCGATTACGAGGTCTCGGATCTCGACGGGGAGCCGGTCTGTGATTGCGGCGGCACCTCTGACAGGCGTGGCGCCGGTTGCCGAGACGCTTACGCAGCCCGCTCGCAAGAAGACGTGGTATACGAATCCTGTCCTAATCGGGGCTGCCACGCTTGTGCTTGGCGCGGCGATCGGATTTGTGCTCCGAGGATCCTCGCCTGAGCCTCAGAAACTCGTGCGCCACCTTTCGCTGCCCACGCATGGCATTCAGGATGCCCGTCATCCAACAATCTCACCCGACGGTGAGTACATCGCGTTTGCCGGGACCGATACGGCTGCGCAGATCGAAACGCTTTTCATCAACGAGATGTCGACGGGCCGCGTCCACTCGTACTCAGGCTCCGTAGCCGAACCCTACTGGATGAGTTTCTCACCCGACGGTCGCTGGCTGCTCTTCAGCTCGTCAGCCGGCATCTTCCGGCTGCTCGTTCCGGACGGCCAACCGATTCAAATTCAGAAGGACAGCGAATGGGCCACATGGGAAACGAATGAGACGATCATTCTGGCCGATGGTGATGTCAAGCGCATGTCCGCCTCGGGTGGTGATGCGGAGATACTGGCATCTGCTGATTCGACGAAGAGTCACTCCGGACTGTATGCGCCTCGAATGCTCGGGGAAACCGGGCATGTGATGGTGACCGCTCAACGAGACGACGGGAACTGGGATATTGCCAACGTGGATCTGGCAACGGGTGAATACGAGATTCTTGTCGAGCGCGGAGCGGTCGGTCTCTACGTTCCTACAGGTCACATTCTTTATATGCGAGATCTCGAAGGAGCTGGCGATGCGGCGCAGTTGGCCGTGCAGCCGTACGATCGCGACGCTATGGAGTTTTCGGGAGCCCCAGTCCCAGTTCCCATCGGCGAACAGGAATGGTATCACTTTGCAATCGGCGATGATGGCACATTCATCTTTACCGAATTCAGCCAGCTCACCAGCGGAAGTCAGATCAAGTGGATCGACCTGAGCGGAGGGGAGGTCGATGTGCTTCCACTGGAACCGGCGCGCTACGACCTCCCTGAGTTCTCTCCGGATGGCCGGAGATTGGCTATGGAGCGATTCAACGAAGGCGAGCAGCAGTGGGATATCTACGTGTTCGATCTCGAGGACCAAACACCTCTTCGGCTCACGTTTGCGGGGTCCAGCGAGAACCCGACCTGGTCTCCGGATGGTCAGTTCGTCTACTACGACGGGTTGCGTGGTGACAAGCGAGTGTTAATTCGAAAGTCAGCCGACGGGTCCGGTACAGAAGAGATCATACGAACGGATCAGGCTCCGGCGCGGAATCCGTTCCTCTCACCGTCCGGCGACGTGTTGATTTTTGAGGCACCAGGTGACACCGATTTTGATATCTGGGCACTGAACCTCAGTGATTCAACTACGAGTGCTGTCGCCGCTGCCGAAGACGCTCAATACGATGCAGCCTTCTCTCCGGACGGAGGGTACTTTGTCCACGAATCCCACGAGACCGGGTCCTCGCAGATCTTCGTCCGTCAATTTCGCGGCGAGGCCTTCTGGGAGGTTTCAGAGGGGTCGGGGACATTCGGAGATCCTTTCTGGTCGCCCGATGGGCAGTTTGTCTACTTCGAGAGCAACGGATCTCGTCTGCTTCGCGTGCGTGTTCAGACCGAGCCGTCGTTCCGCCGCCTGGGACGTCCCGAGGTGGTCGCGTCCTTCGAAACCGACATCGACTTCGCCTTGCATCCCGACGGCGAGCGCATCCTGATTCTGTCCAACCAGATGGGAGGCGTCGAGGTCAACAACGGCCTGCAGGTTGTCCAGAACTGGTTCGAAGAAGTGAAGCGGATGGCGCCGGTCAGCAAACGATGAATCCGGGCATCACCAGATTCTATTACCAGAGACGGACGGGCAGAACAATTCCAGCGCAAGGCGCGCGAAGCGTAGACGTATGACACCAGGCACCACCATCTCCCACTACCGCATCGTCAGCCAGCTTGGCCGCGGTGGCATGGGCATCGTGTACAAGGCCGAGGACACGAAGCTCGACCGCACCGTCGCACTCAAGTTGCTACCCCCGCACGCACTGATTTCGGAAGATGATCGGGCGCGGTTCTATCGCGAGGCTCGGGCCGCCGCTGCGCTCAATCATCCGAATATTGCGCACGTATATGAGATCGACGAAGCGTCGAGGCCGCGGGGAGCCCCGCCCGTTCATCGCGATGGAGTACATCGACGGCGAGTCGCTGGCCGACCGAATCGAGAAGGGACCTCTTACCACTTACTGATGTCGTATCACGATCGCCTCGGCCCTGGCCGACGGCCTGAAGGCCGCGCACGACAAGGAGATCGTGCACCGGGATATGAAGGCCGGAAATGTAATGCTGACGTCAGCCGGCGTCCCAAAGATTCTGGACTTCGGGCTCGCCAAAGACGACCGCTTCGACGAAGCTCGACTCAGATGGGCTCGACGCTGGGTACAGTCGCCTACATGAGTCCGGAGCAGGCGAAGGGCGAGGAGGTCGATCCGCCGAAGCGACATCTGGTCGCTCGGAGCCATCATCTATGAGATGCTGACGGGTCGCATGCCGTTTGCCGGCGACTATGAGCAGGCGGTGGTCTACGGCATCCTGAATCAGGACCCGGAACCGCTGACCGCCCTGCGCACGGGCGTGCCGATGGAGCTGGAGCGCATCGTCAACAAGTGCCTGGCGAAAGAGCGAAAGCTCCGATATCAGCATGTGGATGATCTCGCCTCGGACCTGCTGGCGATGGAGACACCGGCGGCTTCTCGAATCTCGGTCGCTCCCCGGTCCTCCGTAACGGCCGCGCCATCTGTTGTGGCGACGACTCCGAAGCCATCTCATCTCCGCTCCGTGGCTGCGGGAATACTCCTGTTGCTCACCGGGGTGGCCATCGGATGGCTGGTGTTTCGGATGACCAGTCCGCGGTCGGCCGTCACCCCTCTTCATGTGACCATTGCCGCGAGCGACGAAGCCGGGTGGCTCAACTATGAGCCGGGCTCACGGCAGATGTCTCTGTCACACGACGGCACCCGGCTCGTGTACATCGGTTCGCTGGACTCGGGCCTGGAAACGCTCTACGTGGTCGACCTCACGTCGTCCGATCCGCCGCGGCAGCTCGACCACGTCGAACTGGGTTCTATATCAGATCCAGTCTTGTCACCGGACGGCGAGTCGGTCGCGTTCGGTTCCTTCGACGGAATCAAACTGGTGTCCGTCCGGGGTGGAAGCGTGAAGACTCTCGCGGATGCTGTCGCCGCTCCACCGGGGGTGTCCTGGACACTGGCGGACTATGTGGTCTATTCGCCGAGCGTATCTGACGGAGCTATACAGGGTGTCGATCCTCGGCGGTGACCCGGTCGCGCTCACCTACACCGGATTCGTCGCTGTGGCGAAACCGGACACATTCCGGGGTGTCATGTTACCGGACGGGAAGACGGTTGTCTGCGTGATCCTGGGCGAGAGTCAGCAGCTGGCACTCATCGACACGGAAACGGGCGACAGGTACACCGTCTCCTCGGAAGGGATGTATCCGCAGTTTGTGGAACCCGACGTGCTCCTGTACGCGGAGGGGAATTCGCTCTTCGCTGTCAAGGTTGATCTTTCGAATTACACGCTGGGCAGACCACGCCTGGTTCTCGACGACATTGCCGGCCGGGAGTCCTGGGGCACGTCCCAGTATACCGTGTCGGGCACAGGATCTCTTGTCTACCTGTCGGGCGGGAAAACGCTCGATCGCCGCTTGATACGCGTCGATCTGGAAGGCAACCTCGAATACCTGTCGGATCGCGGACTGGGCATCGATTACTTCACTCCGTCTCCTGCGGGGACTCACGTTGCTCTCGTGCTGTCCGATTCCCGGGGATCGACGGATCTTGGATTGCTCGACGTCGCCACGCGAGACGTGCAGACGCTCGCGCTCGGCGAGGGGAATCAATTCGGTCCGGTGTGGTCTTCGGACGGTAAGGTTCTCTATTTTTCGTCCGATCACTCGGGTCGTGTCGATATCTATACGATCAGGCCGGGCGAGGCATCCGGACCGGTACTCCTGCTCGCGTCCGAGTTCGATGACATAGCGGTGAGCGCGTCCGATGACGGGAAACTGCTCACATTCCTGAGGGACACGCGAACCTCCGACGGCCTGGACTTCTGGATCCTGCCGCTTGATGACTCGGGACCTGCATATCCGTTTACACAGGGCCCTTCCGAGTACTTGTGGGCGACCCTGTCTCCTGACGGCCGCGTCGTCGCGTACACATCCGACGAGTCCGGACGCATGGAGGTGTATGCCGTGCCATTCAGCGGTGGTCGAAACCGAGTGAAAGTGTCCCGCACAGGCGAGACGGGCGGCAAGATCGTCTGGTCTTCGGACGGCCGCTACCTGTACTTCGTCTCCGACGGCCGGCTCATGCGTTCGACGCTATTGAACGGAGACATGAGATTCTCCAATCCAGAATCCGTCATGGAAGCCGATGAGTTGCGGGGTCGCTGGGTGCGTGGCAACTGGGATCTTGATCCGAACGGAGACGGGATTATTACACTCACACGACTCGAGCCGTCCGAGTTGAGGATGATCGTGAACTGGCGGACTGAACTCGAAGAAAGAATGTCAGGAGAGTAGACAAATGAAGCCTGGAACAACCATCTCGCACTACCGCGTCATCGGTCAGCTCGGCCGCGGTGGCATGGGTATTGTCTACAAGGCCGAGGACACGAAGCTCGACCGCACGGTGGCGCTCAAGCTGCTGCCGCCGAATGCACTGATTTCGGAAGATGATCGGGCACGGTTTTATCGCGAGGCGCGAGCGGCCGCTGCGCTCAATCATCCCAATATTGCGCACGTCTATGAGATCGACGAGGCTCAAGCCGAAGGGGAACTGCGCCCCTTCATCGCGATGGAGTACATCGATGGGGAGACACTGGCCGACCGCGTCGCCACAGGTCCTCTGCCGCTGAAGGACGTTGTCTCCATCGCGACGCAGATGGCTGAGGGGCTCAAGGCCGCCCACAAGAAGGATGTTGTGCATCGGGACGTAAAGAGCGGCAACATCATGCTGACGAAGGACGGCGTCGTGAAGGTGCTGGATTTCGGTCTGGCGAAGACAACGGCCTCGACGAAGCTGACCCAGATGGGCTCGACGCTGGGCACGGTGGCCTACATGAGTCCCGAGCAGGCGAAGGGGGAAGAGGTGGATCGCCGGAGCGACATCTGGTCGATGGGTGTGATTCTGTACGAGATGATCACGGGTCAGCTGCCGTTCCGCGGCGACTACGAGCAGGCGGTGGTCTACGGGATACTGAACGAGGATCCCGAGTCCATGACGACGCTGCGCGCCGGCGTCCCGATGGCATTTGACATGATCATCGCAAAGCTGCTCGCCAAGGATCCGGACCTCCGCTACCAGAACGTGGACGAACTGCCGTCGGACCTGAAGCGTATCGACGTCAGCCAGTCACAGACTACGCGGATTTCGACCGGGAGCAGGTCTGCCATTGCCTCCGCTGCAGTCATCCCTGTAGTCGAATCGGCTATTCCTCAGCAGGCGGCCGGCAAGCCGTGGTACCGGCAACCCGTTGCGCTCATTGCTCTTGTAGTTGCAGCAGTCGCGGGTGTTGCCGGGGGAATGTTGCTCTCCGAACCGACGCAAGAAGTGGAGTCACTGGTTCGGCGACTGGACGTACCGAACGACCACATTGCAGACCCCTCGCAGCTTGCGATGTCGCCATCAGGTGAGTACCTGGCGTTTACGGGCCGCGATTCGACGACTGGTGATCAGGGCATCTTTCTCTTTCACGCCCCGTCTCGAGAGATCAATCGAATCCCGGGAACCGGCCTGGGGCGTAGACTCAACTTTTCACCCGATAATCGCTGGCTCCTGTATTCAGAGAGCGGCGGCGTCTTCAAGGTGCTTGTTCCCAATGGTGACCCGATCCAGTTGACCAGCGATCCGTCCTGGTCCGCCTGGGAATCTGAAGCGACCATTTTGACAGACAACGACGAAAAGATCTGGCGACTGCCGGCCGACGGTGGTGAACGTGCACTGGTCGCTGAACCTGACTCGGGACGAGGTCACGACGATCTTAATCTGGAGTCCGTCATTCCGGACACGAGATTCGCACTTGTTGCGGCCGAGCGTGGAGAATCCGAGGACCTCGCGATTCTCGACCTGGATTCCGGATCGTACCATGTGCTCGTCGCAGATGCCTCGGATGGCCGCTACGTGCCCGGGGACTACATCGTCTACATTCGTGGAGGAGGGAGATCGGGGCAGGTCGTGGTGCAGCCCTTTGACCCCGGCAAAGGCAGGTTCTCTGGTCAAGCGGTGCCGGTTGCCATTGGCGAGCGCGGCTCGTGGACCTATAATGTCGGTCAGGACGGGAGCCTGGTATATACAGATGAGGCGGCCACGGCACCGGAAGTCAGGCTGTCCTGGTTGGCGACTCAAGACGGGCAAGAAACCGAGATTCCGATTGACCCCGGACCGTTCGATAATCCGATGATATCGCCGGACGGTTCCCGCCTCGCAATCCAGAGAGAGAACGAGGCAGAGGGTCAGCAAGATATCTACGTCTACGATATTGCTAGCGGAACCCCTCTTCGACTCAGTTTTGGTGGATTTCGACACTGGCCGTCGTGGTCGCCAGACGGACGCTATGTGTACTACTGCGGAGCGCACAGTGAAGGACACGTCGTGTACAGGAAGGCCGCAGACGGAACCGGAACCGAGGAACTTGTTCGGGTGGGGAGCCATGAGCCTGCGATCTCAACGGACGGGCGATTCATGGTGGCGAACGACAGGGAAGGAGATGGGAATGACTTCGGAATCTGGATGACGAACCTGGCGGATTCCACGAGCCGGCTGGTCGCCGGCGGAAAGGGCCGGCAGCAAGACCCGTCCTTCTCACCAGATGGTCGATTCCTGGTGTACGAGTCCAACCAGAGCGGCGAGTTCCAGATCTTCGTACATGAGGTGGATGGCGATGCGTTCTGGGAGGTATCGGAGGGGTCTGGCCCGTTCTACGATCCTCTATGGAGTGCGGATGGCAGGTTTATCTATTTCGAGGATCCTGCTTCATCGGCCCTGTATCGTGTGGCCGTGGAAGTCGATCCGAGTTTTCGACGACTGGGTCGACCGGACCGCGTTGGTCGCCTTGCTTCGACCAGGGACTTCGCATTAGACCCTCGCGGCCGAGTACTCGTTACCGGTGGCACAGAGTTGCAGTCTGGAAATCCGATCAACCCTATCCGCATCGTCCTCAACTGGCCGGAAGAACTGAAACGCATTGCTCCGAGGAGCGAAGGATGAATCCAGGCACCACCATTTCCCACTACCGCGTCGTCGGCCAGCTCGGCCGCGGCGGGATGGGCATCGTCTACAAGGCCGAGGACACGAAGCTCGACCGGACGGTGGCGCTGAAGCTGCTTCCGCCGCACGCTTTGATTTCAGAGGATGACCGGGCGAGGTTTTACCGCGAGGCCCGGGCGGCTGCCGCGCTCAATCATCCGAACATAGCGCACGTGTACGAGATCGACGAGGCTGAGGCAGAGGGTGAATCCCGCCCCTTCATCGCGATGGAGTTCATCGACGGCGAGTCACTCGCCGACCTCGTTGCGAAGGGTCCCCTGCCGCTGAAGGATGCCATCTCCTATGCATCCCAGATCGCCGAAGGGTTGAAGGTGGCCCACGAGGCGCAGGTGGTGCACCGCGACATCAAGAGCGGCAACATCATGCTCACGAAGAAGGGCGTGGCGAAGATTCTCGACTTCGGTCTGGCAAAGACCACCGCCTCGACAAAGCTGACGCAAATGGGCTCGACGCTGGGGACGATCGCGTACATGAGTCCGGAGCAGGCAAAGGGAGAGGAGGTGGATCGCAGGAGCGACATCTTCTCGTTAGGTGTCATCCTCTACGAACTGATCACAGGTCGACTGCCGTTCAAGGGAGACTACGAGCAGGCGGTAGTCTACGGGATCCTGAACGAGGATCCCCCTTCGCTGACAACCCTGCGCGCCGGTGTGCCCCTGGCGCTCGACGGGATCATCGCGAAGATGCTCGCGAAGGATCCGGATTTGCGGTACCAGCACGTCGACGAGCTGCCGGCGGACCTGAAGGCGATTGATCTGGCAGCGAGTGTGCAGACCTCGCGACTATCGACAACCACGACAGCTGCCCGGCCAGTAACATCGAGTGGGACTGATGCCGTAGTTGTCGATGCCGCCGTCGCTGTCGGTCGTCGTCGTCCGAATGCTCTTGTCACAGGTCTCGCTCTGGTGTTGGGACTACTGGTCGGAGCAGCGGGAGTATGGTTGCTCGGTGGAGATTCAGTCCGAAGTTGAGAGATCCGTCAAGCGGCTGACGCTCCCAAGTCCCGAAGCTGAGCGATTGACGACACTCGACGTCACGCCCGACGGCGCGTCGGTCGTCTATGTCGGGCAAACAGGCGATCCTATACGCGTGCTTGATCTGGATGATGGTTCTGTCAGGACGCTCGATGGCACGGAGGACGCCCTCGTGCTGCGCGTCTCTCCCGACGGCAGCTGGATCATGATGACGATGGTCTCTGGCGTGAAGCGCGTCTCTCTGTTCGGCGGCAAGCCGATTACGGTGGTCGAATCGACAACAGAGCCGGGTCCCTATACGGCGTGGGCTCCGGATGAGAGACTCGTCTATGAGGATTTCGGAACACTCTGGGTCAAGCCACTCGTCGGCGGGTCGTCGACGCAGGTCACCACGCTGGAAGAAGGGGAGCTTGATCACGACTGGCCTTTTGTCCTTCCGGACGGGAAGACGATGATCGCGACAATCGAGTACGCCGGCGGGTCCGTTGGCATCGGATTGTGGGATCTGGATTCGCTGGAGCGAATCGGAGTGCTTGAGCTTGGAGGCTATGCACCGCGATGGATTCCGACCGGGCACCTGATCTTCGAACTCGAGGGAGAGCTTATGGCGGTCCCGTTTGATGTTTCGAAACGGAAGATCGTCGGAGTGCCTGCGAGCCTCGAGTCGTCCGTCGACCCGCGGACCTTCGCAGTGTCTACCGGCGGGACGTTCGTGTCGCTCGAGGCCACGGCCCGCAACGTCCTCGGTGGTTTGAACTCGGTCATAAACAGGCTTGACTTCGGAGGTTCTGCGACGTCGCTGCCGTTCGAGGTGCAGAACTACTGGGATCTTCGCCTCTCGCCGGACGGCAGTCAGCTCGCCGTCGAGATCAGCGATGTAGGCGGGACCGGACCCCAGGCCATTCCCGACCAGGATATCTGGGTTCTTGATGTCAAGAGCGGAATCCGGGACCGCCTGACGTTCGACAATAGCGGGGACGAGCCAACATGGTCGCCAGGCGGCGACTCATTGCTATACGTAGATCGAAGAGTGTCCCTTCCCGGAGCCTCGGGTCGTTCGAGTCGCCTCATCGTGCGGTCTTCGGATGGGACCGGGAGTCCGAGGACGTTGCATGCCGATTCGGTCCGGCTTGAGTACCCCGACTGGTCACCCGACGGTCGTTACGTGGCGTTCACGCGATCAAACATATTTGCAAACCGGAGTGATGGACATGCCAGCGAGGCCTTGAGAGGTTCGTTCACCGCCGTCACGCTTCTTGACCTTCGCGACGGTACGCTCCGAGTCATCGAAAACGAGGCCACGCGGGGACGATTCTCCCCGGACGGGCGCTTTATTGCGTACGAGCATCGGGACCATGTGTTTGCCAAACCAGTCAGCGCCGAAGGTGGAGAGTGGGACGTCTCCGATGGCCCGGGCTCGGCTCCCGAATGGTCCAGGGACGGCAAGTTCCTCTATTTCCTCGACGGGCCTTCCCTCATGCGCGTCGAGGTCGCCCCTACCGAGAGTCGGGTTCGGTTTGGAAACCCGGAGGAAGTGGCCCGGACCGACCGGGCCCGAATCTCCTACACCTTGACGGAAGACAATGCCGGTATTTATGTCACCGGCTTGCCGACTGTCGTGACCGACGAAGAGGACGGCAAGGTAGACGCGTCTGCACCACCCGTCAATGTCGTGATCAACTGGTTTGAGCACGTTCGAAAGCTCTCGCCGAACCCATAGCGCTTCAACGCGTCATAGCGCCACCCATTGAATCCCGGCACCATCATATCACACTACCGCGTCGTCGGCCAGCTTGGCCAGGGCGGGATGGGCATCGTCTACAAGGCTGAGGACACGAAGCTCGACCGGACGGTTGCGTTGAAGCTGCTGCCCCCGCATGCACTGGCTTCGGAAGATGACCGGGCGCGGTTTTATCGCGAGGCGCGGGCGGCCGCGGCGCTCAATCATCCGAACATTGCGCATGTCTACGAGATCGACGAAAGTGACGTGGAGGGAGAAGGGAAGCGTCCCTTCATTGCGATGGAGTACATCGATGGCGAGTCGCTGGCCGGGCGCGTCGCAAAGGGTCCGCTCCCGCTGCAGGATGCGATCTCCATTGCGACCCAGGTCGCCGATGGACTGAAAGCCGCGCACGAAAAGGACATTGTGCACCGCGACGTGAAGAGCGGCAACATCATGCTGACGTCGGCGGGTGTCCCGAAAATCCTCGACTTCGGTCTGGCAAAAACGGCGGCCTCGACGAAACTGACTCAGATGGGCTCGACACTCGGGACGGTGGCGTACATGAGTCCGGAGCAGGCGCGGGGCGAGGAGGTGGATCGCCGAAGTGACGTGTGGTCGCTGGGCGTGATCCTGTATGAGATGGTATCAGGCCGGATGCCGTTCCTCGGCGACTATGAGCAGGCAACCATCTATGGCATTCTGAATGCAGAGCCCGAGCCGCTGACCGGGATGCGGACAGGCGTGCCGATGGAGCTCGAGCGGATCGTATCGAAGTGTCTGGTGAAAGATGCTGCGCGTCGGTATCAGTCGACCACGGACCTGGTTGTCGACCTCGAGGCCCTTGAGTTCGATGTTCGTGGCTCCACGATGCAGCACTCCGCTCAGCGCACATCGGCTATGACTCCGATACCTGAGCCCGTACCTCCAGCTCCGAAGAAACGCGGCCTGCTCGTTGCAGCCATCGTGTCCTCACTGATCATCGGTGTCGTCGGCGGTCTTTTGCTCCGGAGGGCGGCGCCCGAGGGGCGTGTTCCGATGCATCTCTCCATCGTTACGCCTCAAGACGGCGGCCTCGGTCATCCATCCATGTCCCCGGACGGGCAATACGTAGCATATTCCGCATCCGGAGGAAGGCTGATACTCCACGACCTGTCAACGGAAGCCAGGCGCGTAATCGTCAGCAATGCAGATGCCCGGATTTCGCGGTTCTCCCCGGACGGCCGGTGGCTCGCCTTCGAACATGGCGCGACCGGGATTTCCATCATGCAGGTACCCGATGGGACCGTGGCGCGGTTGACGGAGCGCGGACAGGTACCGTCGTGGATTGACAACGAGTATCTGATATTTACCGATGGAACTTCGATCTTCCGTATCAGCCGTATCACCCAGCAGCAGGTCGTTGTCTGGGAACCTGACAGCGATGAGATCACCGGCCTTGCGCATCCCGAGGTGCTGCCGGATGGTGAGAAGATCCTCGTCACGGTTCTCAGGGATCCGATTCACGGGATCGGCATTCTCGACGTGAAATCCGGTGAGGTGCGGGTGCTGCGAGACCGGGCAATCGCTCCGAAGTACGTATCGTCGGGGCATCTGGTCTTTACGGATCAGCCTACCGGGTTGACCTACCGTGGCCGAGTCTTTGCCCAGCCCTTCGACTACGGAACAGGGCAGACGCGTGGCCCCGCCGTACCAATCCTGTCCAATAGAGGATACTGGGAGCTGGCCATCAGCGAACGGGGCGACTTGATCACGACGGCGGGCTCAACGGCCTCCGACAGTATCGCGCTTCAGGCACGTTTCGTCGATCCATCTACAGGGGAAGCCGGCGCATCTCTGCGGACGGTACCGTCCACCGGCGCTTGGAGCCTGTCCGTCGACGGCAAATGGTTCGCCTATGCCGACGATGTCGAGAACATTCTTGCGGTCGGCCCGACGGATCCTTCCGACGGTGGTACGTTTCAATTCTCGACGGCGCGGCCGCCGAATTTCCCTTCTTTCTCGAACGATGGTAACACACTTTACTACACAGAGGGTGCATTTCCGACGGCGTTGGACGCGTTCCGGCGCACGGTCGACGGGGGTCCTCCGGAGGATCTCGATTTCGGTGGTCATCGGTTCGAAGCTGTGGTTGGAGAGACACCAGACGGCCGCTTCCTGAGCGTCTTCGTCGCCGAGGAAGAAGGAGGTGCGCTGGAGTATCTGCTCGTGGACAAGGATACGGGGGAACAGAGGACCCTGCTCAGCGGCGACATATACTTGCAGGCGTCTATTTCGCCCAACGGCCAATGGATCGCATTTTCAGAGGGGAATGACATCTACATTCGTGGCGTGGATGGTGCTGGACCGTGGCGAATAGCTTCGCAGCGATTCAATCCGAAGTGGTCGAAAGACGGGATCACGCTTTACGTCCGGGATGACATACACATCTACGCGATCCCACTGACCATCGGTAGAGGTGTCCGACCGGGAACAGAGCGCGTGGTCTATACCGGCACGCAAAGTCTTGACTACGATGTCAACCGGGCCACAGGGCAGCTATTCGTGGTCGATCGAACGGAAGACAATCAGCTCGTCACGGACCGGCTTGATGTCGTGCTCAACTGGGGAGAACGACTGAGGCAAGAGGCGCCGGTTCAATGAATGGCGACGACAGTTCCGTATTAATATTGAAGTGAATCCCGGCACCATCATATCGCACTACCGCGTCGTCGGCCAGCTTGGCCAGGGCGGGATGGGCATCGTCTACAAAGCCGAGGACACCAAACTCGACCGGACGGTGGCTCTCAAGCTCCTGCCCCCGCATGCCCTGGCTTCGGAAGATGACCGGGCGCGGTTTTATCGCGAGGCGCGGGCGGCCGCGGCGCTCAATCATCCGAACATCGCGCATGTCTACGAGATCGACGAAAGTGACGTGGAGGGAGAAGGGAAGCGTCCCTTCATTGCGATGGAGTACATCGATGGCGAGTCGCTGGCCGGGCGCATCGCAAAGGGTCCGCTCCCTCTGCAAGATGCGATCTCCGTTGCAACTCAAGTCGCCGATGGACTGAAAGCCGCGCACGAAAAGGACATCGTGCACCGCGACGTGAAGAGCGGCAACATCATGCTGACGTCAGCGGGTGTTCCGAAAATCCTCGACTTCGGTCTGGCAAAAACGGCGGCCTCGACGAAGCTGACACAGATGGGCTCGACACTCGGTACGGTGGCGTACATGAGTCCGGAGCAGGCGCGGGGCGAGGAGGTGGATCGCCGGAGTGACGTGTGGTCGCTGGGTGTGATTCTATATGAGATGGTATCAGGCCGGATGCCGTTCCTCGGCGACTATGAGCAGGCAACTATCTATGGCATTCTGAATGCAGAGCCCGAGCCGCTGACAGGGATGCGGACAGGCGTGCCGATGGAGCTCGAGCGGATCGTATCGAAGTGTCTGGTGAAAGATGCTGAGCGTCGATATCAGTCGACCACGGATCTCATCGTGGATCTGGGAAATCTGGATGTCGCCCAAACACGATCATCAAGTTCGGTTGCGCACCCCTCGAGCGTCTCGATGGCACCGGCATCCGGCATAGCGCCGATGCCAGGAACGAAGGCTCTCGCCAGGACCCGATTTGGACTGACGGCCGCAGCCATCGGCGTCGCCGGCTTGTTCTTCGGGGCTCTCGGTATGTGGCTGCTGCGACCAACAGCTCCCACATCGTCGTCTGCCCCGATCGTTACGGATCTCGTCCTCCCGGAAGGTGTCGTACTGGAAGCGTCTCTCACGGCTCCTCTCCAACTCGACCGCGTCGCGATCGCGATTGACCACAGCGGAAAGAACGTCGTGTTTGCGGGCGGCAGCAACGAGACGACTGATCTATATCTGCGTTCGCTCGAATCAGGAGAGACCACGAAACTGGAGGGGACGCAGGGCGCGTACGGTCCGTTCTTCTCACCGGACGGGCAGTGGATCGGGTTCTTTACAGGTACTCGCCTGAAGAAGGTGTCCGCCGACGGTGCAACGGTCGTCGATCTCGCCGAGGCTGCGCTTCCTTACGGAGGCTCGTGGGGCGCCGACGGACGCATCGTGTATTCAACCAACGAGGGCGAGGCGCTTGCGGTGGTGGACCAGAACGGGGCAAACCGCCGGATCATTCCCGTCGATGTCATTGGTGAAATGGGGCAAGTCACTCATGTCGGTTCGGGTGGGCAGGTTCTGGTTGCCGCGCGCGGGTTGATGGCAGTAGATGTGGATTCAGAAGAGTCGCGGGACCTCAAGATCGAGACCACGAACGTGGCCGTATTGGATGAGGAAACGCTCCTGGTGCCGCGCGAGGGCCAGCTGTTTGCGATTCGTTTCGATTCTCGCCGTCTCGAATTAATCGGCGATCCTGTCCAGATTCAGAGCGGCATACTCGATGAGATGTTCGCGCAATACGCCGTCAGCAGCTCGGGAACGCTTGTCTATGCCCCCGGGCCGTGGCTGGGCGAGGACCGTCTTGCGTGGCTATACGAGGACGGTCGCATCGAGACCATTCCGCAGTTCGATGCGCAGATTTACGGCGAGTTCAACCTGTCGCCCGGGGCCAACCGCATTGCCATTTCAGTGATGGAGCGTCCACTGCTGACGCTATGGGTCTACGACTTCGAGAGGGGCAGCCGTATACGCCTGACTTCAGACGGATATACCGCGTTCAGCACTTGGACCCCGGATGGCGGCTCTGTAGTCTTCAACACTCGGATAGAGGCAGGCGACTTCATGCTTGTGCGCTCCGCTGAAGGAATAGGCTCGGTCGACACACTCGCTGCGGGCCTTGTCACTCCGCAGTGGGTTACGCCGGATGGCGACAAAGTGGCAACGGTCGTCAGTGGACCCAACGGAATTCCGGATATCGTGATTCAGGATTTCGAGCGGGACGCTCCAGCCGAACCCGTCTCAGCTGAGCCGACGGTCACCGAGGTGTTATCAAATATATCCGCAGATGGGCGTTTCGTGGCGTACACGTCGGACCAGACGGGCGACTACCAGGTTTATGTCGAGCCGTTTCCGCCAACGGGTGAACGCTGGCAGGTGTCGGTGGCTGGCGGTGAGGAGCCACGTTGGACAGAGGACGGAACCCGGCTCTTTTACCGGGTCGGAGACTATCTTATGAGTGTGGACATTGAGTATTCAGGCGGAACACCCCGCTTCTCCGTTCCCGGAGACACTGTTCGTTGGCAAGTTCACGAATGTGCCGGGTTATTCGTACGACTACGACGATCGCAACGCGGTGGCTGATCCTTCGCCGTTCCGAGATTCGACCTGAGGTCCGACACTTGAGGGTCGTGTCGAATCTCTCCGCACGTATTGAAGAGGCCATGGGCCGACAGACGAAATGATCGGAACCACCATATCCCACTACCGCATCGTCGACGAGCTGGGCCGGGGCGGCATGGGGATCGTATACCGCGCCGAGGACACTAAACTCGATCGGACGGTTGCTATCAAGTTCCTGCCGCCCAACACATTAGGATCGGAAGAAGAGACGGCTCGTTTTTATCGGGAGGCGAAGGCTGCCGCTGCACTGCATCATCCGAATGTCGCCACGGTCTTCGAAATCAATGAAGCCCCGGGCGCGAGCGGTGAGCCGCTGCTCTTCATCGCGATGGAGTTCATTGACGGGGAGTCGCTTACCGATCTGATCGCCCGTGGACCGGTGCCTCCTGAAGAAGCCGTCGGTGTCGTTGCACAGATCGCAGACGGTCTGGCCGCCGCACACGACAAAGGAATCGTCCACCGCGATATCAAGCCGGCGAATATCATGATGTCGTCGGATGGCCGCCCGAAGGTTCTTGATTTCGGCGTCGCCCGACTTGAGCGCGAAGCAACACTGACACAGACGGGCTCTACGATCGGGACGACCGCCTACATGAGTCCGGAGCAGATCCGCGGAGAGCCCGTCGACAAGCGATCTGATCTATGGTCCCTCGGTATTGTCTTCCACGAACTGCTGGCCGGTACCCGCCCGTTCCAGGGAGACTATGAAGCGGCGATCACGTTCGCCATTCTCAATGAGGATCCGAAACTGTCGGAGGATGTCCCCGAGAATCTCCTTCCAGTGCTTCGAAAACTGTTCGCCAAAGACGCGGACGACCGTTACCAGAACGCGAACGAACTGGCCGTCGATCTGAGAGCAGGGACCACCCCTGCTGCGGCTCCTTCCGCGACGACCATTTCGAGCGTACCGTCTGCGCGACCAACACTGTCGCGCAGAACATTGATTGCGGTCGTCGTTGGTTTTGTCATCATGGTGGCGGCAGCACTTGTGTTCATACTGGGGGGCCGGTCGCAGATCGAGTCGGTCGCCGTCCTGCCATTCGGCAACTCGGGCAACGACCCCGATCTCGAGTATCTGAGCGATGGGCTGACCGAGACGTTGATCAACCGTCTGTCGCAGGTGCCGGACCTGCGCGTCATGGCGCGGTCCACCGTCTTCCAGTACAAGGGAAAGGCAGTAACGCCGGGTCAGGTCGGGGACGACCTGGGCGTAAAGGCCGTGCTGCTGGGTGACATTTCGCAGCGTGGTGAGAATCTGCGAATCAATGCCGAACTCGTCGACGTCTCGGACGGCGCGCAGCTGTGGGGAGGCGCCTTCGACAGACCTCTGACGGATATCGTGGAGGTGCAGGATGATCTCGCCGGATCAGATACTCGAAGGGCTGCGGGTAAGTCTCTCGGGTGATGAGCGCGAACGGCTTGTCGACTCGGGCACGGAAAGCGGCGAAGCGTACCAGTTATATCTCAAGGGCCTCTATCACTGGAACAAGCGAACGGGGGAGGCGCTCCTGACAGCGCTCGACTATTTCCAGCAGGCCGTCGATCTGGATCCGAAGTATGCGCTGGGGTATGCCGGACTGGCAAACACGTACAATCTTCTGAGCCTCTATGGCCTGCGACCGGCCGCCGAAGTCCAGCCCCTGGCTCGTGCCGCAGCCCGTCGGGCGCTCCAGCTGGACGATGGACTGGCCGAGGCGTACGCCGGGCTTGCCGCCGTCCAATGGTCGTACGATTGGGATTGGGAAGCCGCCGAGACAAGCTATCAGCGGGCCCTGTCTGCCAATCCCAACTACGCGTCAGGGCGTCAATGGTACGGAGAACTCCTGGCCAGTGTAGGCAGGATGGACGAATCGATTGCCGAGTTACGGAAGGCACTTCAACTCGACCCGCTGTCGATTCAAATTCGAGGAGTACTCGGTGCCTACATGATCATGGCGGGGCAAGAGCAAGAGGGACTGGAGCAACTGCGACAGACCATTGAGCTCGAACCTCGAGCCGTTTATGCCCTGTGGGTGCTGGGCGCCTACCACCTCGTCCGCGGGGACATTGATGTCGGAGCCGGTTTTCTCGAACGGGCACTTGAGATCGACGAAAATCCGGCGATCGTACCGCTGTTGGCATACCAGTATGTTGCGCAAGGAGAACCGGATCGCGCGCGCGCGATTCTCGGACGCCTTGACGAACTGTCGAAGGATCGATGGGTCTCCCGTTACAACTACGCGGTTGTACACGCTGCACTGGGTGACAAGGACGCGGCGTTCGAAGAACTCGACGCGGCGGTAGAGGAGAGGTCAGACCTGCTGGTGTACATCGAACAGGACGAGTCGCTCAGGAGCCTTCGGGACGATCCTCGCTACGACAAGATTCTGGATACCGTTGGACTGGTTCGATGGGCGGGCAGGTGAAGCCCGGCACTAACATATCGCACTACCGCATCATTGACCAGCTGGGCCGGGGCGGCATGGGCATCGTGTACAAGGCCGAGGACACGAAGCTTGACCGGATCGTCGCACTGAAGGTGCTACCTGCCGCCGCGCTCGCATCCGAAGACGACCGGGCGCGGTTCTATCGCGAGGCGAAGGCGGCGGCTTCACTCCATCATCCGAACATTGCGACGATCTTTGGGATCGATGAGGGGCAGGTTGACGACGGCGCTGAAAGCCAGCCGTTCATTGCCATGGAGTTCGTCGACGGCCAGACGCTGGCCGAGCGTGTCACCCGGGGTCCGCTGCCAATTCGTGATGCGGTCTCGATCGCCGTGCAGATCGCCGAAGGCCTGAAGGCGGCACACGACAAGGGGATTGTCCACCGCGACATCAAGACCGGCAACGTGATGCTGCGCGAGGACGGTCGCGCCAAGATCCTTGACTTCGGGCTTGCGATGACCGCTGCCTCGACGCGGCTCACCCAACTCGGCTCGACGCTCGGAACCGCAGCATATATGAGTCCGGAGCAGGCACGCGGGGAGGAGGTCGACCACCGCGCCGATCTCTGGTCGCTGGGCGTCGTGCTGTACGAGATGATCACCGGACGACTACCGTTTCCGGGCGACTACGAACAGGCCATCGTGTACGGCATTCTGAACGCCGACCCCGAGCCGGCCACAGGACTTCGCACGGGCGTTCCGATGGAACTCGAGCGCATCGTCACGAAGCTTCTGGCGAAGGACCGTGCGCGGCGTTATCAGAATGCAGCAGATCTGATCGTTGATCTGGAGTCGGTCGAATGTGCTCCGAAGTCGGGTCCTTTGTATCCGACGGTGTCTTCGGTCGGCTCGCGTAGCGTCCCACTGCCGTCTCTGATTCCTCCCTCGAAGCCGATGTTCGCAGGTCGATCCGGCGTGGCACGTCTGGCTACCGGTCGCGCTGACCCTGTTCGTCGCCGGTCTCGCTGCAGGCCGGCTGTTTATGCAGACGCCGGATGAAGCGCCCCTTCGCAAGTACCAGATTTCGATGCCGGATCTCCAGGGATCTCAGATTTCACCGGACGGTGAGCATGTCGCGGCAGCGGCCGGAGGAGCCCTCTGGATTCGGTCGCTTTCCGATCTTAATCGCCGCCGCATCGTCGACTCGAGTGCCGTGCGATCTCCCTTCTGGTCGCCTGCAAGCGATCAGGTCGGTTATCTGTCCTCCGGAAAGCTGTATCGCGTCTCGGTTTCGGGCGGTACCCCGGTCGAGATCTGTGACGTTCCCTTCGGTGGATTCGTCCGCGCCATGTGGGCACCAGACGGTTCCATCTACATCATGGTCGCCACGGGTGGTGCCTCCGCGGAGGTCTTCGAAGTATCCTCTCAGGGCGGTACCGCTCGATCCTATTTGAGATCGTCGGAAGATGAGGATGTGTACACGTATCTCGATATGGGTCTGATGGATGCAGGGAGGATTCTCCTGTCGGTGGTGCCGGCCACATCGGGCGGCCCGTCCCTCCTGGCAGTCGGAGCCGACGGAGAAATGCAGTCCCTTCACAGGTCGGACGGAGGGTTCCGAATCGGGTCGCCTCTCTTTTCGCCGTCGGGTCATATCCTTTACGAATGGGCGAGTAGCGTGTGGGCCATCTCCTTGTCCGGCGGAGAGGCTGCGGAACCGTTCCGGATAGCCACAGACGCGGTGTCGCCGTCCGTGTCGTTGGGGGGCACGCTTCTTTACCACAGTCGCGAAGGAGGACCACGAAACTACGGTCAGGTCTATCGCGCGGCCGGGTCTTCCGCGCCGAGCGAATTGGTGTGGGTGGATCGAGCGGGGAACCAGGTCGGTTTGATCGGTGACGTGGAAGAGTTCGGAGGTGAGCCTGTTGTCTCCCGGGACGGATCGAAAGTGTGGTAGAGTTGGCCGGGACCTCTGGCTGTACGGCGCAAAGGACGATTTCAAGAGTCGACTGACGTATGACGATGTCGCTTTTCCGGCGGAATGGGTTCCGAATACCGATGACTTGCTGTACGCCCGACTCTCCAGTGGACGAGGAGACATTCGAGTGATTGAGACGGACGGCACCGGGATATCGTATGATCTGATCGCGACACCCGCCCCGGAGTTCGGACCCACGATTTCGGCCGACGGAAAGTATCTGGTATATCATGTCATCGATCCCGACACGCAGCGGGATCTCTACTGGACGGGTCTCGACACGAGCGGAGATTCAGTGCGCATCGTAGGAACGCCGCAACCTCTGGTGAAGACGCCATACGACGAGGCGATTCCGAGCATTTCACCGGACGGTCAATATGTTGCCTATCACGCCAATCGCACCGGTCGATGGGAGGTATACATGACGCGATTCCCCGAGGGTCGCGGCGAGTGGACTGTCTCGACGGGCGGCGGCAACGTCGCCTACTGGAATCGACAGGGAGGAGAGATTTTCTATGCCGATCCGAACGGTAATCTGATGGCGGCTCTCGTCGATATTTCGGGTGAGCAGCCGGTTATTGGCCGGCTGAAGTGCTCTTCAACGCGACGAAGTTCGGGCACAACCTGATCAATGGCTTCCACAACAGTTTCTTCAATCCGAGTCCGGACGGGCAGGCGTTCGCGATCGTCCGGCTTCAGTCGTCCGACGAGGCTCCCGCGATTACGGTCGTCGAAAACTGGTACTCGGAGTTCGAGCAGAAATGATCGGCACCACCATATCGCATTACAGAATCACGGACGAGATCGGTCGCGGTGGCATGGGCGTCGTCTACAGGGCCGAGGACACGAAGCTCGACCGGACCGTGGCACTCAAGTTCCTGCCGCCGCAGGCACTGATCACGGAAGACGACCGGGCGCGGTTTTATCGCGAGGCTCGGGCGGCCGCGGCGCTTCATCACCCTAATATCGCGACGGTGTTCGAGATCGACGAGGTGCCACTGCCTGAGGGCAGTGGCATCCCGACGTCAGGAGGGATCTCCTCAGGATCCATCGGCCTGCCCCACCACCCCCCTCATCGCGATGGAGTACATCGACGGGGAGACACTGGCAGAGCGCGTGTCGAGGGGACCTCTGCCGCTTCAAGAAGCCATTGCCATCGCCTCCCAGATCGCGGACGGACTGAACGCGGCCCACGAGAAAGACATCGTGCATCGCGACATCAAGTGCGGCAACGTGATGATCACGAAGAATGGCGTCGCGAAGGTCCTCGACTTTGGCCTCGCGAAGACCACCGCGTCTACGCGGCTCACGCAGATGGGCTCGACACTCGGGACGGCCGCCTACATGAGCCCGGAACAGGCCCGCGGGGAGGAGGTCGACGGGCGTAGCGATATCTGGTCGCTGGGCGTCATACTGTATGAGATGGTATCGGGCCGATTGCCCTTCCAGGGTGACTACGAACAGGCAGTCGTTTATGGAATCCTCAATTCAGAGCCAGAACCGCTGACGGCCTTGCGCACTGGAGTCCCGATGGAGCTGGAGCTCATCGTCGAGAAGTGCCTCGACAAGGATCCGCGCAAGCGGTACGGGCACGCGGCCGAGATCAAAGTCGATCTCGAGCGCATCGACTTGATGTCAGTGACCCGCACGCGGACCGGTGCTATTCCGGTTGCATCTCCTGGTGCCAGTGCACCGTCCTCAAAGAAGGTATACTGGGCGGCGGGCGGACTGATCGTGGGTGTTCTTGCGACTGCACTTGCCTTTCAGTTTCTACGACCTGCAGGAACGCCGTCTGTCTCCCGGGCAGCGTCGCCCGTGCATAGGTTGAGTCTCAACCTGCCGTCCGAAGCACCGCTTACTCCCGTGGGCGCTGCTAACCTCGGGGTAGGCCTGACCGCGCTACGACTATCACCGGACGGACAGACGCTGGTATACGTAGCGGACGTTGACGGCGTACCAAAACTGGCCGTCAGGTCCATGGACGCGGAGGAGGTCCGAATTCTGGATGGTACCGATCGTGCCTATCACCCCGTTCTTCTCTCCGGACGGCTCCTGGGTGAGCTTCTTTGTGGACGGTCAGCTTAAGAAGATCTCCGTCGATGGCGGCTCACCGCTTCTGGTTTCGGCGGCGCCAGATCCGTTCGGAGCCTACTGGACGAAAGACGATCGGATCATCACGGTGATCAGCCAGGGGTCGATGCTTCGCGCAGTGGGTGCCGGTGGAGGAGAGCCGATCATCGAGAAATCGGGACTACGGTGGAATCAAGCAAGTCTCCTTCCGGACGGGAAGACACTTCTTGCTAGCCATCGGGGACGTGGAAGTGTTCTAACGGTATCACTTGAAACGCTCGAAGACAACTTGATCATCGATCGGGGCACGGACCCGCGGTACGTGGAATCGGGCCATATCGTCTACTCTTTGCCCGGGCGTTTGATGGCGGTACCGTTCGATGTTACCACGCTGAGTGTTACGGGCTCACCGGTCCCGGTGGTGGACAATGTTCGCACGGAGTCCGTAGCCGGTAGTGCCCAGTATACAGTGTCCGCCAGCGGTACCCTGGTCTATCTGTACGGCGGTGCCTCGGACGTAGGGCGGCTTACCTGGGTGGATCGTGCCGGCCGAGCGACGGATCTCGGTTTTGAGCCGGACCTCTTCGGAACGTTCCGCATATCACCGGACGGGAACCGGATCGCTGCCGTGGTCAGGCAGCCGTCCGTCGCGGTCTGGATCTATGATTTGATTCGGACAACGCGCTCCCGATTCACAGAGAATGGTGGAACTCCAGTCTGGACGGTCGACGGTGAATCCATACTGCATCCGGTGCCGGGTGAAGGAGATGATACTTTCGGCATTGTCAGGATGCCCGTCAACGGCGGGCCTGCGACCCCGCTGATCGAGGTGAAAAGGCCCGGGGATGCTTTTTCGTGGTCGCCCGACGGCGGCCTGCTGGCATACTACAGTGACTATGATCTGTGGCTGCTGCCTATTGAAGACGGAGAGCCGGGTACTCCTCGAAAGTGGCTGGAATCGGGGGATCGCGAATGGAGCCCGGCGATATCCCCGGATGGACGCTTCATCGCCTACACGCTGATCGGTGAGGGCAATTCGGAGGTCTTTGTCGGACCGATCGAAGGGGGAGACGTGCGGTGGCAGATCTCCGCCGACGGAGGTGAGGAGCCGGTGTGGTCGCCTTCGCGGTGACGAACTGTACTATAGCAAGGGACGGACGTGGTATGTGGTGACGGTGAAGACGAGTCCTCGATTTGAGGTCGGTGTCCCACGCGTGCTTTTCGAGGGAAACTACCTCAACGTGCCGGGTCAGGGCTACGACGTACATCCGGACGGTTCCAGAGTTCCTCGTCGTCGAGTCGGACGAGTCAGACGCCCCCGTTCGGGAGCTCAAGGTCGTCGAGAACTGGTTCGAGGAGCTCGAGCGACTCGCACCGACAGGAAGCGGATCTATGATCGGCACTACCATATCTCACTACAAGATCACCGACGAAATCGGCCGCGGCGGCATGGGCGTCGTCTATAAGGCGGAAGACACGAAGCTCGATCGCACGGTGGCACTCAAGTTCTTCCCGCCGCACGCGCTGGTTACGGAAGACGATCGGGCTCGCTTCTACCGCGAGGCACGGGCTGCCGCGGCTCTGCATCATCCGAACATCGCGACGGTGTTCGAGATCGATGAGGTGACGCTGTCCGCTCCGACGGGGACATCCCGACGGAAGGAGGGATCTCTCAGGATCCGGCCGCGTCTCCCACCACGCCCCTCATCGCGATGGAGTACATCGAGGGCGAAACGCTGACGGACCGGGTGGCGAAAGGGCCGCTACCGCTCAAGGAGGTCCTCTCGATAGCCACCCAGGCTGCCGAGGCGCTCAAGGCCGCTCACGCGAAGGGTATCGTGCATCGCGATATCAAGACCGGCAACATCATGCTGACGTCGGACGGCGTGGCGAAAATCCTCGACTTTGGTCTGGCAAAGACGGCCGCTTCCACCAAACTCACGCAGATGGGCTCGACGCTCGGAACGTTCGCGTACATGAGTCCCGAACAGGCGCGAGGTGAGGAGGTGGACAACCGCTCCGATCTATGGTCACTTGGAGTTGTGATCTACGAGATGATTTCGGGTCGAATGCCTTTCGCCGGCGACTACGAGCAGGCAGTCGTCTACGCTATCCTCAATCAGGATCCGGAACCACTGACCGCTCTTCGCACGGGTGTGTCGATCGAACTGGAGACCGATCGTCGAGAAGTGTCTTCGGAAGCCCGCGAAACACCGGTATCAATCGGCGGCGGGACTGATTGCAGATCTGGAGTCCCTGACAGTTTCCACGAGTCACATATCGGGGCCGCTGTCCGGACTCCACACTACCACGTCCAGGCAAACCCTGCGAACAGGTGCACCGAAGCTAGCGGGTCGGGAGATGGCTGCTCGTCGCAGGTGCGGCCGCGCTGGGATTCGTACTGGCATGGGTCCTCTTCGGCGTGCTCGGCCGGGGCGAATCGCACTCGCAATTTGACGTAAGGCATCTGTCCCGGATCACCACGGGAGAGCAGGGAGAGATCTTTCCCGCACTCTCCCCGGACGGTCAGATGGTTGCCTATGTGGATGCGAAGGAGGGGCGTCTCTATGTACGGCAGCTTGCAGGTGGGCGAGTGTTGCGGCTCGGGGACGAGCTGTCAGGTCGCGTGTTCTATCCGCGGTGGTCTCCGGATCAGACGTCGATCCTTTTTGGGTCCAGTGGGGTTCTGTATTCGGTTCCGCCTCTGGGTGGGTCGGTAACGACAATTGTGCGTGAACAGGGTGCGGGCCCGTCCACGCCCACATGGTCACCGGACGGCGACCGCATTGTTTACAGCCAGGGCTCAACGCTCGTAATACGTGACATGGAGACCAGGAGTACGGTTGCATTCGAGTTAAGAGCACCGCACTCGCCCAACTGGTCGCCGGACGGAAGCCGGATTGCCTATGTGTCCGGAAATGCGGCCTACCAGTTTGGAAACATTGCGCCATCATCCGTCTGGATTCTGGAGATGGATACGGGCGAGGCTGCGCGTGTCACAGGCGAGTCGAACGTAAACCTGAGTCCAGTCTGGTCCCCAGACGGTGCGGGCATCTTCTTTGTCTCGGATCGCGGCGGAGGCACGGATGTGTACTGGCAGGCAATTGACGGTATCAACGCGTCGGGTTCTCCGGTACGAGTCTCCGTCGGACTTCGCAGCCATACGCTCGATATTTCGTCTGATGGCAGCAAGCTGGCAGTGTCGCAGCTTGGCGATTTCCCAGAATGTATTCCGGGCGAAACTGACTCGTACAGGTGTCGTGGCCGCCGAGAATGCGGAGCCGTTGACGACGGGCATCCAGGCGGTGGAAGGAATCGCCGTCTCCCCGGATGGCCTGTGGCTCGCCTACGACTCCAACGTCGGCGGAAATCAGGACATATACGTTCGGGCCCTCTCCGGTGGTGATGTGCGCCGACTGACGAAGGATCCGGCCGATGACTTCGTGTTTGAGTGGTCACCCGATGGCCGCGAACTGAGCTTCCACTCGTTCCGGTCGGGATCGAGAGGGATCTATACGGTTTCGGTAGAAGATCTGGCCGTCACTACCGTTGTTGACTCCGAGGCTCACGAGCGGTTTCCGGGCTGGTCACCGGACGGGGAAGCCATCGCCTATTTGCACGGAAACTCCGGAGAAGTCAATATCACGCGCAGGACGGAGACAGGGTGGAGTGACCGGATCGTAGTCGGAGACAGATTAGGCGCCGCGCGCTGGTCACCGGTCGGGGAAAAGATCGCCGCGCCGCACCGTACGGGGATCCGCATTTTCGATGTCTCGAATGGAGGACATCACTCGATTCCGCTACCCGATGGGATGCGGGCTAGCGGGCTGCACTGGTCCGAGGATGGGCGACTGCTGTATTTCTTAGGCACCAGCGACTCGCGCTGGGGCATCTGGTCCGTACCTCCGTCGGGAGGAGCGCCCACGCTGCGTGTGGACTTTGGGGGCACGACGCCGGGCTTCACGCACATCGCCGTGCATGACGACTTCGTGTACTTTACGACCCGGGAAGTGAGCAGCGACATCTGGCTGCTGGAGTTTTGAATCCGCACCTGGTCAGGGTTCAGGCTCGTTCCGGCCGGCCCGGGGAGTCCTTCCTATTGACTTAATCACGCAACGATGCGGCAAAAGCATAGTCACGTCCGCCAGGCAGATCAGGCAGTATCTTCTCCGCATATGACGACCGTGACTCGGTCACACATTATTACTCGCCTGCACAACGCATGATCGGAAAAACCATATCGCACTATAGAATCACGGACGAGATCGGTCGCGGCGGCATGGGCGTGGTCTACAAGGCTGAGGATACCAGACTCGACCGGACCGTCGCACTCAAGTTCTTTCCGCCGCACGCACTCATCACGGAAGACGACCGGGCTCGCTTCTATCGTGAGGCGCGGGCTGCTGCTGCGCTGCATCATCCGAACATTGCGACGGTGTTCGAGATCGATGAGGTGTCCCTGTCTCCGGACAGGGACATCCCGACGCAAGGAGGGATCTCACCAGGATCCAGCAGCTCCGCCACCACTCCGCTCATCGCGATGGAATACGTCGAGGGCGAGACGCTCACGGATCGCATTGCCAGAGGGCCTCTTCCCCTCAAAGATGTGATATCGATTGCTACGCAATCGGCGGAGGCCCTGAAGGCCGCGCATGCGAAAGACATCGTACACCGCGACGTGAAGAGCGGCAACATCATGCTCACGTCTGACGGCAAAGCGAAGATGCTCGACTTCGGGCTGGCGAAGACCGCCGCCTCCACGAAGCTGACGCAGATGGGCTCGACACTCGGAACGGCCGCCTACATGAGTCCGGAGCAGGCACGGGGTGAGGAAGTGGACAACCGCTCCGATCTGTGGTCGCTCGGCGGCGTCATCTATGAGATGATCACAGGCCGGGTGCCGTTCCCCGGTGACTACGAGCAGGCGATCGTCTACGGCATCCTGAACTCGGACCCGGAGCCGCCTACGGCTCTTCGTTCCGGTATTCCGATGGCCCTCGAGTGGGTCGTTGACAAGCTTCTCGCAAAGGATCTGGACAAGAGATACCAGAGCGCAAACGAGGTGATCGTCGATCTCGGCCGCATAGATCTTGGCGACGCATCGAATATGACGACGGCCGTGCGCACAGTCGCACTCCCTACGGATACCGCCGCTACCAGCCGCTCCGTTCCACTATGGATACTGATTGCCGGAGTGGCGCTCTCCCTCGTGCTCGGAGTCCTGGGATCGTGGCTTCTCGTGGAAGAAGAGAGTGACGACCCGTCACTCCATCTGCAGCTTTCGATAGCCGAGGAGGCAGGGGGCTCGGTCGCGGCGTCGAGGTCCGGTCCGTCGATTGCTCTTTCACCCGATGGAAAGCGTCTCGTATTCAGAGGTCGATCCGATGGACGCGTACGGCTCTTTGTGCAGGACTTCGCGAACGCAGGAGTACCTCAGGTGATTGACGGAACGGAAGACGGCGAAGCACCCGCGTTTTCTCCCGACGGCAACAGCATCGTCTTTACGTCGGGCGGCTCACTCAAGAAAGTCAGCCTTCGGGGTGGAGCTCCGCAGAATGTGGATCCTCGGGACGGCGAATATCCGAGCCACTCGTGGTCGGTCAGTGGCGACATCGTCTATGTCCCGAGCTACGGCGATGGTGTATATCGTGTGTCTGGGTCCGGAGGGGAGCCGGAGTTGTTGGTTGAACCTGACATCGAAAAAGGCGAAGTCGGTTTCACATCGCCGCAGCTTCTGCCTGGAGGCAAGCGTCTCCTCAGCGGTTCATATGGCACAGGCTTCAAAATCGTCGTCATCGATCTGGCAGATCAGACTCGTACGGTGTTGTTCGAAGGGGCGATCGCGCCAACCTATCTACCCAGCGGCCACATCGCTTTCGTGCAGAAGAAGTCACTGCTCGTTGCGTCATTCGATGAAACGAATCTTGAAATCGGGGCTCCAGTGGTCGTCGTGGACGGAATACTGTCGGACTTCGATACGATCACATCAAACTACTCGGTCTCTGCCTCCGGCTCGATGGTGTATCTGTCGGGCAGCACGATATGGGATCGTGATCTGATCGAGATCGATCGTGAAGGACGGACACGTGTCATCGAAACGGAACGCCGGGGCTTCAACGCTCTCGGGCTCTCTCCTGATGGGAAACTGCTTGCTGCGCAGGTGCTGTCGGGTCTGGATGAGGCTGACCTCATGATTATAGATCTTGAAAATGGTGACGCACAGCGCTACGCCTCGTCTCCGTCGTGGGAAACTGTGGGCAGTTGGCTTCCGGACGGTTCAGGTATGGTCTTCAGCTCCGAAAGACGGGGAAGTTCCGACATATACTTGCAGCGCTTCGGTGAATCGGGCGACCCGCTTGCGCTGGTGGTAAACGAATACAGCAAGTACGCCAAGTCGATCAATTCCGATGGAAGTCTGGTCGCTTACCAGGAGATACATCCAGAAACGGGTTCTGATATCTGGCTTGTGTCCACGGACGACGCCGGCACGGCTCGACCCCTCTTGCGCTCGCGAGCGTCAGAGGATGACGCAGCGTTTTCGCCAGACGGGCGGTATATGGCGTACACGTCGGACGAGTCGGGTCGTAACGAGGTGTATGCCGTTCCGGTCGAGGGTACGGGCCGCCGTGTGAAAGTGTCTCGCGACGGCGGTGCGAGTCCGAAGTGGATCAGATCAGGCCGCGGGCTGCTGTACCAGATGGGCGGGACGCTCATGGAAGTCGAAACGCCGGACGGAGGGCGATCTTTTTCGAGACCGCAGGCTGCATTCGAGGGCGTGAACCAGTGGACGATACGGAGTGACGGTAGCAGCGTCATCACACTTGCTTCCGTTCCGACGCCCCGGCAGCCGCACCTTGTTCTCGGATGGCTAGGAGAGGTGAAGCGGCTGGTTCCGTCCGACTAGGCCGGCCAATACCTGCCACTGGCCGAAGCACTGAGGCTTGTTAGCGACCACATCATTCACGCCGACACCTTCCGGTACTGTCTCACGGCCAGCGAAAGGACAATAAATGCGTAGACGACGAGGGCCACGAACTCGTTGATCACACTCTCGAATCCGGCACCCTTGAGCAAGACCCGCCTCATGATCTTGATGAAGTAGGCCACGGGATTCAGCCGCGTCAACTCCTGTGCCCACGGCGGCATGCTCTCGATCGGCGTGAACAGTCCGCTCATCAGGATGAATACGACCATGAAGAACCACGCGATAAACATGGCCTGCTGCTGCGTGTCGGTGAAGGTCGAGATCCACAACCCGATGCCAAGCACGACGAGCATGTAGACCGTCGCGAGCGCGAAGATCAGCGGCAGGCTTCCGAGCATCGGTACGTCGAACAGCACCCTGGCAATCACCAGTCCGAAGGCCAGCTCGAACAGTGCAATGACCAGGAACGGAAGCAGCTTGCCGATGATGAACTGGTACTTCCGGATGGGCGTGACATTGAGCTGCTCTATCGTGCCGATCTCTTTTTCCCGGACCACGTTCATCGCGGAAAGAAAGGCGCCGATCATCGTTACGAGCACGACCAGGATTCCCGGAACCATGTACGTCTCGTAGTTCAGATTCGGGTTGTACCAGCTGGCCGGCACCACCGCGATCCGCTGACTCTGCACAGGAATTGCCGGAGGCCCCACCTGTTCCACCAGGATCTGCCGGTCGAACGACGCGATGATGCTTGATGCATACGAGAACGCCACGCCGGAGGTCGCCCCGTCCTGGGCATCGAAGATGAGCTGCAGATCGACAGTACCCAGCCGGCGGAGATCCCGCTCGAAATGCCTCGGGATCTGCATCACCATGTCCGCGTCGCCGCTGAGCAATGCTTCACCGGCGGAGTGCTCGCTGCCGGGCTGCTCCACGATCTTGAAGTACCCGGACGCCTCGATCTTGCTGCACAAGCAATCTTGACGTACCGGACCGATCCATATCGACGACGCTTACCTCGATCTGCCGGACTTCGAACGTCGCCGCATTGCCCAGAATGATCAGCTGGATCACGGGCATCACGAAGATGATGGGCAGCATCGCGCGGTTCCTGAAGATCTGCAGGAACTCCTTCTGAAGTATGTAGAGCAGCGTTCGCATGCGGCGCGACGTTACATGGTGCTTGAGATCTGGAAAGCGGACTCGAACGTTATTCCAGCCGAACCTTGAAGCTGCGAATGCTTGCGATCATGAGCAGAAGGGTCATGCCCCCGAGGATGACCGTCTCCTTCCAGAAGTAGGCAATGCCAACACCCTTGAGCATGATGCCCCTGATGATGATCAAGAACCACTTGGCGGGCACAATGTGGGTGACCCATTGAAGAGGTTCGGGCATACTGGAGATCGGGAAGATGAAACCCGAAAGGATCACCGTCGGAAGCAACAGGCCGGCGAGCGAAATCATGGTGGCGGTCTGCTGCGATGAGCTTCGGGCGGAGATCAGGATCCCGAGCGACAGCGCACAGAGGATGAACAGGAGGCACTCGAGAAGAAGCAGCGGGACACTTCCCTTGACAGGAACGCCGAATACAAGTCGGGCCAGAATCAGGATCGTGATGACGTTGACAAACGACAGAAAGAAGTACGGGATGACCTTTCCTATGATGATCTGAATCGGCCGCAGCGGCGACACGAGCAGGACCTCCATCGTCCCGATCTCTTTCTCGCGTGTGATCGTGATCGAGGTCATGAGGGCGCACACGAGCATGAGAATGAGCGCGATCAGGCCCGGCACAAACAGATTGACGCTCTTGAGCTCGGGGTTGAATCGCATCCGCACTTCGGTTGCAATACGAAGACTTCCTCCGCCCAGTCGTCTCGCCTGGTAGTCCTGGATGATGGCGGTCGTGTACGTCTGCATCGTCTTGGCAGTGTTCGGATCCGTCGCGTCGGTGATGATCATGACATCTGCCACACCGTCGTGCGAAAGCCGGTGGGCGAAGTTGGGCTCAAAGACCACGGCCTCCATGATCCGGCCACTCTCGAATTCGGATCGCACGGCCTGGACATTCGGAAGTTGATCCACGACACTGAAATAGCTGGACGCCTCGATCTGGCTCTTGATCTCCTGCGTGATGAAGTCGTTGGACGGATCGACAAAGGCGATCTTGACGTCCTGCACCTCGTTTCGCACCGCAAAACCGAACAGCGTGAGCTGAATAACCGGCATACCGAAGAGAATCAGCAACGTCCGGTAATCCCGGAAGATGTGATAGAACTCCTTGACCACGAAGCCTGCAAAACTCTTCATACCGCCTCGGGTCTTGCAAGGTGGACGAAAAGATCGTTGATCGACTTCACGTTAAAGCGTGTCTTCAATTCGGCCGGCACTCCGATCGCTTCAATACGTCCGTCGACCATCATGGAGATGCGGTCGCAGTATTCGGCCTCATCCATGTAGTGCGTGGTTACGAAGACGGTGATTCCGCTGGCGGCCGTCTCGTAGATCATGTCCCAGAACTGACGTCGCGTAATCGGATCGACGCCGCCCGTGGGCTCGTCGAGGAAGATGATCCTCGGATCGTGGATCAGTGCCACCGAGAACGCGAGCTTCTGTCTCCAGCCGAGGGGCAGTGAGCGGATATAGTCGTCGCGTGCGTGGGAGAGATCGAGTCGTTCCAGCAGCCGATCCGTCTTCTCCCGGATGGAGGCTCTGCGACAGTCCGTAGATCCCTCCGTAGAAGCGGATGTTCTCGGCGACCGTGAGGTCTTCGTAGAGGGAGAACTTCTGACTCATGTAGCCGATGTTCTGCTTGATGCTCTCGGGCTGCGAGTAGACGTCAAAGCCCGCAACCTTCGCACTGCCCGAAGATGGCTGAAGCAATCCGGTCAGCATGCGGATGGCGGTCGTCTTGCCCGCGCCATTGGCGCCCAGAAATCCCAGGATCTCGCCTGCCTCGACGGAGAAACTGATGTGGTCGACGGCGGTGAACGCGCCGAACTTCCTGGTCAGGTCGTTTGCTTCAATGATCTGCACGGTGGTCGCGGCTACTCCGTCATGAGTTCCATGAAGACATCCTCCACGCCGGCGCGAATCGGATGGACCTCGGCGTGGACAAACCCCTGCCGCCGTACGAAGTCCGTCAGTATCGCTGCATCGATATCCTTTCGCCTGTCGGTGTAGTGGACATACTCACCGAAAGCGTAGACAGAATGCGCATGTTCATACCCGCGCAGCGCCTCGATCAACGGGTATCTTCGTTCTGCCTTGATCGCGAAGAGCGGCCGCGCGTATCCGGCCATTACATCGTCAGGCGTTGCGACCTCCAGCAGTCGTCCGTCCTGTATCAGCGCGACACGGTCGCACAGGCTGGCCTCATCCATGTAGGGGGTCGACACAACGATCGTGATTCCGAAGGCCTTGAGTTTCAGCAGCATCTCCCAGAACTCCTGACGCGATACCGCATCAACGCCGGTAGTCGGTTCATCGAGGAGTAGCACACGCGGACGATGAATGAGAGCGCAGGACAGCGCGAGCTTCTGCTTCATTCCGCCGGACAGCTGTCCGGCCTTTCTCTTCTTGAACGGCTCGATCTGGATGTAGATATCCTTGATGAGCTCGTAGTTCGCTTCTACGGTGGTGCCGAACACGGAGGCAAAGAACGACAGGTTTTCTTCGACGGTGAGATCCTGGTACAGCGAGAATCGGCCTGGCATGTATCCCAGCCGCTTGCGAAGCTTCTTATAGTCACGCACGGCGTGCAGTCCGTCAACGAACACCTCGCCGTCATCGGGAAGCAGGAGGGTCGCCATGATGCGAAAGAGCGTCGTCTTTCCGGCGCCGTCCGGGCCGATGAATCCGAACAGTTCACCTTCGTCGACGGAGAACGACACGCCGCCGAGCGCCGGAGTCTTGCCGTAGCTTCGGGTCAGTCCGGTTGCGTGGATGGCGAGGGGATTGGACATAATGCGGCTCCTGGTGCTGGTCTCGTGATCGCTAATTCGTTGGGAGCCAGACCTCTCCCGGCATTCCGATCTTCACCGATCCATCCTGGTTCTCGACACGCACCTTGAAGGCGTACACGAGATTGACCCGCTCTTCCTTCGTCTGGATGAGCTTCGGCGTGAACTCGGACTCCGAGGAGATCCATGAGATCTCGCCTTCCATCGACCTGTTCTCGGATCGGGTCTCGTCGATGCGGACGTCCACCGCCTGGCCCAGGCGGATGTGCGGCAACTGATCGCCGCTGACGTATGCGCGCAGCTCCATGACGGTCAGGTCCGCGACTCTGTACAGGGGCTTTCCGTAAGCCGTGATTTCCCGGGGCTCGGCATACGTTGTAAGCACCGTACCGGATGTAGGATTGATGATCAGTGCGTTCTGAATCTGATCTTGGACTCGCGCAATCTGAGCATCGAACGCGACCATTTCAGCACGGATCGTTGAGAGTTGCGTTCGCGCGAGATCGATCTGCCGATCCAACACGGCGATCTGTCCATCAACGTCGTCCAGTTGCTTCTGTGTCGCCGCGTTGTCGGCGAGAAGTTTCGTGAGCCTGTCGCGATCCCGGTTTGCTACGCGCCGCTGTTCGGTCGTCACAGCAATCTGTGCGTCGACTCCGGCGAGCTTCGAGCGCACCGCCTGCCGACTCGCCTTGAGTTGCGATTTCTGCAGTGCAAACTGAACCGTGTCTATGATTCCGACAACAGATCCTTCCGCCACGGTCTGCCCTTCCGTCACATCCAGGCGCATGATGCGTCCGGTGGCGCCGGCCGACACGATGACCTCCGTTGCCTCAAAGTTGCCGTAGGCGTCCGCGAGTTCATCTCCACCAGTGCAGCCTGCCAGGACCAGGGCAGCAGCAAGCGCGATCGGTCGGAATCGAAGCCGACAGGTCCGTTGATTAGCCGTACACGTCATCATCATTTTCCTATGGTTGTCAGGTATCCCGCTCGGGCACGGGATAGTTGGATCCGGTGGAGTTGCATTGCCAGCTGCGCCCTGCTCTCGGCATTGCGCTCTGTGAGGTATTCGCTCGCGGTGATCACGCCATTGTCGAGCTGACTGGCGGCCTGTTTCGAGATTCGGGCGCGAAGCGTAAGTACTTTCTCGTCGCGCGAAAGCAACTGTTCGAGGGTCCGTACTTCACTGAGATCCTTCTGCACGGCAATCGCGATCTGCTTCGAGAAAGACTGCTCTTCCGCGTCGATCAGGTTCTTCTGGAGGTCGAGAATGCGGCGATCGCGACGGCCTGTCTTCCACTTCCAGGGGTTCCAGTTCATACGGATGCCCGCCGAGTAGAACGGCTTGAAGTCCGTCTCGAAGAAGTCCAGGCCCGGAGGGCGTCCGAAAGCGGTCTCCGCGAACAGGGCAACATAAGGACGGTCCCGGCGACTGATCAGTGATGCCTGGCCGCCGAGTGCTTTGCGACCGAGATCGAAGACGTCATACTCAGGTCGGTCGCGGCCCGGTGGCGGAGTCGGATGATCTTCCGGCGGCGGTAGAATCAGTACATCATCGGCGTCGACGGGTTGGTCGATGAGTTCGGAGAGGACGCTCGACGCCCACTCGCGATTTGCTACGGCCTCTATACGCTGCTGCTCTACGCTGATCAGTTCGGCGGCGAGAATGTCCGCGTTCGATTGAAGCGCGACGCCATTGTCGACCAGCGACTGGATCTTCAGTAGTCTTGATTCGAGATCCGCGAGCAACAGGTCGAGCACTTCCACCTGCGACTTGAACGTCAGGATTCCGAAGAACGCGGCATCTACCTGCTGCCTCAACCTGTACAGCTCTACCGCAATCTTACCCTGCTCGAGATCGCGTTGTAAAGATTCGATCTCCTTCAGCTGCGCAGTCACGCCGCCGTCGTACACGACTTGATCGACGCCCAGAGCCACCTTGTACTGGTCGTTGCTGGGCTGAGGCAGGGATCCACCCGCTCCGGGCAGGCTCACCTCCGCGACATCGGAATAGTACAGGGCCTGACTCCGGACGGATATCGCCGGAAGAAGCCGGACGCCGATGTTGCGCGTGCGGAGTTCCGAGATCGATTCCTGGAGTGCGATCTGCTGACGTAGCGGCCAGGCCGCGATGGCAGACTGATACGCCTGGTCGAGGCTCAGTGTGTCGCTCGGCGCGGCAAATAGTGAGAGGGCAAGCAGAAGAGTCATCGATCCGTTGGGGTTTCTCTTTCTGGATTCGTTCGACCTTCGGACGTGTCAGGCAGGAGCGACATCGAGATCAGGTCATACAGATGCTCCTTCCGCTCCTGGATGAAAGCCAAACGGTCGGCTTTCGCCAGTGGAACGATGGCCTCGACGGTGGGGAAGATGAGGAAGAAGAAGACGCAGCTGGAGATGATCGTAATGAGCGTCTGGTGCGGATCGACGTGCCGGATTTCACCGCGTGCGGCGGCCTGACTCATGCGTTCGACAAAGATCCGGGGAGGCGAGTCGGTTGACTGCATCATCATTCCGAGTCGCTCTGCGATTCGTTCTCCGCCTGCGAGATGTTCCGTCACCATCAGTCGCATGACCGCCAGGTTGCCGGCGACGAAGTCGATGTAGCCGTCGATGACGGCGCGTAGCAGATCGGCGAAATCTTGCGCGTCGCTCAATCTCGTTCCAAACGATTCTACGAGCTTCTCGAGGACGTGGGCGAAGACGCGCTCGTACAGGCCGTTCTTGGAGCGGAAGTAGTAGTGGAGGAGGGCCTTGTTGATGCCGGCAAGGTCGGCGATCTCCTGCATGCGTGCGCCGTCCCGGCCCTTCCTTGAGAACACAATGAGGGCGGCCTCCAGGATCTGCTGCTCGCTGTCGAGTGCGTTGGCCGGTGCCTTGAGATCTGTGGTTTCTGCTGCCGACAAGACCGTGAGTGCGGGTTAATTATTTGGTTTAATAATCAAGTTAAATCTTTTGGTTAACAAATCAAACTCCATTTCCGGCGCTTTTTGCAGCTAAAATGGCCAAAGATTGCGCCCCGTTGCTTCGACGGCAGGTGTATGACGGCGTGTCGCCAGCGTGCTTTCCGTACATCGACGGCGGCAAGATCCGCCGTGGATGCTCTGCGTCGCGGGCTCATCATGGCCCGTATCGGCGCCGGAATGTCAGTCGGGCGGTACGGTCCAATATGTCGTCCGCCACGTGTATCAAGAGCGTATCTTCTGCGCACGCCATTTGACCGCCACATTATTGACTCTCGCCGCAGCAGCGCATGATCGGCACGACCATATCGCACTATCGCATCATTGAGCAGCTCGGACAGGGTGGCATGGGCATCGTGTACAAGGCGGAGGATACACGGCTCCATCGTCTCGTTGCACTGAAGTTCTTGCCGCCTCAGATGAGTGGCAACGAAGACGCCAAACAGCGATTCATGCAGGAAGCGCGCGCGGCGTCGGCACTCGATCACGCGAACATCTGCTCGATATTTGATATCGGCGAGGCACCGGTTCCCGGCTCGGACACGAAGCAGTTATTCATCGTGATGGCGTTCTATGATGGCCAGACGCTCAAGTACCGGCTCCAGGATGGTGCGCTACCTGTCGCGGAGTGTGTAGACATCGGCTCTCAGCTCGCCAGCGGTCTCCAGCGCGCGCACGCGGCAGGCATCGTTCATCGAGACATGAAGCCCGCCAATATCATGGTCACGGATCATGGAGAGGTTAAGATTCTTGACTTCGGAGTGGCCAAGCTCGCGGGCGGACTGGAATTGACACAGACGGGCTCGACCCTTGGAACGGCAGCTTACATGAGCCCGGAGCAGGCTCGAAACGAAGCGGTGGATCACCGTACGGATCTGTGGTCGCTCGGAATCATCCTGTACGAGATGATGACCGGTCGGCGTCCGTTTGAGGGCGACTACGACGCAGCGATTGCGTACGCCATCCTGAATGAAGCCGCATCCGCCGATTGAAACGCTGCGTGCCGGAGGTGCCGCACGAAGTCGCAGCGGTCGTGGATGAACTCTTGCAGAAAGATCCGTCCAACCGGTATCAGTCTGCCGCAGAGCTTTCGGCTGCGCTGGAAGATATTCAAGCTGCCTCCGGAGGTACGCCGGGCGAAATCAAGAGGCGTGTTAAAGCGGAGTGGCTGGACGAAGCCGCAACTATTCTCTGCCGCAGCGGCGCTGGCGGTCGTGATACTGGTCGCTATCGTCGGGCTCTTCCTCAATTACTCCGGCACGGTCGATGGCCCGCCGGCGCCCGTGACAAGTGTCGGTTCGGAGCAACCACGCGCGATCGCCGTCCTTCCGTTCACGGATCTGAGTCCGGGTCGTGACCAGGAGTACATCGCGGATGGAATGGCGGAGGAGTTGATGTACGGACTCGGCAAGCTCAAGGATCTTCGAGTTGCTGCGCGTTCGAGTGCCTTCTACTTCAAGGGCAAGAACGTAGACATCAGCACGATTGCGGAGCAGCTCAATGTCGACCTGATCCTGGAGGGCAGCATCCGCCGTGACGGAGATGCACTGCGTGTGACTGCGGAGCTCATAAACACGGCGGATGGTTTCCAGATCTGGAGTGAACGGTATGATCGACAGATCGACGACGTACTTGCGGTGCAGGACGACATCACGCGCTCCATCGTAGACGCGCTCAAGATTGAGCTTACGGGTGCTGAGTCGTCCCAGCTAACTCAGCACGGGACTCAGAATCTCGACGCCTACACGCTCTATCTGCGCGGGAGACAACAGTGGAACCTTCGTACAGAGAATGGCCTCGCAAACTCCATCGAACTTGTTCGGGCAGGCGATTGAACTTGATCCTGACTACGCCCGCGCGTACGCCGGGTTGGCGGACGCCTTCACTATCTCTGCAGACTGGGGCCATATGCCGGCTGCGGAGGCCTTTCGGGCCATCCCGAGCGGCTGCGGAGCGTGCGATCAGTATTGATCCGGAACTCGCTGAGGGGTATGCGGCACTCGCCCTGTCCGTGGGTCAGTACGAACATGATCTACAATCTGCTCGTTCGTTGCTTGAGAAGAGCCTGCAACTTGACCCGAACTACGCGTCGGGGCACCAGTGGTTGGGCGAAATACTGGTTGCGTTCGGGGAATGCGAGGAGTCACTCCAGGAAATGAGACGGGCGTTGGCCCTTGACCCTCTTTCGGCAATCATAAACTCGAGTCAGGTAATCCCATATTTGTGCTCGCGGGACTATCAGGATGCGGAGCGAGAGGCACTTCGAGCGCTGGATTTGTTTCCCGATTTCGAGAACACCCGAGTATTCCTTGGGCACGCCTACGTTGGCATGGGTGACTTGAATCGTGCACGAGAGCAGGTGGAGAACTGCGGTCAGGAGGACTGTATCGGGCTACTGGGTATGATCGCCGGTCTGGAGGGTCGCACAGACGAGGCCCGCGCGATACTCGAGGTGGTTGATGCCCCGGGATTCGGGGAATATGCCGGACTTGTCAGATCATGGATTCTGATTGGCCTTGGTGAGCCGGATGAGGCGATGGAGTCTTTGAAGAAAGCCAGTACCCTCGGCTTTTCTACTCTGTACTTTTTCAACTGGCAGATCTACGATCCCATCCGCGAAGATCCCCGATTCCGAGACCTGCTGACGCAGCTCGGCTATCCGTAATTCTCCTGTCGTCTGGTGGCCTCGCGTACATCCACCGCGCAATGCGCGGGCGCTAGACTGCTAGTATCGCTTCAGCGCGAAAACTCCCGCCAGCGCCACAGCAAGGACGCCGATCGCGATGATCACCCACGACATGTCGAGCTCGCCGGCACCACCCGCCTCCGTGTAGAAGAACACGAGCCCTCCGAGCAGAAGAGCCAGCAGGCCCACAGGTATCGAGATCCGGGACAACGCATTCACGCTGCGACCACTCCACGGACTTACTGGCGAGCGCCACCAGATCCTGGTAGAACGGCTTCCGATCCTCAAACCAGTCCTTCCTGAGCCCCTCACTCAACACGGTGCGGGCGTCCTCGGAAATGTCCCTGCGATCACTCTCGGTGAGCCGTACCAGCATCGTGTGCGCCTGCTGGGCGTCGCGCTTGCATTCATAACCGGCGAGTAGCTTCAGGGCCGCTGCCAGCTCTTTGTGGTCGTCGTTGGATGTCGCCCGATTGTGGATTACTGGTACGAACATGAGAATCACCTTCAGTCGGTCGTCATGCTTTCGTGCTGTGTTCTGGTCGCCGGCAAGGTAGGAGTTCCGGTGGCGTATTCCCGCGATGCAATCCCTGCCTTTTCCCGTCGGCCCGGGCGATAACGCGTACATACCGAAACTGCACATCCGACGGCCTCGTACCGATGTTGACGCACCTTCAGTCACTCCCAAACCTTTCCGATCCAATGCGCATCACTCTCACTATCGTTCTGCTTCTGCACGGCACAGATTGCACTATCTCAACCTGCTCTTCCGGAGTCACCCGTTCGGTACGATACGGACCTTCTGGCCCCATCGTTTCACCAGGGTACGCAGGGCCGCGTTGTCCGCCGCAATTCCTGACTGGCACCGTTGGCGTCATTTTCGGCGCCGCCGAGCGCAACCGGGAAAACGATGTCTCCTTCGAGTATCGCCAGTCGAGCGACCTCTACTATCTGACCGGCACAACGGAGTCGGGTAGTGTACTGCTGCTGGCACCGGGCGGTATTGAAGTCGACGGTGAGATCGTAACGGAGGTATTGATGGTACCGTCCCGAAACCCGATGATGGAGTCGGTCACCGGACGTCGGTTCGGCGTCGAGCGCGCGAAGGCTCAACTCGGTGTACAGATGGCGGTCGGTAACGATCGCTTTGAGGAGATTGTGGGCGGGCTGGCCGAGCGGGAGGACATTCGGTTCGCGCATCTTGCGCTGCCCGAAGGTGTTGCGGAGGCGTCGGAGTTGTTCGAGCAGGTAAATTTCTTCAGACAGGTTGCGAATCCTCTGGTGCTTGAAACTACCGGGACGGATGGCGCGCATGGCGGGGCAGTACATGATGATGGCAGATGCCGACCAGTTCGATCGGCTGAAGATGTTCGCGACATCGCGTCTACAGGCGGACAACTTCGAGGGCACGTCACGCGACATGTTTGACGCCCTCGTTGCGGCACAGACGTATGACGACTGGATCGCATGGAGGCGAGAAAATATCGATTCACAGTATGCGGACGGGATGACGCTTCAGGCTGCACTGGCGCAGCTCCGGATGGTGAAGACCGACGACGAGATCGCCCTCATGCAGCGCGCCATTGATATTACCGCCGCTGCGCACCGCGAAGCGATGAAGTCAATTGAGCCCGGCATGCACGAGTATGAGATCGAGGCTCTCATCGAATATGTGTTTCGGAGAAATGGTGCCGAGTACACGGGCTTTCCGAGTATTGTGGGCAGCGGGGAGAATTCGACAGTACTCCATTACGAGAGCAACCGGCGACGAATGGAGGCGAACGACGTAGTCGTGATGGACATCGGGGCGGAGTACCACGGCTACAGCGCGGACATCACGCGCACCGTACCCGTCGATGGCACGTTTTCTCCGGAGCAGAAGTCGCTCTATGAACTCGTACTTCTCGCTCAGAACGCGGGCATCGATGCCTCCCGGGCCGGCAATATGTTCAACGATCCGGATGCCGCGGCGCGTGCCGTGATCTCCGACGGACTGGTGGAGCTGGGTCTGATCGGCACCGCGGAAGAGTCGCGGCGCTTCTTTGTTCACGGAACCAGTCACTACCTGGGCCTCTATGTCCACGACGTCGGCGACTACGGCCGCTACGACCGGGCACGGTGATCACCGTCGAACCCGGCATCTACGTTCCGCCTGCCGACGACGTCGATCCGAAGTGGTGGAACATCGGAATCCGGATTGAGGATGACGTGCTGATCACGGAAGGCGATCCGGTCGTGCTGTCCGCGAAGGCACCCAAAACGGTGAGTGAGATCGAAACTCTGATGGCCGCGAAGGGTCTGGGCAATGAAAAAGCCGGACTCGTCGATGTGCATGGAGCGGAGCACGACTAGCATTCGATCCGAGCACTTCCGCGGGGTCAACGTCCGTTCCTAGATCGCCATGTGCTCGGTCCGCCGGATGATCTCGTTCTGCAGGTCCTCACCCAGATCGACGAAGTAGTCGCTGTAGCCGGCGACGCGGACGATGAGGTCCGAATACTTCTCCGGATGCTGTTGTGCCTCGCGAAGGATACCGGCCGTCACGACGTTGAACTGGATGTGATGCCCGTCCATCGTGAAGTACGATCGCACCAGGTGCATGAGCTTCTCCACACCACTCGGGTCGCTGAGGAATTCAGGCGTAAACTTCTGATTCAACAGCGTCCCACCCGTCCTCAGATGGTCGATCTTGGCGGCAGACTTGAGCACCGCCGTGGGGCCGCTGCGGTCCGCACCCTGGACGGGCGACACTCCCTCCGATAGCGGTTCGCCTGCCAGTCTTCCGTCCGGTGTCGCTCCGACGACGCTGCCGAAGTACACGTGACTGGTGGTCGGAAGAAGATTGATGCGATGATGCCCGCCTTTCGTATTCGGCCGGCCGTCGACGGCATCGAAGAACGCCTCAAAGACAAGCTTCATGACGTCGTCCGCATCGTCATCGTCGTTTCCATATCGCGGCGTTTCCTCCAGAAGCGCGGATCGGAGGTCGTCAGATCCAGAGAAGTTGGCCGCAAGCGCTCCAAGCAACGTCTCCATACTCGTTGATCGGCGGTCGAAGACGTGATACTTGATGGCCGACAGCGAGTCGGTGATTGTCCCGAGGCCGACACCCTGGATGTACGACGAATTGTAGCGTGCGCCACCCGCGTCG